>NZ_CP093365.1 GCF_023380245.1 Bombilactobacillus thymidiniphilus
TTTTTTTTTTTTTCTTTTTTCCTTATTTTGGATAAAGTGCCTTTATTGGAACTAAACTAAAAAGTATTTTACTAGAATGTCAGATTGAAAAAGTATTTATCTGTGGTTTGACAACGCCACATTGTGTTTCCACTACTACGCGAATGTCTGGTAATTTGGGATTTGATACTTACTTAGTTGAAGATGCAACAGTCTCTTTTGCAATTATGGATTACCAGGGATTTCATTTGTTCGCTAAATGGCCATATCTTAAACGATAAGACATACGTATGCTTTGATTGTAAGCTTGATTTTAAATCAACAATGAATATATTCTTAGATATACCTAATTCATATATACGCGTTGGGTAAATATAAAAGTGTGGGAGGAATAGTAATGAATACTTCTTTTGAAACAAATTGGATCAAAGAAAATATCGAAGCTTTAGATTGTGAAAGCTTACAGTTAATTCAAGGAGGCTCTAGAAAAGATTATAAGGCTGGTTATGCATGGGGGCAAGGCTGTAAGGCATGCTGTAGATATATGGACAATTTTTAAATAATTTTGGAGGAGAAGGTTTTGTTATGGAAAATAATTATTTAGAATTATCAGATAACTCTTTGGGCGAAATTTTGGGAGTCGGACATGCTTATACCGCAGCCGCAATCCGTAGAAATAATAGGTCCATGCAATCGGCTGCAGACTTTGCTTGTGGATTTTATCATGGCTTTTTTGGCTAAATAGTTTGATTGAATTTTTATTATTGGATACTAATCTTTTTATATATATTATTATGGGATTTTATCATATTTAGGAGAATAGCTATATGAGTCATAAAAGATTAACAAACAGACTTATAGTATTACTGGTTTTAGAAGTTTTATTTGAATTTGGTATGGTGAATTTTTCGAGATATCTTCATGAAAACAGCAGTGTGCTTTTTTTATGTTTAGATAAGTTTTTATTCTTGGGTTTACTGATTCTGTTGAATAACTGGCTAACACAACGAAAAATCCCTTTTTCTTTGAAACTCAATAAAGATCAACAAAAAGGCATTTTGGTTGTTGCTGGAATTTTAATTATTATGGGTTTGATGAATGTAAAGAATTTTTTGAATGCCATCGCTGTGGGCTTTATAGCTGGTACGACTGAAGAGTATCTTTTTCGAGGAGTCGTATTGCTAACACTATTGGAATTATTTGATCATTTCCAGTATCTTGTTTGGTTCGGAGCATTTTCTGAATCTATACTCGCAAAGTTTTTCGGCAACAATAATCCAAGTTTTGCAGACGACGGCTATGGGATTTGTGTTTGCTAGTATTTTTGTTAGAACCAATAATTTACTATTTCCTATGTTATGTCATTTTAGCTTAGACTATGTGGTCACTATTCTTTGGGGAATGCAGAATAGTAGCAATATTTCGTTTGGTTGGTAGTGCTATTGGTGTGTCAGTATTTTATTTAATAGTTGGTTTGTTTATTTTGATGCCAATATTGACCGATAATAAGTTAAAAGTTGAAAAATAATGTTTTTGGGAGTGCCTGAAGGAAAAGAATGGATTGAACAACGCTTTGAAACAGCTATTTTGGTGAATCAGTGGCCGGTAAAGACTCATAGTTATTACACTACTATTGTGATTTTTAGAAAGTGGTTGAATTAAACCTGCAATTTCCTTCCTAAAATTAAAATTGTAACTTCGAAAATTGTTGACTTTTAATTTTTGGGGTCTTAATCTTAAGTTAGATATGAGTGTAATAGATAGTTATTTTTCTTAAATAATTTAAAAAATAATCCTACTCCAAAAATTTCATCAACATCTTCTGTAATTACATATTCATCTGGATCATTATCTGCTTTTAAATTACCTAATGTAAAAATAGCAGGGCTAGGTCCAGTGATTTATCTAAATTGATTACTGTAATTATTGATTTCTTTTCCTCAGATGGATAGAGGTGGACAAATGAAATTCACTGTAAATGGATTATCAAAGCGCTATAAAACATCACATATATTGACTAACGTTAATTTTGATTTTGATATGAGTGTGTGCAACATAATTGCACTAATTGGACCGAATGGCATTGGTAAAACTACACTTATGAGATTAATGGCAGGTATTACTATTCCCAATGCTGGTGATATCTCCATAGATAATTCCACTAACTTAACGTACGAAGCTTGGGCGCGAGTAAATACCATCTTTGTTCCGGCTGGTGAAAGAGGATTAAGAAACAAACTGACTATTTACCAAAATTTAGAATATTTTTCGGCTCTAAGTAATCAAAATTATCAAGAAAATGCTGATCATCTAACAAGTTTAGCCAAATTATTTAACATTACTAACTTTGTAAAAAATGATTTTGAAAAACCTCAACTGGTCAAAAGAAAAAGGCATCTTTACTAGTTGCTGCTGCCATGAATTCCAAAATGTTGTTATTAGATGAGCCCTCTAATGGCCTTGATATTGATGCTCAAAAAGAATTAATGACATTGATGTCTAAACTATCGGAACTAGAGAAAATAATTATAGTTTCGTCTCATGATCCGGAATTAATTAGTACAGTGGCGCAAAGCTATGTTTTCTTAGGAAACGGGCGCGTGCTCAAACAGACATTTGGTCAGGTTTCAAAAGAAAAATTAGTTAATAGATATCACCAATTATACGGATTGGGGGTGATAAACGATGATTAGGCAAGGCATTATAAGATTATTCCTGGTTGAATTAAAAATGGAATGGATCACCAGAATGAAATATATTATGGCGTCTATTGGTGATTTTGTGGTCTTTACAGTTACATTTCTAGCAGTGACATTTGTGGCGCCAGTTTCTGCGGTAAACAGCACCTATCATACTAATCAAGGCCTGTTACTTATTATGATTGGTTATATGTTTTGGAATTTAGGTGTTGTAGCGATGGATATTGGCACACAAGTGATTGAAAGTGCTGCCAAGAGTGGGATATTAGAAATAGAGATGTAATCTAAGTATCCACTTTGGCTACTAATATTTATCAGAAACATTGTCACAAATGCCTTTGTGGTTATGTATCTAATATTTCTTGGTGTTGCAACGTCGCTATTTACTAATTTGAAGTTTTCGACAATCTTACTTGCTATTATTTATGTCACAATATTGTCTATGCTTACCAATTTAGGTATGTTAGGTATTGGATTTATATTTGCTTCAGGATCATTGTCGTTTAAAAGAATAGGACAATGGTCTACACTACTCCAAGCAGCGATTATATTATTTTCCAATGTTGGAATACCGTTAACAACTCCACTACAATTAATTGTTCCTTTTTCAGGCGGAATAGAAATTGTGCGAAGCTTAATACTTAATAAGCCTATATCAGTTAACGAATTAATCATCACGTTAATAGTAAACATCTTATGGTTTATTGCTGGGATTGTTGTTTTGAACGTTAGTGTAAAGAATGAACGAAAAAATGGCTCATTTACGGCCTTTTGATTGTAGTAAAAACATATTGTCTAGTACAAGGAAGCAGGTAAATATTTACATGAAAAAAATTCTTTTATTTAATTCGTCAACGCATGATCCTTCTAATTCGGCCATTTTAGCCAAATTAGTCTTAAAGGGATTGGATTATCAGGATATAAATCTAAATAATGTCCAAATAGGTGATGTGCAAGATTTTCGGTTTGCGTCTAGTTGGCCTCGCCAAGATGATGATTATTATCGTATCAGTGAACAGCTCCAAGCAGCTGATGTAATTGTTTTGGCAACACCGGTCTATTGGTATGGTGTCGCTGCCACACTGAAAAGGTTCATCGATCGATGGTCCGAAAGTCTCAAAGTGGATGATAATTTTCGAGCAGCAATGCAAGGCAAACAAATTGTCTTGGTTATTGTTGGTGGCGATAATCCTATAGTTAAAGGTCAACCGATTGTTGAGCAGTTTAATTATATTTGCGAGTTTTTGGGTATGGAATTGTTGACTAGTGTAATTGGAGAAGCTAATCGACCGAATACAATTCAAAATGATTCACACGCGCTGTCTCAAGCTGAGGCGGCTAACACAATGCTTAAAAAATTGTGTCAGTAGGAAATGGAATACAATTGATTCAAAAAGCTTGTTGCTAGCAACAAGCTTTTTTATGTTCAATAATCTTTTCTTTGTGAGGGCACACCTTTTTTGTCAGTAACAATTCAGCAAAAGTCTGATATACCAACGCTGCACCTCTTAGTTGCGTTAAAGCTCGTAAGATGTTCGTGCTTTTTTTAAGTGGCAATTTCATAATCACCTTGTATTGAGAGGTGTGGTCTTTGGGAAAGGATGGAAATGATGTCCATGTTAATATGATTTTTTTTTGATTATTATGCCAGCTTTGTTAAACTTGCCGTTGTTTTTTAAAAGTCGTAATCAAATGACGACAACAGTCCAATTATTGATGATGTGCATTTATTTAATAATATTTTTATTAGCTACTACCACAATGCTTATGAATAATAATTATGATAATGACATTTGTTGTTGGCATGGTTTCTAATATTGGTGATTTGATGATGTAAAGTTATAACAAAAAGTGATTCTAGGGCAATGAATTAGAGAAGAACGAGAAAAAAGAAATTGGACACAAACTCAATGTTAGCCGCCAGTCTGTGTCTAAATAACTTATCCAGATATTGAGCGTCCAATTCAAATTAGTGATCTATTTGCGGTTAGTTTAAACAGTCTGATACGTGATGATGAAAAATTTCAGCAACAGATTAAATTTCAAAAACTACGAAATGGCATGACCTTTTGGGATTTCTTGAGTTATCGTTGGTGGATTATTTTTGTCATTGCTTGGTGTTTAGCGTGGTTACTGCCAATAGTTATTCATGCTCTGAAGTAGTAATCAATAAAAATGATTGAAAATGTATCTTAAAGCATAAAGGATATTCATGACAAAATTAATGAATTATCCTAACCAATATCAATTTACTCTCGCAGAAAATTGCCGTTTTGCACGTGCTAATTGTACATGTAAAATGCGGCTGTTTTTGACAGTACCTAAAGAATATCAGCCTAAGAATGTTACTAAAGACTAAATTTTAAAAGTGACGATTAATTTGTTAAAGGGATATGAAACGCAATTTAGATCAGGATATGTTCAAAATCGTGGAACCAACAAATTTATTGGCTACCCTATTAGAGAGTGCTTGATTAATTACAATAAGCGGGTTCCATATTATGGCACGTATCCAGAAATTAAAAGAAAAATATCAGCAGGTCGTTTATTTGTTTCGCATGGATGAAATTATGCATCGTGAATCGAAAAATTAAAACTTCATCAATATGGATCGCTAATTAACCGATCTGGTGAGCAAGTTGATGTGCATTTATAGAGATTTTAACCAGACTTCATTCTGTTTCTGGAAAATAATGAAGTCTATAGGGTATGAGTAGTGATAAGTTTGTTAGTGAATTATGGAAACAAGATTTGTTACTTTACATGTTCGATCACCAAGCTGAGATGGAATTTGAATAGGAATATGATGATGATGTGTACGTTAACGGTGCGAAATTCCACATTAAAGGTGATAGACAAAATACTATGAACAAGCTTGATCGATTAACTAGTGCTGATGATTAGTTCTAATTCTAGGATTTACATTTTTATTTTTTAATATACCATCTATCCCTTAAAGTTGAGACCGATGAGCAATTAAAAGATTCTTTTGAGTACTACGGCGGATATTAATAAATTATTTTAAAAATATTTATCTCATGTAACTATATTTATGAGCCTGATAAATAATAGTAAATTTGGATCTATTCTATTTATTTATGATTTGTTTATGGATATAACAAATGAATATAGTAAATTTAACAATTAATCAAAATATATTGAATTTGTTGATTGAAAATTGACTGGATCAAATAAATAATCATAAGTTGATATTTTTTAAATGTGTAAATTAATTAAAAATAAAGTATCTATTAAATATATATGATCTTTTGAACGATTAAGATATTTAAAAAATATTAAATGTGTTGAGTTAAATTATATCCTTCGTTTATAGTTTAACTTTTTTGTCTAAAATTTCGTTGTGTACGAAATTGCAAAATGATGTGCTGATGAAATTTAAAAATATTAGTATTAGTAGTAAAATGGTACATCTTTTTATTGAGAATCAATATGAAAACTATATATAAATATTTATAAAAAGTTCCAAAATGATACGGTATATATATATCCTATGAGCTATAGCTCATAGGATATATATATACCGTATCATTTTGGAACTTTTTATAAATATTTATATATAGTTTTCATATTGATTCTCAATAAAAAGATGTACCATTTTACTACTAATACTAATATTTTTAAATTTCATCAGCACATCATTTTGCAATTTCGTACACAACGAAATTTTAGACAAAAAAGTTAAACTATAAACGAAGGATATAATTTAACTCAACACATTTAATATTTTTTAAATATCTTAATCGTTCAAAAGATCATATATATTTAATAGATACTTTATTTTTAATTAATTTACACATTTAAAAAATATCAACTTATGATTATTTATTTGATCCAGTCAATTTTCAATCAACAAATTCAATATATTTTGATTAATTGTTAAATTTACTATATTCATTTGTTATATCCATAAACAAATCATAAATAAATAGAATAGATCCAAATTTACTATTATTTATCAGGCTCATAAATATAGTTACATGAGATAAATATTTTTAAAATAATTTATTAATATCCGCCGTAGTACTCAAAAGAATCTTTTAATTGCTCATCGGTCTCAACTTTAAGGGATAGATGGTATATTAAAAAATAAAAATGTAAATCCTAGAATTAGAACTAATCATCAGCACTAGTTAATCGATCAAGCTTGTTCATAGTATTTTGTCTATCACCTTTAATGTGGAATTTCGCACCGTTAACGTACACATCATCATCATATTCCTATTCAAATTCCATCTCAGCTTGGTGATCGAACATGTAAAGTAACAAATCTTGTTTCCATAATTCACTAACAAACTTATCACTACTCATACCCTATAGACTTCATTATTTTCCAGAAACAGAATGAAGTCTGGTTAAAATCTCTATAAATGCACATCAACTTGCTCACCAGATCGGTTAATTAGCGATCCATATTGATGAAGTTTTAATTTTTCGATTCACGATGCATAATTTCATCCATGCGAAACAAATAAACGACCTGCTGATATTTTTCTTTTAATTTCTGGATACGTGCCATAATATGGAACCCGCTTATTGTAATTAATCAAGCACTCTCTAATAGGGTAGCCAATAAATTTGTTGGTTCCACGATTTTGAACATATCCTGATCTAAATTGCGTTTCATATCCCTTTAACAAATTAATCGTCACTTTTAAAATTTAGTCTTTAGTAACATTCTTAGGCTGATATTCTTTAGGTACTGTCAAAAACAGCCGCATTTTACATGTACAATTAGCACGTGCAAAACGGCAATTTTCTGCGAGAGTAAATTGATATTGGTTAGGATAATTCATTAATTTTGTCATGAATATCCTTTATGCTTTAAGATACATTTTCAATCATTTTTATTGATTACTACTTCAGAGCATGAATAACTATTGGCAGTAACCACGCTAAACACCAAGCAATGACAAAAATAATCCACCAACGATAACTCAAGAAATCCCAAAAGGTCATGCCATTTCGTAGTTTTTGAAATTTAATCTGTTGCTGAAATTTTTCATCATCACGTATCAGACTGTTTAAACTAACCGCAAATAGATCACTAATTTGAATTGGACGCTCAATATCTGGATAAGTTATTTAGACACAGACTGGCGGCTAACATTGAGTTTGTGTCCAATTTCTTTTTTCTCGTTCTTCTCTAATTCATTGCCCTAGAATCACTTTTTGTTATAACTTTACATCATCAAATCACCAATATTAGAAACCATGCCAACAACAAATGTCATTATCATAATTATTATTCATAAGCATTGTGGTAGTAGCTAATAAAAATATTATTAAATAAATGCACATCATCAATAATTGGACTGTTGTCGTCATTTGATTACGACTTTTAAAAAACAACGGCAAGTTTAACAAAGCTGGCATAATAATCAAAAAAATAATCATATTAACATGGACATCATTTCCATCCTTTCCCAAAGACCACACCTCTCAATACAAGGTGATTATGAAATTGCCACTTAAAAAAAGCACGAACATCTTACGAGCTTTAACGCAACTAAGAGGTGCAGCGTTGGTATATCAGACTTTTGCTGAATTGTTACTGACAAAAAAGGTGTGCCCTCACAAAGAAAAGATTATTGAACATAAAAAAGCTTGTTGCTAGCAACAAGCTTTTTGAATCAATTGTATTCCATTTCCTACTGACACAATTTTTTAAGCATTGTGTTAGCCGCCTCAGCTTGAGACAGCGCGTGTGAATCATTTTGAATTGTATTCGGTCGATTAGCTTCTCCAATTACACTAGTCAACAATTCCATACCCAAAAACTCGCAAATATAATTAAACTGCTCAACAATCGGTTGACCTTTAACTATAGGATTATCGCCACCAACAATAACCAAGACAATTTGTTTGCCTTGCATTGCTGCTCGAAAATTATCATCCACTTTGAGACTTTCGGACCATCGATCGATGAACCTTTTCAGTGTGGCAGCGACACCATACCAATAGACCGGTGTTGCCAAAACAATTACATCAGCTGCTTGGAGCTGTTCACTGATACGATAATAATCATCATCTTGGCGAGGCCAACTAGACGCAAACCGAAAATCTTGCACATCACCTATTTGGACATTATTTAGATTTATATCCTGATAATCCAATCCCTTTAAGACTAATTTGGCTAAAATGGCCGAATTAGAAGGATCATGCGTTGACGAATTAAATAAAAGAATTTTTTTCATGTAAATATTTACCTGCTTCCTTGTACTAGACAATATGTTTTTACTACAATCAAAAGGCCGTAAATGAGCCATTTTTTCGTTCATTCTTTACACTAACGTTCAAAACAACAATCCCAGCAATAAACCATAAGATGTTTACTATTAACGTGATGATTAATTCGTTAACTGATATAGGCTTATTAAGTATTAAGCTTCGCACAATTTCTATTCCGCCTGAAAAAGGAACAATTAATTGTAGTGGAGTTGTTAACGGTATTCCAACATTGGAAAATAATATAATCGCTGCTTGGAGTAGTGTAGACCATTGTCCTATTCTTTTAAACGACAATGATCCTGAAGCAAATATAAATCCAATACCTAACATACCTAAATTGGTAAGCATAGACAATATTGTGACATAAATAATAGCAAGTAAGATTGTCGAAAACTTCAAATTAGTAAATAGCGACGTTGCAACACCAAGAAATATTAGATACATAACCACAAAGGCATTTGTGACAATGTTTCTGATAAATATTAGTAGCCAAAGTGGATACTTAGATTACATCTCTATTTCTAATATCCCACTCTTGGCAGCACTTTCAATCACTTGTGTGCCAATATCCATCGCTACAACACCTAAATTCCAAAACATATAACCAATCATAATAAGTAACAGGCCTTGATTAGTATGATAGGTGCTGTTTACCGCAGAAACTGGCGCCACAAATGTCACTGCTAGAAATGTAACTGTAAAGACCACAAAATCACCAATAGACGCCATAATATATTTCATTCTGGTGATCCATTCCATTTTTAATTCAACCAGGAATAATCTTATAATGCCTTGCCTAATCATCGTTTATCACCCCCAATCCGTATAATTGGTGATATCTATTAACTAATTTTTCTTTTGAAACCTGACCAAATGTCTGTTTGAGCACGCGCCCGTTTCCTAAGAAAACATAGCTTTGCGCCACTGTACTAATTAATTCCGGATCATGAGACGAAACTATAATTATTTTCTCTAGTTCCGATAGTTTAGACATCAATGTCATTAATTCTTTTTGAGCATCAATATCAAGGCCATTAGAGGGCTCATCTAATAACAACATTTTGGAATTCATGGCAGCAGCAACTAGTAAAGATGCCTTTTTCTTTTGACCAGTTGAGGTTTTTCAAAATCATTTTTTACAAAGTTAGTAATGTTAAATAATTTGGCTAAACTTGTTAGATGATCAGCATTTTCTTGATAATTTTGATTACTTAGAGCCGAAAAATATTCTAAATTTTGGTAAATAGTCAGTTTGTTTCTTAATCCTCTTTCACCAGCCGGAACAAAGATGGTATTTACTCGCGCCCAAGCTTCGTACGTTAAGTTAGTGGAATTATCTATGGAGATATCACCAGCATTGGGAATAGTAATACCTGCCATTAATCTCATAAGTGTAGTTTTACCAATGCCATTCGGTCCAATTAGTGCAATTATGTTGCACACACTCATATCAAAATCAAAATTAACGTTAGTCAATATATGTGATGTTTTATAGCGCTTTGATAATCCATTTACAGTGAATTTCATTTGTCCACCTCTATCCATCTGAGGAAAAGAAATCAATAATTACAGTAATCAATTTAGATAAATCACTGGACCTAGCCCTGCTATTTTTACATTAGGTAATTTAAAAGCAGATAATGATCCAGATGAATATGTAATTACAGAAGATGTTGATGAAATTTTTGGAGTAGGATTATTTTTTAAATTATTTAAGAAAAATAACTATCTATTACACTCATATCTAACTTAAGATTAAGACCCCAAAAATTAAAAGTCAACAATTTTCGAAGTTACAATTTTAATTTTAGGAAGGAAATTGCAGGTTTAATTCAACCACTTTCTAAAAATCACAATAGTAGTGTAATAACTATGGAGTCTTTACCGGCCACTGATTCACCAAAATAGCTGTTTCAAAGCGTTGTTCAATCCATTCTTTTCCTTCAGGCACTCCCAAAAACATTATTTTTCAACTTTTAACTTATTATCGGTCAATATTGGCATCAAAATAAACAAACCAACTATTAAATAAAATACTGACACACCAATAGCACTACCAAACGAAATATTGCTACTATTCTGCATTCCCCAAAGAATAGTGACCACATAGTCTAAGCTAAAATGACATAACATAGGAAATAGTAAATTATTGGTTCTAACAAAAATACTAGCAAACACAAATCCCATAGCCGTCGTCTGCAAAACTTGGATTATTGTTGCCGAAAAACTTTGCGAGTATAGATTCAGAAAATGCTCCGAACCAAACAAGATACTGGAAATGATCAAATAATTCCAATAGTGTTAGCAATACGACTCCTCGAAAAAGATACTCTTCAGTCGTACCAGCTATAAAGCCCACAGCGATGGCATTCAAAAAATTCTTTACATTCATCAAACCCATAATAATTAAAATTCCAGCAACAACCAAAATGCCTTTTTGTTGATCTTTATTGAGTTTCAAAGAAAAAGGGATTTTTCGTTGTGTTAGCCAGTTATTCAACAGAATCAGTAAACCCAAGAATAAAAACTTATCTAAACATAAAAAAAGCACACTGCTGTTTTCATGAAGATATCTCGAAAAATTCACCATACCAAATTCAAATAAAACTTCTAAAACCAGTAATACTATAAGTCTGTTTGTTAATCTTTTATGACTCATATAGCTATTCTCCTAAATATGATAAAATCCCATAATAATATATATAAAAAGATTAGTATCCAATAATAAAAATTCAATCAAACTATTTAGCCAAAAAAGCCATGATAAAATCCACAAGCAAAGTCTGCAGCCGATTGCATGGACCTATTATTTCTACGGATTGCGGCTGCGGTATAAGCATGTCCGACTCCCAAAATTTCGCCCAAAGAGTTATCTGATAATTCTAAATAATTATTTTCCATAACAAAACCTTCTCCTCCAAAATTATTTAAAAATTGTCCATATATCTACAGCATGCCTTACAGCCTTGCCCCCATGCATAACCAGCCTTATAATCTTTTCTAGAGCCTCCTTGAATTAACTGTAAGCTTTCACAATCTAAAGCTTCGATATTTTCTTTGATCCAATTTGTTTCAAAAGAAGTATTCATTACTATTCCTCCCACACTTTTATATTTACCCAACGCGTATATATGAATTAGGTATATCTAAGAATATATTCATTGTTGATTTAAAATCAAGCTTACAATCAAAGCATACGTATGTCTTATCGTTTAAGATATGGCCATTTAGCGAACAAATGAAATCCCTGGTAATCCATAATTGCAAAAGAGACTGTTGCATCTTCAACTAAGTAAGTATCAAATCCCAAATTACCAGACATTCGCGTAGTAGTGGAAACACAATGTGGCGTTGTCAAACCACAGATAAATACTTTTTCAATCTGACATTCTAGTAAAATACTTTTTAGTTTAGTTCCAATAAAGGCACTGTTTACAGTTTTATCCAAAACAATTTCTGAAGGTAAAGGTTCAGACTGCTTTTAAAACTAAAAACCAGTATTCTGAAAATAAAATCGTGATTTAGGATCATCACTAATATGATGTACATTAATAACTAACCCGTTGCGCTGGCGAAAAGCCTGTAACAGTTAATGCACGTTATTTCAAGCAAATTCTTTATTACTCACTCCCCAATGCCGTCGCGAAAAGTTTTTTGGACATCAATTACTAATAGGGTTACATTGTCCATACCCAATTTTCCCATTAATTAATAATTAACTATATTTTAGAAATTAGCTTAAACTTGAGAATCTTTATTTTTACTGTCAATTCCAATTTTGTAATATATAGCAAATTAAAACATAATTGAGAGCAGTAAAAAAAAAGCGCGCTTTTATAAAAGCACGCTCTTCATCAATACTACTTGTTATGAACTACCCGTACAAAGGCAAAATACTCAGAAGCCACTAGCGCCAATAATAGTAATAAACCAATGTAAATCGATGCATACACTGAAATAACCGTAACGATAGTTAGCCCAATCGCAGATGTTGTCAGAATCAAAGAAAACTTTTGCGCTTTAGTCAGTTTAGCGGTGTCCCCTTGGAAAGAAATTGCCGTGGCAATCGCACCCACAACGATCATCACTCCGAAAAAAATGTGTAATCCAATCATTAATATTCCTCCTGTTTAATTTATTATACCGGACACTGTAAAATTCAAGCTATAGTTAATATCAAGATTTTTATAAATTAATTATGATCTATTTTTATTTTAGGTTTACTTCTGATTCCAAAAATCAGTACGATAAAATACAGTCCTGAATAGGGACAAACAAATAAATAAAGTTAATAACATCACTACCAATAATTTATCCCACATCAGGCAAATAATTATCAACCAAGTAGCCTGTTTTGCCACTACTTAAGTATTTTAAAAACCATTCACAGTGATCCTCTACTTTTTATAAGATCTGAATAAGCTTTGATAGGCTGATCTACAAACAACACATTACCAATTGTTCCCAAAATTGATATCAATATAACAACAATCTTGTAATCAAGAAATTTAATTATGAAAAAGAAACCAATTCCAACCACAAAGTTAACAAACCGCGTAAAAACGTCTCCCAAAATAATTGATTCAGCAATTAAATCTTTGTCCGTAATAATTTGACCAATCGTTGCAGTTCCTACGCGAAAAAAATAAATACTGACACCAAATATAAGAGTAGCTAATAGTAGAGAGGACATTGTTTGTAAACTTAATGCAATAATAGTAGCTAACAGTCCACCAAAAGGAACTAACTTGTAAAAACGAGGTAACAATTTTACATTAGTCATAATCTTACCCCAAAAAAGCTCCTGACAAGATGAAAGCAATACTTAATGTTGTTTCATACGTAGTTTGAATTTTAGATGACAATTGCGCTTGATTTTCTGCAATTGCCATAATCACCATGGGGGCAGCAATCTCCCAGGTGTTAAAAACAAAACCATTCGCGCTACGAACTAAATTTAAAAAAACAACATTTTTATTTTTTATGGCTAAAAGATAATTTTTGAAAGGATATTTTGGAATATCTACATTACTCTTATTTAGTGGTTCATATTTCTTAAGAATGAACCATGCAATTAAAGCTACCAATTGAAGAAACAACACTACTACACAACTAGCTAAAACAATGCAGTAATTAACTAGCAAATAGCCTAGTATAGGTGCAATCAACGTGAATGTTTGTAATAAAATATGATAACCATTGTTAGATTGGATCTGATCTTCAACATCATTCTCAAAAATATCTACCAACTCATAATTATAATTAGCAGATTCAATTCCTTGAATCAGATTGATCACAACAATACAGCAATATAGGGGAATCTTTTGTTGATAAAATATAAAAAACAAAAACTCCGCAACTAAACTAACCATCGATAGTAATATACCTAACTTAAATCCCTTAAAATGGATAATTAAAAAAGGTGCAATCATCCCGCTAAGTGAAACAGCCAGCAGACCTAACAGTACTAAAAAGCCTGAAGAAGCACCAGAATTATCTATTTTATATAAGAAGATAGTTGCGAAATAAAGCACTACTGCCTTACTAAAATTGGAAAATGTTGTTAAATAAATAGATAATCTTTTTTTATTGTTTAACCATTTATAAATTGATGCCATAGTTTAATTGTCTTTTCATCTAATTTACCAGCTACCAGGAATTTTATATTAGGAGCATAAGCAGAAACTTTCTGCAATTTAGCATACATCATTAAAATTAAAAAAACAATCTATTTTACAATTTATTTTTAATATAAATTCCTTATGTTAATCAGTTTATCATATTAGCAACTACTTTGGACCTTCAAAAATTAATAGGATTAAGCTGTCTGGGCAGCAAAGACAGCACCCAAAAGGCAACTTTACTCCAATTTATTGTTCAAGTAAAAATCATTCCAAATTTACTAAAAAAATACTAACCTGGCATTGGGGTCGAAATTTACTGATCACCTGTTTCACATCATGCAAATACAAATAATTGGTAACTAATTGATCTAAGACCCGTTGCTTATTTTTAAAATACCTAAAAACTGTGCTAATACTGGTCCACCACTAAAAATAATTTTTTAGTTTTCATAATAACTTCCCGTTTAATTCCAATGCTCAACAGCGTACATATTTCATGCTTTGCGTGTGAGCATTTACTTTAAAAAAGCCAATAATATCACACTTCCATAGGAATGCTTGCATTGAAAAATATCAGTATGTTATTGGACAATTAGTTTCAATTTAATATCCATTTTTCATCTATTGCAGAAATCGTCAAAAAGTGCGCAACTTTATTTATCTGAATATATGACATCATCATCTCTTCATTTTTCGACACTTGTCCTTGACTTAAAGTCACTCAATTGACAACAGTTTTCACTTTTAAACAAAAATAAAGAGCCACTTAATTAGCTTTAAAGCTTAACTAGGTGGCTTTTTAAATGACACTTTGCTCGCAAAAGCTTTAATCATCATCTAAAATAAACTGTTGTTCACTTTGGCGCGCTTTTGTATCATAAACAGCCAGTTTATGTTGCAATAAAATCAAAGTAGCTGACAATTCATTAATTTCTTGTTCAATGCGCTGCGCTTGTGTACTTAATACCTCTTTAAGTAAAGCAATTGTGGCATCATTACCCGCAATAACTAAGCTAACATATTGTTTTAAAGCAACGACAGATACTCCAGCGCGACGCATCTTTTTGGCAAATAGCAACTGGCGAATATTCTTACCAGTAAAATTGTGTGACCCATCTTGATAACGGTCTACCGGAATAATTAAACCGCTCTTTTCATAATAACGAGTAGTATCCAGTGGCAAACCAGTTTGCACAATGGCTTCTTTTATTTTCGTAAATTAATTAGGCTTCTTTTTATTTTTAGAATGAATTGTAAAACACACAACAATAAAAGTTAAAACAACTAAAATTAAAGAAATTTGCATCGCATGTTGATACATTACTGCCGTAGATTGAAATGGCTCTATCAACAAGGTAATTAAAGCTAATCCTACTGATGAACCAATCTGATGGGCAGTGTTAGTTACACTGATGGCAGCACCAGCTTCATTTTGATAAGCTCCTGCCGTATCGACTAATCGATAACCAGTCCTAATAGCTGGAGTACGGCTGTTTTAGTCTGCTCTGCTGGAATCTGATAAACACCAAAACCGAGTGATGGTATTTGAACACCATTATTTAATGTTTTATATTCCATAAACTTACCTCCACAATTCATGCATAAAAGGGTATCTTAAACTCTGGAGTTGACACCAGAGCAAGTATATTTTTAATTAAAAATAAAAAGACAGCTCCCCGAGTTAACTGGAACTATTAAGCCATTATCTAAACAAACTAGAAATGATCCAACATTGTGTCCTCCACTATTTAATTTCAGAAAATAAAAAAGCCGTCTAATGACGGCCTATGTTATTATTTGACTGATATAGTCAAAATTGGAAGGACAAAAAAACAGGAAACAAAAAAAGGAAAATATTAATATGGGAAACTTAAATATGCAAAATAAGTTTGGCTGTGGCTGAGGGGGGTCTCAGCCACAAATTCATTGTATCAAATAAAAATTAAAAAACAAGAATTAACCATTAAATATTTGTCGTTTCGTGAGAAAAACAAATCCTTTTTGTTGTGCAATTCAATTAAAATTTGTACTTTGTTATAATAAAAATAAAAAAGGAGGTAGTTAAATGGATCGAACTGAATCAGTTACCCTTACCAACATGTGCATGATTACCAATGCTGACAAAATTCTAGTCTTAAATCGTGTTGATCCTAATTGGCCAGGCTTAACTTTCCCCGGCGGCCATATTGAAGCACATGAATCTATTACGGAGTCCGTTATCCGCGAAGTGCAAGAAGAAACTAATCTGACGATTACCCAGCCAAAATTAGTGGGTGTCAAGCAATTTTACGATGCTGAACATCATCGCTACCTAGTCTTTTTTTATCGTGCCAACCAATTTAGTGGTGAGCTAAAATCATCACGTGAAGGCAATCTGAAATGGCTGACGAAAGAAGAATTACTACAATCTCCTTTGGCACCTAACTTTGATCATGACCTGCCACTATTTTTTGATGAACAATTTAATGAACACCTATTAGATGGGCAACGTGATGTATTGTTTTAAAATAAAAAATGCTATTCGGATAGCACCGTCATAGCGCAATACATAAATGATTATTATTTAAATGAATACCAACAAAATATATGCTTTTATTGATTAAATTTCAAGTTTTTTATAAATTAATGAATATATTAAATATGATACTAATAAAAATACAATGACAGATATAATTATATTTAAGTCAATATTTACAGAGGGGCTACACGATGCAACCAAGTCAATAACAAAATGAGTTAGTATCGGAAAAATAATATTATTAGACACTTTATATAACAGACACAAAAACATTCCTATAACAAAGGCAAAAAAAACTTGTACGATTGTATATTTAAAGCTTTGAGAGTTATTAATGATATTAAAAAAATGTGCAAATGCAAAAAATAATGATCCAATAATAGAAGCTATCAAAAAAGATTTTTTACTTTTTACAAAAATTTTATAAAGAATAGTAAACAATATAGCGCGATAAAATATTTCTTCAGATAATGCATAAGAAAAATTACCAAAAATCATATTATACTTAAATAAATGAAAAGAGAAATTATTATTAATAATAAAAGAAATAAAAATAGTTATTGCCATTATCTTCAAACTACACTTTAAAAAATTAGTCTTTTGAAACAGATCTATTTTTAATATACCAATAGCCAAAATAATTCTAATTGTAGAAATAGTAACTCTTTGCATCGTCATTCTGTCATTCAAAGAAAAGTTAAAAAGATCACCTAATAGTCCTCCGAGCATAAAACCTAAAATATATCCCAATAACAAAACTATTATACCTTTAAATATCAAAATAATTTTTTCATTCACTATTACACATTCTCCTTAATTATAAAATGAAAATACTATCAATCATCACTATTTTCATTAACACTTACTCTTTAATCTATACTGTTCTATCTGCTTGACAAATAAGATTTTAATGAATCTATCTTCTGTCTAAATTCATAAGGATGGTAAACATAGTTCATCGATAAATTGATAACGATAACTTTTGAATCATTAAGATACAAATTTAAAACTATCGGATTTTTACTTGATAACATGGCTGGAAAAAAATACCATAAGCGGTCGTCATAGGCAGAGGTAATTTGATGTCCTCAAACTTATTATAGTCACCTTGTAATTGATAAGATGCAATAGAACTTAGATCAATATTTTGTGGTCGCCTAAACGGAAATACCATCAATAAAATACGTTTCGTCAAAGTACTCATATCATAATAATAAATTTTTTGGTGCTTAATTTTTAAAAAAAACATCTAAAACATCCATCTTGCTGGCATAACTTAAAATAGCCAAAATAAAGTAAATGACAAAAGTTAAGAATCACAAATCGTATCTAAACACAGAACCAATAAATAGACTACAAACTGCACTAATAACAAAACTAACGATAATCCTACTTCATACATAATAATATTCATAAAATATAGTAGTTGATATCTTAATAATCACAAGCTATTTATCAAAGACACATTTCCCAGGAAATAAATTGTCTTATGAAATACAAATCAAGCTATTATAAAAACATATATCTAATCAATTTTTACAAGTAATATTTACAAAAAATATAAACAAAAAAACTGTTATAAAAAAAAACATCATTGGTCTTAGTCTTATATTATGAACTAGTATTGTCTAAAATTACCAGCTTGAAATTTATATTTATATTAACTAAGTTTGAAATAAATAAAAAGAAAGGGGGTAATGATATGCTTAAAAGTAATTCTAGTTTACAAAAGTTTCAAAGTATTAATTCTCAAAGTTTATCTCTAGTCATTGATGGAAAAAAACATGGCTTTTGGTGGACATGTGGTGATGCTGTAGGTAGTTTTTTATCTGGATTAATTAATTAAATATTTTGAACCAAACTTGGAAAAGAGCATGTCATATTATATGAAAGAAAAATTTCATAAATTATTTAAAAATTTCAGAGCACGCCCCAAATGGCAGCAAGTAATGATTATTTTGATCTATTTTTTTGTTTCTGGTATTTTATGACAAATAAAGTCATGGAGAGGTTAAAAATGAAAACCAATCAATTAAACAATTTCAAAGCAATTGATGATACAAATCTACAATCTGTAAATGGAGGCTATAATAGAGCCGCACATACTATCGGACATATAGCAAAAGTGGGCATTGCATTTCTTCCCCTCCTATTTTGAGGATGACGGTTAACTAAATTAGTTAGGAGATAATTAAGTGATGAATCAACTCATAAAATTTAACACCATAGATGATAAAGATCTTTTAAACATTGCAGGTGAAAAGTGGTATCAATTCGCTATAGATTTTGTACACGGCTTTAATAGTAAGGGGCACAAATTTTGGTAATTAAAGTAATTAATTAAATCTATATCTTTACTAATAACAGCATTAAACAAATAATAAAACCTGGGAAGCTAATTCAAAAAATCTGCCTCTTGGGTTTTATTATTTGTGTAATATTATTATTATGGAAAATTAGAAAATTATTCATTGCTATTGATATATGTATCATCAAAATATATTATAAAAATATGTTGATATGTTAAAAATTTTTACAAAAAAATAATAGTAATGGAAAAATAATATGGATCTTGGAGAAAAAATAAAAAATAATCGCCAAAAAAAGCATTTAACTCAAGAACAATTGGGACAAAAAATGATGGTTTCACGTAAAACTATTTCCGGTTGGGAAAATAATCGTAGCCTACCTGATATTAAAACCTTGCTCGAATTAAGCAAAATTTTCAATATATCTTTAGATAAGTTAACTGAAGATGACACAGCTATTACGGAACATTATGAAAAGCAAGAGAAAGCAACTCATCGTAATACTTATATAGAATATATTTTATATTTTTTACTTATTTTTTTACTAATTTTTAGCTACTTAAAATTATTTGGTCTTATTCAACAAATTAAGTTTGTTTCCTCAACAATGTTAATCGTACTAATAGTATACTTACTATTTTTTACTGAATGGCAAAGATTTAAAACAAAAAAGAAATTAGTTTGGCTACTAATTTTCCTTGCAGGGTCTCTAATATTTAATATTGTAATAGTTTTACCGGATCCATATGTCCTACAATCATTTTCTAATGATCCCGTTGTCAATCTAGGGGAAACTATAAGTCTCTTACTGACAATCATCATGAATACACTGTCTTTAATTGCAGTACTGATGTTACATCCTACAATCAATCGAAAACTTAGTGGTAACGACTAAAACCGTTTAGAAATCTATGGAAATAAGACTGATGTCCTCCTTCAACATTAATTAATTCTTTTTCTTTATCACTCAAAATTTTAAATTGATCACTTTTTTTCATTATGATGTAAATCCTCCTTTTCTCCACTTTGAATGGTAGTTCAATTTACGTAACAAGGTCAAGCTGTGTTTTTAAGACACGATAAATAATGAATATTGCTAGATTTTATACAAGTCTTAAATAATCAGCTTGCACTTCTTTTTTTATATTTATTAGAATACTCAATATTAATAACTGAACGGAAGTAAAATAATGCGAAATTAGCTCGCAATATTTTGCAGGCTGATTTTTTTAAATTAGTAATAAATATTACACTGGAGCGAAAACATAATGAGTTTAAAAAAGAAAATTACTGCTGCAATTATCTTGATTCTGGTTTATTTTATGGTTGGACATGTTTTGATTCATCACGTTGCCGAAAATTCACTACGCTACGGGATCAGCAGATTTTTATTTGAAGTTTTTTTGGCTTTAATTGCTTTATACATTATTAAAACAACTAAATTAGTACTTACATCGCCCCAACACAGACATTGGGGTAGTTATTTAGTCGTCTTAATTCTCATTGTATTAATTTCTTTCGTACAAAATATTCCGGAAGATATTGTGCTCACTTTTCAGTATTCGCTACCACAACAAATCAACTTTTTATTGATCGCGCTAGCTGCGGGAATTTTTGAAGAAGTTTATTGTCGTGGATTGTTATTCAATATTTTTCTTCAATTAATCAGCAAACGGCAAAATAATCTAGTATTAGCAGCAATTTACAATAGTGGTATCTTTGCTCTCTTGCACTTCAGCAATTATTTCTTTCATCACCAAAACTTGCAAGTAACTTTACAACAAATTGTTTATGCTACTGCTATTGGAACTCTTTTTTCTTTGATTAGAGTGCTCGCCAACGGACTAACGCTCCCCATTATTATTCACGCTCTGATCGACTTCACCCCTAATATTACGGGCAACAGTAGCGGTGGCAGCTGGTTAGTTGTGCTAATTTTCAGTGGATTATTATTTATTCCATCAATAATAATACTGGCTAAACTCGGTAAAACTTGTTGAAATAAAAAAGTTAACTACCACTATTAATTGCCATGAATAGCAAAATTTAAGAGTGACACTGAATTTAATATATACGTATCACAATTAAGAAATAATTTCTGCAGGAAGCTGACTCATCGGGGGAAATGTGAACTTAAGTTAGACTATCGTTTATTTCTTTTTGAAACTATCACTATTATTTGAAGATTAGTTACTGCATAAACTCTTTTTACAGCAATTATTTTTTTTAAATAATTGTACTTTAATAAAACGCAAAATTTATCATCAAGAAGAATTTTAGCAATAATTAAAGCATAAAATAATCAAATTATTATAAATAAACTATCAATATTTACCAAAAATAATAAAATATTTTAGATTTAAGCTTTATTAATGAGAAGAACAATTAAAAATAAGATTACTTTTTAGCATAATTTTTAAAAAATCACAAAATTCAATTTTGCTGAATCATACCCTGCTGCACTCTTTTTTTATTACTTAGCTCTGTATTTTTATTTTTATAAGCTCAAAATTTTTCATCATTATCAAAATAAATATTTTAACATTTTGATTTTTGCAAATATAATGGTCATTCTATTCTTTAAAAATGGAGTGAACACAAAGTATCACTAGCTTATCCGAACCAACTTGGATTGAAAATTCTAGTATGAGCAAAGGTAAATATCATGATCGTCAAGATCTAGGGTTTATTTTATGGGAAAGTAAAGTTTTAAAAGTTCGCCAAGTTAATCCAGACTTTCAAGATAAATTAACTTTACGATTATTAGGTTTTGACTCCAAAATGGAACGTAACTTCTAACTGCAAAGTATTGGTGCTGATAGTCCGTTAGTTCCATTTATTGATACCCCTTATGGCAATACTTCTGCCAAAATTGAAGATAATCACAAAGAAAAACTGTTACCAATTTACATGAACATGGTGATCAAACAACTTTTTTTAAAACTTGGAATGATTATGATGCCAACTTTGCTTTGATTAAAGGCAGTTATTTTCAACTATTAATACCTAAATTAGATAAAAAAAGGTTCGACACCTACAAGATTGCAAAAACTTGGACGAGTTAATCGAACACTATAACGAGTTATTTGTTTTTTATAACAAAATAGCTGTTTTTGATGCTTCTATCTCATTGAATTAAAGCAGTCAAAATCGCTATTTCTTAAAAGATGATGCTCAAAGTGCAGATGGCGCTTATTATAGTGATCAATGGGAAACTAATCTGCCAAAGCAACTGACATGTGGTTGAAGAAAAATGAATGGGTAACACTACACGAATTTGCTCACGGTTACCAAGCAGGTTTTGAGGATGTTGGAATTTACACTGGCGAAGTGTCCAACAACTTATTTGGTGTTCAGTATCAATACACCAAAATATGGTAAAAAAGCTAATCCAAGTGTCTGGCTCTTTAATTATGGCAAAAAAGATGCTAACGAAAATGGTTTATACAAAGATTTGATTACGGATCATGGTACGTATAATTCTATTGATTTACGTGGCAAATTGATTTTATTGACCATGCTGAAGCAAAAAGCTGGCGATGATTCCTTTACCAAGATGTAACAAAAGTATCATCAATTAGCCACCCAATCCGGCTTTAACAAAAACAACTATCCTTTGCCAGATTTCCAGATTTGATGAATCAAGTTTATAGTGAAAATAGTCATCAAGACTTTACGCCCGTTTTGCAAAAATGGGGACTCAATCTGGACAATAACCAAGCTTATAAAAATCGTGCTGCCAATTATCATGCCGTTGCTTCATTAGCTGATGTGGTTCCTAAAAACCAATTATCTCGAGCACATGCCTTACTAGATGACAAGATTTTGATCAACTCGAACTTTGAGATAGTGCAAGATCAAGATATTGTCCCGATGAATCTGCATGGCAATTTAACTTTGAACTTAAGTGATGACGATCTAAAATCACTAACAGGTACCAAGATTTATCTTAAAGATGTGTACAAGTCGTAACAACACAAACAATTAATAGCGACACTGTCAATTTTAAGAATGTTGCTAATGGAATTTATATCCTTGACTTTGATGGTCAACAAATGGATAACTATTTGCCTGAGCAAAATTATGCCTATGTTAAAGAATCTAATAATACAGCAAATATCCAATTAACCAAAATCAATAACAGCAGAAGGTTAAATTTGACAGTACAATTTTAGGCACAAATAACCAGACTGGTTCCACAAATATTTCTTTAGCCGTTGGTGATATTATCGAAGTTTACCATGCTGAAACACAAACTCGTTTGCGCAGTAGCGACGATATTACCTACAAAACTAATAAAACTAATCAATAGATAGTCACCAAATAGGGCTTGCAAAATAAGACTTTTAAAAACGATCCACAACAAGATTTATTTAATGAAAGAGATTGTGCAACAAAATGTTTAAAACAAGCTTTTAGTTAAGCCACAAAAAACAGCTAATCAAAAATTGATTAGCTGTTTTTATTATGTCATGTATCTAAAGACAAAATTATTTCCGACTATATCCAAATCTGATCACTAACAAAATCAAAAAAATATTTAAGCAGTTTCAACTTTACTGGTAATTTTTGCATTATTTAACAACACGGAATTAGTAACGACTGACAAGGAACTCAATGCCATCGCTAATCCAGCAACTTCTGGGCTCAACGTCAAACCCAAACCATAAAAAACACCTGCAGCAACAGGGATTCCTAAAATATTATAAATAAACGCCCAAAATAAATTCAGCTTGATTCGGTCAAATATTTTCTTACTCAGTGCCAATGCTTTATCAACGTCACGCAAATCATTTTTAACTAGCACTATACCGCCTGAATCAATAGCAATATCTGTTCCTGAACCCATCGCAATGCCCACTTCCGCTGTACTCAAAGCTGGCGCATCATTAATCCCATCACCAACAAAAGCCACCTTACCATTTTCTTGTAGCAACTTTACTTGCTTGGCCTTATCGTTGGGCGTAACTTCAGCTATCACTTGCTCAATTCCGACTTGATTGGCAATTGCTTGTGCAACACGTTGATTATCACCGGTTAACATTACTGTTTTTAAACCGCGCACTTTTAAGGCATTGAGTGCCTCTTTAGAAGTCTCTTTTGGTACATCCTGAATAGCAATCAAACCAATAACATGCTGATCCAAGCCAACTAAGACGACCGTCTTAGCTTCGTCTTGTAAACTAGCCATTTTTTGCTGCAATTCTTGTGTCATATCAAAGTTATGTCGTAATTTTTCGTTGCCGACAAAAGCCTGTTGTCCTTTGACTTTAGCAAAAACACCTTGTCCACCAACGGCTTTAAAATCTTGTGCTTGGCCAATAAATAGAGCTTGATCTTTTGCCTCGTCTACAATAGCAGTTGCCAAAGGATGTTCAGAAAATTCCTCCAAAGTAGCGGCAACCTGTAACACGTGCTTGTTATCACCTACAATATCAGTCACTTTTGGCTTACCGACAGTGATCGTACCAGTTTTATCAAAAACAACTGTCGTAATATCATTAACTGTTTCAAGGACTTCACCGTTTTTAATCAAAATACCTAGCTTCGCACCTCTACCAGTTCCGACCATCAAAGCTGTCGGTGTTGCTAAGCCAAGGGCACAGGGACACGCAATGACAACAACTGAAACCGCAAAGTTTAAAGCACTAGCGATACTAACGCCAACCAGCACATGCCAAACTAAAAAAGTGACAATGGCAATAATCAAAACTACTGGCACGAAAATATCAGAAACTTTATCAGTCAACTTTTGGATCGGTGCATGACTGTTCTGTGCTTTTTTGACCAACTCCACAATTTGCGACAACATTGTGTCATCACCAACTTTTTCAGCTCTAAAAATCAAAGTTCCATTGCTATTAATGGTCGAACCAATAACTTTATCGCCAACTTCCTTTTTAATTGGCATGCTTTCACCTGTGACCATCGACTCGTCAATATCGGAACTTCCAGTCAAGATCAAACCATCAACAGCAATTTTTTGACCAGGTTTGACACGGATCTCATCTCCAGTCATGATTTGATCGACTGGTAATTTGACAAATTTACCATTACGTTTAACTTCCGCTTCTTTAGCTTGAAGATCAAGCAACTTCTCAATAGCGTCTGAAGCATTATTACGCATTCGTTCTTCCAGCACTTGTCCCAGTAAAATAAAAGTGATTACAAAGGCAGCACTTTCAAAAAACACTTCCTTGCCAGTAAACATCGCGTAAATACTATACAAATATGCTGTTGTCGTTCCGACTGCTATAAGAGTGTCCATATTAGAATGATGTTTTTTAAAAGATGCCCACGAACTTTCTAAAAATGGCCGAGCTGACAAAGCCATTATGATTGTAGTTAAAACTAACATTGTCCACTTGCTCCCCGGCAACATCCAACCTGTTAACGGTTTCAAGATCATTGTCGCTAGCATCGGTAATGATAAAACTAAAGAGATCCAAAAACGTATAGTAATTTTCATGATTCAACAACGACTTTTCCGTGAAACATATCCATGCCACAAACCCATTTAAATTCTCCAACCTGACTTGTATCAATTTTAACTTGCATTGTTTCATCCTTTGGCAAAATTTGATTAATTCCAAAATCTGGAAAAACCACCCTGTCTAAACAATTCGATGAATCCCTACGAGTAAAATTAATTGTTGCTGGAACGTCTTTCTTTAAGATAACTGTTTCAGGTGAATAACCGCCTTTAACCTCGACATCAATATTTTGTCGATCAGTAATAAAATTGATATCTGCAGCATTTTCTTCAATTTCGTGATTGCCCAAAAACCACCAAATAATAAAACCAATTAACAAGATCCCAACAATTAAAATTATGATCTTAGACATGCTTATTCTCCTATCTTTTTGTCACCAACAACAATTTTTTTCTATTGGCAAGCAATTACAATTGATTTGTTTTGGCGCTGTTTTTATTTTTTCTGTCAGAATTGTCTGCATAGCATGAATATCGTCTTGACTTAATGCAGTTTCAAAAATTAGCTTTACTATTTCTCGACCTTTTTTCATGTCACACATTCTAGAAAACATTTCATCAGTTAGCTGATCCATGGCAGCGCCCTCTGTGATCTGTGGTGAATAGGTAAATCGTCGACCATCTTTAGTGGTTTTTAGAATCTGCTTACTTACCAAACGTCTCAATAAAGTTTTTACGGTCGATTCTGTCCAATCTTTTTTTACACGGATCAAATTACTAATTTCGCTACTACCAGCTTGACCTTTTGTCCATATGATCCGCATCAATTCCCACTCTGACTTTGTCATTTCCGTTGCATCTACAGGTAATGTCATATTGTCATCTCTTTTCGTTTACATTTGTAAACACTAATTATATAATACACTTAAGTTTACATTTGTCAACGAAATTGAATTAATAAATGTCCATAATAATAAGCAGCCGTTGCGCCACCGTCAACTAAAATTGTTGTTCCTGTAATGTATTGCGCACTTTCACCCATAACCAATTCTGCTACATCGGAAATTTCATCAATAGTCCTGGACGACCGGCTGGAGAATTAGCAAACATTTTTTATAAAAATTCCCCCATTCACCGTTAAATTCATCCTGTGCTAACGGTGTTACAATAATAATTGTGGCAGTATCATTTAATCGCGCATGCTTTTCTCACCATTTAACAGCTTCATACATTATTCTCTTTTCATTACAGCGTTTGCCAGCTGATATGCATGCAACGAATTTTTTATTTTCTTACCCCTTCACAAACTTGAACCACATCAATTCCCTACCATTCCAACATCATATATAAAACAGAACTGAGAAATCAACATACAGTATCTACAATTTACACCTGGTTCCCAATTTTTCATTTCCATATAATAGTAATGTAAATTCAATATCAAAGGAGTATCACAAATATGATTGATTTTAACGTGCAACCTAAGAAATCAACACCATTTCCACATTACTGGGAGCAATGCGTTGGTAGTTGTCATGCGTATACAGCTTTACGTGCTGATTATCGCCAGCAACTAAAAAAAGCTCACGACGAAATCGGCTTTGAATATATCCGTTTTCATGGTCTATTTGATGATGATATGAGTGTTTGCATTGAAAAGAAGGATTGGAACGATAATTCTTTAGGCATCGTATATAACTTTGCTAATATTGATAATATTATTGACTTCTTATTAGAAATTGATATGAAACCTTTCTTTGAACTTGGCTTCATGCCTACTTGTTTGGCCTCAGGTGAAAAAACCGTTTTCCATTACAAAAGTAATATTACCTTGCCTAAATCCGATCAAGTTTGGCAAGAATTAATTAGCGCCTTTATTCAGCATATCTTAACTCGTTATGGTCAAAGTGAAGTTGAACAATGGTTTTTCGAAGTTTGGAACGAACCAAATTTAGCTTTCTTCTTTGATGGTACACAAGCAGATTATTTTCATCTATACGAAATTACAGCACGGGCAATTAAAAAATTGGATTCTAAGTTACAGGTGGGTGGTCCGGCAACTTCGATTAATGCTTGGATTCCAGAAATGATCGAGTTTTGTGAGCAAAACCAAGTCCCCCTAGACTTTGTGTCCACACACCACTATCCGACAGACGATCCTTTGTGGGAAAGCGGTTTAAATACTGAAGACTTTTTCAAGCAAAATGGCGCTCAAGAATTAAAGTATCCTCGAGGGGTACTACAAAAAATGACGCAACAAACTAATCAAGAAGCAAAACAATATCCGCTTTATTATACTGAATGGAATGTTTCTGCCTTAGTTGGCGATGCTATCCATGACCAACCTTATGCAGCAGCCATGGTTGCCAAAACCTTAGCCGACAATGACGGTTTAGTGAACGGTTATTCATTTTGGACTTTTACCGATATTTTTGAAGAAAACGCACAAATCCCGGGCGTTTTTCATGGCGGTTTTGGCTTGCAAACTTATAACGGCATTGCTAAACCAACCTATCGCATTTTCCAATTATTTCACCAACTGGGGCAGCAACGTTTAGCTGTCACAAACTCTTCAAAAAATTCAACTGTTGAGCTTCTAGCTGTACGAAAAAACAATGATTTACAATTAATGATTTACAACCACAACACCGTTGATCAACCTATTCAAGCAGAAGACATCACTATTACTTTGAACCATACTAAATCGGATTCATTCACGGGTACTAAAATTCAAATTGATGAACAGCACAGCAATCCATATAAAATATGGCAACAATGGGGACAACCTACCTATATCAACCAAGAAGAACTAACAACTTTAAAAGTAGCTTCTCAATTAAGTATGGAACCATTTACAGCTCAAAACTCGCAAATCACATTAACGATTGATCCTCATGCCTGCGTATTAATTTGTTTAAATAATTTTTTTCAAAAGTAATAATTATTCTTTGAATTTTTAAAAGTTGCTAATCTTGTGTCGCCAAATAATCTAATAGAGCAAACACTGATTATCTGAGATTTCATTCGTACCCATGCAAAGCATTTCATTTTGCAAATATGTTTGGAATAATTTGATTTTGTAACTCCCCTTAAGACAAGCCCACTTCTTTGACTGGTGCTTTAACCACAGCATAACTAAACATCTTAGTGTTTTGTTGCGCACCCCAAAGATGGGCTTATTTTTGTACAATAATTCCTGAATCAAGAATTGCTTCTATTGAATCCAAGGCATTTGATCATTGGGACTACCTAAAATCACCAAAAACTCTGTTTTTGAAGCTTTTGACAAAATATGTAACTATACTAGATGATAAAATAAACACTTTATTATCCTTACCTTCGCCCAATCCAAGATAGTTCCTGGGCTTTCATTTCTTAGATGATTTATCTAACAAAAAATGCCACCAATTTTGATTATTTGATAGCAAATTCATTGTTCTATTTCTTAATACTCAACAGTATTATAAGTTGTGGGCAGTTTACCCGATAACAAATCTGATTGTGACATTTTGTATAATTTAATTGGTTGTAACACTCCTTTACTACAAATGGATTGCCAATACGAATCAGCCAGTTGTTGACTTTTTAAATGATGCTCATCTACCAAATCATTGAGAACTGACATTTGCAATAAAGTCTCATTCAATCCAGTTCCCAACGCTTTACACAAAGCTTCTTTACGCGTCCATAATCTAGTAAATTCTATTTTATAAGCAGTACTTTGTTGTAGATAAGCTTTTTCTTCTGGTGCAAAAAATTTGTCAGCTAAAGTGGCTGTGTCTAGCTTAATTACTTTTTGTATGTCTAAACCTACACGCATAGTGCTGAAAACACAACCAACATAAACTCCGCTATGACTAACATTAAAATTAACATCGGGATAGTCCTTCAAAAATGGCTTACCAAAATGATCACGTACTAAATTAGTTTGGATAACTTCTTGTTGAATATAAAAAAAATTATTAAGCCCGATTGTAATCAGTCTTTGTCCTACTAGCATGCGCAATTCATCCAAAGGATAAATATAATTTCTATCCTTTGTTAAGACTGGATAATTATTCAAATTACGTAAAGGCTCAATAATAATTTCAGATTTGTCAAGTTCAAAAAGTAATTCTGTAAACATATATATATCCTTAATTTAATTATTTTATCAAAGTAAAAAGAAAACAAAACCAAATATCACAATTACTTTGGTTTTGCTTTCTAGAAATAGCGATTCAACAAAATTCATTAAGCTGTTTGCTTTTTGTAATCAGTCCACCAGGTGATCGGGGAACAAAGCAATACGATGATCGCACCTAACAAATAAGTTCTACTAAAGGCTTTGGTTAATTGACGATTCTTTTGATGCTTAATACCCTTCAAGACTGACTTCAATTCTTGCTTTTGAGCCAATAATTGTGTGCTCGTTAACAACTTCTTTTGCGCTCCAGCCAAGGAATCAGCACCACTAGCTAATGGTTGAATGATTTTAGCAGTAGGATTATTAGTTTTTGTTGCCAAAGCATTAAATTGCGTTAAACTATCATTCAACTGATTAGTACCTTTAACCATTTGCTTTTGCGCTTGATATAATTGCCCAAGTGAACTACTTTTCTTTGGTGTCGGCAAATTGTTCGTCTTTTTAGCTACTTTAGTAACTTTTGTTTTGAAACCTTTAGTGCTAGTCTTTATATTTTTACCACTTGAATTATTTTTAAAGACACTTCTAATTTCGTTTTTAGCCACTTTTTTAACCTGTGGTGACAAACGATGATCTTGAATAATTTGAATTGAATTATCTTTAATATCATTTTTAGAATTAATCACATTATTATTTAAAACAGTTACTAACAAAGCAACCCCTAAACAAGTACCAATCTGGCGCATAGCATTCACGATTCCTGAACCAACACCAGTTTTTTCTTTCGGCAAATATTTTACCGAGGCGACTAACGATACTGACGAAAAACCAAAACCAAAACCATTAACAACCAAGAAGATTACGATAATAACGGTTGGTGTGTTAGTTTTGACCAAAGATAATAGCCACAAACTGCAAGCTATGAGGATTAAGCCCATAAATGTAATAATCCGTGCTCCCATTGCATCCAAGATTTTGGTACCTAAAGGCATTGCAATAACTACCGTCAAGGAAACTGGAATAATAATGATTGCAGCATGCAAAGGTGTGTAGTTCAAAACATCTTGCAAGAAGTAATTAATAATCAACATAGGACAAACCAATGAGAAACCAGTGACAAAGTAAACTAAACTGGAAGCTGTTAAAGTTTTTTCTTTCAGTAAATGCAACTCTACCAATGGCGAAGCAACTTTCTTCTCAACAAGATAAAAGACGAATAAAGCTACCACACCAACAGCTATACAAGTAATAATAACTGGTGAGGTCCAACCATATTGACGACCTTCTAGCATACCAAAGACTATGCCACCTAAAGAGATGGACAAAGCCAACATTCCTAGCCAGTCAACATCTCCTGCTAAAGTTTCATCATACGATTCACTAATGAAGAAAACAGTAATTAAAAGAGCTAAAGCTGCCAAAGGAATATTAATACCAAATACCCAACGCCAAGTACTATATTGTAAAATAATTCCGCCAAGTGCTGGTCCAGCCGCAGCCGCTAAAGCGGTAATAGCGCCGACTACACTAGAAATTTTAGAAGTATTTTCTTTACCAAATATTTCAACACCCATCGGTAAAACGATCGGGGTAATAATTGCTCCACCAATTCCTTGGAAAAAACGGAAAACAATCAAAGTTAATAATGAAGGTGCAAACATACAAGCAGCTGAAAAGCCACCAAATAGTAATAACCCAATCAACATGACCTTTTTTCGACCGTAGCGATCAGCTAATTTTGATCCAGTGATCATAAATACAGCCAATGCTAATGTATAGATGGTTGTCACCCAGCTAGTATTATTTAAACTGGCATTAAACTGATTCATGATTTTGGGCAAAGCTATGTTGATAATAGTACTATCCAGCGTTCCCATGAACATGGCAATCGTTAAGCCAATGAAACTAATTATTTTTTTCGTATTCCCCACAACTACTTCATCTCCATTATATATATAATCTTAAATTTAAATATTCAATGATAACTAACTAATTTTTGCTACCACCACCTTTAGCTAAATACAAGTCGCAATTAGCTTGTCGCATAATTTTACCAGTAGCTGTTTTCAAAATTTGTGGTACAAATAACACTTTAGTTATTTCAACTTTAAATTGGCGGGAAGCTTGCGAATAAATAATCTTTTCAAAATCTTTTTTATTATTTTCAAATGATTCTTTATCTTCTACTAAAACTACAATATGATCTTGATCATCATAATTAAAATTAACACTTGCCAAGGTTAAATTGCGCAGCTCAGAGATACTAGTTAAAAAATTATCCAAATCTTGCAAAAAGAAATTCTCACCATTGGCGATGATCATTTCTTTTTGTCTCCCAGTAATATATAACTGTCCTTGGTACATAAAGCCGATATCTAAAGTGTTAAAGCTACCATCCAATTCACAAATAGCACGCTTTTCTGCTGGACTAATGTAACTGGAAGCAATACTAGGACCAGCTAAATGAATCAGACCAATATAACCTTCTGGCAATTTATTGCCTGTTTGGTCTCTAATGCTTAGTTCAAAAGCTGCAAAGGGGTGCCCTTGTGACACACAAGTTAAACTAGCATTCGTTTTTTGTGGTACAAACACTGCTTTATCACCAACTGCTGTCTGATCTTTTTAGATATAGACTTCATCTAAGGGCTGTCCAACCTCAGATAAAGACACTAATTGCGTTTCCGTTAAGCCATAACCACAAGAAATCATCTCTTTAGAAAAACCATTTTGCGAGAATTGGGCTACAAACTTATCAATTAAATCCAATGATGTGGGCTCAGCGCCCATGATCAAAAGCCGCAAACAACTCAAATCATTATCTACACTAAGCTCATTTTGCAAGCATAACTTATATCCAAAGTTAGGCGAAGCACTAATCGTCACTTCATATTTAGCAATCAATTCTAGCCAAATACTAGGCTTTTGCAAGAAAATATTAGCAGGCAAAATATATTGATCCATTTCATGAAAAAGTGCAATGAAATGTAGCGACAGCCCGAGAATATGATTTAACGGCAACCAATTCAGAAAACTATCTTGGCGAGAAACATTGACACTTTTAGAAATGGTTGAAAGATCCGAATACAAATTATCATCCGAATAGATAATCCCCTTGGGTGTACCAGTTGTACCAGAAGAAAAAAGCATGATCCTTTGATCACTGGAAGAAGACTGCAAATCCAATGGCAAATGTTGATCATAAGCTGCCATTAAAACATCTTCTTCCGTAATTGTCATTGCATTCTTATTTAAAAAAGAACTTTCAGAATCATCTGCAATCTTTTTTAAGTAGGAATTATACGGCTTATTAAAAATAAAATGAACATTTTTTATCGTATTGGTTACTAATTTCAAAAAACTAAGCTGGCGCTTAGAATAATCAATTGCACATGGTGCTGGGATGATATCTCCTAAGATACACGCCCAAATCAATAACAACGTTGCCTCAGGTTTAATGGTTTGGATCGCCAATGTTTCTCCCGGATGAATATCATTTTTGCGCAGTAATGTCAGCACTGACAAAGAACGTTGAATAAATTCTTGATAAGAACAATATTCTTTGTTTTGTCCATCAATAAAATAAAAACCTCGATCATTAGTTTGCGCTGTAGCTAAAAGTACATCTTGCAAATTATGCATAAGACAATCCCCATATCATCTAAATTAAATAAATTCTATTAATAAATTATCACTATAAGCTATAAACTTTGAACGTTAATCTAGCTCCATGAAATTGCTCACATAACACCATTAATAATAACCCATTAGCAATATTATCAATTATATGTGCTGTACACCTCGTTTAGTATAATCAATCTCAAACAAAAATCAACTCTAAATATTAGATCCGTACAGATCAATTATTAAATGAATATCAGTAAATAAAAAAACATTGATTATAATTAATACGTATTGTAAAATGACCCCGAAATTATCCTTGTGCAATAGGAGATGAGCACATGAAACTTTTTTGTATACCTTATGCAGGTGGCACCACCTCAATTTATTTTGAGTGGAAAAAACTTTCCCCACAGTTGCGCGCACGTTTTACTGATGGTCAACAAATGATCGTCACTGTTCCTTCAATCAAGGATATTTTTAAGAATTGGCTATGGTATTTCCCTAACAGTTTTTATGATGAATCAACGATTTTAGCTGGCGTTGATTCTTTAGAAGGTAGTCTAAATATTTCAGAAGGTAAAATTTTCAAAGTCGCCGTGTTTCAAAATGAACATCAAGACATCATTACTTTATGTGCACATCAGTTAGTCATGGATCACTTTTCTTTCAGAATCCTAGTAGAAGAATTTTTTAAATTGCTTACAGAATATTCGCAAAAAGGCACTATTTCAAAGCATCTCATTGATAATTTTCGAGAAAACTACAGTTTTGAAAATTGGATTAACTATAAGCAAACAACGTATCAACCCACCACTAATGACATTATCAAACCAGAGACTAATAACTTCAATCCCTTTCTCAGCATGGACTTCCAAGAAGAAAAAATTGCTCTTGGAAAAATATCTTTACCTAAAAACATTGAAAGTTACCTACTTTGGACAATGGAACAAGCATTTTATCAAGAATTACAAATAGAAAATCGTGCTATCATTCTTGGAAATAATGGACGAATTGCCTCCTTAATGGCTGGTAAAGATATTTCTAAAACTATTGGACGTTTTGGCTGTATTGCGCCGTTTGCCATCAGCCATGATGACAGTGTGGAACAAATCGCCCACAATCTCAAAAAATTTAATGATGGCTATGGCGAAAACTTCCTATGGATAAACGATAAAAACGTGGAAAAGCACTCTACGATCACATTCAATTGGATGGGTGATTTTAGTAAGACTTTTAATATGGGATTGCCCATCCAAGTTATGAATCCTAACGCATTAAATACTTTAGACTTGTATTCCCGTGAAAATTATCCTTTCCATTTAAAAGTCAGCTCCTATATTAATGGCGCATATTTATATCTATCTTTCCGTTATGATACGCGCAATTATTCCAAAACAGCTATGAAAGCCACTTTAGAGTTTTGGACAAAGGCCTTATATCAGCACTTAAAAGTTTAAAACGGAAGAGAGCAATGTATGACTAATGCACAAATTAAAGCCCAAACAACATTCTTTGATGAATATCAAGGACAAACAATCAATAAATTTAGTCTGACGAATCAAAATAATGTGACTTTATCGATATTAAACTTGGGCGCCACACTCTATGAAATCATTTTACCTGATGGTAGCAATTTGATTTTAAATTACGCTAAAGCTACTGATTATTTTGCTAATCCGTTTTATGTTGGTATGACTATTGGACGAACTGCTGGCCGAATTGCCCATGGCAAATTCACAATAGCAGGTCATCAATTCCAAGTGCCCACCAATGAAAAAACCACAACGTTACATGGCGGTCCCAACGGTTTTAACACACAAATTTTTGATGGTTGTATTAATACTAACGTTGAAGGTAATCCGGAAATTTTGCTAAAACATACGCAAAAAAGCGTGCTGGATGGATTTCCCGGCAATTTAGATTTACAAATCCACTATACGTTAACAACAGATAATTACATCAATATACAGTTCCAAGCAATTAGTGATGCTACAACATTATTCAATCCTACTGTGCATACGTACTTCAACCTTGGAAATATGTCCACCATTAAAAAACAGCAACTGCAAGTCAATAGTACGCAGTATTTAGAATTAGACGATAATAAAATTCCTACTGGTCAACTACTTGATGTCGCTGATACGCCCTTTGATTTTCGCCAACTCAGACCAATCTACGATAGCTTACAGAAGCTGCAAAGTACGCCGGAACAGGGACTCGACGACTTGTTTCAGATACAACCAAAAAAACAACCTATTGCCACATTAAGTGATCCAGATACGAAACATGGAGTTCGAATTTTTTCGCAACGTAACGGTTTAGTTGTCTTTACTGCTAACTCTTTCACTAAAAATAATATGACCTTTAAACGCACTGATGGCGTCGGCTGGCCCTATTTAGGTATTGCCTTAGAACCACAGACTTTATTAAATTTTGATAAAGATAATATTTTTGAAGACATTATCTTACCAGCTAACACACCAACGACTAAGCAAATTAGTTATCAGCTACTTTTTTGATATTACATCTATAAAAATAATTAGGAAATTAATATATATTTCCTAATTATTTTTATTTTTGACCTCACACTGTTGCATCAGGAAGTTTGATATTGTGTATTAATTTTTATTTAAACATATGAGCAAAATAAATAGCTTTCACTCCTATAATAGCGTGATTATCCAGATACTATCAGTGATATTTATAGGACAGGCTAAAATAATAATTAACATAAAAACTAGTACCACTTAAATTAAATAATAAGCGTAATCAATATATAGCAGTGGATTTACATAATTATTATAATCAGTTGATTCGAATAACCCTTATTCTTGTTATAGTGCCAAAATTTCAAACCAATGTTAACCATTATTTTCTTTTTAAATTATTAATAGCCTGGTTAATTTGCTGAATTTCGGCAACGGAAGCCTGGGGATCACTCATTAATTGATCTTTTGTAAACTGCAAACGTAACATTTCATCCGCAATTGCTGGTTGTACCTGTTCAGTCATCGCCAAAAGTTGTTGCTTGCTTATGGATAATTAATTGCTGCTCAGTCACATCGGCTGCCCAAGTTTGATCGTGACTGATCAATAATATTGCTCCCGGATATTCATGCAAGAAATCTGCCAAAGCTGCTTTAGTCTCTAAATCTAGATAATTAGTCGGCTCATCTAAAATTAATAATTGTGGCGTTTGCAACAATAGTTTAGCTAACTGCAATCGTACCAACTGTCCACCACTTAATTGTTCAGCTCTAAGTTGCAATTTATTATTCAAAGCTAAACCTGCTAAAACAGCATAAATTACATTGTCGACTTGTGTAGATGCGTTAGTAACATTTTCCAGCACTGTCTGCTTACGATCAAGTGTTGTTAGCTGTTGATTGAAATAACCAATTTGTACATAGTCAGGAACAAATTCGGATTTATTATTAATAATCGTTTGCACCAACGTTGTTTTTCCACTACCATTAGCGCCTGACAACCAAATGTTATCACCATAATATAACTTAAACTGAGCTTGCTTGATTAACAAGCGATGGTTCATATAAACATCCAGTCCGGCTACTTTTAAAACCAGGGCATGTTTACTTGTCGAATGGGTAGGATCAACAAAATGTACAGCAGCCGTCGTTTTATTCCGTTCAATTTGTGGCATAAGTTCCAACCGTTTTTTCAAAGCAGTAGCACTTTTTTGTAATTTTTTTCTCCTTTATCAAAGTGACCGCTTAAACTATTGGCTTTCTTTTCTGAAAATGATAATTTATTTCCATTTACTTTTTTCATGCGCTGAGCCTGCTGTTGGCGCTTAGCTATTTGCTGTTGCAAGCGGTGTACCTCTTTTTGCTGTTGCTGGTATAAAGATTCCTGCTTATGTAGTTGTCGTGCTCTTTGTTGCTTAAATTTAGCATAATTACCCTTCACAACTGTTAATTGGTGCTGTTCAACGGACCAAATTTCAGTAGCTGAGTTTAGTAAATTTAAATCATGACTAATCAACAGCACTATCCCAGAAAAATGCTGTAATTCTTGTTTTAACCACTGTTGTTGCTGCGGATCTAAATTAGCTGAAGGCTCGTCTAACAACAAAACAGCTGGCTTTTGCTGCAAAGCTTTGACAATCAGTGCTTTAGTTTGTTCCCTACCACTCAAATCAGCCTGATCCATAGGGATTTGCGGAACATAGGCCACATTACCGGTCACTTGAAGTTGCGAATGACCAGTTCTAATGGCTGTCAAGATTTGCTGAAAAAATGTTGTTTTACCAGTCCCGTTATTGCCAATTAAAGCAATCCGCGCTTTTTTTTTGCGAAACAACTAAACGAGGATAATTGAATAAAAATTGATTTTGATAAGAAATGCTGCCTGCTGCAATAATTAACATTTAGTAACTCCCCACTAATTGAAACTAATTAACTTAGCAACCCGCTTATCAAAAAGCATCACTAACGCTACTATCAGCATTAAACTGCCTATACCAAATACAGTTTGGGAATTTGGTTGCTTAATAAAACCGGATAAGGCAGCCGAAATTGGTCCCAGCGCGCTAAAAATTGAAAAAATAATACCAAAAGTTATGCCTAAATGGCGATTATCAACTTGTTGTTGTACTTTAGTAATGAAGATCAAACTAGACAAAAAGTTAAAAATCCCATAAAACAACCATGCAATAATCAAAATCATCAGCTTAATAAATTCATTGGTGATTATCATAAATAATAGTGACATGAAAACGATTCCTACCGCTTGTAATACCAAATAAATAGTATACCAATAAGCGTGCTGGAGAAAATAGTCCGAAAATTTAGTCATAATCAGACCACAAATAAAAGCAGCGATTGCTATCATTAATTCTTGTAAAGAATAAGCAAAAGTATAATGCTTAAATTGCTTATTTAGATACATCGGCATCAAATAATAAAAAAGCCAAAAACTCAAGTTCAGTAAACATGCATAGGGAAACAAGATCTTGACAATCGGAAATTTAAAAACTTTTTGGATATTGTGCCAACTGGCTTTAAGATTCAGCACAGTTAAAATTGACGAATGATGATTCAACTTTTGTGGAATGGTCATTTTAAAAAAATGATAAATAAAGTTGCCATAATAATTAATATCGTAATCATCAAATAAACTAATCGTGGACGCACAATCATAATAAGAATTCCACCAACGCCTGCGCCAGTGATCGAAGCGAGCTGATTAGCAGTACTGACATAAGTATTATTACTAAATAGTTCATCATCTGTTTGCGATATATTAGGAACAATTGCTTGAATAGCTGGCGTATAAAACGCACCAAGCAGGCTCAATAAAAAGGATAACGATACAACCAAATACCGAATATCATGTAAAACTAAAACAAATATTAAAAAAACCAGAAAACCAAAGCTGCGTATTACACTAGTTACTTTAATAATTTTATCACGTGGATAATTATCTGCAAAAACTCCGCCGATTGGTGATAACAAAACATTAATAATACCAACGCTACCAAATAATGCCACCAGTCGCTGATCTTTAGTAATTTGCGCAATGTACCAAATTGTATAAACATCAAAAGATTGAATCGCTACATTGCTCAAAAAATCATTAAAAACTAACTGCCAAATTTTTTTCAAATGAACGGCACCCCCAGGTACTTATTTCTCTTAGCAATATTTTCTTCTGTAATAAGATCTTCTACAAAAAATGGCACATATTGCGAACTAACTACTAACTAAAGGATGTAGATCTTCACTAAATACCTTTAAAGTAAAACCCTTATTTTTAAAAGGGATTTTTTTGACAAAATTTTAGATCTATTTGTTGAAATTCAAAAATATTATTTAGTTCATAGTTGATTATATCATTAGTGTCAGGGGGATTGACCAATATAAAAACAGCGTAACTATTCTAAATAAAATATTGGCACAAAATCTGTAGCATAAAAATCAATGAAAATATATTCCTAATTATTATGTTTTAAATTCTGGTATATTACTTCTAACTCATCACAATTAAAACTATCGCTCCATAAATTGCTAAAATATTTCTACGTGGCATCATTATTTTATCTCTCCAAAAAAATTATTATTATAGATAAATATTTATCCAATATCTGATAGAAATGAAAGTCATTAATAACACCTGTAAGAAGTTAATGTATCACTTAAAAATAATAGCCAATCAGCACTTAAGATGAATTTTATGTAAATTTAATGCGTTACACTAACTATCAGAATAACGTATTAAATAAACGACTAATTTTTTATTACATTCATAATTAAACTCGCTTGCTATCCATATCAGAATAAACATCATAACGGGCTTTATATTTTTTAGCTTCATCGGCATTGCCCAAACGTTGGTAACAATTCATAATCATTAAAGCATACTCTGGTAGCATGAAATATGATTCTAGTAATATCACTCTATTTAATCCTGGTAACAAAACATCTAGGGCATCATAGTCTTTATTAAGTTTATATAAAGCTAGCCCATACTGATAATTAATCACATTCAAATTTTCGCTTTTATTTTTAACCAAATGCAAATTGGACCTTGCACTAGAAAAATATCTTAAAGACTTTTCAATATTACCTAGTTCTAGATCTACGACAGCGATAGCATTTAAAAGTAAGACCTCCACTTCAGAAACCGATTTTTTGGATGAGCTTGATGGACCAAAAGCCAAAGCAGTTTTAAAATACCTTTTTGCATTAATTGTGTCATGTTTCAATTGGTATATAGCACAACCGTAGTAATAATAATAAGTTTGAAAATCATTATTCGTACTCAAGTTATCTAATACAACATCTTCATCCATATAGCTAATCATTTCCGAATATTTATGTCGTTTACACAATTCAAATATTTTATTACTAAAATCTGACCCACTATTTAAATTTAATTCTGTTTTTAAAAAAGAATTATCTAGATTAATATTCAATCGATCACATAACTTCATAAATAAAACAACATTAGGAATATATGTCCCGCGTTCAATGCTACTAATCATTGGCTGTGAACAAATCCCCTCTGCCAAATCATGTTGTGATATTTTGGCATGTTGACGACCCCGACTAATTATTAGACCAATTTGTTGTTTGATCTCATCTTCATGAGTAAGCATATAAAAACACCTCTTGATAAGTAATTTAAATCCCTATACTTATCATACACTTTAAATGTTTCTATCTAACTAAATATTAATATATTTCGTCCACGACTAGGCTTTGTACTTTGAAATGTAAATGCTTCTTTAACTTCGTCAATAGGAAATAACTTATTTATTGGCGCTATAAGCTCGCCCATACTTATCTTTTGTAATAATTGCATATATTCCTTAGGTAAAATGGGTTCGCTAACAAAATTAATTTTACTACTATTATTTATGACAAGACTCAATATATGAAAACCATTATCCACATACTTTGATATAGCATCATAGTCACCAGCAATATCAATTATCAAAGTATTATCTTGAGTCAAACTTTGTTTATATGACTGACTAGACACAGACAAATTTAATTCAGAAACTTTTTTATTGAAATAATCTTTCGAAATATCTCTAACAATTGGTATGGTATTAATATCATCAGCTTTCAAAAGTTGCAAAACACCTAATCCAATAACCGAATCTGCCCCTAATATCACAATATTATGCAAATTACTTTTCTTTATTTTCTTATATATTACTAGCGAAGTATCAAGCCCACCAATTAAAGTAGCTGCTACCTCATTTGACACCCTTTCAGGTATAGGTATAGCCAATGGTGGGAAATTAGAAATCACTCTTTCTTTATATGTTCCCGAAGGATTAAATATTAAAATTCTTTTACCTAATAATTTGTTAGAACGTAGCGTACCTACTCTAATAACCTTACCAACAGCACCATACCCCATAACATTAGGATATTTTACAGGTATTTTACCTTTTAATTTCATCACATCATAAGGCAAGATAGGCATCGCCATCGTCTTAACTTCAATTGATGTTGTTAAAAATTGATCCGGCTCCACGTTACTAATTTCTATGGACTGAGTACCAGTGACACCAGATTGGATTATCGCTTTCATATCAAATAAATTCCCCCTGTTCACAAAGAATTCTTAATGCACTTAAATTATCCCTAAAAGCATTTTGTGTAATAGGCTTGATCAATTGTGCTATAGGCAAAAAAGCATTTTTTTCTTTTAAATACAATGTCTGTGATACACGAGTAGTATTCAATTTAACTTGGCTAATTAACCAATCAACACGATATTCTACGGTACCAGTTGTGAATACATAGCTTACAATATCATTATTACTGTAGACACTTACTATTTCCTGCTTATTTAAAGCAGCACCTCTTCTAAGAATAATGAACTGATTATTATCAATTGAACTAATATCGGATATTTCATGATTCCATTTCAATAGATTTTCAATATTAACTATAATGTCTTTAACATGATTACTATTACTGTTAATAGTAATTTCATTCGTAAATAATTTTACTTCCATTACTAAATCTCCAATTCTATATTAGGATCTAAACGCATGAGCATTGCCATAGCTTCAAATTTTCTTCGTTTATCTAACTGACTAACAGGTACAATATTCCTTATTTTATCTAAAATATTTCTAAGCATTGTAAAGTTATTAGTTAATTTGTATGCTTTTGCTAAAGAAATCATATATTGAATCTTATTGGGGGATAATTCATTGGCTTTTTCCAAAAAATAAACAAACTTATTCTGGTCCCCCGTTAAGTTATAATAATTGCCTTCGACATACATAAGTTCCGCATTATTATCATCTATATCATGTACAGCCTAATTTATATATTAAATATATCCAACAATTAAGCTAATGTATAATAAGAATCCTTATATAAAAAATAATTATACTTATTTTGATAATACGTTATAATTGCCCATTGATATAGGACATTAACTTACAAATAACAATTTTTAATAGATACTAAAAATCAATAGTATAACAATCTTTTTATTTTATAAAAATACATATTATGTATGATAAACTTAAATTTTTAGGCAAGATTTACGATTTTTTCAACTTATATACAAATTAAAAAAGCAGTCGTCAGACTACTTTTCAACACTATCTGGAACAGATTCTAAAATATATCCTGGTTGCAATATAATACCTGACACAACTTGATCAATAGCTTCAGACAAGTCTTTTTAAGGAAGCTATTCGTTAAATTATCGCAAATCATTATTTAAACAAATAAAGAAATAAACAATTTTCTTTTTTCAAAACAAGCCCTTTCCATTAAAATACAATCATTTGTATCATGCCACAATTAATATTGTAAAAAACAGATTTATAAAATTTACAACTACTCTGCCATCATTTTGTAACTGCTAATTACAAATACTTACTGATGCTACAACCTATAAACCAACAATCAACCAAAGATATTGCAAATAAAATTTAAATAACGCAAGTTTAACGTTAATAAAATAATATTACCAGAATAAATCATTAGCCAGCTAACACAAGTAAATAGTAATTTGTAATAATTGTAAAAAAACTTAAAATGACACAAATTGAAACTCATGATGATACTGTCGAAACGCTCTATTCGAAAAAGAACAAAATATAAGTGATTGTGATTGATTTATATAAATAGCATTAAACTGATAGTTGCATATTATGATCGACAAAATCACTTCAACTATATTGCATTGAGCTAATCGATCATACTTTTTGCACCAAAGTTAGCTACTAAATTATATACGCCTGACAACTATTTACGAATACTTGTTCTAAGATCATTAACTTTATTCGCAATTTGTTCATGATTGTACTCATCATCATCATTACTCAATAAATCTTCAATTCGCCGCAAAACGTCTACATTTACTAAATCGCCATCAGTCACTGCTAAAATAGTTACTAACTTGTGAAAATCAATAAATTCATTAGTCGTTGGTAATTTAAGTTGCGGATGAGCACTCAGCGCTGCCAATAACTTATCTAATAGACCATTAATTAGATTCAGAATCCTTCTTTGGTAGCTTTTCTAGTTTTCCGACTTTGATAATACGGCAAAAACAAAGCCACAATTACTGCTGCCATTTCCGCAAAGCTGGTCATCCATTCCGCTAAACTACCTATTTCCATAATCTCACCTTCACTATTGTTAATGACTTATACTTTATCATATTTAGCAATAAATAAAAAAACCACTGCCTCTCAGCAGTGGTTTTTAGATAAATTATTTCAACATCATTTTGACTTGTTGAGCAGCCATTTTAGCTTGCAAGTATTGTGTATATTGCTTCAAATCACTCGCACTAGCTTTAGGATGCTTTTGTTGATATTGCTTCAATTGCATGCCCATAACCTGTTGCATTTGTTGTTGAGCAGCTTTAGTTTGCGCAGGATCAGTTGGAGTTTGTTTTTGCTTTTTAGCTAACGACTTAGCTTGTTGAGCAGATAAAATAACCCAAGTATCCTTTGGTACTTTGACAACTGTACGTTGCTTAATCAAAATCCGCTTACTATTATTCAAGTCAAACAATTTTTCCATTGTTTTATTCTTATATACCCAATAGGTGGATTTTGTTTGCGTCGTTGCCTTAGTGCTTTTCGTAGCCACTAATTGATAGTGTGCTCGCTTTTTAACAGCAGAAACAATCTTCTTTTTATTAGGCATAAAATGAGTTGCTGGTTTTTTATCTTTAGCTTGATCACGATAAACTAAAACATAGTTATTAGCCGATTTACCTAAACGTTGTGCTAACAACATGTTGACTGGTGAGTTGGCTACTCCAGCAGAATAAATCTGTTTTTCTTTTGTCGTAACAGTTTGTTGCTTCATACCATAATGTTGTTGCATGTTCAAACACAGTAATAATACCGACACTAGCAATGCTCCTGTTGAAAGCAAACCGCAAATCCAACGTAAAGTACTATTACTAATTAATAACCAGCAAGCAGCCATCAGAATGACTAGCGCAACGATAATATATAAAATCATTAACGATCACCTGCCTTTTCATTTTTTAGGAAGATTACAAAGAAAATACCAAGGACTGCAAAAATTAATCCAGTTAAGAAAGCCAATTGGAAACCATCCATGGAAGCACTCAAAACATGTTGGGTATAAGCCATAGGATCTGCCTTTTGGAAATGATGGGAAGGAGTATTATTATTGATGACATTTTGCGTCATGGAAGTTAAAACCGCTACAACAATAGAGGAAGACACCTGCCGTAAAGTGTTATTAGCAGCTGTTCCGTCAGTACTTTTTTCTGTGGGCAAAGCATCCATAGCACTTGTCGTCAATGGCATCATGACTATCGCTACGCCACCCATACGGACTGCATATAAGACAGTAATTAAAATAGTAGGTGTAGAACTACTCAAAAAGACAAATGGTAAGGTTCCCGCTGCTAAAACAAGAAAACCAACAAAAGTCATTCGTTTAATACCAACTTTGTTATATAAAGAACCACTAATTGGCGACATTAAACCAACGGTTAAAGCACCAGCTAGCAAAGTCAACCCTGATTCAAAGGGACTCATATGATGAATATTTTGAAGATACGTTGGTAACATCATCTCAACGCCGTACATCGCCATAGTTACTAAAATTAAGGCAATACTTGGTAAGGTAAAGTTCTTATTTAAAAAGACGCGCACATCTAGAAACGGTACTTCTAGACGGGTTTGACGCCAAATAAAGACAATCAAAATCAACAGACCGACGATAATTGGCAAGATAACAGTTTTCATATCACCCCAGCCATTATCAGCAACATTAGTGAAACCTAGTAAGAATAAACAAAAACCAACACAGGACAAAATTAAAGACCAAACATCCAATTTTACATTTTTACTAGGAATAATATCTTTCATTAAGAAAGGACTTAAAACGAAAGCAATTGCAATAATAATTAATGGAATGACAAAAATATTCCGCCAAGAATTAGTAATCGTTATACCTAACACAATATGATTCTTGTCTAAGATCCAACCACTCAAAGTAGGACCAATGGCTGGTGCCATACTAACAACTAGGCCACTAATACCCATGGCCAATGCTCGTTGCTCACGCGGAAACATATTTAAAATCAAAACTTGCATTAATGGCATCATAATTCCTACAGCCATCGCTGCTAAAATACGTCCAACTAAGAATATCCACCAAGAATTAGAATTCTCTGGTGTAAAATAAGACATACCAATACCAACTAATAACATGCCATAAGAGACAAAATGTAACCACTTTGTAGAAAAACGAGTTGCTAAGTAAGCAGAAATCGGCACCATTACTCCATTTGCTAGTAAAAACCAAGTGGTAGCCTGTTGGGCCGTTGCTAAATCAATATCAAAACCTTTCATTAAGGTAGGCAAAGCTGTTCCAAGTGACGTTTGCATCAAAGTTCCAGCAAAAGTCGCTAATAAAATCAAAGCTAAAATAGCACTGCGATGATAAGGTTTGCCTTTTTCATCGCGTAGTTGCTGCGAATTATTTTCGACCAATGAAAATTTATCTCCTTTTCTTTTACAGATTGCATATCATACTAGTACTATAATAAATATTTTTCAATAACCAAAATAAATCAAACTGTATAATATTGCACAAAATGTTATAATTTAGTTCAATATTAAAAATAATAGGAGCTAATCCATGAGTTACGACCACAAAATTCAACAAACCAAAACGGATCTCAAAACCGCATTAATCCAACTCATGCAAGAAAAAACTTTTCCAGATATTACAATTGAATTAATCGTCCAACAAGCACAGCTTACACGCGGAACATTTTATCGTTACTACCATGATAAGTATGCTTTAATTGACGAAATTGAAGACGACTTAATTAATCTTTTTAGTCAATATCATGACAATGTAGTTAAATATGAACAACATCTATCGGTCGCCAATTTGATTCCAATGTTCCAAATCATTGAAAAAAACAGCTTAATTATTCATACCTTATTAGGTAATAACACACAATATAGTAGCTTTATTCATAAGCTGAAACAAAAACAAGATCAATTTATAGAACAAAATACCACTTTGCAATATCCCAATGCTGAAAAGCAACGTATTGTGCACAACTTAGTTTTTGGGTTAACGATTCAAATTTTAACTATCATTACCCAGCCCGACCGCCAACTATCTTTATTGAGTTTAGCTGAAATATTTACTAATGTTATTAAAAATGGTTTTTTACAGACTTTAATTTTATTACAAAACGAATAGAAAAATGTAGATAATTGAGTTGAAAATGGCAAAATATATTTGTGTTTAAAATATATATCTGGGGGTTGCAGAAAATGCATCACATAAAAAAAGTGTATGGCTTTTATTAGTAATCATTATTTTTTTAATAGTGCCAGCTACCAAAATACATGCACAAACAACTACTAGCCAAACAATTCAAGCTATTCCTAAACCAACTTGGATTTATAATGCTGGAATGAGTAAGGGTAAATATCATGATCGTCAAGATCTGGGTTTTATTTTACCAACTAATCAAGAACTCAAAGTACGCCAAACTAATCCAAATTTTACGGGTAAGCTAACTTTGCGCCTGCTGGGAAATGATTCTAAATTGGAAAAAAGTGTAGATATCAATTCTAACTGGGTGATAATCGGCGCTGATTCACCTTTAGTTCCTTTTATTGACACACCTTGTGGTAATACTTCTGCCACAGTGGAATACCAATTAACTAATAACAGCAAGGAAAAAAAATTACCTATTTATGAATATCATGATAATGAACATACTTTCTTCCAAACTTGGGATCAAGAAAATAGTGATTTTTCCTTAATAAAAGGTAAGGATTTTCAACTACTAATTCCTAAATGTGATAAAGAGTTAGCTCGTAATTTAAAAGACTTCAATAATCTTGATGAATTGCTTGAACATTATAATGATCTGGTTAGTTTTTACAATAAAATGGCAGGTTTTGATAATTCATCTGAAGTTAATCAAAATAGGCAAAATCGTTATTTTTTGAGAGCTGATACGCATGGTGCTGGCGGTGCTTATTATAAGTGATGATTGGGCATCTAATAGTGCTAAAACCGCAGACATGTGGCTGAATGAAGATGAATGGGCTGATTTGCACGAAATTGCTCATGGATATCAAGCAGGCTTTAATGATATTGGTATGTATACTGGCGAGGTTTCTAATAATTTATTTGGTGTCCAATACCAATATGCTAAATATGACAAAAAAGCTGATCAAACAGGCTGGTTGTTTGATTATGGTAATAAAGAAACCGTCGAAAATAATTTATATCAAGATTTAGTTACCAAGCATGGCACTTATGATTCGTCAGATTTACGTGGTCAATTAATTCTTTTATCCTTACTAAAACAAAAAGCTGGCGACGAATCATTCACCAAGATGTATCAATATTACCGTAAAATAGCTAATCAACCAGGATTTAAAAAGCAAGATTACCTTTTGCCAGATTTAATGAATACAATTTATAGCGTGAACAGTAAACAAGATTTCACTCCTGTGCTGCAACGTTGGGGCTTGGATGTTGATGACACACAAGCTTCTAAAAATCATATCCTGCTGTAACTTCTTTAGCTGATGTTGTTCCGCAAGATCATGTAAAGCAGGCTCATGATTTATTGGATAATAATATTTTAATCAATTCGAATTTTGAAATGGTCCAAAATAATGATCTCAGTCCACTCAATTTACATGGAAATCTAACTTTAAAGCTTAATTCCAATGATCAAAAAAACTTGCCGTAGTTTCTGTCACTCTCCAAGATGGTAAAAAAGTAGCAACTCAACAAACAATCAAAAAAGCTGAGACTACCTTGTCATTCAAAAATTTGCCAAATGGTATCTATACTGCTAGCTTTAGTGGTCCACAGATGGATAATTGTGTACCCGATAATAATTATATCTATGTTAAAGATACTGATAACAACGTTACAATTAACCTCAGTAAAATTAATTATAGCTCTTTGACTAATCAAAAAATTGATTTTCTAGGCTTAGGAGACGATCAGTTTGCTAGCCTACAAACAAATCTTGACAAGCGTCAAGCCGCTTTCAATGTGACACAGACTGATCCACACGCATATTATAAGGGCGAAGTTTATGCTCAAGTTGTAGTTAGAGATTCCAGTAACAATGTTAAGTTTGAGACCACTTTGTTGGGTACCGATAATCCGACTGGAATTTATAACATTGAATTGAATATCGGTGATACATTGTAAATCTATCATGCTGAAACGAAAACTCGCTTGCGTTGTGACGCTGATATTATTGATAAAACTAATCAAAATAATAGTTGGTTGGTAACTAAATCAGGATTGAAAATGAAAAACTGCCAAGTGCTACTCAACAAGATTTAGTTCCCAAAATTAGTCCTCAAAGATTATTGAAGTGAGGTTAAATAAACTATTCTAAACTGCATAAAAAAAGACGAGTTGATTACTCGTCTTTTTATTTATCTACTTATCATTTTGTGTATAATAAATATCCACCACTTGATCAGTCATATCACTGCTTACCGGGGTTTCTTCTACCGTACTTTGACTTGGGGTATAACCATTGAAAGTCGGAACTTCATATTCGTCCCAATAATCCGTGGACCAGCGACCATAGGTCTTATCACCAGTGACACAATCAATCTTCACACTGCGCTTTAAAGTAACCCATTGCGTGATGGTCTGTGTTTGCCTGTTTGGTTGGTGCAAGTTAATCAAACGCACAATTGAATGTTGCTCATCACTGAAGTCCAACGCATGACTAACTAAAACGTTAATTGTTTGATCAGTATTACTCATTTACACATTTGTAGGTAGTACACTGGCTAATTGATAACCATCGGGCAAATCATATTGTGGGGTTATCGTAGAGACTTTGGCGCCGCTGTACTTTTGCGAACTCACTGTCTTACCGTCGGCATCTACATAATTAATCGTTAAGCTGTATTGAATTGGGACGTAATAAACGTCAATTGTTTGATAAGCTGTGTCACTGTCAATATCGACCATAGGAATTTCCGTTTGAGTAGCCTTATAATCGGGTATGTTTGGAACAGTCACATTAGACCATTGAGCTAGCGTCCAAGCACTATAGCTAAAATAGTACCATCACTATTCAATGTTTTAGTACGCGTAATAAAAGCGCGTTGCGTTTGCGTTCAAGCCATCAGGTAAGTGAAAATTGATTGTACGGGTAACACTGTGTGTTTCAATAGTATCAATTGGTGTACTGTCCCAATCATAAACCGTTACTTGGTCACGACCCGTTAATTCCATTAAATCTTTGGAACTATATTTTTGACCTTGGTGATATCCACTAGTAGCTACCCAATTAGGCGAGGTTACTTTTTTGTTGGTTCCCGGAATTGTAGTGCCAGTTTTAGGCACATCTGCTAAAGCAGAATCATCATGTAAATTGGTTTTGGATCCCAAAACTAAATGAGATAAACTGCTATCCCAATAAAACATATAAGACACATCAGTTACTTGGGATGTAACTAAATTTGCCAAATTAATCTGAGCTACATAATACAAATCGGCAAACAAGTAAGACGAATCAGCATTTGCTACAACACCTGGATCAAAATTAATCGTAGTTAAACCATTAATATAGTCAGTATTATCAGCTAAAACATTACTTTTAATTGATCCGGAGCCTAAAGTACCAGAGTGAAATGTTAAAGTGTAATCCTTATCTTGTTGCGTTAAATTCCAAGCACTAGTACCCCAGACACCACTCGCTATTGTACCAGATGTTACTGGAGTAGTAGTTGATTATGAAGTTGAGCCATCATAATTTGTCGTAGTGCTAGAAACTGGTTGATCCGTATGTTTGCTGCAACATTAGTGCTAACATTGTTGTTCACTGTTGTATCATTGCTGGCAACTGTTGTACTGGAAGTAGCTGACGGCGAATCAGTCACGATATCGTTATTATCGTCTGCAATTGATGCTTGCGTTGTAGCTTGTTGCTGGGCAACAGGCACTTGCGTACTGTTACCATCCGCATTGTCAGTACTTGCTGTTTGAACAGCTGCCGGCATATTTTGCTCCGCAGTTGGATTCGTATCGGCCGAAACAACTTGTTGTGTGAGTACTAATCCACACACCAATCCCAAAAACGTGCCGGCTGAAGTCAAACACCTTTGTCGCTTATTCAAAAGAAGTCTTCCTTAAATATTTATAATATAAAACTTATCCGAGTCTCTTCATATGATATAATTATTTAATTTAGATTAGAATTGAAGGCTTGTATTCTATTTTTGCAAACGTAAACACACTACTGTTTACCATAAAAAGCAACTAATCACACTCAAAGAAATTAATTGCTTAAATCCTAAATTAAATAGCTAAACATTCTTGGAATAATAAATATCAATTTGTGAAACATCAGGTGTATCACTATCCACACTAGTACTTGCAACATTTTGTGAATCTGCAGTATAGCCAAGTACAATTGGTACTATATATTTGTCAAAATTACCAGTGCTCCAAGCGCCATATGTTTTTTCACCTGTAACTTGGTCAACGTATACCTCACGATAAATGACGGCTGTTTGCGTTACTGTTTTTTCAGAACCGTCTGGATAATGAACATTAATCAGTCTCATCGGCGTCTTTGATTCAGAAGTTTGCGCAATTTGATGCGTAACATAAACATTAATTGTTTGATTACCTGAAGCATCTACAGTAATACTTTCCTGTGGGGTTTGAACAAAATCATATCCATTAGGAATCTTATAATTAACATGAACAGTTTGACCGTAATATAAATTCAAGGTTTGCTTGCCAACTTCTTGACCTGATTCATCAATATACTTAATGGCTACTTTTTCTTTATGTGGAGTGTAATAAATATCAACCGTTTGATCTTGATCAAAATCACTAATTGGTTCAGCTGGAACATGAAGTTTAGTTACCCAATAACCTGAAATTTTAGGAAGTTGATAAGCTTCAAATTCATCATTTGACCAATCACCATATTCAACTGTGCCATCACTATGGTATTTCACTGTGCGCTCAGCCTTACCTGATTGCATTACAACTGTAATCTGTCCATCTGGCTGATGAATACTAATTGTTCTTGTTAAAGCCTTAATTTCTTCAGCATTTGATTGTCCGGTATCCCACTGATAAGTCGTTACTTGATCACGCTTGGACAAACTATTTAATACATAAGTACTATAATGATGCCATTGTTTATCACCATCTATTGCAACCCAATCATTGGACATAACTTTGCGATCAGTTCCAGGCACTGTTTGATAAGCCATATGATCATTATCTTCCAAAGTCAGCTGTAATGCTGGCCCTACAGTGATACTAGCTAAATTACCACTCTCACTAAACATATGATCAAATGTTGCTATATTTGAAGTATCAAAGTTAGCCAAATTCAAATTCGTTAACCTAGCACAATTTGCAAACATATAACTCATCGACTGAACTTTGGAAGTAACAAAATTTGATAAATCTAAGCTTGTCAAACTGGAACAATGCTCAAACATTGCAACCATATTTGTCACTTGAGATGTATCAAAGTTTGACAAATTTAAATTACTTAAACTAGAACAATATTTGAACATTTGTGACATATCAGTAACTTGCGCAGTGTCAAAACTACCCAAATTCAAATCGCTCAAATTCTCACAATATTCAAACATTTCTGCCATATTAGTGACTTTAGAAGTATCAAAGTCTGACAAATCTAAATTAGTCAGATTTTTGCAATCATAAAACATTGCATGCATATCAGTTACTTGGGAAGTATCTAAATTCGCTAAACCATCAATTGCTCTCAAATTATGCAAACCTGCAAACAAATTTGATGAATCTGCATTAGCAATAACATCGGAATCAAATTTAATTTTGTTAGCTCCCACATTAGAAAATTGTGTTGCATCGTTAATGCTACCTGCCCCTAAAGTTCCAGCATGGAAAGTTAAAACAGAATCATTACCATTTTGCGTATAATCCCAAGCACTAGTACCCCAAATACCACTCGCTGACATAGCCGGCGTGGTAGAAATATCAGCTGCTTCTTCAGAAGATAAATCATTTGAAGCTGAAGCAACACTAGCATTATTTGTTGAGTGAACTGCATCATTGGCATCAACAATATTGCCATTATCATTGTTATCTACAGTAGGTGTAGTTTCATTTGTAACTACGGACTGTGTGGCTACCTGCTGTTCACCAGATGCGCCTGCATTATCTGCCAAAGTACCAGCATCATTAGTTGTTGAGTGAATTACTTCCTGTACATTTTGCTCAGCTGGCGAATTAGTGTCAGCAAACACAACCTGTTGTGTCAGCACTAAGCCACATACCAATCCTAAAAATGTGCCAGCTGAAGTTAAACCCTTTTGTCGCTTATTCAAAATAAATCTCTCCCTAATATTTAAAATTATATAGTACTTATCCAAACCTCCTTATATGATATTATTATTGAATTTTGATTAGAATTATAGACTTATATTTTATTTTTGTAAATATCTAAACATTTTTCGCAATATATTTTTAACATAAAACAAAGAATGATTAATTCAATTATTTATTGCTTGCAACCAGATTTTTTAAGAAGGCAAAATTAATCCCAACAAACTTATTCATTAACTTGCACATTATAAGAGAGCTGAATTTGTATGTACTGTCCATGGCTTCTAACCATCACTTGACTTTCAGAGTTTAACCATTTAACATAATTGTTTGTTTATAGTTAGCTTGCTAACTTTTTTGATAATAGGAGGAAGATTAATGAATAAAAAGTTAGATACTAAATTAGTTATGGCAATCATTGCTACAGGTTTAATGTCTTTTTGCGGTGTACTAATCGAAACCGCTGGAAATATCACTTTCCCCGTATTAATGCGAGAATTTCATGTTAATATGGCTACTGTTCAGTGGATGACAACCTGCTATTTGTTGATGGCAGCCATTATCATGCCTTTATCAGCCTATTTCAAGAAAAATTTTGCCAAACGGAAATTATTTTTTATCGCTGCTCTTCTTTTTCTATTGGGTTTGATAATTGATGCCAGCGCTACTAATTTTATTTTGTTAGTAAGTGGTAGAGCTCTGCAAGGAGCTGCTACCGGCATTGCCCTACCTTTAATGTTTAACATTATTTTAGAACAAGCTCCTAGTAACAAAATTGGTTTGCTCATGGGCATTGGTACCATGATCACGGCCGTCGCCCCTGCTTTAGGACCAACTTTTGGTGGCTTAGTTGTGAATTCACTGGGTTGGCGTTATATCTTTATTTTTATTATCCCAATTATCATTATTGCACTTATTTTGGGTATTATTTTTATTAAAAATATTGACCAGCAATCCTTAAAACGTACTAAATTAGATTTACATGGTTTTATTAGTATTGCACTGTCTTTTGCTGGTCTCATTATCAGCTTTAGTAATCTAGCCACTATTCAACAACAACCCGTCAAATTCATTTTGCCACTAATATTAGGAGTAATTTGTCTGCTCTACTTTAGTCGACACGAATTAAAAACTAACCAACCGCTCATCAACATTCGCCTGCTGCAAGAAAAGCAGTTTACACAAGGACTTAGCGCTTACTTTTTATTTCAGATTAACACTTTAGGCTTGTCTTTCATCTTACCCAACTATGTTCAACTAGTCAATCACCAAACCGCTATGATCGCTGGATTATTAGTACTACCAGGTGGTGCGCTCGGTGCGATTTGTTCACCTATTAGTGGACGTTTGTTAGATCAATATGGTGCCCGCAAACCTATTTTAATCGGTGCTACCCTAGAAATTATTAGTAGCCTATTATTCAGCATTTTTGCTACTAATTTAACATCAACAAAAATCGCTTTATTTTATGGTTTAACCATGCTTGGTATTGGTTTAATTATGGGTAATATTATGACACATTCATTAAGCTTGTTGCCAACCACACAAAACGCTGACGGTAACACTCTTTTCAACATGATGCAACAGTTTGCTGGTGCTACAGGGACAGCTGTCATTTCTGCAATCATGCAATTAGTGCAACAAAAAAGTACCGCAACACTGGCAACTAATAAAACCATTGCAGGTGCACGTGCTGCCTTAATTGTTCTCGTCGTAGTAGTATTTGTAGGTATATACTTACTTCATAAAGCTACTTGTACAAAAAAGTGATAAATTAAATGAGAAGATTAGGCATTGCTTTGCAACGTGCACAAAATACTTTAAGTCGCCAAGCTGATACTTTTGCTCGAACTTTGGATTTAACCGGTACCCAAATTATTATTATTGATTTTTTAAATAATCAACCTGTGGATCAACCAATTTATCAAAAAGATATTGAACAAGAATTCAATATTCGTAAATCAACCGCAACTAATATTTTAAATTTGATGGTCAAAAAAAGGCTGATTATTCGCCAAATCGGCACCCATGATAAGCGCCTTAAACAAATAAGTCTATCGCCTCAAGCCCAACAGCTAGCAGTTCAAATTGACACTTTTTTTGAAAATTCAGAAAAAGCTATCAGAGATAAATTAGGAGACACTGCTAAGCAAGAACTAACAAAACAATTAGAAAAATTATTTAAAGAAACAAATATGTAGATCAAAAAAGCAACTAGTGAGCTAAAAACTCTTTCTAGTTGCTTTTTATTAGGCGTTAATAACCGTAAAACGTTCCTGATGATGTTTAGGATCCTCAATTTCAGACAGAACGACTTGCGCCATAGTTTCTGAAGAAGTTTGCGATTTTCCAAGATCGTTGTACAATAAATCGTCATGTCCCAATAAATATTTAGTAGCAGCACCTGCTTGAAACAATACACCAGGAGAAATGCCAAACCAATCAACGTTGTCGATATTTTGTAAAAATTGTAATTCTGCCAATTGATTTTCTGGGATAGCAATAAAGCTAGCATTTTGCGGATCATTTTGCATATCCTTCACAAACAAATGCTTATCACTACCCGTTGTCAAACTTCCAGCACCTAAAATAAATCCCAGACGCGGTTTGGATAGTTCACGCAATTGTGCAACCAAATGCGTTGCCAGATCCACATGCAAATATGCAGTTTGCGGCGCCGTACCAAATGCATCAATAACTACATCAAATAACTTTAAATCAGCTTTGGTCAATGCAAAAGCATCACCCGCCAAAATTGTGAACAAATCGCTAGTGATTTGTTCCTTTAAAGCTGTCAAATCAGCTTTTGAACGACTAATTCCCGTCACTTCATGACCGTGCGCTACAGCTTGTTTAACTAATGCTGAACCAGCCATGCCTGTTGCACCAATTATTAAAATTTTCATATCTTCATCCCCTTAGTTGAGAGCAGTATTAACTTGCAAAAAATGATATAAAGCTCCACAAAGATTAGCATCATTTTGAAATTTTCCGGTAACAATTTCTGGTTGAGTCAAGGTTGTTGCTAAAATTGGCAATTTCTCGCGTAATTTTTGATACTCTATTTTAATGGTCTGAGCCACAATTGGTTGAGCAGAAATACCTCCACCAATCACATAACGCTCCAAATCTAAAACTGCCTGCATATTATTAATCAAAACAGCTACATCATGACAAAATTCTTGAAAAATTGCTGTAGCCTTAGCATTATGCTGTTGAATCGCAGTAAAAACAGCTTCACCATCCGTCAAATCTGGCAGTTGCAAGGCTTTAGCAATCTTTTTAATCATGCCAACTGCAGATCCATGAGCACCAGAGAAACTATTTATGTCTAGCGCTTGATCCTGTAGCATAAAACTAACTTCACCAGCTTGGAAATGACTGCCTGTTAGTAATTGGTGGTTCAAAACGATGCCACTACCAACACCCGACCCCAAAACCACCGCAGCACCATTAGTAACATCTTGCAAATTGCCGAGCCACATTTCAGCTTGTACCGCAGCTTTAGCATCATTCTCTACGGTGATTGGAATATCGTCAGCTACTTGAATCAAATCAGGCAAAATTTGCTGATCCAAAAAAGTCAACAAACCACCACCGTGGATACGTTCATTTTCATGATCGACGCGTCCAGGAACACTAAACGCTAAACCTTGGTAGGCACCAGTATAACCATCAACGATATCTTGCACTACCGTCAAAAAATCTGCTAAACCTGTCAGGGGCGTTGCACATTTATCTTGACTAACAACTTGTCCCTTTCGATCTAGCAAGGCATATTTGATGTTCGTACCGCCAACATCAATGCACAAAAATTGTTTACTCATTATCTTTTAGTCACCGTTCTAATCCTTAAAAAAGGCAATAATTAATTTTTGGTAGATTTCAATAAAGTCTTGATACATCTCTAAACTAACATACTCGTTGTCTTGATGTGGATTATCATTGCCTGGACCAAACATGACATAATTAGCCCCTGTTGGTTTATCAATTAACAACTTGGAAGCATCGGTACCACCAGAAACGCCCATTGTTAATAACTGATCTTTGGAAAACTCCATACCAGATAAAGATGCCATTTGTTGCAACTTCTGTAAATTTTCCGCAGTATAATGCTGATCTTTACTATATTGTTTCAAATAAGGTTGAGCAATTTGTTGAATCAATTTAATAATCTTGGAATCTTTCTTACCTACGATTGGCACAATATCCATACCAATTTCCATACTAATTTCGCCATTTGTGGACTGATTATATTGATCAATCTGTTGTTGAATTATAGCCAAAATCTTTTGATTATCTAATTCTGGAATTGTACGAATATTCAATACTGCTTCAGCAAATCCCGGAATAGCATTATCCTGGCTACCACCATGGAAAGTATCAATATTAAAGACCGTGTCACCTAAGACTTCATTAGTAGCATCATCAATTGCTTGTTGCATGCTTTCTTTAATGTTATTGAGGACATTAATTAAATGTTCTACAGCATTATTCCCCAATTTAGGCATGGAACTATGTGCTGCTTTACCACGTGATTTAATATGCAAATCTAATTCACCCTTACTAGCATAAGGCACGCGAAAACCAGATGGTTCAGCAACTAGTAAAGTATCGACGTCATTCATATAACCGGCTTCAAACAATTTTTGAGCACCTTGTTGACCAACTTCTTCACCAGCTGTAGCTAATAAGCGCACTGTACCATTTAAAGGAACTTGTTGTTCTTTTAATTCCATTAGTGTAATCACTAAAGCGGCCAAGCCGGCTTTCATATCAGTAGATCCTCGACCATATAAACGATCGCCTTTTTGAGTCAATTCAAAAGGATCTGTTTGCCAATTTTCTCGCTCTACATCGACTACATCCATATGCCCAGTTACAGCTAGAACTGGCTTGCCAGAACCAATTTCAGCAACTAAATTGGCCCGATCACCATCTAACGGTAAAATTTCACTATTAATTCCCACCGTTTGCAATAATGATTGTAAATATTCTGCAACTTGTTTTTCATGATCATTGACTGAAGGGATACTAATTAATTTTTGTAAAATCTCTAACTTTTGTGAATTTTTCATTATTTTCGCCTACTTTTTATCAAGATATTTAGATTTTAAAATTGTTCTTGTAAAGGAGGGACAATTTGTTTCTTACGTGAAACTACACCAGGTAATTCCATTAAATTATCATTTAATTGCTTGCCAAAAGCTTGCTCAGCCTTAGCTAATAAAGTATGTTCACCAACAGCAAGTAATGTCGTCTCACTGTTTAAAACATTAGTAATAGCTAATAAAAACAGATCATAATTATTATTAGTAGAACTATTATTCATAGCTTGTACAAATTCATTTTTGCGTGCTACAGCTTCGGGTAAATCGACCACATTAATCTGGGCAATACGAACTTGGGCAGTACTCATTTCAAAAGTCTTTGCATCTTCATCAATCAAATCTTCAGCCGTTTTATCAGCAATATTGGCACCAGCTTTAAGCATTTGCAAGCCATAAGCTTGATAATCTTCGCCAGCAATTTCAGCTAAAGCACGCACTGCTGTTTTATCTTGTTCAGTGGTAGTAGGAGATTGCAACAACAAAGTATCAGAAATAATTGCTGATAGCATCAAACCCGCTAACTGAGCCGAAATGGTGATCTGTTTTTCATTGTACATTTCCCACAAAATCGTGCTAGTACAACCTACTGGTTCAGCACGATAATATAAGGGTGCCACCGTTTCAAAATTAGCAATTCGGTGATGATCTACCACATTAGTCACCGTCACGTTAGCAATGTCTGCCACACTTTGTTGAGCTTCATTATGGTCAACTAACATCACAGCGGTGACTTCTGGGGCAGCATTTTCAATGATGCGCGGAGCTTTTTGATCAAAATGATCCAAAACAAACTTGGTTTCGTCGTTCAATTCACCTAGAGCTACCGCCTCTACATCTTTGCCTAATTTATTTTGCAAATTGGCTAGTGCAATTGCCGCTACAATTGCATCTGTATCTGGATTCTGATGTCCAAAAACTAGTTCTTTACTCAAAAAAATCCCTCCAAATAAAATTATTCATAATCATACAACAATTTTAACGCATTACAGAATCTTTTAAACGTTGTTGATACGATTTATCATGTACAAATTGGTCCCACGCATTCAAAAAAGTAGCAATCCGCGGAATATTAGCCTTTTCTTTACGATAGACAAAATCTAATTCGAAATCAAACTGTGGTTCAATATAAGTTTTATGCAAACTAATTTTTGAACGGTTAGCTCGAACAAAACTTTCAGGTAAAACAGCACAAGCTTTTTTCTCACGCGCAAAGCGTAATATTTGATGTGGTGAAGCAAAAAGCGCTAAACTACGAGGTGGATTCACTAATTTATTCTTGAATTGTTCGTTTAATAATTCTGTTAAATAATAATTACTTGGATAACTGACCCACGGTTTAGAAGCGGCATCTTCTAAAGTGATCGTGTCAGCATTCTCCCATTCAGAATTATTGTGCAATAAGATGAGCTGTTCATGATAGATACTTTTTGTCCGATAAGGCTTCCAGTTCTTAATGGAAGAATCGGGCAAATACATAATAGCTAAATCTAATTGATTATTCTCCAGTTCATCCCAAAGTTCACGCCGAGTCAATAACATCAATTCCACCACGACATCGGGTTGCAAATTGTTATACCAAATAATAAATTCTTCAAACACACTATCTTCTATAGTCGATAACATGCCAATTTTAATAGCACCAGTGGATGATAATGTGGATTTTTGAATCTTGTCAATGGCGGTATACATCGTAGTGTACATCTCGCCAACTGATTGCAAAAGAATGCGTCCGGCATCAGTCAGATGGATTTGCTTACCTACCGAATAAAACAGGGGGGTACCAATATTTCGTTCAATTTTTTTAATTTGTTGTGTTAACGCTGGCTGCGTAATTCCTAGGGAACGCGCCGTTTTTGTGTAGTTTAAATTTTCTGCCAATTTAGCAAAATAACTTAAAGATTTAGATGTAAAAACATGTGTAAAATTATCTTTACCAACAGTCATATACTAATTACATACCTCACTTATTTTTCTTACACCGTAGGTGAAGATTTTTTCACTTGGATTATTGTTCCATCATGAGCAATATCAACTACAAAAGAGCCATTTGAATAACGATCAACCGTTGAAAATTCTGTCATTGCTAAATGGACTTGATAATTATTTGCAGTCTTAATATCTAATATATCATTTTTCGCAAATAATGAAACAAATTTTATCATGTGAGGATTTTTTTTCAATTCACGTAAAGTTAATATACCTCGACGACCACGAGTCGTTAATGGCAATTCTGTCAATCTCATTTTTTTGAAAGCACCACGTTGCGTCAAAATACCGATAAATTCAGTATCACTTTCTGACGTAACTAAAACAAAACTCACAATTTCATCTGCCGGTTTCAAAGCTAAAAATTTGACTCCGGCAGCTTTTGGTCCAACTGTTGGTACTTCCGTGAGCAAAAAACGCAATGCGTAAGCGTGCTTAGTAAAGCCAATTATTTCTATAGCTGGATCTATAGTAGCAATATAACTAACTTGTACTACTGCACTACTGTCTTGGTGCATTTTCATTGCCATTGTGGGACGCGAACGATAAGTTCGACCTGGCAAAAGTTCATTAAAACTAACTTGCTTAATGTAGCTATCATTAGTAGCTAAAACAAAATTACCAGCTTGCTCTAAATCTGCAAAAATAAATGCATTCACAATAATTTCATCTTTAGCCAAAGACATTAACTGGGAAATATGTTGCCCTGTTTCTTTCCACTTAGTATCGATTAATTCATGAATTGGTCGATAAATAAGATTTCCCTTATTAGTGAATAAATAAAGATGCGACAAGGTGGATGCTTCACTATTTAAAACAATCTCATCGTTATCTTTCAAACCATTATCTTGTGGCGTTGAAGCTTGATAGGAACGCAAACTACTACGCTTCAAATAACCTTGTTGACTCACTAGAACACGCACTGTTTCATCACCCACAAGTACACGTCGATCAATTTTGATTTCTTCTACTTGATCTTGTACTTGGGTCAAGCGTGGCATAGCAAATTCTTTTTTCAAGGCTTTGATTTCTGTTTTAACTACTAATAATAATTCTTTTGGATCTGCAATTATTTTTTGAAAATGCGTAATTTTAGCTTGTAGTTCCGCCTGTTCTTTTTGTAACTCACTAACATCAGTATTCGTTAAACGATAAAGTTGCAAAGACACAATAGCTATAGCTTGTTCTAGCGAAAAATTATAAGTTTTCGCCAAATTATTTTGCGCATCTTGCTTGTTTTTGCTAGTTCTTATTGTAGAAATTACTTGGTCTAAAATATTCAAAGCTTTAATCAAACCATCCACAATATGCAACCGTTGTTGCGCTTTGGTTAGATCAAATTGCGTGCGTCTCAAAACAACATCTTGCTGATGTTTAACATAGGCTTTTAAAATTGGTAATAAACCTAGCTGTTGTGGACGCATGCCTAAAATAGCTACCATATTAAAATTGTACGTAATCTGCAAATCAGTATTTTTGTACAAATAATTCAAAACACTTTGAGCATCAACTTCGCGCTTCAATTCAATCACAATCGATAATCCGTGGCGATCTGTTTCATCACGTACTTCCGCAATACCTTCTATTTTATGCGCCAAGCGAATTTCATCTATTTTTTTGACTAATTGAGCCTTATTAACTTCATAGGGAATTTGCGTAATTACAATTTGTTGGCGATGCCCGCGCAACTCTTCAATATTAGTTTTCGAGCGCAGCACCACTTTACCGCGACCACTTTTATAAGCCTGTTTAATACCTTCAATCCCTTGTAAAATACCTCCAGTGGGAAAATCCGGTCCCTTTACATATTTCATAGCCTGCTCTAGCGTTAAATTAGGATTATCTATTAAAGCAATTGCAGCATCGATTACCTCACCCAAGTTATGTGGCGGAATTTCTGTAGCATAGCCAGCCGAAATACCAGTGGCACCATTAACCAATAAATTTGGCAATCGCGCCGGTAATACAGTTGGCTCTTCTTGCGTATCGTCAAAATTGAGTACCATATCGACAGTATTTTTATCAATATCTTGTAACATTTGTTGAGAAATTTTGCTGAGACGTGCTTCCGTATAACGCATGGCAGCAGGTGGATCACCATCCATAGAACCATTATTACCATGCATTTCAATCAAAGGAGCGCGTAATTTCCAGTCTTGACTCATCCGAACCAATGCTTCATAAATCGAACTATCACCGTGCGGATGAAAATTACCCATTACGTTTCCCACAGATTTAGCAGATTTTTTAAAAGACTTCTCATAGGTATTATGATCTTGAGCCATTGCATACAAAATCCGACGTTGTACTGGTTTTAAACCGTCACGAACATCAGGTAAGGCTCGTTCTTGAATAATATATTTGGAATAACGTCCAAAACGATCACCCATAATTTCTTCGAGGGACAGCTCTTTAATTCTTGCATCATCAACCATTATTTTGCCTCTTATTTATGATTTAATTGTTCTTTCAAATCTTGTTCACCGATACCAGCAGTTTTAGATTCATCGCTATCTAAAATACTGCCGTCGTCTTCTAAATTAAATTTAACGTTTTCTTCTATCCATTGCCTACGCGGTGCTACCTTGTCACCCATCAAAGTGGTGACCCTTCTTTCTGCTAATGCAGCATCATCAATGCGCACACGCACCAAGGTTCTAGTTTGCGGATTCATAGTCGTTTCCCACAATTGATCTGCATTCATTTCACCCAAACCTTTAAAGCGCTGCAAATTATAACCATTGCCAATCTTTTTAGTGACCTGAGTCAACTCTGTATCTGTCCACGCGTATTCAATTTGGGTTTTACCAGCACGACTTTTTTGTAATTTATATAGCGGTGGTAGTGCAATATACACTTTGCCAGCTTCTACTAAAGGACGCATATATCGATAAAAAAAGGTCAACAACAAAATTTGGATGTGTGCACCATCAGTATCCGCATCAGTCATAATAATAATTTTATCGTAATTGCTGTCATTCACGTTAAATTCAGCACCAACACCAGCACCGATAGTATAAATCATCGTATTAATCTCTTCATTTTTGAAAATGTCATCCAATTTAGCTTTTTGCGTATTCAAAACTTTGCCCCGCAACGGCAAAATTGCTTGAAATTTTCGATCGCGACCTTGTTTAGCCGAACCACCAGCAGAATCACCCTCAACTAAATATAATTCATTTTTTTTGGCGTTATGGGATTGCGCTGGTGTTAATTTACCAGATAAAACACCTTGATCTTTTTTCTTTTTTTGACCGCGACTATTTTCTCGTGCTTTACGAGCCGCTTCACGCGCTTGCCGAGCTTTCAATGCTTTTTTAACTAAAGTTTGTCCAAATTCACCATTTTCCAGTAAATAAAAGGTCATTTTTTCATAAACTAAATTATCGACTGCACTGCGCGCTTCTGGTGTTCCCAACTTACCCTTAGTCTGTCCTTCAAATTGCAACAAATCTTCCGGAATTCGCACCGATAAAATCGCACTTAAGCCTTCACGTACGTCGCTGCCTTCCAAATTCTTATCGTTATCTTTGAGCAAACCACTTTTACGAGCATATTCATTAAAAGCTTTTGTCAGCCCAGAGCGCATTCCAACTTCATGGCTACCGCCGTCATTAGTGCGCACATTATTGACAAAAGATAAAACACTTTCAGAGTAACCGTCATTGTACTGTCCAGCAAATTCAATTTCAATCTTGTTTTTGGTGCCTTCAAAATAAAAAACATCTTCAATAGTATCCTTGCCTTCATTGAGATACTTAACAAAAGATTGAATTCCATCTGCATAACAATAATTTTCAGTTGTCTCTTGTCCAGCGCGTTCATCAGTTAAAGTTATCTTAACTCCTTTAAGTAAGAAAGCTGATTCCCGCAGACGTTCTGCTAGCGTATTAAAATTGAAAGTAGTAGTTTGAAAAATCGTATCATCAGGCTTAAAAGTAATTGTCGTTCCGTTAGCTTTTTTAACCTCGCCAATTTTTTTCAGTGTCCCGACTGGTTGACCGCCATTTACAAATTCTTCTTCATATGCAATGTGCTCACGCACTACTTCAACTTTGAGCCATTTAGACAGTGCGTTAACTACTGAAGAACCAACTCCATGCAAACCACCAGAAGTTTTATAATTATTCTCAGAGAATTTACCGCCAGCATGTAGCACCGTCAAAATCACTTCAATGGTTGGAATACCTGACTCGTGCATCCCTGTTGGCATACCTCTTCCCTGATCTTCAACTTTAACCGAATTATCGATTTGAATGGTGACCTTGATCTCGCGACCAAAGCCAGCCAAAGCTTCATCGACCGCATTATCAAAAATTTCATACACTAAATGATGTAAGCCACGTGCGTCAGTAGAACCTATATACATTCCCGGTCTTTTTCGCACCGCCTCTAAACCATGTAAAATTTGGATCGATGAATCGTTATAATTACTTGTCATATAAACTCACTTTCAAAAAAAACAGAATATTTAAGCATTTTGTATTAAAATATAGCTTTAGGATTAGTATCAATCAGGCTAGTTCCTGATCACGGAGGTTTTATTGTTGTTAAAAATCGCAATCTGTTTTATTTTAGCATATCTGATTGGATCATTTCCCTCAGCTTATGTTATTGGCAAAGTATTTTTCAAACAAGATGTTCGCCAGCTTGGTAGTGGTAATATTGGTACGACAAATACTTTTCGAGTTTTTGGTGTTCTACCCGGAATTACAGTATTAGCTTTAGATATTTTTAAGGGAACTTTAGGTGCCAGTTTACCGATGTTTTTCCAAGTTCCCGGCAAACAATGGATGATTATTATTGGTTTAGCAGCCGTTTTAGGACATTGTTTTCCCATCTTTTTGCATTTTCATGGTGGCAAAGCAGTGGCTACCGCTTCTGGTATTTTATTAGCCTACAATCCACCATTATTTTTGTTTGCCTTTTCAATGTTTACAATCATTGTATTATTGACTAGCACAGTCAGCATTGCCAGTTTAATTTCTTTGCCGGTTTTAACCATTGCCATTATCCCTACACATGATCCGTATTTTTTAGCTGCAGGCATTTTGGTGACGATTATTGTTTATTGGCGTCATTTATCCAACATTAAGCGTATTTTCAGTCATCAAGAAAATATTATTCATGTTGGTTTAGTTTACTATTTAAGTCAAAAAAAAAGTAAAAAATAGCAATATTATAGTTTTATTTTGATAAAGAACAATTAAAAATGATGTGCTGGTTTAAAAAGCCAACACATCATTTTTTTAATGTTTCAATCTTCTAATCAGCCAATCTCCTAAACCTTGTACAATAAATACTAAGACTAAAATTAAGATCATAGCAACAAACGTTACATCATTTTGAAACCGCTGATAACCTACTGCAATAGCCATATTGCCCAGACCGCCTCCTCCGACAGCCCCAGCCATCGCTGTTAAGCCAATCAAACTAATCAAAGTTAATGTCCCTGATCGTACCAACTCAGGTAATCCTTCTTTTAAATAGACATGATAAATAATTTGCCATGAAGTCATTCCCATTGCTTGTGCCGCTTCTAAGACACCTGGATCAACTTCTAAGAGCGCTAATTGTACTTGACGAGCAAAAAAAGGTGCCGTCCCAACAATCAAAGGCACTAAAGCTCCAGTTGGTCCAATAGTCTGCCCAACAATTAATTTAGTAAAAGGACCGATAACCGCTAACAAAATGACAAATGGAATGGAACGAACCAGATTGACAATCTTATCTAAACAATAATAAAAACGTGGATGCGGTAAAATACCGTCATCAGCAATGACTACCAAAATAATTCCCAAAATCAAACCCAAAATACCTGCGAAGAGCGCACTCACAAAAGTCATATAAAGGGTTTGGTAAATGGCACCTACAAAACCATTATCACCACTCCAATTTACTACAACATTAGGAAACCAAGAATTAATTATTTTTTGCATTAGTGTACCTCAATTTGTGTTAAATCAATTTTTTGTACGCTGATCCCTAGCTGATCTAAATAAGCTAAAGCTGCCACAATGTCTTCTTTAGAACCAGCAAACTCAACTAGCATAATGCCAACAGTCGTGGCCTGCAATTGTTCAATATTACTAAATAAAATATTCGCTTGTAAATTAAACTTTTTATATAGTTCAATTACGATTGGATCATTAGTTACTTGCCCAACATAATTGAGCTGATAAACTTCTGTAGCTAGATTAGATTGCTTGATTTCTTGAAGCGCGGAAGATAATTGCGTCGCTGAATTAACAAATTGCTGAGCAATCTTAGTTTGTGGATGCCCAAAAATTTGAAGCAAACTGCCGCGTTCGATAATTCTACCTTGGTCCATGACGGCTACGTTTTGACAAATTTGCTTAATAGCATCCATTTCATGCGTAATTACCACAATTGTAATCTGTAATTTTTTATTCAGATATTTTAATAAATTTAAAATTTCAGTCGTGGTCTCTGGGTCTAAGGCACTAGTCGCCTCATCAGAAATCAAGATTTGTGGATCATTAGCTAAGGCTCGAGCAATTGCTACTCGCTGCTTTTGCCCACCAGACAACTGACTTGGATAACTAGTTGCTTTATCACTTAAACCAACTAATTCTAATAAATGAGTAACTTTTTGTTTACGTTGTTTAGCGGTAAATTTTGAACCCAACAATGGAAAAGCAACATTACTAAACACTGTACGGGCTTCCATTAAATTAAAATGTTGAAAAATCATACCAATTTTTTTACGCGCCTGTCGTAATTCAGCAACAGACAATTGTAAGAGATCTTGACCATTCACGTGCACTGTTCCATGAGTTGGTGTTTGTAATAAGTTAATTACTCGTACTAAAGTACTTTTACCAGCACCAGAATAACCAATAATACCGTAAATATTGCCTTGTTGAACAGTTAAATCCACTTGGTTGACAGCCCGAACAGTTTGCTCATGACTATGACTACCAAAATCTACATCAATATTTCTCAATTTAATAATCGCATTATTTTCTGTCATCTAACTTTTCCTATACTTTGTTTAAAAAATCAACAAAAAACTCAATAAATTCTAAATAATCACGTAATCTAATATTTTCATTAGGTGCATGTGGACCTGATTTGCTATAGCCCACACCACAAGATAAAATATCGGCTTGCGTATAGTAATGCAACAAATGCATCGGGCCCGTTCCTGCACTAGATGGCAGTACTGCAACTTGTTGATCACCATAAAATTGTTTGGCAGTAGTAATTAATTTTTGTGCCATATCACTCTGCAAGTCCCAACGATAAGCTTTCTCACCTAACAAATATTGCACTTTAATATCTGTGAAGCCTTGACTAGCTAAATAAGTAGTTAACTTGTCAAAAATAACTTGTGGATCTTGATCTGGGACCAGACGAAACTCCAGTTTCGCTTGTGCTTGCTTTGGAGTCACCGTTTTAACACCGGATCCCTGCCAACCACCGCTCAGACCCTCAATATTAATTGTCGGTGCAAAAGCTAAATTATAATTAATGCTCTTATTTTGTAATAGTGGTACTTGTAAATTCCACTTGTTAGTTAGATTAGGCACTTGATTTTCTTGCACTAATAGTTCTTCTGTCACAGAAGGTGGAACCACTTCATCATAAAATCCCGGAATTTTAATTTGTCCGTCAACACTTCGCAAACTTTTAATAGCTTCTACCAAACGCCAAGCAGCACTGTCAACTACTGCAGCATACGATGAATGTAGATCAATATCAGCAGTGACAGCAGTCAGTTCAAAACAAAGAACCCCCTTATTGCCACCTTCAATCGTAAACTGTTCAAATTCATTTTTAGCGCCCGACTCCCACAAAATCAAGTCGGCAGCTAATAAATCATGATATTTTGCTAAGTAATCACCTAAATGTTGACTAGCAATTTCTTCTTCACCTTCCAACAAAAACTTAATATTACAAGGCCAATCATGGTGCTCTTGATAATATAATTGCAACGCTGCTAAGCGGCTGATAAAGTCGCCTTTGCAATCAGCAACTCCTCTGCCAAATAACTGCTGCGCAGTTTGCCTCAATATGAAAGGATCGCTTTGCCATAAATCTAATGGCTCTTCTGGTTGAACATCATAGTGATTATAAATTAAAATTGTAGTTTCACTCGGTTGTTTGGGCTGTAATTGAGCAAAAACCAGTGGCGCCTGATAATCATTAAAAAGTTGCACCGTCGCATCCAAACGATCTTCTAAAAGTTGCTTAATAAATTGTGCCGTTTGTTTTTGAGCTTGCTGCTTAGCCGAAACTGATGCAAGTGCTACATAATTTTTCAAATCTTTTAATGATTGAGCAATAATTGGTTCAGTCTGATCTAACATAATTTCCCCCATAAACTATTTTCTAAAATTTAACTTTCCAAGCAGATACAACATCTTTACCGTAAATAGTACGTTCTTGTTTTTCAACGGCTTTAGATTGGTAAGCTTTCACAATTTTCTTGTAAGTTGGATTATTCTTATCTTTCTTATTAGCAACAATTACATTAACCCAAGGCTTAGATTGCTTTGAAACTTTTTCTTTATAAATTTGCTTTTTGGGACTTAATTTAGCAGCACTCGCCACATTACCATTGATTACAGCAGCGTCCATATCTTCTAGTGAATGCGCTGTTTGAGCAGCATCTAAAATTTCTAATTTCAAGTGTAGTTTATTATCTTTTACGTCTTTAATATCAGGCAATTTTCCTTTGGTATTAGATAATTTGATCAAACCAGCACTTTCTAGTAATTCTATAGCCCGCGCCTCGTTAGAAGCATCATTAGGAATAGCCACTTTAGCGTTTGATTTAAGTTGTTTGAGACTAGTTAATTTATTGGAATAAACTGTCATAGGCTGAATAACCGTATCACCAATCGCCACTAAATCGGTATGATGCGTTTGATTCCAATTCTTCAAGAAATAACGATGTTGAAAAGCATTGATGTTCAATTCCCCTTGTGATAGAGCAGTATTAGGTTGATTATAATCAGAAAATTCAACGATTTTTAAATTGATATGTTCTTTTTTAACTTTTTGCTGGACAATTTTCCAAATTGAGGCATCCGCATTATTAATACCCACTTTTACAGTTTCTTCTTTAGCTTGCTGTTTTCCACAACCAGCCACGACAACTAAAAAGCTTAAAAGACTAAGCCCTAATAAAATACGTAAAAATTTATTTTTTTTCATTATCTTCACCTCATTTATTTTGACTAATAATATTGCCAACAAAAAAAGCTTCCAGAACTTAATTCCCTTACAGAACTAATTCTAGAAGCGACTTTCACCGTGGTACCATTCTAATTCAAAACAAGCTAATGCTAGTTTTCTCAGCAACGTACAAATATAAAAATATAAATACGCGTGTACAATAAAGAGTACCAACCATTACAACCTTATCTACTACTAGACTCGGCGTACCAATTACAGGTCATTTACAGTTACAACATCGCCTTCTCTCAACCAATGAAGGCTTTCTGTATGATATTCAAGTAAACTGCTACCCCTGATCAACTTGTTTAACAAATATTATTAATCTATGGTGAGAATCATATAATTACTCTCCACAAATGTCAACCATTAATTAAAACAAACTTGCCAAAATGCGTTGAACACTTGCTTTGGTTGCAACTGATTAATGCCAAACTTATGACCTAACTGACCATCATTATTAACAGTATCAGCAACTCCCCACCATGGTTCAATACAAACAAAATCAGCTGGCGTATCATAAGGTGACCAAACACCAATATATGGAGCATTAGTGGTTAATGTAACTTGTGTTTGGCCATCCTGGACTAGCGCCACAATATTATTGACCGCATTTTGAAAAATATGCGTATCATTCACAAAACTTTGTGCTGACAGATCCATGATACTTGGCACCGCTTTTGCTATCGAAATATCTACTAAATTATCTGCAGTAAAACCTAATTCTCGCATTGATTCAGGTTTTGCAAAGCGTAATTGTGCCATCTTAGAACGGTAAGCAAAATTAAAAGCAGGATGTCCTCCAATAGAAAAATACATCAGGTCCGCTATAGATAAATTTTGCACATTGTAACTAACTTGAATGATATTAGCATATAGTTCATAACTAATCTGCAAAGAATAACAAAAAGGATAATCTTTTTGCAATTGTAGCTGACGCAATTCAAAAGTTACACTAGTTTTATTTTGAGCAATAATATTAAATTCTTGATCTCGCGCAAAACCATGCTGCGTCAAATGATAAGTTTGTCCTTGATAAACATATTGATCATCAACTAATCGACCAACGATAGGAAACAAAATCGGCGCATGTCGTCCCCAAATTTTAGGATCTGCTTGCCAAATACGTTCTCGTTTGTTCTGATCAAAAACACTAATAATTTGTGCGCCGAAACTTTCAATAGCCACTTGTAACTGGTCATTACTTAATCTAACTTCCGTCACGATACCAGAACTCTTTTCTACAGAATGTATTTGGTCAAATCACTATCAGCTACAATATTACCAACTTTTTGATCAACGTAATCTTGTGTAATTGTAATATCGCCCATTTGCATATCTGGCGCTTCATACATAATATCAGCAAGCACAGTTTCCAAAATTGTTGCTAAACGCCGGGCGCCGATATTTTGGCTGTCATGATTAACTTGATCAGCTAAGCGGGCAATTTCTTCAATTGATTCTTTAGTGAAAGTCAAATGAATTCCATCACTGCCTACTAATGCAATATATTGTTTGACCAAAGCATTATTTGGTGCTGTCAAAATGTGCACAAAGTCAGCTTCTGTTAAATCATCTAATTCTACTCGGATTGGAAAACGCCCCTGCAACTCGGCAATGAGATCACTAGGCTTACTATCTGCAAACGCTCCTGAACCAATGAACAACATATGATCAGTATTGACACTACCATATTTTGTATTAATTCTGGAACCTTCCACTATTGGCAAAATATCTCTTTGTACACCTTCACGAGATACTTCGCCCGAATTCTTCTTGTTGCCAGCAGTAATTTTGTCAATCTCATCAATAAAAATAATGCCATTGTTTTCTGCTCGCTTAATGGCCGCTTGATAAATTGCATCGTGATCTACTAATTTATCCGATTCCTGTTCAATCAAAACTTCTCGGGCATCTTTAACAGGTAAAGTACGTTTAACTTTTTTCTTGGGTACTAAAGAATCTACAGCACTATTTAAATCAATACCCATTTGCCCCATCAAATCATTCATCGGATTCACTTTACCAGTTTCAGGAACTTCAATCGTAACATCTTGATCTTCCAATAAACCGCGATCCAACTGTTCTTTAACACTCAAGCGTTGATTGCGGACTTCATCAGTCACTTCTTCTTGTTCCGCCATTGGATTCTCACCACGACTGAAAGCATTGAAAACAGACATCATATCTTGAATACCACTAGGTTGTTTGGGTTTAGATTTAACACCGGGTACTAGTAACTTAACTAATAATTTATCGGCTTGCTTACGCGCTTGGGCACGAACATCTTTAAATTGGGCTTCTTCTTCCAATTTAACCGCCACATCAACCAAATCGCGTACCATCGATTCGACATCACGACCTACATAACCTACTTCAGTGAATTTGGTAGCTTCCACTTTAACAAAAGGAGCTTGCACAATATCTGCCAAACGCCGTGCAATTTCTGTTTTACCCACCCCTGTAGGTCCAATCATTAATAAATTTTTCGGCGTAATATCTTTTTGCATCTTTTCGGATAGTTGTGTCCGCCGATAACGGTTATATAAAGCAATTGCAACCGCCTTTTTAGCCTTATTTTGTCCGACAATATATTGATCTAAAGCAGCTACAATTTTTTTAGGTGTCATTTCTGCCAAAATTTAAATCCCCTTTACAATTGGTCTGTAATAATACTTTTATTAGTGAAAATATCAATGTCTGAAGCAATATTAATTGCTTCTTGTGCAATTTGACTAGCTGTCAAGTTAGCACCGTGACGAATCATAGCCACTGCTGCCGCTTGTGCAAAATTACCGCCAGAACCAATTGCAATAACATCTTCATCAGGTTCAATAACTTCCCCGTTGCCAGAAATCAATAATAGATCCTTTTGATCAAAAACAATCATCATAGCTTCTAATTTTTGTAAAGTTGGATCTTTACGCCAATCTTGTGCTAATTCTACTGCTGCACGCTTCAAATTACCGGAATATTTTTGTAATTTTTTTTCAAACCAATCTTCTAAAGTAAAAGCATCAGCAACGCCACCAGCAAAACCAATCACTACTTGATCATCAAAAATACGTCGTACTTTATGAGCTGTAGCTTTCATGATTGTTTTCTCGCCAGCTGTTACTTGTCCATCACCTGCAATCGCAATCTGATCTTGATATCTTACTGCACAAATTGTTGTCATTTGAATACCTCAAGTATTATTTTATTTTTGAATTTCTTCTTGGTAATCACCATTAGGACAAATTACTTGGCGACCACCTTTAACCTTTTTCTCGACTAGATAATGTCCATCTTTAGGACAATTACGATTAATTGGCTTATCCCAATCAACAAAATCACATTCTGGATAACGCGAACAACCATAGAAAATACGATTTTTCTTAGATTTACGTTCCACCACTTGACCTTCGCCGCATTTAGGACAAGTCACGCCAATTTCTTTAATGATTGCCTTAGTGTTCCGACAGTCTGGAAAACGACTGCAAGCGTAGAATTTACCGTAGCGCCCCAATTTAATAACCATTGGCGCACCACAAATATCACAATTCATACCAGCAGGTTCATCTTTAATTTGTAATTTTTCAATTTTTTCATCAGCATCTTTTAATTCTTTAGAGAATGGTTGGTAATACTCATCGACCACTTTAGTCCATTTTTCTTTACCAGCTTCAATGCCATCTAATTCATCTTCTAAATGTGCGGTGAAATCCATGTTCACAATATCTGGGAAATACTTCTCAATTAAATCATCTACAATCTCCCCTAACTCAGTCGGTTCAAAACTGCGTCCATTCAACTTAACATAATAACGCCTTTGAATCGTATCAATGGTTGGCGCATAAGTAGATGGGCGACCTACACCATTGACTTCCAGAGCCTTAACTAAAGAAGCTTCCGTATAACGTGCCGGTGGTTGTGTGAAATGCTGTTCTGGATTAGTATCCACCATTTTGACTGATTGACCTGCAGTTAAATCCGGCAACCAATTATCTTTGGTTTTTTTATCATCCTTATACAACTTCAAAAAACCATCAAATTTAATTTTAGAACCATTAGCCCGAAATTGTACTTGATTTTGTTCAATCGTTACTGTCATTGTATCTAACACGGCCGGTGTCATTTCACTAGCTAAGAAACGATTCCAAATAAGTGTGTATAACCGGAATTGATCACGCGTTAATACTTTTTTCAAAGACTCTGGGGTTCGCTTTACTGAAGTTGGGCGAATAGCTTCATGGGCATCTTGCGCACCTTCTGGATTTTTCGTTTTCTTGATTTTAGTAGCCGCATAGCGTTCACCATACTCATCATGCAAAAATTGCGAAGCTTCATGCTTAGCAACACTAGCTATTCTAGTAGAATCCGTCCGCATATAAGTAATCAATCCCACACTACCTTGGCGTGAACCTAAATTAATTCCCTCATAAAGTTGTTGCGCTAGCATCATCGTTTTGCGTGTCTTGAAGTTTAATTTACGATTAGCTTCTTGCTGCAAAGAACTCGTCGTAAATGGTGCACTCGGATAACGTTTACGCTCCTTTTTTACAACTTTAGCTACTGTAAAATCAGCTTTTTGATCTAATTTTTGTAAAACTTGTTGCACATCAGTTTGTGATTTTAACTCTTTTTTCTTATCATTAACGCCATAAAAAGCTGCTTCAAAAATATCCTTTTTCTTAGTACCTGATTGAAAATGAGTCGGGATACTCCAATATTCTTCTGGTTTAAAGTTATTAATAGCTTTCTCGCGATCAATCACTAACTTTAAAGCAACCGACTGCACACGACCTGCACTCAAGCCCTTTTTGACTTTTTGCCATAAAATGGGACTGATTGAATAACCTACAAGCCGATCCAAAACCCGCCGAGCTTGTTGGGCATCAACTAGCTTCATATCAACACTGCGTGGACTTTTAAAAGATTCTTTCACCGCATCTTTCGTGATTTCATTGAAAACCACCCGATTGTTATCGTTTAAATCTAAATCTAACAAATGGGCTACATGCCAAGCAATGGCCTCTCCTTCACGGTCCGGATCGGCTGCTAAATAAACCCTTTTAGCCTTTTTAGCTTCTTTTTTTAATTCCTTAATGGTATCGCCCTTACCACGAATAGAAATATACGTTGGTTCATAATCATGTTCAATATCGACACCCATGCGACTTTTAGGTAAATCACGAACATGTCCTTTACTGGCTAAAACTTTATAATTTCTACCTAAATATTTTTCAATCGTTTTCGCTTTAGCAGGCGATTCTACTATGACCAAACTCTTCTTAGCTGGCTTACGTTTGGTTGTTTTTGAGCTTACCAAAGAAAAGCTCCTTTCATTATTAAGTTGCCACAAATAATATGCTAACTTTTTTAGATTTGTCAACTCTTTAAATTAATTTATCAATTCATTGATTAAATCATATGCTTCATAATATGGACTAGCTCCCGCAGCGATCAACTGGTTACACCCCTTTGATAGTGCACTATCAATCGGACCCGGTGCTGCCCAAACATTTCGATTTTCCTGCAATGCCAGTTGCGCAGTAATTAAACTGCCACTACGCTGTTTAGCTTGCGTTACTAATAGACTATCACAAAGTCCAGCAATAATGCGATTACGCTGTGGAAAATAAAATTTTTTAGGACGCGTACTAGGTGGATATTCGCTCAACAATAAGCCTTTAGCAGCAATTTGCTTTTGTAAAACTTGATTTTGCTGCGGATAAAAATAATCTATTCCATTACCCAAAACGGCAATTGTCTTGCCCTGCTGTTCCAAAGTTATTTGGTGACAACATGCATCTGCTCCTAAAGCCAGTCCACTAACTGAAACTAACTGATGTTGAACCAATTGTGGAACCAGACTATGAACAATCGTTTGTGTGTAAGAAGTACTCAAACGCGCACCTACAATTGCCACACTTTTAATTTGTAAAAGAGTTAAATCACCTTGATAATACAAAATAGCGGGCGGATTGTAAATTTGTTGTAACTTTTTAGGATAAGCAGCATCAAAAAAAGTTATAAAGGGAATTGTCATATCTAAAGGTTGCGCTAACTTTTGTATAAAAGATTCCTGTTTAGCGACTGGCAATTGCTGTTTAACCCAATGCAATAACTTATGATAGTCGGTCGTTTCTTGATAATATTGACCACAAACTTTTAAAATCAATTGATTACTAACACAGCCAGTTTGTGACAATTGGCGAATTAAATAGTTTAGTCCCATAAAATATCTCTCCGTAATTTTTTAAAAATTACGTAAACTATTTTAAATATTGTTTAACGGGATTAAAACTATGCCGATGAATTGCACAAGGTCCCAATTTTTGCAAACCTTGCAAATGCACTTTTGTACCATAACCAGCATTGTCACTAAAACCAAATCCAGGATAAACTTTATCATAATTTTTCATTAATTCATCGCGATAAACTTTAGCCACAATGCTAGCTGCACCAATAGAAATACTCCGAGCATCGCCTTTGATCAACTTAGTTTGCGGGATGTTTACGGGAACAACCATCGCATCAACTAACAAATGTTGTGGTAAAACGCGCAAATTATTCACAGATTGTGCCATGGTCAATTCCGTCGCATGATAAATATTTTCAGTATCAATTAATTGATTACTACCAACAGCTATACTAATGTCTACAGCTTCAGACAATATTTTGGGATATAATTGATGCCTTTTTTCATCACTCAATTGCTTGGAATCGTTGATTTCTAAAATATCTACAGTGGGTGGCAAAACTACTGCTGCCGTTACTACCGGACCAGCTAAGGGTCCCCTGCCAACTTCATCAATGCCCGCTACTAATTGTCCTTTTTGCCAATACTTTTTTTCAAATTGCAAACGCTGTTCAAAAGACTGCTGTGCTTTTAATGTACGTTCAAGCTGTTTTTGATGCTGACGAACCAAATTCTGCACACCTCGTCTTGAATCCTGTGCTAAAGTTTGCCAAGCAGCATCGTCTAATTCGGTACTAGTTAATAAATCTTTAATTGTTGGAATACTTAATTGCTGCCAATTATAACTGGTCATTGACTACCTCGTCTAATGTATATTGACCTAAATTACCCTGCCGGACATCTTGAATGACTCGCTGTGCCGCTCGCTCATAATCTTCTTGAACTCCCCATTTATTAGTTAAATGAATTAATAGATCACTAGGTGTTAACTGTAACTCAGCTTCCGACAAATGGTACTTTGTTAATAAAAGATCCGAATAATTTTGTTGCCAAAATTGTAAGGCAAAAATAGCCAAATCTTCCAAATTAACTAATTGATCTTTGACAGCCCCACTCAAAGCTAATTTTAAACCAATTTGTTCATCTTCAATTTTAGGCCATAAAACCCCTGGTGTATCTAACAATTCCAAATTATTTTTTGCTTTTAACCAATTTTGATTTTTCGTAACTCCCGGTTTATTTCCCGTGACTGCAATGTTTTTACCAACTAACTTATTCAAAATCGTGGATTTGCCAACATTGGGTATACCAATACACATTGTTCGAATAACATAGTTTTTAACACCATTACGTTGATACTTATTGATTTTGGCTTGTAAAGTTTGTTCAATAATCGTACGAATTTGCTGTAATTTATTATGATGTTGCGCATCTAAAGCTATGGATGGTTGTTTTTGATTATTAAAATAATCCAACCATGCTTGCGTCAACTTAGGATCTGCTAAATCAGCTTTATTTAAAATAATAATTCGCGGTTTGTTATTAATAATTTGATCTAAAACCGGATTACGTGAAGATAATGGCAAGCGTGCATCACGAATTTCTAAGACAATATCTACCAATTTCAAGCGTTCTTGAATCTGATTTTTGGCCTTATTCATATGACCAGGGTACCATTGCACCACCATAAATTATTTCTCCTTTAATATAGTAACGGCTTTTTGCTGCATTGGATCATCAGCCTGCGCTTTTTTGACTAAATCCTGGGTCAAAGATTGACGCGTTGACACATCTAAATTGCCACTAGGATCAACTTTATTTTGCATTTGCCATAGTTTTAATTGTTGTACTGTTTGATCATCTAAAACGCCCGATTTAGGCACATCATAACCTAAAGCCTGTAAAATCTGTTGCGCAATCTTGACATCATTATTATGACTATTTAAGCTTAAAATCTGCGTATCAGTAAACGGCTTAATATTCATATAGCTAGGATATTTAACTTTGACATTAGGACTTAAGCCTTTTTTATTTATCCAATCGTGATTAGGTGTCAGCCACTTAGCAGTGGTAATTTTCATTTCTGAAGTATCGTTTAAAGGCGTCATTGTTTGCGCAACACCTTTACCGAAAGTATTCTCACCAACCACTGTCAGATGACCTGATTGCTGCAAAGCTGCGGCAAAAATTTCTGCGGCACTAGCCGTTTCTTTATCCACCAAAACAACCGTTGGCAATTTAACTTTATAATTATTTAAATACTTACTGGAAGCTTTATACGTAATATTGCCATCCGCACGAGACGCCAAAGTCATGATATTTCTACCATTAGGTAAAAACATGCTAGCAGCTTCAATTGCTTGATCCATCAAACCGCCATTATTACTACGCACATCAATAATTAACTTTCTAGCACCCTTATTTTTTAATTTTTTCACTTGTTGCTGCAATTCTTTGGCAGTGCGTTCAGAAAATTGTGTAATCGTAATCTGACCAATCATTCGATCATCTGTTAATAATTTACCTGAAACGGTAGGTACCTTGATTGGTTGGCGCTGCAAAGTTTTGTTGAAAGTCAATTGCTGCCTTTTCAGTTGCAATTTAACTTTGGTGCCTTTCTTACCACGCGTTAATGTAGTGGCTTTTTCAGTACTCATTTTATTAGTTGAGTGACTTGCAATCTTTGTGATTAGATCATTGACCCGCAAACCAGCTTTTTGCGCAGGCGAATTTTTCACTACAGAAACAATTTTAATACCTTGATCAGCTTTTTCAATCGTAACTCCAATTCCCGAAATTTCACTTGCAATATCTTCATTAAAGGAAGTTTGTTCTTCGTCAGCGAGAAACTGCGAATAAGGATCATCCAAAGAGTTAACCATTCCTTTAATAGCACCATTTTTGAGTTGTTTAGGTGATACTTTTTGATAATAATTGTGATTGATATTTTGGTAAACTTGGCTAATGTCACCCAATGTACTGAAATTAAAACGACTATTTAAGACAATAAATGTCAGTATCATTCCGACTAAAAAGCTTCCACCAATTGATAATATCAATGTTGTTTCTGAAAATTTTCGCTTCATCAATAATCAATTCCTTAGTTAAAATTAGCCTCTGACTCACGATACAAGTCATAAGCTTGGTCAAAAATATCCATGTTCGGCAAATAAGAGCCATTTAATTCCAAATATTCAGATAAAGTATTATAATCTTTGGATTGCTTTGGAAAAGTATGATCAAAAAACGCAGCATCTGCAAAATGCGCTAATGGTTGTGAACTATTAGGATCTCTTTGTGTCATTAAAAATTCGTAAAATGTTTTTTCCATAGTTACCCCTAATATTTACTGGAATAGACGCTGACCTTAATTTTATCCTGTTTCAGATCAAATTGTTTCAATTTAAAATAATAGCCATCATCATTTTTATAATTTTGTAAATTAATATCAATTACTTTGCGATTACTGTCAATTTGCACCCAATTAGGAAAATGATAATTATGTTGAATATAAAACATTACAAATCCTAAAGGAATCCCTAGTTTACCAACCTTTAATTGTTGTGCTTTCAATTGGATTCCACCTTTATTTGTTGGGTAAGGATCTGAAATCAATTGAAAATCAATAGTAGAACCTAAAAATTTAGCACTACCTAATAAAGAAACATCTTTGCCAAATTGTAAGTGATATTTGATATCTTTATTATTAAGATATTCATTAATATAATGATTAGTTAAGCGTTGAGCCTGTTTTTTAGTTAGTGTAACTTCAAATACTGGTGAAGTATCTTTAACAGATTGACTGACTGGCGTCAATTCTTGAGCATCTTTGATCGGACGAGTAGCTTGATAAGAAATAAAACCACCCACTACGAAAATTAATAGAATAACTAACCAAAAAGCCCACTTCCAAACATTAACTTGTCGTTTTTGCTTATGTTGCAAAATATTACCTCCACTGTGCTTTTGTCCTTTTCATTTGTTGCCACAATAAATTAGTCATTAACCGATAGCCTTGATTATTTGGATGAAAATAATCCTTTTTATACAATAATGGGTTCGTCGTTGTTTTATCTTTTTTAGAATAAACTATTTTTTTTGGTGTAGCCAACTTTGTAATATCAACATAATGAACCCGATAATTATCTTGTGCAATTTGTCGGGTACTCTTATTCCAATTTTTCACTGCTGCTTTCATACCTTGCGCTTTTTTGAAATAAATTTCGTAGGGATTATAGATGCTAAAAACATAAATCGGCGCGTGTGGATTAAAATGACGACTGATCTGAATCATTTTATTTAAATGCGCATCATATTGATTTTGATAGCTAAGTAATTGTTTGGCAGATAAATCAACGCCGTGTTTTCGCAAAGCTGCCATCACATCATTACCACCAGCAGTAATAGTAATTATTTTACTCTTTTGCAATGATTTTTGAAGTTCCCTATCTTTTTGAAAACGTTTCACAATTTGTGCACTAGTTTGACCACTAATACCATAATTATTCACTATTACTTTAGCCTTAGTTGCCTTTTTCAAGGGCTTTTTAATTAAGTAAGTGTAACCACCACGTTTTGTACTGTCACCAACACCATAAGTTAATGAATCTCCCACTGCCGTTAGTACAAAAGTTTTGTTATGAGCTTGTAAAACAGTACTATTATTATGCCAAAATAATATTCCAGCAAATAAAAATGCCAAAATTAACTGTAATTTTTTCAAATGAGCAATCCCCTGAATTAAATTTATATAAAAAGCCGACAATTTGTCAGCTTTACTTGCGGTAAAAGATCATGGCAAAAGCACCTTTGCCAGTATGCGTCATAATAATCGGACTAGTTAATTCAATCACCGTATTCAACTCCGGCCAATCTTGATGTAAGCGAGCGGCAATTTCATTAGGAATAGTGGCATCATTAACATAAGCCATACCTAATTCATCAATCTGCGCCCCGTCAGCAGCGATTTCTTCAACAATCCCGTCAACAAACTTATTAATAGTTTTAATCCCACGACCTTTTTTAACAACTTTCAGTTTAGAATCAGCCAATTGCACTACTACATTAATGTTTAATAAAGTAGTTAATGATGACGCCACATTGCCTAGACGACCGCCTTTTAATAAGTTTTCCAAATTAGGTACTGCCACATAAAGTTCGGTTTTGTCCCGAATTTTTTGAATTTCTAGCAAAATATCATTTATGCTTGCACCTGCCTGCGCCATTTTGGCAGCAGCAATAACTTGAAAAGCTAAGCCACGATCGGTAAAGCCACTATCTACCACCGTGACTTTACTATCTACTAAATCAGCTGCTTGGCTAGCAGCATCTGCTGTACCACTTAATCCTTTAGTCATCATAATCGCTAAAATTGGACTGCCATCCTGGCCCAATTCATTAAAGACATCTACAAAACGGCCCAATGGTGGTTGACTAGTCTTAGGGAGATCTGTCGAAGAGAGCATTTTCTGTGAAAACTCGGCCCGCGTAATATCTTGACCATCTATATATTGTTGACCATCAATTTCCACCGTTAAGGGTATAATTGTTACATGATATTTTTCAACCTCTTCAGGTGTCATTTGGATTGAAGAGTCTGTCACGATCTTCACATTTGTCATTTTAATTCCTGCCTTTAACCTTTAAAGTGTTTAAGCTATAATCATTTAATACACTATTGCTACTTACCGATTGTAACAAACGAGAAGTAATTTGGCACTTTTTATTTGAGGAGAAACATATGAACAAACTTTTTGCAACACCCCAAACGACGACAAAAGTGTATCGCATCACTAATGAAGTCTTTAGCGCCATAACGCATGGCATTGGTATCATCTTGGCCGTTACTGGGACAGTACTTTTATTAATTAAAGCCTGTACTCAGCCACATATTAGCACAGCTCAAGTGATTTCTTATATCATTTATAGCTTTACATTAATTTTCTTATACCTATGTTCAACTCTTTTTCACAGTCTTTATTTTACCAAAGCTCGCCACGTCTTTCAGATTTTAGACCACAGTTCTATCTTTTTACTTATCGCCGGCACTTATACCCCTTATTGTGTTCTAGGAATTCCCAAGCCGATGAACTGGCTTTTGTTAAGCATAATCTGGTTAATCACTATCGGCGGTATTATTTATAAGTCATTCAATATTGGCAATCACCCTATTATTGATACGGCTTTATACGTAATCATGGGCTGGATGGTCATCTTGGCGATGAAACCATTACACAAATCACTAGGTAGCACCGGCATTGCCTTATTATTTTGGGGCGGTGTAGCCTTTACAGTAGGTGCCTTACTCTATACCATGCGGGGATTAAAATATATCCATGTCATTTGGCATGTGGTAGTTATGATTGGAACAACTTTAATGTTTCTTTCCGTGTATTTGTATTTGTAAGTCGTCTATAAACCAAAAATTCGTGTTTAAAAGTGTTGTTGTCATCAACAATACCTTTTTTTTGATCAATTAACGTAAATTGCTGGTAATCAATGGGAATCATCCACGTATCACCGACAAAAGTATGCGCAATTTTGGTTACATACAAATAACCAACCTCTGGCAAAAACATTTCAAATAATGATCGTCCACCAAAAATAAAAACTTGTTGGTCATTAGCAATTAATCGTTCTATTTCAGCTTTATTTTGTGCTACCAGTACGTTTTGTCCTTGTAATTTTTCTGTCTGATGCGTTAAGACGATATTTTTACGCTGTGGTAGTGCACCATTAGGAAAACTTCGAAAAGTGCGATATCCCATGACAATAGTAGTATTTAAAGTGGTTTTTTTTAAATAATGTAAATCGGAAGGCAAGTGCCACGGCAAATGTCCATTTTGTCCAATCAAGTGATTTTGATCTTCCGCCCAAATAAAAGCTAACAATAAAATCCTCCTAAACAGCGACCGGTGCTTTAATAGCTGGCGCGTAATGATAATTATTTACTTTAATTTGTTCCATTTGCAAATTATCCAAAGATGTAATTTGCGGATCTAACCACAATTGCGGTCCTGATAACAAAGGTCGTTGCAACTGTAATTTAACTTGCTCAACATGATTTTGATAAATGTGGGCATCACCAAAAGTATGAATAAATTCACCAACTTTTAAATTAGTTACCTTAGCAATTAATTGCGTTAACAAGGCATAACTGGCAATATTGAAAGGCACACCTAAAAACATATCAGCACTACGTTGATACAACTGACAGGACAAAGTACCATCATTAACATAAAATTGGAACAAAGTGTGACATGGTGGCAAAGCCATTTGCGCCAATTCACCAGGATTCCAAGCACTAATAATTAAACGGCGCGAATTAGGATTGGTTTTAATTTGCTCAATAACATCCGCAATTTGATCAATCGGCTGATTAGCAGTCGGCCATTTGCGCCACTGTTTACCATAAACTTCACCCAAATCGCCATATTGCACAGCAAAATCATCATCAGCTAAAATTCGCTCACAAAATAATTTTTTTTGCTCATAATATTGTTGTGCAAAAATAGGATCTTGTAGAGAACGCTGTCCAAAATCTGTCATATCGGGACCTTGATAAGCAGCACTTTTGACATAATTTTCAAAAGCCCATTCATCCCAAATATGATTATTATGTTTCAATAAAAAGCGAATATTAGTATCACCCCGTAAAAACCAAATCAATTCTGACTTGATTAAACTAAAAGGAACTTTTTTAGTCGTTAACAAGGGGAAACTATCCTGTAAATCAAAGCGCAATTGATAACCAAAAAGACTAATTGTGCCAGTATTTGTCCGATCATTTTTATGATGTCCATGTTGTAAAACAGTTTGTAGCATATTTAAATATTGTTGTTCATTAATTGTGCCCATTATTCATCTCTTTCTGCTAATTCAAGCCATCTTTCACTGGCTTCATCCAATTCATCTGTAATATCATTTAGTTGTTTTTGCAGCTTTAACAACTTTTGATAGTCATTGCCAACATTGCTTAATTGATTTTGCAAATCTTGTTGCTGCCTTTCCAAAGTAGTTATTTGGGGTTCTAATTCTTGCAACTCTAATCTTTGAGCATAAGTTAACTTATTTTTAGAACTATTTTCTTGGCTTTGCTTGGCTACTTTTATTTTTGTGACTTCTTTATGCTGCGAAGTTGCACGCTGTAAATAGTCAGAATAAGTGCCCCAATAACGTTCAATGTGACCATGCCCATGAAAAATCAAAAGATCATCCGTTATTTTATCCAAAAAATAACGATCATGGGATACTGTAATCACAGCACCAGCAAAATGTTCAATGTAATTTTCTAAAATCGTCATTGTTTCAATATCCAAGTTATTCGTCGGTTCGTCTAACAATAATACATTAGGTTGCTGTATCAAAATAGCTAATAAATACAAGCGCCTTTTTTCTCCGCCCGATAAATCTCTGATGAAAGCACCTTGTTGTTGGGGTGAGAATAAAAACTGTTCCAATAATTTTGATGCAGACATTGTTACACCAGCAGTGTTAGGTACATTTTGCCCAATATCCTCTAAATAATTAAACACACGTTGATTTGCATCCATCGCTTCAATTTGCTGGGTGTAATAGCCTACTTTAACGGTTTGACCAACTTCTAGTAGTCCGGAAGTTAATTGTTGTCTTTGAGCTAAAATATTCAAAAAAGTAGATTTTCCTGCGCCATTAGCACCAATGATACCTAAATGCTCGCCTGAATTAATTCTTAAAGATAAGTTCTTTAACAAAACTTGCGTACCAAATTGTAAACTGCTATTTTCCAAATTAAAAACGTCTTTGCCCAAACGTTGCTGGGCAATATCAATCGTTAATTCCTTAGATTCAGTATTTTGTTGGTGCTTAACTTTTTGACTCAATTCTTTAAAACGTTCCACACGGGCATTTTGTTTAGTTCCTCTTGCTTGAACGCCTGCCTTGACCCAAGCCAATTCATGCCGATACAAATTACGCTGATGACGATTGGTAGCTGCCAAAGTGGCTTCATTTTGGGCTTTTTGCTGCAAATAAGTTTCATAATTACCTGTATACTTATTTATTTTCTGTTGCGATATTTCTAAGATTCGATTGGCTACCGCATTTAAAAAATAGCGATCATGCGTCACAAATAAAACTGCACCAGCATAATTATTTAAAAATGTTTTCAACCATGCAATTGCTTCCTCATCTAAGTGATTAGTCGGTTCGTCCAAAATTAATAAATCAGAATTGGAAACTAAAACTTGTGCTAAACTAACCCGCCGTTTTTGACCACCAGATAAAGCAGCAACTTTTTGTTGAAATTGTGTAATCCCAAGTTTTGTCAATATAGTCTCAACTGTCGACTGAAATTCCCAACCATCTAAGCGATCCATTTGCTCTTGTGCTTTAAAAAAGCGCTGATAATTTTGCGGATTATCTGAATCTTGGCTGTAGTGCATTAAAGCGAGTTCATATTGTCGAACAGTCTCATACAAAGGCTCTTTGCCTTGTAAAATAGCTTCTAAAACTGTCGAATCTTCTTCAAGTTGCGGATTTTGTCGTAAATAACTAATTTGATAATCATTTTGATGTTCGATCGTTTTATTTTTATTTAGGCGCTCATCAACTAGTGAATTCAATAGCGTTGTTTTACCAACCCCATTTAAACCTACTAAACCAATCCGATCTTGATCACCAATTTTAAAACTAACATCACTAAATAATGTTCGTGCTCCAAACGACTGTTGTAACTTATTAACACTCAACATCTTCATTTAATCACTCAAACCTATCATAATATTTTACTAAATCTTACATTATTGCTGGGCTCGCAAATAATTGATAATAGCAACTGGTTCATTAGCCAATTTGTTAGCAACAATTTGTTGTTGTACTAAACGCAAGTTAGCACCAATTTGTGGTCCTGGCGTTAAATTTAATTGCTGCATAATTTGTTGTCCGTTAATTTTAACATCCTGCAATGAATGAATTGGTAACAAAGAATAACGTTTTTGTAATTGTTGAGCCACTACATTTTTTTGCAACACTTGCAAAAGTTGAACACAATTATCAATTGTAGCACCTTCAGTTTGATACAAATCCCAATCAGTCGGCTTTGATTGCCTCAAAAATCGCACACTCATTAAAGTTAGATGGCGAACTTCGTTGGATACTTTCCAAGTACGCAATAATCGGTTTAAAGAATTTAATGGTAAATTCCAAACTAATCCCAACAAAGTCCACACTTGGCTAGCATTTTGCAAACGCGTTAGCGAAACCTGCAATAATTTAGTGAAATCTTGCTCAGTAAATTGTGGACAATATTTGTATAGCTTTGTTGTTAACATAGATTGCAAACCCAATTGCCAATTGTCGCCACACATCATCCTTAACCACTCATCACTAATTCGTTCTATAGCAATTTTTTTTAACAAAGAGGCATTTTCAGTAATCCCCTTTAAAGTGGAGGGTACAATCGTAAAACCCAATTGAGCTTGAAAGCGAACTGCACGCATCATTCGTAAAGCATCTTCATGAAAACGCTCTTGTGCTTGACCAACCGCTTTAATCCTGTGACTCTTTAAATCTGCCACACCACCAAATAAATCAATAATTCGCCCATCTAAATCCATTGCCAACGCATTAATTGTAAAATCACGCCGCTTTAAATCCTCAGCTAAAGAGCGCACAAATTCCACATGATCAGGACGGCGATAATCTTGATAGCCTGTTTCCGTACGAAAAGTAGTGATTTCATAGTTTTGTTTAGCAGTTACTACGGTAACCGTTCCATGTTCAATGCCAGTATCCACCGTATGCGTAAAAATTTGTTTGAGTTCTTGGGGGTAAGCATTAGTAGCTAAATCTATGTCATGCAGCGGTTTATTTAACAAAGTATCACGCACACAACCACCCACAAAATATGCTTCAAAACCAGCTTGCTTAATTTTTTGTAGAATGGGTAAAGCTTCTTTTAATATGGCTGGTAATTGTTCAATTATCATTGTCAACGGCAACCTCCTGCAATAGTTCTTGCATTTGCCAGTCATCAGGTACCAATTGCAAATATTGTTGGATAGCCATCGGCAATAAATCAGTGCGTCCATTAGTTTGTAAAATATTGATCAAATCTTTCAAATACCTACTATTTTGTTTTAATTCTTGGAACACCGCCAACATTTCCGACAAAGCTTTTTGCTCTTGATCAAGTTGCACTAAAGATCGTGCCGTATTCCAGTGGGTTTTAGGTTCATCACTTAGTTGAACTTGATATTGCTCCAGTAATTGTAAACTTTCAGTAAATTTAGCTTGTTGCAAATAAAGATCGCTCAATAATAAAATTAAATCCGCAGGTGCATCTAAAGTAGCAATCCCAGTAGTTAATAATTTAATCGCAGTTGATTCATCACCCAATTTTCCAGCTGCTTTAGCACCTAATTTATATAAAAGTTGATTAAATTGATCATAGCTCAAGCCACTTTGAGCAGCTTGTACGACTTCTTGGTAATCATCATTATGCCAAGCTAATTTGGCTGTCAAAACATAAGCTGGTGAATAATCAGGACTTAATTCTAATAATTGCTGGGTGATTTTTTTTGCTTCATCGTAATGCTTCAGTTCCAGTTCTAAAGATGCGTAGTTATAGAGATTGTCTGTATTCATCAATTCCATAGCCGTTTGCTGATATTGCTCAACAGCTTGCTCGTATTGCCCATTTCCAGCATAAGCAGCAGCTAATCTTTGGTGGAGCGAGATACCAGCAAAAACAGAAATATCTTGTTCCAAAAGCCGCTCATAAAAATTAATAGCCGGCATAAATTTATTCTCATTAAAAAATAATTCTGCTAAAGCAAATTGAATTACTGGTTCTTCAGGTGCTAATTTCAATGCAGTCTGCAATTTTTGTTCGCTGACTTCATAAAAGCCTAAAGTTTGGTACATATCAGCAGCGACCATCAAAGCTGATAAATAAGCTTCTGATTCCGGTTTAACTTGGTCCAATAAATCTGTAGCTGTTTCGATTTGATCATCAGAAATTAAAATTTCCGCCAAATTAACTTTCAACAAATCTTCATCCGGATATTTCTGTAGTAAGTGTTGATAAATAATAGCTGCTTGATCACTAATACCTTTGTTTGCTAATTGCTGAGCACCATTGAATAAATCATCATCGTTATCTTGCGTTAAAGCTTGCTGAACCAATTCTTGTGTTTGAACTATATTGCCAGCATCTAAAGCAGCTAGTGCTTGGTATATAAATGACATAAATTAAACTCCTTTATTACGTGATCTCACCATAACACAAAATTGTCTAAGGGTTCAGTAATAAATAATCTTACTTATAAAAAAAATAGAAACAACAAAATTGTCGTTTCCATTCAGATAAACAAATCTTTTAAAAAATTATTTAACTGCATCCTTCAATGTTTTCCCAGGCTTAAATGCTGGAACATTGCTAGCAGGAATTGTAATTTCTGCATTTGTTTGTGGATTGCGACCCTTACGAGCAGCACGATGACGAACTTCAAAGTTACCAAAGCCGATCAATTGTACCTTTTCGCCTTTAACTAAACTTTCTTGAATTGCATCAAGAACTGCGTCGACAGCGGATGTAGAATCCTTTTTAGTTAAACCAGTCTTTTCAGCCACAGTTTGAATTAATTCTGCCTTATTTGCCATTTTACCTTCACCTCCTACAGCAATGAAGTATCATTACTGAAATATAAAGTGACGACTATCAAATCATCATTCTTAAACAAATTATCACATCAGTAGCGCTGTATCAAGGAATAATGCTATTTTAACACATATTTTTTAAACTTTAAAAAAAACTCACTTTCTTAGTCGTGCAATTACTTTAATCGGTGTTCCCGTAAAATCAAACATTTCCCGTAATTGGTTGATAATAAAACGTTCATAAGAAAAATGGAAAATTTCAGGATCATTAACAAAAGCAATAAAAGTAGGCGGATTAGTAGCTACTTGCGTTAAATAATATACTTTGAGACGCTTGGTTTTAACAGTTGGTGCCGGAGCAATTGCTGTCGCCTTAAGCAGCATTTCATTCAACAATGAAGATTGAATACGTCGATTTTGATTATCATTAATTGCTGCTACCAACTCAACAATTTGTTGTAAACGCTGATGTTTTAAAGCTGAAACAAAAATAATTGGGGCATAGCTCAAATAACGAAATTCAGTTCTAATATAAGCTTCAAATTCTTGCATTGTTTTATGATCTTTATTGGCAACAATATCCCATTTATTTACGGCAATAACGACCCCACGCCCTGCTTCGTGCGCAAACCCGGCTACACGCTTATCTTGCTCGCGGATACCTTGCTCGCCATCAATAACCATGATCACAACATCTGAGCGATCAATTGCACGCAAAGCCCGCATAACCGAGTATTTTTCCGTATTTTCATATACTTTGCCACGTTTTCTAATCCCAGCCGTATCAATCATCGTATACAGCTGTCCAGTTTCATCAATAAAACTCGTATCAACAGAATCGCGCGTCGTACCTTCTTGATTGGAAACGATGACCCGATTTTCACCTAAGATAGCATTAACCAGCGAAGATTTGCCAACATTAGGTCGACCAATAAAACTAAACTTAATTGAATCATCATCATCAATCATTTGATCATCAGAAAAGTTTTTCACTACTTCATCTAACAGATCGCCAACACCAGTTCCGTGAACTCCTGACACTGGCAGTGGGTCACCCAAGCCTAATGTATAAAAATCATAAATATCTTGTCGCTGCTCCAAATTATCGGCTTTATTCACCGCTAAAATTACTGGCTTTTGGGATTGGTATAAAATCCGTGCCACTGTTTCATCATCATCAACTACACCAACCCGCGCATCAACGACCATAATTACGACATCGGCTTCTTCAATTGCAATTTCAGCTTGATTTTTAATCTCTTGGTTAAGTTGCTGTGATTCCATGGTAATTCCACCTGTATCAATCATGCTAAATTGCTTACCTAGCCATTCAGCATGTGTATAAATTCGATCACGAGTAACCCCAGGCGTATCTTCCACAATGGAAATTCGTTCATTAGCAATTCGATTGAACAATGTGGATTTACCAACATTAGGACGTCCTACTAATGCAACTACTGGCATTGCCATAAATTCACCTTCTTTAACAATAATTTACTTTTAATAAAAAAACTGGCTCTCAGCACGAGTCAGTTTTTTTCAGAATCAATTGGTTTAATTGTCTGCTTCATCTTGCACGATATCACCCATGGAAAAACCACGTTCTTCATCAGGTAAAGTATAATCAATCTTTTCTTCTGTATCACTATCTTGTTTTTTAGCGTGGGGATTGGCTACCAAAGCTTTAATGGATAATCCTAATCTTTTCTTATCAGGTTCAACATTTAAAACTTTCAATTGTACTTTTTCACCCACTGACAGAACATCAGAAGGCTTATCAATGTGATTCCAAGAAATCTGGGAAACATGAACTAAACCTTCAATTCCTGGCAAGACTTCCACAAAAGCTCCAAAATCTGTCAAACGTTTAACAGTTCCTTCCACTTCATCACCAGTAGCAATTTTTTCGCTAATAGTGTCCCAAGGACCCGGTTGAGCAGCCTTGATAGATAAAGAAACGCGTCCATGTTCTTTATCGACATCAAGTACTTTTACTTTAACATCTTGATCAGGCTTTAAGACATCTGATGGCTTATCTACATGATTGTAAGAAATTTGTGAAACATGCACTAAACCATCCATACCGCCTAAATCAATGAATGCTCCAAAATTAGTTAAACGGGACACTTTGGCCTCGATAATATCTCCAGGCAAAATTTTAGCCATAATCTCAGCTTGTTGTTGTTGTCTTTCAGCTTGCGCAATTTCACGATGTGATAAAACAAAACGATTCTTGGCAGGATCTACTTCAACAATTTTTAATTCTAAAGTTTTACCTACGTAAGCTTTCAAATCACGTACAAAATGATCAGAAATCATCGAAGCAGGAATAAATCCTCGCAAACCATCAACATCAACTAATAAGCCACTTTTAACAGTTCCGCTAACTTGACCTTCTACATGTTGATCTGCCGCCATTAATTGTGCCATTTGTTCATAAGCTTTTTTGTTCTCAATTCGACGCTTGGATAAAATAAAGCTACCATCTTCTTTATCACTCGTCGAACGTCTTGTTACTAATAATTCTAATCTATCACCCGTTTTAGCTATGTCATGAATATTGGCTTTTCGATCCGCCGTCAATTCTTTAATGGGAACAACACCTTCTACACCAGAATTATCAATACCAACAATCAATTGCCCATCTTCTACAGACAATACCTCTGTAGTGACAATATCACCTACTTGAACTTGATCAAAATCATCAAGCGCTTGCTCCATGGGATTTATGCTGTTATTATCTTCAGCCATTTTTACATCCTCCTCGCCGTCATTCGCAATCTATCTTAATTGAAAATCAACTTAATTACCAGTGCTATTATTTAAATATTGGTTTTATTATAAATTAATTTTAATACTTTTTGACTCACTTGTTCGATATTAAGCCCTGTAGTATCAATTTCTAATGCATCTGTAGCCTTTTTTAAGGGTGAAGCTTTACGATGAGAATCTTTGTAATCACGTAAACTAATTTCATCTTCTAAAGTCTCTAGGGGGGTATGAATGCCCCGTTGTGTATTTTCTTGATAACGCCGTTGCGCCCGCTCAGTAACACTGGCTACCATAAAAATCTTAACGTCAGCTTGTGGTAAAACTACTGTACCAATATCGCGTCCATCCATTACAATACTATGTTGACTGGCCAAATGTTGTTGTTGTTTAACCAGCAATTGTCGCACTTGCGGTAAAGCTGATACACGCGATACATTGTTGGTAATTTCTGGCAATCTGATTTGATCACTAACATCTTGATCATTAACCAAAACAAGTTGCTTTTGATCCTCAATTTTAAAAGTGACTGGAAATTGTTTAATTAAAGCCACAATGCCAGATTCATCAACCAAAGAAACATTGTGTTGTAAAGCAACTAATGTTGCTGCGCGATACATTGCACCAGTATCGATGTAAACATAATTCAATTTATTAGCTACAATCTTAGCAATTGTACTTTTGCCAGCCGAAGCAGGACCATCAATAGCAATTTGCATATTTAAAACTCCTCAATAAAAAAACAGGCCCACTGCCTGTATTTTTGGATTATTACTGAACTTTTAATTGCATACCGGGACGTAGAATTGTTCCCCTTGATAAACCATTAAGTTGATACAATTGCTCAGTTGTTAAACCATGATTCAAAGCAATACGATAAGCATTATCATGTGGTTTTACAACATAATAATCAGCTTGGGACGTATTACTATCTGGCGCCTGTTGTGCAGTTGCCTGCTCTGAAGTTGTATTATCATCCGCAGTAGGTTGCTGTTGTGTAGCGGTATCGCTTTCTGATTCTTTAACATCGTTCTTATGGGATTTAGCGTGCTTGTTATCCAAGTGCGAAACTACTTTACGAGCTCGCTGCTTTTTTGGCCTAGCTTTAGCTGACTTAGGCTTAGAACTAACTGCTACTTGATCATGATTAACATGATCTACCGAAGTCTTGTTACTACCAGCTGAAATAGCTGACCAAGCAATCGGCAAGCACATAATAACTAAAAGTACTAAGGCTAAAGACCAAACCAAAACTTTATTACTGTTTTTTCGCTCTTTTTGCTGAACACGCGAATACTCTGTCGTTGACTGTAAATCTTCATCAGAAGAATCATTATCGTCATTACCAAAAGTAGATTCCCAAAGTTTAGGCTTTTTATCACTCACAATTTTCACCCCTAACTATTTAGTAATATAACTTATTTTAGCAGTTAAAAATAAAAATTTCATCTGAAATAGCTATCTCAAACGCTTGCTTAGCAAAAAAATTAAAAAGGAATTAATAGTGCCCTTGACTAAATTAAAGGGAATAACACCAATGATTACATATTTAGTCAGTGGCATACCAATATTGAAATTTAAAACTTTCATATAAAGTGGCATTAAAACCCAATAATTAGCCAGCGCTAAAACAATTGTCAAACTCAAAATACCTAAAATATAAGCTATTATCTGCTTTTGCCCTTTATTTAATAACCAAGCTAGCGGAACTGTAAAAGCTAAAGTTGACAATAACGATGATAAATCTCCGATTAAACCAGCCAGGCCCGCACCAGTGATCAAAAAATGAATTAAGATCTTACATAAAGCCACCAGCACACCAGTTGACATCCCGTATACCAGAAACGCTATGACCACAACCACATCACTAACGTCTAACTTCAAAAACGTAAAACCTGGAATAATCGGAAACGTGAAAAACATCAATATCGCCGATAAAGCCGCCAGTACAGCTCCGCCAACAATCTCATTACGCGCCAATTTGTGAATCTTCATTATAAAGCCTCCCACAAATCGCTGCAAGGCAAAAACAGCCAACTTAAAAAAAGTCAGTTTAAACGTTTTCTTCCATCTGGACTATCACCATCGGTTTTGGATTTACACCAATTCCACCATTGCTGGGTTGCGGACTGTTACCGCCGGTCGGGAATTACACCCTGCCTTGAAAACGATTTTTTCTATAATTTTTTGAGAGCAGTTATTTCATCTTGTGTTAAAAAGCGCCATTCACCAGAAGTTAAGCTATCCAACGTCAGAAAAGCAAACCGCTCACGCTTTAATTTTACCACATTAAACCCAATATATTTAAACATTTGTTTAACTTGATGATTCATTCCTTCATGAATAGTCAACTTCACAATCGAATACTGTTTTTTGCGATCAATAGAAATGATTTCTGCCTTAGCAGGTGCTGTTTTACGACCATTAAGCATAATACCATGGCGTAATTTTTCTAGTGCGGCTGATGTAACAATTCCTGACAATTTAGCCACGTACACTTTATCAATCTGGTTTCGCGGATGCAGCAAATGATTAGTCAACTCACCATCGTTAGTCATGATCAGCAAACCAGAAGTATCATAATCTAAGCGACCTACTGGATAAATGCGTGTATTAATGATATCTGTAAAATAATCACTGACTACTTTTCTATTCTTTTCATCATGAACCGAACTAATGACCCCGCGCGGCTTATAAAACAAGATATATACTTTCGGCTTTTTCTCTATAGCAATCCCGTCTACTTCAATCAGATCATGTGTTGAATACTTACTTCCCAGTTGTGTTTCTACTTGACCATTAACTTGCACGCGACCAGCAGTAATTAACTCTTCTGCCTTACGTCGAGAAGTAACTCCAGCATTAGCAATTAATTTTTGTAATCTTTCAGTTTTTTTCATAAAAAAGTTCCTTTAACTAAATAAATCAACATTACCTTGTCGATCTAAATTCTGTTCTTGAAATTCCTGTAAATCTGGTAATTCATCCAAAGATGTCAAGCCAAAATAATCCAAAAATTGTTCCGTCGTGGCATACATTAATGGATGTCCTGGAGCATCTTTATGACCAGTAATTTTAATCATTTGTCGAGTTACTAAAGTTTGTAAAGAACTGCTACTACTTTTAACACCCCGAATTTCATCAATTTCGATTCTAGTGACGGGTTGCTGATACGCAATAACCGCTAAAACTTCCAACGCTGCTTGACTCAAATTAACCACTTGTTCTGTCTGAAAGAAATTTTTTATTAATGAATGATACTGCTTCTTAGTTAGTAATTTATAAACCGAACCAAATTGCTTTAAGGTGACCGGAATTTGTTCATTTTCATCTAAAATAGCTTTGATTTGTGCTAATTGCTGGCGCACAGCAGTTGGTTTAATCTGTAGTAATTGCGCCAGTGTTTGTAAATCAATCCCCTGATCACCAGCCACATATAATAGTGCTTCAATTTGTGATTTTAACAATTTAAGACCTCAGTTCCACCATAATATCAGCGCGATAATTCAGCTGTTGTGCAGTTAAAACTTGGCTTTTGATTAGCTCCAGTAAGCCCATGAATTTGGTTACAACTTCTTCGACTGATGCTAAATCTGTTAATAATTTAGTAAAAGTTGTCGAATGCTTACTTTGTAATTGCTGTATAATCTCAATTTGAGCTTGCTCAATCGTAATTTTTTCACCGCTAATTTGTGGTTTATCAACAACTTTTTGTTGCCGATTTAACAACTCCACCATAGTAACTGCTAAATCATTCGCTATTCTCACACCAGGTTTAAGTTTAACAACCTTGGAAACTGTCTCTAAAGACATATTTTTAGCAGCCATTTGTTGACGTTGCTCTTCCAGCTGTCGCAAAGTAACAGTGACACTTTTATAAGTTTGATAAGTTAAAAGTTGTGCTACTAAATCGCTTCGGGGATCGTCTTCTTTTACAAAAACTTCCTCTTCTTCCACAAAATTAGTTTGTGGCACTAACATCTGACTTTTAATCCGCATTAAAGTAGAAGCCATTACTAAATAATCACCTGCAATATCCAATTTTAAGGTTTGCATTTGGTGAAGATAATCCAAATATTGCTGGGTAATTTGCGCAATTGGAATATCATAAATATTAATTTGTGACCGTCTGATTAAGTGTAGTAATAAATCTAATGGCCCTTGAAAATCAGTTAAAACTAATTCTAATTGTTCCATTACTGATACCTAATTTTTTTGTTGTTGCCATTTTTCCACTATTGTGGCTAAAGAAATTGTACCCATTACTTTTTTATTAGGATAATATTCCTGCAATTCATCAAAAACGGCAAATAGTGTTTGATCCATACGATACGCTGGATTAAAAGACAGATAGCGAATCATAACAGCTTGTTCTTGTAATTCAACTGCTACGATGCCAATAAAATCACCACCGTGTTGCTTGTATAAAAACAACTGATGTTGATCATCACTAGTATAAAGCTGCAACTCCATTTGTAAATGATCCAGATCTTTTAAATCGGTCATATAAGACATAAATCCCATGGCTATCTTTTGATAATTATCATTATATTTTACTAAAATAGTAGTCACCCTTAATCAGAAGCTGTTTCAATTAATTTAATTCCTGTTTTGTCTTGAACTATTAAATTTCTCTTTAACAAATTACCCAAAGCTCGTTTAAAACTACTTTTACTAATTCCAAAATAGCGTTTAATATCTTCCGGTTGACTTTTATCATTAAAATTTAAAGATTTATTTGGCTGATGCTGTAAAACAGCCAAAATCATTGCTGCATCATCACTAATTTCTTCATAGCCTCGTGGCTTCAGCGACAGATTAACACGATTGAAACTAAGTCCAACCACTCGTCCGGATACAACTTCACCTAAACGCGGCTCGCGCTCACGCTCACTTGGATGAATAAAGCCTAAATAATAATCATTTGTCAACACAAAAGTACCATTCATCTTCAATTGATAAACAGTCGCTTTCACATTTTTATTTTGCAATGTTTTTTGCGGTTGCCGACTTAATTGTTGAAAAATATTTGCATCAGCCAATTGACCCCACATTCGATCCTTGTGATCTAGTTTGACTGCCAGTAAAAGGCGATCACCTTTTTTAGGCCATAGAGACTTTATTTCAGGTAAATCATCCAAAGAAACAACCAAATCCTTATCAGCCAACCCAATATTCACAAAAACACCTAGATCACTTCTAATATCAACGACTTGTCCCCAACCATAACGACCAATACCAACATTAGGAATATCAGGGGTTAAAACTAAATTATGCGCTTTATTTTCATATAAATAACCACTAATTACTTGCTTAGGATCTAAAACGTGCTTCTTGTCCACTTGAAAAGTATGTCCAGCAATGGATACAAAATAATAATCATCATTTTGATCAATTACATTACCTTGTTGCACGGTACCCAATAAATTCGTTAAATTCAATACTCTACCTCAATTACTTAATTCCAATATTTGCTAATAATGTTATAATACAGTACGCCATTCCAGAGGCAATCACTGGTCCAGCAGCAATTCCTTTAAATACTACCACGCCAAGAATTGTACCAAAGACTAATGACACTGTAATTTCCGGTGTCGCAGACATCAGTCCGACACCTTTCTTAGATAACACAGCTACCAAAATGCCACAGAAAATGGCTACATAACCAACTGGCGATTTAAAGGCACTAATTAAATCTTTAAAGCCAATCTGACCTAGAGCAATTGGCATTAAAATAGCTACAGAAATGACTGTTACCCCAACATTAATCCCTTTGGATTGGATTAATTCCAAGATACGTTGAGAATGGGGTAACACTTTAATTACTAAAGCAATGATAGCTGCTATTTGCAACGAAATATTTTTACTCAAAAATGCAATCAAGAAAATTAGCAGTAAAAAAATCCAACTCTCCATAACTGCCTCCTATATTCCTTCAATATCTTATCATATAAACTAATTCCTTGATACTTTAGCTTTTATAAACATCAAAAAAAGTAGGAACCCAGTCCCTACTTTTCATCGACAAATAATTAATAATGGTTAAATTGTATTAGATGCACCGCGATAAACGTTTCCTTGGCGGGAATCAATTGTCACAACTTCGTTATCTTTAATAATCTTAGTAGCATCTTCAGCACCCACAATAACTGGAATACTCTTAGCAATACCAATTACTGCTGCATGAGAAGTTAAACCACCATTTTCAACTACGATAGCACCAGCTTTTTCAATTGCAGGCATGTAATCTTCATCAGTGTTTTCAACGATCAAAACGTCTTTGTCATTGATCTTATCAATGGCTTCTTGAGCGCTGTGGGCAACAACTGCTTTACCAACAACAGTTTCGTCGCCAACTCCTTGACCTTTAACTAGCTTAGAGCCAATCAATTGCACTTTCATTAAATTAGTAGTACCACTTTCACCAACTGGCACACCAGCAACGATCAAAATTAGATCGCCTTCTTTAGCAAAGCCTAATTCCTGTGCCTTTTGTGTAGCTAAGTCGAACATTTCATCAGTATTGGCTGGACGATCTGTCACAACAGGATAAACACCCCAGTTAACAGTTAAACCGCGTTGTGTTGCTTCATCAAAAGTAACTGCCAAAATATCAGCACTAGGACGATATTTAGAAATCATACGTGCGGTATAGCCAGAATTAGTAGCCGTCACAATAGTATGGATTCCTAATTCTTGTGCTGTACGTACTACAGATTCGCCAATGGATTCTGTAGTGTTAGAACCCTTGTATTCTTCAAAACGTTGTAAAGCCAAAGTGTTTGCAGAATCTAATTGTTCTTGTGTCCGCACATTGATCCGATTCATTGCTGAAACTGCTTGAACTGGATAGTCGCCATTAGCACTTTCACCAGACAACATTGTTGCATCAGTACCATCTAACACAGCATTGGCAACATCAGTAACCTCAGCACGTGTTGGACGAGGATTTTCTTGCATGGAGTCCAACATTTGCGTTGCCGTAATAACTGGCTTGCCTAGAGCATTACATTTTTTAATCAAAGCTTTTTGGACAAATGGAACATTCTCAAACGGAATTTCCACACCCATATCACCCCGAGCAACCATCAAACCATCAGAAACCTTTAAGATTTCATCAATGTTATCAATACCTTCTTGTGATTCAATCTTAGGGAAAATTTGGACATGATTCTTGTTCTTGGATTCTAAGATTTCACGAATATCCAAAACATCTTGTGCCTTCCGCACGAAACTAGCAGAAATATAATTGATGTTTTGATCTAAACCAAATTTAATATCATCGGTATCTTTTTCAGTAATACCTGGTAAACGAATCTCAACACCAGGAGCATTGACACCTTTTTTGGATCCAATCTTACCGTCATTTTGCACAACAGTAACTAATTCTTTATTAACATCATCTTTTTCAATAATTTTAAGATCCACTAGGCCGTCATCAATTAAAACATGACCACCAACATGAGTATCATCGTAAAGACCAGGATAAGTGACAGCAATTTTCTCAGGATTACCAGTCAAATTGGCATCCATTGAAACACGAATAACATCACCAGTATGTGCTTCAAACTTGCCGCCTTCTTGCTCAGTAGTCCGAATTTCTGCACCCTTAGTATCTAACATAATACCAACAGTTTTACCGGTTATTTTTTCAGCTTCACGAACCATATTCATCCGTGATAAATGTTCTTCATGATCACCATGAGAAAAATTAAAGCGAAAAACATTAGCCCCAGATTCAATCAACTTAGAAATCGTATCTACATCATTGCTTGCAGGTCCTAATGTACTAACAATCTTGGTCCTTTTCATTAATGTCTCTCCTTAAAGTAAATAAATTGAAAACACACTTGTATAGTATACCAGAAACTGTTATTTAGCTAAAGACTTGTTTATATCATATAAACTAAGATCAGGCTTGTGCTTACTATCAAATAAATCTAGCATGCCATGGTAAGTTAGCTTGTTATTTTCTGTGCCAATTGCAATACCGCCATGACCTTCATTCAATAAATCTACAGCATAAGCACCCATTTTACTAGCTAAAACCCGATCTTTAGCCGATGGTGAGCCACCACGTTGCACATGACCTAAAACTGTACCACGAGCATCAAAATCGCCATATTGTTCTAATTGCTCCATAAATTCATCAGCGTGCATGACCCCTTCAGCCAAAACAATAATAGTATGTTTCTTACCACGAGCCCGCAAATCTTGAATATTTTGCGCAATTTTTTCAATGTTAAATTCTTTTTCCGGTACAATAATTTCATCGGCACCGCCAGCAACACCAGCCCACAAAGCTATATCACCAGCACCTCGACCCATTACTTCAATCACAAAAGTCCGCTCATGACTAGCAGCAGTATCACGAATTTTATCAATAGATTCTACAACCGTATTAACAGCGGTATCAAAACCAATTGTATAATCCGTATAAGGAATATCGTTATCAATGGTACCAGGCAAACCGACAGCATTGTAACCATGTTCAGTTAACCGTAGAGCCCCGTGATAAGAACCGTCGCCACCGATTACAACTAAAGCTTCAATACCAAACTTGTTCAGTTGCTCAATTCCTTTCAATTGACCTTCTTTTTGCGCAAATTCTGGATAACGAGCAGAATAAAGCATTGTACCACCACGATTGATAATATCGCCGACATCTGAACGTTCCATCTTAAAAATATCACCAGCAACTAGTCCTGCGTAACCATAATTGATTCCGTATACTTCAATACCTAACGACAATGCCCTTCTTGTTACAGCGCGAATAGCTGCGTTCATTCCCGGAGCATCGCCCCCACTAGTCATTACACCTAATCTTTTCATCTCTACACCTCATTTAACAAAACTACATAGAAAATATACCATTATTCAAGAAAAAATGCAGATTTTTTCAGTGTTTTTTCCTTTTAATGATAAACAAAGTTAGCTTCACCAACTAAGCCTGTCAACGCCTGTTTAAAAGTAACATTATAGTTAATCCAATTACTTTTTTTCAGTAAAAACTTTTCCGTGCTGGCAGCAAAATAAATAACCACCGGTACATTGCCTGGAAAAGATTGTGCTAATTCTAGTAGGGCATTCATTTTTTGCTTATCTTTTTTCTGAAAACGAACATATAATCGCTTTTTTTTAGATGGTACCTTAATATTTTGGGCTAATTGAGCCTGTCTAGCAATATATTCTCTTTGCCGGCGCTTATTGAGTTGAGCTTTCAATGCTATCACATAGACTTGATTAGGCTGTAAATTAATTTTTTTATACAAATCAGGGAAAACTGTAATCGAATAATCTTGTACACCGTCACTACCCTTTAAAAAAGCCATATTTTTACCAGTTTTGGTGCGAATAGTCTTAATATCTTTGACAAAAAATAATACCTTTTGTACCGTATCCAATTTAATCGCTGGTGCCAACTTAATTTGTTGCGATTCCACCAAATCTTGGTATTGCGTAACTGGATGTCCTGATAGATAAACACCCAAAGTTTGATTTTCTTGTTCTAATTTTTCTAAATGACTATAATCTTCTATTCGATTTTGTTTGGGCTTTAACACATCAAATAAAGACAAACTGCCACCTGCTAGCTTTAAACTTTCCACTAAGTCTTGCACATTTAAGAACAACTGCCGTCGATTAGGATTAAATTGATCTAAACTACCGCTAAAAACTAAAGGCTGCAGAATTTCTATCTTCAAAAAGCGTTTGTCTAAAGCCGCCAAAAAATTAGTCAAATTATTAAAAGATTGTTCTTGGCGTATAGACACAATATTATCAACCAAATCGCGTCGTATTCCTTTAATAAACAGCAATCCCCAACGCAAACCATTTTTAGTAATCGTAAAATTAGCAGCACTATTATTAACATCTGGTGGTAAAATCTTGATCCGGCGTTGCCGCAATTCTTGCAAGTAAAGATTGATTTTTTGATCATTATGCAAATTAGCATTCAATAAAGCTGTATAAAAAGCTGTAGGATAGTGAGCTTTAATATAAGCCAATGAATAAGCCAAACGACTGTAAGCTACGGCGTGTGATTTGTTAAAACCATAATTAGCAAATTGCGCAATATAATCATAAACTTGTAGAACATTAACTTTTGGATAACCATTCTGCAAAGATTTTACAATAAATTCTTTTTTCTGTGCAGTCATTAGTTTCTTATCTTTTTTAGCCATTGCCCGCCGTAATAAATCAGCTTGTGCTAAACTAAAACCTGCCATTTGGGCAACCACTTGCATAACTTGCTCTTGATATACCAAAATACCATAGGTAGGTGCCAAAATAGCTTTTAAAGAATCATCAGGATACGTAATGGGTTCTTGATTACGTTTACGGGCAATAAAATGTGCAATATTTTTCATTGGTCCTGGTCTATACAACGCATTAGTTGCCACTACATCTTGAAAACTGTCAGGTTTTAATTGCTGCAAAACATTTTTGATACCGGCAGATTCAAACTGAAAAATTCCATTGGTATCACCAGTGCTAAAAATAGCTAATGTTTGAGAATCATCCAAAGGCAAATCTCGCGGATCAAAATCACTTTGAAAATATTTTTTAGTCAAATGCGTAGCAGCTGCCAAAATAGCTAAATTACGTAAGCCCAAAAAATCAATTTTTAGTAATCCTAAGGCTTCTACATTATTTTTAGTTTGTTGAGTTAATAAAGTTTCTTCACTGCCCCCTTTTTGCAGAGCAACAACATTCTCCAGTGGCTGAGCACTCAAAACAATTCCCGCAGCATGCGTGGAGAAATGACGTGGTAAACCCTCTATTTGTAAAGCTGTTTTAAAAATTAGTTGATTTTGTTTGGATTGTTGATATAAATGCTGCAAGGCTGGTGAAGCTTGATAAGCGGTTTTTAAATCAATGCCTAATTGCTTAGGAATAGCTTTAGACCACCGATTCAATTCATGTTGACTTAGCCCAAATACGCGACCAACATCACGCAAAGATTGCTTAGCAGCGAAAGTGCCGAAAGTGATAATTTGAGCCATGTGTGCATCGCCATATTTTTGTTGCATATAGTGAACTAAATCATCACGCCGATTGTCGGGAATGTCTAAATCAATATCAGGCATATCAACTCTTTCCGGATTTAAAAAGCGTTCAAATAACAAATCATATTTTAAAGGATCAATTTGCGTGATTTGTAGCGCATAACTGACTAAAGATCCCGCAGCTGATCCACGTCCAGGACCAGTCATAATTTGTAAACGATGTGCTTGTTCAATAACATCCCAAACAATTAAGAAGTAATCGGCATAGCCCATTTGAGCAATAACTTGTAATTCGTGTTGGGCACGCTTTTGATATGCAGAAGGGATCGTATTTCCTAGCAACTTGTGTAACCCTTGCTCGACTAAACTAGTCAAATAAGCTATTGAACTCAAGTTTTGCGGTGTTTCAAAATGTGGCAGTTGAGTTCGCTGAAAATTTATTTCAACTTGACATTGTGTTGCTAAAGCTTCGGTATTAGCTAAAACATCCCCTAATTGCAACGTTTTAATTTGTTGGGACACCTCTGAACTGGAGCGGAATGCAAAATCGCCACTAATATCAGAAGAAGTTATTTTTTCACCGGCAGCAATTTGCTGCAATACTTTATGAGCAAAAGCACCATCAGCTTGCAAATAGCGGATATCATCTAAAACTACGCAAGATAATTGCTGTAATTGTGCTAAACGATAATGCTGCTGTATTTGTGTTGTTGATAAATTACGCAAATCTAAGCCAATATAAAGATCTTTAGTCTTCAATTGTTTTAATATTTGCAAATAATTGGTTGCTTTGTTTCCAGAATTGTCTTGCAATAAAGCCGTTAACTCACTATTTTTTCCGGGAATAAGTAGTGCCAAATCATTTAACAAATTCTGGTGATCTACTAAATTAAAACCAGCATCTTGAATCATAATGGCAGAAGACAACTTTAATAAATTATGATAACCCAGCTGATTTTTTGCTAAGACTATTAATTGATAATTATGATCATGATCCAATAAGCCAGGAACATCTAACGTCATGCCTAAGATTGGATGCAAACCAGCTTTTTTAGCCAACTTATAAAAATCAATCAAACCATAAGTAACATTAACATCAGTCAATGCTAATGAATCATAATTCAAAGCTTTAGCTTGTTGAATTAGTTCAGGCAGTTTAATCGTACTTTGCAGTAAAGAATAGCTACTTTTAATTTGTAATTGAACCGTCATAAAAATCTCCTTCGCTAGTAATAGTTTACAATAGTTTCACATCATTGTTCGAGATTTATGGTAAAATGCAACCAGAGAAAGTGAGATGAGGACAATGAAGTATTTAATCACTTTATTTTGGACCGTTGTTTATGGTCAGATCATCGGTTATTTAGGAGCGGCTTTAACCAAAACACAGTATAGCGTTAACAATTGCTTAGTTATTTCTCTGATTTTTGGCGTTATTTTCTGTTTACTGGCAGCCATTCTTAACTCTGAAGCAAAAGACACAAAAAAGAGCAACTAATTTATAAATACTGCAAAAGTTTGCTAACTTTTGTTATGTAATTTAATTAGGTACTCTTTTTTTGTTTTTTCTATTTTAAAAAATAAAAAAGACAGTTTAGCCAAAAACTGTCTTCACATTAAATATTTAATTTTCTTGATCAGTAGCTACCACTTGTTTACCTTTGTAATATCCTTTAGGTGAAACGTGGTGGCCCATCCGATATTCACCAGTTGTAGCATCAAATTGAATATTTGGTTGGCTCAACTTGATGTGTCCACGACGTTGACGTTTCTTTTGCTTGGAAGTTTTTCTTGCTGGAACTGCCATATTTAATGATTCTCCTTTTCGCTAAACTTGCTTCTACAAATACTATTATTTTAGATAACATTCGTAAGTACTTTTCTATGTTACTATCATTTTGCCAAGAGAGCAAGGCATTTAGCTAATTTTTTATTTTTTATCGCCAATTTTCATTGTAATTAGATCCCCAAAATGAGGAAACATCTTATATAAAATGCTACCAAATTGCATAATTGAAGGCTGATTCAATTCCCGAACAGGACGACCAATACAAGCAATAATCTCATTTGCTAATTTTTGTGGATCTAAAATAATTTGACCCACATTTTGCAAATATTTCCCAGTATGATCTGCTATTTTGAAAAAATCTGTAGCTACAGGTCCAGGATTTACTGTTGTAACTTGAACATCAAAGGGTCTCAACTCCAAACGTAAGCTATCCGAAAATGCGATCACCGCCGCCTTACTAGCAGAATAAATCGCTGATTTAGGCGTAGCAATTTTTCCTGCCATGGAACCAATATTGATGATCTGTCCTAAACATTGCTCCATCATCAGCTGTGCTGTAAAACGAGTCATTAACATCGTCCCTAGAACATTTACCTTAAAAATCTTATTCCACAGCGAATAATCAGTTTCAACAAAATTAGTAAAATCACCAAAACCTGCCGCATTAATTAGCACTTCGATATGCTGATATTTAGCTTTAATCTCTGCAATTGTGGCTTCAACGCGTTTAGCAATACTGACATCTAAAACATAAACATCAACAAAACCAGATGTTAGTGCTTGACACTGCTTTTGCAGTTGCAATAATTGTTCTTGGCGCCGAGCAACCAAAATTAAGTTAGCATTCTTAGTAGCCAACTGCAAAGCTAATTGCCGACCAATACCGGATGAAGCGCCCGTAATTATAATATTTTGACTTTGAATATGCTTTAAAGCAGAAATATTCATTAGTATTACTCCTGTTTTCTAAATTTAACTTCAAAATGATCAAAATCTTTCACTACATAAGAATTAGCGAAAATTTGGCATGCCCCATTCAATAGTTCATAAAATTTCTTACCCACATATCGTGCAGAAATATGCGTCAATAATAATTGCTGTACTTGAGCTTTTTTAGCAATCTGTGCAGCTTGAGCACTAGTAGAATGATAGTGTCGATAAGCCATCTTACCTTCATTACTAGCCAACGTACTCTCATGCACTAACACATCAGCATTTTGTGCCAAACGAATGCTTTCTTTGGTGTAACGCGTATCACCTAGAATAGTAACAATCCTTCCTGGTTGGCTAGGACCGATGAAGTCCTTACCGTCTAAACTGGTTCCGTCAGCGAGCTCAACTACTTCACCACGCTTAATTTGACCCCAAATAGGTCCATTAGGAATTTGATACTGTTGCAATTTATCAACCAACAAAGCACCCACATGTGGCTTTTCTTCAATACGATATCCGTAGCACACAATTCGATGATCTAATAAACCACAAGTCACCTTAAAAGAATCATCTTCAAAAACAACTCCAGGTTGCTTAATTTCCACGTAATTAATTCTATAGCTTAAATGACTGTCAGAAAGTTCTAAAGTAGTTTGGACAAATTTTTTAATTCCTGGCGGACCATAAATAGTTAACGGCTGTTCACCGCCTTGAAAAGAACGTGATGACAAAAGACCAGGCAATCCAAAAATATGATCACCATGTAAATGAGTAATAAATATTTTATTAATTTTACGTGGTCGAATAGTTGTTGACAAAATCTGCTGCTGTGTACCTTCCCCCGCATCAAATAGCCAAATTTCGTTACGCTCATTCAATAACTTGAGCGCAACACTAGATAAATTACGTCCCTTGGATGGCACACCTGAGCCAGTTCCTAAAAATTCTAATTCCATACTTATCTTCCAATTTCTAATATTTTGTCCACTTTAAAATTTTCTGTGCCACAAAAGTACTATATTGACGAGCACCACTAGGATTAGGATGAACTTGATCACCATAAAACCAACTATCGTGGTTAGCACAATAATCATACCAATCAATAATTTTTAAATTACGATATTTAGCAGCTTGTTTTTGCAATACATCATTCACTGGATGCTCCCATGATCTAGTAGGAACATGAACATTAATCCAAAACACTTGGCGCTTCGCACCAGCAATGCTCATAACTTGTTGTACCTGTTCTGGGCTAACTGGACCATTAGTACCCATTCCAACAACTAGTGTATGTGGTAATTTATTTTGAGTTTGATAATTTTGTAATAATTCTAATGCTTTATCAACATTTCTACTCACATCAGCATCAATGACCATCTGCGGGAAAATTTTTCGCAAATCAGCTGACCCGTCAACCATTACTGAATCACCAATCGCTAAAGCTGGCAAGTCTTGTCCACGCTGTAAATCAAATTGGGACAAGCCAAGTTGTTGATATTCTTTATTGACAGGATGTTTTTTAGTCATTTTTTTCCAGTGTGCCACTTGTTTTGGATCATGTCTTTGTTCACCAGATTGCTGCTTTTGTTGCAGTAATTTCTTATTGTGACTCTGATTTTGTTTACTATTAATATTGATTTTTCGAGCTAATTCATTATGACTAGTAGAATCAGTTTTTTTATCGGTTCCGGCAGTCACTAACCCAGCCGAACCAACAATAACGATCAGGCAAACAATTAATGATACGCACCCATTAGCCAACTGTCTATACTTGGTGCCAGTCTTAACAAATAAATGGTGCCAATCTAATTTAGCCAACGGGCGCTCTACTAAATAATAAGAGAGATAGCTAACCAAAAAAATTAATACAATTTCCAATATTGGGTACAAAAAACGGTGATCTGCAATATTAGTAATTTTAGACTCAAAAAAAATCATGACTGGAAATTGATACAAATACAATCCATAACTAATCTTACCAATTTCATCAAAAACCGGATTCGTTAACGCTTTGTTCCAAAAAGAATCTGGATGAGCAATTACCCCCGCAAGTATTGCTACCGCTATAGAAAACAATAACATTCCGCCACGATAAGTAAAAGCCTGCGTATCTTTTAAACGCAAAATGCAATAAATCAATACTACAAAACTCAAAGTACCCGTCAAATTAAGCCAAACACGTTGATTTTTACCGGACTTTTTATACACCACATCTGTTGACCAAAAAAAGGCTAACAAACAACCAATCATAATTGAGAACAAGCGCGTATCGGTACCATAATAAATCCGACTAGGATCAACATTAGGTTGGTATAAAAATGCCATTAATCCGACTGACACAGTCGTTAGTAATAATGTTATTGTTATAACTGTTTTTTTAGAAAATTTCTTCAGCAAAAAAATTAAAATTATTGGCCAAAAAAAATAGAATTGCCCTTGAATTGACAAAGACCACATATGTGTAAACGGTGATTCATTATTGGCAAATCTTTCAAAATAAGACTGCCCATGATTAATCTGCCAAAAATTATAAATATTACAAATATTAGTTACAAAAATAGCTCGTAAATTATGCAATAAATTGCGTTGAAACAAAACAATATACGCACTGGCACTAAACAACATCAATAATAAGCCTGGATACAGTCGTTGTACTCGTTTACGATAATAACCCCAAAGATCAAAAACACGTCGCCTTTTTAAAGAACGTAAAATCTGATCTGTTATTAAATAACCTGTTAAAACAAAAAAGATCGGTACTCCTAAATAACCGCCGGCAAATATTTCCGGATTAATATGATATAAAATAACCCCAATAACCCCTAAAGTTCTAAGGCCATTGAACCCTGTAATAAAGGGTCTATGTTGTTGAACCTTCTCCATTCAAACAATCCCCACTTCAAAATTGATTACATAAATTCAAACTCAAATTCGTCAATAACGACAGTGTCGCCATTTTTAGCGCCAGCTTTCACTAAAGCTTCATCAACACCCAAATTCTTTAATCTACGAGCAAAACGCATCACACCATCTTGATAATTCAAATTACTGCGTTGCAGTAAAGAACTGACTGACTCACTAATCACTTCAAATGAACCATCATCTAGGCGCTTAATTTGAATAGTAGCTTTTTGATCTTGATAACGATAAACTTTTTCTTCTTCAACATCTTCTATCGGTACAACTGGTGTTTTCGGAGTATCTTGCAACAATTTAGCAGCTTCTCGTAATAATTTGGTAACACCAGCATGTGTCACACCCGAAATTTCATAAACTTCATCATCAGCTAATTGCAATTGCTTTTTAAAGTCAGCTAAACGATCTTTAGAACCAGGTAAATCCATTTTAGTAGCAACAATAATTTGCGGACGTTGCAAGATTTGGGGGTCATAACTATCTAATTCTTGCAAAATTTGTTGATAATCCGACACTGGATCACGACCATTATTTGGGTCCATATCCACCAAGTGCAAAATAACCCGCGTTCTTTCAACGTGACGTAAAAATTGAAAACCTAATCCGACTCCTTCAGAAGCACCAGCAATTAACCCTGGTAAATCTGCCAACACAAAATCTTGACCGTCAGCCAACTGCACCATTCCTAAATTAGGTTTTAAGGTAGTAAAATGATACGCTGCAATTTTTGGCTTAGCCGAAGTGGCTACTGACAACAAAGTTGACTTACCTACTGAAGGAAAACCTACTAGACCAACATCAGCAAGCACCCGCAATTCCAACTGTAATTGCCTTTCTTGACCCAATGTACCATTTTCAGCAATCTCGGGAGCCGTGTTACGCGCTGTTGCAAAATGAATATTTCCCCGACCACCATGACCGCCCTTGGCAACCAGCAATTCTTGACCATCAGTTGTTAAATCACCGATAACTTTATCTGTAGCTAGATCTTTAACGATTGTTCCAGGAGGAACACTAATATAGACATCCTTCGCATTAGCACCATGCATTGCCTTAGTCATGCCTTGACCACCGGCATCTGCTTTAAAATTGTGCTGATAACGAAAATCCATCAATGTTCGCAAACCGGAATCAACTTTTAAAATTATATTGCCACCGTCACCGCCGTCACCGCCATAAGGACCACCTTTAGCAACGTACTTTTCATGACGGAAAGCAACTGCACCGTTTCCACCTGCACCTGCTTTAACTAAAATTTTGACATTATCTACAAACATGTGTACCTCCAACAAACGTTATCAAATAGTAATTTTACCATATGTGCTACATAAAAGTGACTTAATATCTCAACAACTTCAAGGAAAATAAAATTATCTTGAATTATTTTGAATGATTATGATTGATTTTGAAAAAAAATACTGTATCATATTGATAGGGGTGAGATGTAAGTGATTACAGAGAGACGTCACCAATTGATTTTAAAGCAAATCAATCAACAACATGTCGTCAGTATTAAAGACTTGATTCAAATAACTGGTGCATCAGAATCCACTGTCCGCCGTGATTTATGTGATCTAGAAAAACAGCATTATTTAACACGTGTTCACGGTGGAGCTAAAGAAAATAATACTTCCCTGTTAGAAGAGCCTAAAGTAGCTTTTAAAGCACAAATCAAGCGCACTGCTAAGCGCTTAATTGCGCAAAAAGCCGCTGCTCTCGTTAAAGATGGTGAAGTTATTTTTATTGATTCTGGCACAACTACTAAAGTTATGATTCCTTATTTGCAAAAGCGTAAAGATTTGTTGGTTTTGACTAATAGTGTGGATAACGCTACATTATTAGCTGATCAACAGATTAATACTATTATGCTTGGCGGAAATCTTCGCATTTCAACTAAAGCTGTGGTTGGACAAGCAGTTACTAATTATCTGGCTAATTGCCATTTAGACCGTGCGTTTTTGGGTACAAATGGCTTTGATATTCAACACGGGTTTACCACGCCAGATTTGGAAGAATCGTTAGTTAAAAAGGCTGCTCTTAATAACTCTAGTTATGCTTATATTCTCACGGATAGTTCCAAATATCAGCAAATTAGGTTTAGTAAATTTGCTGACTTGAACCAAGCGCAAATCATTACCGAACATTTACCTGTTGATATAGCAACAAAACTTGCTGCATATACTAAATTACTGGAGGTTACTAAATGATCTATACCGTTACTGCAAATCCATCAATCGACTATGTTTTGCAGTTAACCCAACTAACCTTGGGTGAAGTCAATCGTGTGGCTGAAGATGTTAAACTACCTGGGGGCAAAGGAATTAACGTTTCACGGATTCTCAAAGAATTAGGACTTCAATCCAAGGCTTTAGGCTTTATTGGTGGTGCCACAGGGCAAATGTTTGAGCATTTATTAAGTAAACATCAACTGCAGACTGATTTCACCACTGTAATGGCAGACACAAGAATTAATGTCAAAATTAAAGCTAGTGATGAAGAAACTGAAATTAATGGTCAAGGACCGACCATTTCCGCCACTGAAAAAGCTGATTTTTTGCAAAAGATTGCACAAATTGGGGCTGGTGATGTAGTTGTCATGGCTGGTAGCATACCACCCCAACTTGTTGCTGATTTTTATTTAAATATTGCTAAAACAGTTACACAAAATGGGGCTGAGTTCGTTATTGATACTACTGGACAGGCTTTATTAGATACTTTGCCTTTGCATCCTTTGGTAATCAAGCCTAATCACCATGAGTTAGCTGAACTATTCCAGACAGAATTTAACGGTATAACTGATATAGTTTCGGCCGCACGTCAATTGATTGAACAAGGTGCACAACAAGCTTTAGTCTCTATGGCTGGCGATGGTGCACTGTTTGTTACCAAAGAACACGCCTACCAATGTAACGCTCCTAAAGATATTGTGCGTAATTCAGTTGGTGCCGGTGATTCAATGATTGCTGGCTTTGTTGGAACCTATATGAAACAAAATGATGCTGTAGCAAGTTTTCGAATGGGAGCTGCTTGTGGTTCTGCTACCGCATTTAGCGAAGATTTGGCCAACTTGGATAAGATTAAAGCTGTTTATGAACAGATTAATGTTACCCAAATCCAATAATAAGTAAGGAGAATTAGCATGGATCTGAAAGAATTATTACGGCAAGATGTCATGATCATGGATCTCAAGGCAACTACTAAAGAAGCTGCTATTGATGAAATGGTCAATAACTATGTCAAACACGGTGTAGTTGATGACGCTGATCTATTTAGAAAAGATATTTTAAAGCGTGAAGCTGAAACAAGCACAGGTATTGGTGATGGTATTGCTATGCCTCATGCGCGTGATAAGGCCGTCAAAAAGGCAACTGTCATGTTTGCTAAAAGTAAAACAGGGGTTGATTATGACGCTTTAGATGGTCAACCGGTTTATTTATTCTTTATGATTGCTGCACCCGATGGAGCAGATAGCTTACATTTGCAAGCTTTAGCTGCTTTATCAGCACTATTAATCAATCCACAATTAGTCGCTGATTTAAAGAAAGCTACTACTCCAGAAGAAGTGCAAAATTTGTTTGACGAAGCTGAAAAGCAAAAAGAGGCTAAGGAAAAAGCTGATCAAGAAAAAAAGCAAGCTACTAGTGTCAATCAACCAGAAGAAAAAGGTTTTATTGTCGCTGTATCTGCTTGTCCTAATGGAATAGCCCATACTTATATGGCTGAAGCTGCTTTAAAAGAAGAAGCTGAAAAATTAGGTTTAGGTATCCGCGTCGAAACTAATGGTTCTGAAGGTGTTAAAAACAAATTAACTGCTGCTGAAATCAAAAAGGCAGACGGAGTTATTATTGCAGCTGATAAAAAAGTTGACATGGGGCGTTTTGACGGCAAAAAGTTATTAAACCGTCCAGTAATTGATGGTATTAATAAGCCTAAGGAATTAATTGAAAAAATTGAAGCTGGTAATGCACCAGTTTATCACGCTGATGCTAGTGAACCTTCAGATTCTGATGAAGTAGAATCTAAGTCATTATGGTCACGCGTTTATGCTGATTTAATGAATGGTATCTCCCACATGCTACCTTTCGTTGTTGGTGGCGGTATTTTAATGGCTTTATCTTTCTTGATTGAGCAATCAGCTGGTGACAAGTCAACAGCTTTCTTGTTCTTCAATGGTATCGGTAATTATGCTTTCCAATTTTTGATTCCCGTTTTAGCAGCTTATATTGCGGTATCGATGGCTGATTTACCGGCTTTAATGCCTGGTTTTGTAGCAGGTTATATGGCTTCTATTGCAACTGCCAGCGTTATTAAATCAGATAGTCCAGCTGGATTTATCGGCGGTTTAATTGGTGGGTTCATTGCAGGTTGGATTGTAATTGGTCTGAAGAAGTCCTTCAATTGGTTACCAAAATCACTGGACGGATTGAAACCAATGATTATTTATCCAGTTTTAGGTTTACTAATTGTCGGAGCAATTATGTTCTTTGCAGTTAACCCAGTGTTTGCTAAAGTTAACCAAATAATCACTAATTTCTTGGAAAATATGGGTACTGGTAACGCGGTTATCTTAGGCGCACTGTTGGCTGCCATGATGTCTATTGATATGGGTGGTCCATTCAATAAAGCGGCTTATGCTTTTGCCATCGGTACTTTTACAACAACTCATGATGGTGCTTTAATGGCTGCCGTTATGGCTGGTGGTATGGTTCCACCATTAGCAATTGCTTTGGCAACAACTTTCTGGAAAAATAAATTTACAGAACAAGAACGTCAAGCTGGTGTCAGCAACTATGTTTTAGGTGCTGCCTTTGTTACTGAAGGTGCTATTCCTTTTGCTGCTGGTGATCCACTTCACGTTATCACTTCCAGCATCATCGGTTCTGCTATTGCTGGTGGTTTAACTCAATTTTGGCATGTTAATGTACCTGCTCCTCATGGTGGGATTTTTGTTTCACCGTTATCCAATCACCCGGGCATGTTCATTTTAGCTATTGTAATTGGTGCAGTAATTGCTGGTGTGATCTATGGTATTTGGAAACCAGCTCTAGCTAAAACTAGTGAGTAAACAAAAAAGTCAGTTTAAAACTGACTTTTTTTATACATATTAATTGATTGTAAGGAGACATTTAATGATTTTAGAAGCTTGTGTTGGCGAATTTTCACAAGTTGAACCAGCAATTAAACACGGAGCACAGCGTATTGAATTAAACAGTGATTTAAATCACGGCGGTGTTACACCAAGTTTGGGTACTATTAAGCAAGCAATTGCTTACGCCAAACCGCGCAATATTCCTGTCATTGTCATGTTGCGACCTCGTGGTGGTAATTTTGTTTACACGCGTGCAGAGTTAGAAATTATGCGTAATGACGCTCATTTGATCGAACAAGCTGGCGCTGACGGTATCGCTTTAGGTGCCCTAACAGCTGCAGATTTAATTGATACAACAGCAATTAACTTTATTTGTCAGGATCTTACTTTAGACTTAGTTTTTCACATGGCTTTTGACGCCATTCCCGAAAACGAGCAATTTATTGCGCTAGATTGGCTGATAGACCATCATTTCAAACGTCTATTAGTTCATGGCACATCTTTAGATCAACCACTAAATATTGACCATTTAAAGCAACTAATCAAATACGCCAACAACCGCCTAGAAATTTTACCCGGCGGCGGAATCACCAAAAATAACGTTCAACACATTTTGACAACTTTAAAAATTCAGCAAGCTCATGGTACTAAAATTGTTTAAAGAGATAATTTAATTGTGCGAGCTACTTTTTCTGATACACCTAAGGATATTAAATCATTTAAAGATGCTGCCTTAATTTTTTTGATTGACCCAAAATGGCGTAATAATTTTATCCGTGTTTTGGGTCCCACACCTCTAATACTTTCTAGTTGCGATGATAAAGCATTTTTACTGTGTGTTTGCCGGTGGTAAGTGATTGCAAAACGGTGTACTTCATCTTGAATCCGCTGCAATAAATAAAAGCCTTGGCTTTTACGATCCAGTGGTACATGATTGCCAGTGGTTCCTGTAATCAAATGTGCGGTATTATGATGATCATCTTTGACCATCCCGGCTACTGGAATATTAATGCCTAACTCATTATGCAAGACATCTTCAACCACGCGCAGTTCAATGAGACCCCCGTCCATCAAAATCAAATCCGGTAAAGCTTTCTTTTCTTTTAGCAAACGTGAATAACGTCGATAAACCACTTCACGCGTATTAGCTGTTTCATCAGCACCATTATGTTCTTCCAAAACATCTTTAATTTTATACTTGCGATAATTACTTTTCATCGGCTTGCCGTCAACGAAACTAACCATTGCTGATACTGCATCGGTTCCTTGAATATGCGAATGGTCAAAAGATTCAATTGTTTGGCCGTATGGCAACCCCAAAGCTGCAAAGATCTGCTTTTGGGCGCCAATGGTTTGACGATTATCTAATTCTAAAAGTCGAAATTTTTCTTCTAGGGCTAAACGAGCATTATCGTGCGCCATCGCCAAAAGATCGCGCTTAGTTCCGCGTTGCGGTGTACGCATAGGCACCTGCAAAATAGCGGATAATGAGGCAGTGTCAATATCTGAGGGCACCAGAATTTCTTTAGGAAAAACATTATTCTTGCGATTATAAAACTGCAGAATAAAAGTTGCTAATTCTTCACTAGGTGTATTAATGCAAGGAAAGATCCTTTTCTCTCGCTTCATGAGTCGCGCTTGTCTAATGAAAAAGACTTGTACGGAAATCCATCCTTTGTCAACATAATAATTAAATAAGTCACGAGGCGTATTATCATTAGAAATAATTTTCTGTTTTTCCACTGTTTGTTCAATATAATTGATCTGATCGCGTAATTCTGCAGCTCGTTCAAATTTCAAATCGGTCGCTGCTTGCTGCATTTGCAGCGTCAATTTTCGTTTGACAGTTGCGACATTACCGTTCAAAAAACTTTTTATTTTCCTAACTTGCAAATCATATTCAGCAATAGGCACTTCTTTAAAACAAGCACCTAGACATTGTCCCATATGATAATACAAACAAGGTCGTCCCATATGTCCGCTGCAACGCCTCAAAGGGTAAACTTTTTGTAAAAAATGTAATGTTTCTTCAGCAGCATAAACATTAGGATAAGGACCATAATAATAACCATCATCTTTTTTAACTTGTCCCGTAATTAGCATCCGCGGATTGCGTTCATTAGTTATTTTAATATAGGGATAACCTGTACCCTTTTTTAATTTAATATTGAAATACGGTTGATGCTTTTGGATCAAAGTAATTTCCAGTAAAAACGCTTCTTTATCTGTAGTCGTTACAATTGTTTCAAAATCGCGAATTTGACTAACTAATTTTGCTGTTTTACCTTCATGAGTACTTTTAAAATAAGAACGGACCCGATTCTTTAAATTTTTAGCTTTACCAACATAAATAATTTTCGCGTTGATATCTTTCATCAAATAGCAACCCGGGCGGTCCGGTAATAAAGTTAGTTTGTGCTCTAGATATTCAGTAGCCATAAATTCATTCTCCTCTGATAGCTAGACCATTTTACTATTAATTGGTACAAATACCAATAATTATGCTACACCATCTTTCAACAATATTATGCTATAATAAATGAAGATTAAGTATAGAAGGTGAAACAATGGGGTTGACAGTAAAACGCGAAAATGATCTTAGTAGTCTCTTTGACAAATTTGCTTCCTTGCCTGATGATGTTAAAGACAATGTCGATAAGGTAGAAAAAGCACAACAACAAAATAAAAAGCAAGATAAAAAAACTAGTTAACACCAAGCGAATTTATGAAAATAATAAATTCGTTTTTTATTTCACTTAGTTGGCATCACCGACTACTTTAACTTTGGTCGTTTCCTGGATCATTTTTTTATTCGTTAAAGTTGCACAATCTTCTAGTGCTCGCTGTGGATTAGACCATTCACGTACTGCATTATTTTTAATCATAAATTATTGAAGTTGCATCTTATCCACAAAATAAGCAAAATTATTTTTAAATTGCTGCAACCAAATGAAAGTTGTTTCTTTTTGACAGGCTTTCATCATTGGTGTTTCCAAACCTTCAAAATAACATTTAAGATCAAATAATAAATAATCAATTCGATCATTATAATTACTATAGCGATAATTATTCATCGGCGATAATCTGTGTTTTGGCCATACAAAGTGTAAATTCAGATTACCTTTTATTAAAGCATAGTCTTGAATAAATTGATCAAAATGAGGTTGGTAGTTACATAACTGCTTCCAGCCAGAAATAATTTTCAACTAAAATTTTATGGATCATTATAAAATGATCATATTAAAAAAAGTTTAATAAATAAAAAAGCTATAAAATTTATTATTAATTTTATAGCTTCAAAATATTTTATTATTTAGTGCCTAATATTCGCCCCACCACTTTTTCATGGAAGTTTGACCAATTCCAGGGTTAAAGCTATTAGTTGGATCATTTTTCTTATAGTGTTCCACTAATGACGGTGCAGCTTTATACATATGTCCAACATTATGTTCAGCAGGATAAATTGCACCACGTTGATCCAAAATCTCTAACATTTGTTTCTTTAATTCATGACCGTCAACACCTGGTTTCAAAATATAATCTTGATGCATAACATGATCTAAGAAATGACCATAATAAATCTTATACTCAATCTTATCATCAATTTCCTTAGGTAACGTTTCGAACCAGTTATCATCATTTCGCCGTAAAGCTACATCAATTGGCAAAATATCAATTTTATCTTGCTTTAACTCTTGATAACGAATTGCCACTGATGCAGTAACATAACGGTGTAAAGCCGCTTTATTAGTTTCATCAGCATTTGCTTCAAAGTACTCACCATCTTCTTTCTTAAAGAAGTCTTGCAAATAAGCACGTGCTTCAGCAATTCCTGCACCCGCCATTTTTAATTGCAAATAATGATCAAAGCGATTTGCATAGTCTTCTAAACGTTGTGGCAATTGATTAGGGAAAACCTGACCAGCATGTTGTAAAAAGCGATCTGGAAAATAAGGCTTAAATGTCGGGATATGGCCTAAAATTCTTTCAGCAGTAGCTTTTAAGCCAAACATTGTTGGTAACAGACTGGTTCCTAATTTATCAATCACTATCAAAGAATCTTTGCCATATAATTTAGCTAATTCATACGCTTCTTTATGCATATATTCGCCAGATACTGGCAAATTTTTAAATTCAGATAAAATATGACGCCGTAATTTTTCTAAAACAGCTGGTGAATTAGTGCCAATATAAAATACTTGTGATTCACCTTCTGAAGGAAAAGTATCCAAACGAACCGCAAATGTGGCTACTGTACCTGCAGCACCTGATGCTTCATAAAGTTCTTCTGGATCAGCATTATACCGTGTTGGTTCATCAGAATCAATATTACGTACGCGTTCTTCATAATTGCGATTATGTCCAACACGTTCATCTGAATTAGGTAGATTATTGATATCAAAACGACGATTAGCTAAATTATCTAAAATTTCTTCTGGTGTATCACCTAGATCAATACCTAAATGATTAACTAATTGTAATTGATCATTTTCATCAATTCGGGCGTACAATGCTAATTCTGTATAAGCGGGGCCACGCTGAATTAAAGCACCACCAGAATTATTGTTCACACCACCAATAACTGAAGCTCCTAAAGTTGATGAACCGATTACCGAATGAGGTTCACGATTAACAGTCTTTAAAGCCTTTTCTAAATTAAATAGTGTCGTACCAGGGAAAGCTAACACTTGCTTACCTTGGTTGATTAATTGCAGATCCTTAATTCTACTACCCTTTACGATGACAGCGGGACGATCATAACCTTCTGTAGGTGTCGAACCTTCCGTCAAACTAGTGTTGGAAGCTTGCATAATGATAATCAAATTATCTCGATGCAAAACTTCAATTACTCGCCACATTTCTAATAATGTACCCGGCATCACTACAGCTACCGCTTCACCGTAGCCAGAACGATAGCCCTTACGAAAACGTAACGACTTAGCCGCATTAGTCACAATATGTTTTTTACCTACAATAGCTGTTAAATCTTCGACAGTAGACATATAATACCTCCATAAACTCGCACAATCTAATGATAAATATAACACTTTTTAGATATTTTAGACAATTTTCACAAGATAAATAATCATTATACAACGAAAAAAACCTACGAATCAATTATCTTAATTCGCAGGTAAAATATTTAATTATAAGTGCTCATTAATCCACTGCCAGACTTTCTCACGTCCGAATTTAGTTTCCGAACTAAACAATTGCAACTGATCGCGTTGATTAATTTGTAACGTTTTAGTAACCACTGCAACTGTTTTATTCCACTGATTTTTTTTAACCTTATCCATCTTAGTAGCAACTATTAGCGTTGGAATTTTATAATAACTGACAAATTGATACATCGAAACATCATCTTCACTAGGAGCATGACGACCGTCCACTAAGATAATAATGCCCTTTAATACTTTGCGCGTTGTGAGATACTCTTCAATCATTGTTCCAAACTCAGCACGTCTTTTCTTAGAAACTTTAGCATAGCCATAACCAGGTACATCAACTAGATAAAGTTTTTGATTAACTTCATAAAAATTCAAAGTCTGTGTTTTACCCGGCGTACTGGAAGTACGTGCAAAACTTTTGCGTTGAATCAAGGTATTGATTAAAGAAGATTTCCCCACATTAGACCGACCCGCTAAAGCAATTTCAGGTAATCCTTCTTTAGGATACTGTGTTGCGCTGACAGCACTGAGATCCATTTTAACATCATTTATTTGCAATTTTAACCTCTAAGCTACTTCTGCCCCATTATCATCATATAAAGCTGGATTTTGTTGTCCTGATACTGACTGGGGTGTGACCACCACTTTTTTAATATCTTCACGACTAGGAACTTCAAACATGGTATCCATTAAAGTTTCTTCCATGATGGAACGTAAGCCCCGCGCGCCAGTATTGCGTTCAATAGCCAAATCAGCCATCGCTGTTAAAGCTTCTGATGAAAAATCTAATTGAACATCGTTTAAAGCAAATAACTGTTGATATTGCTTAACTAAGGCATTCTTAGGCTGTGTCAAAATTGCCACTAAATCCTTAGAAGTTAATTTATTTAAAGTAGTCACTACAGGAATACGTCCGATAAATTCGGGGATGATTCCAAATTTCATCAAATCTTCTGGAATAACTTTTTGCATTACATTATCATGATCTTCGTAATTGATTGTTTTACTAGTACCAAAACCAATTGTTTTTTCACCCATACGATTTTTCACAATGTCTTCAATACCATCAAAAGCTCCACCAACAATAAATAAAATGTTACTAGTATCAATTTGAATTAATTCTTGCTGTGGATGTTTGCGCCCACCTTTTGGTGGAACACTAGCAACTGTGCCTTCTAAAATCTTCAAAAGCGCTTGTTGGACACCTTCACCTGAAACATCTCTTGTAATTGAGACATTCTCACTTTTCTTAGCAATTTTATCAATTTCATCAATGTAAATAATACCGTGTTGCGCCCGCTCCACATCAAAATCAGCATTTTGTAAGAGCTTCAATAAGATATTTTCAACATCTTCACCTACATAGCCTGCTTCAGTTAAAGTAGTAGCATCAGCAATCGCAAAAGGTACCTGCAAAATTTTAGCTAAAGTTTGCGCTAAATAAGTTTTACCTGAACCTGTTGGTCCAATCAAAGCAATATTACTTTTTTTCATTTCAACACTATCATCATCGCCAGTTTGCTCTTGATGATTAATCCGCAAATAATGATTATAAACAGCCACTGCCAAATTTTTCTTAGCTGCTTTTTGACCAATAACATATTGATCCAAAATTTGCATAATCTCCAAAGGTGATGGTAAATCAGCAATATTTAAATTATCTTCTTCACTGTCAGTAGCTTCATCAATAATTTGTTTACATAAATCTACACATTCATTACAAATATAAACTCCAGGTCCTGCAACAATACGCTTGACCTGATCTTGTGTTTTGCCACAAAAAGAACAAGCAATCATTTCATTATCTTGGGTACTATCGAACATATAATTTCCTCCCAATAGGGTACTACGCTGTTAATTTAGCATTAAAAAGACTAGCATATAATATATAGAAAGTAAAAAGTTATGAAACTTCTACACTTTTTAATTATACATGAAAGGAAGCAAAATGATGAATAAAGTTGGAATTATTGGCTTAGGACATGTAGGAGCAACAACAGCCTTATTGATGGCACAACGCGGAAAAGTTGGCAAAATGGTCTTAGTTGATCAAAATACCGCCAAAGTCAAATCAGAGCAATTAGATCTACAAGATCAAATTGCCCAATTAGCAACTGATACTAGTGTTGTGGTACAAGACTATGATAGTGAGCAATGGGATAAAATTACCGATTTGGACGTATTGATCTTTTGTCCAGGAAAAATTGCTGCCCTTATTGATCACGGCGGAAATCGTGATTATGAATTAAATATTACTAGTCAAATCGTCAAAGAAGTAGCGCCAAAAATTAAGGCTTCCAAATTTGCTGGCATAATTGTTACTATAACTAATCCTTGTGATGTTATTGCACGACTTTTGCAAGAACAAACTGGCTTTGATCAACAACGGATTGTTGGTACGGGAACTAGTTTAGAGACAGCTAGAATGCGACATGCAGTTGGTGCAGCCACCGGACACAATTATCACGACGTTCAAGGCTATGTTTTTGGGGAGCACGGCGATTCTATGTTTCCTGTTTGGTCTAGTGTACAAATCGCTGGCAAGCCAATTACTGATTTTGATGTAAATTTGTCTCAACTAAAACAACAAATAGTAACCGGTGGCTATACTATTATGGATGGTAAACACTATACTAATAATGGCATTGCTACACGTGCTAATCTAACTACTGAGGCCATCTTAAGTGATGCCAAAAGAGCTTTGCCTGTCAGTGCTTATGATCCTGATTTTAAACTTTATATTGGGCAATTAGCTATTGTAGGAAAAAATGGCATTGAAAAATTGGTCAAGCTATCATTAAATAAATCAGAGCAACATGAATACCAAATCGCCTCCAAAGCTATTCAGGCAAATTATGAAAAAGTAAAATAAAAAATCCTGCAACCAATGAGGAGTTTTGATAACACTTAGATATTCATCTAATTATTATCAGTCTTCTTCATGGTTAAAGGATTTTTTTATTTATTCTTGCACCGCAGAATCACTGATTAAATCAACAACTTTTTTGATGGCAATATCGTGGTCAAGCATATCAGCAGTTAAAGCATCACGTACTGCTTGTTCTTCCATACCATAATCAGCTGCTAATTCTTTTACTTCTTCAGCCCGTTCATCATCTTCAACCTTGATATCTTCTGCTTTAACAATAGCTTCCAATAATAGGTTAGTCTTAATTCGATTTTCAGCATCAGCACTAAATTGCTTCTTCAAATCATCTTCGGTTGTCCCAGTAATTTGGTAATACATTTGCGGATTAATACCTTGACGTTGCATATTACCTAAATATTGATCAACTTGACTTTGAATGTCTTGTTCAATCATAGCTTGCGGAATTTTTTCATATTCAGCATTTTCCACTGCTTGTTGCACAGCTTGCGTTTCCACAGCATCTTCAGCAGCTTGTTGCTTTTGATCACGCAATTTATTTTCTAATTTAGTTTTCAATTCAGCTAAAGTTTCAACATCCTCATCCACATCTTTAGCAAAATCATCATCTAAAGTAGGCAATTCTTTAGTTTTGATTTCATGAATAGTTGTTTGAAAATGTGCTTCTCTACCAGCTAAATCTTCGGCTTGATAATCTTCTGGGAAAGTAACCTTAACATCAACTTCGTCACCAGTTTCATGATCAACTAATTGATCTTCAAAACCAGGAATAAAGCTACCGGAACCCAATTCCAAAGAATAATTATCTGCACTGCCACCGTCAAAAGCTTCGCCATCAACAGTGCCTTTATAATCAATCACTACTGTATCACCGTTTTCAGATTTACCAGTTTCTTTCAAAACCAACTCAGCTTGTTGCTTTTGTAAGCGGTCAATTTCAGCATCTACATCATCAGAGTTAACTTCAGTATCTTGCTTGTTAACTTTTAACCCCTTGTAATCACCTAAAGTTACTTCAGGTGCCACTGCTACAGTAGCTTTAATTGACCAAGGCTTATTTTCTTCCATGCTCTCCACAGAAATCTCTGGTTGAGCCACTGGCTTGACATCAGCTTCTTCTAAGGCATTCGTATAAGCTTGTGGCAAAACTTCATTTAAAGCATCTTGATATAAAGCTGTTTCACCGTACATTTGATTAAACATTGCACGTGGAACTTTACCTTTACGAAATCCTGGTACATTCAAAGTTTTGCGTACTTTTTTAAAAGCAGCATCTAAACCTTTACTAATTGTATCTTGATCAATTTCAAAAATTAATTCTCCATCTTGATCTTTTTTCTTAGTCCATTTAGCTTTAGAAGCCATAATATCCCTCCGGTACTAATTATCTCTACATACTAAGATATCTTACCTTAAATAAAATAAGTTGTAAATGTTCTGGATTGTCATTATAACAAATTTTATGTATGGAAAAAGCCTGGCAATGCCAGACTTCTCAATTAAATTAAAAATTAATCTAAAATATCAGTAACCACACCTGCACCAACAGTACGTCCACCTTCACGGACAGTAAACTTAGTACCTTTTTCAATAGCAACTGGGGCAATCAAGTCAACTTCAAAAGTAACATTGTCACCAGGCATAACCATTTCTACACCATCTGGTAATTCAATAACACCAGTAACATCTGTTGTATGGAAGTAGAATTGTGGACGGTAATTGGAGAAGAATGGAGTATGACGTCCACCTTCCTCTTTACTTAAGATATAAACTTCACCCTTGAATTTGTTATGAGTTTGGATTGAACCTGGCTTAGCCAAAACTTGACCACGTTCGATTTGATCACGGTTAACACCACGTAAAAGCACACCAACGTTATCGCCAGCTTCACCCATATCAAGTGTCTTACGGAACATTTCCAAACCTGTAACAGTTGTATGACCAGCTTCTTCGTGCAAACCAACGATATCAACTTCGTCACCGACTTTAACTTCACCACGGTCAATACGACCAGAAGCAACAGTACCACGACCAGTGATTGTGAAGACATCTTCAACAGGCATCAAGAAAGGCTTGTCATTACTACGTTCTGGAGTTGGAACATAATCGTCAATAGTATCCATTAATTCTTCGATAACTTTAACGTTGTCAGGATCGCCTTCAAGAGCTTTCAAAGCGGAGCCTCGAACAACAGGAATATCATCCCCTGGATAATCGTATTCAGATAATAAGTCGCGAACTTCCATTTCAACCAAGTCGACTAATTCATCATCATCAACAAGGTCAGTCTTGTTCAAGAACACAACAATATAGTCAACACCAACTTGGTGAGCTAACAAAATATGTTCACGCGTTTGTGGCATAGGACCATCAGTAGCAGCAACTACTAAGATAGCACCATCCATTTGTGCAGCACCAGTGATCATGTTCTTGACGTAGTCAGCATGTCCTGGAGCATCAATATGAGCATAGTGACGCTTTTCTGTTTCGTATTCAACGTGAGCAGTATTGATTGTAATCCCACGTTCTTTTTCTTCTGGTGCTTTGTCAATATCGGAGTAATCTTCAGCTTTAGCTAAACCTTTGTCAGACAAAACTTTAGTGATTGCTGCTGTTAAAGTTGTTTTACCATGATCAACGTGACCAATTGTACCGATATTTACATGGGGCTTAGTTCTTTCATAATGTTCTTTTTCTGCCATGAAAAGAAACCTCCTGTTTGTCATACGAGTTATTAATGCAAAAAAATATAAAGAGCATTGCAAAAACAACTCTTTATGCAGAAATTATACTACTTTTGGTCAATAAAACCAAGTTCTAACTACCAAAAATATACTCTTAGTAGTATACAAATCTACTCAAAAAATGTAAACCAAATTTTGTAAACTAATTGAATAAATTTAACAAGTCCACAAATTTATCCAACCACTTATTTACTTTAACAGCTTTAGGATCTTTTTCAAGCGATTGTGCTTTATTTTCTAAATTTAATCGAGCTAAGATCAATTCTAACCATAAATTAGGATCAAGTACAATTTGATCTGTAAAAGGATATATTAATGCAGCATACAAATTAACCTCAGACAAAATCGGCTCTACTTGATCTAAAGCTAGTAATTGATCATTATTTAATAGACTTTTTTCCCATGACTGCAAGCACTTTAATTCACTGATTAAGGGACAATCAAGCGAGATAAAGGTACGTGTTTGACCATAAAAATCTATTCGAAACTCGTTTTCTAAGTGTAATTTAACTAAATCATCTACTATACCTGCTTTAATCAAGGGATGAATTTTTTTATCAAGCAACAAAAACTGTGCACAATCGACAAACTCAGCAACAGGAAATGAATGTAATTTTAAAACGATAGCTGATTGTTGTGTCGATGGTACGGTACTTAATGTGGTCAAACGCATTTTCAATTGCTGTTGTTCTAACATATGCTGTTGTTGAAATGATGCCTGATTATAATCTAAAATAGTCTGCAATTGTTGAAACGCAGTATCGTGTTCTAATTCAGAATTCATTAATAATTGTTGTGCACCAATATAATCATGTAATCCCACCAAAACATCAATTACCAAAGCCAAATTAGTAATGTTGGTCAAATAAGCAGCAATATTGGATTGCAGTAAATTAAATGCTTGTTCATCTTGTTGATTATAATGTAAGGCTTGCACCATTTTTCTTTCAAAATTAAACTGTGGACGTTCTTTATAAATCTCTTCATACAACTCGATAGCAGACTGATAATCTTGCTGCGCCATAGATTCTTGCGCTTGCCAGCTTAATTGCGCAATTTTTGCGTCATCCAATAATTTATCACCTCAGCTTAAAATAAAAAGCCCCCATTAGGACTTTACTGTATTATTATGCGCTTTACGATGTCGATTTTGGTTTACTTCCATCACCACTGGTAAAATCACGGGATGCCGCTTAGTTTTTTCCCATAAAAAGTGATTTAAATCTTCACGAATATCTTGCTTCAATTCAGACCAGTCAAAATCTTTATGATCTAAATTATTTTGCACAGCTTGCGTTATAACGTTGATACTTTCACTTAATAATTCTCGATTATCTCGTAAATAAATGAACCCGCGTGCAGTAACCTTAGGTTGTGCAACTACTTTTTTCTTTTTGCGATCAATGGTAACCACAGCAATAAAAACACCATCTTGCGATAGTAATTTACGATCACGCAAAACGATCGTTCCAATATCGCCAACGCCCATTCCATCAATCATCGTGTCACCGGCTTGAATAGCTTGTGCCAAATGGAAAGAACCTTGATCATAGCTTAAAACATCACCATTTTTTAATAAGAAAACATTATCAGCTGGCACTCCAGTTTCCACAGCAATAGTTGCATGCATATTCAAATTACGATATTCGCCTTGAACTGGCAATAAATTTTGTGGATGTAAAATATTAATCATCAATTGTAAATCACTTTTAGCGGCGTGCCCTGAAGTATATAACCCAGAATCTGTAACACTTTTAACTTCGCCACCTGCTCGAAATATTAAATCACGAGTCTTAGCCACAGTAGTTTCCATTGCATGAGAAGGTGTCGTCGTTATAAACACCAAGTCACCCTCTTCAATATGATAAAAGTGATGCTTACTAGTAGCCATTTTTTGTAAAATTTTGATAGGTTCACCCATGCGACCAGTTTCAATAATGACAACGTGATCCTTAGGCAATTTTTCAGCTTGACTAGCACTCACTAGCAAATCGTCAGCTAACTGCAAATAACCCAATTTAATAGCAGTCCGCACGATCTTAGCCGCACTTTGTCCCGTTAAAACCACTTTGCGTCCTGTCCTTTGCGCAGCATCAAAAATTTGTTGCATGCGCTGAATATTAGACGCTACCGAAGCCACAATAATCCGCCCCGTTTGATACTCAAAAGTCTCCCAAATATAATTATAAATATCTCGTTCATCTGCAGCCGGGTAAGGTGACTCCGCATTAGCTGAATCACTCAACAATGCCAACACTTTCTTACTGCCAATAGTTGCTAAACGCTGATAATCTGTTTGATACGTAGAAGGTGCTGATTGATCAAATTTAAAATCCCCAGTATAAACTATTTGCCCTTCCGGCGTGTCTACAACAATGCCCAATGAATCAGGAATTGAATGTGTCGTCTTGAAAAACGAAACACTTAACTTATCAAAGTCAATTGCCGTCTTTGCATCAACTACTTGAAAATTATTAAATTTGCGACTTCTTTTATCTTGGTTAACAATAATCTTTGCTAATTCGATGGTTAATTTAGAACCAAAAACCGGAATATCGTAATCACTTATCAAATAAGGTAAGGAACCGATTGCATCAGCATGACCATGTGTCAAAAAAATACCCACAACTTTTTCAATATTATCCTTGATATAAGTCAAGTCAGGAATGACAATATCAATTCCTAAAAGTTCATTTTCTGGATACTGTAAACCACAGTCCATAACGACAATCTCATCACCATATTCCACTGCATACATGTTTTTGCCATTCTCACGTAGCCCACTCAATGGAATAATTTTTAAATCTGTCAAATTATTCACCTTTTCTATATTAAATTACTATCAATTCAAGATTAAATTTAATGTTACTAAAGTAACGACTTGAAAGCATTTGTTATATTGTAGCATATTAGTACTGTTTTTTATAGAAAGCTGTCTACCCAATATGTAAAAAAAGCAACTCTAAAAAAGAGTTGCCCATAATTATTAACGACGTAAACCTAAACTCTTAATTAAGTCACGGTAACGATTAACATCTTTATTACGTAAATATGCCAATAAATTACGACGATGACCAATTTTCTTTAACAAACCAACGTATGAATGATGATCTTTTTTGTTAATTTTTAAATGATCATTCAAGTTGTTGATTTCAGTAGTCAAAATTGCGATTTGGACTTCTGGAGAACCAGTATCGCCCTGTGCACGACCATATTTTTGAATCAATTCTTGTTTTTGTGCTTTAGTAATTGCCATGAATATCACCTTTTCTTCTAAATTATCTATTCACCTTAACCGAGTTTGCGCCGGTGCAGCAACAAACTGAGCCAAGCTATCAACGCTTACTAATATACAACAGCCAAAACTATAAATCAACAATAAAAGATGATTGCAAAAATTTTTATTCTTTAGTATACTTTCAAGGTATTGGAATGGTTACGGAGGTGAATAATATGCCACAAATTAAATCAGCCATTAAACGGGTTAAGACATCTGCAAAAGCAAATGAACGTAATAGTGCTCAACGTAGTGCTATGCGTTCGGCGGTCAAGAAATTTGACGCTGCAGTTGCTAATGATGATGCTAACAAGCAAGAATTATATCAACAAGCAACTAGAGCTATTGATATGGCTAAATCTAAAGGCTTAATCAAGCAAAACAAAGCTGCTCGTGATAAATCTCGCTTAGCTGCTAAAATAAACAACTAATTATAAATAAAAGATATCTTTAAAATAACTCCCAAAGTTTCATGGCTTTGGGAGTTATTTTATTTGCTTTAGGCTGTTTTTTTATTTGTAATGAAGTTAATAAAGAATAATTCAAACAATCTTTCTTTATCGCCCTGCCCTGTTTTCATTTGATAATCCATTTCAATTAAATCAGAGTGCGCTTTTTTTAATTGCAACAAAGAATAATTATCAATTCTTTGTAAAGCTAACTTAATTCTATAAGGATGCACTTGCAAAAATTGTGCCAACTTTCCCTGCGTCATGCCTTCATTAGCTAAAATTTTAACTTGCAACAATAAACGAATTTGTGTCTGAGCCAAAGCAGTCAAGGCAATTGGGTCATTTTTAAGTAATAACAATTGCCGATAACAAGATTCTGCACGATGTAAATTATTTTGTAAAATGGCATCCAGCAAATCAAAAACATTATCATCTAAAGATTGTGCTACCAGTTGTTGTACTGCAACTGACGTGATTGTCTTATTTTGTACAGCAAAAATAAATAATTTATTCAATTCAGCACTAGCTGTAGAAAAATCATTATTAGTTCTAGCAATCAAATTCTCCAATGCTTGGGGCTCAATTTGATAACCTTTTTGCATAACTTGTTGCTTAATTAATTGTGTCGTCTGAGCAGCACTTAATTTATTAACTTCAATAATTTGTGATTTCTGCTGCAATAATTTGGTTATTTTTTTACGTTTATCTAATTTAGCATAAGGCGCAAAAATAACCATTGTAGTGGTACTTTGCGGATTATTTAAATATTCTGATAAAACTGTTAAATCTTGTTCGGTGCTGGTTGATTTATTACCAGTTAAAAATACAGGGTTAGTTATAAAAATCAATCGCCGATCGCCAAAAAAAGGTAGTGAATTAGCCTCTCCAACAGCCTCTATTACATTTACTTGTTCTAAATCAAATTCCGAAAAATTTATTTCTTGCTCAGGAGTAGCTAAAATATTCAAAAATAATTGCCGAACTTTATGAATTAAACGATCTTCCGTTCCCACAACTAAATAAAGTGGTTCCACTTTTTTTGCTAAAGCTATTTTTAAATCATTAATTTTCATTTAAACTTTTCCTCGAAAATACCTGCCACCAACTATTATGCCAAATATTATATTTCCACGTAATCATACCATGTTTAGCGGTACTGACAGAATCAATTTTTAATTTATTTAAGGTGCGCATTGTTTCAGGATGTGGATGCCCATAGCGGTTATGGCGTCCAGCAGATATGATTACTAATTTAGGCTTAATCTGCTTTAAAAACTTTGGATCACTAGCTGTTTTACTACCATGATGTCCCGCTTTCAAAAAATCAATATGTTGTGATTTTTTAAATAATTTCAATTCATTAGCACGATTTAGATCACCTGTAAAAAGCCATTTAAAACCATTAATTGTGATCAACAAACTCATAGAATCTTCATTGCTACCATTGGAAAGATGATCCGGCCAAACCACTTTAATATTATCTGTTTTATTAAGAATTAATTGATCATTGATCGTTAGACGATGAAAAGTAATTTTATGAGCAAACGGGCTTAATTGTCGTCTAACAGCACGGTTATTTTGCATACCATCAGCAAAATAAATATTTTTTACGGGAAAATTAGCCAATAAAACTGCTAGATCACCAATATGATCGGCATCTTGATGTGATAGGAAAACACCATCTATTTTATTGATGCCTTGATATCGCAAATAAGGAATAGTAATTTGTTCTACTCGATTACTGGGATTTTTGACCTTTTTACCAAAACGTAACTTACCCCCGGTATCAATTAAATAAGTATGCTGGTGAAAGGGTGTCGTCCACAAAATGCTATCACCTTGACCAATATCAATAAATGTAACATTACCCACTAATGGAAAATAATTAAAGCACATTATTAACATATAGTTAATTATTATAAAAAATAGATGTTTATAATTTACTTTATTCAGCAAAATTAATGTGCTGATAACTAATACAATGGTAATCATAGTATTAATATGCCCAATCGTCAGTTGTGTCCATGAAGCATTAGCTAATTTCTCAATTGGTACATAAATCAAATCAAAAACGATCTCTAAAAATTGAATTGCAAAATGTACTTTACTAAGTATTACACTAAAAATAGTTAAAGGAATAATTGCACTTTCAAATAACGGCGTTAAACAAATATTAGCAATAAACGTCAACCAACTAAAACTAAAATTATGATACACCAAGATAGGAACACTCAATAAATTGATTAACCCGGACTGCACCAGTAAAGAATTGGTATTGACCATAATTAAACCAAATGACAATAAATAGCTCAATTGACCAGCTAAAGTAAATAACAATAAAGGATCAAACAAAGTATGAATAATTAGCGTTAAAGCAAAATAATCCAATGACGTCAAAGACCAATGTAATTTCTTACCTACAATGATTAACATTTGTAAAATACATGCCCGCCAAATTCCTACACCAGAACCTGCAATAACTGCCAAAAAAGGTAACGTTATTAGTAAAAACCATTCTACTTTTTCTACCGGTATGCGTAAAAAAGAAGTAAATTTCATTAACCAAGCAATTAGTAAATAAACATGTAATCCTGATATGCTGAAAATATGGATAATTCCTAAATTAGTAAGACCTTGACGTAATGACTTCTCTGAACTATCAAATTCCCCAAGCAATAAGCTATCAGCATTGACACGAAGCCAGTGCGGTAAAGTGCGCATCTGTAACAACATTTTTTGCCGGAAAATGTGCAAATAATCTAGCACACTAGCTGCTCTATTGGTATGGATAATTCTTAAATTAGAAGCTTGACATTGATAATAAATACCCTGATAACCATAATATTTTTGTAAATTAAATTCACCTTTGTTAGTTGCCGGCGCTATTTTCTTCCACTGCAGATCACCACTCAAGCAAAATGTTTCTGTCTGCTCAGTTAAATGCTGCTGACTGATGCCACTAAAATTAATTTTAGTACCGGAAGGTAATCGTCCAGTCCCCCAGTACCAGCTACCCCTTTGCTGTACTTGATCAGGATTAACAATAATTAAATGCTCTTTTGGTTGCGACATTTGTGTGTGAGGTATTAATAACACAGCAACAAATATCATGATTATTACACTAATTATTAAATAATAACGATGATTATGCATCAAAACGCTAAATAAATATATTAAAAGAAGCAGCCACAACCATTTAGCCGGAGCTTTCAACCAAGCAATCATTAATTGGAGCGCCAATGCTAGAAAGATCAGCCACCCCGCCTCAAACAGTAAGCTGATCTTTGATAGCTGCAATTGTCTTATCGCCAATTCCTTTTACCTTACTTAAATCTTCTACTTTATTAAAACTGCCATTATCTTCGCGAAATTGAACGATTGCTTCTGCTTTTTTGGGTCCAATACCATTAATATTCTGCAATTCCTCAGCAGTTGCAGAATTAAGATTAACTGTGTGTGAAGCTTGACCAGTTTGAGTAGTACTGTCATCACTTGAATCACTTGTCGTAGTAGCCGTATTATCTGCCACATTTGGAACTATGACCTGGCTTTGATCATGTAGTTTTTGTGCTTGATTAATTCCTTTTAAATTAGCTTGTGGAGTAGCGCCCCCAGCAGCTTGGACTGCATCATAAATACGCGCATTTTTACTAAGATGGTATACTCCTGGGTGATTAATTTCTCCTTGCACATCGACCGTTATCTTAGTTTGACTAGCATCATCGGTAGTCTTAGCAACTTTATTAGTTGTTTGAGTCGTATTAGTAAAATTATCATTAACTGTAGATGGCTTTATTTTAGACCAAAATCCCACTCCAAGTATTAATAAACATAATACTATTAAAATAATTGCTATTTTTTTATTGTTCTTCAACCAATTCAATACATCTTCCATTAGTTCACCTCCCTTTATAAATACAAAAAAACACACTAATTTTTTTAGTGTGCTTCTAAATAATTAATTGCAGCTGGCAAATTTTTCACCGGAATAATTTTCATTTTAGTTTTTATTTTTTTAGCAGTTTGCTTAGCAACCGCGTAGTTACTAGGTTCAGAAGTAATATGCCTTTTACTTTTCACTTTAATATCATCTTGTGGCGCAAAGAAAATATTTGCTCCTTGCTTATCAGCAGCTACTACTTTCTTATCAATACCACCAATCGGTCCTACTTTCCCCTGATCATCAATTGTTCCTGTTCCAGCGACTATTCGACCTTTAGTCAAATCTTTTTGTGCAATTTGTTCATAAATTTGCAGACTAAACATTAATCCAGCTGAAGGACCACCTACTTCACCAGCATCAATTTTAACTGTAGGTTTACTATGAACTGTAAAGTGATCCACTAAAGTAATTCCTATTCCTGGCTTGTGTCGTTTATTTAAGCTAATCAATTTTTGCTTAGCAGTCAAAGTTTTACCATGATGCTGATAAGTTATTTGCACTTTGTCATTGACTTTTTTAGTTTTAATATAGTTAATAAAACTTTGCGAATTGTGAAAACAGTGTCGATCAATTTTGGATATTGTATCACCAACAGCTATTTTAGATTTAAAAGCTGATTTAGGTAAAATTGACATGACATAGATGCCCCGGTACTCTTTAATAGCCGATTTGTGAGCCTGTGCAAAAGCTGCCATCACCGCATCATTACCAGAATTTTCCATGAGATACTTTTGCAAACGCATATATTCCGCATCATTTTCGTTTGCTAAAATTTCTTTACGCGATACAACATCGTTAAAAGGCTGCAATTGACTTAGCAATGCTGTAAAAGAAGTCGCTGGCATTAAAGATACCGTCGTAAATAACAACTTACCTGGTCTCAAATTATCATGTTGCTTTATAGTAATAGCATCTTGAGTTGGTTGGGCAGTTCCCGGTCTCTCAATAAAATAAGGTATCGGAAAGATAAAAAAGGCTATTGCAACAATGATACTCAAAGAAATTAATAACCGTTTTTTCTTCATTGACGCTCTCCTAACTTAGCTAGTAACGCTTGCGCAACATTATTTGGTACTAACTGGTCTATTTTACCGTTCAGTTGGGCAACTTCTTTAACCATGCTAGAAGACAAATACATATACTGTGGGCTAGAAACTAAATAAATCGTTTCCAAGTCTGGTTTTTGTAACTTGTTTATTTGTTGCATTGAGATTTCATAATTAAAATCAGCTGCTGTACGTATACCTCTAACTAGCCAGTGAGCTTGTAATTCTTGGGCAACTTGAGCGACTAACTTTTCTTGTGCTGATTCTACCAAAACATTATCTACTGGCAAACTTGCTACCGCAGTCTTTAATAATTGTACTTTTTCAGTAAAATTAAATGTATAGTTTTTACTAGTATTTAACATAACGACAACATATAACTGATCAAATAAATGACTAGCTCGTTCGATGATATCTAAATGTCCATTCGTAACCGGATCAAAACTGCCCGCATAAATCCCCACTTTTTTCATTGTTAAATCCCTTCATATTGCCAAATTTCTACAAATGTTAAACCATACTGTTTACTAGCAATTGTGCTAAATCCTGGCAAGATCTGTTCGTGCAAATCATAATCAGTCTCAATTAATACTAATGCCTGCGATGTTAGTATTGGCAAGCATTCTTGTATTAATTGTAAAGTGACATGTTGAGCATATGGCGGATCTAATAATAAAAGATCCATTTTAGTTTGTGACTGCAACAAACGTTGAACAGCTTTTTGTGCAGAAATAGACCAAACGGTAAATTCATTAGTGGCATGTGTTTTAGCAATATTATCTTTAATCACATTAATAGCTTGGCGATTTTGATCCACTAAATACATTGTTTCAACACCACGAGATACTGCTTCAATTCCTAAAGCACCTGTTCCAGCAAATAAATCAACACCTTTAGTCACGTTATGTAAATAAGGTGACAACATATTAAACATGGATTCTTTGACTTTGGCACTAGTTGGTCGTGTATTACGTCCCTTGACAGTACTCAGATTTAAACCGCCAAACTTACCAGCAATTACTTTCATATTGTTCTCCTAATGATCATCACTTAAATTTTGCTGCTTACTAATTGCCAGTGATCCCATCTTTCCTTCAAAATTAGTTTCTAATTCTAAACGCGGTGATATTTCTACACTAGTAACAAAAGATAATTCTTCCAAATGCTTCATTTTTGTTGTTAATTGTGCTTTATCCAAATACATGATGACATAATTCATTTGAAAAGAAACATAAATAATTGTGCCAAATTTGCGCAATCTTTTGCTTAACCGACTATGAGATAGCCAGACAATAACTTCTTGACGCTCAGTAAATTCCAATATACAGCCTCCTAATGTAACATCCCATGCTTTTTCAAATTAATGGAAATATTTAAGATAATTCCAATACATATTGATAGAACAATCTGACTAGAACCACCATAACTAATAAATGGCAGTGTAACACCAGTAATCGGTAATATTCCTAAAACACCACCGATATTAAAAGCTGATTGTACAAATAAAATAATCGCAATACCATAGCTCAATAAAGCAATATAAGAGCTTTTAGACTTTAATCCTAAATAAACAATCCGCATAATTAATAAGCCTAGCAAAGCTAAAACTACAATCACACCGATAACTCCTAATTCTTCACTAATAATTGACAAAATAAAATCTGTATAAGGTTCTGGCAAATAGCCTAGTTTTTGAATACTGTTACCTAATCCTCGCCCCGCTAATCCGCCATTACTAATAGCATAATAAGAATTAACTAATTGCGCTCCGCCCGATTTTTCTAATTCAAACGGGTGATAAAAAGACATCAAGCGCTTCATCTTATAAGAAGATCCGCTATTTACAACCAATTGATGTTTGAACCAAAAATAGCCACAAATAAAAATAATCACTAAGACAATTATTATTCCGGCAACATATTTTAAATCAATCCCAGAACTAAAGGCTAACAAAAAAATAATAGAAGCTAAAATTGCCGCCCCACCTAAATCAGGCTGAAATAAAGTAAGTGCCGTGACTAAACCAGCCACGGCGATGGGAGGTAATAGCTCCTGCAACATAGGAACAAGCTGTTTTTGTCTAATTCTCAAAGAACGAGCACTTAAAATTTTAGCTAAATATAAAACTAAAGATAATTTAGCTAATTCTAATGGCTGAATATTAAAGGGGCCCACCTTAATCCAAGCAGAAGCACCATTAACTAACGAATTGGGATCTAAATGTTTACGAACTAATAAATAAAGCAACATAATCATTACTAAGAATAAAAAATATTCAAAAAAAACTTTACTTTTTAGTAGATCTATTTTTATCAAGTAAAATAGCAAACAGCCTAACAATCCAACTATGACGTAGATTAACTGTCGTTTGAAATAAAATAAACTATTATAGCCTTGAGTGATAGCAACGTTTGAACTGGCCGAATAAACCATAACTATTCCAATGGCTGATAGTAACAAAAATGGAATTAAAATCCAGTAATCAATATTTTTAAGCTTAGCTTTCACTTATTTTCTCCTAGTTACTTGTAAACTTCTTACATTATATCATTTTTCGAAATTTACTTAGCTAAAATAAAAAAGCCTCGCGGCTTTTTAATTTTTAACTACTTTACGCTTTTTATCAGCTTTTTTACGTTCACTAGTATTTAAAATCTTCTTTCGTAAACGAATACTTTCTGGCGTTACTTCACAATATTCATCTTCGTTAAGAAATTCAATTGATTGCTCCAAAGATAATTTCTTTGGCGTCTTAATAGCTGCTGCATGATCTTTACCAGAAGCTCGTGTGTTTGTTAAATTTTTTCCTTTAGTGACATTAACAGCAATATCTTGATCACGGCTGCTTTCACCAACAATCATACCTTCATAAACATCAACACCAGCACCCAAGAACAACTGACCACGCTCTTCTACCGATTGCAAACTATAAGTTGTAGAAGGTCCTTGATTAATAGAAACTAAAGCACCAGAACGTCGACCTGGTTCCCAGTTCTTAATAACTGGTAAATATTGTTCAAAAGTATGATTCATAATACCATAACCACCAGTTTGGGACATGAACTCAGAAGAATAACCAATCAACCCACGCGATGGTGCTAAGAAACTCAAGCGCGTCTGACCAGTGCCGGTACTTTCCATATTCTTCATTTCACCTTTGCGCTGGGCCATGGAGTCAATAATGGTTCCCACATATTCATCAGGTGTATCAATTTGCACTGCTTCGAATGGCTCACAAACTTGTCCATCAATTTCTTCGTATATAACTTCTGGACGTGACAATTGTAATTCAAATCCTTCACGCCGCATCTCTTCTACTAAGATAGATAAATGCAATTCACCACGACCAGATACAATCCAAGCACCGGCTAAACCAGCATCTTCGACTTTCAAAGATACATCAGTTTGTAATTGTTGTTCTAGACGATCTTGAATTTTACGAGCTGTAACTAAATCACCTTCACGACCAGCAAACGGTGAATCATTAGCTAAGAAAGTCATCCGCAAAGTAGGTGGATCGATCCGTAAAATAGGTAAAGCTTCTGGATGATCAACAGGAGCAACAGTTTCTCCAATAAAAATGTCATCCATACCGGACAAACCAATTAAATCGCCCGCCTTGGCTTCTTGTACTTCTTCACGCTTCAAACCAAAGAAACCAAACATCTTTGTAACGCGGAAATTTTGTTTAGAGCCATCTAGTTTTAAAACAGAAACTTGGTCACCTATTTTAATTTTACCGCGGAACACTCGACCAATACCAACCCGACCAACGTAATCGTTATAGTCTAGCATTGCAACTTGAAATTGTAATGGTTCATCACTATTATCAACGGGAGCAGGAATAGTTTTGACAATAGTGTTAAAAATAGGATCCATCGTATGCTCTTGTGCATCAGGGTCATCATCATAACTAGATGTACCATTGATAGCAGAAGCATAAAGTACTGGAAATTCTAATTGATCTTCATCGGCACCCAAATCAATAAATAATGAAAGAACTTCATCCACAACTTCAGATGGACGGGCACCAGGACGATCAATCTTATTAACAACTACAATCGGTGTTAAATGCTGTTCCAAAGCTTTTTTCAACACAAAGCGAGTTTGTGGCATGGTACCTTCATAAGCATCAACGACCAAGAGCACGCCGTCAACCATCTTCATGATCCGCTCCACTTCACCACCAAAGTCGGCATGTCCAGGAGTATCTAAAATATTAATCTTTGTTCCTTGGTATTCCACCGCAGTATTTTTGGATAGAATAGTAATTCCCCGTTCTTTTTCAATGGCATTAGAATCCATCGCACGATCGCCTAATTCCATGTGTTCAGGAAGTGTATCTGATTGTTTCAATAATTCATTAACCAAAGTTGTTTTACCATGGTCAACGTGGGCAATAATCGCAATATTTCGAATATCTTCTCTAGTTTTCAAATTTTTGCTTCCTTCCGTGCAACTTAAAAATAATATAAACGTATAAAAAAGCTGTGATTAGTTGGAATCACAGCCAGTTACTAAGATAGTAAATCCTTAGTTTCTATTGTTGCGCACTTCGTTCCTATAATTACAGTTTGTGATTTTAACATATTAATAGGTGCACCGTCAATGTTTATAGCTTGTAACCCCATCGCTTTGCCAATCGCTAAGCCCGCTGCTAAATCCCAAGGTTTAAGATTCGAAATATAGACAACTTCTTTATTTTGGAATAACCGAGTAAAAATAATCCCCGCACTGCCAAAAATCCGCAATCCGCTACTGTGATTAATAATTGACCGATAATTATTTAACTGCTCCATCAAAAGACGACTGCTAACCGTAATTAAGCCAGCGGATAATTCTTGATTTATTAAAGGAGCTAGCGGTTGTTGATTAACATAGGCTCCTAGCTCAGGTCCGCCGTAAAAAATTTGATCTTGCATAATATCGGCAATTGCACCAAAAATAGGCTGACCATCATGATAAACACCAATCATAGAAGCAAACTGATCATGGGATTTCACAAAATTAAGTGTGCCGTCAATGGGATCTACAAAAAATACTAAACCACTTAAGTCCGTCAGACAATCACCATAACCTTCTTCGCTCACAAAATAGGCTTTTGGAAAACGGTCACTTAAAAAAGCAATAATTTGTTTTTCGATTTGTTTATCACGCTCTGTCACTAAATCTGTTCTACTAGACTTTTTTTCCACGTGATTAAAATTTAAATTAGTACGCAATTGATCTTTAACAATTACCATAATTTGAAGCACTGCTTGCTGAATTTGTTCAATGTCTGTCATTGTTATCAAGCTCCAATTTTATTTGCGACATGGGATTATTTTGCGCACATTTAAAAACTTGATAGGCATCATAGCCCGAAACTGCAGCAAAATCAGCTAATAATTGACGTTGTTGCATCTTCATTGGCACTAATTGCTGAAATTGCCGATATAATTGCAGAAAAGCTTGACTTTTAATGCCTACCTCATAGGCCTCTTCCACAGCTGTATATAAATTAATCACATTCACAATGGTGTCTGCACTCCAAGTTAAATCTAATGGGTATTCGTAATTTTCTTTTTTCATATATTAATCGTAATGCAATTTCAAAAAAAAATCGACGTTTTCACGCCGATTTTTCGTTATTGACAATTTTAGATATTAGTTGGATAGCCCATCAGCATATCCGCAGCTTCTTGAATTGGCTCACCTAAAGTAGGGTGCGGATGAATTGTCAAAGCAACATCTTCTTCGTTAAGTTGACAATTAACAATAACACTTAATTCTGAAATCAAATCACTTGCATTAGGACCCACTACTTGTCCGCCCAAAACCGTACCAGTTTTTTTATCGGAAATCAATTTAACAAAACCATCAACGCTATCTAAAGAAACCGCCCGTGCATTACCTGCAAATGGGAATTTAGCCACTTTAACATCCAAGCCTTGTTCCTTAGCTTGTGTTTGCGTTAACCCCACACTAGCCATTTCCGGATCATTAAAACAAACTGATGGCACTGAAAGGTAATCATTAGCAGTTTTTTCGCCAGAAATTGCACCTGCAGCTGTTTTTCCTTGGAAGAAAGCCTTATGTGCTAAAGCTGGTCCATCAGTAATATCACCGATTGCATAAATATTGGATACATTAGTTCTGCCTTGTTCGTCAGTTTTAACTAATCCACGGTCAGTCAACTCAACATCAGTCAATTCTAAGCCAAAATTATCAGTATTAGGCTTACGTCCTACAGATACCATTACATAATCAGCACTAAGCGTTGTTGGCTTACCATCAACTTCATAAGTTACATCAACACTGTCGCCCTTATCAATAGCCTCTTTAGCCATTGCATTAGTTACAATATCAATCTTTTTGCCCTTCAAATGTTTCTCTACAATATTGACCATATCGCGCTCAAAATTAGGAATAATATTAGGTGATCCTTCCAAAATAGTTACATGTGCACCTAAATCAGCAAAAGCGCCAGCCAACTCGGTACCGATATAACCACCACCAACAACAACTAATTCCTTTGGGATCTCTGTCAAATTCAATAAACCAGTGGAACTCAACACACGATCACCAAATTTAAAGCCCTTAATTTCAATCGGACGACTTCCCGTCGCAATAATCAAATTGTCGAAATGAATTGTGTGACCACCACCATTATCCATAAATTGTCGTGGACCGACAGGCATAACTCGCAATTGATTATTATTATCTAAGAACGCCTCACCTTCAATGACTTCAACCTTATGCTTTTTCATTAGCATTTGTACGCCACTAGTCATCCGTTTGACAATCTTTTGATCTTTCCAAGCTTGGGTTTTCGTAAAATCAATAGAAACATTGTTTGTCGTGATACCGTAAACTTGCGAATCATTAGCTTCACGCAAACGATGTCCCGCTTGAATCAAGGCTTTTGAAGGCACACAACCTACATTAAGACAAACTCCACCAAAATATTCTTTTTCAATGATAGTTACTTGTTGACCTAATTCAGCAGCTCGTATGGCAGCAACATAGCCACCAGGTCCAGCCCCAATAATTACAGTTTGTTTTTGTTCTACTTCAGCCATCTTTTAATCTAACCTTCCATCAATAACATTTCCGGATCGTGTAACAAAGCTTTTAGTTTATTTAGTGCTTCTTGTGCTAAGGCACCGTCAATCAAACGATGATCGTAACTTAAAGATAATTTCAACATATTACCCACTTTAATGGAACCATCTTCTGCTACATAAGGTTCTTTAGCAATTTTGCCCATACCCAAAATAGCAACTTCTGGTTGATTAATGACCGGTGTAAACCAACCACCACCAATGGAACCTACATTACTAATAGTAATGGAACCACCACGCATTGCTTTAGCACTTAATTTATTATCATAAGCAGCTTGGGTATTTTCAGTAATTTCTTGGGCAATTTCAAACATGCCTTTCGAATCAGCATTTTTAACATTAGGAACATATAGACCATGGTCCGTATTCGTTGCAATACCAATATTGTAATAATGCTTGTAAACAATCTCATCTGTGGTGCTATCAATTGAGGCATTAAATTCTGGAAATTCCTTTAAGACAGAGACTAGAGCCTTTACCAAATATGGCAAGAAAGTTAATTTAATACCCTTGTCAGCAGCAATTTGCTTATATTTCTTGCGATTAGCCATCAAAGCAGAAACTTCAACCTCATCAAAACTAGTAACATGCGGTGTAACATGCTTACTATTAGACATAGCCTTGGCAATAGCTTTACGGGTCATGCTCATCTTTTCGCGAGTTTCCAAATCTGGTTCGTCAGATTTATAAGGTGCTACTGGTGTTGCTGATGCAGCAGGTTCCGATGCAGAAGAAGAAGTTGCAGTAGTAGCTTCTTTTGCAACACTTTGACCAGTCGAATTATCAACATCTTGTTTTGTAATTTGACCATGTTTACCGCTTGGTGTAACTGTACTCAAATCAATACCCTTATCACGCGCATATTGCCGCACAGAAGGCATTGCTAAATAATCAGCTTGAGCTTGCCCAGTAGCCGGTGCTGGGGCGGCTTTTTCTGATGTACTATCTTCTGTAGAACTATTCTCAACAGCTTCTTTAGGTGCACTATCATCAGTTTCGTCATCAGCAGAACCGTCATCAATAATCACCAACGTGTCACCGATTTCAACCGTATCGCCTTCTTTAGCTACCACTTCTTTGATAGTACCAGAAACAGGTGATGGTAACTCAGAAACTGACTTGTCATTTTGAATTTCTACGACAGTGTCATCTTCCTTAACGGTATCGCCTTCCTTGACTAACCAGTTAGCAACTTCACCTTCGGCCATTCCTTCACCTAGTTCAGGTAATTTGAATTTAAAAGCCATTTTTGCTCTCCTTTACAATATTATTAATAATTAATAATCTCGTTCACTTTAGCAACAATTTCATCTTTACGTGGAATCCAAACTTCTTCAGCTAAAGCAAACGGATAAACTGAATTAGGTGCTGCTACTCTTCCAATTGGAGCATCTAGCGATAAAATTGCCTCTTCGGAAATAGCGGAAGCTACTTGTGCACCCACACCAGCCATCTTTTGTGCTTCTTGAACAATTACCACTTTGTGCGTTTTAGCAATCGATTTAAAAATAGTTGCTGTGTCGATTGGTGAAACTGTCCGCAAGTCAATTACTTCACAAGAGATATTAGACTTAGCCAACTCTTCGGCTGCTTTTTGCGCTTCTTGCACTTGTGCACCATAAGCAACAATCGTAATATCATTTCCTTCTTGCACAATATTAGCTTGATCTAAAGGAACTGTATATTTTTCATCTGGAATATCGTCTTTCATGGAACGATACAATTTTAAGTTTTCTAAATATAGAACTGGATCATTATTTTCAATAGAGGAAATTAACAAACCTTTGGCATCATAAGGATTACTTGGCATTACAACTCGCAAACCAGGTACACCTGTAAAAATATTTTCAAGATTATCAGAATGCATTTCAGCAGTATGTGTACCACCACCATAAGGTGAACGTACTGTAATAGGACTATTTTTTTTGCCATTAAAACGAAAACGCATCCGTGACATCTGTCCCACAATTGAATCAACTGCTTCTAAAGTAAAACCGGAAAACTGAATTTCGGGTATTGGGCGCCAACCAGTCAACCCAAGGCCAATCGCCAAACCCAAAATGCCAGACTCTGCTAAAGGAGTATCAAAAACGCGATCTGCACCGTATTTTTCCTGCAAACCTTGAGTTGTCCGGAATACACCACCATTCTTACCAACATCCTCACCAAAAATTAAGGTTTTAGGATCTTCTTGCAACATAATGTCCAGGGCTTCAGTAATAGCTTGAATATAGGATTTTTTACTCATTTTAGTTTGACTCCTTTTCTTCAAATTTTGCAATTTGTGCTTGCAACTCTGGAGTTGGTACTTCAAAAGTCCGTTTTAACATATCGGATACTTTCTCTGGTTCAACAGCATCAGCTTGTTTCAAAGCATCTTTGAAGGAATCTTTATACTCTTTAATTAAAGCTTCTTCTTGTTCTTCAGTCCATAGTTTCTTATCTGTTAGAACTTTCCGTAAACGAATTAGCGGATCTTTTTCTAACCAAGGTTTTTGTTGTTCATCAGTCCGATAACGTTTTGGATCATCACCAGCAGAAGAATGAGCTCCGTAGCGATTAGTTAGCGTTTCAATCATTACTGGTCCGTTACCAGCTAACATATAATCCCGTGCAGCCTTAGCAACCGAGTAGCAAGCTAAAATATCCATGCCGTCGACTTGCACACTCGGAATACCAGCAGCGATCGCCTTTTGTGTTAATGCTGGAGCTGCTGTTTGACTTTCCCGTGGAACTGAAATGGCATAACCATTATTTTGCACAATGAACAAAGCAGGAACTTTATAGGCACCAGCAAAATTCATACCTTCATAAGAATCACCTTGTGAAGTACCACCATCACCGGTATAACTAAAAGCAATAGCATCTTCGCCATTTTTCTTCAAACCTAAAGCTACACCAGCAGTTTCTACATAAGCTGCTCCAATAATGATTTGTGGCATAAGTGCCCGTGCTTCAAATTCATTGCCTTTAACATGACCACGTGACCATAAGAAAGCTTCTGTTACAGTTGCTCCATGCTGAATCAACTGTGGGATATCACGGTATGCAGGTACTAAATAATCTTGCTTTTGCATCGCCATAACGGTTCCCATTTCACTAGCTTCCTCCCCAGCAGTTGGTGCGTAAAATCCCATACGTCCCTGTCGAGAAAAATTCATAGTTTGCTCGTGCAAAGCACGCTCCCAAACCATTTTCTTCATAAATTCAACTAATTGATCGTCGCTAAAACTGTCAAAAACAGCCTGATTAACGACTTTAGCATTTTGATCCAATACTTGAATCGGTTTAGCTAAATCCGCCAATTCATCTTTGATTTTCGAAAAATCAACAATGGAATTCTTTGACATGATTACCATCCTTTCAAAAGCTAGTATAATTGTAAGGGTTTCCAACAACAGTTTAACATTTAAAAAAATTTAAACAAGGTTTTCTGTGAAAGCCGCTTATTTAAAATCGAATCCAATATTAATACTATGAATCATCAGTTTATTAAGATATTATTAGTGTTGTCAATATATTTGTGAAAGGGATTTTTGTTTTATGTACATGATGAAAAATATAACGCGTGATGGAAACCCAGTATTACGCAAACAAGCTGCGCCGGTTAAATTTCCATTAAGCGATACAGACAAGCAGTTAGCACACGATATGATGGAATATTTAATTAATAGTCAAAATCCAGAATTTGCACAAAAGCATCACTTACGAGCTGGTGTTGGACTAGCTGCCCCCCAAGTTGGTATCTCCAAACAAATGGCAAGTGTTTTAGTGCCTAACGATCAAGATGACGACCAAGACTACCTACTTAAGATTACTTTGATTAATCCGGTAATTATCTCAAATTCTGTTCAAAATGCGCAATTGGCTGAAGGCGAAGGCTGTTTATCAGTAGACAAAGATGTGCCAGGCTATGTTCCACGTAGTGCGCGAATTACAATTCGCTATCAAGATTTTGATGGTAAGGAACAAACTTTACGTGTCAAAAACTATCCAGCAATTGTTTGTCAGCATGAGATTGATCACCTTAGAGGACATCTTTTTTATGATCGTATTAACAAAAATGAACCTTTTAAAGCTGAAAGTGGTTCTACTATTATCTCCTAATCTTTTATAAATCAATGAATAGTTGTTTATATACAACAATCTGTAGATGTGATAATATTTGTTTAACTGTTGATTATTATCAACCTTTTTGCGCGTTTAGAAATATGTAACACTAAAGGAGTAATTCACTTGATTTATAAAGTTTTGTATCAAGCTAACAATATTCAAAATCCCCGTAGAGAAACAACCGAGACGCTCTATGCTGAATCGGACTCTGCCATCAAAGTGCGAGCAGCACTAGAAGCGAAAACTGACTACAATATTGAGTCAATTGAAGAATTAACTGGCAATTATTTAAATTATGAGCAACAAAATCCTGATTTTAAGCTCACTGATCTGACGGAGCTATAGTCAATGACTTTAAAAATAAATAAAGATGAAGTGGCAGTTTTTGCTATCGGCGGTCTCGGTGAAATTGGCAAAAATATGTACGTCATCCAATATCAAAATGAAATCGTCATTATTGATGCAGGAATAAAGTTTCCTGAGGATGAGTTATTAGGTATTGACTATGTAATTTCTGATTATCAGTACTTAGCACAAAATCGTGACAAAATTAAGGGCTTATTTATCACCCACGGTCATGAAGATCATATTGGCGGTATTCCCTACTTTTTACAAAAAGTGCCTGATGTACCTATCTATGCTGGTCCTTTGGCAACTGCTTTAATCAAGGGCAAGCTGGAAGAACACGGATTATTGGAATCCACTCAAATGCATGTTTTGCAAGAAGAAGATATTGTTAATTTTGAGCATTTAGGTGTGGAATTTTTCCGCACAACACATTCTATCCCCGACACTTTAGGTATTGCTGTCCATACGCCACAAGGCATTATTATTCAGACTGGTGATTACAAGTTTGATTTAACACCTGTTGGTAACCAGCCAGCGCCTAACCTGCAAAAAATGGCTAAGCTAGGTTCTGAAGGAGTTTTGCTATTACTGTCAGACAGTACTAATGCAGAAATTCCAACTTTTTCTAAGTCGGAGCGTTTTGTCGGAAATACGATTCACCAAATTGTAGAGCGGATTGAAGGACGGATTATTTTTGCCACTTTCGCATCTAACCTTTATCGCGTTTCCCAAGCTGTTGACGCCGCCATGCAAAATGGACGTAAAGTAGCTGTTTTTGGTCGTAGTATGGAGCAAGCCATTGTTAATGGGCGAGAATTAGGGTATTTAGATATTCCTGATAGTGAGATTCTAGATGCTGCCGACATTAACAAACTACCTGCTAATAAAGTAATGTTACTTTGTACTGGATCTCAAGGAGAGCCAATGGCTGCCTTGAGTCGCATTGCGAATGGTACACATCGCCAGATCACAGTTCAACCGGGTGATACTGTAATCTTTTCTTCTAATCCAATTCCCGGTAATACCACTAGTGTCAATCACCTGATTAATGAATTAGAAGAAGCTGGCGCTGATGTTATTCATGGTAAAGTTAATAATATCCACGCTTCAGGTCATGGTGGTCAAGAAGAACAAAAACTAATGTTGCGCTTAATTGAGCCTAAATTTTTCATGCCAATTCACGGTGAATATCGTATGTTGAAAATTCACACTGAACTAGCACAATTATGTGGTGTCCCAGAAGATCATACTTTTATTTTTGAAAATGGCGATGTTTTGGCACTTACTAAGAATTCAGCTCGTAAAGCTGATCACGTGCCAGCTGGCGATGTTTACGTTGACGGCAATGGAATTGGTGATATTAGCAATGTTGTGATTCATGACCGACAAATATTGTCTGAAGAAGGATTGGTAATTGTCGTTGCTACAATTGATTATCACAAGGGATTAGTATTATCTGGACCAGATATTTTATCACGTGGCTTTGTTTACATGCGCGAATCTGGTGATTTAATCAATCAAGCTCAAAAGAGGGTTTTCCATACAATTAAAACTCATCTAGATGCATCAGATAAAGTTAATGAAGCTGTCTTAAAGCGTGATATTATTGATAATTTACAAGAGTTTCTCTTTCGAAGAACAGAAAGACACCCAGTCATTTTACCAATGATCATTTCTACACAAGTATAAAATAAAAAAATACATCTGATTTTAAATAATCAGATGTATTTTTATTCATGAGGTTGAAAGTGAGTAATAAAAACAAACAATTTATTGTTGTCGTTAACTTATTTGCAGGTGGCGGACAAGCTCGACAAACACTCAATAAAACAATTGCTTTTTTCAAAAGACAAGATATTAACTATAAAATTAACTTTACACCTAAAATGGGTGCTACCAAGTTAGTTTGTTCCTTAGTGACTAAATTAGATCCACAAAAAAGTATCCTGCTAATCATCGGTGGCGACGGAACTTTAAACCAAGCTATTAATGGCGTTCAGCAGTCTCAAAATTCTGCAATGCCTCTAGCTTATTTGCCTGCTGGTTCTGGTAATGATTTTGCCCGTGCACTACACATTAAAGCGCATCAAGAACAACAATTACTTACGAATTTACTAAAATCGTCCAAACCACAAGCCTTAAACCTAGGTAAAATAACTTCCCCTGTTCAAGCCGATCGTTTCTTTATTAATTATTTTGGTATCGGTTTAGATGCTGCAATAGTACATTATGCTAATCGCTCTAAAATAAAAAAGTACTTAAACAAATTGCATTTAAACAAACTAATTTATATAATGCATCTTTTCAAAGCTTTAAAAGAACCTGCTTTTGATGTTGAAATTACGGCAAACCAACAAGTTAAAACTTTTCAAGATGTTTTCGTGTGTATTATTGGCAATGAACCATACTGTGGAGGAGGCATCAAATTATTGCCTAACGCAAATCCAAAACAAACCGCCTTACAGATTGCCTTGGCTGATAAAGTCAATTTACCTCAATTACTCAAATTAGTTGTTCAGGTATTTTTTACTGGTAATCATCTAAATAATCCTCTAGTGCATCATACAATAACTAAAGATCTTACATTGTCTTTAGCATATGCTAATTATGGACAAGTTGATGGAGAAGAATTAGCTCACCAAGCCTATCATATAAACATTTCTTGTGCAGTACAAAATTTTTGGCTTTAATTCATAAAACTTTGCGGGGTCACATTGGCCATCCCAATCATTGGATCAATTGCCAGATGACGAATTTGCTCTAACGTTAAAATATAGCCTGCTGGGTCATCATCTTCTGTAGCCAAATTATTAATAGAGTCTGGCTTGAATAAACTCTGAATTTGATATTTCAACTTTGTCTGTCGTTGCCCTGAATTGTCAGCCACTGCATGCTCATAGGCATTTTTATCACCTAACATAATAAGTTTAGATTTGGCACGAGTGACTGCGGTATACAACAAATTACGACGCAACATTCGTGTGTTTTGGCGTACCAAAACTACAATCACCAGTTCAAATTCACTACCTTGCGCCTTATGAATCGATGTGCAATAAGCTAAAGCAATATTTTTAAAGTCAGAATGACTATAAACAATTTGCTGTCCATCAAAATCCAAATACAACAAATCTCCCTGCTTCTTATCCGGATTGTCTTTAGCTAAAGTTATTCCAGTTACTGTCCCAATTTCACCATTGAAGACATTTTTTTCAACATTATTGACTAAATGAACTACTTTATCGCCAATCCTATACTGCATATTTCCAACAATTACTTGTTTAGTAGTGGATTCTAACGGATTTAATGTGACCTGCATTGTCTGATTTAAATTGTCAATTCCCGCTATGCCACGATACATAGGCGCTAAAATCTGCACTTGATCTAAATCAAATCCTCGTTTCTGGCTTTTTAAAATAATTTGCTGCAAGACATGCGGGACTTGTGGAGCAGTACATTCAATAAAGCTTCGGTCAGGATAGTTAGTAAAGAAATCATTTCCTACTTGCCCCGTATTAATATCATGGGCTAGATCAATAATGGTTGAATCTTGATCTTGGCGATGAATTTTGGTTAGATTGACAGTTGGCAAAACTTTACTAGCAATCAAATCAGAAAATACCTGTCCTGGTCCTACTGAAGGCAATTGATCTTTATCCCCAACTAAAATGACTTGCATTCCTAATGGTATCGCCGTTATTAATAATTTAAACAATAACGTATCCACCATAGAAGTCTCGTCAATGATCAATAATTTGCCATAGATTTCACTAACATCTAATGGTTGCATATCTTCTTGCCCAGTCAATCCTAATAAACGATGAATAGTTCCCGCAGGCAATTGCGTACTAGCTGCTAAATGCTTTGCCGCCCTCCCTGTGGGTGCTGCCAAAACCACAGGAAAAGGTGTGGTTTGATAATCATCAATATCTAATGAATAATCATTCAAATATGCAAAAGCCGTTACTAAACCATTAATAATAGTCGTTTTACCGGTACCTGGCCCACCTGTTAACAGAAAAAGGGCATTCTTTAAACCTGCTTGAATTGCTGCCACTTGTTGATCGTCATAAGTAATAGCGAGCTGTTTTTCTGTATATTGAATTGCTTTTTTAATTTGCTGATCAGAATATTTATTTGCCTTAAAATGCTTTTGCAACAATTGCAATTGTTGCGCAATATCACATTCGGCTGCGTACAAATCCTTAGGAAAATAACAATCTTGATCCAAAATAATTAATTCTTGGTCAATCAAATCTGCTAAAGCATTCTGTACATCTTCATCACTAACAGTCCCTTTTTTAGTCGTATTTAACAATTTTAAAGTTGGTGCTATTAGTTCTGTCTTAGATGCATAAGTATTACCTGCAGCATTAATAACTACTTTTAAAGTTTGTAATAATCCTGCCTGAATCCGTTTGGTATTATCAATTGCTAAGCCAAAATTCAAAGCTAACTGATCAGCACGCTTAAAACCAATTCCCGGGATATCTTCAATCAATTGATAAGGATCAGTTTGCAAAGTATTTAAAGTTTGATTACCATATTTATGGTAAATTTTAAAAGCAATTTTATTACCAAAACCTAAACTATTTAATTGCAAAATAATTTCTTGTGTTTGGTATGATTCATTAACTTGATCAATAATTAATTGTCGCTTAGCTTTGCTTAATGGCAATTTTTCAACCACCGTCGCATCACTAACTAATGAACTAATCGCATTATTGCCCAAAATATCAACAATTTTATTAGCAGTTTTTCGCCCAATGCCGGGAAATTGTGCACTAGCAAAATAATCCACCAGACCTTTACGATCTGTTGGACTATCTTTTTGATAATGTAAACATTTAAATTGTTGTCCATACTTTGGATGTTGAACCACTTCGCCTTCAAAACGGTAATTTTGATTTTCTTCCAACTCATCAAAAACACCAGTAACAACAATTTCGCTATCAGCCCACGCAAAAGAAGTTTCTTGTACTTTAATTAACAAGATTTTGAAATAGTCTTCAGGCTTTTCAAAAAAAATAGCTTCTAGTGAACCAATGATATATTCTTCTGCCACTATTATTCCTCTTTTTTGTGTATCTGTAGATAACGTTCAATATCTGCTAACTGTTTTTGATGCTCACCAAAATATTTTGCATCCAACTGCTTACTTTTGGCAAAACTAGTTTTATAACGATCATCTGCCAAAACTAACTGAGTTAAAGCTAGTTTGAACCAACTAGCCGCACTTTCGTCTAATTGTAGCGCTAAATGATAATAATGTTGTGCCTGTTTAAAATCCTGTAATTGAACTAATAAATCTCCTGCCAACAAATAATTATCTACCAATTGAGGATTGTGATCAACTGCTGTCAAAACATAGGCTAGAGCTTGTGGCAACTTATTTTGTTGCTGGGCAATTTTGGCTTGTAAATAATAAATATCAGTTAATAAATCCGGATCTGTTATTTGTTGTAAATAAGTTTGTGCTTGATCAATTTTGCCTACTTGGAAATAAATTACCGCCAAATTATAATCTATCGCCGCTAAATCTGGAAACATAGTTTTAGCCTGCAATAACAATGCTTCCGCATCTGGCAATTGATCCGTATCTACCAAATAACTAGCCAGCTGCAAAATCCAATCAGGATGATCTAAATCTTGTTGCAACTTTTTGGCTAAATAAGCAATAGCCTCTTCTTTATCATTATTTTGATACAAATTGGCTGCGTGTTGTTCCACAATTATCCTCCATTTTTAGACTGTATCCGTTGAATTCAAGTCTCGCTTTAAATAACTGGTATCATTCCATTTAACTAATTCAAAATTTTCTCCTTGATCTTTAGTTATTAAAGTCGTTAGACCGGTATTTGCCATGCCTCCATCTTTTCTTAAGTCACCCAAAGAAATACCTAAGAGCGACTTAATCATCGCCACTAACGCTGCGCCGTGGCTAACAATAACAAAATTTTGTTGGTGTGTAAGATCATTTTGAGCTAGATCTTTAATAAAATTAGTAGTACGTTCAATGACTTGAGCAAAACTTTCACCCTTTATAGGAGTTGGATCATATTTACTAGGATCATGACGAAATGACCAAATTAGCTGTGGATACTGTCTTTCCGCATCCACAAATTTTTGACCTTCTAAAATACCCAAATTAAATTCCTTGAGCATGACAGTCCTAGTGATCGGGATCGTGCCACCCAAATAATTATCCAAAGTTTTTGCCGTTATGTAGGCACGCTGAAGTGGACTAGTATAAATGTGATCAATATGGATAGGTTTTAAATGTTGAGCCAACAATTCAATATCATGGTAGCTAGCAGGCAATAAAGGAGAATCTCCTTGTGCACCCTGATAGCGGCCTTCTGAATTCCATTGCGTTTTACCATGTCTTACAAAATAAAATGTTGTCATCCTTTATACTCTCCTACCGCAGATATTAACATTATCGTTGATAATGTCCAATTATTCAACACAGCACTGCAAATAAGTACAAAAAAACTAGAACAAAAATTTCGTTCTAGTTAATTATTTAGACATATTGTAATTGCTTAGTTTTGCTATACGCACGATCAATAGTGGCTCCACCTAGACATTCTTCACCCTGATAAAAAACAACTTCTTGTCCTGGAGTAATAGCGCGCACTGGTTCATCAAATTCTACATGAACATCATCATTATCACCTAAAATTACTGTTACACCAGTATCTTGCTGCCGATAACGGAACTTAGCAGTGCAATGAAATTTTGTTGTTATAATTGTTGCTGGTGCTATCAAAGACAAATCTGTTGCATCTAAACTATCAGCATATAACAAAGGATTATCATAACCTTGATCGACATAAAGAATATTGTGTTCTAAATCTTTGCCGACCACAAACCAAGGAGCATTGGACTTACCATTACCACCAATACCCAATCCTGAACGCTGACCAATAGTATAGTACATAAGACCAGCATGCATCCCCATTTTTTCACCTGTCGGCGTTAACATTTCGCCGGCTTGAGCTGGCAAAAATTCACTCAAGAATTTCTTGAAATTACGCTCACCAATAAAACAAACACCAGTGGAATCTTTCTTTTTAGCCGTAGCCAAACCAGCCTCTTGGGCAATTTGGCGTACTTGTGATTTTTGCAAATTACCAATGGGAAAAAGCGCATTCTGCAATTGATCTTGTGCCACAGCACTTAAAAAATACGTTTGATCTTTATTAGCATCAGCTCCCCGCAACATATGCACTATTCCAGAATCATCACGGATCAACTGTGCATAATGCCCCATAGCAATATAATCAGCATCTAATTTTAAAGCATAATCTAAAAAAGACTTAAATTTAATCTCTTTATTACACATGACATCTGGATTGGGTGTTCGGCCCTTTTTGTATTCAGCTAAAAAATACTCAAAAACACGCTCCCAATATTCTTTTTCAAAATTTACAGAATAATAAGGAATCCCAATTTGATTAGCAACTTTTGCCACATCTTCATAATCTTCGGTAGCTGTACAAACACCACTATCATCAGCATCATCCCAATTCTTCATAAAAACGCCGATAACATCATAACCTTGTTGCTTTAATAAAAGAGCAGATACAGAGGAATCCACACCGCCGCTCATGCCCACAACAACTCTTTTTTTGGACAAAATTACTTCACCTTTTCTTAAAATTGTTATTCTACAATTTTTAAAATATCACGTTGCAGCAAAGTATCAAGCGCATAATGCAATTGTTCAATTACAGTTTCATTATGTGGCAATTTAAAAATATTTATTTGATGCAAACCACTTTGATCGGTGACCGCCATTTTTAAATTTTTTAAATCTTGCATGACCTTAACTTTCAACAAATAACTAGCATCATAGGGAGAATAATCACTTAATGGTTGTTCCCAATTGAAATTTCCCTGTTTCGATTTAGTAAAACCAACATCAATCAATGAATAAACCTTGATCTCAGGATTAATTTGATATCTTGTTAAATCCCCGTTAATTTGAACAGTTGTTGGCATTTGATCACCCCTTTTTAGCTCTGACAATTTTTATCAGAGCATCAGCAAGCTTGATTATATCATTTTCTACGGTCATTTTGTTGAAACTTACTCGGATTGATTGTTCTACTCGTGGATTTTGTGCACCAAACATCGCCCTCAAAACATGCGACGGTTCTAAACTACCAGCTGTACAGGCAGATCCACCTGAAACAACTATACCCGCCAAATCTAATTTTATTTGTAAAATCGAAGTCGCAAATCCTTTAATCCACAAATTCAAAATATTTGGTGTAGTTTGAGCAATATCTGGTCCGTTGACGACATACTCAACATCAGCTTGATCCAATAAAGTTAATAAGAGCTGTTTATAAGATTGCAGACGTTGGCGTATTTCAGAACGCTCCTTTGATGAATTAAGCTGTACCGCAGTGGCAAAACCAGCTATCGCTGGAACATTTTCAGTACCCGCACGGCGTTTTAATTCTTGTTGTCCACCTTTAATCAGCGGTGGCAGTGTTAAATCTGCTCGCTCATACATAAAGCCTAACATCTTAGGGCCGTTAATTTTATGCGCGGATGTGGTTAATAAATCCACGTTAAGTGCTCGTACATCAATATCTTGTAACCCATAAGATTGCACAGCATCAGTATGAAAAATGGCCGGATGATCTTGTAATAATTGACCGATTTCTTTAATAGGATTTAACACACCGATTTCATTATTAACCATCATAATAGAAACCAAAATAGTATCTGGGCGTAAAGCATTCTGTACTTGATCTACATTAATTTGACCAGCTTGATTAACTGGTAAATATGTGACTTCAAAACCTAGTGTTTCTAAATATTTCATAGATTGCAAAACTGCTTCATGTTCGATACTAGTGGTAATGATATGTTTGCCTTGTTCTTGGTGCGTCAAAGCTGTCATAATGATTGCAGTATTATCGCCTTCACTACCACCACTATTAAAAACGATTTCTCCCGGTTGAGCATTGATACTCTTGGCAATAACTGCTCTTGCTTCATCTAAAATAGCACGAGCTTTTCGACCATAATAATTGGGTGTTGAAGCATTGCCAAATGTTTGCTGCATTACTTCATTCATACGAGCTATCACTTGGGGAGCTAAAGGTGTAGTAGCAGCATTATCTAAATAAACAGGTTCCACAAAAACATACTCCTCTAATTATTATCCATAAAATTCAATAACATTTGCACCGAACGAATACCAGCATCTTGGACAAATTCATCAAAAGAAACATTGGCTTCTTCATCACCTACGTCACTCATTGCTCGAATCACAACAAACGGAACTTTAAATTGTGTAGCTACTTGTCCTACAGCTGCACCTTCCATCTCACAAGTAATTGCTGCAGGAAAATCATGTAAAATTTGTGCAATTTGTGCTTTACTGTTAATAAATTGGTCGCCCGAAACAATAAGGCCGACATGACTATTTTGTCCCATATCTTTTCCAGCAGTAACTATTTTTTTGACTAAATTAGCACTACTCTCAAAATAAAGCGGTTGATCAGGAACTTGTCCTTTCTGGTAGCCTGACGGTGTGACATCAACATCATGGTAGGCAACTTGGGAAGAAACCACCACATCGCCCACTTTTAAATCAGCACCAATCCCCGCTGCCGATCCTGTATTAATAATAATATCTGGTTGGTAATTATTACATAAAATTGTTGTTACCATCGCTGCTTGCACTTTACCAATGCCACTTTGTGCAACTACTAATTGATGATTGCCATAGCAGCCAACACTAATTTGCACACCTGCAATATTTTCTTCAGATAAGTTATTCAAAGAATTCTTTAGCAAGCCAATTTCTTCTTGCATTGGTACAATAACTGCAATTTTCATAAATAATTTCTCCTATATAAAAAATAAAATCAAATAAACTATAACAATCAAAACAACAACTATTAAAATAGCGCTATCTAGGCGTCGACGCAAGCGCTGTGAGTGAAATTGTGTTTGAGCTTGCTTTACCTCAGGATCAGAACGCCTGTAATGAGGAGTTTGATCTTGTTCAAGTTGTTCAGGTTCTGTTCTAGTCGCTGTCAATTGTTTTCTCCTCGAATTTGTTGCCAAATAAAAATTGCTAATAAAGTTTTGGCGTCACAAATAATACCTTGTTGAATTTGCTCTTGTACCTGCGCAAAAGTTAATAATTCTATCTCCACAAACTCATCACTATCTAGTGCCAGTCGCTTTTGAGCTGGTTTAATCCCCGTTGCTTGAAAAATAGTTAAATATTCATCACTAAAACCCGGTGTGGAATAAAATCCGGCTACTTTAGTTAACTTTTGAACTTGATAGCCAGTTTCTTCGTTTAATTCTCTTAGAGCTTCCATTTGTAGATCTTGCTTACCAGGATCAATTTTACCAGCTGGAATCTCCAGAGTAATCTGTTGCATTGGTTCACGCCATTGCCTAACTAATAACAGCTTGTCAGCAATAACAGCCAAAACTGCCACCGCACCATGATGATGTACTACTTCACGTTCAGCAGTTGCACCATTAGGTAAGCGAACAGTTTCCAAATCCAAATTTAAAATCTGACCTGTAAAAATTCGTTTAGTAGTCAATTTTTGTTCTTTTAAACTCACAAAACCACCCTTTTCTGAATTAATAGGCACATTAGCCATTAAGGCACCAATAATAATGTTATAATTTCCTCAATTTTAGTAGACTTGGGGAGATTTCTATGACTAATTTTTACACTTACCAATATTTAACACATCAACCAAATCGTATAAATTCAGTGATTTTTGTCATCAATATTTTATTAGTAATTGCTTTAATTATCTTTTTGTTCCTATTTTTAAGACATCGGGACAACGGTAAATACCACGGACTAACGATTATTGCCATTTTAGGTTTGCTACTAACGTTGACCATTCAATACGATAATTGGACTAAAGATCAAAGTAATCTTACTGGTAATGGTCAAGTTGCCGGTATAATTAAGCAAGTTGCCACAAACAAAAAAACTTCACCAAATAATGTTTATTCTAATTCTACCAGTTTAACCGATGGAATGATCTTGAAAATCAGAAATAGTTTTTTTGAGGTTAAATTTAACACGGATAATTCTAGCTATCACTTAGAAAAAACGCAGTTAGTTGATCCTAAAATAAATATTATCAAAAATTAGGAGGACACCATGACATTTTACTGGCAGACTTTTTTAAAATTATTAATGGGCTTTTTGGCAATGATTATTCAGATTAATTTATTAGGCAAATCCAATTTAGCACCTAGTAACGTTATAGACCAAATGCAAAATTTTGTATTAGGCGGAATCATTGGCGGTGTTTTATACAATTCAGAGATTACCTTACTACAATTTTTTATCGTCTTAATTATTTGGACATTAGTTGTTTTTACAACTAAATTTTTGACAAATCATAGTCACTGGATCAAAAAATTTATTGATGGTGAACCGACAGTAATCATTTCTAAAGGTAACATTTTACCGGAAAGAACTACCAAAGCAGGCATTTCTGCACATGATCTAGCTTTCAAATTGCGACAGGCTGGTGTTAATGATTTAGCAGAGATTGATCAGGCAGTCTGGGAGCAAAATGGACAACTAACATTTACTGTCAAAAAAGATATGAAATATCAATTCCCGGTCATCATGGATGGGCGAATTGACCAATTAGGTTTAGATTATACGCACCATGATAAAAATTGGGTGCTACAAAAAATTAAGCAACAAGGTTATCAGATTCATGATATTTATTTAGCTATTGTTGACCATGACGGTTTGCGCATTTTTCCTTATAAGAGTAAAAGTAAAAACTCCAAATAACTTGTTAAATCAAGCTATTTGGAGTTTTATTAAGCAACTACTACTGGACGTACGTTGACTGCCTGAAGTCCCTTAAAGCCTTGAGCAATCTCAAACTTAACTTTTTGCCCTGCATTCAGAGTTTTGAAACCTTCACCTTGAATTGCTGTAAAGTAAACAAATATTTTTTCATCAGTTGGCGTTAATAATTCGCCAATACCTTTTTTTTCATCAAACCAATCTACCGTACCTGTAATCATTTCTCTAATCCTTCTGCCAATACTTGTGGGAAATTTTGTCGAACAATAGTTGCACATCTTTGACACATCATCGGCAATTGTTCATCAACACCTACATCTGCTTTAATCATACGACAACGTGCACAAACTTGTCCTGTAGCGGGCGTTACTTGAATTTGTACTTCATCATATTGATCAGCATCTGTTAATGGCTGATCAACAATTTCAAATTGAGAAACAATTAACAATTGTCCGACATTAGCATTTAGTTTATTTAACAGTTGACGCAATTGTTGACTAGGATAAATAGTCACAGCCGCTTCCATAGATTTACCAATCAGTTTTTGTTCTCGAGCAGCTTCCAATGACTTCAAAACATGATCTCGGAAATTCATGAATTCATGCCAATCAGCTAAAATATCAGCAGAAGTTACCAATTCTTGTGCCTTAGGCATTTGTGCTAATTGTACATAATCTTCTGGCTCTTTTAATTCTTGCCAAATTTGTTCCATGGTATGCGGCAAAATTGGTGTCAATAATTTAGTCAAAGCCACGGCTACATCGTAGATTACGGTTTGCATTTGGCGTCGCCTTAAAGCATCAGCAGCATCAATATACAAAATATCTTTAGCAAAGTCTAAATAAAAAGCCGACATTTCGTTAGCAATAAAAGAAGTAATTACCTTGCTGACCTCTGCAAAATCAAAATCATCATAGGCTTTTAAAACTTTAGCGATCAACTTATTTAACTTAACAACAATAAATTGATCTACAGTGCCCAAATCATTATAGGCTATCTGATCAATTTTAGGGTCATAATCAGCTGTATTAGCTAACATAAAGCGCAAAGTATTTCTGATTTTTCGATAAGTTTCAGAAGTTTGCTTAAACGCATCCACAGACACAGGAACATCAGAACTAGTATCAACGGAAGCCACCCATAAGCGAATAATTTCAGCACCAAATTGCCTTTCAATATCGCTAGGAACAATCACATTGCCTAACGACTTACTCATCTTATGACCCTTTGCATCTAAAGTGAAGCCTTGTGATAGAATCTTTTTGTATGGAGCTTGACCAGTCACTGACACAGCCGTAATCAAACTAGAATTAAACCAGCCGCGATATTGATCAGAACCTTCTAAATATAAGTCAGCTGGAAATGTTAATTCCGGACGTGCTGCCAAAACGGCTTGGTGACTAGATCCTGAATCAAACCAAACATCCATAATATCAGTTTCTTTAGTAAATTTACCATTAGGACTGCCCTCATGCGTAAAACCATCTGGTAATAGTTCTTTTGCTGATTTTTCAAACCAAATATCTGAACCATATTTACCAAATAATTCAGCTACATGATTGATTGTTTCTGCAGTCATAATTGGCTCACCATTTTCAGCATAAAAAATTGGTAGCGGAACACCCCAAACACGTTGGCGAGAAATTACCCAATCACCACGATCTTTGATCATATTGTATAAACGTCCTTGACCCCAAGCTGGATCAAATTCCACATGTTTAATTTGCTGCAAAATATCCGCACGAATCGGATCAATAGAAGCAAACCATTGTGGTGTGGAGCGATAGATAACAGGTTTTTTAGTACGCCAATCATGTGGATAACTGTGTGTGAAAAAGTCTAATTTTAGTAATAAACCCTTTTCTTGCAATAAATCAGTAACCATTTTATTAGCATCGTCGTAAAAAATACCCTCAAATCCTGGTGCTTCTGCAGTCAAACGTCCTTGATTATCCACAGGTGATAAGACATCCAAATTATATTTAATACCGACATTAAAATCATCATTACCTAAACCTGGTGCGGTATGCACCAAACCAGTACCATCATCTAAAGTGACGTGATCACCTAAAATCACTAAAGAATCACGATCATAAAACGGATGTTTAGCTACCACGTATTCTAAATCTTGCCCTTTAATATCTTGGAGAACTTCCCATTCACTCCAGCCAAAGGCTTCCGCTAAATATTCAATTCGTTCCTTTGCTACCACGTATTTTTTGCCATCTGGTGCCAAAACGACACTATAATCAAAGCGAGGATTCACACAAACAGCTTCATTAGCAGGTAATGTCCAAGGCGTCGTTGTCCAAATTGCCAACAAAGTATCCTCATCAAGTACACCTTTACCGTCTTTCACTGGGAAAGCTACATATAAAGACGGGGATTTAATGTCATGGTACTCAACTTCAGCTTCTGCAAGCGTTGATTCTGATGAAGGTGACCAGTAAACAGGCTTTTGTCCACGATAAATCAGACCACGCTCCACCATCTTAGCGAAAACTTTAATCTCTTGTTCTTCATATTCTGGTTGCAAAGTAATATAAGGATTATCCCAATCTGCAGCCACACCTAAACGTTTGAAGTCTGTGCGTTGTTTATCAATTTCCCCTAAAGCAAAGTCACGACACATTTGGCGATATTCTACTATATTCATCTCTTTGTGGTGAATACCCTTCTTAGCCAATTGCTGTTCGATAGGCAAGCCGTGCGTATCCCATCCAGGTACGAAAGGAGCACGATAGCCGTTCATTGACTTAGAGCGCAAAACGATATCTTTACTAATTTTATTCATCGCATGTCCCATATGAATATTTCCATTAGCAAACGGTGGCCCATCATGCAAAATAAAAGTTGGTAGCCCAGCATTCAACTTTTGTCTTCTTTGATAAATATCGTTTTCTTCCCAATCTTTTTGCCATTCCGGTTCCATTTTAGGCAAATTTCCACGCATTGGGAAATTAGTTTTACCTAAATTAAGTGTATCTTTAATCCGCATCTTGACCTCCAGTAATAAAAAAAGCATCCTAAATAAGGACGCTTTCAGCGCTATACCACCTATATATTAGCAATGCTTATAAAAAAATAATCTTAAAAGTGATACTCAATCTTGAGAGCTTTGCTTGGCTCACACCTACACCCAAACTCGCTGTAAAGATCAAAATCAAGCTAATCTTTTAATCAATTTAATCTTGATTATCAACATTTTGCGTTGCTTTGTCAACTGACTGTGTCACTGATTCATGTTCAACTACCAAATCTTCATTATCAGCTTTCACATCCTGTGCTAGTTGATCTAACTTCTGCAAATAAGCTTGTGATTGTTGCTGAATATTATCTGCTAATTGACCAGAACCATTTGTAATCAATTGTTTCCATGTATCAGAATCCAACAATTGTCGCTGATCCGCCACAACATGCTGCAATGAATCATAGTGATTTTGAATTTGCCCTTGCAACTGTTTTGTCTGTTCAATCAATTCCTGAGCCTGGCGTTGCGCATCTTGAATGATTTGACGACCTTGCTGAATAGCTTCATCTACCATATTTTCTGTATTAACACGCGTTTGTGCCATCATTGCCTGCACTTTATTATCAGCCTGTGTTTTAACTTGGTCAGCAGCATTTTGCGCCACAATAATGGACTCATTGACAGTATTTTGCAAATTATTAAAATACTCAATCTTAGCTTGGGCATCTTTCAACTCATACTCTAGTCGATGATTTTCCGCCATTTGTTCACTATAAGCATCAGCTACTTGCTCTAAATATTGATTAACTTGTTCTTTTTCATAGCCCCGTAATTGGGTATGAAAATCTTTCATTTGAATATCATTAGGTGTTAAAACCATGAATTCTAACCTCACTTTTAGCGACGATATATTTTAACATATAATTTGAACTTTTGCCGTGACTGACCTAACAAATCCATTACAGCTACTCTGCCGAATCCACGAACACTTATTGTGTCGCCCAACATAACCAAATAATCTAGATTATCCTGACGTAACCAATTCACACTAACTTGTCCATGCTTAATCAAATCTTTAACCTGTTGACGCGACATTCCAAAAACATTACTGATCACATTATCTAGCCTTAATGAACTGCTTAAAATATTCTTATTCACAAAGTCATCACGTACTAATAAAAGTTTCTCTAAAGGAATCTGCGATACTTTAACTCTTTGATGACCGATACGTGTTACTTCTCGTTCCAACAAATCACTAAATTCTTGCATAGCGAAAAACTGCCAATGAATTCCATCAGTCACAATATCGCCAAAACAATCCCGATCTAATCCTAAATTCAACAATGTACCCATAATTTGACTATGATCTAATTTGACAAATTTTGAATTAAAATTAATTTGCAATAAACTTACAGCAAAATCATCATCTTGAACTTTGTCATATTCCGGACACAACAAGATACGTTTGCGCTGAGCTTGTGGATAGCCACCACTCGTCTGTAATTGTAAATCCGATCGCACTAGCAATAATTTTGTTGTTTGCTGCAATTCATAGGGATTCAGAAAATGACTAACTTGCTTAGTATAATAACGATCAACTGCAGTGATCAACGACTTAATTTTAAAATTAGTTTCTGAATTTTTTATCGTCATGACTTAAAAAACCATGAGCACTAGTTTTTTAATTAAGCCAATTAGCAAGAAAGCAAAAATAGGTGAAAAACTAATTCCAAAAATAGGTGGAATAAATCGATCAAAAAATGATAACAATGGATTAACCAATTTACCTAGCCATAAGCCCAATTTAGATTGACTGGCACCAGGTAACCAAGTTAGCAATGCCCAAATAACTATTATCCATTCATAAATATTTAGTAAGTCAATTAATACAATTGGCAAACCAGCCATTACATTGGTCACTAATAAACATCCTCAACTTAATCCATTAATTCTGAAGCAATTTCACTGTCGATTGCAAAATTAGACGGTGTAAATAAAATAACGTATTGATCAACCTGCTTCATGTCACCTTTTATAGCATACAAGGTTCCACTTAAAAAATCAGAAATCCGACACATCTGATCACTATTGACACTCTTGAAATTGACTAAAACAGCTTTTTGCTCCAACAAGTCCTTAGCAATTTCTTTTGCATCACTATAATGGCGCGGTTCAACAATTCTAATGGCACTGTGACTTTCTTGTGTCTGTGCTTTCAAAGCCACTACATTATTCTTGTTAACACCTTGACTATTGGCTTCATCTTGCATCATACCATCATAATTCAGTTCATCATCATTGTCATCTAATCCAAAAAAACTAGCTAATTTATTAAAGCCCATTATTCCACCTCAACTTTAATCATGCAGATGATGTTTCAAAAAAGGAGGCATTGAATCATCATCATCGTCATCACCATCATTCAATACGTTAGATTGATTAAAAATATCGAAACTACTAGTTGTCGTATCATCTGAGTTTATTTCGGATGCATTAGTATTCCCACCAATCCCCCATGGATCAACCTTTTGTTCCCCACTAGTCTCTTTTTTCTCAACTTTAGGCGCCCGTTTTGTTAAAACAGCAGCATTCTTGGAACTTTGACGTTCATCGTCAATTCCCGTGGCAATTACTGTTACTTTAACACCGTCACCCAAAGTATCATCAATCGACGTTCCAAAAATAATATTAACATTTTCGGTAGCTGCTTCAGCAACAATATTAGCAGCTTCTTGAGCTTCGAATAAGGACAAATCTGGTCCACCAGTAATATTAAGTAACACTTGTTTAGCACCATCAATAGACACTTCTAGTAAAGGTGAAGAAATAGCTTTTTTAGTAGCATCAATAATCCGATTTTCACCATTGGCAGTGCCGATACCCATCAAAGCAGATCCTTGATCAGACATAACCGTCTTAACATCAGCAAAATCCAAATTGACAAAACCTGGTGAAGTAATTAAATCAGAAATTCCTTGTACACCTTGGCGTAAAACATCATCAGCTACATGTAGAGCTTCACCCATCGGTGTCTTTTTATCCACAATTTCCAACAAACGATTGTTAGCAATAATCACTAAAGTATCAACATGCTGTTTTAATTCTTCAATACCCTTGTCCGCAAACTTCGCGCGCTTTGGTCCTTCAAACATGAAGGGACGAGTCACAACACCAACAGTCAAAGCACCAGAATCTTTAGCGATACGAGCAATTACCGGCGCAGCTCCCGTACCAGTACCACCGCCCATTCCTGCAGTAATGAAAATCATATCTGAATCCTTTAGTAAGTCAGAAATTACATCTTCACTTTCTTCGGCAGCTTTTTGTCCAACCTCAGGATTAGACCCAGCACCTAATCCACGTGTCAACTTCGGTCCTAATTGCAAACGCGTATTAGCTTGTGATAAATCTAGAGCTTGCATATCGGTATTGGCAGTAATGAAGTCAACACCCTTGATATTTTCTTCGACCATGCGATTAACGGCATTGCCACCAGCACCACCAACGCCAACCACTTTAATCCGCGCCGAAGTTTCTTCTCTTGAATCCATTGAACTATCCATAAATAATCAATTCCTCCTGCTTTTAGCTAGCAATGCTTTAATCAAAAAATTTACCCCAAAAATTTTTAATCTTATCACTTGTAGAAATAATTTTTTCAGATTTAATTTTCTTTTTGGATGAACCTGTAGCTTTAGTACTCATTTTATGAGCAGACTCTTGCTTTATTTCTGGTTGAACATCAGATTGATGAATAATGTCATAAGCCAACATATCCAAATCATTCAATCCTTGTGCATATAATACCAAACCCAGTCCCTCAGTAAAAGCAGGATGACGCAATCCCATTTGATTTGGTATAAAAATCTTAACTTTAGTATTTAATAGCTTTTTAGCTAATTGATCAATACCCGGCATTGCCGCTAAACCACCGGTTAAAACCACACCACCAGGTAGATCAATTGCTTCGACACTATTTAATTTGCTTCGTAAACGTTCAAAAATTTGTTGCAACCGAGCCTCAATAATCTCCGCCAAATATTTACTAGAAACATTTTTAGGATCTTCTTGACCAACAATTTCCACCGGAAATTCCTCTCCCGCAACTGCCAAACTCACTTCAGCATTACCATAATAGCGTTGTAGCTTGTTAGCACTGTCTAAAGTCGTATTCAAAACCGTTGAAACATCACTGGCTACCAAATTGCCACCTTCAGGATCAACAGCAGCAAACTTAAGCTGATTTTCATGAATAATAGCAGCAGTCGTTTGACCACCACCCAAATCAATTATCGTGGTTCCAAAATCACGTTCTCCCTTGTCTAAAGCAACTTCACCAATTGCGACAGGCGCTAAAACTTCATAAACAACGTTCAATCCTGCACGCTGTACAGCTTTCAAGGAATTATGTATGATCGACTTAGGCAAAGCATACAAAACCCCTGTAAATTCTAGTCGGTTCCCAATCATGCCCCGAGGGTCTTTAATGTTCTTGAAGCCATCCACACCAAAACTACCAGGAATCAGTGCCACAAATTCCAAGTCAGGTGCCAAAGTCTTACCTAATGATGCTTTGATAACTCTTTTAACATCTTCATCATCAATTTCTTTAGATTGTTCATTTAAAGCAATCAAACTTTGAGTTTTAAACATTTGAAGTCCATTAGCGGGTAAGCCAATAATGACATCATTGATCTCTGTATTTGACTGTGAAGCGGCCTTTTTAACAGCTTGGCTGATAGCTGCAGATGCCTTGTCAATATCAACAATTACTCCGCGACTCATCCCTTGAGAATGGGCACTACCAACCCCCACAATACTAGCTCGCCCTTTCACAATATTAGCTACAACCACTTTCATGGAAGTAGTCCCAATATCTAAACTTACAATGATCCGCGAATCATCCATTGAGTGACCCTCCTATAATTTTCACCATAATTAACCTAATTAAAATCATACCACAAATTATAAGCCACCAAAACAAAACAAGACTATTCTTTTTTGCTAGGATATGGCTTAGAATAAGCGCCGATTTCTAAATTCACAATACCCTTATCAGACATTTGTTTAGTAATGGCCGGATAATACTTTAACTTAGCAGCCAAAGTTCTAATATCGCCAATCACCATATTGCCATCATTCATATAGATTGTTAAACGATATGGATGATTTTTAATATCCTTAGACCCGTGAACTTCTGAAATATCACTTTTTAAAGCATGTGGTACTGCTAAATAAAACTTTACAATTTCACTTAACGAAGTTTTTGCACCAAAAGTTTGATAAACCGGAAAATTACCAATCGGCTGGCGCAACTTTGGCTGAATTATTTTTTTATTTTCCAACACACGATAATAACCATTATTTTGTACCACAAAACCAACTGTTTGATATTCTCTTACTTTAATTTTTAATTTATTATAACCGTCATAATGGTAATCAACATCTTTAATCAAAGGAACACGATTTTTGATTTGTTTTTTAATAGTTGGTTTTTGAATGATTGTCTGCAACACCAAAGAATTATGACTAATTTTTGAAGCATCAATTACTTGTTGAGCCCCTAAGTAATTAGTACCACTGACCATTATTTGTTGAACATGCCCGATAGGAGACACTAAATAAGAAATAAATATTACTAAAGTCACTAACAAAACCACTAAATAACTAATGGGTGAAATTTTGTTCCACCAATGAACTTTTTTAGGTTGTTGTTCCTTAGGTTGGTAGTCATTATCAAAGCTGATTAATTTATCCTTTTTTTGTCGTAACATTAACTCACTTCTTTGGTTTAACCAAGTCCAATAATACAGCAATCAAACGATCACTAGCATCGCTAACGCCCAATTTCAACGAATTAACACGCATTTTCTGCATCATGTTGGGATTTTGTAGTAACTCATTTATTTCTGTAAATAACTTTGTGGCAGTTAATTGATCTTCCGTTAACATCCTAGCAGCCTCTTGTTGAACTAATGCTTGCGCATTCTTAGTTTGGTGATCGTGAGTAACATACGGACTAGGAACAAAAATAGCCGGAATAGCTAACGCCGTTAATTCAGCAATAGAAGTCGCCCCACTACGTCCTACAATTAACGAAATATCTGGCAAAATACTGGGCATATCGTCAATATAAGCTACAACCCTTACATTGTCAGGAATGGTCAACTCCTGTGCTTTTATTTGATCCAAAACACCTTGATAGTGAACTTTTCCAGTTACAAACAAGACTTGATAATCGACAGTTGCAAACTCAGGTAAGCAAGCAATTGCCGCTTTATTAATTGGTGCTGCCCCGCGACTTCCGCCAAAAATCATGACCGTTTCTTTGTCTGGGTCTAAATCAAAAGCTGCCAAGCGTTGATTTGGTTTCAAACCAGCCACTTCTTGCGCACGTGGGTTGCCTGTAAAAACTAATTTATCAGTATCTTGAAATTGTTCTTTAACAGCTGCAAAAACATAAGCAATTTTATCAACAAAATACCCCAAAAATTTATTAGTTAAACCAGCTACTGAATTTTGCTCGTGGATGACAGTTGGAACTTTGCAACGATGAGCAGCATAGACAATGGCACTAGACACATAACCGCCCGTACCTAAAACCACATCAGGCTTAAAATCACGAATTATTTTTTTAGCTTGGTAAACACTGCGAACAAACAAAGCCAAAGTTTTGAAATTTTTTAAAGACAGGCTACGTTTAAAACCTTTAATATTTAGCTCCGCAAAGGGAATATTTGCTGCGTGCACAATCTTTTTTTCTAAACCCTGAGCAGTACCAACATATAAAACTTCATCGATTAATTTTCTTTCTTGCATCCGCTTAATCAAAGCCATAGCCGGATAAATGTGACCGCCAGTCCCACCACCAGATACTATTATACGCATATCTTGAGTCCACCTAAATTTGATTTAATTGCTTAATATCAGCCATAAAACGCTTGCCGCGTTCTTCAAAAGTCTTGAATTGATCCCAACTAGCAGCTGCAGGTGATAATAAAATAACATCACCTGGTACAGACAACTGATAAGCTAAAGGAACTGCTTGATCTAAGTTAGATACTATTTTGATAGTTGGGATCTTTGCTTTTTGTGCGGCTTGCTTTAACAAATCCTTTGTTTCGCCATAAAAGACAGCTGCTTTCACATTTTTTAACGCAGGAACTAAATTTTCAAAAGTAAAACCACGATCCAAGCCGCCAGCAATCCAAACAGTAGGCTCTTGAAAAGCCTGTAAAGCCACTGTAGTAGCTTCAATATTGGTTGCTTTAGAATCATTATAAATTTTGCGCCCAGCTAAGTTTTGCACGAATTGAATACGATGCTCGACACCGCTAAAGGTTGTTAACACGTGCCTGATATCAGCGTTTGACTTACCTTTTAGCTTAGCTACAGCTATAGCAGCCAAACAATTTTCGATATTATGAGCACCTGGCAGAGCAATTTCTGCAACTTTAATAATTGCTTCATCTCTAAAATAAAGGGTGCCATTTTCCTGATATGCGCCTGCTTTGCTGTAACCGAGACGTGAAAAAGGAACAACTTGTGCCTTAGAAGTTAGACTTAGTCTTCGCCATTCTTCTTGATCAAAATTGACTACAAAATAATCATCAGTTTGCTGATTTTTGGTGATTTCCATTTTAGCAGCTACATAATTCGCCCGACTATGGTGATAATCTAGATGAGCTTCATAAATATTTGTCAAAACTGCAATATGTGGATGCATCGTTTTAACGCCCAGTAATTGGAAACTCGAAAGTTCCACTACTAAATCGTCGTCTGCTGTTGCTTCTTGTACTACTTGAGAAACTGGGATGCCAATATTACCAGCTTTATAAGCTTGACCTTTGGAACGATTTTGCGCCAAAATAAGTTGAATTAAAGTTGTAACTGTCGTCTTACCATTAGTTCCCGTAACTCCAATAAAAGGTGTTTGTGATACTTGAGCAGCCAATTCTGGTTCAGTAATAATTGGTAAATCTTGATCTATAGCAGCTTTAACAAGTGGATTATCGTAACTAATTCCCGGACTTTTAACTAATAATTTATAACCATCAGCTAATAAAACAGTAGGATCTTCCAAAATAGCTACTTGTGCACCCAGTTGTTGTAATTCTTGACTTTGTTTACTAGACTTTTGATCCGTAACTGTCACTTTAGCTCCAAGTTTTAATAATAATTTAGCTGCATTAAAACCACTCAATGCCAGTCCGAATACTAAAACTTTTTTATTTTGATATTCCGTTATTTTTTTCAATGATATATTCCTTTACATTACAAAAATAATCAAATAACTGATTGCCGCTACTAAACCAACCAGCCAAAAAACACTAACCACTTTCCACTCTGACCAACCAGACATCTCAAAATGATGATGAATCGGTGACATCTTGAAGAGCCTGCGTCCCGTAGTTTTAAAAACGGCTACTTGTAAAATAACACTTAAAGTTTCAATAACAAAGACAATGCCGATCCACAGCAAAGACCATGGACTCCCCAGTAAAATAGCGATTACTGCTAAGCCAGCTCCTAAAGCTAACGAACCAACATCACCCATAAAAATCTTGGCTGGTTTATGGTTGAAGACCAAAAAACCAAGCAAGCCACCAACTACGCTCAAGCAAACCAGCATAATCGACCAATCCTGTTGGTAAAATGCCATGTAAGCATAAGTTGCATAGGCAATAATTGCTAAACCAGAAACTAAGCCATCCAAACCGTCAGTTAAATTCACAGCATTAGAAAAGCCCACCAGCCAAAACAAAATAAAAAGAACAAAGATAACGTTAGAATGAATAATATAATTGCCAATTGCTAGGTCAGTTGGCAATTGATAATAGAAATACAAAAAACAAAAAACTAAAGCAAATGCAATTTGTAAAGTGGATTTTTGCCAAGCTAATAATCCCAAATTTCGTTTATTTTTTAGCTTTAAAAAATCATCCAAAAAACCAATTAACCCAAATAATAATAAAATTAAACTACATAATAAAATATCTGTAGAAAAAGCTGATTGCCAAGCACTGATCCATATATTAGTTACAACAATTGCAATCAAAAAGACTACTCCACCCATGGTCGGTGTTCCAGCTTTATATTCTTGCCAACTAGGACCATCTTCTCTAATTTGCTGTCCTTCCTGATTGCTCACCATCATTTTAATAAATAATGGTAGAACAAGCAATACGAGCACTAAGCTACTGAGTACAGCTACTATTAAATTAATATGATTCATTCTTAAGTCCCTCACTAAATTATTGTTTTAGATGAATTACAATTTGCTTAACGTTATTTAAAACCGCATTTGGAGACACGCTTTGTGACTTAGCATAACCTTTACCTTTAAAAATAACTTTTTTACCAGTAATTTCTGATAATTTTAAAATATCATTTTTGGACCAACCAGTAACATCAGGCATTGTCATTGCTCCGTTAGTCAATAAAATAACTCTTTGACCAGACAAAAGTTTCGTTCCCTTCAGCGGCAATTGTTGTACAACCGTCGATCCAGTACCCACAATTCCATAAGTTAATTTTTGTTGATCCAATTTTTGCTGTACCGTAGACAACGACTGATTGGTAACATCTGACATTTCTACATCAGTATTTGCTGAAGTAATATTTTCTATTTTACCTGTTCCTAGCAAACGTTGCATCATTGGATTAAAAACTTCTGATAACATTTTTTCTGGTGCTTCGGTGTTAATCTGAGGTTTTTTCATCGTGATGTAAACCAAATATTTCGGATTGCTGGCCGGTGCCAACCCAGCTACTGAATAAAGATAATCATTACTGCCTGCTAAATAACTCCCATTATTACCCGCGATTTGTGCAGTTCCAGTTTTCACAGCAATATCTTGATCAGCAATTTTATAAGCTGATCCTGTCCCATAATCTTGCTGAACAACATCACGCATAGCATCAAGAACTTCTTTACTAGTGGTTGAAGAAACTGGTTTACCAACTTTTTGTGGTGCTATTTTTTTTACTTGATGATTGTTTGGATTTTCAATTCTAGAAATTAGACGCGGTTTCATCATAGTACCTTTGTTGCCAATCGCACCCACTGCTTGAACCATTTGCATCGCAGTTACATCCACACTTTGCCCAAAAGCCGTAATTGCCTGGTCGGAAGCATGCTGAAAATTAATATTTCCGGTTACTTCATCTGGTAAAGCTACACCTGTTTTTTGCCCAATATGGAATTTCTTTAAGTAATTTAGCCATGTATTAGCACCCATTTGTTGCTCTAAATAAACCATCCCCACATTACTGGACCGTGGAAAAGCTTGACTCAGCGGGATATCACCCCAACCTGATGTGTTCCAATCTTTAATTGTTCGACCACCAACTTTAATTGATCCCGAATGATAATATTGATTACCATTATAATGTTTCGATTCAATTGCCGCAGCCAAAGTCAAAATTTTAAAAACAGAACCAGGCTCATATTGGTCTTGTATATTGAAGTTACTCCAAGCATCACTCAAACCTTCTTTAGTATCCGGATTAAAAGTGGGGCGCTGCGTTATTGCTAAAATATCCCCTGTTTTAGGATCTGTAATAATCGCTTGCATAGATTCAGGACGATATTTGCGGTCTACATTACTCATTAACTGTTCCAAATAATGCTGATAATTAACATTAATAGTTGTATAAATATTATCGCCCTGTTTTGGCTCTTTAACTTTGTCATGCGTTTGCGGCAAAGTATAGCCATTTGGGTCAATGTAACGCGTATCTAGGCCATTAGTACCATGCAAAAGATCATTATAATTACTTTCAATTCCCATAATCCCCTTAAAATGAGTGCTTGTATCTTTAGCATGTCCTTGGATCAAACCAATTGTATTAGAGGCAAAAATACCATTCGGATAAGCTCTTTGTGGTAAATTATTAAAATAAATCCCCTGCAGTTTATGCTTATCAATCGCTTCTTTAACACTTAAACTAATATTATTGCCAGCATTGCCAAACTCAACTTGAAAAGCTTTTTTATCATGAGTATTTAAAATATCATAAATTTTATCTTCATCCAAGGGAATATATTGACTAAGAATATGTGCTGTTTTTTTCTTATTTACTACATAAAGTGGCTTATTATTTAAGCCATGATACTTTTTATTGACCACAGCATAGATCTGATATGATTCATCACTGTAAGCAATTTTAGAACCATCTTCTGCTAAAATACTACCTCGTTGTGCTGGCAAAACTTGCTGATCACGATATTTATCTTTAGTACGTTGTGACAAATTAACGCTACCAACATGTCCACTTACAGCAATATAAGTAAAACGACCAATACAAAGTACAAAAAAGAAGGCAATAACGATTAAAAAGAATCTACCAATGATTCTTCGATCACGTCTTGCCTTATTAATTTCTTGAAGTTGCTTCTTTTGATCATTATTGCTTCGATTCATTTCGAAATATTCCTTATATTATTGTCCTGCAATTTAAAACCACGCTTTTGTGCAATCTGTAACAACCGGCCAGAATTACTTAGCTCATTAATTTCTTGCTGTAATTTGGAATTTTTATTAGTTACTTTAGTAGTTTTAGTAGCAAAATCTTGAATATCTCTTTGTGACTGTGCATTACTTGTCCGAATAAAGATCAATGCTATCATCATTGTCAAAATGCACAAACCGATTGCCACAACCAAGAACCTCTCCATTTTAGAAAAAGGTACCGAATTACTATTAACCTGAATGGCACTTTTGATAGTATTATCAACCACTGGCGAAGAGTCATTAGCAGTATGCTGATGGTCAGTTAGCTGACGTAATGCATTTTGTGACATAATAACATCTCTATTCTTTTATATAAGTTAATTAATTTTTTTGAGCGATTCGCAATCGAGCACTGTGCGAACGACGATTATGTTCTAGCTCCAGTGCTGACGGCAATATCGGTTTTTTGGTAAGTAATTTAAGTTCTGGTTGCAATTGCTTTGGCACTACCGGCAAATCACGTGGCGCTTTATCCATGCTGCGTTGACGAAAAATTTGCTTGACAATTTTATCTTCCAGTGATTGAAATGTAATTACACTAATAATCCCTTGAGGTTTTAATAAACTGATCGCAGCTTCTAAAGAATCGTGCACAGCTGATAATTCATCATTGACAGCAATTCGAATGGCTTGAAATGTTTTTTTGGAAGGATTTTTTTTCATCTTACGGCGCGCAGCTGCCGGAATAGAATTATTAACTATTTCAGATAATTGCAATGTTGTCAAAATAGGTCGATTAGATCTTTGCTGTATAATATTATTAGCGATTCTTTGTGCGAATTTTTCATCACCATAACGATGTAAAATTTGTATCAATTGCTGTGCAGTCCAAGTATTAACTATTTGATATGCATCTAGATCCTGCGTTTGATCCATGCGCATATCCAAACGCGCGTCATAACGATAACTAAAACCACGTTTTGGATCATCAAACTGTGGTGAGGAAACACCCAAGTCATACAAGATTCCATCAATCAAGTGGTTATCTAAGGCACTAGCCAAATCGGTGAAATTAGCCTTAATTAATTCCAAATGGTTGCTAGTTTTTTTATTGGTTTGCTCTAGTAATTTTTGACCGGCATCAATTGCACTTTGATCACGATCAAAAGCAAAAACTTGCAAATTTTGTCCCTGCGCTAATAAATAACGCGTATGACCACCACGCCCAAAAGTCGCATCGACATAAGTACCACCATCATGAACATGCAAGGCATCTACAGTTTGTTGCAACAAAACAGTTTCGTGCTGAAACATTAATCTTAATTCTCCTACCTATAAATCAAAGTCAACCAAATCATGCATTTCTTCTGAAAGTAAATCAAAACTTTGCGCAGTTTGCTCACTAATCTGAGCCCATTTATACGCATTCCAAATCTCAAAACGTTCAGAAACACCAGCAATGACACAATCTTTTTTTAGTTCTGCATATTCAATTAAAACTGGATCAATATTTACCCGCCCTTGCAAATCCAATTGATATTGACCAGCTGAAGCGTAAAAAAAGCGAACAAAGAATCGAACTTTCTTCTTAGTCAATGGTAATTGTTGTAATTGCTGTTCTAACTTTTGCCACTGCTGCAATGGATACCCAAAAATGCAGCCATCCATACCTCGCGTTAAAATAAAGCCTTGTTCTAATTCCGCGCGAAACTTTGCGGGTACAATAAGACGACCTTTAGCATCAATATTATGATGAAATTCACCCATAAACATAATCAATACCTCATATCCATAGTTGAATGGTACCACAATCCACCACTTATCACCACATTTAAATAAACTATCACAAATTACCATTTGCTTTTTAACATTATTTTGCTTAATATTGTTAAATGAGTATAGGATATTATAGTTAGGTGGATTCACTTGAAGAAAAAGAAAAGTACTTTTGCACGTATTACTCAATTTTTTATTTGGTTCATGTTGATTGTGATTGTGGCCGGTGTTATCTTCCAAGCAGTTGTATCTTTTATGTAATCTAATAAAAATTGTTCTAAAACATCCATCAGTTTTGCTGGTGGATGTTTATTTTTTTGTCTACAAATTAAGTAATAATAAAAAAATACCTTTAAACACTAGGTTTAAAGGTATTTAAGAAATGAATGGAATTGTTTGGAAAATCCACAATGGAGATGAGGAGAATCGAACTCCTGTCCATACATACTGCCACACTAACATCTACATCCATAGTTGCACTATCTTTATTTTACTACTAAGAACGCCATGCAACGCAGCTAACCTCAGTAGCTAGCCTTAAAAACTCTTTTCAATTGCTAAGGTGGCACAATTAAACGTAGACCATTTTTTTAAGACCTGATTCAACCCATGGTCAAAATTGATCAGATCACACATTAGACTGTTATTAAGCAGCTAATGCGTAAGAATTGTTATTATTTTTTGCAGTTATAATTTAACTGTAACGTTTTAACGTAGACGTAACCTACGAGATGCAGTTAGCGTTCAACTATATATGTCGAATCCATAACATCCCCGAAAGCATTCATAGTATTTATTTTAACACAAAGCACAAAAAAAGCACTCATTTTATATAATAAGTGCTTAGACAATTTAATTATGATTTACTAAGCGATCAAATTCACGAGCAATCATTAATTCTTCATCGGTTGGCACGACTAAAGCTGTTACGCTTGAATCAGCAGTCGTTATTTTACGGATACCAGATCCATCAAAATCACTTTTTTCATCAACTTTTACGTCCATGAAAGCAAAACTATCTAAAATGACCTTCCGAATATATGGATTATTTTCACCCATGCCAGCTGTAAAAATCAAGACATCCAATCCTTGCATTTCAGCAACATAACTACCAATATATTTAATAATTCGATTTATGAAAACATCAATAGCTAATTGAGCTTTAGGATCAGTGTCTTTGGCGGCAATTAAATCACGCATATCAGGAGAAATCCCTGAAATACCCTTCAATCCTGATTCATTATTCAAAATATTAATCATTTCTTGAATATCTGTAACATTTAACTTTTTCATTAGGAAAGCAACCAACGAAATATCAATGTCACCAGCACGTGAACTCATTGTTACCCCCGAAATTGGAGTAAAGCCCATCGAAGTATCAAAAGACTTGCCATCTTTCACAGCCGTAACAGAAACACCACTGCCCATATGCAAACTAATCATTTTAAGTTTAGTATAATCTTTTTGTAAAAATTCCGCCGCACGATGCGTTACATAATCATGACTAGTACCATGAGCACCGTATTTATGGGTACCGTATTTTTCATCATATTCAGATGCAATTGAATAAACTTGATTCATCTTAGGCAAGTTCTTATGAAAAGTTGTATCAAAAACTGCAACTTGGGGCACATCAGGCAACATCTCAGCAAAAGCTTCAATTCCTTTGCGTTCAGCCGGGTTATGCAGCGGAGCATACTCATCAATACTTTGTAACTTAGCCATTTGTTCTTTGCCTAATAAAACGGAGTCATCAAAGTAAGGTCCACCTGAAACAACTCGATGTCCTACACCTGATAAATCTGAAACATCTTGAATGACTCCTAAATCTAATAATTTTTCAATCAAAAAATCTACTGCCTGCGTATGGGTTTTTAAGGGTTTTTGATAAGAATATTTGTGATCATCATAAGTAATTTCAAACACCGATTGATCACTACCTAGGCGATCTACCATTCCTTTAACAATTACTTCCTCATTTGTTAAATCAAACAACTTGAACTTTAATGTTGAACTTCCAGAATTGACCACCAAAATCTTATTAGTCATTTCTATGCCTCCCATGAAAAAGTTTGTTGACTCCAAGTAACTAATTGCCGCCTGAACAATGCTACGTCTTTAGTATTATCTAAGTTAGGAATTTGCCCCATCAAAACTTGTGGCGTTTGCTTAGCTTTATCGCCTTTCCTTTGCAAAACAACAATAGATTTAGCTGCTTCATTGCTCGAAAACAAGCTTTGGGGCAAACTAATAACGGCTTGCAAGTATACTTCTTTAACCATCCATTCTGCTAATGACTTAGCCTGATCTGTTTCAAAAATCTGCGCCGGAACGATAAAAACACCTATTCCATTGGGATGCACATTATTCATAGCTTGTTCCATTAATAGATGATGTGCATATGAGTGATCCTTTGCAGCACGTGTTTTAAAGTTTAGCGTATTATTATCCAATGGATAATATCCAACAGGTAAATCCGTCAATATTAGATCAAAATCATTAACAATCCAATCAGAAACTGCATCTTGATGATATAAATCAATTTCTGTTCGGATAGCTTGTGTTGTGGCATCCGCTAACGCTAGCATTGTATCATCATTGTCTATACCATATAATTGCAACTTTAATTTACTATTTAGCCCTAATTGCTGATCTGTTGTCAATAGTAAGTTACCCGTACCTACTGCTGGATCCATCAGTTTAAGATTTTGTTTGGTACTGTCAGCAAATATTTCCGTTAGCAACAAAGAACTGATTGTTCCAATGACATCTGGTGTCATTAAATGGTTAACATCAACTTTATCTGTATTTTGTGCCTTAATAATTGCTAAATCTATAGCATGCTTAACATCAGATACTGTATAATCTGTTAGATCAAATTTACGATATTGCTGATTTAAATTATCCGCTTGTTCTTTGGTGGGAAAGCCATCCTCTACATAAGTGTCTCGGTTAACAACGTTCAAAATATTCTCAGCAAGTGCTTCTTGATAATTAATATTTAAATATTTTTTTAAACTGAGTGCTGTTTGATCTATAAATTCAAAAATTTTATCAATTTGTTTATGATTATTAGTCAATTTACCATCTCCAATGATCCACTTTCATTAATATATTAACGAACACTAGCTCATTTGGCAAAATTTAAAATTTTCTCAGTATAGAATTGATCTAATTGCTGCTCAAATTTCATTTCTTGTTGATAAAAATTTAAATAAACTATTAAAAAGATACACTCTAAATTAAGAACGAATAGTGCTGTAAGTGAAACCATAGCTTTGTCTTTGTGCCTATTATTACTTGAAGTCAAGATAATATTCCCACTTTCGATTTAGCTGGTCAATAGTTGATATTTTTACAGTATTATTAACAACCATTAAATTAATGCTTTTTTGATTAATCAACACAGGCATATGTCCGTGAATTTGTCCGGTCATGCGTAGCATATCATGATAAATTTGCAAACGATAAATTTTATGTGGCTTCTTGTAATCATTATCAGTTACAAAAGTAACCCCATCAGTAGTTACATTTTGTAATGACGAATGCACGGTTAATTCTTCTAATTCCGACACAGAAATCAACCAGGAACTATTAGCATGAAATAATACTTTTTGTTGCTGATGATAAGTTTGAATTAAAAATAATAATATACTTAATGCTAAAATCATTATAAATAATGAAACAACTGCTTCACTTAGTAAGAATGCCGAACGTTTGCTTCTTTTGATCATAGCGCATCCCTTTATCATGATACCAAGATTCAATACAATCTCCCTTTTGTTCTACTACAAATAATTTATTATTTAAAGTTAGCTTATTGAGCGTCGAATGCTGTAATTTTTGATAAATTGCTACCTTAAAAAATGTCTTTTGTTGGACTTGTTTTAGCTTTTGTTGGGCAGGCATGATGCATATTGGAATAATTAATAATGCTTGCAGCGTAATAAAAAAACCCAAAATACTATCTGATAATAAAAAAGCCTTATGTTTTTTTCGCAATCAAACGCCCCCATCCCATTTGAATTGTATACGAGTAATACTTTTGTGAACTTTTGGAATATGCTTTGATTGTTTGTGGCATAACAGAATCAGCTGTTTTAAAACTAATACTATTTTTACTATTTTTTATATTTCCTATTTCAAATTCTAAATCAGTTGGAAATTTTTGAATTTGATTGTCATTTGTGCCAATTAGATGGTATCTAATTTGATGCTTAGTATTATCAAATTGAATATTACCACCTGTTTGTTTTAAAAAGGCACTTTTAAGTGTATTATTCCAATTATTCTCAAAATTAATCATTGTCAGTTGTTCTTGTTGTAAAGGTAATTGCTGTTTATAATTAATCGTCGGAATTAACAATACTGCACTAACTAGACCCAATGTAATAACTGCTTCTGCCAGTGTAAAACCATAATGCTTATTTCTTAGGTCCCACAACTGTACCATTTTCAATGGCATAACCTTCTTTTTGAGCTTTATTAACTTGTGCTGAAGATAAATAATTATCGCTTTGCAGTTTACCCCATGTTGGGTTATCACCATCATACATATCAACTTGTGTTTGCAAAGTTGTTTTAAAAGCCGCATCAGTTTTATTTTTTGCTGAATTTTTCTGTGAATTAATGTTTGGAATAATTATTAGCAACAATAAAGAAATAATAAAAAGTACGATGACCATTTCAATTAACGTAAATGCTGATTGCTTTTTTCTCCTAAGTGATTTCATAATTTATAGTCCTTTCATCATTGAATAAATAGGCAATAAGATACTAAGATAAGTACCAAAAATTAAACCCGCAACTAATATAAAAAAGATCGGTTGAATTTTATTAATTAACTTTTGAATCTTTCCTTGTAGATTTTGATGTTTTATTTCCGCAATTGTTTGTAATTCAATCGCTAATTGGGGTGCTTGATGCCCTAGTTGCAACGCCATATCAATTTCAGCAGGTAAAAATTTATTTGATTTGATGATTTGTGACAAAGACAAGCCCTTAATAATTTGCTTTTGAACAGTAATAGCTAATTGTTGTTGCAAAGATCCACTAGTTAATTGCCGTCCAGTATTTAAAATATCTTTTAAAGACAGACCACTTTTTAAAAAAGTTGCAGTGGCTGTCAAAATAACATAGTAATAATAATCCTGGTAAATATTACCAACAAAAGGCCAGCGTATTTGATGTAACGCTTTAACAAGATCACTAGCTTTGTATAAATACCATAATTCACCTATGACCAAGATAATTAGCAAACCCATAACTCCTGTTATAATAGCTTTAATAGTAAAATTCATATTAATTTTGGGTAATTGTTGCGCCAATTCTACTTTCAAAAAAATCAATAACATTCCTAAACTAAATAATAAAAAACAAGGATAAGCCAAAAGATCCAATATTTTTTTCATATTTTTACTAGTAGTTTTTAAAGTCATTGCATTTTCTTCTAAACATTGCACCAAATTACCATGAACATCAGCAATTGCAATTTGACTAATGATTGTTTTAGATAAACCCGTATTCAGTAATGATTGAGCTAAATTAACTCCTGAATGCAGTTGCTGCAATATTTGCACCAAAATAACTTTTTTATGCGGATAAATTAATTGCATAGAATCCAAAGCTACTTCTAATGAAAATCCATTTTTTATTAGTTGTGCCAGCGTGACTAAAAAATCTGCTTGCTGAGCTTTAGTGAATTTATCCTGCTTTGTATAAGCGATAAGTTTCTTCATCAATTAGTCCTTTACGCAAATCATTTTGTAGTAAAAGCTGCCAATCTTCATTGTTACTTTGTGGGATATGAATTGCATTACGTAAATCCTCACCGACTAACAAATCTTGATAAGTTTTCACAGTATTATTTTGTTGAGGCAACAGACGTTGATAAATAATACAAGTTAAAATAGACTCCAATTCACTTTGGTTAATACCTAATTCCATCATACGTCCTACCACAGCGTACTTATTTCGCGAATGTACTGTAGAAATAACCAAATGCCCACTTAAAGCTGCTCTCAAAGCCATACGAGCCGTTTCTTCATCCCTAATCTCGCCCAAGATTAAAATATCCGGTCGATGTCGCAACGATGTTCGAATTAAATCTGCATATCCCATCTGAGCCCGCTTATTAACCTGTACCTGTAAAAAATCTGGTTCAATAACCTCAACTGGATCTTCCACTGCTAAAACAAATTTATTTTGTGCATATTTTTTAGCCAAATAATACATAGAGGTCGTTTTACCTGATCCAGTGGGACCACTAAACAAGATTAAACCGGTTTGTTGCATAATTTGCGTAGCCACGTGCTCCAGTTGCTCGGCTTGCGCATTTTGTTTCAAAGGGTAAATCAAACGAATAACTAACGATTCTTGATTAGAAAAATCTCCTACACTAGACAATCTTAGATTAACAGTTTGTTGCTGCTGATAAAAACTCCGCGCACCTACTTGTGGGCGCCGATGTTCGCTAATATTCATATCAGCCGTAAACTTCAAGTAATTAACTACACCTTGCGCAAAAGCAAAATCTAAAATTTGATAATCATGTAGACCGTCCATTTCGCGCATTTTGATAATGGTTTCCGTACCTTTAGGTAAGAAAAATATATCGGATACTTCCCTTTGACAAGCAAATTGTAATAATTGTTGCGTATAAATTTCTGGTGGCATAATTTTCTCCCTTCAATATTAAAATACTGAAAAAAACAAAAAAACTTTCCCACAATGAGAAAGTTTTTTGAATTAATTTTTATTTTATTATTTAATCAGCAAAATCAGCTGCTGCTGTAAAGACTTCAGAAACATCTTCATCGTCTTCCAGTTGATCAATCATGTTAGCAAATTGCTCTTGCTTATCTTCCGGTACAGGCACTGTATTTTGTGGAATCATTGTCAAAGTAGCGTTAGCCAACTCATAACCCATCTCTTCCAAAGCATCACGAACTTCAGTGAATTCTTTCGCACCTGTATAAATTTCAAAGGCATCACCGGAAACTTGTAAATCATCAGCTCCAGCTTCCATAACAGCTTCTAACATCTTATCTTCATCAGAATCAGTAGTCGATCTATCAATGACAATATACCCTTTACGATCAAATAAATAAGCCACTGAGCCAGCTGCCCCCATACTACCACCGTTGCGCGTTACTGCCACACGGACAGAAGTAGCTGTGCGATTTTTATTATCAGTTAAAGTATGAATTAAAACAGCTACTCCACCAGGAGCATAGCCTTCATAAGTGATTTCTTCGTAATTTTCTCCACCAGCACCAGCAGCTTTTTCAACTGCCCGTTTAATATTATCTTTAGGCATATTAGCAGCACGCGCTTTATCTACTACCAAACGAAGGGCTGCGTTATTTGCAGGGTCAGGATCACCACCCTTTGCTGCCATATAAATTTCGCGCGAAAGCTTCTGGAAAATTTTACCACGTTTTGCATCTTGGGCATTTTTACGTCCTTGAATATTATGCCATTTGGAATGTCCTGACATACGCTAACTCCTTCTTCCTAAATTAGTATTATTGACAAAGCCGTATATTATCATACCAAAATATTAAGATAGCTTCAATCATTTTGAGGCAATTATTCAACAGTAACACTTTTAGCTAAATTACGCGGTTGGTCCACATTATTACCACGCTTTTTAGCAACATAATAAGCCAACAATTGAGCAGGTACAATCGCTGCTATTGGTAAAATATGCTCATCTAAATCAGCAATTACTAATTGATCTTGTTTTTGCTGCAACTTTTCTGTACTAATAATCAAAGTATTAGCACCTCGACTGGCAGCTTCTTGAATATTACCACGCGTCAACTCAGCCGTTTTTTCTTCAACGACAAAGCCAATCACCGGAGTATCTTGCTCGATCAAGGCAATTGTTCCGTGCTTTAGCTCACCCGCAGCAAAACCTTCTGAATGTACATAAGATACTTCCTTTAATTTTAAAGAGGCTTCCAAAGCTAAATAATAGCCGTTACCCCGACCTATAAAGAAAGCCGATTCTTGGTTATCAAAATAAGTTGCTGCTAATTGTTCTATTAAATCTTTTTTGTCAATTAATGTCTGAATAGCACTAGCAGCTAAAGAAAGTTGTTGCTGCACATCAAAAGATTGTGCAGTTGTCAAATGTAAATTTTCACCGACCGCTTTGGCTAAAATTGCTTCTACCGCAATTTGCGCAATATAAGCTTTCGTGGAAGCCACAGCAATTTCTGGACCAGCTTTTAAGGCTAAACTATAGTCGGCTTCTCTGGCCAAAGTCGAATTTTCCACATTAGTGATAGTTAGTGTAAGTTTATGCAATTTTTTAAGCTCCACCAAAACTTGCCGGCTATCTGCAGTTTCACCACTTTGGCTCAAGAAAATAAAGAACGGTTTAGCTGACAATTTGGGCAAATGATACCCGAATTCACTAGCTAACTGCACTTCCACCGGAATATCGGTCAAATCTTCAAATAATTGCTTTCCTACTAATCCAGCATGCCAACTAGTACCGGCAGCCACAATATAAATACGATCGCTAGCGGCTATTTGCTGTAATAATTGATTATTAATTTTTAATTGCTGATCTGGAAAATAATGCTTTAAAATCCGACGCAAAACAGCAGGTTGCTCATCAATTTCTTTTGACATATAGCTATCGTAAGCACCCAGTGATAGATCACTAGAATCTAATTTAACTTCATAAGTTTTGTGATTTACTTTTTGATCTTGGGCATCAAATAATTGAATCTTATCTTTCGTAATGACTCCGCGCTCACCATCTGCAATCGCCATAAAAGTATGTGTTTGCTCCAATACTGCCGCAGCATCAGAAGCAATAAAATTAGCTTTATCACCGACACCAATCAATAATGGGCTCTTATTTTTAGCAATCATAATTTGCTCAGGTTGCTGACGATCCATCAATGCTATCGCATATGAACCCTTGATTAAGGAAAGGACTTTTTCAAAAGCTACAAAAACTGCCAATTTTTCATGACAAACAAAATAATCAACTAATTGAACAATTACTTCAGTGTCTGTTGTACTGGCAAATGAAACATTGCTTAAATAAGTTTCTTTCAATGATTCTGTATTTTCTAAGACACCATTATGCACTAAATAAAAACGATGATCTTGTGAAAAATGAGGATGTGCATTGGCTTCACTAGGTTGACCATGAGTAGCCCAACGAGTATGACCAATTCCACTATTACCTAACTGCCGATCGTTAATAGCTTCTTTTAAATTGACAATCTTACCCGCTTTTTTAATTAAGGTGTCATGTTCACCGTCAGTAATATAAACTCCTGCTGAATCATAACCACGGTATTCTAATCTTTCTAAACCATTAATCAAGATGTTAGTTATGTCAGTTCCACTAACAGCTCCTACAATTCCACACATAAGTTGTATCCCCCCTAAAATTGGTATAGATAAGTACCGCGAAATGGGCGGTAGCTAACAACTGATATGATAATAACGTTATCAGCATATGTCAATAAATTTTGCGAAATGGTATATACCTAATTAGGAGCTATATATTTTACCCATATTACTTGCTATAATAAATTAGTGTTACTCTTTTTCATTAGTATTTAATCATAAAAATCAAAGGAGAATGATTATGCCCTTAGGATTTAAAATTGTGCCACAAAATTGTGAAGGCTTAGTGGCAACATTTGGTAAATATAAACATAAAGTAGAATCTGGATTACATTTTTATGTGCCTATTGCTCAAAGCATCAAAACAGTCAATTTAGCTATGCGTCCACTAGAATTACCCCATTATTCAATAATAACTAAAGATAATGCAGAAGTATCCACATCTGTAACCTTAAATTACCATGTTACAGATGCTGTTAAATATCAATATAATAATACAGATTCTATTGAATCAATGTCCCAGCTAGTTCGGGGACATTTGCGTGATATCATTGGACGAATGGATCTAAATGATGCCCTGGGTTCTACAGCACGGATTAATGCCGATTTAGCCGATGCAATCGGTGATCTAACAAGTACCTATGGGATTAACGTAGATCGTATTAATATTGACGAACTACTGCCTTCACAAGAAATCCAAAAAGCAATGGATAAGCAATTAACTGCTGATCGTGAGAGAATCGCAGCGATCGCCAAAGCAGAAGGTGAGGCAGAGTCAATTCGTCTGACTAACGATGCTAAAAATAATGCTTTAATTACTACTGCCCAAGCGCAAGCTCAAGCTACTAAAACTCAAGCAGATGCTGAGCGTTATCGAATTGATACAGTTCAGGCAGGTTTAGCCAAGGCTGACAATAAATACTTTCGTAATCAGTCAATCAACGCTTACGAAAAACTAGCCACATCAAATACTAATTTAGTAATTGTACCTAATGAAGCTAGCGATAATTTTGGTCAAAGTGCGATTTTAGCCCAAGCTATTAAAGACCAAAAAACAAAATAGAGATCCCACAATAAAAAAATCTCCAGACTAATTTAAATTAATCCGGAGATTTTTTTATTGATCTAAGCCCATTTCTACTTCAACAACTTGCGCAATTTGATTACTAAAACGATATGCAGCTTCCTCACTAGGTGCTTCCACCATGACACGTAGTAGTGCTTCTGTGCCACTAGGTCGTACTAAAATTCGACCATCACCATTCATTTCTTGTTCTGCAGCATCAATAGCGGCCGTAATTTTTGGATAGTTCTTCCAATTGTTTTTATCAGAAACTTTAACATTTACCAAGCGTTGTGGATAAGTCTTTACCGACTGGGCTAATTGTGACAAAGTCATTCCAGTCTGCTTGATAACATTCAACAATTGAATTCCTGTCAACATACCATCACCAGTATTATGAACATCAAAAATAATAATATGACCAGATTGTTCGCCGCCCAAATTATAACCATTTTTAACAATTTCTGCAGCCACATTACGATCACCAACATCAGTTTGCACCGATTTCATGTCATTAGCTTCAATGGCCTTGTAAAGACCCAAATTGCTCATCACTGTGGTAACAATAGTATCTTTTTTCAAGCGACCATGAGCCTTAAAGAAATTGCCTAAAATAAACATAATTTTATCGCCATCAACAATGTTACCTTTTTCATCAATAGCAATACAACGATCACCATCTCCATCAAAAGCCAGACCAATTTGAGCCCCTTGCTTCACAACTTCACGTGCCAATTTTTCAGGATGAGTGGAACCGACGCCATTATTGATATTTACACCATCTGGATTAGTAGCAATCGTTGTAAAATCAACATTCAAATCGGCAAATAATTTTGTTAATAAATTACTAGTGGAACCATTGGCACCATCTAGAACAACACGTAAATCTGATAGATCCTCTGAAATACTTTGCTTCAAAAACTCTAAATATTTTAGCGATCCCTCTTTGTAATCTTCAAAAGTGCCAATTCCTTCAGCTGATGGACGTGGTAGTTCATCGACTTCTTGATCTAGAAAATGCTCAATTTCTTCTTCAGTAGAATCCTTTAATTTGTAGCCATCAGGTCCAAAAAATTTAATACCATTATCACTAGCCGGATTATGGGAAGCTGAGATCATAATTCCAGCATCTGCGTCTTGAACCTTGACTAAATAAGCTACTGCGGGTGTTGTAATCACTCCTAAATTTAAAACTTCAATCCCAACAGACAATAATCCTGAAACTAGAGCCATTTGTAACATATGACCTGATTTACGAGTATCACGGGCTACTAAAACGGTTGCACGATCATCATCACTATCTTTTTGTTGCGATAAAACATATCCCCCAGCTCGTCCTAATTTGAATGCTAGTTCCGGTGTTAATTCCTTGTTCGCAATACCACGAACACCATCAGTACCAAAATATTTAACCATTGTTCTCCTCTTCAATTAAGCTGCCATATTAATTGTCAGCATCATTATTATTTTTGATAAAAACTTTTATCGTACGTGGACTAGAATCTATAATATCAGAATTCACTTGATTGATAGTAATAACAGTTGATTTCTTGGAACCAACTTTATTTATATCAATTGGAATTTCCAAATGATCAATCCGATCTAAAACAGACTGTTTCGCAAAAATTTTAACTTCTTTAACATCAGAAGTAAAACTATAATTAGTATAATTTTGATTGGCATTTTTAGCCACAAATTTTAAATTAACTTTTTTGCTTGGTACAAAAACACCAATCCTAACTTGCACAGTTTGCGGACTCAATAAAACAGACAGCGTTCGCCCTTGATCATCTAAAGCTTGCAACATTACTTCCTGATGAAAATTAGTGGAAGTATCTTTAGCCAATTTAGCACGTGCCACAACTTGATCAATCCTTTGTACTTCATCACGTGCACCTACCACATGCACCACCTGTGGAGTAACAGTTGCCTCACTAGCTTGATAACCATTAGCAATATTTTTCAAATTATATTTGACTTGGATTGGGAAAATACGCTCTGATCGTGGTTCAATATCAACATTAACATATCTCGGTTTGATAGAATACTTTAAATTATTATTCAAACCACTCTGCCGAACCAAAACACGATGATGACCAATACCTAAATTATGCAAATCTAAATAAGTCGTAAAATTTCTGGTATTTTTGGTAGCTGTTACCAAGGCTTCTGGGCCTTGTAATTTCACTGCTACTTTTTTAGGGTAACCCGTAATAAAATAATTTTTCGAATCCGAGTTTAACTCCAATTTCATATTCAAAGTCGTAGTGCGATTTGCATTCGTTGTGTTACCCATTGCAGAACCACTTCGCGTACTACCAATACTAGGCAAAGAGACGCTCCAATAAATCCAAATTGTAACTAAAAAAGATAACAAAATATAAAAATATTTAGAATTAGCAAATTTACGCCACTTTTTCATTAACGCTCTCCCTTCTTACGATGTGGTAACAAACTAGATAAAAAGGAATTAGTTTTAGTATTTTTTGGTTCTAATTGAGCCCTCAAGTAATTCAAATAATCTTCCTGACTTAAATCTAACATCATATGATTATTGTGCGTGATCATAATTTCGCCAGTTTCTTCAGATACAACAATGGTCAAGGCATCCGTAACCTCACTAATCCCTACTGCTGCTCGATGTCTGGTACCCAATTTTTTGGGAATTGCATTACTTTCTGATAAGGGTAAGTAAGCGGCAGCTGTAGCAATCTTATTATCATTAATGATTACTGCACCATCATGCAATGGCGTGTTAGGAATAAAAATATTAATTAACAATTCACCAGTAATATTAGCATCCATAGGAATTCCAGTTTCAATGTATTCTTCCAAACCTGTATCCATCTGCAAAGTAATTAAAGCACCAATTCGTCTTTTGGACATATATTGAATTGCTTTATCCAAAGCCGCAATTAAATTATCAGCAATATCTTTTTGTTCATTCCTAACTGGAAAAAAAATTGGCATCCGTCCTAATTTTTCTAAACCACGACGAATTTCGGGAGCAAAAATAATGATAATAACAATAACAGACCAATTAAAAATTTGATCAGTTAAATAAGCTAAAGTACGTAAATTGAAAAACCAACTCACTAACTTAATAACAATTATGATCAAAGAACCTTTAATCAGCTGGATCGCTTTGGTACCACGAATCATCATCAGAAGTTTGTAAATCAAGAACCAAACAAAAACAATATCAATAATATTAGTTAATGTGTTAATAGTAAATAAATGATTTAAAATGTTAGCCATGTAATCACCCTACTTACTCCGATCTTCACCAATAATCCGCACTTCCGTTTCTAGTTTGACATTAAATTTTTGTTGTACCGTTTTTTGAATTAATTGAATCAAAGTCAAATAATCCGTTGCCGTAGCAGTACCTAAATTAATAATAAATCCTGCATGTTTCATCGAAACTTGTGCGCCACCAATAATTTTACCTTGCAAACCAGCTTTAATAATTAAGGGTCCTGTAAAATAACCCGCTGGTCTTTTAAAAACACTCCCACAAGAAGGATATTCCAGCGGTTGTTTAGAAGCTCTTAAAGCATTCAATTCATCCATTTTATTTTGAATATCGGGCTGCTTGCCAGGTTGTAAAGTGAAAGTAACCGCGGTAACAATCCCTTGATTTTCTTGTACCACACTATGTCGATAAGCAAAATGTAAATCAGAACCTCTTAACGTAACCTCACGACCATCCGGCAAAATTTCGGTAATGGCAGTTATAACTTCAGCCACTTCGCCACCATATGCACCAGCATTCATAAAGGCTGCTCCACCAACACTTCCAGGAATTCCCGCAGCAAATTCCAATCCTGTTAATTGCGCTTTGCTAGCGGCTTTAGTAACATCAATCAGTGATGCTCCAGCTTGAGCTATAATCTGATTATTTTGTACTTTAATAACCATAAACTTAGTTAACATAATTACTAAACCACGAATTCCACCATCTTTGATGATTAAGTTACTGGAATTTCCCAAAGTTGTTATCGGCATTTTATCTAACGCATAATTTATTAACAGTTTCAATTCAGCGTCATTTTTAGGAAACGCTAAAAAATCCGCTGGTCCACCAGTTTTTGTAAAAGTATATTTACTTAAAGGTTCATTAACCTTGATTTCAACTGGTAACTTCAATATTTCAGTAGTCATTAATCACTAGTCCTTGCAAATTTGTCATGAATTAATTTTATCACAGTATTATTATTTTTAACGTTTCACCAATCATTATTATTTAGTATATAATTAAATTCTGAAATTATTTGCAAGAAAGAAGTGAGAATATGAATTTTATTGCAATGGATTTTGAAACAGCTAACTTTCAAGCTTCTAGCGCCTGTTCTTTAGCAATTGCGTTAATCAATAATAATCAAATTATTGATACTTTTTATACCCTAATTAATCCACAACAACCATTTAACCGTAAAAATATTGCTATTCATCATATTAGTCCGAAAGATGTTGAAGACGCACCAACTTTTGCCCAAATTTGGCCCCACATTGCACCATTATTTGATTTGAACCATTTAATTACCGCCCATAACGCAGCCTTTGATAATCGAGTCTTAAAAGCTACATTGACCGCTTCAAATATCAAAACACCAACCTATAACTGTATTGATACTTTGCGTACTTCACGACGTTTTTATCCTGATTTACCCAATCATAAATTAAATACCGTATCTCAGGCGTTGAATATTGATTTAAAGCAACATCATAATGCGCTTTTTGATACTGTGGCTTGCGCAGAAATCCTCTTAAAAACGCAAGCTGAATACGGCTGGGAACAAATCCAACCGTTAACCAAGATAGTCTCCTAAAAAAAGCATTCACTAAATTATCGTGAATGCTTTTGATACATAGCTATAAAATTATTTAACAGTGATTGATAATGTTCACCACGAGGTTTAAATGTGATAAAACGCTCTTCATCTTGATCATTATCGCGTGCAATTTGAACAAGCAAGTACTCCTCAGGTAATTGGTCAGCAACAAATTGTGCCCATTCCATTACTGTAACCCCATCACTACCCAAATATTCCTCTAACCCTAAGGCAGAATCCGCTGCATTTTCTAGGCGATACATATCCATATGATAAAGCGGGACACGACCATTTTGATACTCTCTAATTAAAGTAAAAGTTGGACTTTTAATTGAGCGATTAATACCTAATCCTTGAGCAATCCCTCGTGTTAAGGTTGTTTTACCAACACCTAAATCGCCATCTAATAGCAATACATCTCCAGCCTGCAATAATGTTCCTAAATATTGTCCTAAGGCAACTGTTTCTTGGTAACTACATGTTCTAATTATCATTGTAACCTCGTTGTTATATTGCTTGTGCAGCGGTAATTAAAGCTAATTTATAAACATCTTCACTATTGGCCCCACGTGATAAATCAGAAATTGGTTTATTTAAGCCTTGTAAAATCGGACCTGTAGCCTCAAAGCCACCTAATCTTTGAGCAATTTTATAGCCAATATTACCAGATTGCAATTCTGGGAAAACAAATACACTAGCTTGACCGGCAACTTTAGAACCAGGTGCTTTTTGCTCAGCTACACTAGGAACCAAAGCCGCATCAAATTGTAATTCACCATCTATCAAAATATCAGGTGCCAATTCTTGAGCTAATTGAGTGGCTCGGGCTACTTTATCAACTGCATCACCTTTAGCAGAACCCTTAGTAGAAAAGCTCAGTAACGCTACTTTTTGATCAATATCAAACAATTTAGCTGTTTGTGCAGACATCACAGCAATTTCAGCTAAATCTTCAGCACTAGGGTCAATATTAATAGCACAATCAGCAAATAAATAGCGTTTTTGACCTTTCTGCATAATAAAAGCTCCGCTTGTGCGTTTGATACCCGGTTTAGTTTTAATAATTTGTAAAGCTGGACGTACAGTATCACCAGTCGGGTGAATAATTCCTGAAACCATTCCATCAGCCTTTCCCAAATAAACTAACATTGTGCCAAAATAATTAAAATCGCGTAACATATTTTTCGCTTGTTCTGGGCTATTTTTCCCATTGCGCCGCTTCACGAAAGCTTCAACCATATATTCATAATCAGCATAATTGTTGGGATCAATGATTGAAATACCTTTAATCTCAATTCCTAATTCGCTGGCTTTTTGTGTAATATTAGTGGCATCACCTAAAAAGATCGGCTCCAACAAATTATCTTGTTTTAATTGCGCTGCCGCTTGCAAAATGCGCTGATCGCTGGCTTCTGGAAAAACAATTTTTTTATTTTTACCACTTATTTTTTGTTTTAAAGATTCAAATAATTCCATATGAAATTCCCCCTATAATTAATTATCTTGCGGTTGCTGTGGTAATTGCCAATCAATTGGCTGTTCATGATATTTCTGCAAAGCTTTATTAGTTTGCGAAAATGGTCTTGAACCAAAGAAGCCATAATTAGCTGAAAAAGGACTCGGATGCGTAGAACTAATAATTGTATTTTTACTAATATCAATTAAATTACTTTTGGCTTTAGCCGCTTTCCCCCACAAAATAAAGACTACACCACCCTTTTGGGACAACTTTTGGATAACTTGGTTCGTTAAAGTCTCCCAACCTTTTCCTTGGTGCGAAAATGCTTTACCTTGTCGTACTGTCAAAACCGAATTAAGTAATAATACACCTTGTTGTGCCCAGTATTTCAAATAACCGTGTTTAACTGGAGCAATGCCTAAATCAGCTTGTAATTCTTTATAAATATTTTGTAAAGAAGGTGGCACCTTATTGCCTGGTAAAACTGAAAAACTTAAACCATGGGCTTGATTGGGTCCATGATAAGGATCTTGTCCCAAAATAACCACTTTTGTATCATGATAAGATGTCCACTCAAAAGCTTGAAAAATGTGATACATATCAGGATAAATTGTCTGTGTTTGGTACTCATGTTTCAAAAATTGATGCAACTGGCGATAATATTCTTTATCAAACTCTGGACCAATAACTGTTTGCCAATCATTTTTTATTAATTGCTTCAACCCATCACCCACTTATTATGCTAAAATTTTCCTGTAAGAGGAGGCATGCTATGTCAATCAAAATCATTGCATCCGATATGGATGGAACGTTGTTAAACGATCAAGCCACTATCTCTCAAAATAACTTGGATGCTATTCAAAAAGCGACCAACGCAGGTATTCAATTTGTCATCGCAACTGGTAGAGGACTATCTGAAGTTAAACCATTAATCAAAAATTTAACTACTAAGCCAGCTATTATAACCTTAAATGGCGCACTCGTTTATGATTCCAACACTGTGCCAATCGTCAAAATCCCCTTAGAGAAAGCGACCCTATTTCAAAGTATCGCAGCTATCAAGAAAAAGCAACTGTATTTTGAAATCGTTACCGATCATGGGATTTATTCTACTAGTCGTTTTCAAAGATTAAAACATTTTACTAATTCACTACGTGCTGTTAATCTTAATTTATCATTTGATCAAGCCTTTAAAAAGGCTCAACAGCGGCCGGAAATTGTTAATATTAACTATGTTGCCGATTATGAATCCATTTTACAAAATCCCACTATTAGTGTGATGAAATTGTTAGTATTTGCCGATGAAAAAAATGATGCCTTGTCTGACTTACGCCACCAATTAGAACAGCTTCCAGAAATAATTATTACTTCTTCAGCAGCTAATAACTTAGAAATCAACAATAAAAAAGCACAAAAAGGAACTGCTTTGCAAGAATTTGCACAAAAAAATGCTGTCGACATGCAACAAGTAATGGCAATTGGCGATAATTTGAATGACGAATCAATGATTAAAGTGGCAGGCCTAGGAGTAGCCATGGATAATGCCGTCCCTGCCATCAAAGAATTGGCACAGTATCAAACCACCAGTAATAAAGAAGATGGTGTAGCAAAAGCGATTGATTATGCTTTAAATCTTAGCGTTTAAAACAAGCTTTTAGCTGGCAAACCATTTTTGTTGTAATTGTTGTAATTTGCCAATTTGCTTTAATTTATATAAAGCTTGATTGATTTCTTTTCTAGTTTTAGAGTCATCTTTGCGCATTCCAACAGCAAAATCTTCCCCAGTGAATTGTGTTTGCAAAATACGATATTGCTGGGGATTTTTGGTGTGTTTGACATAATAATCAGCAAAAACACTGTCAATCATAAATCCTTTGATACGTCCAGCATTCAAGTCTAGCATTCCTTGTTCTAAACTGTCATATTGTACAGGCGTTTTGTTTTTAATGAAATCTTTCAATAAACTAGGATTTTGTATAATTTTGGTGTAACTAGCTGATCCTGATTGCGTACCTACACTTTGATTTTGTAGATCCTTGACCTTTCGAATATTACTTTTTCTTTGTACTACAATAACTTGCTGATTGGTTAAATAAGGCTTGGAGAAAGCTACTTTTTTGGCGCGCGGTGGCGTTTTACTGTAGCCATTCCAAATCAAGTCAATAGTTCTATTCCGCAATTCCGTTTCTTTCATTGACCAATCAATCGGCTGAAAAACAATTTTTCGATGCATCGTCTGACCGACCATTTTTGCTAGATCAACATCAAAGCCTTCCAAATTGCCACTTTTAGTTTCATATCCCATTGGTACATACGAATCATCCAAACCAACAATTAAAGTGCTTTGTTTGGTACCTAAGCGCTGATTAGCTAAACTGCAACCACTTAGCAAAACCAACATTAAACTCCCCATGATCCAAGATAATATTCTTTTCATTGTGTTTGCTCCCCTAAGTTAAACATTCGATCAGATACTTCATGTGCAAACTCTAAATCATGCGTCACGACTAATTGTGTAATTTGTCGCTCCTTAAATGTCCGTAATAATTCAGATACTTGACTTTTATTTTGTGCATCAAGAGCACTAGTTGGTTCGTCATAACACAAAATTTGTGGACGTAAAATTAAAGCACGGGCAATGGCGACTCGCTGTTTTTGACCACCAGATAGTTGAAAAGGATAATAATCTTTTTGCTCTTCTAACTGCAATAAATTTAATAGTTGCTGCACATCTCCATCAACTTTATCATGTGGGACTTTTTGAACCCGTAAAGGAGCTAACATAATATTTTGTAAAACCGTTAAATTAGGAAACAGGCGAAAATCTTGAAAAACAATGCCAATTTTATTTTGGCTGTGATCCTTAGGGTTAAACGCTTGGTTATTTACCTTAAATTGTCCTTGATCAACGGTTTCCAATCCTAAAATAGTGCGTAATAACGTTGTTTTTCCAACGCCGCTAGGACCAACAATAGACAAAATTTCACCCACACCTACTTGTAAATTCACTCCATCTAATACCTTTTTATGTGCAAACGACTTGGTAACATCAATTAATTGCAATGCAGTTGGATTATTCATAATATGAGAAACCTCGCTCTATTTTATTTTGTATATACGTTAAAATACCTGTCAATAATAAATAAATAATACCTACTAAAACTAATGGAACTAACGTTACATCACGAGCAGTAGCAACATTACCAGCACGTAATAAGTCTCCAATACCCAAGACATAAACTAAAGATGAATCTTTAACTAGATTAATAACCTCATTTCCCATCGAAGGTAGAACAATTTTGACAACTTGAGGCATGATCACAAAGCGAAAGGCTTGTTGCTTGGATAATCCCAATAAGGCAGCTGCCTCACTTTGTTCTTGACTAACAGACTGCAAGCCACCACGAAATATTTCAGCAAAATAAGCAGCATAATTTAGTACAAAAGCAATCACTGCAGCTACAAAACGTTCAAAAACGATTCCAATTGTCGGTAAGCCATAGAAAATGAAAATTAATTGTAATAGCAATGGGGTTCCTCGCATTAACCAAACATATGCTTCCAAAATTATTTTCAATAATCGAAAACGGCTTCTTAATCCGAGTGCTAATAATATTCCTATTGGGATTGCCAACAATAAGGTGATTACAAACAATTCCACAGTCACTTTAGTTCCCGATAATAAGGACGGCATAATTTCACTAATATATTTCATAACTTTCAACCTCACTTTAAAATAAAAAAATCCTCCTAAGCATTATTTGCTTAAGAGGACGAATAATATTCGTGGTTCCACCTCAGTTCGTGCCTAATTCACATCAGACACCTCAACCAGTTAACCTAACTGCTGATAACGACTGTCATCCAGCCGGATAAACCAATATTATAATTCACAAGTGTGTTCTATGTTGTCACTAGTAACTGTTCACATCAACCACAGCTTCTCTGAACCAGCCCACATATCTATCTTGATCAAAATCATAATATTAATTTAACATTATAAAATCACTTGCTTTTAAACAAACGTTGCCAAAAACCACTTTTCTTAGTAGGCAAACGATTGTTGTCAATTTCATTTAGGGGAATATCTTTACCTAAAATACGATGTGCTAAATTAGTGTAGCCAATCGCTGCTGGATTACTATCTTGGATACCAACTACAGGATGTCCATCATTAGATGAAGCAATCACCTCATCGTCGTCGATAATAACACCAATTAAGGGTACTGACAACCTATTGACAATATTTTGTATATCCATAGATTTACCACTTTGGATCATTTGTAAACGCACTCGATTAATAACTAAGTGAATCCCATAAGTTAGATTAGCCGCTTCTAAAATACCAACAACCCGATCAGCATCACTAACAGCAGCAATTTCGGGCGTTGTCACAACAATAGCGCTATCAGCCACCGCAACAGCAGCTTGAAATCCCCTTTCAATACCTGCAGGACAGTCAATAATCACAAAATCAAAACTATTCTTCAGATCAAGCACAATTTGACTAATACGCTCAATATTCAAATTATCTTGACTGGCACTCTGCGACGCCGCTAGCATGCATAAGCCATTATACTGTGGATGTTGAACCAAAGCCCTTTGTACATCAATACGCCCACTTATCACATCAACAATATCGTAAATAACACGATCACTTAACCCTAAAATAGCATCTAAGTTGCGTAAACCAACATCCAAATCAATAACACAAATTTTTTTACCAGCTTGAACTAGAGCTAAGCTTAAATTAGCTGCCGTCGTTGTTTTACCGACGCCACCCTTACCTGAAGTAACAACTATTGACGTTCCCATCAAATTTCCCCCTTAACTTATAATAATCTCTTTTTGAGGTTTAATAGTTGCTAAATTATCAATTTTATCAATGGCTATTGTATGCAGATCATTAACATAAAAAAAGGAATCCATCTCTAAATTATCCATAGCTAGATCGGCTACAATTTGAAAAAGATCACTAATGCGAATTTGCCTGGCAGCACCTAAATTACCAGCTATAACGGCATCATCATTGTCAGGAAAACCAGCATGAATAATCCCTTCAACTACACCAACTACAAAAATACTCCCCGTAGCCCTGACTTGAGCACCAGCATGAACATCACCTAAAAGCAATAAATTGCCATTATAATCTAATATTTGCCCAGATCGAACAATATGTGATTCAATTTGAATTTGATTTTTTTTCAAAATATTATTTAAACTAGTTTTAGTGTCTACTGCACTAACAATTTGTTTCAAATCTAGCATGTGATAGGATTTAATTAACTGTTTTAATTCAGTAATCTGTTTTTCACCTAGTAAGCGCTGCTGAGTATCAACTATCAAAGTTAGCTTGTCGGTACTTTTAGCTAGGTCATCAAACAAAACTTTCATGTCTTCCAATGCAGCATTAAAGTCACAATAAGAAGAAATTTCTAAATAATACTCTTGACCCTTACCTTTTAATGCTACATTCTTCATCATTGACCTCCTGTTATATTAACCAATTAAGCAATTTAGCTAATGGAAAATATAAAATTACAAAAAATAATGAATTAACTAATAAAGTTGGTGCTAACCAATTGACAACAAAAACAGCAACATCCGTGGATGCCAAACTTAAAAATATTCCAATCAAGTACAAGTATACAATCGCTAATGTCAAAACAATAAAATAAGTACTCCATTCAAAAATAAAAGTTTCCGGGACATAAAAACGAATCCTTTGAATAATTAACAATGTCAATGGAAAAATAATTGTGTACAGTCCAAAAACATGCGAATAATAGGAATCATACAAGACGCCTAAAATCAAAGATTCCCAAAATAATTGCCGTGTATTTTGTGCATCACGCAAACTCATCATCACTAATATTAATAACAAAAATTGTGGTGAAGCCTTGAAAGAAGGTAAATTGAAAACTGGCACTACACCTTTAATTAAGCCATCACAAAAAAAGGCAACCAATAATAAACCAACTTGTACAATATACTTGGAAGTATTACTTTTTAAATTAATCATCTTCAACATCTCGGCTAATCACAGTAACAACCGTGAAATTATTTAAATCAGTCGCTGGCTTAATATAGATAGAAGAAACTAAACCATAATCATCTTTTTTGATATGTGCCACAGTTCCTACAAATAAGCCACGTGGTGTCAAACCACCTAAACCAGAAGTAACAACTTGCTGACCTTTTTTAACACCTGTCGTCGACGTTACATTGGTCATTACTAACATATTGTCATTTTTGTCGTAACTACCAATAATTCCACTAGCATCATTACCGTCTTTTTTCAAAACTTCCACTGCAAATTTATTACTTAGCGACTTATCAGTGGAAATTAAACTTACCTTGGAATTAGTCTTATTAACTTCCACAACTCGACCAATTAAGCCAGATTCTGAAACTACTGGCATATTTTTTTTGATACCAGATAAGGAACCACGATTAATAATCAAATAATCTTGCCATTCATTAGGTGATCGCGAAATAACACTAGCCGATAATTTATGATAATCAGTTAATGTTTTATTTAATTTGACTTGCTTTTTCAAAGCATGGTTTTCCTTTTTTAAAGTACCATTTTGTGCTTTAGTTTGTGCTAAATCATCGATACGTGTTTTTAAACGCCGATTTTCTTGATAGGTATTAAATAAACTTGTCACATTGTTACCAATATTTTTAATTCCATTGACAGGATAAGCAACAACATCACCCACAATGCCGATCGTATCATTACCCACCTGATGTATAAACGCCGGTTGATCTCTTTTATTACTTAAAGTAACAGAAGCAGAGATCAAACCAAAAGTAGCAATTACTACGACCATGATAATAATTAACTTTTTATTAGAAAAAAAGTTCCGCATTAAACTCCTCCACTAAATTAAAAAAGTGGCTCCAACCACTCTTTTATCTATGTCGTTTCATTACATCAAGATTTTTTAGTGATTCGCCTGTTCCAACAGCTACACAATCCAGCGGATCTTGTGCCACAAATACGGGAACCTTGGTAGAATCAGAAATAACTTCTGGTAAATTCTTTAATAAAGCACCACCACCTGTTAAAACAATACCATGATCAATCACATCAGCAGCAATTTCAGGGGAAGTTGATTCTAGAGTTTCTTTAATTGCTACTACAATTTCTTCAATATCTTCATGGATAGCTTGAGCAATATCAACAGCTTTTAAATCTACAGTCTTAGGCAATCCCTTTAACAAATCACGTCCGCGCACACTAATATCTGCCAATTCAGCAGCTTTTTCAACTGAAGCCGAGCCAACTTCCATCTTTAATTGCTCAGCTGTTCGTTCACCAATTAACAAATTATATTTTTGGCGAATATAATCAATAATTGATTCATCGAACTTATCGCCTGCCATTCTAATTGAGCGACTAGAAACAATTCCACCTAAAGAAATTGTTGCTACATCGGTTGTTCCACCACCAATATCAACAACCATACTACCAGTTGGATCCATTACTGGAAGCCCTGCACCAATCGCTGCAGCAAAAGGTTCTTCAATCAAATAGGCATCATGGGCACCCGCATTTTGGGTAGCTTCAATAACAGCTCTTTTTTCAACTTCTGTAACACCACTAGGCACACAAACCATCACATCAGTTTTTGAATTGCCCACGGCTTTTTCAAAGAAATACTTCATCATGGCAGCTGTAGTATCATAATCAGCAATAACGCCATCTTTCATCGGTCTAATCGTTTTAATGCTACCAGGAGTCCGACCAATCATTGCTCGGGCTTCTTCACCAACAGCGACAACTTCGCCAGTTTCTACTCTTTTAGCTACCACTGAGGGCTCGCGCAAAACAATTCCCTGACCATCAACATAAACAATCGTATTGGCAGTTCCTAAATCTATTCCAATATTTCGTGAACGCATTCCAAACAAAGCATTATCTCCCTTATATAACAGTACTTAAACTTTCTTTTAAAGTATATCATACAAAAAATTAATTCAAAATATTTATTATAATAATCCATTTTGCGCATAACTAAAATAATCTCGTTGGCCGACAATTATATGATCATTTAATTTGATTTCAAATAAATTAGTGCAAGTTTGCAACCTTTGTGTAAATGTAACATCAGCATTAGAAGGTTTTAGCAAACCACTGGGATGATTATGCGCAATTAAAAGGCTAGTACACGGTAAAAGTAACGCTCGGCGAACAATATCTCGTGGTGCAACCATAGCTTTAGTTAACGTACCTTGAAAAATAATTTGTTCCCGTAATAAGCGTTGCTGGTTATCAAAAAACATACCTAAAAGTGTTTCTTGCTGACACATTCCTAATTTATCAATTAAATGTTGATAAATGAAGCGCAATTCATGAAATTTTTTAGTAGCTAATAATTGTTCTTTTTGCCATAAATAACTTAACTTGACAGCCGCTAAAAGACCACTGATTTGGTGATCATTCAATAACCCAATTTGCTGCAAATTAGGATAATCTAGCGCAGCTAAATCAGTAAAATTACTTGTTAACTTTTTTATTTTATCAATTATCTTTTGACGTATTTCCGTATTTAAAGTCATTGAACATAAAATATCATCTAATAACTTAGTACCAGTTGCATAGGAATTAAATTCATAATCTTGTACTTGCAATTTATCCACCTCAATAAATTAAAGTACGTAAAAATATTTTTTATTCCAAAAAATTTAGTATTTCACCTGCAAAGTGTAAGGACCCACAAATCACTAATATACTTTCTCCATCTAGAGATTGCAATGCTTGTGCAAAAGCCACTTGCCAAGGCGTAACCAAATTTACTGATGAATCATAATCCGAATTTTTTGCTCCTCTAGCTTCGCTTAAACTAGTCACAATTAATTCCTGTGCAAAACTGCGTAACAACTTTAAGATTGTTTTACGATCTTTATCAACCATTGCTGCATACAAAACAACTACTCGCCGATTTTTCGCCAATGGTTGTAAATTAGCAACTAATGCTTTGATTGCAGGTTCATTGTGTGCTCCATCGACAACAATTAATGGATCAGTTGCTAATAATTGCAAACGAGCAGGTAGTCCTGGCAATTGAGCAACTTGATGAACTACTTTAGTGTTCAGGTGATTTTCTTGCAACAAACTAAATGCTTCTAAAGCTATCGCAAAGTCTAATAGTTGCGTATGTGCCCAAGAATTAAAAGTAATATTACGGAATTGATAGTTTTTATTATGCCAAGTAAACTTCAATTTTCTACCATGTACAGGCTTAATATTTCCCAAGAAATAATCTTCATCAAAAAAGTAAGCTGGTGCGGTTAATTTAGCAGCTTCTTGCTTTAAAAAAGTTTTAATTGGTGTGTCGACTTGCCCTACAACAACCGGACGATTAGACTTTATAACTCCAGCTTTTTCATTAGCAATATCTAAAAGTGTTGGTCCAATTAAATCAACATGGTCTAAACCAACGTTGGTAATAATCGATAATTCTGGGGTGAAAACATTTGTTTTATCATGTTGTCCTCCGATACCCACTTCAATAATGCCGTAATCTACATTTTCTTGTACACAAAATAAGAACATCATCACTACTAAAAATTCAAATTCTACCAAACAAAAACTGGAATCTTGCGTTTTAATTTGCTGTACGACGGTGATTACTTGCTTTGCCAAAGACACAATTTGTTCATCGCTAATTTCTTGACCGTCAAGCAAAAAACGCTCATTAAACTTTTGCACATATGGCGAAGCAAAAGTTGCCACATGTGCACCATTTTTCACCAATAACTGCGTTAAATAATAGCCAGTCGTTCCTTTACCATTGGTCCCAGTAATATGAACTAACTTTGCCTTATTTTGTGGGTCATCTAAAGCAGTCAGTACTTTTTTTACATAAAATAAACTATTATCTGCATGTAAATGTGGTAAATGATGGATATATTGTAAAGTTTCTTGATAATTCACAATATCACTCCTTTATTTAATAAAACTGCAGTGAATAGTCACTACAGTTTAAAAGTCATGTTTTTAAGCATTTTTCAATTCAATAATCCGTTGTTCAATACTTTGCTGGCGAGCTTGATATTCCGCCAACTTAGTTTTTTGCTTAGCTACCAATTCTGCCGGTGCGTTCTTTACAAAACCAGCATTATTAAGTTTGTTATTTACAAAATCAATATCTTTTTGCAATTTATTTAATTCTTTTTCTTGTCGCTTAACTTCTTCATCTAAATCTATTAATTCTGACAAAGGCATATAAACTTCTGCATTATCAACAACTTGCGTCATAGCTAATTTTGGAGCTACCAAATCCAATTGCATTACTAAATCTTTCGGATGACCTAAACGATTTAGGTATTCCTGATTATTTTGCAAAATAGTTAGCATCTCTTGATTTTTAGGTCGAATTAAAATATCCACTGGACTAGATAAGGGTGCATTGGCTTCCGAACGAATTTGACGAATAGCTTTGATCGTTTGAATTAAAGCTGTCATTTGTTTAACAGCTTTCTCATCCTCTAATTCCAAATTAACTGTAGGATATTCAGCAGTTACTAAAGATTCTCCGCTATGAGGCATGGTTAGCCAAATTTTTTCAGTAACAAAAGGCATAATTGGGTGCAATAATCGTAAAATCTGATCCAAAACATAAACTAAAACAGTCCGCTTATTATTCTTAGATTGCTCATCATCACCGGTCAAAGTGGCTTTACTTAATTCAATATACCAATCACAAAATTCATCCCAGATAAAGTTATACAATAAACGACCAACTTCACCAAATTCATATTTTTCAAATAGTTGCAATACTTTAGCAATCGTAGTATTTAACCGTGCCAAGATCCACTTATCAGCCAAATCTAAATTATCTTGCGGGAAAGTTGTAGGGGCTTTAACATCTTCCAGATTCATAATTACAAAACGACTAGCATTCCAAATCTTGTTGATGAAGTTCCAAGCGGCCCCGACCTTTTCGTAACTAAAGCGCGTATCTTGCCCTGGAGCTGATCCAGTTACTAAAAACCAGCGTAAAGCATCTACACCATATTTATCAATTACATCCATTGGATCAATTCCGTTCCCCAGCGATTTACTCATTTTGCGACCTTGTTCATCTCGCATTAAGCCATGCAAAATTACATCTTTGAAAGGTCTTTGTCCAGTAAATTCCAAACCTTGGAAAATCATCCTAGCAACCCAGAAAAAGATAATATCATAACCTGTAACTAATGCATTCGTAGGAAAATAACGTTTAAAGTCAGGATTTTCTTCATCAGGCCAACCTAATGTCGAAAAAGGCCACAAAGCACTGGAAAACCAAGTATCTAACACATCAGGATCCTGTTCCCAATTTTGTTCATCCTCTGGAGCTTGTTCACCAACGTACATTTCACCAGTTTGTTTATTATACCAAGCTGGAATCCGATGTCCCCACCATAATTGCCGTGAAATAACCCAATCATGAACATCATTCATCCATTGTTCAAAGGTATGTTCAAAACGTGTGGGCACAAAATTAACCTTGTCAGCAGTTTGCTGATTTTTCAAAGTCATTTCAGCTAAAGGTTGCATTTTGACAAACCATTGCGTCGACAAACGTGGCTCAACTTGCGCTCCAGAACGTTCCGAATGACCAACACTATGTGTAATCGGATCAGCTGATAACAAATAACCTTGTTCTTTTAAATCTGCTACAATTTTCTTTCGTGCTACAAAACGATCTAATCCTTGATAAATACCAGCATTTTCATTCATAGTACCATCAGCATTCATAACATTTAATCGTGCTAAATTGTGACGATTACCGACTTTAAAATCGTTAGGATCATGCGCTGGCGTAATTTTGACCATCCCAGTTCCAAACTCTGGATCAACATAATGATCTTCAATAATCGGTATTTTACGATCAAATAGTGGCAAAATAACTTCTTTACCAACTAAATCTTGATAACGCTCATCACCCGGATGTATTGCGATCGCCACATCTCCGGGCATTGTTTCAGGACGCGTCGTAGCAATTTCGATATCACCTGAACCATCAGCTAGCGGATAACGTACGTGGTAAAAAGCACCTTGATCATCTTGATGCTCTACTTCAATATCTGACAAAGCTGTTTGCAACTCTGGATCCCAGTTAATAATATATTCACCACGATAAATCAAGCCTTTGTTATACAATTGAACAAAAACCTTCCGAACCGCTTTAGATAAGCCTTCATCTAATGTAAAACGTTCGCGCGAATAATCTAAAGAAAGACCCATTTTTGCCCATTGTGACCGAATAATTTGTGCATAATCTTCTTTCCATTTCCAAACTTCTGCTTCAAATCTTGTACGACCTAAATCAAAACGAGTCTTATTTTCTGCTCGTAGTTTGGCTTCAACCTTTGCTTGTGTGGCAATTCCAGCATGATCCATTCCTGGCAAGTACAGAGTATCAAAACCTTGCATACGCTTTTCTCGAATTAAAATATCCTGAATTGTCGTATCCCAAGCATGTCCTAAATGCAATTTTCCCGTCACATTAGGTGGTGGAATAACAATTGCGTAGGGTTTAGCATTTTGGTCACCACTTGGTTTAAATAAACCAGCATCAACCCATTCTTGATAACGTCCCGCTTCAACTTCAATGTGATTATATTTTGTATCCATTGTTGTCGCACTCATTTGATCACTTACTTTCTTCAAAATAAAAAACGCCCTAATTCATGATTAGGACGAATGTGGGCATACGCGGTACCACCTAAATTAGAGTAATGCTACTCCAGCTCAATCGGTAACGGTTTCCCGGTCATTAAATAACTTAACGACAGCTCCCAAGCTACTACTATTAAATATTTTGACTAACTCTCAGCACCTTAGTCTTTCTGTAAAAAGTTCCTTAATAGCTCTCTTGTTCAACGCTTAATTATTACTTCATATCATAGAAAAAATATTCGTTGCCGTCAACTAAAATCACAGTAAAGAACTAATTTGTTCGTCAACAGGCGCTAGATAACTATCAAAAGGAGTAATATTTGTGACTTCAATTTCCTTTAAAGCTCGCTCCATTAAACCAGCCACATCTAACTGGGCTTCAAATTGTTGCGCCTTGTCCACTCTCGGCTTGGTTTTAGGTCGCGGTGGCGCAAAAATCGTACAGCAATCTTCAAAGGGTTTAATTGATAAATCAAAAGTATCAATTTTCTCGGCAATTTTAATAATATCCGTTTTATCCATTGTCGCTACAGGGCGCAAAATTGGTGTCGTGGTCACATCATTGATAGCCACCATACTTTCTAAAGTCTGTGAAGCTACTTGACCAACCGCTTCCCCATTAAAAATAGCTAAAGCTTGCCGTTGTTGCCTAATAGCATCTGTTAAGCGTAGCATGAAACGACGTTGGATAGTCATTAAATAGCCTTCGGGCACATTTTGTTTGATTGTTTCTTGAATTTCGGTAAAAGGAACTTGGATAAATTGGATATTTCCCGCATATTTAGCTAATTTAACAGTTAAATCCTTTGCCTTTTGCAAAGCATGCTCGCTAGTATAAGGGGGACTATAAAAATGAACCATTTCAATATCCACCCCCCGCTTCATTGCTAAATATCCAGCAACCGGCGAGTCAATGCCCCCTGATAACATTAGTTCAGCTTTGCCAGCTGTGCCCACTGGCAATCCACCGGCACCTTTAAAAGTTTTACTGGATAAATAAGCTCCATCTTGCCGTATTTCAACTTGAATTTTAATATCAGGCTGGCGCATTTCTGCTTGAATATCCGGAATATTATCACTGACATAATCGCCTACAGCTAAATTGATTTGATTAGTGTCATATTCAAACTGGTGATCAGCCCGCTTAGTAGTAATTTTAAAAGTTTTTCCCGGTTGATACTGTTCCAAAACTAACTGGAAAGCCAATTCCTTAATAGCTGTCAAATCTTTATCAATGCGAATACTTGGCGAAAAATTTTGAATTCCAAAAATAACTTTTAAATGATTCATAATTGTAGTAGCATCTGTACCATTTAAAATGATATGCATACGATCGCGTTTTGGATGGATTCGTAAATCTGGATATTTATATAAAACTTTCTCAACATTACCGTGTAGGCGATCAATGAAATTCCGCCGATTTTTGCCTTTCGTCGATAATTCACCGTAGCGCACCATTATTTCTGTATATTCCATACCAAACTCCTTAATTTAAAACTTGAAAATGCTGGTAAATCTTATCTAAAGTTGCTATAAATTCTTGCATTTCTTCAACTGTATTAGTTTCATCTAAACTGACTCGAATTGCACTTGTAGCAATTTTATCAGGTACATGCATTGCTTTGAGCGTAATGGATTTAGTGCCCTTCTTAGATGAACAAGCACTAGTTGTGGATAAATAAATATCATATTGCTCAAAAGCGTGTACGATAGTTTCACCACGCACACCATTAATAGCAAAACATACAATATGGGGTGCAAAATCGGGCGTTTCTTGAGAAAAAATAGCCACATTTGCTAAAGTTTTTAAATGTTGTAATAACATATGCCGCAATTCTTGTTGTTGCTGTGCCTTGTTTATTTCATCGGTCGTAGCTACTCTGAGCGCCTTTGCCATGGCAACAATGGCAGGCACATTTTCTGTGCTACTGCGCCAGTTATTTTCTTGCCCACCGCCATTAATTAAAGGTGCAATCTTACGTCCTTGCTTAGCATAAATAAAACCAACACCCCGAGGAGCATGAAATTTATGACCTGAAAAAGTCATAAAATCAATCCGTGGATCAAAGATCTGCTCACCTAGGTTCTTGCCAATTGCCTGCACAGCATCAACATGGAAATGGATATTTGGATAATTTTGCAAAATAGTAGCAATTTGTTGCAATGGCTGAATAGCCCCAACTTCATTATTAACAGCCATAATAGACACCAAAATAGTATCCGGACGAATAGCTTCCTTAACGTCCATTGGATTGATATGTCCTGTCTTATCAACAGGCAAGTAAGTTACTTCAAAACCTAGTTTTTCTAATTGCTGCAAAGAATTCGTTACTGCAGGATGTTCAATACTAGAAGTAACGATATGCTTGCCAAAAGTACTTTTTTCCAGTGCTGTACCTTTCAAAACCCAATTATCACCTTCTGAACCACTACTGGTAAAATAAATCTCTTCTGGGCGACAATGTAAAATAGTGGCAATCTGGTTACGTGCTGACTCCAAAATTTGATCAGCTTTATCGCCTAACCGATGTAAGCTAGAGGGGTTGCCCCAAAATTCTTGACTAACCTTATCATAAGTTTCTAAAACCGCCGGGGTAATTTTAGTTGTTGCACTGTTATCAAAATATATCATTTCCACACTCCAACATAATATTGTAACTGATTAATCGGCTTTCAAAAAGTCAACTACTCAATATTTTCAATTAAAAAACTCCCCCAAGGAGAGTTTTTTAAACTGGTGTTTCTTGATCCGTTATATAAAGTTGCTTAATACGCTCTACCGCACCAGGTTCCACTTGCTCTAAAGCATGCTCAATTGTAGCCAGCGCCTTAGCATAATCAAATTGCTGATCAAACAAAGCCTGCGTTTGCTCAATAGCCTTTTCCATAGCAGGAACAGTTTCCAAATAACGGTTTGAATACTGCAATAATTGCGTTGTTAATACGATATCATTAATTAATTGCTCCACAAGTGATTCCAAATTATTTAAAGCTTCATTGGTTGTTGCTACTTGCTTAGTCAACTCTTCTACGTTCAACGGATTACTATTTATCAACGTATGAACTCGTTTAATATTTGCTTCTGCAATTTGATAACTTTTTAGATAACTCTTAGGCAACCCTTTCAAACGCATGGCAGTTACTCGATGTTTAATTTGATCTAATTTCATGGTCAGATCATTGAAACTATTTTGAGCAACTTTTTCGCCTTCTACCAACCCATTTAAACTATTGTCAATTTTAACTTGTTCTTGTTCAATATTTTGTAATTGTTGATTTAGCTGTTGAAAGCTATGCAAAACATCTGAGTAAACAGCGACATTATTACGAATGGTCTTTAATTGTTTTTGATATTGTTGATTAATCTCTTGTAATTTGTGTTCAAAAGAATTAACTAGCTGACGATCATACTCATTTAAAGCAAACTGCTTGCTCAAACGCTCCATTCGCTGTCTCAAAAAGCGATTTTGATGATTTGCATGATTTATAAAATCATTCAAAATCAACTGATTTTTTTGTACTTTTTTCTTAGCACGCCATTCTTTGGCTACACGTTCATACAAATAATCAATTTGTTCAGCAATTTGCTTTTCTAATTTGTCAAACTGTTCAAAATCTAACGCCACTAAACTTTTATTTAAGTCTAACAACTGCGGCTGAAGCTTAACTAAAACCTCACTTAGTTGAGGATCTGGAAAATGAATTCCTGCACCACGCATCTTTTTATTGGCAACTTGTAATTCAGCAACTTGTGCCTGAAAATCAACTTGTAAACGCTGTTCTACTGATTGCAATAGGTCTTGATACTCTTTTAAATCATCTGTCAACTTTTGTAAAGCTTGTTGAGCAGCCAGTGCATCCCCATTATTGATTAATATAATAATACGATCAAAGTTATCATTTATTTCGTTTAAAGCTGCCTGTAAACTAACTTTCACGGCGCCTAATTTGTCAGCAGAATTGACTAGAAACTGTTGATTTTTCTCTACTTTACCTTGCAATTCATGCAAACGTACTTGATTTTGTTGGATGCTTGTAAATAACGACTTTAAGCCTACAGTTGCTTGTTCTAAATTTTGTAAGCATTGCGCAACTTGTTCTTGCAATTGCTGTAATTTTTTATGTGCCGACCAAATTTTAAAACTAGAATTACTTTCTGAAGCTGTTATTAAAGAGGTTTGTAATTGTGGCACTAAATCGCGTTTAATCTGTTGATACTGCTTGCAATCTTGCTCGAATCTAGCCAAGCTAGCACCTGCTAGTTTCATATTCGAAACTTGTTGAATCGTACTATCAAAATTAATCTGATTTAATTGATCTAGTTCAGATGTTATTTGATCGATCGCTTTGAGGTTTTTTTGATAAAAATAAAATATTCCTAAAATTATAGCAATGATAACTATAATTAGAACAATAATAATTGCCACAATTCACACTCCTCAACTTCAAAAATATAATTCAAATTAGATTATAGCAAATAAATGTATTATTAGTCGGAAAAACAGTAAAATTTATTTAGTTTCATTGACTTAAATCATAAAAATCGCTAAAATAGCAAGCGTGTAAAATAATTGCAGCGTTGAGTGACAGGCTCGGGCAACAGTTTATAGCAGATAGTGTTCAATTGTGTAACCTGCGGCTGCAAGGGGTGAAGATTGTAATATAAACTGTCCAAATGTTGAACTCAAGAATTAATTATTTTACTCCAACAAATTTATTGGAGGATTTATTTATATGCGTTATACAGGTCCAACATGGAAAAAATCACGTCGTTTAGGTATTTCTTTATCTGGTACAGGTAAAGAATTGGCTCGTCGGCCGTATGCTCCTGGACAACATGGTCCTAACAATCGGAGTAAGTTGTCTGAATATGGTACTCAACTACAAGAAAAGCAAAAATTACGTTTGATGTATGGTTTAAATGAACGTCAATTCCGTAATGCCTTCTTGAAAGCCGGTAAGATTCGTCAAGGTAAACATGGTGAAAACTTTATGATCTTATTGGAAACACGTTTAGATAACATCGTTTATCGCTTAGGTTTGGCTACCACTCGTGCTCAAGCACGTCAATTAGTTAACCATGGTCATATCACTGTTGATGGAAAACGCGTTGATATTCCTTCTTACAGTGTTAAACCTGGTCAAACAATTTCTTTGCGTGAACGTTCTAAGAATTTGCAAGTTGTCAAAGATTCTTTGGAAGCTAATGTTGCTCGCTTATCATTTGTAGAATTTGACGATAACAAACTTGAAGGGCAATTAATCCGTTTACCACAACGTGATGAATTAGCACCTGAAATTGATGAATCATTAGTTGTTGAATTTTACAACCAAATTCTTTAACATCTTCACCAACAAAAGGCAACCCTTTGGTTGCTTTTTTATTTTAGCCAATTATTATAGTTAGTATAATAAGAAAGGTAATAAATCTCATGCAAGAACCTTTAGCTTTTCGGATGCGTCCTAAATCTATTGCTGAAATAGTCGGTCAACAGCATCTGGTGGGACCTAATAAAATTATTGCGCGCATGGTCAAAGCTAAGATGCTTTCATCAATGATCTTGTACGGTCCCCCTGGTACAGGTAAAACTAGTATTGCTAGTGCTATTGCCGGCAGTACCAAATATGCTTTTCGCCAGTTAAATGCTTCGATTGACTCTAAAAAACAATTACAAATTGTTGCTGAAGAAGCTAAAATGAGCGGGACTGTTGTTTTATTGTTAGATGAAATCCATCGCCTAGATAAAGCTAAACAAGATTTTCTGCTACCTTTATTAGAGAGTGGACAAATTATTTTGGTAGGCGCTACAACAGAAAATCCATATATGTCAATTAACCCAGCGATCCGCAGCCGTACCCAAATTTTTGAAGTTTATCCTCTACAACCGGCTGACATCAAAAAAGCTCTGCAACAAGCTCTTACTAATGAAAAAAGAGGACTTGGCAAATATCATGTTAATTTAGCTGAGGATGCCCTAACTTTTCTAGCCACAACAACTAGTGGAGATTTGCGCAGTGCTTTAAACGGTCTAGAATTGGCTGTTAAATCCACATCACCTGATGAAACGGGCACAATCAAAATCAGCTTAGCTACTGTGGAAGAATCTTTGCAGCAAAAACGCCTAGTCGCCGACAAAGATGGCGATAGCCATTATGACACTATTTCTGCTTTCCAAAAATCAATTCGTGGCAGTGATACTGACGCTGCTTTACATTATTTGGCACGTCTTTTAGTCGCCGGCGATTTAAAAACCGTTATTCGGCGTTTATTAATTTGTGCCTATGAAGATATAGGTTTAGCTAACCCAACAGCTTGTCAACATGCCGTTTTAGCTTGCCAGGTAGCGGAAAAAGTCGGTTTACCTGAAGCGCGAATTCCTTTAGCTGATGCTATTATTGAATTATGCTTGAGTCCCAAATCGAATTCGGGGATTACAGCCATTGATGCTGCTTTAAAAGATGTCAATAGTGGTCATAGTGGTCAAATTCCTGCTAAATTAAAAGATGCCCACTATCAAGGTGCCAAAGCTTTAAGACATGGCCTTGATTATCGTTATCCTCATGATTACGATAACGACTGGGTTGCCCAGCAGTATCTCCCCGATCAATTATTGGGAATTCACTATTATCAACCTAAAACCAACAGCAAATATGAAATTGGTCTCAAACAGACTTATGAGCAATTAAGTAAATTGCAAAATACCAAAAATAACGAGGATGCCAATGGTTAAAATACTCATTTTATTTTTTATTGCTGTATTAATAAGTTTAAGTATTTTTTTGCTCAAAACAATTCCAAATCCTTTTATCCAAGTGGACCAGCAAAAACTGACAGCCTTGCAGCATTTACTAAAAACTACGGCGTGGTTGCTTATAGTCACTGCAATATTAGGGATAGTTATCTTGCTCTTAGCACCATTAACGTGGAATTTAATAACATTAGTCGTCGGTAGCTTAATTACAGGGGGATTTGCACTAACACTAGCTCAATTAAGTTAATGTATAGATTAATTTAGGGGGAAATAATGACTCAACCATATCAAAATATTTTAGTGGCTGTTGATGGTTCTTACGCTGCCGAAGTAGCTTTTAACAAAGCTTTGAAGATTGCTCATAATAATCAAGCACATTTGCATATTGTTCAAGTTCTCGACACAAGATCTTTTCAGCAAGTATCTAGTTTTGATTCACAAAAGGTTCAACAAGTCACTGATAAAAGCAAACAAAATCTGGATGAATATCAAAAAACAGCTTTGCAACGAGGAATTAAACATGTAAGTGCTACTTTAAAATATGGTGCACCTAAAACTACAATTGCCTTAACTTACCCTAAAGAATGTAATATTGATCTAATCATTGTTGGTGCAACAGGGTTGAATGCTGTGGAGCGCTTGCTTATAGGTTCAGTAACTGAGTTCACCATCCAACATGCTGCGTGTGATGTTATGGTTGTTCGTACTAAATTAAGTGATGAGTAAGTAAGGAATTAAAAAAGCATACAATAACTCAAAATAGAGTTATCGTATGCTTTTTTAGCAAATTATTGAAAATCATTGCCACTAAACATATAACTTTTATAGTGATAGCGCATCGACATGATCATTCCAACACCAATCATATTAGCCAAGAGCGACGATCCACCTTGCGAGATAAATGGCAGCGGAATTCCCGTCATTGGTAATAAACCAATGCTCATCCCAATATTTTCAAAAACATGGAACAAAATCATCATGATAATGCCGGTGGACACATAAGCATAAAATTCATTACGAGTATCAAAAGTCACTTTAATCATCTGTGAAATCAACATAAAATACACGATAATTAAAAAACAAGAACCAATGAAACCGAAATTTTCAGCAATAACGGAAAAAATCATATCTGATTCACGAACGGGAACATAAACATTAGAATGATTAAATCCCTTACCAAATAACTTACCAGAACCAATTGCCTTCAAGTTTTGCCATAGTTGATAACTATTATTAGAAGTATCTCGCGAAGGATCCAACCAAGAATCAATTCGCTCAAACTGATAGGCATGAAAGCCAATATGACTTAAAACTTCACGTCCGCCATCCGTTGCCACTAGAGATATTGCTAATGTCCCCAATAAAACAACAATCAAACATAAACTGACTAAGATTCGCCAATCAATACCTGAAACCAACATAACACCAGCTAAAATAGCTAAAAACACCAGCATTGTCCCAAAGTCTTTTTGTAATAACATCAAAACAACCACAGGCAAAGACCACAAAATCATCCGACTAATCAAAATTCGATCACTGCTCAAAGTATGATGTCGGTATTCATGATTATGCGTGGTAACTACCCGACCAAGCATTAAAATAAATGCTGGTTTCATGATTTCCGAAGGCTGAAAAGACAGCGGTCCTAAGGCAAACCAACTCTTTGCCCCAGTCTTAATAGCATAATCACGACTATAAAAAAAGAGTACAGCAATCAAAAGCGCTATCCCAAACCAATAGGCATATGGAGCAATATTCCAAAGTTGCTGGGTATCAAAATGCATAATAATAATCACGCCAATTGCGCCCACTACGTACCACGCCAACTGCGAAATCACAGCATGCCAAGGTCCAACTGATCGCAAATCATGTGAAGCAGCTACATAAATGGAAACTAAACCGATTAAGGCTAATAACATTACCGAAAAAATAACTCCATAATCAATACGAGAATTTTCATCTTTATTTTGATTACTTCTCTTATTTGCTACGTTCATTCAATTAAACTCCTAGTGTAGGTGCAGATTAAAAGTCATCAAAGCGCTATTAACAGCTTCTTCTAAACTGGAAACCGTATTTTTGGTAGCATTCACATCATCTACCAAGACAACTTCAAAATGTTTGGTATCAAGTTGTTTAATGTTAGCGATAACCTGCTCTTGATATTTAAGATTAACAACCAACTGCCAAGAATTACTATCTTTTTCTAATAGATCAATGTTAAATTTTCGTTCTTTTGTTTTCATAAAGTCCTCTTAATTGTTTATGGATGAAACTTACGTGCTATAATATCATCTTCATAATTCTCAGGGTGCTTATTACGCAAAACAGTAAAATTATCTGGCACCGGATCAACACCACCGCGCACAAAAGGGTTACACCGCAAAATACGGCTACACCCCATTATTGTTCCCTTCAACCAACCATGCTTTTTTAAAGCATCAATCATATAAGTCGAACAAGTTGGATAATAACGACAACTAGGTGGCAACCCTGGAGAAATGTATTTTTGATAGCCACGCACTAACTTAATAAATAAAAACTTCATTAACTTGCAAATTTAATAATATGTGACCAAGTACTGGGCAATAGTGGTGTTAACAAATTGCCACCGCCCATGACAGAACCAATCATCATACCAATAATAAATAAAATCAAAAAAGCAATAATTATTTTAAAAATATTTTTTAGTAACTTATTACCATAGGAACCGTTCATCAAAGTCTACCTTCACTAACGCTTTTGTTGTTTATTAACATCCATTTGATCCAATAAAATAGCCGTTCCTTTGGCTACAGTATCTAAAGGATCTTCAGCAATTATTACTGGCACTTGAAGTTCACGGGCAAATAAACGATCAACTCCGTTCACTAAAGCACCACCACCAGTTAACATGATGCCATGATCAATAATATCCGCTGATAATTCTGGAGCTGTTTGTTCCAACACTTTCTTAGCGCGATCAATAATTGTATACATAATATCACGTAAAGCTACTTCTGTGTCAACCGCTGAAATAGTCACCGCCGTTGGTAAGCCTGTTTGCATATCACGACCACGAATTTGCATTTGTTCATTAGGATCAGGCTCAAATACAGTACCTATTTGTTTTTTAATTTCTTCTGAAGTACTTTCACCAATAATAATATTATACTGATCTTTTACGTAATTTCTAATGGCTGTACTCATCTTATCACCGGCCAAGCGCAACGAACTACTGGTTGCAATATCACCCATTGATAAAATAGCAATATCACTGGTACCACCACCAATATCAATAACCATGTTCCCTTGGGGTTTAAAAATATCCATTCCCGCGCCTACTGCAGCAACTTTAGGTTCTAATTCCAAATAAACATCCTTACCACCGACTTGTTGAGCAGCTTCAATAATTGCTTTTTGTTCAATTGCCGTAATATTTGTAGGACAACAAATCATAATCCGAGCCTTAGAAAACATTTTACCAGTATTTATTTTCTTGATGAAATATTCTAGCATCTTTTCTGTCACATCAAAGTCTGCAATCACACCATCTTTTAAAGGACGAATAGCTGTAATATTTTCTGGTGTACGCCCCACCATCTTATAAGCTTCCTCACCGACAGCTACTACTTGATGATCATCCGTGTTAATTGCTACAACGGAAGGTTCATTGACTACAATCCCTTCACCCTTGACATTAATTAAAACATTGGCTGTTCCCAAATCAATTCCAATCGATCTTACCATACTCATCCTCCACACCCAGCATATCTGTACAATTTAATTACCTAAAACATAAAAATCAAGTTTTGAAATGATTGCAAAATATTAATAAAACACGAACTTACTGTATAGCCAATAGTAACAGCCAGCAAAACAATTAATACCTTGCTCCAATTATTGGCTCTATTATGAAAAAATTTATTCCAATCTAAAGTTTGTACCGCCAAAAAGGCCATCCAAATAAAAAATAAATGACTACAAATTATCAAAATACTTTGAAAACCTAGCTGCTTCACTAAAATTCCCCTTCATGTCATATTAATATAATTATACTACCATTACTAATACAAAAAGTGGCAGGAATATAAAATATTCCTGCCGCTTTTATAAAAATACTAACGATGTCCCGAAACATTAATCCGATTAATAGCTCGTGCTAAAGCCACTTGTGCACGTTTAGTTTCATTAGCATCATGCTCAGTTTGGGCATGTTCTAAGCGTTCTTGCGCCTTCTGTCTAGCATAACGCGCTCGACGCAAATCAATATCACGCGCTCTTTCAGCACTATTAGCAACAATGCTAGCCACATTATCGGTAAATTCTAGATAACCACCATTAACTGCAATAGCGTCTTCGTGATTCTCATCATCAGCTCTTAAAACTCGCACTTCAGCAATCTTAAGTGTAGCAATAATTGGTATGTGATTAGGTAAAATCCCTAAATCGCCATCACTAGCACGTACTATTAACCTTTTACCATGATGATGGTATACAATTCCTTCAGGAGTAATAATATCAACTGTTAGAATATGATCGTCAGCCATCAAACTCCCCCTTAATTAACCGCAGCAGTAGAATCACTGTCGGAGTCAGCTACGGAGGAAGAAGCTTGGTAACCCATTTGTTCAGCTTTTTTCAAAACATCTTCAATTGGACCAACACTCCGAAAAGCATCTTCGGGAACATCATCATACTTACCATCTAAAATACCCTTAAATCCCTTAATTGTGTCAGCAATTGGCACATAAGAACCAGGTTGACCTGTAAATTGCTCTGCAACATGGAAGTTTTGAGATAAGAAGAATTGAATACGCCGAGCACGTGCTACAATTTGTTTTTCTTCATCAGATAATTCATCCATACCCAAAATGGAAATAATATCTTGTAATTCATGATAACGTTGCAAAACATGTTGGACTTCCGTCGCTACTTCATAATGCTCATTACCAACAATATCCGGTGACAAAGCACTAGAAGTAGAAGCCAATGGATCAACGGCTGGATAAATACCTTGCTGGGTTAAACTACGCTCCAGATTAGTTGTTGCATCCAAATGTGCAAACTCAGTAGCCGGAGCTGGATCAGTATAATCATCAGCAGGAACATAAACAGCTTGAATTGAAGTAATCGAACCTTTCTTAGTAGAAGTAATTCGCTCTTGCAATTGACCCATTTCAGTTGCTAGAGTCGGCTGATAACCAACAGCTGATGGCATTCGACCTAATAAAGCCGAAACTTCTGATCCGGCTTGTGTAAATCGGAAGATATTGTCAATAAATAACAAGACATCCTGTCCTTCAACATCCCGAAAGTATTCAGCCATCGTAACACCAGTTAAAGCTACACGCATTCGTACGCCGGGAGATTCATTCATTTGACCAAAAACCATAGCAGTTTTTGCTAGAACACCTGAATCTTTCATTTCATAATACAAGTCGTTACCTTCACGTGTTCTTTCACCAACACCTGTAAAGACTGAAATACCATTGTGCTCTTGAGCAATATTATGAATTAATTCTTGAATGAGCACCGTTTTACCAACACCGGCACCACCAAAAAGTCCAACTTTACCACCGCGTAAATAAGGTGCCAAAAGATCAATAACCTTAATACCTGTTTCTAAAACTTCAGACGTCGTATTTAAATCCTCATATTTAGGGGCTTGTCGGTGAATACTAGCTTTTTGCACATCAGCTGCTAAGGGTTCGCCATTATCAATGACTTCTCCCAGCACATTAAAAACTCTTCCTAGCGTGACATCACCTACAGGAACTGAAATTGGATAACCACTGTCTACAACAGTAGCTCCTCGTTGCAAACCATCAGTACCAGACATTGCAATAGTACGCATAACTCCATCGCCTAATTCCAAGGAAACCTCTAAAACAATCACTTGACCTTGGTGATTATGCACAGTCAATGAATTATTAATATCTGGCAAAGTTCCATCTAAAGGGAACTCAACGTCAACCACTGGACCAATTACTTGAACCACTTTACCTTGACTCATGAAAGTAACACCTTCTTTATTCTAATGCTGAAGCACCACTGATAATTTCAGTGATTTCAGTTGTGATTTGTGCTTGCCGAGCACGATTATATTGTAATGATAAAGTAGAAATCAGATCATCTGCGTTATCGGTTGCCGTCTTCATCGCTGTCATTGAAGCAGCATGCTCAGCAGTTTTAGCATCCATAATGGAACCAAAAACTACACTTTCAATATATTGTGGCACAATTTTTTCTAAGACTTGATCTACTGACGGATCTGCAATATATTCTTGTGTCGTATGCGGATTATCCAGATCATTTTTATTAGCCACTAATTGGGAAATTGGCAACAAACGATCTGCCACAAAATTAGAAGTTAAAGAATTGATGTGATGGTTGTGACACATATATAACTCATCATAAGCACCCGCATCAAACAATTCTACACAAGTTTTAACTAATTTAGCGATAGCTTCAAAAGTAGGAATATCATCTACTCCACGATATTCATAAGCTACGTTATAGCCGCGATTTTTGAAAAAGTCCGCACCAGTTCCACCGATCGCAATAATCGTAAATTGCGAACGATCATCGTGATGATTTTTTTGCAACAAATCCAAAAGTGCCTTCAAGACAACTGAATTATAGCTACCTACCAAACCTCGATCTGAGGTTACCACCATATAAGCCGTTTTCTTGATCGGACGTACTTTTAAAAGATTATCTAGTGAGAGTTCACCAGCATTATGGGAACCACTTTGATATTGTTTTAAAATTTTACTAGCTACCAAATGACCCATGGTAGTCTTAACTTTGTCTTCATAAATTTGGTAAGCATTGGATTTTTTTTCAATCCGCGACAGCTTAGAACCAGATACCATCTGCATTGCATGCGTAATTTGACCAGTTTTTTTAGTTGAAGCAATTCGCCGCTTAATCTCCATTAAAGATTGTGCCATGATTCAACCTCCTAACTATTGCGCCTGCTTTTTCAACGATGTAGTAAAACCATCAGTAAAATCAGAAACTGCTTGCTGTAATTTTTGTTCATCAGGTAAATTACCAGTTTGCTTAATTTCTTTCAATAAGTCAGCATGATTACTATCAAAATAATCAAATAATTGATTTTGATAAGCGGCAACTTGCTCTAATGGAACATTATCAATAAAACCATTCGTCAAAGAATAAAAAATAACAACTTGCTTTTCTACCGGAATAGGATCATGCAGTGGCTGCTTCAAAATTTCAATTGTAACTTTCCCACGATTCAACTTGGCCTGTGTAGCTTCATCCAAATCCGAGCCAAACTGGGCAAAAGAAGCCAACTCATTATAGGAAGCAATATCCAGGCGTAAAGTACCGACAACTTTTTTCATCGCCTTAATTTGCGCATCACCACCGACACGCGATACAGAAGTACCAGCATCAACAGCTGGTCGATTTCCCGCATAAAACATATCACTCTGTAGGAAAATCTGACCATCAGTAATCGAAATAACATTAGTTGGAATATAAGCCGAAATATCGCCAGCTTGTGTTTCAATAATCGGCAATGCTGTCATCGAACCACCACCAAGTTCATCGTTTAACTTAGCTGCTCTCTCCAATAAACGAGAATGCAAATAAAAAACATCACCAGGGTAAGCTTCACGCCCAGGTGGACGACGTAACAACAAAGATATTTCACGATAAGCAGCTGCTTGTTTGCTCAAATCATCATAAACAATCAAAACATGCTTGCCGTTATACATAAATTCTTCACCCATCGCTGCACCCGCATAAGGTGCAATATATAGCAATGGCGCTGGTTCACTAGGGCCAGCTTCAACCACGATAGTATAGTCCATGGCACCTAATTTACGCAGTGTTTCTACTTGCGCTCTGATGGTCGATTCTTTTTGACCGATGGCAACATAAATACAGATCATATTTTGATCTTTTTGGTTCAAAATAGTATCAATGGCAACGGATGTCTTACCAGTTTTACGATCACCGATAATCAGCTCTCTTTGTCCACGCCCAATCGGCACCAGAGAATCAATTGCTTTTAAACCAGTTTGTAATGGTTCAGATACTGATTGTCTGGCCATTACTCCTGGGGCAGGAAATTCAATGGGACGTGTTTTATCAGTGTCTAATTTACCTAAACCATCAACTGGTTGCCCTAGCGGATTAACCACGCGACCAATCAAAGCTTCACCAACTGGCACTTCCATAATCTTTTTAGTACGTTTTACTTTGTCGCCTTCACGAATATCGTCATATTTACCCAAAATAATGATCCCAACATCATTGGTCTCCAAATTTTGGGCAATACCGAAAGAACCATTAGTGAACTCCAGTAATTCGTTAGACATCACGTTATCTAAACCGTGCGCACGAGCAATACCATCACCGATGTAAGTTACCGTTCCAATTTCTGCAACTGACAAATCATCGTGATAATTATCCAACTGCGCTTTAATCAAAGAGCTAATCTCTTCAGACTTGATGCTCACTAATATCACCTCTATTTATATTAGTCTTGCAATAAAACTCGACTAATTTGTTGCAATTTTTTTTGAACACTGCCGTCAATAATCACATTATTAAATTGAATAATTAAGCCACCTAAAATTTCAGGTACAACCTGGATTTGCAAACTGACTTGTTGTAAATTAAAGCGTTTTTTGAGAGCTTGCTTTAATGCTTGTTGTTGCTCATTACTCAAGGCTAATGCCGTTTGAACTTTCACATGACCAACACCAGATTTTTTATCATACAGTACAGTATAAGCATGCATAATAGCCGTAAAATCTTCTAATCTGCGATAATCAAATAGCATTTGTAAAAAGTTTTGCATCAATGAACTGGCATTTTTCTTTATTAAATCTAAAATTGCTTGTTTATCGCTAAGTGCCAATTCATTACTAGTTAAGACAACCCCTAAATTAGGAATTTCTTGATAAACTTGACTTATACCTACTAATTCTTGTAAGATATCTTCTTGTTGTTTATTTTTGCTTGCTACTTCAAATAAAGCACGGGCATAGCGCTGCCCTACTTCTAAATTACTCAGCTTCATGACTTGACTTCAACTCCTTAATATATGAGTCAATCAAATCTTTTTGATCTTCTGACGACAATTCCCGACCAATAACTTTGGACGCAATATTCAAAGACAATTCGGCAACATCATTTTGAACAGATTTCATCGCATCTGCCTTGGCTTGTTTGGCATCTTCTCGTGCCTTTTTTTGAATATCTTGCGCTTGGTCATGGGCTTTGGACACAATTGAATCACGCTGCTGATTACCAGCTTCTTTAGCATTAGCAACGATTTGCACTGCTTCTGCTTGTGAATTATTTAATGCCTCTTCACGTTTTTGTTTCAAATCAGAAGCTTTCTTGCGTTCCTGATCAGCATAATCTAAATCACCAGTAATTTTGTCTGCCCGTTGATTCATCATTTTAGTTATTGGACCCCAAGCGAAATGTTTCACTAACAAAACTAAAATAATGAACGAAACCAAAACAAATAGTGTGTCACCCAAGGATGAAGATTGCGCCGTCAACAATAATGCGGGTTGCATAAACACTCATCCCTTTCTCTTCAACAACTTGTATTATTTTTAAAAAACTAAGATAAGTGCAATAATAATCGCAATAATAGGAACAGCTTCAATCAAACCAACACCGATAAACATCAAAGACTGTAATTTACTACTCATTTCTGGCTGGCGAGCAATACTTTCAATTGTCTTAGAAATAACATGACCATTACCATAAGAAGCAGCTAAAGCAGCTAAACCAGCTGCAATTCCGGCACCAATTTCTTTCATTATAAGACGACCTCCAAATTATTCACTTTCAATTTTGTGTGAGATATAAACACTCGACAATGTTACAAAAACATAAGCTTGAATTGCACCGATGAAAACAGAAAATCCTTGCCAAATTATACTCAATGGCATTGCACCCACAAAGGTCAACCAACCATGGGAGGCTGCTACTTGCATAATTAAACTTAATAACACTTCACCAGCAAAAATATTGCCGTAGAGTCGCAATGATAATGTTAAAAAGTTAGTAAACTCTTCCAGCAAATTGATTGGAAACAAAAAGCCAACTGGTTTAATATAAGTTCCCAAATAACCTTTCAGGCCTAACTTTTGAACACCATAGTAATGTGACAAAACTAGAGCAATAAGACCTAGACTCATAGCAACAATGGGATCGGCTGTGGGCGATTTCACAAAGGTTTTGCCACCAATAGCAACTTGTAAAATAAGACCCAGCTGATTTGAGACAAAGATAAAAGCAAACATCACAAATACATATAACATAATTGGACTAGCTTCTCTTTTCTCAGGAATCGCATTTTTAACAATGCCATTAGTGAAATCAACTATCCATTCTAATAGATTTTGCGCTTTTCCTGGTCGCAAAGAAATTTTCCGAGACAGAAAAAAGAATAAACCAAAAACTATTAAGACTGTAATTATAGTTGATAAACAATTAGCAACGTTAAAAGTCAACCCATAGAACGAAATATATTGGTAGGATTCATTCAACTGGCACCACTCCTTTCCGCAATTATTTTAGCGTTTGATTTAATTCAAACATAAGGCTAGGGTACCACCATCAAACCATAATTTCAAAGTAAATTATTAAAATTATTTTGTGCCAAACAAGCGATCGCCAGCATCACCCAAACCAGGGAAGATATAACCATTTTCATTGATTTTTTCATCTAGTGAGGCAGCATAAATATCAACATCGGGGTGAGCTTCTTGTACACTCTTGACACCCTCTGGGGCTGCCACTAAGACTACTAAACGCATTTTCTTAGCACCGCGTTTTTTCAAAGCTTCAATAGCCATATTTGCTGAACCACCGGTTGCAAGCATCGGATCAACAATAAATAATTCACGTTGATCAATATCTGATGGCAATTTGACAAAATATTCATGCGGTTTTAACGTTTTTTCATCACGATACATCCCAATATGTCCCACTTTGGCTGCCGGAATCAAACGCAATACCCCATCAACCATGCCTAATCCGGCGCGTAAAATCGGAATAACTGCCAATTTTTTGCCCGTTAAAGTTTTTTGCGTAGATTTGCCCATCGGAGTAGTTACTTCCACATCTTCTAATGGCAGATCGCGCGTCATTTCATAAACCATCAATTCTGCAATTTCGTTAGCAACTTCTCGGAAAACACGGGTTCCAGTTCTTTCGTTACGAATAATAGTTAACTTGTGCTGTATTAAGGGATGATTTAAAACTGTAAATTTAGACATTATTGTTCCTCCAATTTAAAATGCTGCTGACCAGCTGCTTTATTTAAGCGATTCATATAGGCTTTGCCCAATTCTAAATCGCTGGTACCTTGTGCCAAAATATATTCAATGCTGCTATCCATATCAAAACGGCGCAAACCAGCAAACAAGCGCTTACTAGCAGATACAACCGAATCGCCTAATGAAAAGGTGGGTAAATTTGAACTTAAATTGAGGTTATTCAAAACATCATCAGTTGCCATTACCGCAAAAGATGTTTTCTTATCTTGCAACTGCTTTATTGCTGTTAAAAAATCTTCTTTTCGATCAATCACTACAACCTGGGCATTAGGAGCGTAATGCTTATATTTCATTCCCGGAGCCTTAGGGATTTCATCATTTTGAACTTGATGATGACTATCTTGAACTTGTCCGATGACTGCTTGAATTTGTTCCCTAGTTAAAGCCCCAGGACGCAAAATCGTTGGTATTGAACTAGTCAAATCTAAAACGGTTGATTCTAAACCAACTAGCGTCGGTCCATCATCCACAATACCCGCTATTTTGCCATTTAAATCATGATAAACATGCATTGCTTCAGTCGGGCTGGGTTTACCTGAGGTATTAGCAGAAGGACCTACTAAAGGACGATTAAGCTGTGTAATTAACTGCAAAGTCAACGCATTATCCGGCATCCGAAAAGCAGCAGTTTTTAATCCACCGGTAACAGTTGTTGATAACTTTTGATCCTGGATCGGCAAAATAATTGTCAATGGACCAGGCCAAAAGGCTTGCATTAATTTTTGTGCTAAAGATCGCCAATTCAAATCAGCATAATTCCAAACCATTTCTGGATCATTCACATGAACAATCAGTGGATTATCACTGGGGCGTCCCTTAGCAACATACACTTGCTTGACCGCCAATTCATTAGTAGCATCAGCCCCTAAACCGTAAACAGTTTCCGTGGGAAAAGCGACAAGTTGCCCATTAGCTAAAAGTTCACTAGCTGTCGTTAAGTCATTTCGTGTAAAAATTTCAGTTTTCAATTGTCTCACCTCTTTCTTTGAATACGCATAAAGCGTGGATTGTTAGCAACATCGCGGAAAAATTCAGCTTGAAAACCAGTTGCTAGATCATGAAACATTTTACTAATTTTAGCTTGTTGTTGGAAGCCAAATTCCAAATAAATTTTGCCATCAGGTTTTAAAAAATGTTCCATAGTTTTAAAAATACGCTGATAGAACGCTAAGCCATCTTGTGAGGCAAATAAAGCTTTTTGTGGTTCGTATTTTAAAACAGATTGATCCATGATATTTTTTTCTTGCTCACTGATGTAAGGCGGATTAAAAACAATAACATCAAATTGTTCAGTAGCCACTGGAGCAAACAAATCACCTTGGCGCAATACAATATTTTGTTGATAATGACGAACATTTTCTTGTGCCACTCGCAAAGCACCTGTGGAAATATCAGTGGCTACAATACGGTTATATTCATGCTCTAAAGCTAATGTTAAAACCAAAGCTCCTGATCCAGTGCCTAATTCCAGTAGATCACCATGCACATTATCACGCAAAATCTGAGCAATCATTGCTTCACTGTCTTGACGCGGAATCAAAGTGTGTTCATTTACTTGAAATTGACGTCCATAAAACCACGCTTTACCTAAAATATATTGTGGTGGCTGACCTGTTGTAGCAATTTCAATATAGTGTTGATATTGTTGCCATTGTTGCTCGGGCATTTCACTTTGTTGACGCAAACTTAATTGTGTCGGTGTCCAGCCCAACATTTCAATCAACAAATAACGTGCAATATCAGGATCTTGCTGTGCTTTTTTCAGCACTAAAAAAGCCCAATTTAGGGCATTAGTATAACTTAGTTTCGCCATTTTGGATCTGCTCCAATTTAGCAGTTTGATCGGACAAAATTAAAGCATCAATAATTTCATCCAATTGACCACTGATAATCCGATCTAATTGATTAATTGACAAACCGATCCGATGATCTGTCACCCGATTTTGAGGATAATTATAAGTCCGAATTCGTTCCGAACGATCGCCAGTACCAACAGCAGATTTACGTTCAGCGTCATATTCACTTTGATTTTGCGACTCATAATAGTCATAAACCCGCGTCCGCAAAATTTGCATTGCTTTTTCCCGATTCTGCTGTTGCGAACGCTGATCTTGCATAGCAACCACGATGCCTGTAGGCAAATGGGTCATCCGCACCGCTGAAGAAGTCTTGTTAATGTGTTGACCACCAGCACCAGAAGCACGATAAACATCAACTCGAATATCTTTAGGGTCTAATTCTAAATCTACTTCATCATATTCTGGCATAACAGCAACTGTGGCAGTAGAAGTATGCACACGTCCAGCTGATTCTGTTGATGGAATACGTTGCACGCGATGAGCACCATTTTCAAATTTCAATTTAGAATAAACATTACTACCACTAATCATGACAGCTACTTCTTTAAAACCACCGACTTCAGTTTTAGTTTCATCAATAATTTCAAAATGCCAACCTTGACTATCAGCATACCGCTCATACATATTCAATAAGTTACCAGCAAATAAACTAGCTTCGTCACCACCAGCTGCGCCACGAATTTCCATGATGATATTTTTATCGTCATTGGGGTCCTTAGGGATCATTAAAACTTTAATTTGTTGCTCTACTTGTGCTAGTTGCGGTTCTAATTGCTCTAATTCTTCCTTGGCTAAATCAATTAAATCTGCGTCATTACTATCACTGAGCAATTCTTTATTGTCTGCAATATCATTTTTTAACTGCTGATATTGATGAAAGGCTGTCACAATGGCACTTAAATCAGCTGCTTCTTTAGAAATTTTTAAATAGCGTTGCGTGTCATTAATCACTTCAGGATCACTCATCAACTCTTGAAGTTCTTCGTAATGTTCCACTAAACCTTCTAATTGATCAAAAATTTTATCCATTAGCATCATCACTTTCTAACTGTTTTAATGGTGGGTTGAAATAGTCTTTACGACAAACAGGGTAATACGCATCATGCCCGTCATCAATCTGAATTTGTGAACCACCATAATTAGGTTGCCCATGGCTAACCCGTAAGTTCATTGTAGCTTTTTTAGAACAAAACCAACAAATAGTTTTCATTTCTTCAATTTTATCAGCAAACAATAACATGGCTTCCGATCCCGGAAAAAGCTGATTGCGGGAGTCATTTTTCAAACCAAAGCCCATGACCGGGATCTCTAACTCATCGACTACGTGGGCTAATTGTTGCACTTGCTGGTTGCTTAAAAATTGTACCTCATCTACTAAAACACAGTCTACTTGAGGATCAGTAGCGTCTACTACTGCAAATAAATCATCCTTATCATCAATAGCCACAGCAGCACGCTCTAAGCCAATGCGACTAGCGATTTTACCTACACCACTACGAGTGTCTAACTTACTAGTTAGCAGCAAAACATGTTTTCCTTGCTCTTCATAATTATGAGCAACTTTAATAACTTCAATGGATTTACCAGCATTCATGGCTCCATATCGAAAAAATAGCTGTGCCATTGTTAGAGTACCTCTTTGTCTAAATATTCACTGCTTTCCATTATACCTAATTAACTTTAAAGTTCCATCAATAAATTTGCACAATAAAAATTCCTGCCTTATCTATTTTATGGTATGATTTTTCTATTAAAGAAAAGGGTGTTTAATCAATGAGTTTGAAATCCCGATTAGCAGTTATTTTAGGTCGTACTACTTATAAAATTTTGCATGATATTTTTCATCGCGGTAGTTCTTTACCTGGAAAATTAGCTTATCAGTTTGATCCGCAAGTTTTAAAAGAGTTAAGTCGCGACTATCAAGTCATTATCGTAACTGGCACTAATGGTAAAACTTTAACAACATCATTAACCACTAAAGTATTACAGCAAAAATATGATCATATTTTGACTAATCCCACCGGATCTAATATGGTTCAAGGTATTACTTCTGCCTTTTTGGCACAGAAAAAAGTCCCCAAAAAAGCTACTAGATTAGCCGTTTTAGAAGTTGATGAAGCTAATGTCGAGACTATTTGTCAAGCCATGACGCCGAGCGCTTTTGTTTTAACCAATATTTTTCGCGACCAAATGGATCGCTATGGCGAAATTTACACTACTTTGAACAAAATTTTAGCTGGTGTCAAATTAGCCCCTCAAGCTAAATTAATGGTTAACGGTGACGCCGCTATTTTTGATTTACAAGATCTTCCCAATCCAAAAGTCTATTATGGGTTTCAAAGTGACGATCAGGATGCTGATTTACGTGCCAATTTCAACGTTGATGGCGTTTTATGCCCTAATTGTCAAAATATTATCCATTATCATATGATAACTTATGCTAATTTAGGTGATTATTTCTGCCCGCATTGTGGTTTCAAAAGACCTAACTTAGATTACCAAGTCACTTCCATCAACAAACTGACACCTAGCACTTCGCAGTTTACCATTGATCAAAATGATTTAACTATTAATATTGGCGGCACTTATAACATTTATAACGCCTTAGCTGCCTACACTGTTGGTCGAGAATTGTCTTTAAATACTGCGCAAATTATGCGAGCTTTTGCGCAAAACGAACAAGTCTTTGGTCGACAAGAAGTCATTGATCTGGACGGCAAACAGTTAACGATCATTCTAGTTAAAAATCCGGTTGGACTAAATGAAGTTCTGGCAACCCTTAAACATGACTCAAAAAATTATGCACTAGGTTTTGCACTCAACGCTAATTATGCTGATGGCATTGATACTAGCTGGATTTGGGATGGTGATTTTGAACATCTACCTTTCCAAAAAATCGATCGGGTCATCACTGGTGGCGAGCGCTGGCAAGATATCAATTTTCGCTTTAAAGTTGCTGAGATGCCACCTGACAAACTTAGTCACCAAGCTGATTTGGATGATTTTTTGGCAGAATTACAGCAACAGTCATCACCAAAAATATATGTCTTAGCTACGTATACTGCTATGTTGCAATTACGTAAAAAATTAACTGATAAAGGTTACATTAAACAAAAAACGCTAGCTTAAAATACAGCTAGCGTTTTTTTTACATATCAATCAAAATTGCCCTTGCTCAGCAAATTGTGCGTTATATAGTTCAGCGTAAAAACCATTTTGCGCTAACAATTCTTGATGCTTACCCGTTTCTACAATGGATCCTTGTTGCATAACAATAATTTTATCGGCATTTTGAATGGTTGATAAACGATGGGCGATCACAAAACTGGTGCGTCCATTCAACAATTTAGTCATTGCCTGTTGGATTTGTAACTCAGTTCGTGTGTCTACGGATGACGTGGCTTCATCTAAAATCAAAATTTCTGGGTTGGCTACAAAAGCCCGCGCAATTGTTAACAATTGTCGTTGTCCTTGCGAAATATTAGACGATTCCTCATTTAAAATAGTAGCATAACCTGCTGGCAATTGGCATACAAAATCATCCACATGAGCAGCTTTAGCCGCATTAATAATTTGTTGTTTAGTAGCTTTTTCATTACCATATTTCAGATTATCATAAATACTCCCAGTAAATAACCAAGTATCCTGCAGCACCATTGCCATGTGCGAGCGCACTTGCTCACGATGCAAATCACGAATATCTTGCCCAGCCAACTTGATGGAACCGCCGAAAACATCGTAAAAACGCTCTAACAAATTGATAATTGTTGTTTTGCCGGCGCCTGTCGGACCTACAATCGCTACCATTTCGCCAGGTTTAACTGTCAAAGAATAATCTCGTAATAATAAATCTTTGCCTTGATAACCAAATTGCACATGATCAAATTCAATTAAATTAGCTGTTTCTTGCTTAGCAATTGATACCTTAGTATTAGTCATTTCTGGTTCATCTAAAATAGCAAAAATTCGCTCTGCAGAAGCCACCGTTGCTTGAATGGTATTTGCTAAATTAGTCAATTGTGTAATCGGCTGCGAAAATTGTTGTGTATATTGTAAAAAAGCCTGGATATCTCCCAATGGCAAGCGACCGTTAATAACTTGTATAGCACCATAAACTGCTACTGCTACATAACCTAAATTATTAATCAATGTCATCAAGGGCATTAACAACCCCGATAAAAGTTGTGCCTTTAAAGATGACTTATATAAGCGCTCATTTTCCGCAGTAAAATCAGCCAAAGTTGATGCTTCATGATTAAAACTTTTCACAACCACATGACCAGCATAATTTTCTTCAACTTGATTGTTCAACAAACCTAAGGACTTTTGTTGTGCAGCAAAAGCTTTTTGAGATTTCGGCGCTACCAAAGATAAGGTAAAGATACTTAAAGGTATCGTCAAAAAAACTATCAAAGTCAATTGCCAACTAATAGAAAACATCATCCAAGTAGTTCCTACAAATAAAACTAGACTAGTCACAACTTGTGTCAAACTTTGCTGCAACGTTCCAGCAATATTATCCATATCATTAATTGCCCGCGACATAATATCGCCATTATCGTGGGTGTCATAAAACGAGATCGGTAGAAGTTTCATCTTGTATTTCAAGTCGCGTCGCAGCTTATAAACAGTTTGTTGTGAAGCGCGCGTCATCAAAAATTGTTGCAAGAAGTTAAAAATAGCTGCGAAAACGTACATGGATGCAACAACAACCAAAATATGAAAAACTTTATCAAAATCGATTGGCAAATTAGCAATATCCATTCCTGCTTTTTGCTGCTTCATGCCCTTAGTAACACCAGCAAAAATAACTGTTGTTGCTTCCCCTAAAATTTTAGGCGTCACAATTTGAAAGATCGTAGCACCAACTGCAAGTACCAAAACAACAATAATTGTAATAGCATAATTAGACATATAAGAGAATAAACGCAATGTAGTAGCCCAAAAATTTTGCGGCTTTTGCGCAGTAGCTGCTGTTTTTTTATCATTAGCTGCCATTCTATTTATCCCCCTTAATTTGCGAATTAATAATTTCTTGATAAGTCGAATTGTTAGCTTTTAACTGTTCATGCGTGCCACAACCTACCATTTGACCTTGATCTAAAACAACAATCACATCAGCACTAGCAATCGTTGAGATGCGCTGACCAACAATAACACAAATTTTATTTTTCATTTGTGGATCATTTTTTAAAGCCTGGCGCAATAAAGCATCAGTTTTAAAATCCAAAGCTGAAAAAGAATCATCAAAAATATAAATAGCTGCTTGTTTGACTAAAGTTCGTGCAATAGCAAGGCGTTGTTTTTGTCCACCAGAAAAATTATTGCCACCTTGTTCTACAACAGTCTCTAACCCATGATCTGCCTGCACAAATTCTGCTGCTTGTGCTACTTTTAATGCATGCCACAACATTGCATCGTTAGCCTTAGGATTGCCATATAATAAATTTTCGCGAATCGTTCCTTTAAATAAAAAAGCTTTTTGTTGTGTTAAAGCAACTTGTTCATTTAAAGTTGACAGCTTAACCTGACAGACATCTTGCCCATTAACTAATATCTTGCCACTATCAGCATCATAAAAGCGATTGATTAAATTAACTAGCGTCGTTTTACCAGCACCAGTGCTCCCTATAATTCCGACAGTTTGACCTGCTTGTGCTGTGAAATTAATATTTTGTAAAGTCGGTTGCTGAGCACTTTGGTAACTAAAATAAACATTTTCAAAAGACAATTGAGCCGCTACATTAGCATTGAGTGACTTTTGTCCAGCATCCACAATTGTATTTTGCAATTGCAGTATTTCTTGAATTCGCGTACTGGAAGCTTGCGCTCGTGGAATAACTACAAAAATCATTGTAAGCATCATACAACTTATCAAAATTTGGTTAGCATAAGTCATAAATGCCAGTAAATTACCCACCGGCATTTGTTGCGCAGCAATATATTTAGCACCAATCCAAGTAATTGCAATATTGGTGCCACTCATAATTAACGTGGTTATCGGTGACATCAAAGCCATTATTGAAAAAACTTTTTGCGCATTATTCGTATAATCTTTATTAGCTTTAACAAAACGCTCTTGTTCCCAATTATCTTGACGAAACGCACGAATGACGCGCACACCTGTTAAACCCTCGCGAAATATTAAATTTAAGCGATCCGTCTTTTTTTGCATGGCTTTAAAAAGCGGATCAGCAAAATAAAGTGTAATTGCCATTACTAGCAATAAAAGCGGTAAAACTACCACAAAAATTTTAGTTAGTCGCGGATCTTTTTGATAAGCCATTAAACTGGCACCAACCATCATGATTGGTGCCATAATCATCATCCGTAAAAACATGATAGTAACATTTTGGATTTGCATAACGTCGTTGGTCGTTCGCGTAATTAATGAAGAAGTACCAATTTTATCAAATTCATCATTATCTAAATACAAAACTTTTTGGTAAATGTCATTACGTAAATCACGTCCTAATTTTTGTGAAGCTTGCGCTGCGAACCAAACATTAAAATAAGCAGCCGCCATAACTAGTACCGCAATTATTGTCATTTTAATACCTGCAAATATGATATAATCAACATTGCTTTTAGCAATCCCGTTATTAACAATATTTGCTGTTATATTGGGTAAATATAATGTTCCAATAACTTGGAGCACCATAAAAAACAAGGCACCTAGCACCGTCTTATAAGAAATTCTGTGCCATAAGAGTCGCAACATTAGTTTAATTACTCCCTTGAAGATAGGTTTTAATTTATGAAAATTAATTTCAAAAATAATGATTATCTTAGCATAATTATCAAAATAATAGCGCTAATCTTTTTTTATTTTTTCCAGCAAGTACCTAATTTAATTTTGCAATTGGCAATCCTCCATAAAATGCAATATCAATTTAAAACGCAACTACTTACTACCGGCATCTTTATCATAACAATAATTTTAACCGTGGGTATTTTGTGGTTAGTATTAAAAAAAAGTCAAGTCTTCCAATCACAACAGCTCACTAAAAAATCATGGACAATTATCATCTTGGGAATTATAGCAACTGTCATAGTGAATTTATTGTTGGTCAACTTCATGCAACCATCTAATGGCAATGACAATATCAGTGCGTTAACTACGATAATGAAAGCTTTTCCGCTGATTTTTGTGATTTATGTTGTTTTCATAGCACCAATTTCAGAAGAAATTTTATTCCGCGGATTATTTATTAATTGGTTTTTTGCTGACCATTTATATTTGGGAACTGTTTGCAGTTCTTTATTATTTGGTATTTTGCACACTTCTAGTGATCCAATTTATTTTCTGTCCAAATGTTTATTAGGTTTTGTCTTAAGTTTAGTTTATTTACGCACTAAAAATATCAAAGCTAGCATTTTAGTCCATTTTGGTAATAATTTATTAGCCTTATTTATTTAATTATTGGTTGACGTTGAGTTGAAATTCCAGTATTATAGTTCTTGTTTGATTGCCCGTTGGTCAAATGGTTAAGACGCCACCCTCTCAAGGTGGAGTTACGGGTCCGATTCCCGTACGGGTGATAATAGTACCTATTTGTAAGCTTCTTGTACAAAACGCTATAAAATAAAAATATATTGTTTCAGTTCATTAAGTTTCATGGCTTAAATTAAATATAAATCATAAAAAAGTGATGTTCTCGCATCACTTTTTTTGTACAACGTTGATCTATAAAATTAAAAAACCGCTCATTAACAGTTAAAATGAAATATAAGGACTAAGTTTAGCTATAGTAATCAAATATGCCAGTAAACCAACAACAAAATACCCAAAATAGCTACTATTATTTTTCAAGTACATATTTTTTGAAAGCCTGCGCAATTCCTGCTTCATCATTAGTCAATGTCACATAATCAGCTTGCCTTTTGACAAAATCTGATCCATTGCCCATCGCTACTGCAACACCAGCAAAATCAAACATTGCTAAATCATTTTTTTCATCACCAATGGCTAAAACTTCTTGATCACTCAACTGCAATTTAGCAGCTAACATGCGTAAGGCTGCTCCTTTACTAACATCAGGATGCATAATTTCCAAAAAATTATCCGCAGCTCGTACTATATAATTATCTTGACCAAATTGTGCTTTTACTTGTGCTTCTTGCTTGTCTAATTGCATTTTGTCACCTACAAAAGCGCCCTTAATTAAATCGACATTATCAGACAGTTCTTGTGGCGTTCTAATTTTAATACCTGCTTGATTCTCAAAAGCCTGTAAAACCGTAATCCGATTAACATCATGATTACTGGTATAAATAATACTTTGATTATCTAAAACATTATAAGCTAGATGGTTTTGCTTAGAATAATCATCTATTTGTTGATAAGTAGCCTTGGTAATACCATTTTGTGCCAAGATTTTACCGCTAGCTGTAGCAATTGTCCCACCATTAAAAGTAATAACATATTGCTCCAAACCTTGGATAGCCAACTCCTGCAAAAAAATTTTAATGCCGGCCCATGGTCGGCCAGAACAAATAACTACCTTAATACCTTGTTGCAAAGCCTGCTTAATAACTTGTTTGGTCGAATTTAAAATTTCTCCTTGTGAATTTAGCAATGTATCATCCACATCAATTGCTACCAATTTAATTGTCATATTTATCTCCCCAAAAAATTATAACGCTATCTCTAAATCATTTTAGCATTGCAAAATAATCTGTACCAGTTAAAATGTAAAGGTATACAAATTATAGATAGTGGGGTTTCTTATGACTAAACGGCAACTTGGACTTTCCATTTATCCCGACCATAGTAACTTTGAACAAGATCAAAAATATTTAGAATTGGGTAAAAAATACGGCTTTTCACGAATTTTTATGAGTATGCTGGAAATTTCTGAAAGTGCTGCTGTTACGCATAATAAATTCGCTAAAATAATTAATGTTGCTAACCAATTAGGCTATCAAACTATTTTAGACGTCTCCCCCAGCATCTTTGATCGCCTACAAATATCTTATAACGACCTGTCATTTTTCAAAGATTTACAAGTTGCCGGAATTCGATTAGACCAATCCTTTGACGGAGCAACAGAAGCTATGCTTACGTATAATCCTTATAACTTAATTATTGAATTAAACCAAAGCAATAATGTTGCTTATTTGGACAATATTATTAGCTACCAAGCTAATAAACCGTTTCTTTATGGTTGTCATAATTTTTATCCACAAAAGGGGACTGGATTGCCATTCGATTACTTTATGGCTTGTAACCGGCGCTTCAAGAAATATGGTTTGCACACAGCAGCCTTTGTTTCTAGTAATGTCGCTCAAATGGGACCATGGAAAATTAACGATGGTTTACCTACTCTAGAAGCTGATCGTTACTTACCAATTTCTGTGCAAGCGAAACATCTTTTTGCCAGTGAATTAATTGATGATGTCATTATTGGTAATGCTTATGCTAGTGAAACTGAACTCGCAAAATTAGCGCAACTCAATAAATATCAAATTGAATTTAATTTGCAATTATTGCCTAATATCAACCCAATTGAAAAAACCATTTTATTCAAACCGCAACATTTTAGGCGTGGTGATGTTAATACGCAAGTCATTCGATCGACTATGCCGCGCGTCACTTATCGTTCTCAAACTAATCCGCCACATGATAATGATATAGTCTTTGAACGCGGTGATGTAATCATCGGTAATGACGATTTTAAAGTCTACAAAAATGAATTACAAATTGTCTTACAACCTCATCAAGATCCCCGCAAAAATAAAGTAGCCCACATTAATTCACAAGAATTAATGCTCTTAGATTTCATCAAACCTTGGTCTAAATTTAAATTTCAAAAGCAATAAAAAGCTACCAACAAAATGATAGATGTTATTGTTTTCTAATATGTACAACAATAAGTTTTTAAAAGCAGCTTTTCCAAATAGAAAAGCTGCTTTTTAATCAGGTCATCGGGGAAAAAATATTTTTGAAGTTTTTGAGGTTAATATTAGTTCAAATAATTGGATAGTTAAAGCTTTTCATGACCTGCATGCTCATTATAGAACATCAAAGTGAAAGTATGCACATAATTTGGCTTGTAATTAATCTTTAGTTTCTATTTTTTTATTGACCATATATAATAATAAAATCAGCTTAACAAGGGAGTGTTATGATGGATTATCAACAACAAGATCCACAATTATGGCAAGCAATCGCCGCAGAAAATCAGCGTCAAAAACAAAATATTGAATTAATTGCTTCAGAAAATATTGTTTCCCAAGGCGTCTTAAATGCTCAAGGATCCATTCTAACTAATAAATATGCTGAAGGTTACCCTGGAAAAAGATATTACGGTGGCACCCAATATATTGATGTAATTGAACAATTAGCCATTGACCGTGCCAAGGAATTATTTCACGCATCATACGTTAATGTGCAGCCTCATTCCGGATCACAAGCTAATGAAGCAGCTTATCGTGCTTTAATTAAGCCTGGTGATCGTGTTCTAGGCATGAACTTGGATGCCGGCGGTCATTTAACGCACGGTTCAGCCGTTAATTTTTCCGGTAAAACTTATGAATTTCACGCTTATGGCGTAGATAATCAAGGCTTCCTTGATTATGAAGCGATTGCCCAATTAGCAATACAAGTGCGACCACAGTTAATTGTCGCTGGAGCTTCTGCTTATAGCCGACAAATTGATTTTCGCAAATTTCGCCAAATTGCCGATAGTGTCAATGCTAAATTAATGGTTGATATGGCACACATCGCTGGTTTAGTAGCAACTGATTTACATCCTAGCCCGGTTGGTATTGCTGATATCGTAACCACCACGACACACAAAACTTTGCGTGGCCCGCGTGGAGGAATGATTTTAGCAGACCAGAAATATGCCAAAAAAATTAACAGTGCTGTTTTTCCCGGTACACAAGGTGGTCCACTAGAACATGTTATTGCAGCTAAGGCTGTTGCCTTGTACGAAGCTTTGCAACCCGAATTTACAACCTATATGCAACAAGTCATTACAAACGCGCAGGCAATGGCAGCTGTCTTTAACCAAGAAAATAATTTAAACGTTCTAACAGGTGGTACTGACAATCACCTCATGACTTTAGATTTGAGCCAAACACCACTCAATGGCGCCCAAGCCCAAGACTTGTTGGATATCTTGCACATCACAACCAATAAGGAAGCAATCCCCAATGATCCCCTTCCTCCTTCACAAACTTCCGGGCTGCGCTTAGGGACACCTGCAATTACAAGCCGTGGTTTCTTGGAAAATGACAGTCAACAAACTGCTGAACTAATCATTGCAGCTTTTAAGAACTATAATAATCCGCGACAATTAAGCAAAATTAAAGAACAAGTTTTACAACTCACCAGTAAACATCCACTTATATAACTAAAATGCTCTAGATTAATTAATAATCTAGAGCATTTTTTTACAAATTCAGATCAGTTTTAAAATTTAAAGGTGATAGTTCTGTAGCTTTAGTCAATAACTTGGCTGCTAATTGTCGATATTGCTCCGCAGCATAATCAGCCATTTGCGCCGATTGTTGTGTCAAAAAGTCTGTCAACATCGCCTGATCACTATATTCGAGAGCTTGCTGATCAATTTGGCGCACTTGTTGGTTTAGGTGTACGTTAATTTTTTTCTGATAATCGTGCAGCATAGATCCTAATTCAGGATAATGCGCATCTACTAAAACACCTACTAATTTATATAACCAATAAGCTGAATCAAAATCTGCTGGCAACTTACCTTTTCGATAAAACACCGGCGTTTGTTTCATGCCTAAATAAAACGGCACATAAACACTTTGAGCAGTCACGCCCAATGCTAACCAATGTAAACAAGCTATTGCTTGATTATCAAAATTTCTAATTTGCAGTAAATGGGATTCTTGCGTTTTAGCTAAACTAATCGGACGAAAATCATGATGTTGTGCTTTAGGATTTAATAAATCATAAGGTGTTTGTTGGTAATGTGAACTCAAATACATTTTGGCATCATCGATACTTAATTTACGTTGTGGACGCAAGTAAAATGGCAAATCTTCACTAGTTGGCTGAACTTCTTTATCAAAATCAGAAAATTGTTGTTGTCCCCACCAAACACGTGGCGTATTATAATGTTCGTCAAAATCACCGCGCGTCCCAAAAATCAAGCGAAAATTAAAATGATCCGGTTGTGGATTGAGCTGATTATCAATCACGAATTCTTTTAAATCATCTTTAAACATAAAATTATAATTATCTTCAAAATCCACTTCTTGAATAGCAACTTGATTGGCAATAACCGCATAACAATCGTCCGGAATACGTTGAGCTAACCATTGATGCCCGCAAACAATTTCCATATACCAAGCTTCTTTGACATCAGCGAACAAGACACCATTTGACTCACAAGTTCCATATTTTTCTACAATGGATCCTAGGCGCTCAATCGCGGCGCGAGCAGTCTTAACATATGGCAAAACACAAGTTACCATTGCTTCTTCGCCAATTCCCTCAGCTACTAAAGGATCTGCCCCTAGTGCCGTGGCATTTGTGTAAGTACTTTCTGTAGCGCTCATTGCCACACCAAATTCATTAAAGCCACTTTCCTCAAACTTTCCCTCTTTGTCTGTCCATTCCGGTGTAGCAGTATATTTATAGCGTATTTTGGGTAATGTTAGTCGAAATTGATTGACTTTCGAAATAAAACATGGATTTTCTTTATATTCTTTCCGTGAATGGACAATAAAATGCTTGGGCAATGATGCACTGGCATCTTCATTGCGTCCAATGATAATAGAACCGTCAATCGTAGCTTTTTTACCAATTAAAATACTCGTACAAGAACTAGTTCTGTGGTTATTACTCATTTTTTATCCACCTCCTATTATTCAAACTCATCAACCAAATCTTGTTCACTTTGCTGATCAATTTGCCGCTGTACAACTGCTGGGACACCATAAGCCAAAGAATTATCTGGTAAATCATGTACCACTACCGCACCAGCACCAATAACACAACCACTACCAATACTAACACCTGATAAAACAGTGACATTAGCCCCAAACCAGCAATTGTCACCGATTGTAATTGGTTTGCCTGTTTCGATTTTTAGATTGCGTGCAGCACTAGTTAAAGGATGCTCCGGTGTCGCCAAAGTGACTTGCGGACCAAATAAAACATTATCTCCAATCGTGATCAAACCATCATCCATAAAATAACAATTATGATTCACGAAGCAATGCGCACCAATTGTAATATTGACGCCATAATCGACCATAAAAGGTCCCAGTATAGTTGTATCAATAAGATTTTGTTGTAATAATTCTTCTAAAATATGTTGTCGTTGTTCTTCTTCTATAAGCGAAGTTTGATTCAATTGTTCACATAATTTTTTAGCGTGTAACCATTTTTTAGCTAATTTTTTGTTGCCTGAAGCTAAATACCAATCACCAGAAATCATCTTAGTAAATTCATCCATGCAAATCCCTCACATCATAATTTACTTCAATTGTAGTGATAAGCAGTTTTAGAAGCAAATTTTATTATTAGTCTTGACAGCTTCACCATTATTGTATATCATTTTACTTGTCGTTTGAAATGCTATGTCCACTGGGTATTCGCCAAATTGGTAAGGCAACGGACTCTGAATCCGTAATTTGTAGGTTCGAGCCCTACATACCCAATCAATATTAAACATCAAGCTAGTTGCTTGATGTTTTTTTGTGACTAACAATAAAAAACCAGACTACAAAAGTAGTCCGGTCACTATTTAACTTGTTAACATTGCAGGTTAATTGATTATTGTCAAACTAATACGCAAGTGGTCACCAATAATATGCGTGTTTAACAATAAATTAGATTCCTTACTAATTAATTCTCTAACATTACCCAAGCCCAGGCCCTCATGTTTATCCTTAGTCGTATACCCTGAACGGAATAGCTGATTAACATTATCCAATGGCTTACATTGATTATCAATAATAATTGTCGCAGTATCACCATCAGCATTAAATGCACATCGAAATATTTTAGCACCAATTTGCTGCACTTGTTCCAGTGCATTATCTAATAAAATACCTATAATGCGAACAATCGCCAAGATGTTATTGGCTTTAATAAAAATTGGTTGCGTCAATTCTACATCTAAAGAAATATTAGCTTCCTTAGCTAACAAAAATTTTTGAATAATTAATCCGCGGATCGGATCATTTTGCAAATAATCAATGTTTGCAATGGTTGACTGACGCAAATCTTGCTTAACAGGCTGCTGTTTTAGCAATTCTTGATAGTACTTATCAAATTGTGGCGAATGCTGCTCTTTTACAAAACCATCTAGTGATAACAAAATATTTTGATAATCATGTTTAAAACGCCGCATCTCATCATATTCACTTTCAATAACCTTCAAATATTGGCGCAATTCTTTGTCTTGTTTTAACTTTTGTGTTGCTTCGGCGTTAGCCAGATAAGATCTGATGTATAAACGCGACATGAAAAAAGAAAAGATTATAAAGAGCAAATATAAATAGAAAACAATAAAAATTGACTGCACCATCAATTTTTTTATTTGTAAAAACACAATCGCAGCTTCCCAAAGAATGAATAAAACAAATGAAAACCAGAACAACTGTTTATCTATTTTCAAAAAAACAATTTGCCTAATAAAATCAGTCATTTTACTAAAAAAGCTATAAATAATAAAAATAAAAACAAACAATAAAACAAATTTAATTGCCAAAAATACTATCAAATCAACAGTTAAATTATCAATTGTATTATAGAAAACCAAATATATAATCTGTTCCAAAATTTCAAATGACAGTACAATTGCAATACTAAAAATTTTTATAAGACCATAGTAATGGTCTAATTTAAATGACCTGCTTTTAATCATTTTTAAAATCATTGTCACAATTAGCCAAATAACAATGTAGCTATCACCAATAAGATTTCCTATCAAGCCCCATCCTAATGCAGCCAAAATATCTGTAACAAAATATCTTTTTTGATGATCATAAGCTAAAAAATGTTCCAAAATTAAAATTAAATAAATCAAGGATGAATCTTCTAGCCAATCAAACCACATATTGACAATTATCATGGTTTATTAACCTTTTAAATGATTGTAGATCCAACCTAGAACACTACCATTGCTTCCACAAAACAAATTAAAATTAGACACCGTTGCTCCACCATTGATTTGTTTTAGTTCCTGATCAGATAGATTCTTCATAAATAAAACCCCCAAATTAATTTTGGACCATTCAACATATAAATTTCATGCATGACCCAACTTAATTTATTATATGCTTTAATTTATGGCAAAAGCAACTGATCATTAATAATAAAATATACAATTTAATAAGTTTAATTCAATTATCTGGAATATTTTATTTGAAAATTTCTTTATAGTAGAGTACCAGCATTCAAAAATAACTTATTTAAGAATATTTCAGTTTTCCCAGCGTTTCATAAACTGCGGTAAATGCTGAATAATCATCGAAGGCAAGACTACATATCTATCTTGTGCTAGTTCTTCAGCCAAATAACTGTGAGTAAAAACAGCAGAGGCCACAATTGATGCACTAAAACCAAATTGTGCAACAAATCCGGCAATGATCCCTGTCAAAGTATCGCCCATGCCACCAGTTGCCATAGCGGGGGTTCCTTTAGTATTTTGAACTACAGTTTGTTGACGATTATCATACAAATGACTTGGTGCTCCTTTAAGGAATAAAAAAGTTTGCGGTGGGGTTAATTGTTGGAGTATTGCTAAATTATTAGTATGCGTTTGCTGAGCAATATCTAAATCGGATAAACGCTGCCATTCCACCACATGGGGCGTTAGAACTAAATTAGCTGCTGCCGTTTTTAGCACTTGCTTTTGCTTTTGTAATAAGGTGAACGCACTAGCATCCAAAATAATGGTTTGCCTAGAATTTGCTAGTTGTAACAATTGCTTAATTAATACTTCATTAGTTGCGGAAATCGCTAATCCCGGACCAATAGCAATAACATCAACTGTGACAGCTAAATCCAGTATCTTTTTATGATCGCTTAATTTTTGTGTCATGACCTCAGGAAAATTGCTACGCAAACTAGTAAAATTACTCGGATCGGTTGCCAAAGTCACCAGACCTGCTCCAGCATAGACACTTGCTCCACTGGCCATAAGTGCCGCTCCGCCATATTGTGCGTCACCTGCAACCAGAAGCACCTTACCGAAAGTGCCCTTATAAGAATTTCGTGGCCTTTTTTTGATTACTTGTAAAATTGTTGAATTTATTTGTTTCATATTTGGTTACTCCTAGTTACAATTAGTCTAAAATTTGATATAATATCTGATTGTGAGGCCGTTGTGGCGGAATTGGCAGACGCGCAGCGTTCAGGTCGCTGTATGGGTTTCCATGTGCAGGTTCGACTCCTGTCAACGGCATATTATATATCATTAAGCCTTAAAACATCATTTTAAGGCTTTTTGTTGTACTCAATTGAAGAAGGTTTAAATAACAAAAAACACTTCCTAATATATAATATATCAAGAAGTGTTTGTAATATTGATTAACTAATACGTAATTTTTGACGTAAACGTGCCAACCTTGAACCAACTATTTTTTCTGCTAGTCTAGTTTTCAAAATTAAATACAGGTACACACCCACACCAATAATGACTTCCACTATCAATAAACAAAGTGCTGCAATACGATTAGTGTTTGCCAGCCAATGGTAGCAAATCAAATTGATCACACTAATAATGACCAGCATTAACACTGAAATTAAAAATATCAAGCATACTCGATATAAAGTTTGCTGTATATTAAACTTAAAGCGCACTCGCAAATGGCGCAACATAAACCAACAAGTAACTGTCATACCTACCATTGTAGCCATTAATGGTCCAAACATGCTAAACAGCAAAATCATCGGGTATTGCACAATCATTTTAACTATAAAACCAATTACAAAACATTTAATCGCAACTTTATTTTGATATAGTCCTTGCAAAACAGCTGCTAAGACCGTAAATAAGCCCAAAACAATTGCAACTATCGCACTAAACTGTAAAATATAAATTCCTAAACTATCATATCGATAAAATAAAATATAAAGCGGTTTAGCAACAGCATACATTCCTAAGGAAGCTGGCAGCATTACTAAGAAAAATAACTGCAACGTGCTACCAATATGCCCTTTTACTTCGGTACGATCATGTCTTGAATAAGCAGCCGACAATAATGGAACTGCTGTAACTGCCATCGCTGTAGCCAAAGAAACAACGATCATAATTAATTTATTGGCATTAAAACCAAACAAAGCGTACATGTAATCTAAAGTATCTTTCCCCAAACGTTGAAAAGAACTCATCATAGAATTAAACGTCGCTTGGTCAAAAATCTGAAATAAAACAATCCCTGAATCCAAGATAATAAAAGGCAAAGCCTGATGCATAATTTCCAAAAAGAAATTCTTATTATCAATATCAATTTCTTGCTTACTATTTTGCGATAATTTACGTAATTTAGGTAATTGCTTAACTAAAAAATAAACCAAAATTCCTAATCCAAAAATTGCCCCGATAAAAGCCGCAAAGGTCGATTGAGTTACCGCACTAACATAGCTGCCTTTTTGCACTTTCATAATCCAATAAGTTGCTACAAGCATATAAATAACACGTGCTACTTGTTCAATAAACTGGGAAATTGCTGAAGGAGCCATTTGGGAATAACCTTGAAAATAACCACGTACCAGACTCATTGTAGGAATAATTAACAGGGCAAATGATAATGCTTGTAAAACTGGAATAGCCTGTTTGTTGCCTCCAGCAAATATATTAGCAATAAAAGAAGCCCCAAAATACATTACAGCAGCTGTTACAATGCCCATCAATGCCATAATTTTTAAACCTTGGCGAAACAGTTGATTACCAGCCTGATACTCATTTAGCGCATTATAATGCGCAATTTGCTTTGAAATGGCACCAGGAATTCCGGCTGTCGAAATAATCAAAAAGAAACTATAAATATTATATCCCTTAGAAAACAGAGAATTAGCTAAAGTAGCAGTAAAAACACTACCAAACCACATGTTCCACGGAATAATATAAATTGCACCCAAAATGCGAGAAAAGATACTACCAGCTGTCATCCAAGCTGAACCTTTGATTAAATCAGCCTTACCTTGATCAGCCAAATCACTAGTAGTTTTTTCTTCGATGTCACTAGCCATTAATTAAGACCTCTCTAATCATTTAGAAGCAATTATTTTACCACAAAATTAACAATTTTATTAGGCACTACAATAACTTTTTTAATGTCTTTGTCAGCTATGAAAGACTGCACTTTAACATCAGCTAATGCTAATTTTTCTAAATCGTCTTTAGTAGTGTTCAAAGGAACAACAATTTTATTACGTAATTTACCATTAACTTGCAAAATTATTTCTGCTTCATCATTAACTAAATCTGCCTGATTATAAGTCGGCCATTTAGCATAAGTTATTGATTGGGAATTACCTAATTTTTGCCATATTTCCTCGGAAATATGTGGCGCAATCGGGGCTAACAATTTAATGAAACCAGTTGCATATTCTTTGGGGAACGTTGTACTTTTTTGCACAGCATTCACAAATGTCATTAATTGCGAGATTGCCGTATTAAATTGCAACTTTTCAAAATGATCAGTAACAGTCTTAACAGTTTCACTATAAATTTGCTTCAAATCATCATTAGCTTGTGGCGTAATAAAATCTGCACGTAATGAGTTGTCGTCATCATTGTTCACATATAGTCGCCAAACACGTTCCAAAAAGCGATAAGAACCCGCCAAACCATCTTCACTCCAAGAAATGGAAGCATCTAATGGCCCCATAAACATCTCATAAAGACGCAAAGTATCCGCACCGTACTCTTCTACAACATCGTCTGGGTTAACTACATTACCTTTAGATTTAGACATTTTCTCATGATTGCCGCCTAAAATCATGCCTTGATTATACAATTTTTGGAAAGGTTCACGTGTTGGCACAACACCCAAATCATACAGTACTTTATGCCAAAAACGTGCATACAGTAAATGCAATACTGCATGTTCAGCACCACCAATATACAAATCTACTGGCAACCATTTTTTCAATTTGTCATAATCAGCAATAGCGTGGTCATTGTTAGGATCAATATAACGAAGATAATACCAAGAACTACCTGCCCACTGCGGCATTGTATTAGTTTCTCTTCGACCCTTACGACCATTTTCATCAACAACGTTGACCCAGTCTGTCAAATTAGCTAGCGGACTTTCAATCGTACCAGAAGGCTTAATGTCTGCCTCTTCTGGCAAACGTAACGGCAATTGATCTTCTGGCACCAAACTAGTAGTTCCATCTTCCCAATGAATTAAAGGAATTGGTTCGCCCCAATAACGTTGACGAGAGAACACCCAATCGCGCAACCGATAATTCACTTTTTTAGTTCCTACTTTATTATCAGTCAGCCAAGTAAGCATTTTTTCTATAGCTGCATTTTTATCTAAACCATTTAAAAAATCTGAATTAATATGTTCACCATCACCGACGTAGGCTTTTTGAGTAACATCACCACCGTTAATTACTGGTGTAATTCGCAAACCAAATTCCTTGGCAAAATCGTAATCTCTTTGGTCGTGCGCCGGTACTGCCATGATAGCCCCAGTCCCATAGCTAGCCAAAACATAATCTGAAATCCAAATGGGTAGATGCTCACCATTAACTGGATTGATCGCAAAAGCACCAGTAAAAGCGCCAGTTTTTTCATGATTAAGATCTGTCCGATCTAAATCACTCTTTTGAGCTGCTTGCTTTTGATAACTTACCACTGCCTTCTTTTGATCAGCTGTTGTGATTTCATCAACTAGCGGTAATTCAGGTGCCATCACAATATAGCTAGCACCGAACAAAGTATCTGGACGTGTAGTAAATACTTGAAAATCTAAAGCAGTATCTGCCACTTTAAAATTAATTTCAGCGCCTTCAGAGCGACCAATCCAATTGCGTTGCATCTCTTTGATATTTTCAGGCCAATCTACTAATTCCAAATCATCAATTAACCGATCTGCATATGCCGTGATTTTTAGCATCCACTGTTTCATAGGTTTGCGGTAAACGGGAAAACCACCACGTTCAGTTTTGCCATCTACAATTTCTTCATTAGCAACGACTGTTCCTAAATCAGGACTCCAGTTAACCGGAATTTCGGCTTCATAAGCCAAACCTTTTTTATACAGTTGCTCAAAAATCCATTGCGTCCATTTGTAATAGTTTGGATCAGTAGTATTAACTTCACGCTCCCAATCATAAGAAAAGCCTAGTGAATTAATTTGACGTTTAAACGTATTAATATTTTCTTGTGTAAAATCTTTGGGATTGTGTCCGGTTTTAATAGCATACTGTTCTGCAGGTAATCCAAAAGCATCCCAACCCATTGGGTGTAAAACATTACGCCCCTGCATCCTTTTAAAGCGAGCAACAATATCAGTTGCCGTATAGCCTTCTGGATGTCCGACATGTAATCCTTTACCAGATGGATAAGGAAACATATCTAAAGCATAAAAATTTTCTTTATTTTCATCCTCAGTAGTTTTAAAAGTTTTATTGTCTGCCCAATATTTCTGCCATTTTTTTTCAATGGTTTTGTGATTATAACTCATAAATTTCCTCCTACAAAAAAGTCCTATTGCATAATGCAATAGGACGAATAACCGCGGTACCACCTAAGTTTTATGAAATAAATCATAACACTTGTTGTAGTTAACGATACCCCGATAATGACTGAGAACTAACATCAGACCAATAGAAACAAGTTCACCAAAATTTTCTTGTGGAATCACACCAAACTTCCACTCTCTGAAAAAGAAAAATTAAAGTTACTACTTTTCTACACATAAACTTAACAATATAACGCTATTATAAAAAACAAGATATCCAATTGCAATACAATTATTGATTATTATCTCTAGTTACAGTAATAGTTGATTGTGAATTATAGTCATCATTATTTTGTACTGGGTCAGATTTTGGCTTTGCACTAAAATAAGCTTTATCTTTCATGGATGAACTATTTTTGGCAACTGGTGGCTGTGTTAACTCTTCGTTATAACCGATCACATCATCCAAAGAATTATTGACTGATGATGCAGTATCCTCAGATTCATCATTCTTTTGATAATTATTTAAAACAATTATCGGAGCTTGTTGATCACCATAAGATCCTTTTAGATTAATTGGATTATTCAAAGTTTTAGTAGCAAAATTAATATTATTAACTATGATATCATTGCTACTTGTTTGCTGGTTCCAATCTAATGGCTGATCAAATCTGGTCAAATCATACTTTTCAATTAAGCTATTTAACTTTTGATCATAAGATGTATCTGTAGCATACTTACCTGTTAAACACTTGGTGGCATCTTTATAAGAAGCAGCATTACTCTTCCAAGCATCTTTATATATCTTATTATCACGAATGACACGCACATAATCTTCTAGTGATTCTTTGTATGAAGGATATTTACGAAAATTGGATTGAATAGTATATAAATTGCCGGAACCATCATCTTCTTGCGTCGACATATCAACACTATCTTCCTGATATGTTCCTTTCACACCGAATAAATTATAATTAGGTGCTTGCGCTAAAGAGCTAGTTCCCCAACCACTTTCTAACAATGCTTGCGCTATCATTACGGAAGCATAGACATCATTATTATTGGCTAATTTTTGCGCTGATAGTCCCAAGTAATTCAGAAAAACAGTGTCACCATAACCATTAGACGTAATCGTATTTTGCTGGTCAGCTACATCGCTGACTTGAATTGTCAACGGATTATTAGTTGTAGCGTAAACGACTTGCTCGTGATGATGCAAACTTCCAACTGATCCCCCACTAATTAACATTAACATCAATATTTTTTGATATTTATTTGCTTTTAAAATCATGTAAGTTAATCTCCAGCTTCCAATATTAAATAATGATCCAAAATTATACTAAAATAAAAACAACAAATATTTCAGGAGTGCTTATTCTTATGAAAAAAAATTATCTATATCTAAGTTTTGTACTATATATATTTTTTATTATATTAACTTTCTTAATAGTAACTAACAATCTATTTGTTAACCATATTGATCAACAAACTTTCAACGTCCTAAACAATGTCAGCCATCACTATACAAAATTATTTGCTACTATTACCGTACTAGGTGCTCCCAAAACCATTAATTGTCTAACGGTTATTATGCTACTTTTTTTAAAAAACAACCAACAAAGAATCTTTTTATTGTGCAGCGTACTGGGCAACAATCTGCTAAATCAAGTTTTAAAATTCAACATTCAGCGTCCCCGTCCTAATATTGAACATTTAACTGCAGCCAGCGGATTTAGTTTTCCTAGTGGACACGCTATGGCTACAGCAAGTTTTGCACTAGCAATTTGTTTGATCTATAGTCAAATTACCCATAAAAAACTATTTTTTTGCTTGAATAGTATCTTTTTTTGCTTAATTTTTATAAGTCGCCCGCTACTGCACGTTCATTATTTGTCTGATGTCGTTGCTGGAAGTCTTCTAGCCAGTGCTAATATTCTACTGTTTTATTACTTTTTTGGTAATCGCGTAAAGTATAATCACTCTTAGTATCGAAGAAAGTAATTATTAAAGCCAAAATCAAAACAATTAATCCCACGATATATATCCAATGTAAGCCACCAAAGACAACTTGACGCGCCACACGCAAATATTTTGCAGATATTCCCGCAGCTGTTGAAGGATTGATCATTTGATCCAACATCTTAAAAGTTAAACCAGAATTATCTTGAACGCACTTAGCCATACGTAAATTAAAGACAATACCAAATAATGAAACCATTAAAGTTTGGCCTAAACTACGCGCTAACGTATTAAAACTAGTAGCCGTTCCTACTTGGTCAGCAGGTACAATACTTTGGGAAGTGACAGTTGACGTTGTAATTGATAAACCAAATCCCAAACCGTATACCCCAGAAATCAACAAGAAAATGTAAAAAGGGGTCTGAAATGGTAAAAATAAATAAGCGACACAGCCAACCAATAAAAAGCTCAAAGCAAACAAAGTAATTTTATGTGGCGGATATTTTGCAATCATTTTACCGGAAACAAATGATCCCACTAGCCAAATAACAGAACTAGGTGTTACAGCAAAACCACCCATTGTTGGGTTTAGCCCTAGTACACTTTGCATCCAAATCGGCAAATATGTCTCAAAACCAATTAAGAAACCAGAAACTAATAAAACAGCAATATTTTGGATCACAAAAGTGCGATTTTTAAATAGTTGCAACGGTAAGACAGGATCTGATTGATGACGCTCCACATGAATAAAGAAACCAAAAAGCATGGCTGCCACAGCTAACATTACCAAACTGAAAAACCATTGTTTTAAATTACTTAAACTCTGCAAAGTGAGCATTAATAATACTAATGCACTTGTCAATAAAGTGATACCTTTAAAATCAATAGTACTTGTTTGCGTTTTAATGTCTTCATGTAAGAAAAATTGAAGCAAAACAATTGTTATAATACCAACAGGAATATTAATAGCAAAAATCCAATGCCAAGATAATTGTTCCACAATAAAACCACCCAATAATGGCGCCACAATTGAAGCAATACCCCAAGAAGAACCATTGAGTCCTATCATGCTAGCACGTTTTTCTAGCGGATAAATGTCAGCTAAAACGGTGTAAGTCAAAGGCTGAATCGCACCAGCACCTAATCCTTGAATAATACGAGCTCCAATTAACTGCGGCATCGATTGTGAAATACCACAAAGTAACGATCCAATTACAAAAACTACTAACCCAATGTTCAGCAATTTTTTACGGCCATAACGATCTGATAATTTACCATAAATCGGTGTCGTTACTGCAGTCATTAATAAATAAACAGAAAAGACCCAATTCATTATTTTCAAACCATGAAGGTCGCCAATAATTGTCGGCATTGCTGTTGAAACAATCGTTCCTTCAATGGCTGTCATGAAAGTTGCAATAAAAACCGCAATTGTAACCAACTTGACGTTTGTTTGTTTTTTCATGTTTTTTCTCAATATCTTAGTTTTGAATAGCTACTTTTAAGGCCTGAACTTTATCTATTTGTTCCCAAGGCAATTGCACATCAGTCCGCCCAAAATGCCCGTAAGCAGCAGTTTTTTGATAAATTGGGCGTTTCAAGTCCAGCATTTGAATAATCCCAGCAGGACGTAAATCAAAAACTTTTCTAACAGCAGCTACAATTTCTTCATTACTATAGGAACTAGTATTAAAAGTATTAACAGTAATCGAAACTGGACGAGCCACACCAATCGCATAAGCTAGTTGCAACTCTACTTGTTTAGCAATACCTGCCGCTACTAAATTTTTCGCAACATAACGAGCTGCATAACTAGCTGAACGATCAACTTTAGTAGCATCTTTACCAGAAAAAGCACCACCACCATGATGGGCAAAACCACCATAAGTATCGACAATTATCTTACGTCCAGTCAATCCAGTATCACTGCTAGGTCCGCCTAAAACAAAACGTCCCGTCGGATTAATGAAAATTTTAGTTTCATCATCTAATAATTCTTCTGGGATCACTTTTTTAATTATCTTATCAGTAACATCACGTTTCAATTGTTCTAAAGTTACATCAGGATCATGTTGGGTACTTAAAACAACTGTATCTACCCGTAAAGGTTGCCAATTATCATTATATTGAACTGTTACTTGTGCCTTAGAATCTGGACGCAAATAAGTCAATTCATTATTTTTGCGCAACTGAGTAATTTGATAAGTTAATTTATGTGCCAAAATGATTGGTAAAGGCATATATTCAGGTGTTTCATCCGTAGCATAACCAAACATTAATCCTTGATCACCAGCGCCAATCTGATCCAATGGATCATTGGCATCAGCTTTTTCTCGTTTTTCTAAAGCATCATCAACACCTTGTGCAATATCAGGTGATTGTTGATCCAAAGCAACGATTACCGCGCAAGTATCTGCATCAAATCCATAATCAGAGCTGGTATAACCAATTTCTCTAATTTTTTGGCGCACAATACTTTGAATATCCACGTATGCACTGGTTGTTACTTCACCAGCAATTAATACTAATCCAGTCGTCACAGTCGTTTCACAAGCAACACGTGCATCAGGATCCTTTGCTAAAATAGCATCCAAAACAGCGTCACTAATCTGATCTGCTATTTTATCAGGATGTCCTTCTGAAACTGATTCTGACGTAAAAAAATGTTTTTCTTTATTCAATTTATTTCCCCCTTAGTAGGTTACAGGTAAGCTAAATAGCCCCATCAGAAATTTAGTTAACTAAGTTATAGTAGCACAGTTATTTAGATAACTAAATACTTTCTGATAAGGGTTTTCGTTTATTATTTGTAAATGTAGTCACGCGTCATTGGTAAGTTGGTTCCGGAAGCGCCTTTAGTGATTAAAAATTGAATCACATCAATATTACCGGAGGCAAATGATGCCGCACAAGCCTGCAAATATAAATCCCACATACGGATAAAGCGTTCATCAAACATTTCTTTAATTTCTGGTAAATGATTTTTAAAATTACGTTCCCAATGTTCTAATGTTAATTGATAATGACGTCGTAACATCTCAATATCACTAATTTGTAAACCACTAGCTATAATATTGGTCACATTTTCACTCAATCCTGGGATATAACCACCTGGGAAGATCCATTTATCAATCCAGCCATTAGAAGCGCCTTCGCCTTGGCGTGTAATACCATGAATTAATGCTGTTCCACCGTTATTCAAGAAATCTTGAATATCCGCAAAATAACCCGGCAAATTTTCTTTACCAACATGTTCAAACATTCCGACTGAAACAATATAATCCCAATGACGTCCCTTTAATTCTCGGTAGTCGGTTAAAATCACCTCAGCTTGCTCTTGTAAACCTAATTCAGCAATTTGCTTAGTTACATAGCGATATTGCTCTTCACTCAAAGTGATTCCTGTAACTTTAAGACCATATTCTTGCACTGCAGTCAACATAAGTGTTCCCCAACCACAGCCAATATCTAATAAAGTCTTACCTGGTTTAGGGTCTAACTTTTTCAAAATATGATGTACTTTATTGAGTTGTGCTGTTTTTAAATCATCATCATCATTCTCAAAGTATGCACAAGAATAAGTCATAGTGTCATCCAACCACAACTTATAAAAGTCATTACCAATATCATAATGATTTTGCACGTAATCTTGATTATTTTTTTCGCTATGTTTGTGGCTTGGCATCCACTTTTTGAACTTTTTATTGTACAAAAAACTTTCTTTGCTTCGATAAGCAGAAACAATCAAGTCTTCGATACTACCTTCAATTTCAATTTTTTTGTCCATATAAGCTTCGCCTAAGGCAATCGAAGCATTTTCCATAATTTTTTTAATAGGAATAGCTTCATTAAATGTAATGTGAATTTGCGGTTCACCAGATCCATAAATTTCTGATTTTTGATCCCAATAAGTAACTTTAATGGGAATATCAAAAGAATTTTGGAGTAATTCTTTATAAAAAGTTTTCTCTAACATGTATATAACCTCTATTCAAATCTAATACAAAAACATTACACCAATAGCTAAAAAACTTCAAATTGATTACAATAGTTATAAAGGAGTCATTATGAAAATTTTAAATACATCAACATCATTATTAAGTATCTTTTTTTACCCATTAGCATTAACACAGACTTATCCAGCACATTTAGACAGCAACTTTAGAACCGTTACTGTTATTATTTTATTAGTAATAATTTATGTAAAAATATTTATGCCACTTAAAGCTAATAAGTTTTTCAATATTATTTACTTAATAGCCAGTTTGTTCATAACTTATTCAGTAAATGTATCAACATTGCCTTTATATTTAGTAATCCTAGGATTAAGCCAACTATTTATTTGCTTTTTTTCTAATTATGATAATAAATTTTTATTCAACTTTGCTATTCCTGGGTTTAGTATGCTATTGCTAATATTAACCTTGATGCATTTTTTATCACCTAATTTATTAATAAACGTAATCTTAATCAATTTATCTGTTTTTCTGGCAAGTATTGTGGACGACTGGAAACAGAATTTACTAACATTATTATGCGTCAGTGGGCTAACTATTATTCTATTTTTATTGCACTACATTTCATTAAATCTTGGAATCATTTATGTAATATTCTTCAGTATACTAATTATTTTAAAGACTAAATTCAAACTCAAACTTGATAATTATAAATTGGATATAATTAGGATGACATTGTCCATTTTACTTTTGATCATTTAACACTGAAGCAAATCATTATTATGCGTCAGTGGGCTAACTATTATTCTATTTTTATTGCACTACATTTCATTAAATCTTGGAATCATTTATGTAATATTCTTCAGTATACTAATTATTTTAAAGACTAAATTCAAACTCAAACTTGATAATTATAAATTGGATATAATTAGGATGACATTGTCCATTTTACTTTTGATCATTTAACACTGAAGCAAATCATTATTATGCGTCAGTGGGCTAACTATTATTCTATTTTTATTGCACTACATTTCATTAAATCTTGGAATCATTTATGTAATATTCTTCAGTATACTAATTATTTTAAAGACTAAATTCAAACTCAAACTTGATAATTATAAATTGGATATAATTAGGATGACATTGTCCATTTTACTTTTGATCATTTAACACTGAAGCAAATCATTGTATTGGCTGCAAACCACGTAATAAAATTCCTTGTGGCAAATCTCTTTTTTGCGTAACCAGATTAAGCATAAGGTGTCCATATAGAGAATAAATATAATAGGTCCTGGATCAGCATACAATGCTTCATTAGCAAGACTCCGATGTCCTTTATAGGCATGAGCAGTCGAATATTCTCCACCCAAATAAGCCTCAGCTTCTACAATTAATCCACTTGTAATTTGTGATCCATTACGATAAACCAATTCGCACCTTAAGATATCTTGCGTAATTTGTGAGGTGACATTGCTTCTATATATACATGTAATTATTTACTTTTTAAAATATAAATAATTACAAACAAAAAAAGTCTAAGAACAAATCCTAGACTTTTATATAAATAATGGAAGATACAGGGCTCGAACCTGTGACCCTCTGCTTGTAAGGCAGACGCTCTCCCAACTGAGCTAATCTTCCACAAATGACCCGTACGGGATTTGAACCCATGTTACCGCCGTGAAAGGGCGGTGTCTTAACCACTTGACCAACGGGTCAGCTTAATATATAAATAATGGAAGATACAGGGCTCGAACCTGTGACCCTCTGCTTGTAAGGCAGACGCTCTCCCAACTGAGCTAATCTTCCACAAATGACCCGTACGGGATTTGAACCCATGTTACCGCCGTGAAAGGGCGGTGTCTTAACCACTTGACCAACGGGTCAGCTTAATAAGTTAATAAGCCAACGGAGAGTAAGGGATTTGAACCCTTGATACAGGTAAAAGCCCGTATACATGATTTCCAATCATGCTCCTTCAGCCACTCGGACAACTCTCCAAATAAAAACTCCGGTTGTCAGACTCGAACTGACGACACCCTGATTAACAGTCAGATGCTCTACCAACTGAGCTAAACCGGAATAAACAGCGTGGCAACGACCTATCCTCGCAGGCAGTTTCCCACCAACTACTTTCGGCGTTGAGAAGCTTAACTTCTGTGTTCGGCATGTCGACAGGTGTTTCCTCCTCGCTATCGCCACCACACTTGCTCTCTTCTCTTCTGAAAGAACCTTAGTCCTCTCAAAACTGAATATTAAGATAATTCTTCACCTTCACTGCTTGGTTAAGCCCTCGACCGATTAGTATTGCTCCGCTCCATATATCACTACACTTCCACGCGCAACCTATCTACCTCATCTTCTTTGAGGGGTCTTACTTCATTACTGAATGGGAAATCTCATCTTGAGGTGGGTTTCACACTTAGATGCTTTCAGCGTTTATCCCTTCCATACATAGCTACCCAGCGATGCCTTTGGCAAGACAACTGGTACACCAGTGGTATGTCCATCCCGGTCCTCTCGTACTAAGGACAGATCCTCTCAAATTTCCTACGCCCGCGACGGATAGGGACCGAACTGTCTCACGACGTTCTGAACCCAGCTCGCGTACCGCTTTAATGGGCGAACAGCCCAACCCTTGGGACCGACTACAGCCCCAGGATGCGATGAGCCGACATCGAGGTGCCAAACCTCCCCGTCGATGTGAACTCTTGGGGGAGATAAGCCTGTTATCCCCAGGGTAGCTTTTGTCCGTTGAGCGATGGCCCTTCCATACGGTGCCACCGGATCATTAAGCCCGACTTTCGTCCCTGCTCGACTTGTCTGTCTCGCAGTCAAGCTCCCTTCTACCTTTACACTCTACGAATGATTTCCAACCATTCTGAGGGAACCTTTGGGCGCCTCCGTTACTGTTTAGGAGGCGACCGCCCCAGTCAAACTGCCCACCTGACACTGTCTCCCGCCGTGCTTCAACGGCGTGGGTTAGAACTTTCATATAACAAGGGTAGTATCCCACCATTGCCTCCATCGATACTAGCGTACCGATTTCTATGGCTCCTACCTATCCTGTACATGTTACACAAAAATTCAATATCAAGCTACAGTAAAGCTCCATGGGGTCTTTCCGTCCTGTCGCGGGTAACCTGCATCTTCACGGGTATTATAATTTCACCGAGTCTATCGTTGAGACAGTGCCCAAATCATTACGCCTTTCGTGCGGGTCGGAACTTACCCGACAAGGAATTTCGCTACCTTAGGACCGTTATAGTTACGGCCGCCGTTTACTGGGGCTTCAATTCTGGGCTTCGACTCGAAGTCTAACTCATCCTCTTAACCTTCCAGCACCGGGCAGGCGTCAGCCCCTATACGTCATCTTACGATTTTGCAGAGACCTGTGTTTTTGATAAACAGTTGTTTGGGCCTTTTCACTGCGGCTGGCTTTTACACCAGCACCCCTTCTTCCGAAGTTACGGGGCTATTTTGCCGAGTTCCTTAACGATAGTTCTCTCGCTCACCTTAGGATTCTCTCCTTGACTACCTGTGTCGGTTTGCGGTACGGGTAATCAGTTTCTAACTAGAAGCTTTTCTCGGCAGTGTGACGCTCGTGCTTCGCTACTTAATTTCGCTCCCCATCACAGCTCGTCCTTAGAAATAAGCATTTGACTCATTCCCAGACTCACTGCTTGGACATGCTTTTCCAGCTGCATGCTCACGTTAATCTCCTGCGTCCCTCCATTGTTCAAACAAAACTGATTAGTACAGGAATCTCAACCTGTTATCCATCGATTACGCCTCTCGGCCTCATCTTAGGTCCCGACTAACCCTGGGCGGACGAGCCTTCCCCAGGAAACCTTAGTCTTCCGGTGGATCAGATTCTCACTGATCTCGCGCTACTCATACCGGCATTCTCACTTCTAAGCTCTCCACCAGTCCTCTCGATCTGGCTTCTTCGTGCTTACAACGCTCTCCTACCACATACACTTACGTGCACATCCACAGTTTCGGTACCATGCTTAGCCCCGGTACATTTTCGGCGCAGAGCCACTCGACTAGTGAGCTATTACGCACTCTTTAAATGAATTGCTGCTTCTAAGCCAACATCCTAGTTGTCTATGCAGCTCCACATCCTTTTCCACTTAGCATGGATTTTGGGACCTTAACTGGTGATCTGGGCTGTTTCCCTTTCGACGATGGATCTTATCACTCACCGTCTGACTCCCGAGTATAGATCTATGGCATTCGGAGTTTATCTGAATTCAGTAACCCATGACGGGCCCCTAGTCCAAACAGTGCTCTACCTCCACGATCCTCTCCTCGAGGCTAGCCCTAAAGCTATTTCGGAGAGAACCAGCTATCTCCAAGTTCGTTTGGAATTTCACCGCTACCCACACCTCATCCCCGCAATTTTCAACTTACGTGGGTTCGGTCCTCCAGTGCGTTTTACCGCACCTTCAACCTGGACATGGGTAGGTCACTTGGTTTCGGGTCTACGTCTACGTACTTCTTCGCCCTATTCAGACTCGCTTTCGCTTCGGCTCCGTCTTTTTCAACTTAACCTTGCACGCAAACGTAACTCGCCGGTTCATTCTACAAAAGGCACGCCATCACTCTTTAACGAGCTCTGACTACTTGTAGGCACACGGTTTCAGGATCTATTTCACTCCCCTCCCGGGGTGCTTTTCACCTTTCCCTCACGGTACTTGTTCACTATCGGTCACTAGGGAGTATTTAGCCTTGGGAGATGGTCCTCCCTGCTTCCGACGGGGTTTCACGTGCCCCGCCGTACTCAGGATCCTGGTAGAGTGTCTCTGATTTCGCTTACTAGACTGTCACTATCTTTGGTTCAGCTTCCCAACTGATTCTGCTATCTTTGACTTTCTCATGTCCCAGTCCTACAACCCCAAAAAGCATGCTCTTTGGTTTGGGCTCTTTCCATTTCGCTCGCCGCTACTCAGGAAATCGATTTTTCTTTCTCTTCCTGTGGCTACTTAGATGTTTCAGTTCACCACGTTTACCTCACTCTTAACTTTCGTTAAGGTGTAACTAGCTTTTACTCTAGCTGGGTTGCCCCATTCGGAGATCTCCGGATCTACGCTTACTTACAGCTACCCGAAGCATTTCGGTGTTCGTTCCGTCCTTCATCGGCTCCTAGTACCTAGGCATCCACCGTGCGCCCTTATCATCTTAACCTTACTAAAACAATAATTCGTTTCTTCTTGAATCTCTCGATTCGCAGTTTCTCGGTGTTTTCTGTTTCTTTCTCTTAATATTCAGTTTTCAAAGTACTAACATCGACAGTTTCCTGTCAATGGAGGTTAACGGGATCGAACCGATGACCTCCTGCGTGCAAAGCAGGCGCTCTCCCATCTGAGCTAAACCCCCATACAAATTGAATGGGCCTAAATGGACTTGAACCATCGACCTCACGCTTATCAGGCGTGCGCTCTAACCAGCTGAGCTATAGGCCCGACACGTGATCTTCTTCAACTTACATCTGAGAGTAGACCTCTCAAAACTAAACAAAGTTTCTACAAAGTGCTTCCGTTATTTTCCTTAGAAAGGAGGTGATCCAGCCGCAGGTTCTCCTACGGCTACCTTGTTACGACTTCACCCTAATCATTTGTCCCACCTTAGACGGCTAGCTCCCCGAAGGGTTACCCCACCGGCTTTGGGTGTTACAAACTCTCATGGTGTGACGGGCGGTGTGTACAAGGCCCGGGAACGTATTCACCGCGGCATGCTGATCCGCGATTACTAGCGATTCCAACTTCATGCAGGCGAGTTGCAGCCTGCAATCCGAACTGAGAATGGTTTTAAGAGATCTGCTTGCCCTCGCGAGTTTGCTTCTCATTGTACCATCCATTGTAGCACGTGTGTAGCCCAGGTCATAAGGGGCATGATGATTTGACGTCGTCCCCACCTTCCTCCGGTTTGTCACCGGCAGTCTCACTAGAGTGCCCAACTTAATGCTGGCAACTAGTAACAAGGGTTGCGCTCGTTGCGGGACTTAACCCAACATCTCACGACACGAGCTGACGACAACCATGCACCACCTGTCTTCCTGTCCCCGAAGGGAACCCTGTATCTCTACAGCTTTCAGGAGATGTCAAGACCTGGTAAGGTTCTTCGCGTAGCTTCGAATTAAACCACATGCTCCACCGCTTGTGCGGGCCCCCGTCAATTCCTTTGAGTTTCAACCTTGCGGTCGTACTCCCCAGGCGGAGTGCTTAATGCGTTAGCTGCAGCACTGAGAGGCGGAAACCTCCCAACACTTAGCACTCATCGTTTACGGCATGGACTACCAGGGTATCTAATCCTGTTCGCTACCCATGCTTTCGAGCCTCAGCGTCAGTAACAGACCAGAGAGCCGCCTTCGCCACTGGTGTTCTTCCATATATCTACGCATTTCACCGCTACACATGGAGTTCCACTCTCCTCTTCTGCACTCAAGTCTTCCAGTTTCTGATGCTCTTCCTCAGTTAAGCTGAGGGCTTTCACATTCAGACTTAAAAAACCGCCTGCGCTCCCTTTACGCCCAATAAATCCGGACAACGCTTGCCACCTACGTATTACCGCGGCTGCTGGCACGTAGTTAGCCGTGACTTTCTGGTTGAATACCGTCACTATCTGAGCAGTTACTCTCAAATACGTTCTTCTTCAACAACAGGATTTTACGATCCGAAAACCTTCTTCATCCACGCGGCGTTGCTCCATCAGACTTTCGTCCATTGTGGAAGATTCCCTACTGCTGCCTCCCGTAGGAGTTTGGGCCGTGTCTCAGTCCCAATGTGGCCGATTACCCTCTCAGGTCGGCTATGCATCATTGCCTTGGTAAGCCGTTACCTTACCAACTAGCTAATGCACCGCAGGTCCATCCCAAAGTGACAGCCGAAACCGTCTTTCAACTTCTAGCCATGTGACCAAAAGGTTTATGCGGTATTAGCAACTGTTTCCAGTTGTTATCCCCCGCTTTGGGGCAGGTTACCTACGTGTTACTCACCCATCCGCCGCTCGCTTTACTATCTTCCTACCCGAAGGTATTCCGTTAGCTCAGCTCGCTCGACTTGCATGTATTAGGCACGCCGCCAGCGTTCGTCCTGAGCCAGGATCAAACTCTCATTTTTAGTTTGTGACTCATAGACTCAAACTTGCGTTCTTGTCTTCTTTATTGCTCTTAATTGACAGGTTCTTGTGAACCCTGCACTTTGCTTAAAAGAAACTTTGTTCAGTTTTCAAAGGTCTACTTTGTTGCTCGTCGACTTGCGTCGGCTCTCATATTATATCATCTCAACAATCACATGTCAACAACTTTTTTTAGAAGTGTTTGCGTTTCTTTCAACGCCTGTGTCTGTCTCGCTGACAACAAATGATATATTATCAACTTTTCGTCCTTTTGGCAAGTACTTTTTTCTTTATTTTGTTATTTTGGCTTTTATTTCTGTAATCCATCTATCTTTTTCATGTTCAATGCTAGTAAAACCTATTTTGTGCTTATAATTAGTCCAGTATTTTTTAGCATTAATATGTTGTACATCATAACTAACTTTTTGCAAAGCGCGCAAAGATAAACTAATTTCTCCTGTATATTCATCCTTGTTTAAAATGATTACTGTTACTTTCTGCCCTAAAGATAAAAATTGTGAAATGTCTTTTACGTAGCCATTCTTGCATTCAGAAATATGGATCAGTCCTTGTTTATTACTATTATCTAACTTGACAAAAGCTCCATATGACCGGATACCAGAAACTTCCCCTGAAACTACTTGACCAATTGATAAATTTGTCATTACTTTCCTCCACAAAAAGGTTAACATATAAGAGGTTTTAATTGTTAATTATTATTGAGGTGATTGTGTGTCAAAAAAAATTTATGATATAGCTATTATTGGTGGGGGACCTGTGGGCATTTTCACTGCTTATTATGCCGCAATGCGGACTGTAAATCCTATTTTAATTGAGAGTATGCCTAAACTTGGTGGGCAGCCTGCTAATTTATACGCACAAAAACAAATTTATGATATTGCTGGTCAATTTGGAATTAGCGGTCGTGAGCTTATTGATAATTTACTGCAAACAAAGGGTCATTTTCACTATAATACTAAATTACAGACTACAGTCACAAATATCCAAAAAGTCCCTAATACAGATTATTTTTCTTTGGAAACTAATGGTGAAAATATTTGGGCAAAATCTGTGATTATAGCTATCGGTAACGGTCCATTTGAGCCACGCAAACTGGCTGTTAAATATGATCCTCAATTGGAAAAGAATCAATTGGCTTATTTTGTTAAAGATCTCAACACTTATAAAGATCAAGATGTCCTAATAGCTGGTGGAGGCGATACAGCAATTGATTGGGCCCTAGCAATTAACAAAATTGCACACAAAACTTTTCTTTTACATCGTAGAGATACTTTTCGGGCATTGGAATCTAGTATTACTAGCTTGCAAAAATCTGATATCGAAGTACTGACCCCCAATATCATTACAGATGTTCAAGAAATTAATGCTGATTCCATCCAAGTAACTTTCCAAACTGTTAAATCCAAAGATATCAAACAAATTACAGTAAATAAGTTGCTGGTAAATTATGGCATCAAAACTGATTCTAGACTGTTGCGTGGCTGGCAACTGGATCTTAAAGGACCCTTTATCAAGGTGGATTCACAAATGCGTACTAATCGTCCATTAATTTATGCAGTGGGTGATGTCGTCTATTATCCGGGCAAAAAACGCCTGATTGCCCTCGGATTTGCTGAAGGACCTATCGCTGTAAACACTGCTATTGCCGAATTGTATCCTGATAAAACTAAATTTGGTCATAGTTCTTCATTATTTAATTAATTTTATGTTGGATTATTAGCAATAATCCCTTTAAAATGTTATTAGACTTTAAATTCAAGGAGAAAATATGCAATTAATTGATTTTGTAATGAACGTCGATAAACATTTGGCGGGAATAGTTAGTCAGTTCGGAACTTGGTCATACGTAATTTTATTCGCAATTATTTTTATAGAGACCGGTGCAGTTATCTTGCCATTTCTCCCTGGCGATTCCTTACTATTCGCTGGAGCTGCCCTTGCTGCTAATCCTGCAAGTGGTCTCAATATTTGGATTTTAGCAATTTTATTTTTTACAGCAGCTGTTTTGGGAGATTCAAGTAATTACTTTATTAGCAAACACTTAAATCACTGGTTACAAAATAAAAAATGGTTTCATAAATTAGTCAAGCCAGAGTATTTAACACAAGCCGAAGAATTCTTTGAGCGGCACGGAGGTAAAGCAATTGCTTTAGGAAGATTTATCCCAATTGTTAGAACATTCGTCCCTTTCGTAGCTGGCGGTGGCGCTTTAAAGTATTCGCGTTTCTTACACTATAATATTATCGGCTCATCAATTTGGGTAGCTATTTGCCTAATATGTGGTCATCTATTTGGCAACTTACCATTTGTGCAAGAACATTTTTCCATGATAGTTTTAGGAATAATATTTGTATCTATTTTACCAGCAATTATTGGATTTTTCAGATCAAAAAAAGCAAGCAACTAAAATTGCCTGCTTTTTTTGTGATTTACATACAATAAAACAATTACCAATAATTCAAAAATTACGAAAGCTAAAATAAAACAATGACAAAAGAAAGTATCAGGTAAAATATTAATAACAGGATCTTTCAGTGGATCAAATAGCCAATTGCTATTGTGGAATAATATGCGGTGAAAAATTGCAAATAAACTATCAAAGTCAATTAATGAACACGCTGCTAAAACAATGGGAATCACTGTTAGAAACAGCAGCCAATTATTATTTATTTGTAGTAATATTGTAAATTTTTTGTACATTAATAAGCTTACAAAAATCAATAAGCAAATCACCCAAATTACAATAACAAATAAAAATAATATTTTTACATCATGAAAATGCTGCAAGCCATTACAGGATGAATAAAAATCTGTCATTTTTAAACTACTATGATTCGGGATTAATAAATAATCCATAACTTGTAGATAATTATGCCAAATTCTAGACTGCGACAAATGTACTATTAAATCAAGCTGCAGATAGCGAGCATCCCATTTAAATATCCCAAAACTACCTATAATGGTCCAAATGACAGTGGTACTTAAAATAAAAAATGTTAAAAATATGTTAAAACTGATACGTTGCAAAAATTTCATTATAATGACCATTCATGTAGACTATCAATTTGATAAGTTGGCTGTTGTTTAAATTGAGCCACTTGCTCCTTAGTGCTAACTCCTGTATAAACTAAGATTGTATCTATTGAAGCATTTAAACCACACTCAATATCTGTATGATAATTATCACCAATAATAGCCGTTGTCGATCGTTGCCAATGTAATTTTTCTAAAGCGTAATCAGCAATAAAACGTTCAGGTTTACCTATATAAATTGCCTTTTGTTGTGTAGCAGTCTCCACCATTGAAATAACAGAACCTGCTCCAGGCACCAGCCCACGTTCATTTGGCAAATTAGTATCCGCATTTGTACCAATAAATTTACTACCACGTTTAATAGCTAATGTTGCTACTTCAAACTTGTGATAAGTGACGTCAGTATCCAATCCAACTACCACAAAGTCAGGATTAATCTCATTATACTCAATGCCTTGATTATAAATTGCTGTCTTTAAACCTTGTTCGCCAATCACGTAGCAACTCTTGGCATTTTGCTGCTTAATAAATTCAGCTGTCGCATCTGATGGCGTGATGATTTGCTGCGGTTCAACTTTAATATCATGATTCATAGCTAAATTAGCTACAACTTGCTGTGGTGTTTTAGTGGAATTATTAGTTAAAAAAGCAAACGGAATTTTTTGTGTTTGTAATTGTGTAATAAAACTACTTGCAGCTGGTATTTTATCTTTACCTAAGTAAATCGTACCGTCTAAGTCAATCAAATAACTTTGATAATGTTTCATGGTTACCTCATTTGTCTAAATTTCTAATTTTAAATTTCACTTCTTTGGGTGCTTTAGAACTTCTATTAAACTGCTTAGTTTTTTTGTTTTTTGAAGAATCCATATTAACTTTATGATCCCGCTCTAAAACAAAATAAGCACAGCCAAAATTGCAGTATTCCAATAAGTAATCTTGCAAAGTGTTTATTTTTTGATCAATTTTGGCTTGCGAGCGTTTAACATCATAAAAACCGCGCAATCGTAGCTGACCATAACCCCAATCACCAACAATATAATCATACTTATCTAAAACATCATTATAGCGCATCGCTAAACGCTGGCGATCAAAACCAGCAGCATGATCCAGTACTAATGTATATGCCACTTGATTAATTTTAATTTTATGATCATTAATTTGAATAATTTCAGCCGCAGATTCATTATCAAAATTATCATTATCAGCAGCAGCAATCGCATGCTCAATACTGCGACTCAAAACAGATTGCTTTTTATTCTCGAAATTATCTGATTTTGGCTTAGTCATCTGATTCACTCACCTTTCATAATGGAAAATGTCGTGCTAAATATTTACTTAAAACACTTCTTAAAAAATCTGGATATTCAAATTGATTGACTCCCATAATCTGTAATGTTGGAAAAAAGGGAATGAAATAATAATGGTCTAGTAGAGCTATTTCGTAAGTTTGGTCTTTCACAATTGGTTTACCTAAATAAAACACAGTATTACTAGTTGAATCAAACTCCACACCAGAAAAAGCAATCTCACCAAAGATCTTACCGCGAAAACCCATACCTTTCTGAGGGAAATTACGCAAAAAATTACGATTTTTTTCTACTTCCATTATGAATCGCCAAAAATCACATCCCTGCAATTTAGTTTTCATCAGATGTATTGCATGAGGCAATTGTCGATGCAAATCGGCAGCGGTCACAATGCCTTGTGGTAGATCATCCAAAAACAAGCCACTGCTAACCATGGCTGCTGAACAACCAGTGGCTTCTTTCATAGCTTGTAAAGTTATTTTAATAGCAGAATTGTCAGAAGCCATGTTTTTTGTTAACTTAAATGGTAGGTTTGCTATTTTTTGCTGCTTCAACAAATTCTCGCCTTGTTGCATGACTTTAGTTGTCATTTGTGCATCTTGAGCCTGTGAAGGCAAAGTAGCAACTTCAATTGTACTAGCATTTTTGGTAATTAATTGATGGTTTTGTAATTCCAAATCGATTTTGCCAACATAATGTCCAAATTTTTGTACAGCAGCTAATAAAACTCCATTTACCACTTCTCCATTACGCAAAAGATGGTGTGTGTGTCCTCCAATAATAACATCTAATTGTGGGTAAGTGGTCGCTAACTGGCGATCAGCTGGTAAACCAAGATGAGATAATAAAATTAATACATCAACTTGCGGTCTTATCAGCTTAATTAATCGTGGCAAGACCTGTTCAACGGTTTTGACTTGCCAATTTAGCAAAGGATAAGTCAATGTATAAGGTGCCGTCAATCCTAACAAACCCACTTTAGTATGTTGTGGCGTTGTCATAATTTTATAAGATTGGGCAAAATTAGCCAGTGATCCATCCATTTCATATAAATTACTCAAAACAACAGGAAAATTGGCTGTTTGATACATCTGCTCTAAAGTTTGGTGAGCGAAATATAAACCCTCACTATTACCAATAGTTACCGCATCATACCCCACGTCACTCATCCAAGCAATATTAGCTCTAGCCATTGTCGCTTCCGTTAAGGGATGCTGACGATCTGCTGCATCACCGATATCCAGTATTAAAGTTGAATTACCTAATTTTTGATTAGCTTGTCGTTGATCTTGAAAATAGCGCTTAATTTGCGGAAAATTTTCAAAATGTGAATGCAAATCGTTTGTGTGTAAAAGTTGGATTTTTTCTGACATATCTTCAACCAATGTGATTAGCCTGCAAAACTTGTTCAAAAGCAGTTTTGATTTTACCAGCAGGCTTATCCCATTCTTGCCAATGATCAAAGTCTTCAGCTGGAAACTCATACGTGTCATTGATATATTTTTCGTAAGTTTGCACAGCCGTGGAATGAGGTATATTGAGTTGTACAATAGCAACTTCTTTGATCATTCCGCGTTCAGCAGCCAACTCAGCACGACCATTCATAAAAATATTAGCTAATTCATAATACTTAGTGTTATCGTTTCTGGTAATTTGTTCTATTAGATCCAAGATTTGATAATTATTCATATAATTACTCCTGATGAGGTCAAAATATTGTCTAAAAAACTATCGCTTACTATATTACTATTAATTACTTTTATTTTTAACACTGGTTTTACAGTTGTGGGTCATCGCGGTGATCCAATTAAGGCACCTGAGGAATCTTTTCAAAGTATTGACTCTGCCTTTCATGATGGGGCCCAGTGGGTCGAGCTTGACGTCCATGAATCCAGTGATAATCAATTAATTATTTCCCATGATCGTAACTTGCAACGTGTCACAGGACAAGATATTGTTGTTTCACAGCACCCTGCCAGCCAACTAACTCAATTAAAACAGAGCAACGGTCAAAATATTTACACAATTGATGAACTTTTTGAACACTACCAAAATAATCCCAATACTAAATTTTTGATTGAGACTAAAAAAACCAAACATGGTAATCCGAAAAATATGGAAGAATTATTAGTTAATTCAATTAAAAAATACCATATGGAAGATCGAGTAATGGTTCATTCGTTTTCGTTAGATAGTATTAAAAATATGGCTAAACTGGATCCCAAAATCTTCCGCATCTTTATTGCTGGCAGCCTGAAACGCTTAAATTTTGAAGTTTTTCAATACTCCAATGCCGTCAATGTTTCTTCTTCCATTTTAACACCAACTTTAATTGATCAACTTCATACTATCAACCAAAAAGTTTATGTGTGGGATGAAATGAATGAAAATCCCCAAAAATGGAACTGGTTAGTTAATTTGCCAATTGATGGTGTCGTAACTAATTTTCCAGCAACAGCCTCACATTATCAATATTTAAAAGATCACGCTGATCATAGTTCGGTCAATTTTGATGCAAGTGTCTTAGCCGATCAAAATCAGCCGATTTGGGAAAATCCCTATCCTGATGCACCACAGAAAGGAACACTAACACCTGATAGTCAGATCCATATTCAAGGTATTGTGATTACTGATCACCAAACTTTCTTACAAATTGATACCAATCGCTTTATTAAACCAACTGGGATCGTTCAGACGGATTTGGTAAGCAATTTAGCACCATTTTTGCAAAAACAAGTTATCATCAAACCAGACACAAAGCAATCTAACTTATTGACTAATCCCGAGAATAAAACTTCTTTTGCTGGTAGTTTGCAAAAAAATTATTTTTATCAAGTAACTGCTCTGCAAAACATTGACGGACAAAGTTGGGCACAAATCAATCATCAAGGCTGGATTAAAGTTAATAATTTATTAGTTACTAATCAAAATCCGCTAATTAGTTATGTACCAGAAACAGGAACTTTAAAACGTTCCATTAATATTCAAGATCAAACACTGATTCGTACTGCTTTCTTGCCCTTAAATAATGGTAAAATTCAAAAATTACCACAAATCACTTATACTGATTCAACCATTGCTAATAATTTAAATCAAATAAAAAGCTACATTTTAGACTGATTTTTCAAGTATAATTGATGAAAGAATATATTAGGGAGGGTTTAGCATGGAATGGAAACAACTGGCACAAGCTAAACAAGCAAATTTAATAGCTGATTTAGCAGAATTAGTCAAAATTAATAGTTCTTGTGACACAGAACATCAAACATCTGATTATCCTCTGGGACCAGGACCGGCAAAAGCTTTACAAAAAGTTTTAAGTTTTGGTGAGCGAGACGGTTTTCTAACAAAAAATGTTGATAATTTAGCCGGACACATCGAATATGGCTCTGGAACGGAAATACTGGGAATTTTAGCTCATGTGGATACGGTACCTGCGGGCGAAGGTTGGAATACTGATCCCTTTCAATTAACTCAAGTCGATCAACAATTATTTGGACGGGGTGCATTAGATGATAAAGGACCCGCACTAGCCGCCTATTATGCGTTAAAAATTTTGCAAGAACAATCTTTATTACCTACTAAAAAAATTCGTTTAATTTTTGGTACTGATGAAGAAAGTCAATGGCGTGGCATCAACCACTATTTTTTGTCAGAACCAAAACCAGATCTAGGCTTTTCTCCTGACGCCCAATTTCCGCTCATCAATGGTGAAAAAGGTATTGTTTCTTACGCTTTAACTTTTCCACAAACGACTGCAACTAAAGCAGCTCAACAACTACTATCATTTAATAGTGGCTTACGTGACAACATGGTGCCACAAACTGCTAACGCTATTATTAAAACGACGCAACCCCAAGTGCTAATGACTGCCTTTCAAGAGTTCATTCAACAAAATAAAGTTATTAGTGGAAATGCTAATTTAGATAATCATCAAGTCACACTGAAGCTAGCTGGCAAGGGTTCTCATGCTATGGAACCAGAAAACGGTGTCAATGCTGGAACTTATTTGGCAACTTTTTTGGCTGAACAGCAATTGGACGAAGCTGGACAAAATTATGTAACTTTCATAAAAAATTATTTACATCTTGATTTTTACGGTCAGAAAAGTGGTGTTGGCTACCGAGATCAAATAATGGGACCACTGACTCAAAGTCCAGATATTTTTAAATACGAATCCAATCAAGAGGGTCTTATCGTCATCAATGTTCGCTATCCTAAGGGACGTAGTGAGATTGATCTGCAAAAACTATACCAAAATCTAACCTCACAACTTATGGTAAAAATCAGTGGTCATGCTCAAGAACCACATTTCGTAGCAGATGATGATCCACTTGTTCAAAAACTTTTATCTGCATATCGCGCACAAACTGGCGACAATCAAAACAAACCAGTTACAGTCGGTGGCGGAACTTACGGACGCATCTTACCGCGTGGTGTGGCTTTCGGTGCATTAATGCCTGATGGTGCTAATGTAATGCATCAAGCTAATGAATTCATTACTATTGATAATTTAATTAATGCTACCGCAATTTATGCTCAAGCAATTTGGAATTTAGTAAAATAAAAAAGAATGATCTAAAGATCATTCTTTTTTATTTTGTCTGGCGAATTGCTACCAATTGAACTATCAGAGAAATCAAGAAAGATAAAAACAAAATAGCGGCAACCAATAAATACGGACTATGCGGATTAATATCCATTAATACGCCCGCCATGATTGGTCCAACTACATTACCAACACTAGTCAATGACATATTTAAACCATTAATCAATCCTTGATTAGCATGACTCATTTTAGTTAGTAGTGTTGTAATGGCTGGTCGCAATAAATCAAATGCCGTAAAAACAATTAAAGTTGCAACAATAACTTGCCAATGATTGCGCGTTTGTGTAATCCAGATAGTACTCAAACTGCCCCCTAAAAAACAAAGTGCAATTAATTTTAATTCGCCTAAAACTTTGGTTAACCAATCGAACATCACAATTTGGAAAAATAATGAAATAACCCCATTCAACGTTAATACTAAAGCTATCGTACCCATGCCAAAATTAAAAACTTGATTAACATAAATACTATAAATACTTTCAAATCCCTGTAAACCAAAAGAGGAAATAAAAATCATAGCAAATAAAATAGTTAATAACGGTGTTAAAAATTGTCGCCAATTAATTTTAGGCATTGCTTGGATATCCTTAGCTGGTTCATCGGGCAAAAGCCACTGGGTGATAATAGTACTTAATAACCCCAATATTGCTGCTGCCCAAAAAGGCACTTTATACGTAATATGGGCTAACATGCCCCCAATTCCTGGTCCTAAAATCAATCCACCGCTAAAAGCTGCTGAAATCCAACCAACAACTCGTGCTCGCTGTTTATCATCCGTTAAATCTGCCGCCATGGCCATTGAAGTTGGCACAAACATCGCTGCAGCTAAACCGCCAATAATACGTGATATATCAAATAACCATAAACTATTGGACATGGCAAAAATTGCCTCGGCCACCATATACAATAACAAACCAGTTACAATAACTTTTTTACGACCTATTTTATCGGATACGCGACCAGTAATTGGTGAAGCCACAAATTGGGCAAAAGCAAATAGCGAAGTCATAATCCCAATTTCAGTGGTAGAAAAACCATAAGATTTTTTGATATAAGGTTCCACTGGAATTACCAAACTAATTCCCAAACAAATCAAAAAATTACCGAATACTAAAATATAAATAGCTCGTTTTGCTTCCTTACTCATTTTCACTCCTATAATAAAACGCCTAATAACTAACTCTGTTAGAGAGTTCCATTATCAAGCGCTTATCTTTTGCATTAATTTAAATTAATAGTAGCATATTTCAGCATAATAATATAGAAAAGATTATGTTTAATGCGCCATTTATAATGACAGATCCAGTATACAGAAAAATTTAACTTGTTGTATAATAAATCAGATAAACTATTTGTTGTATTAATTAGTATTTATTACGAGAGTTACAGAATGCAGCGTAAATAAAGGTAGGTTTTTTTGTGAAAAGACATGATTCATTAGGGAGTAGATTTAAAAATAAGTTTTCAAGTGACTCTACAGGTGAAAAGCATCGCCTGAATTCACATTCAACAAACCATTTTCGCTCTCAAAATATAGAACCACCTTCTTCCACAAGAACAGTCAATGATCAAAAACCGACAATTGTTGATCATAACGACTTGCCACAAACATTAAGCGGTAAAATCAATTTAAGTATTAGTTTGCTTAAAAAATTAATTATTATCTTTTCTGTTGGTATTATCTTATTACTTGGTTTGCTAGTTGGTATGGGGGGCGGTTATTTGTGCGCAATTATTAAAAATGAACCTATTCCTAGTTATACCAGCTTAAACAACCAAATCGAAAAAACCGATCAGTCCACTACACTTTATTTTGCTCATAATGTCAAAATGGAAAAAGTTCCTACTGATACTGAAAGGAAAAAAGTTAGTTTCAATCACATTTCCCCGTATTTAAAAAAGGCTGTTATAGCAACTGAAGATGAGAATTTTTATCAGCATAAGGGGGTTGTCCCTAAATCTATCATCCGTGCAATTGGCTCTGAAGTAACTGGCTACGGTACTCAAACGGGTGGATCTACTTTAACGCAACAACTGGTTAAAATGCAGTTATTATCTTCTGAAACTACATGGAAACGTAAAGCTACAGAAATATTATTAGCACTGCGTTTGGAGAAACATTTTTCTAAAGATCAAATTTTAGAATCATATTTAAATGTTGTCCCGTTAGGGCGCAACAACCGGGGACAAAATATTGCAGGTGTTCAAGCTGCCGCTAAGGGACTTTTCGGTGTTGATGCTGATCAATTGAGTTTGGCGCAATCAGCTTTTATTGCGGGCATGCCTCAAAGTCCTTCTGTATATACTCCTTTTGACCAAAATGGTCATTTAAAAAGTAATATGAAACTAGGGCTGCAGCGTAAAAATACCGTTTTGTTCAGAATGTATCGTCATGGCGATATTTCCAAAAACGAATATAATCAAGCCCAAAAAGTAGATTTAAAGACCCAATTTTTACCACGGCAAGCTGCTCCTAAGGTAAAAATTAAATATGGCTATTTATATAATTTATTGACTGATCAATTGCGCAACAAATTAATCCATCAATTAGCTAAAGAAGATAATATAAAATATAGTGAAATCACTAAGAACAAAGATTTATATTCCTTTTATTCACAAAAAGCCGATCGTTTAATGCGTGAACACGATTATCACGTACATTCCACTATTGATAAAAATGTTTACGATAACATGCAAATAGCCTTTGCACAAAATGCTGATCAATTAGGAACTACACATACAACCACAACAACTGACTCCAATACTGGTGCCACTGTCAAAGTCCAAGAACCTGTCCAAAACGGCAGTGTCTTGTTAAATAATAAAACAGGCGCTGTTTTAGGATTTATTGGTGGACAAAATTTCAAAGAGAATCAATTAAATCATGCTTTTGATACATCTCGTTCACCAGGATCTTCTATAAAGCCTTTATTAGTTTATGGTCCAGCCATCGAACAAGGAATCATTGGTAGTAAATCGATGCTAGCAGATTTCAAAACCAAATTTGGCAAATATGCACCGACTGATTTTGATAACACAATCGGTAATAAATTTGTATCCGCTGATAAAGCTTTGGAACAATCTCTCAATATTCCAGCGGTCAATCTTTATCAACAGGTCTTAGATAAAACTGACCCTTCTGAATATATGAATAAACTCGGTTTACCACTTACGCAAAAAGAATATAGTGAATTGGGCATTGCTCTAGGGGGAACACGTAATGGTTTCACAGTTTTACAAGAAGCAAGTGCTTTTTCTACTTTCGCTAACCAAGGTGTCCGAGTTAATCCTTATTACATTGACAAAATTACTGACGTTAATAATCAAATAATTTATCAGCATCACACTAAAAAACAGCGTGTTTATCAAAAGGGTACTTCCTATATTATGCAAAAAATGATGCATGGAGTTATTAATAAAGGAACAGCCTCATCATTAACGTATCAATTAGATTTTAATTACCATAATACTTTTGGTAAAACAGGAACTTCGAATAATTTCCGTGATAACTGGTTTGTCGGGAGTACACCTGGTGTAACTCTAGCTTCTTGGATGGGTTACGATAATCTTTATGGCGATAATTATAATTTGAGAGATGATTCTACAGAAACTAATCAAACAACTTGGGCTAACTTGATGAATAGTGTCTATGAAAGCAATCCAGAGTTGCTAGATTTAAATAATTCTATGAGTAAACCTGCATCGGTAAATAGTGATAAAGTTCTTTCACATACTGGTACTTTGCCGGGAAGCGTGGAATACCATGGTATTGAATCCGATTTATCCCATCCAACGACAACAAGTCTTTTCTATCGTGGACATGCCAAAGAATTATCTAAGCATTTCGCCATCGGTGGCACAGATAAAAATTACAAATTATTCTGGGACCATTACTACGGCAAAGATAATAGCTATGGTGTAACAATTAATATAGATGATGAAAAGCGGGCTAAAAAACTGCGTAAACGTTCCTCACGAACCAATATTAGCAAAAGTAACTTACCTAAAAGCGATTCTGTCTTAGGTAGTTATACACCTAACAATCGGACTAATAATTCTTCAGACAGTACTAACAATTTCGAGAGTAATAATTCTACTAACAGCACTACTATCGGTAGTGGTTCTACAGGCAGTGGTAATAGTCCTAATAATAACGCGGATCAAGTTGCTCCTCCTGTGACTGGTGGTGATGAAAACGGTGGTGATGAAACATCCAACGTTCCTGCTACTGGGAGTAACTAAAAAATAGATCTCACTAAAATTTGTGAGATCTATTTTTTTAGTTATTTTTTTTTGTCGTATCCCGCTTCACCAAGCTATAAGGTAAACGTACTTCCAATTCATCAACTATTTCCTTATTCATCAACTTAGTTAACATACGCATGGCTACTGCGCCAATGTCATATAATGGTTGCGCAACTGAAGTCATCTGTGGACGTGTTACATCACACAAAATGGTGTTACTGCTTGTTATTATTTCAAAATCTTGAGGAATATTTTTACCAGCAGCCATAGCGGCGTTAACGATGCCGGCTGCTAATAAGTCATTGGTCACATAAGCCGCTGTCGCACCACTGTCATTGATCGCATCCCATACAGCAGCGCCTGCCTGTAAATTATAGACCGTTTCAAAAACATTATTGGATGAATAATTAATACCGCCCTGTTCTAAAGCTTGCTGATAGCCCTTTAAACGATAGTCGCCATTAATTGAATTCTTTAAATCACCTGTTACCATAGCAATTTTTTGATTACCATTATCAATTAATAATTTCACTACGTCACGAGCTGCCGTCACATAGTCAATATTTACACTAGCAATTTGATTCTTATGATCTACTGCGCCCGCGAAAACTACTGGCACTCGAGAATTAAGCATACTTTCATATAATTCATCTGAAACTTGCTCGCCCATATAAATGATGCCATCAACTTGCTTCGCTAACAAACTGTTAAACAACTGTTGCTCTTCATTTTTGCCATTATCAAAACTAGTCAATAAAATATTATACTTATACATTGACGCTACATCATCAATCCCATCCGCTAAATTAGCATATAGCAGTTCAGTAATGCTGGGCATAATGACACCAATTGTTGTACTTTTCTTGCTAGCTAGTCCGCGTGCTACTGCATTAGGACGATAATGCAACTTATCAATAACAGCCAATACTTTTTGCCGTGTAATCTCTTTGACATTATTATTACCATTCACGACCCGCGAAACAGTTGCCATAGAAACACCTGCTTGTTTAGCAACATCAGTAATTGTAATTTCTTTTTCAGGTTGATCCATCCAAAATACCTCAATATTCATATTTTAAGTTTATCGTTTTCATACACTTTCATAGTTAATTTATCAAAAAGAATTCTTTTTTGCAAGCGCTTTAGATGCTAGTTAATAAAAAGTGCTATAATTCTTACTATATTATATAGGAGGCTATCACGAATGAATCATTTACAGAGTTTACAAAAGTGGCTTGCAGATTCTAACTACGATGTAGCTTACATTAGCAATCCAACTGACATTTTATATTTTACTGGTTTTCATAGTGATCCAGAAGAACGCGTTCTAGCATTATTTGCTTTTCCAGAAGCAGAACCTTTCTTATTTACACCACAATTAGAAGTGGAGGCTTCCAAAAAAGCAGGTTGGCAACAAGATGTTTACGGTTATTTAGATCACGAAGATCCTTTCCAAATTATTGCAGAACATATTAATGAAAGAACTAAGAAAACGAATCACTGGGCAATTGAAAAAGCTGATCTACCTTACGCACGCTATGAAGCAGTTCAACAAAAGTTTCCTAATGCCCAATTTACAGGGGATGCTTCTGAATTTTTGGATCATTTAAAATTAATTAAATCACCAGCTGAAATTAAACTAATGAAGGAAGCTGGGCAACAGGCTGATTATGCCTTTAAATTAGGTTTTGAGGCTTTATCCACCAAATTAACTGAACAGCAAGTGGTTGCTGAAATCGAATATGGTTTAATGAAACAAGGCGTCATGCATACTAGTTTTGACACGATCGTCCAATCCGGTGAAAATGCTGCTAATCCGCATGGCGTACCAGAAAAGAAATCTATTAAAGCCAATTCACTTGCCTTATTTGATTTGGGAACTGTTAATCAAGGTTACATGAGTGACGCTTCAAGAACAGTGGCTTTTGGTGAACCAACTGCTAAACAAAAAGAAATTTACAACGTTTGTTTACAAGCACAACTTAGTGCAATGGACGCTGCTAAACCGGGCATTACCGCTGAAGAATTAGATGCTGTTGCTCGAAAAGTTATTACAGATGCCGGCTATGGTGAATATTTCATTCATCGACTAGGACACGGCATTGGCACATCAACACATGAATTTCCTTCCATTATGCAAGGAAATTCAATGGAATTACAACCAGGAATGTGTTTCTCCATCGAACCAGGTATTTATATTCCCGGTGTTGCTGGCGTGCGAATTGAAGACTGTCTTTACCTAACCGAAAATGGTAACGAACCATTTACCCACACTACTAAAGAACTACAAATTATTCCTGTTAAGTAAAAAATAAAAGCGTTAACTCTACTTTAATCTACACTCAATTGTGCTGATTAATTGAAGAGTTGACGCTTTTTTATTGCTTAATCTGCTTGGTCCATAATAACTTGACTTTCATCTAAGTGAATGTCATCAAAATCAGTTTCGACTTGCGCCACATTTTCTTGATCCAACACATTTTGTAATTGATCAGTATTCGTCTGAAACTTTTTTTGAGCTAAAAATTTAGTATCGCTAGACACTTTAGTCAACTTATCGACAACAAAGTCTAATAACTCTTCTTTATTAAAAGTTGCGCTTTTTTTTGCTATCCAAACGGTGGCACTAGCACCAATAGCTGCACCTAAAACAAACTTAAACTTCGACATAATAATCTCCAATACTTACTTTTTACGATAAATCTTCCAAGCTATTTTAGCTAAACGACCAGCAGCAACTGGCGAAAACTTATGAGCATGTTTTTTGGCATCTGACTTATCAGTAGCATTTTCTAAAGTTGTACCCACATTTTCTAAAGTATTGAAAAAGGGATCTAATTTAGCTACTTTGCCATTCACATCAGTCATTAAAGTATTAACTTTAGCCGTTAATTCATCACCTTGATGCGCGATTTGATCCATATCAATAGTTAATGTTTTGACAGTTTTTGTTGTTTCTTCTACTGTTGCTTGCAAATTTTTTAAGAGCTTCGCTAGTTGCACCAACATCATTCCTAAAAAAATCACCAATCCAACAAATGCCAGTGCCGCGATCAAACCCGCAATCTGTCCTAATGTCATAATTTATCCTCCTAATTTATTCATCCAATAAATTTTATCACCAATCCATGACAACAGCAATTTTACGGGTTATACTTTAAAATAGTTTATTAAGGAAGTGAATATTAGTGAATAATATTTTAAGTAAGTACAATCAGGTCACTAACAACAATCAAACTAATCAACCAACTAAAAACCCACAATTATTGTGGGAACAAATGAGCACACCTCAGTTTTGGATTAATTTAATCAACACCGTTGTCAGCGATTTAATCAAAATTATTTTATTATCACTCCTCTTTTGGATTTTATACCGCTTTGGCAAACGCGTTGTGCATAAAGTCAGTCATAATTTAAGATCTAAGCAAACTAGTTCAAACCGCTCGCGTACTATCGCCACACTAACGCAAAATATTTACTTTTACTTTTTGGCATTTATTTACATTTATTGCGTTTTAGCTATCTTAGGTGCTCCCGTAGGAACCTTAATTACTGGTGCTGGCATCTTTAGTTTAGCTTTAGGGCTTGGCGCACAAGGATTTGTTAGTGATGTTGTTACTGGTTTTTTTATTTTAGCTGAACAACAATTTGATGTGGGCGATTCAGTAAAAGTCAGTGACGTTTCTGGAACTGTCACCTACATTGGTTTGCGTACTACCCAAATTCGCAGTGGCGATGGTACTTTGAATTACGTGCCTAATCGTAATATTACTGTTGTCCAAAATCTTTCGCGTGGTAACATGACTACGATTATTGAATTACAATTATTTCCCAAAACCGATATCAAAAAAGTTACGCAAGTATTAAGTCAAGTCAACCAAAAATTGACACCAGACGATCCTGATCTTATAACTGCTCCCCGCTTATTAGGTCCAACGGAAGTTAATAATGGTCTTTTAACTTATCAAATCCAAATCGATACCAAGAATGGTGCACAGCTAATAGTTAAAAGAAAATTTTTAGAAGCTTATTTGCTAGCTTTGCAAAAAGCCAACATTCCATTACCTGAAAACAAATTAGACTTAAATAAATAAAAACGCGCTAACTAGCGCGTTTTTATTTGTTATATTCTTCGACAAATTGTCGCAAGGCACTTCCCCGATGACTAATCTTATTTTTATCTGCTAGTGAGAGCTCTGCCAAAGTTTTATGCAAAGTAGGCACATAAAACAAAGAATCATAGCCAAATCCATCGTGTCCTTGTGGCACTAGAGATATTAGCCCCTCAAGCTTACCAGTAACTACAATTTCTTGGTCTTTTAAAGGATCCAAATAAACCATAGTCGTACTAAAATGAGCTGTTCGTTTTTCCAGTGGCACCCCACCCAGTTCAGCAAGTAACTTAGCATTATTGGCTGCATCATCATGATCACCCGCATACCGCGCTGAACGTACCCCAGGTTGCCCATGTAAATAATCAACACTCAAACCAGAATCATCAGCAAGCGTCGGTATTTGTAAAAAATCGATCGCAGATTGTGCCTTTAAACGAGCATTTTCCGCAAATGTTGTACCAGTTTCCGCGATTTCTGCAAAATTAGGATAATCCAACAAACTTTCCACTTGGACATCATTACCTAAAAGCGTCTTAATTTCAGATAATTTATTGGCATTCTTGGTGGCAATTAGTAATTGCTTCATAAAATCGGCTCCTTGACATCCAGCTGCACAGATTGAATTTTGCCCGTTGATATCGGTAACCAATCCTTGGTAATCGTAGTAAATTGCTGAGCATTACCTGTAGTATAAAATTCATACTGTGCTTTTAGATTAGTTGTATTTAACAAATTATTAGTTAGTAGATGCTGCTTGATAGTTGCCACTGTTTCTTTACCAGCATCAACCAAGCACACATCAGAACCCACTGCTTGTTGAATTAGCGGATATAACAAAGGATAATGCGTGCATCCTAAAATCAACGTATCAATATCAGTTTGCTGAAGTATGGGCTGCAAATCATGCCAAATAGTTTGGCGAGCTTTCTGAGAATGATATTGCCCATTTTCCACTAGTGGCACAAAATGTGGTGTTGCCAATTCAAAAACTGTTACGTTCGGTGTAAGCAACTGAATTTGTTCAGCATAAGCATGTTGATTGACTGTAGCTTGGGTCGCAATAACTGCGACTTTCTTACTTTTAGTTTGCTTAATTGCTGCATCGCTCCCGGATGCGATCACTCCGATAATTGGTACAGAAACTTGTTGTTGAATGATTGGTAATGCCACCGCAGTAGCAGTATTACAGGCAAAAACAATCATTTTAACATTTTTAGTTAGTAAAAAAGCTACTAATTGCTGTACAAAAGCAATTATTTGGGCAGGCGTCTTTTCACCATAAGGCAAATGTGCCTCGTCCCCGATAAAAATTACATCTTCGTGAGGAAGTTGTTGCAACACTTCTTTGACAACTGTTAAACCACCCACCCCCGAATCCAAAAAACCTATGGGACGTTTGTCCATGAATATCACCATCTTCTCTGTTAAAAAACGTTGAGTAATTATTTACTCAACGTAGGAATTGTCTGTGGATTGCGATTACACCAAGCACTTTTATAAAAGTAATCATTCAGACGATAATGTGGTTGTGCAATTTTCTGTTCTGAAAAGCGACTAATTGAGCGATCTGTCGCTACCCAACCTTGCCATCCCAAATGAATCGTATCTTCCATAAAGTAAGGCACATCGCCTTGTTTATGAAAATCGGCAATTTGATTGAATCCTTGGGAACGCAATTGATAAGTTATTTTTTGATTGAAATTGTCTAACATTGATTGACGCAAGCCGGTATAAGCCATCCATTGCGAATTCACCGGTGGAATAATAAATAGTGGCTTAACATTATGCTGCTTAAACACTTGCAATAGCAATTGAAAATCAGCATACTCTGGTCCGTATTCATAAGACTTACCTACTTGTCTACCTTTTAAGGAACCAACAGAATGCTTTAATTGATGGTCAAAAAAATGATCATCAATACGAAAATCATTATTTGTACTATGCTCTTTACCCAGCGTAGTTGCCATGGTCTGCAATTTTTGATAATCGTATTTGGCAGGTAGCACTTTTTCCTGTGCTACAATTTCTGAACGCCGATCAGGTAAAAACAATGACGAAAATAATTGGTCTTGATGTTCTGCATTAGGCCGGGATACTTTATCTAAAAATAACTTTTGAGTAGTACTCAAAGACTGGTACTTTTTGATATTTTCCAGATCCAATTTAATGTTATTATCAGCTGATCCAGATGGCATCGCCAATAACCGACTGGCAGCATATCTGGAAGCCATCGAATTAGCATTAGCATGGCGTAAAAAGTAAATCGCCTGTTGTTTAGAATAGTAATGATCAAACATAGCAGGTTTAACACCTTTTTGATCAAACCATTGCGGTGACAAAATAACCACTACCTTTTTATTATCTAAGTCATTACCTAGGGCTTGTAATGAAAAAAAGTGCGTCAAAGATTGCGTGCCAGGAGATCCCAACAAAAATGGCTGATAACCGCGTTGGTATTTTTGCGTCAAAACTGACGGATGAAAATTATCAAAGCGAGATAACTCTGAAGAACCAATTACTAAAGTATAGCCATCATCAAGTGCTTGTTTCTTAATTTGATTGCCACGTAAAATATTGGGTGATAGCGAAGTAGCTGCTTTTTGCACGGTCATAGAACTTGGAGCAGTTAACCTCAAAGGTCCATATAAGACCACAATTGCCAGTATTGCAGCAGTTAAAGCTGGTGCTAACACTGCCAACAATTTTTTGAAATTAAGCATTACGTAAATGATCCACTTGGGTAATTATTTTATTCGGTGTATCCCATTCTGTGCGCTCTAATTCTGATACTGGCACATCAATATCCAACTGTTGTTGTAATTCTAATAATAATTGAACTGTTGCCATTGAATCTAACAAACCACTATCAAATAATGACTCATCTAAATTATTCTGAATAGTAGTGTCGCCGGTTAAATCAGCCAAAATATTTAAAACTGTTTCTTTTGTGTCCATAATTATCTCTCCTATTTAAACCATAATGTATCTAAAAAACCTGAAAAAATCAAAAAACTAAAGCAAACAATATTAAAAGTTAAAAAAATCGCCGACAATTTTGTAAACCGATTACTTGGCAAGTACTTTTGGTGCTTCTTTTTAAAGCGCAACCAAGCGTCATTGCCAATCATTAGTCCAGCATGAAGCAAACCATAAATAATGTAATACCAATATTCACCATGCCATAGTCCCATCAATAAGAATAACAATAAATAACCAAGATTAGCTATTGTTATTCTACTTTTAAATAACTTTTTTTTCAGCGCCCAAAATACAAAACGCATATAAACATAGTCGCGGAACCAAAAAGATAGCGTCATATGCCAACGATTCCAAAAATCTTTAATATTTTGGGAAATAAATGGTAAATTAAAATTCATTGGCGTTTTAATTCCCATCAAATAGCTAGTTCCTACAGCAAATAAACTATAACCAGCAAAATCAAAGAATAAATACATACTATAGCAATACATCACGCCTACTAATGCCAACGAAATGCCAAAAGGATGATTATGACGTTGTGCCATAGCCATTTGCTCTAATTCAGGCAACCATAAAGTACCAAATAAATAACCTAAAATAAACTTATATAGTAAACCAAGAAAGATATAATGTACACCTTGTCCAATCAGCCCAATATAAGAACTTTGGTCAGGAACATTGTCATAATCTTTAATAAAACGCCGATAACGATCAATTGGACCAGAAGAAATGGTCGGGAAAAATAACAGAAATTGCAAAAATTTGATGAAACTAAATTCTTTAATAGCACCATCTCTGATCTCTATAATCATCCCCACAGTTTTAAACGTCAAATAACTAATTCCTAAAAAGGCGATAATCGAATCTTTACCATTAGCCAACAATGGTGTCAATTTGACAACAACCAATTGCAAAATTGATAACCCAATAGCAACTGCAAAGATCCAAAAATTATTGTTAAACCGCTTATTGGTTCGATAATGAAAATAAATTTTAACGATCAATGCTTGAGTAATTGTATAACCAATTAACGCAAAACCCTGTATTGTTTTATCCGCATCAAAAATCAAAAAAATAAAAAGTAATGAAATTAAACTCTCATACCAACGCCAACGATGTCCGTTATATAAACCAATAACCAACGGAATAAAAGCTAACAATAAAAGTAAAAAATATTGTGGATTTTGATACGGCTGAATGTTAAGCATGTCGATTTACCTCAGCCATTAAAGTCTTACGATCAATCTTACCATTGGCTGTTTTGGGTAAGCTAGTACGTACTTCGATTCGCTGAGGAATCATATAATCCATCACATTAGCAGCTAATAATTTTTTCAAAGCTGTATTGGGGTCAGTCAAAGGTTGGTTTAAAACTACATAAGAAATTAACTGCGTCACTTTGTGATTTGTATCATAACGCGGAACAGTAATTGCTTGATCAATTGGTGCCAAACTGACCAAATTTTGATCAATATCTTCTAACTCAATACGGTAACCGTGTAATTTAACTTGAAAATCAGTTCGTCCCCGATAAAAAATATTACCATCGGCACTAATTTTCCCTAAATCACCAGTACGATAAGCTTGTTGTTCATCTTGCTTAAAGAAAACCTGTTGTGTTTTCGCGGAATTATTTAAGTATCCTTTAGAAACACTGGGACCACTAATGAGTAATTCGCCCGCGCAACTAGGTGTTCCATGCTCATCAACTGCCGTAATATTAGTATCGCCTTTCGCAAAACCAATTGGCAATCGCGAATAATTAGCAACGATCGTAGGTGTAATTTCAATAGCTGTAACCGCCACACAAGCTTCAGTTGGCCCATAAGTGTTAAAAATACGAGCCTCTGGAAAGCGCTGTAATAAAGTTTTAGCTGTGCTATTCGTCAATTCTTCTCCACAAAATAAGAAATGACAAAGATTAGGATAATTAGCTTGCTGAAAATTCTTATCCAATAAGCATAGTTCCACAAAAGAAGGCGTCGATACCCATTCTTGTAAATCTAAAGTAGACAAAACTTTAAATAATTGGGCAAAATTCTCAGTAATATCTTGTCCAATCGCTTTAAGCTGGCCACCTAAAGCTAAAGTCGGATATAAATCCATGACAGATAAATCAAAAGAATAAGGAGCCTGTGATAAACAACTAACATGCTCAGGTAAATCAAAATCATTCAACATCCAATTAACATAGCTTAATAAATTGTTATGGCTAATTTGGACACCTTTAGGCACTCCAGTAGTCCCGGAAGTGAAAATAATATAAAAATTCTGATCACCTTGCACACTTTGTGTACTATCTAAAGCAGTAGCTTGGTAAAAGGTAGCTTGTTGTAATTCAGTAGGAGATAAAACCTTTGTTTGAACTGTAAAAGCCAATTCTTGAATCGCCAAAATCATGGCCGGTTGAGCAATTTCTTCAATCTGCAAAACCCGTTCGTTAGGTGAGTGAACATCAACGGGAATATAAGCATGCCCAGCTTTTACTGCTGCTAACATAGTTACTACTGTCATGAAACTTTGATCACTATAAATCATGATCGGTGCTTTTGTTTGCAAATTTAATGTCTGTAAATAAGCCGCTAATTGATTACTCTTTTGGTATAGCTCATTGTATGAATGTTGCCCAGCTTCATCTTGATAACAACTGCTGGGATTATTGAGTGCTAAGGCATCAATATGCTCTAAAAGATTAGTTAACTTGTAATGCAAAAGCAGGCATCCTTCCTAAAACTCATTGTAAATAAAATGACTATTATTAATACCAGAATAACTATATAAATAAACTAACGCCATAATAATTAAAAAATAAAAGGCAGTCAGTAAGATAAACTTTAACATTGGATGCTGTTTTAACTTGTTCACAATTAAAGTCTCCTTTAAATTGACAATTATATTAACTAAATTTGCATAAAAATAATTGGCAGATAGCCAATTTCAGTATCATTATACAAAAAAAGCCTGGAGTAAAACAATCTTTCCAGACTTAATATTCAATTATGAATGTTTCTCAATGGCCTTTTTTAATTGATCTTCACTTTGATAACCAACTAAAGTCTCCACAACTTGACCATTTTTCTTCAAAATCATTGTTGGAATTGCCCGAATACCAAATTTTTCTGGCACTTTAGGATTAGCATCAACATCCATTTTAGTAAACTTAACGTCATCATATTGTTCAGCTAATTTATCCATAACTGGTGCTTGCATCTTACAAGGACCACACCACGTTGCCCAAAAATCAGTAATAACCAATCCATCATCTGTCTCTTGCTCAAAATCTTGATCCGTAATAGCTGTAATCATTCAGATCATCTCCTTATAGTTTATTACATAATTAATTGTAGCAAGCTTGTCAAATTTCCAAAAGAATTTTGCCTTATTGTAAATCAACGATCGTGGCCCCTTGTCCGCCAGCATTGGCTGGTGCATAAGCAAAGTTTTTAACACGCTTATTTTGCTGTAAATATTGCTGCACACCTTTACGTATAGCACCGGTACCAAAGCCATGCACAATCGTCACTTTACCATAACCCGCAACTAAAGCTTGATCAATATACTGATCTAAATCAGCCATCGCTTGCTCATAGCGTTCACCACGTAAATCTAATTTTAAAGCTACTTGATCATGGGCACGTTTAGTGGTAGCATGCTCATTTTGTTGCGGAGTAGCTTTAATCTTAACAACTTCTTCTGGAGCAAACTTCATCTTGATGATACCTAATTGTACCTCCAAGTTACCTTTTTTATCCTTGCCAATCACTACCCCATCTTGACTATATTGTGCTACATGTACATCATCACCAACATTGATAATTTGCTTTTGTTTTTCACGGCGCAAAACTTTGTTGTGCTTTAAAATTTGTTCATAATGCAAATTTTTCAGATTAGTTTTTGCAGCAATTAAGCGATCCTCTTTTACTGACACTGCAGATTCTTGTTGCAAATGATGTAACTCATTAATAATTTTATCAGCTTCCGATTGCGCTTGATCCACTAATTGATTGGCTTTTTGCTTCGCCTCAGTTATTATTTGCTCTTGATTTTGTTGCAATTTGTCAGCTTTTGTTTGCCATTCAACCTTATTTTGTTCGGCTTCTTTTGCTAAAGCATGATAATCATGAGCCTGTGTTTCAAAATTTTTACGCTGTTTTTCTAAATCTTGAATCATCATATTTAAGTCTTGGCTATCACCAGCCTGCAGGGCTTTAGCACGTTGCACAATTGACCGTTTTAAGCCTAAACGTTGGGCAATTTCAAAAGCATTACTGCTTCCTGGAATACCGATTAATAAACGATAAGTTGGTTGCAAGGTTTGCAAATCAAATTCCATGGAGGCGTTTGTAGTTTGCGGATAATTATAAGCAAACAATTTCAATTCTGGATAATGCGTTGTGACCAATAATCTGCAGTCAGTTTGGCTGATTGCTTCTATCAATGAAATAGCTAATGCAGCACCTTCTTGTGGATCAGTACCAGCACCTAGTTCATCTAACAATACTAAACTGTTGGCTGTTAATTGGGGCAAAATCGCAATAATATTATCAATATGTGATGAAAAAGTACTTAAATTTTGCTCAATAGATTGTTCATCACCAATGTCTGCAAAAATCTCATCCAAAATAGCAACTTGACTGTTATCAGCAGCTGGAATAAATAAGCCGGATTGAGCCAACAGTTGCAATAAACCAACAGTCTTTAAAGTAATCGTTTTACCACCAGTATTGGGACCAGTGATGATAACATTACGTTGAGAATTCGTTAAAGTAATTGAATTGGGTACAACTTTTTGTGGATCAATTAACGGGTGGCGCGCATCTTTTAAAATAATATCATTAGTATCGCTAATTAAGGGCTCGCTAGCTTTTAACTGCTTAGCATAACAAGCTTTGGCATTAATTAAATCTAGTTGACCAATTAATTGTGCATTATCAGCCAATTGTGTTACATAAGGACGCAACAAGTCGCTTAATTCGTGTAATATTTTTTGCATTACTTCTTTTTCTAAAGCTTGTTGTGATTGAATCAAATTATTCAACTCAATTACACTTTGTGGCTCTACATAAACTGTCTGTCCACTAGCACTTTGATCATGAATCACACCACCAAAATGATTACGCGATTCTTGTTTAACTGGCAAAACCAATTTACCATCGCGAACTGTAATAAGACTCTCACTTAAATATTTGCTGTGTGAATTATGCAAATACTGTTCCATACGTTCACGTACACGTTGTTGACTTTTTTGGATTGTTTGCCGAATTTTTTTCAACTCTGGAGTTGCGTCATCTAACAATTTACCAGTGGGATCCAAAGATTTCTGCAAACGCTCATAAATACTGGGTAAGCCAAACAAATTTTGCGTATATTGATACAATGTCCGCAACTGGACACCTTGCTGGCGTGCCTGTTCAAAAAAATCTTGTAAATCATTAGCCATCTGCAAAACTAAACATAAGCGATACAGTTCACCGCCATTCAAAACAGCCCCGATTTTAAGACGCTTTAATTCATCAACAATTTGTGGTGCTTTGACAATTGGCATTGTCAAAGCCAGTCGCAACAGTTCTGCACCGTCATAAGTTTCATTCAACCATTTCTGAACTTGAACTTTATCTGAACTAGGAACTAAGTTTTTTAATTGTTGCTGTCCGTGTTCAGTGATTAAGAAGTCTGCTACTGCTTGTTTAATTTTGGCATATTCTAATGTCTTTAAAATTCGCCTATTCATATCTATCCTTTATCAAAATACTGTAAAATAAAAGGTTGCTTAACCAGCAACCTTAATTATAAATTAGTAACTTAGTAAATAAATCGGTTAAGCCAGTTGAATAACGAATCATCACAGAAGCCAACCAAGAATGATTTAATAAGTGTTGCAAACCTGAAATCGGCACTAAAGCCATAATATAAAGTACGATAAAAATACCAATATAATTACATATTAAAGCTAAAATGCCACTCAAAGGTGCATTCCAATCATCACCGATTGTCAAGTAAGTCCAATCCGTGAAATAAGCGCCAACAATTCTTGTAATGATCCAACCACCAAAAACTACCATCAAAAAAGCTGTTCCTAAATAAAATGATTTATCTAAAGAAAGGCTCACTTTAGGACTAAAAAAAGCAAAATAACTTTGGGGTGAAGCTGATGGATATGGAATAATTAAATCTAATTTTGGACCAATCGACCGATAACTAAAAATTGCCACCAAAAAACTAATTAAATATCCACACGTATAGACAATTTGTAGAGCTAGTCCCCGTCTAATTCCGGCATATACTCCATAAGCCAAAATTAGCATAATCAACATACTTAACATCAAGACACCTTAATTTTTTATTTTAGAACTCTTGTTCATCATCAGCTGAAAAAGTATTCAACACTTCTTGAACCATTTCCCATTCACGCTCATCTTCAATTGGTTCTAAATCACCTGCTGTAACATCACCATTAGCATCAGGCGTAAAACTAAAAGCTTGAATCTCAATTTCAGCATTTTCTTCATCAGATGCACGGTACATTAGGACATAAGACTTTTGATAATCATCTGAATCAAAAGTAAACAAAATTCTAAAAGTTTCTTTGTTGCCTTGATCGTCACTTAAAATGATTTCACGATCAATATTATTAGGTTGTTCGCTCATAATAACTCCTCTAATGACCATTAGCTTTTTGATAAGCTAAACGATCTAAATAATTTTGTAAAATCATCATCGCTGCCACTTCATCAATAACTTGATGTCTTTTTTTACGTGAAATATCAGCTTCTTCAATTAACATTCTTTGCGCTTGGACGGTTGTTAAGCGCTCATCAACATAACTTACAGGTAAGTCAAATTTATCTTGGATCATTTGGCCATACTGTTGCGATTTTTCAACCCGTTCACCTTCGGTATTATCCATATTTTTCGGTAAACCAACCACAAATTGTTCTACTTGATATTTTTGCACTAATTGACCTAATCTATCTAAACCAAACTCGGACTGATCTTCATTGATGCGAATAATTTCAACGCCTTGTGCAGTCCAACCTAATGGATCACTAACGGCAACACCCACGGTTTTTGAACCGACGTCTAATCCCATAAATCGCATTATTTATCACCACTGCCTAAATAAAAACGAACCAGTTCTTCGATAATTTCATCACGCTCATGTTTCAAAATCAAATTACGAGCATCATTGTAACGGGGAATATATGCAGGATCTCCAGACAATAAATAACCAACAATTTGATTAATCGGATTATAGCCTTTTTCTTCTAGTGCACTGTACACCTTCTTCAAGGTATTACGGACATCTTGTCTTCGATTCTCGTTAAAGTCAAAACTCATTGTATTATCTAAAGAACTCACAAGCTTACACCTCTTTTTATAAAGACTATCATACTCAAAAAATGCGCCAACCACAAATACATTATTTAATTTAGCTTAATGTCAGCTAAGAAATCTTTGGCAGCCGCCAAGGCTTCTTTTAAACCAGCGGGATTTTTACCACCGGCTTGAGCCATTTGATCGCGACCACCACCACCGCCGTTAATCTTTGGAGCAATAGCCTTAATGATTTGATTAGCAGTTATACCACTTGCAATAGTACTGGAATTAACTGCAACAATCAAGTTAGCTTTATCTTGGTTAGTAGCACCCAAGACTAAAACATCAGATTTAGCTTGTTGTTTCCAGTCATCAGCAATTTGACGCAACTCATTCATACCACCAACAGGAGCGAGTGCTAAAATTGCTGTCAAATCACCGATTTTTTGTACTTGATCCAGCAAATTGCTAGCTTCTTGCTGAGTTACTTTAGTTTGTAAGCTTTGCAATTTTTGCTGTGTTGTCTTAAGCTCTGCAACTAATTGCTCCACTTTAGCGGGGACATTTTTGAGTTGTGGAACTCTTAAATCAGACTGAACGGCTTCCAAATATTGCATATTAGTTTGATCATATTCATAAGCTTTTTGACTAGTAACTGCAGTAATTCGGCGTACACCAGCGCCAACAGCAGTTTCAGAAATAATTTTAAAAAGACCAATTTCTGCTGTATTTTGAGCATGCGTACCGCCACAAAATTCCATTGAAAAATCGCCAATTTTAACAACTCGGACTTGCTCACCATATTTATTATCAAACAAGGCAATAGCGCCCATTTTTTTGGCAGTATTAATATCTGTTTTAATCGTTTCAACAGGAATAGATTGCCAAATTTGTTCATTAACAATCTGTTCAATTTGCTGCAATTGTGCAGTTGTCAAGCGATCTAAACTAGTGAAATCAAAGCGCAAATACTCAGGTTCAACCAATGATCCTGCTTGATGCGTTTGCCCCCCCAAGACATTGCGCAAAGCTTGATCCAACAAATGCATAGCTGTATGGTTTCGACGCACATTTTTTCTAAAATCAGCATCAACACTTAATGTATAATGCGCATCTTTTCGTAAGGGAGCTTTCACTTCTACTAAATGCAAATTTTGTCCCTTAGGCGCATGCTGCACATCAATGACCTCAGCAACAATCGCATCATCATCAGTTTTTAGAACACCGACATCAGCCACTTGACCACCCATTTCGGCGTAAAATGGCGTTTGATCAAAAATCAATTGTGCCTGTCCACTCGTAATTTCTGCAACTTCTTGATCATCAACGATAATATTTTTCAAAGTGCCCTCAATAGTTAAATGATCGTAACCGACGAATTCACTAGATGTCGTGATGCTCATTAATAGTTCATCTTGTGAGCCCATTGATTGTCGATTACCACGTGCAGCCCGGGCACGTTGTTTTTGTTGCTCCATCTGTTCATCAAAACCAGTTTGATCAACAGTTAAACCTTGTTCTTTGGCATATTCGACAGTCAATTCAATAGGGAAACCATAAGTGTCAAATAGCTTAAAGGCCGCTTGTCCACCTAAAACAGCACTACCCGCTTTTTTAACAGCTTGAATTTGATTATTCAAAAGTTCCAGACCATCGGTTAAAGTTTCAGCAAAACGGCTTTCTTCATTAAAAATTACTTTTGCAATAAATTCTTGCTGTTCTGTAATTTGTGGATAGTAGCTATTCATGATATCGCCAACTATTGCCACTAATTTGTGCAAAAAAGGATCTCTAATTCCTAATTTTTGCCCATTTAAAACAGCTCTTCTAATCAAGCGGCGCAAAACATAACCCCGACCTTCATTAGAAGGTAATGCACCATCGCCAATCGCAAATGTCACCGCCCGTGCATGGTCAGCAATGATTTTAAAAGCAATATCTTTTTGCATATCGTCACCATACTGATAATGATCACTCAAACGTTCAGTTTGCTTAATAATTGGCAAAAATAAATCCGTTTCAAAGTTAGTTGGTGCATCTTGAATGACCGAAACAATCCGCTCTAGGCCCATTCCCGTATCAATATTTTTATGTGGTTGATCCACAAAACGACCATCTGGCAAATGATTAAATTGTGAAAAGACAATATTCCAGATCTCTAAGTAGCGTGCATTTTCACCACCAGGATAATTTTCCGGATCATCTTCTGCTACATCATTATTTTCTTGCCCACGATCATAAAAGATTTCAGAATCTGGACCACTTGGACCAACTCCGATATCCCAAAAATTATCCTCCACTTTATAAATGTGATCAGGACTAACTCCTTGAGCCAACCAACAGTCATACGCAGCCTGATCTTTAGGGTAAACGGTCATATATAATTTTTCTGGATCAAAAGCAAACCAATCTGGACTGGTCAATAATTCAAAAGCCCAAGCAATGGCTTGCTCTTTAAAATAATCACCCACTGAAAAATTGCCCAACATTTCAAAAAAAGTCTGGTGGCGTGCAGTATGACCAACATTTTCAATATCATTAGTCCGAATACTTTTTTGTGCAGAAGCAATCCTTGGATTATTGGGAATCACTTGACCATCAAAATACTTTTTCATCGTGGCCACGCCCGAATTAATCCATAATAGAGTCGGATCATCTTTAGGAACTAACGATGCACTAGGTTCAATCGTGTGCCCCTTAGCAGCAAAAAAATCCAGAAACATTTGTCTTACTTGGGAACTAGTTAACTTTTTCATTATGATCTCCTCAAAATAAAAATCGTTGCAGATCAAGGACGCTTCAGCGCGGTACCACCTTGTTTGCAACGATTATTCGTTTGCCTCTTAAATAGACGTTAAATTAAATTTAGCTTGGTAGCGTCAATAATACTTTCTAGGTAATTCCACTAACTCTTACCCTCTCTGACAAAAAAGCTCACTATTAACATATCCAACTAAATGATAATTTTAAAAGATTAAAAAGTCAATCACTTTAAATGATTCTGTTTTTTGATTTTCCGTTGTTGGCGCTGTTGCTGTCTATGTTCCAACTTACGTTGCTGACGCCGATCATCAGAAATGGCCTGCTTAATCTTTTTACGATAACCCGGTTTTTTCTTTTGTTTTTGCTTTTTGACTAGACCAACTAACTTATTGTCCAATTGCTTATTAGTAGCTGATCGTTTTTGGCGGCGATCGCGTTCATACGTATCCACAAATTCGCCATTTTTAATTTCTTTTGGTTGAAAAACAATACCTAAATTTTCTAAATGATGAATTTGTTCTTCCTCATCGGGTCCGTACAAAGTAATTGCAGTGCCACCCAATTGGTTACGACCGGTACGACCGACTCGATGAATGAAAAATTCATCATCACTAGGCAATTGATAGTTTACCACATGAGAAACTCCGGGAATATCAATTCCCCGCGCTGCTAAATCTGAAGCCACGACATATTGAAATTCCATATTTTCAATAGCTTTCATAATTCGACGGCGTTCACGTGGTTTTAGGTCACCATGAATTTTCGCCACGTTTAAACCTTGTTGGACTAAATAATCATAAACTTCATCCACTGTTTTTTTAGTGTTGGCGAAAACCAAAGCCAAATAAGGCTGTCCAATAGTTAAAACTTGTTTTAAGACTTGTTTGCGATCGCGTCCGCGCGTAAAAAGCGACCAATTATCAATGTTAGGTGCAATAACTGTTGGTACCGCTAATTTTTCTACTTTTGGATTATGCAAATATTTTTTCAAAAATGGTTGTAATTTGGGAGGTATGGTAGCTGAAAAGACCATTGTTTGTAGCTTTTCCGGCATGCTACCAGCAATCAGATCAACATCTTTTAAAAATCCTAAATCTAAAGTCATATCGGCTTCATCAATAACAAAATATTTAGTTTGATAAACCAATAGATCGTGACTGCGAACTAAATCCCAAACTCGTCCGGGAGTACCAATTACAATCTGAGGCTGTTTATTTTTAAGACTATTAACTTGCTTTTGTTTGTCAGTTCCACCAACGTACAATCCTACGCGCAAAGTACTTGGCTGGTTTGCCAATAATTGCTCAGTATCATTGCGAATTTGGTATGCCAACTCACGACTAGGTGCTGTAATGACTAATTGCACTTGTTGCGCATCCGTCAGTTCATCCAGCAAGGGTAATAAATAAGCATGTGTTTTTCCACTACCCGTTTGAGCCTGCACAATTAAATCACGTCCGGTCTGCACGAGCGGAATGACTTTTTCTTGAACGGGAGTTGGTTTTTGAAAATTAATTTTAGTAAGTGCTTTATTTAAAAAATCAGTAAAACGATAATCGGCAAAATTTGCCATTTTTCATACCTCATGTAATTAATTTAATGAGCAATTAGGTTAATTTAGCTTGCAATTGAGCAAAAATTTGTTCAACTTCGGCTTCATTTTGAGCATTAGCGCCACTTGCCAAAGGATGTCCCCCACCATCATGCTCACTAGCAATATCATTAATAACTGGACCTTGTGAACGCAAATGGATTCGGTAAGTGCCATCTGGCTTAGCAACTGCCAAAACCCAACAAGTAACTTCTTTCAATCTACCTGGTGTAGTTACTGCCACATGAGCATCAGCTTGCTGCAAACCTAGTTTTTCTAAAACATCCGCCGGAATTATAGCTTTGGCAGCACCATTTTCAGCTACAATCAAATGTTCTAAAACATAACCTTGTAGTTTAGCTTGATTTAACGTTATTTGTCCCATTCGCTGATTAATTTTATCGGGCTGAAAACCAAAACTCAACAATTGTGCCACTACATTGAAGGTATGCACTGTTGCATTGGAATACATAAAACGCCCTGTGTCACCGACAATTCCAGTATAAAGCGCTGCAGCAATTGGCTTGGTGAGTGTTAAGTCATTACCAGCATGATTAATCAAATCAACAATGATTTCTGAGCAACTAGAAGCACTAGTATCCACATAATTCAAATCACCATAAGGATCAACATTAGGATGATGATCAATTTTTATAACAGTTGTGCCTAAACTGTAACGTTGATCACTAATTCGTGGTGTATTAGCGGTATCTACCACAATAACCAGAGCTTGTGCATATTGTTCATCTGTCACTTGATTCATAGTTGTCATCCAGTCCAAATCGCCTACACTTTCACCAGCCAGCAAAACTGTTTTTTCTGGATAAGTGCTTTTAATACTAGTAGCTAAACCAAATTGTGCACCTAAAGCATCAGGATCTGGATTAGTATGCCGATGAATAATAATTACTGGTGCTATTTTAATTTGCTCAATAATTTCACCGAAAGTATTCATCATTGTCCTCCTCAAATAAATTAATTTCTTGAAAAGCCTGGGAAACCAAGTTAGTCATTGTAACACCTAGTAAGCGTAATGGTTGTTGATTCAATGCTAACTCAGTAAACAATTCCTGTACCACAGGCAAGATAATTTGCGGATCATTAGTAAATTGTGTTAAGGTTTTGCGCCGTGTGTACGTTACAAAATCTAGCGTCCGCACTTTCAAAACTACTGTTTGACCATGTAAATTTTTAGTTTTTAGCGTTTTAGCCACTTGGTTAGTCATCTTCAAAAGCTGTTGTTCAACTTGTTCATCACTAAAAATGGGACGATTAAAGCTCCGTTCATTACCGATAGATTTACTTTGGCGTTGTGCCTTAACAAGACGGTCATCAATGCCACGCGCTCGTTGATAAATAATATAGCCCATTTTACCTAATTTTTGCGTCAAAACATCAATAGGGACAGCTTGCAGGTCAGCTCCAGTAGTCAAGTTCATCGCAGCTAATTTTTTTTGCGTAGCTGCGCCAATGCCTTGGAACTTACTCAAGGGCATTTCTGCCAAAAAATTACGCGCCTGATCGCCATTAACAATCGTTCTTCCAAATGGTTTAGCATAATCTGATGCCATTTTAGCTAAAAATTTATTATATGAAATGCCTACTGAACAAGTTAACTGCAGTCCACGGTGAATCGTTCGCTGAATAATCATTGCCAATTGAGCAGGATTTGTTACTGCCAAATGGTTATGCGTAACATCCAAATAAGCCTCATCCAAAGCCACTGGTTCCCACAAATCAGTCACAGTAGCAAAAATCTGATGAATTTGCTGGGACACTTGACGATACAAAGTGAAATTCGGATCAATAAATTGCAATTGCTCTGCGGGAATTAATTCTAGAGCCCTAATTGCAGGCATGGCTGAACCAACACCATATTGGCGGGCACGATAATTGGCAGTTGTTATAACACCATGACCATTATGCTTTCGTGGATCAGGGGCAATAACTAAAGCTTTTTGCTGAAAAGCAGGATGATTGCGCTCTTCCACAGAAGCGTAAAAGGCATCCATATCAACATGAATTATTTTACGATGTTCATCAACAATATCAGGCAACTCAAAAAGAGGCATTATTCTAAATAATCAGTGCCAAAAATCCATTCATGACTATCCTTTTTTAATAGTTGGTCACTGGCTTCTGGTCCAAAAGTATTACTACAATAATTAGGAAAATCTGGTTGCACTTCGTCCCACCGCTTTCGAATACGATCAATAAAGCGCCAAGTATAATATTGTTCTGACCAATTAGTGAAATTAGTTTGATTACCTTCAACAATATCAATCAATAATTTTTCATAAGCTTCTTGCGAATCAGCTAAACTAGCTGCTGGAGGCTGAAAACGCAACTCATCCAATGTAGTACGCAACCCATTTCCCGGCGTAGTGGCATTCAGCAATAATTGAATTCCTTGCTTAGGTTCAATAACTAATGACAAAACAACTGGTCGAGGACGCACAATCTTAGCTAATTTAGTCGCAAAAATATTATTAGCTTCCGGTTTAAAAACAATATCTACACGAGTTGCTTTTCTACGCAATCTTTTACCGGAGCGTACATAAAAAGGCACACCTTGCCAAGTATCATTATCAATTAATATCTTGCCCGCCACAAAAGTTTCAGTATTAGAATCGTCAGCTACATTGTCAGCTTCACGATAACCTTGTTGATATTCTTTAGCATCTGGCCCATATTGACCACGCACAAAATTTTGGTCTACTTGTTCTGCTGAATAAAGTTGTAATTGGGAAAATAGCTTAGATTTTTGATCGTGTATAGCAGAGGCGGTAAATTCTGCTGGTCTATCCATGGCTATCAAGCCTAAAATCTGTAAAGCATGATTTTGGATCATATCTCGCAAAGTTCCAGCAGTTTCGTAATAGCCCGCCCGTTCACCGACACCCAACGTTTCTGACAACGTAATTTGTACGTTAGAAATATATTGATTATTCCAAACTGCTGCAAGCAACGGATTAGTGAAGCGAATGATTGGCAAAGCTTGCACCATTTCTTTACCTAAATAATGATCAATACGATAAATTTGATCTTCAGCAAAAGTTTTAGAAATACTATCGTTCAAAGCTTTGGCACTAGCTAAATCACGACCAAATGGTTTTTCGATAACTAGGCGATTAAAACCTTGCTCATTTAACAAATGCTCTGAATTGATGTGGCTAGCAACAGTCCCAAAGAATTTCGGTGCTACTGCCATATAAAACACTTGATTATTACCTGCACTATATTGATCATTCAACTGTGCAGACAACTTCTTTAAGGCGATATAATGTTCAGCATCATTAACGTCATGGGATTGATAATAGAAATGTTGCGCAAAACTAGCAATTTGCTCTTGATCACCAATGTCTGCGACCACTGATTCCATCACCGTTTGTCGGAAATATTCGTGACTCCATTGACGTCTAGCTGTACCAATCACTGCAAAATGCTGCCGCAAATAACCCTTCACATACAACTTGAACAAAGCCGGATATAATTTACGATGTGCTAAATCACCGGAACCTCCAAAAATAATAAAAATTAATCGTTGTTCTTGAGCCATTGAAAATCTCCTCAAAATACTATTAAATTACCACCATCGATACTAAGCAAATAAAGTTGTTTTACCACATTATAACCTAAAAAAATAAAAAGGCTTCTGAAATAGAAACCTTAACTGATACAATTACTTATTTTCATTATTGGCATCCGCTTCAGTATCAGAAACTGACTGTTCAGATTCTGGCTTTTCAGCTTCCGCTTGCTTAGAATTGGTTGTTGGCTTTGCTGCTGTTGCACCAACTTTAGATCCACGAATTGCTGAACGAGCAAAGGTTAAATAAATACCATCACAATCTAAAACAATTGTTTGATTATCATCGTCAATTGTATCAATGGTCCCATGTAAACCGCCAATAGTGGTTACTGCATCGCCAACTTTTAAGGCATTCAACATTTTTTTACGTTGTTCTTCTTGCTTTTTTTGTGGGCGGAACATTGTGAAATACATCAAGACAATCATCAAAATGAAAAAGATAAAAATCATTGAGTTACCACCGACACCACTACTTGCTGCTAATAATTTCACTATTGTCACCTCTATATAAATATTCAATTATCATTCTAACAGACAATCATAGCAAACACAGTATCAGATCAAAAGTTCTTTGAATTTTTTTGGTTGAAACCATATTGCTCAAAAACATGCTCGCGAAACTCTAAAAGATTATCATCTTTAATCGCTTGCCGTACTTGACTCATCAAATGAACTAAATAATAAAGATTATGATAACTCGTCAAATGAATACCAAAAGTTTCATCCACTTGCAATAAATGGCGAATGTACGCTCTTGTATAATTACGGCACGCATAACAATCACAATTAGGATCTAGCGGTGTGAAATCATGGGCGTATTTAGCATTTTTAACTACTAAGCGACCTTGTGAAGTCATACATGTACCATTGCGAGCAATCCGTGTTGGTAACACACAATCAAACATATCAATTCCCCGAATCACTCCATCAATTAATGAATCTGCAGTACCAACGCCCATCAAATAACGTGGTTTATTTTCCGGCAAAAGCGGTGTAGTAAAATCTAAAACTTGGTTCATTTCTGCTTTAGATTCACCAACAGACAACCCACCAATAGAATAGCCAGCAAAATCCAAACTAACTAAATCACGGGCACTTTGTTGTCGCAAATCTTTATAACCGGCACCTTGTACAATTCCAAAAATACCCTGACTTTGTGGATTGCGGTGCGCTTTTAGACCTCTTTGTGCCCAACGTGTTGTACGGGCTACAGACTTTTTCAAATAGTCATATGATTCATAAAATGGCGGACATTCATCCAAACTCATCATAATATCGGGACCCAGATCATTTTCAATATGAATAGCCTTTTCCGGTGATAAAAACATCTTTTGTCCGTCTAAATGACTTTTGAAAGTGACACCTTCTTCTGTGATACCTCTTCTTTTAGCTAATGAAAACACTTGAAAACCACCAGAATCCGTTAAAATACCACGATCCCAGTTCATAAACTTGTGTAATCCACCTGCTTCACGCACTAGTTTAGAACCTGGTCGTAACCATAAATGGTACGTGTTAGCTAAAATAATTGAGGCACCCATTTCTTTTAATTCCTCGGGAGCCATCGTTTTCACACTAGCTTGGGTACCAACCGGCATAAAAATTGGTGTCTCAAACGTGCCGTGCGGCGTTGTAATTTCACCTAAACGAGCCCCAGTATGTTTTTCTTTTTTAATTAAACGGTACTTAATTGGTTGATCCATACAAACCTCATATATTCATTATTTGATAAACATTGCGTCGCCAAAACTGAAGAAGCGATAATTTTGTTCAATGGCGTGTTGATAAGCATTCAAAATATTTTCGCGCCCAGTAAAAGAAGCTACTAACATCACCAGCGTTGATTTAGGTAAATGAAAATTAGTAATAAATTCGTCAACTACTCGCCACTTATAACCAGGTTTAATAAAAATATCTGTCCAACCGCTATCCGGACGAATTTCACCATTAAATTTAGTGCCGATTGTTTCCAGGGTACGAATAGATGTTGTTCCCGTGGCAACAATCTTACCACCCTTAGCGCGCACATCATTTAAAGCGGCTGCCGCTTCAGGAGTCAAACGATAAAACTCACTATGCATTTTATGTTCATCTAAGTTATTTGTCGAAACTGGTCGAAAAGTTCCTAAGCCTACATGCAATGTTAAATAAATCAACTTAATACCCTTAGCTTGTGCCTGTTTTAACAATTCTTTAGTCCAGTGTAAGCCCGCTGTTGGCGCTGCTGCAGAGCCTTCTTCTTTGGCATAAACTGTTTGATAACGGTCGGGATCAGCCAGTTTTTCTTTGATATAAGGCGGTAAAGGCATTTCTCCTAGTTGTTCCAAGATTTCCATAAAAATACCATCATACGTAAATTTCACCATTCGTCCACCGTGTTCTAATTCTTGGGTGACTGTACATTGCAATTTACCATCACCAAAATCAATGACCGTACCCACTGGTGCTTTACGTGCAGGCTTCATTAAAACTTCCCATTCGTCGCCGGCAGTATTATTCAATAATAAAACTTCCATATGCGCCTTAGTATTGGCTTTAACCCCATATAAACGTGCCGGTAAAACTTTCGTATTATTCATAACTACAGCATCACCGGGATTTAAATAATCTAAAATATTATAAAAATGTTGATCTTGGTATTCACCAGTTTGATGGTTCAAAACTAACATCTTGGAGGCATCACGTTTTTCAATAGGCGTTTGTGCAATCAATTCCTCTGGTAAATTATAATCAAAATCATCTAAAGTTAACATTTAATTCTCCATATCCATTTCAATATAAGCTTTATATTTAATCAATTGGTTCAACGCCTAAATGTAAATAAGCTTTGGCTGTCACTACACGTCCGCGAGGTGTGCGCTTTAAAAAACCTTGTTGTAATAAATAAGGCTCGTTAACAGCCTCAATTGTTTCTTGCTCTTCGCCTACATTAACAGCCATAGTTTTGAGTCCTAATGGCCCACCATGATACAGTTCGATCATCATCAACAGCAACTTGCGATCGGTTTGATCTAACCCCGCATCATCCACTTGTAATTGATCTAAAGATGTCGCAGCTAAATCTTGATCAATTTGTTCTTTTTGAGCTACTTGAGCAAAATCACGCACCCGCTTTAATAAACGATTAGCTACTCGCGGAGTTCCACGTGAACGTCGCGCTAATTCATGAGCACCTTCTAAAGTTATTTGCACATTTAAAACTTGTGCCGAACGTTGAATAATTTGCGTCAATTCCGAATTTTCATAATAAGCTAAATGTTCTATAATTCCAAAACGACTCCGTAATGGTGCTGACAATTGACCTGCTCGCGTAGTTGCCCCAATTAAAGTAAACGGTGGCAGTGGATAATGAATTGCGTGAGCTTCTGAACCTTGTCCAACTACAATGTCAATGTAAAAATCTTCCATTGCCGAATACAAAATTTCCTCAACGTTATGTGGCAAACGATGAATTTCATCAATAAATAAAACATCGCCGGCTTGTAATTCACTCAAAACAGCAACTAAATCGCCTGCTTTTTCGATAGAAGGTCCAGTGGTTGAACGCAAATTAACTTGTAATTCGTTGGCAATTACTAGCGCCAAAGTCGTTTTACCTAGTCCTGGTGGTCCATACAATAAAACATGATCTAAAGCTTCTTGCCGCGATTTTGCTGCTTGAATATAAACTTGCAATTCTTTTTTAATTTTACTTTGCCCAATATATTGTTGTAGTGACTGTGGGCGCAAAGACTTTTCCACAGCAGACTCTTGTGCATTTAAAACTTGATCGGTTGTTATATCGTCAGCGCTCATTTATCTGACCTCCTACTGCAATAATTTTAAACCAGCTCGTAAATATTCACCAGCATCACTAGCATCAACTTGCTTTAACTGCGGCTGAATTTTTTGAATTTCCCGTTCGCTATATCCTAAGGCAGCTAAGGCAGCTAACCCATCTTGTAAAGCCGTGTTTTCTGTTTCAACCGTGACTTGCTGGAATAAACTGTCTGGCGTAGCCGAGACGTCTTGTTGCAGAGTAATTTTATCCTTTAAATCTAGAACAATTTGCTGGGCAGTTTTTTTACCGACACCCGGAAATTTAGTCAAAAACTTTACATCATCGTTAATGATTGCTGCAATTAAACCAGAATGATCATTATCCGCCAAAATTGCTAAAGCACTTTTAGGACCAATGCCAGAAACGGACGTTAACTGTTGAAACAATTGTTTTTCCGCTAGGTCATAAAAACCATACAACATTTGATCATTATCACGCACAATTTGCTCAACATAAATTTTAATATCTGCTTCTTGTTCATAGCGATATGGATTAGCTACGAGTAAACGATAGCCGATGCCTTGCACTTCCAAAACAATATATGCTGGACCCACAAAAACTAATTTGCCTGTTAAATATTCAAACACTTAAAAACCTCACTTTTCACGTCGCGGTTGATGTGCATCTTGAATCCGCTTAAACATTTTTTGAATATCTTGCTCTGAAAAATGGACTAACGTAGGACGCCCATGTGGACAATTATAAGGATTTTGTGTTTGCGCTAATTGATCTAAAATAGCTTGAGCTTGCTTATTATCTAATACGTCATGCGCCTTAATTGCTAACTTGCAGCTCATAGTAATAGCTGTTTGTTCCCGAAATTCAGCGATACTAATTTTACCGTCTTGTAAAACATAATCAATAACTTCACGAATAGTTTGCTCTTCTTGTGCTATTTTAATCCACGTCGGATGACTAGTAACCACAAAACTATTTTGTCCAAACGGTGCTATTTGAATGCCAACTGATTGTAACATGTCCAAATGATCATTAATAATTACTGTGTCGGCATTAGGATAATTCAAAATTAAGGGTACCAATAGTTTTTGCTGATCGGCACTGACTTGTCCTACTTCTTGGCGGTATTTTTCATAGTTCACCCGCTCTTGTGCTGCATGTTGATCGACTAAATAAAAACCATCATTACTTTGTGCCACTAAATAAGTAGCATGAATTTGCGTCAAAAATTGCAATTGGGGAAAACCTTGGTGGTTGACATTAGCAGCTAATTCAGTCCAAGCTGGATCAAGCAACTTATCTGATGCTTTTTGTTTGATATTTTGATCCCAACTAGCTAAATGCTCAGGATCATCAAATATCGGTTGCGGGTTAATAGCACCCGGTTTGATCCACTGATCTGGCGTGGGCGCTAGTTGTTTTGTAGTGGGCTCTTTAATTTGTGTTGTCAATGTAGAACTAGCTGAGGGAGAAAATTTTAATGGACCAGCCGAATTTACAGCTGACGGAATCAAATTGATATCATTTAAGTTTTCAGCAATCGTCGTTTTGATCAAAGTAGCTAATTGTTCTTCTTTGCTGAAGCGTACTTCTCTTTTAGTTGGATGTACATTTACATCGACCAATAATGGATCCATCTTAATGTTCAGCACGCCAATCGGATAACGTCCTACCATAAGTTTAGAACCAAACCCCGCCAACACCGCTTTAGTCAATTGCTGATTAACAATATAGCGTCCATTCACTAATAGAGAAATGTAATTACGACTAGATCTGGTTTGCTGAGGCAAAGAAATATATCCATCAATCATAAAATCATTATCTTGTCCTTGAACTGCAACTAAATTTTGTGCCGTAGGCCGCCCATAAATTCCTGCAATGGTTTGTTGTAGATTGCCATTGCCCGAAGTTTTGATTAACGTCTTATTTTCATTAATTAAATTGAATGCAACACTGGGATTGCCCAGTGCAATGCGATTAACAATGTTAATAACTTGATTTAATTCCGTATTGACAGTTTTTAAATACTTCAAGCGTGCTGGCGTATTATAAAACAAATCTTGGACGGTAATGGCGCTGCCTTGACTAGCAGACACAGTTTGAAGATTTTTCTTTTCACCACCAGCTAACTGCAACTTTGTACCAATAGCACCATCAGTGCTAGTAATTAATTGCACTTTAGCGATCGCTGCAATGCTAGCTAACGCTTCACCACGAAAACCTAGCGTGCGTACATTAAATAAATCGACTGCTTTTTTTATTTTACTAGTTGTGTGTGGTTGAAAAGCCAATTCCACTTCATTAGCCGCAATACCTGTACCATTATCCATCACCGTAATCTGAGAAATACCGGCATCTTTAACCATAATATCCACTTGGGAAGCCTTAGCATCGATCGCATTTTCCACCAGTTCTTTGACCACTGAAGCAGGTCGCTCAATGACTTCACCCGCTGCTATTTTATTACTCAAAAGTGGTGATAATTTTTGAATTGTACCCATCAAAATCCTTTCTTTATGATTCCGTTTCCAACTTACTTTGCAGTTCAGCCAAATAATTTAGGGCAGCTAAAGGTGTCATTTTCATTAAGTTGACTGTTTTTAAATCATCTAGTAATTGCTGTTGCATATCTGATACTGTATTAAAAAGCGACAATTGATCATCAACCGGCTCACTAATCGTAACAGCAGTTTTAGATTGTAAATTAGTATCTTTAGCTTCCAAATCAGTCAAAATAGCTTGTGCACGCTGCAATAAAGTATCCGGTAATCCTGCCAATTTAGCAACATGAATGCCATATGATTTATCTGCTGGTCCAGGTAATACTTTGTGCAAAAAGACCAATTGTCCATTTTCTTGAGTGGCATCAACATGCACATTTTTTACTGTGGTCAATTCATCAGCCAATTGAGTTAATTCGTGATAATGCGTGGAAAACATCGTTTTGGCTTGAATATGCTTGTTCAAATATTCAATAATGGCTTGAGCCAGCGCCATGCCATCATAAGTTGCTGTACCTCGTCCAATTTCATCAAAAATAATCAGTGACTTATTGGTAGCATGCTGCAAAGCATCGTTTGCTTCCATCATTTCCACCATAAATGTTGAATTACCGGCAATTAAATCATCAGCAGCACCAATCCGCGTAAAAATATGATCAAAAATCGGTAAAACTGCTTTTTGTGCCGGCACAAAACATCCTACTTGTGCCATGATGACAGTTAATGCCATTTGCCTCATATATGTGCTCTTACCTGACATGTTCGGCCCTGTGATGAGTAAAACAGCAGTTTTAGGATCCATTTTGATATCATTAGCAATATAATCTTGCTTGCCTAAAACTTTTTCCACCACAGGATGGCGTCCGGCATCAATTTGAATGTTATTTTGCTTAGTAAATTCTGGACAAACATAATGATAAGTTTCACTGACTACAGCAAAACCTTGTAAAACATCTAAACGAGCTAAAATTTGTGCTAACACTTGCAAATCAGCCAAATGCTGTTTGATTTTATCACGTACTTCCTTAAATAACTCGTACTCTAAAGTTACGGATTTTTCTTCCGCTTCTAAAATTAATTGCTCTTTTTCTTTAAGTTCTGGTGTAATATAACGCTCGGCGTTGGTTAAAGTTTGCTTGCGTTCATAACGATCTGTGGGAACTTGACTTTTATTAGCATTAGTCACTTCAATGTAGTAGCCAAACACGCGATTAAAACCAATTTTTAAATTTTTAATTCCTGTAACTTCTTGTTCCTTAGCTTGCAATTGTGCAATCCAAGCTTTGCCATTTTGCATGGCGGAACGATATTTATCTAATAATTCATTATAACCATCACAAATAATATTTCCCTCGGTCACCGAAATAGGCGGATCTGTGACAATTGCTTTTCCTATCAAACTTTCTAAAGTACTGCAGTCAGGCATTGTAGCCACCAAATTATCTAAAATCGGTGCTTGTATATCACGCAAGATCGCTTTAATATTAGGAACTTGTTGTAAAGACGTCATTAGCTGAATCAAATCTCGCCCATTGACACTTCCAAAAGCAATTCGCCCTGCTAAACGCTCTAAATCATAGACTTTAGTTAAATAATCTTGCAAAGAACCTCGCTGAAAAAAGTTATCCAGCAATAACTGAACCGTGGCTTGTCGAGCTTTTAATTCTGTTGCATCCATAAGTGGTCTTTGTAGCCATTGCTTCAATAAACGCCCCCCCATAGCCGTCTTAGTTTCATCCAACAGCCAAGTTAAAGTGCCACTTTTATCGCCTGTTCGCAAAGAACGGAATAATTCTAAATTGCTCTGTGCATTATGATCCATTTGTAAATACTTATTCAATTCATATGATTGCGCTAATTGTAAATGGGTCAAAGATCGCTTTTGCGTCTCAACCAAATAAGAAATTAAATAAGTTACAACTTTTTTCTGCTGTGTGTCAGCCAAGTTTTGGTTTACAAATGCTACTTCTGCATGATCTTGAGTTAATTCTTGCTTTGAAATCATAATTCCTAATTGCTGTAGTTTAGTAATTATTTGTTCAGAAGTATCTGCTGGCACTACAACTTCCTTGGCACGTAAGTTTAACAACTCATCTTGTACTTGCGCCAAATTAGCTAAAGTCGTCACTTTAACTTCACCAGTCGAAAAATCTGTATAAGCCAAATAGTACTGTTCTTGCTTCAAATAAACAGCTGCCAAATAATTATTTTCTTTACTTTGATCTGGCTTAGCATCTAAATTAGTTCCCGGTGTCACCAGCTTGATAATCCCTCTTTTAACCATGCCCTTAGCATCTTTAGGATCTTCTAATTGTTCACAAATCGCAACTTTATAACCTTTTTCCACCAAAATTTCAATATAACTATCTGCCGCATGATGTGGAACACCACACATGGGAATGGGATCACTAGCGTTTTTATTTCTGGCCGTTAAAGTCAATTCTAAGATTTGCGCACCTTTGACAGCATCATCATAAAACATCTCATAAAAGTCTCCAATGCGATAAAACAAAAAAGCATCTGGATAATCTTTTTTGATGCTCAAATATTGCTGCATCATTGGCGTATCTTTAGTAGTTTGTGGCATCGTGAACATTCTCTCCTATTTACAATTCTGACAATGGCCGATCTGGATTAATTTGTGCAGCCCTAATTTTATTTTTAGCACCAATATCCAGAATACAATAATTAATTTGACCACGACCTTGATCATCTATTTCATAGCGTGTGGGGCGTTGCGTCAAAAAGCGTTGAATGCTGCTGCTTTTTTTGACACCTAAAATACCATCATATGATCCTGTCATACCCACATCACTTAAAAAAGCTGTCCCTTTGGGCAAAATGCGGGCATCATTAGTTTGCACATGCGTGTGTGTGCCAACAACACCATCCACACGTCCGTCTAAATAATATGCTAACGCAGCTTTTTCACTTGTAGTCTCGGCATGAAAATCAACAAAAACGTGCATCTCAGAATCTGAAAGTTCTTTTAATAACTCATCAGCTTTAGTGAAAGGATCATCTAAAGGATTCATCAATGCTCTACCTTGTAGATTAATGATGGCAAGCTTTTCTTGATTAATTTGTTTGACAGTCATTCCGCTACCGGGGACATTATTTCCCGGGAAATTAGCAGGGCGAAGCAAATTATCATTATTTTTGAGCAACTCATTCACTTCACGTTGATCCCAAGCATGATTGCCTAAAGTTACCACATCAGCACCAGCTGCCAAAATGGCTTTAAATTGTTCTGCTTTCAATCCGCGTCCATTACTGGCATTTTCACCATTAACAATGGTTACTTGGGGATGCAAAGTTGCTTTAATTCGTGGTAAATAGCTACTCAAAGTATCTATACCAATTTTTCCCATTACATCTCCAACAAATATAATTCGCATAACTACTCCTTTAAATAAGGCACTTATTTAGTTAATTTTAACACTACTACGCAGCAAAGCATGCTCTGATTACTAGATCTTCAAGAAATAAAAAAATCGTCAAAAGCCGAAGCTTTTACGATTTTTAAAATAACTAAGTTAAAAATTTTTTACATCATACCACCCATGCCAGCACTTGGATCAGCAGGTGCAGCACTTGGTGCATTTTCATCTGGTTTATCAGCAACAACAGCTTCTGTCGTTAAAATCAAAGCCGATACACTAGCTGCATTTTGTAAAGCGGAACGTGTTACTTTAGTTGGATCAATAATACCAGCATCAATCATATTTTCCCACTTGTCGCTTGCTGCATTGTAACCAGTTTCCGTATCTTGTGATTTCATATGTTCAACAACCACAGATCCTTCTTTACCAGCATTTTCAGCAATTTGACGAACAGGAGCTTCTAGGGCACGTTTAACAATATTGATACCAGTTTGCACATCACCAGCCTCAGTTTCAGCTAATTTAGCAACTGCGGGGATAACGTCCATCAAAGCTGTTCCACCACCAGCCACATAACCTTCTTCAACAGCAGCGCGTGTAGCATTCAAAGCATCTTCAATACGATATTTACGTTCTTTTAATTCGGTTTCAGTAGCCGCACCAACTTTGATCACACCTACACCACCAGCTAATTTAGCTAAGCGCTCTTGCAACTTTTCTTGATCAAAATCAGAAGTTGTCTCTTCAATTTGGTGCTTAATTAAATCAACACGTTCATTGATTGCTGTTTTTGAACCAGAACCTTGTACAATCGTTGTATTGTCTTTAGTAATTGTTACACGACCAGCTTGACCTAATTGATCAATTGTGGTGTCTTTGAGTTCTAGACCTAAGTCAGCAGTAATCACTGTACCGCCAGTTAAAATAGCAATATCTTCTAATTGTTCCTTGCGACGATCACCGAAGCCAGGTGCCTTGACAGCAACAACGTTGAAAGTACCACGAATTTTGTTTAAAACTAAAGTAGGTAATGCTTCACCGTCAACATCGTCAGCAATAATCAATAGTGACTTACCTTGTTGCACGATAGATTGTAATAAAGGTAAAACATCTTGGATGTTAGAAATCTTCTTGTCAGTAATCAAGATGTAAGGATTTTCCAAATCAGCTTCCATCTTATCGTTATCAGTCACCATATATTGTGATAAGTAACCACGATCAAATTGCATACCTTCAACAACATCAGAAGTCGTTTCGATACCTTTAGATTCTTCAATGGTAATAACACCGTCATTACCAACTTTCTCCATAGCATCAGCAATCAATTCACCAACTTGTTCACTAGCTGAAGATACAGCAGCAACTTGGGAAATCTGGTCACGCCCATCAACCTTATGTGAAATAGCATGCAATTGTTCAACAGCTACTTGAGTAGCTTTTTCAATACCCGTTCTAATGCCAACTGGGTTAGCACCAGCGGTAACATTCTTCATTCCTTCTTGAATGATTGCTTGAGCTAAAACAGTCGCTGTAGTTGTACCATCACCAGCGATGTCATTAGTTTTAGAAGCAACTTCTGAAACTAATTTAGCACCCATGTTCTCAAAATGATCTTCTAATTCAATATCTTTAGCAATTGTTACACCATCATTGGTAATATTAGGTGAACCATATGATTGTTCCAAAACAACATTACGTCCTTTAGGACCCATCGTTGTTTTAACAGTATCGGCTAATTTATCGACACCTTTAAGCATCTTTGCACGTGCATTTTCTGAAAATTTAATTTCTTTTGCCATTATTCAATCCACCTCAATTAATAAATTTTATTTTAATTATTCAACAATTGCCATGACGTCTTTTTCATGCATCACTAGATAGTCTTGCCCGTCATATTTAACTTCTGAGCCAGCATATTTATCATAAATAACTTTATCACCTTTTTTAATGGTCATTGGAATATCTTTGCCATCAGGCGTACGTTCACCTGTACCGATAGCAACAACTTCTCCTGTTTGTGGCTTTTCCTTAGCATTATTAGCTAAGACAATTCCTCCAACAGTTTGTTCTTTTTCTTCATCAACTTTGACCAGAATACGATCACCTAATGGTTTTAACAAAGTAATCCCTCCAAAATAAAGATTTTTTCTTTTAGCACTCACAAGTCCTTAGTGCCAACTACATTTATAATAATAGCACGTTTTATTTTGTATGCAAGCTTTACCATTTAAATTAGCTTGTAAATATTTTATCATGTTTAATTAAAGCTATATACAAAAAAAGAACCACTTTGACAGTGATTCAGTTTAATTTGCAATTGCTTCAGATGTAATTAAATGCAAATCTGATCCTGCAAAATCCCACTGACTAACAGTTGCTGGAATTATCAAATGATCACCCTTTTGTAGGGAATAACTATTGCCAGCAATAACAATTTCGCCGTTACCGTCAATTACAGATACTAATGTATAAGCACCTAATTGATGTGTAAAAGTAGCTTGCTGGCTGATTTCTAACCCCCAGACAGCAAAATAAGGCGAAACTGGCGGAGCAACATAACAAGTTAGTCTGTTACCACAAATCATTTTAACTTGTGGCTTAATTTGCGGATCAACAAACGGAACCGTGATCGTTTTACGCGCTTGCTTCAAATGTAGCGCTCGTTTTTGACCCGTAGTAGCATCTACACGATCATAATCATAAATACGATAAGTAGTATCACTACTTTGTTGTGTTTCTAAAGCTAAAACACCATGACTTAAAGCATGAATAGTACCACTGGGAACATACACAAAATCACCAGTTTTCACAGGTACATGACGAAACAAATGCTGCCAATCTCGCTGTTGTAAAAGCTGATCTAGTTGCTGTTGATCACGAGCAAAATGCCCGTAAACCAATGTTGAACCGGGTTTGGCAGCTAAAATGTACCAACATTCAGTTTTACCGAGTTCATTTTCATGAATTTGCGCATATTCATTATCAGGATGAACTTGTACCGATAAATCTTCATGAGCATCTAAAATTTTTACCAATAAAGGAAAAACCTGTTGTTTAGGATTACCAAATAATTGTGGCTCATCTTGCCATAAAGTAGCTAAATCTATGCCCGCATATGCACCGTTGCGCACCACAGACACGCCATGATGATGTGCTGAAATAGCCCAACATTCACCAATATTGCCATCTGGCAAATTATAATCAAATTCTGTTTGTAACCGCCTACCCCCCCAGATTTTCTTTTGAAAAACGGGCGTCAAAAACAATGGTTCCATAATTTTCCCCTATTTAATTATAATTATTTAAAAAGTAGATCAATGTTTGTAATTCATTAGCTAGATCAACATTATGCACCCGAATTGAATCCGGCGTAGATAAGCGTAGTGGCGTAAAATTCAAAATACCGCGAACATCTGCTGCCACCAACTGTTTGGTAACTTGTTGCGCACTTTTGACAGGAACTGATAAAATCACTACATCAATATTTTGCTCTTTTAGATGTTGCTTAACATCAGCAATATCGTAAACTGGCACGTCATGAACCGTTTCACCAATAATTTTCGGATTCTTATCAAAAGCTTCCACAATCTTGATATTATTGGTTTGCGAAAAATTGTAATTTAATAGTGCGCTACCTAAATTCCCTACTCCTACTAAAGCAACATTAGCGGTTTTATCTTGATTTAATAACTCTTTAAAAAAGCCCAACATAAGCTTTATATCGTAACCATAACCACGTTTACCTAAAGAGCCAAAATAAGAGAAATCTCTTCTAATAGTTGCACTGTCAATCTGTAAAGCTTGTGCTAACTCATTGGAAGATATTTTTTGCTTATTAGAATCATCTAAAAATTGAAAGTAGCGATAATATAACGGTAAACGCTTAATAGTTGCATTTGGTATTTTATATTGTGTCATTTTGAACATCCCTTTGTGAAGCAAGATAATTAATATAGTCAAGTATTAATCTTTTTCTTCACAATGTCAAATAACTTTTTTCACAAAGAGATCATTTGGTCGTGCCAGAGCATTATGCTAAAATTACAGCTAACTACAGACATTGATTATAGGAGTTTTTATTTTGCTAATTGTTCAAGGTCAAGACATTGCTAAAGATTTTGGCAGTGACACGTTATTTAGTCAAGTTAATTTTCAGATTGAAGAGGGCGCAAGAATTGGTTTGGTTGGGGCCAATGGTGCAGGCAAGTCAACATTACTACAGATAATTAACCAGAACCAAGCAGCCAGTTCTGGTCAGATTAGTACCAAAAAACAACTAAGCATCGGTTATTTAGCCCAAAATCCCCAATTCAAATCTGGTAACACAATTTATGAAGAAATGGAACGAATTTTTGATTATCTCAAAGAAGATGAACGCAATTTACGTAATTTAGAGAAGCAAATTGCTAACACCACTGACAATCAAGCTGATTATGAGCATGCATTACAAAAATACGATTATTTACAAAATAAATTTAAAGCTGACAATGGTTATGGCTTTCGGTCAGAAATTAGATCAGTTTTAGCTGGTTTTGGTTTTAGTGAAGAACGTTTTAATGAACCTGCACTAAATCTATCTGGTGGTGAACAATCACGTTTAGCATTTGCCAAAATGATTTTGGAACAACATGACTTGCTAATTTTAGATGAGCCAACCAATCATTTGGATATCGATACTTTGAACTGGCTAGAAAAATACCTTCATAAATACCCTGGTGCATTACTTATTGTATCGCATGACCAATATTTTTTAGACCATACTGTGACTGAGATTTATGCCTTAGAGCGAGCTACACTCAAGCATTATCATGGCAACTATACACGTTATTTGCAGCAACGTACTAAAAATCTCCAACTTGAACAAAAAGCTTATGATAAACAACAAGCACAAATTAAAAATACCGAAGAATTTATCCAAAAAAACATTGCTCGTGCTTCATCAACTAAGCAGGCTCAAAGCCGCCGTAAACAGTTAGCAAAATTGGACCGTTTAGCTAAACCGCAGGATTATAATCAACAAATTAACTTCCAATTTACTTTTGAGCAAGCTAGTGGTAATGATGTTTTAAGTGTTAAGCAATTAACGACTGGTTATGATGACAAAATCATGAGTCAAGCTATTTCTTTCAACTTAAAGAAGCATGAACGTTTGGGGATTATTGGTCATAATGGGGTCGGCAAGTCCACCTTAATTCGCACACTAGTCAACAAAGTTCCTCCATTAGCAGGAAATATTTCCTGGGGAATGAATGTCAAAGCTGGTTATTATGATCAAACATTGAATCGTCTAACTTCTAATAAAGATGTTTTACATGAAGTTTGGGATAGTCATCCTTTGATGAATGAAACAGATATCCGTAATATTTTAGGTTCCTTTCTATTCCAAAATAATGATGTTTTTCGAATTGTTCGTGATCTATCCGGTGGACAAAAAGCCCGCTTAACTTTATGCAAATTAGCTTTGGAACACAATAACTTATTAATTATGGATGAACCAACTAATCATTTGGATCTCCAAAGTAAAGAGATTTTAGAACAAGCTTTAAAGAATTTTGCAGGAACTGTTTTATTTGTTTCTCATGACCGTTATTTGCTAAACGAAGTATCAACCAAGATTTTAGAATTAGATGCCAAAGAAAGTCAGATTTATTTAGGAAATTATGATTATTACTTAGCTAAAAAAGCTGAAAATCAGGCTTTAAATAACGATGAAAAAGTTGTTAATCCTACCGCGACTAGCAATAAAACTGCTGGCAATTTAAGTTATCGTGAAGAAAAAATGCGCCAAAGTGAACAACGAAAAAAACAGCGCCAGCTTCAAAAATTGGAAGCACAAATTGAACAACTGGAGCAACAAATCAGTGATCTTAATCAGCAAATGCTTGCTCCTGAAAATATTCAAAGTTACACTAAATTGCAAGATTTACAAACTCAGTTAAATCAGCTGAATCAGCTCAAAGATGATCTGGAAGAACAATGGTTGAAATTATCCGAATAAAAAACCTCGCAATAGTTTGCGAGGTTTTTTAAGACCAAACTTCATCGGCTATCGATTGTAGTAACTTAATTTTGTCCCATTGCTGTTGCTCTGTTAAAATATTGCCTTCTTCAGTAGAAGCAAAACCACACTGTGGGCTAATAGCTAAACGATCCAAATCAATATATTCACTAGCTGCTTGGACTCTGGCAATGATATCTTCTCGTTTTTCTAAAGTGCCTGATTTAGATGTCACTAACCCCAAAACCACTTTTTTATCACCCGATACCTTAGCTAAGGGCTCAAAACCACCAGCTCTAGCTGTGTCGTATTCTAAATAATAAGCACCTACTTTCTCTCGTGTAAATAGTGGATCAGAAACGCTATCATAACTACCGCTATTGGCCCACGTAGAATGATAATTTCCACGACAAACATGAGTATTAACTGTTAAATCAGCAGGCAAATCTTGTAACACGGAATTATTCAAATCCACCAAATCCTGTTTCATAGCTGGAATTTGTTCAGGCTGAATACCATAATTAGGGATCTTTTCTGGCTGTATTTCCCATTCTGCTAATGCGCCCCAAGTACAATCGTCAAATTGAATCGTTCGACAACCAGCCACATATAAATCATTAATCACCTGTTTATAAGCTTGCACAATTGCTTCCTGTAATTTTTGTGCCGTCGGATAAATTGACTGCCAACTAGCGATGTTCTCAGGTCGCTGTAACTCAGTCCAAAACTGACCTGGAGCTGGGATTGTTTGTTTAACTTGCGTCGTGGAACTTGCTTGATCACGCGTAAATTTAAAATGTTCCACAAAAGGATGATTATTGCCACCAAGCGGAGCAATTAAGCGGGCTGTTTCACGCCTTGTTTCTTCATCGTGGAACTCATAACCTTCTTGTGTCGACGCTTTTTGGACTCCTTGTAAACCCCAAAAGAAATCCAAATGCCACCAGCTACGCCTAAATTCACCATCAGTAATTGCTTTTAGACCTAAAGCTTCTTCTTTGTGCACTAATTCTGTAATGGAATCATCTTCAATTTTCCGTAAATCTATCGCCGTAATTTGTCCCGCTTCAAATTGCGCACGTGACCTTTTCAACTTATCTGGTCGCAAGAAACTTCCTACTATGTCATAACGAAATGGTGATGTGGTTCTTTTTGTAAATTTTGTCATTATTTTCCTCCCTAAATACTAAAAAAGCCCTAATTGCATAATGCAATTAGGGACGTTCCAAAACGCGTTACCACCCAAATTCAATTATGTTTCACAACACAATTCTCCGCAAGTACCTCATACTCACACATATATCGCAGCTAGGCGCCAGTGACTAAACTATTTCGCCACTGATTGCTTCCAGACCATCTTCGAAAACTAAGCTTTATCGCCTTCCAGCTGCTGGCGACTCTCTTGAAAAGCCCAAATTATCTACTCATCTTTTCTCAGCATTTATTAATATAAATTGATGTAATCATAAAACCACTTTTCCCTCTTGTCAACCATTTTTCTTAAAAAGACGGTTCCCTAAATTCACTATCGAACGATGAATAACTTGCATAAAGGTCAAGGATTTTACAATATGATCGGCATCAATATATTTGCGAATAGCACGCAAAACTTTCTTAGGATCGCGTACTGAAAAAGTATACAGCCCATTTCTTTTCGTTTGCACTGCAAAACGTGGGATCCATTTCCCATGGAACATTACTGAAACTATCACATAACGCACTTGCCGCCATGGAATTTGAATATAGTTCTTAATATTCCGATCATCATAAAATTCAAATCCACGATCACCAATCATGATTTGCCCATAAGCTTCCATCCCCATATGAGAAGTCGCTTTTTGGACTAAATCCACTTTGGTATTAAGTGATTGTACCATCCTAATCCACCAACCATTTGTCATTATTTTGGATAAAAAAACGACAAATCTGTTCACAGAAATATCGTTTTCACTAATTACATTACATGTAAAACATGCAAAACAACACCGACCACGAACAAACCTAAAATAATAATAATTGGTGAGACTTTTTTCTTTAATAACCACATACAAAACAGAGTTAATAATAAGCCTGCTAACCCAGGAATTAATAAATCCAAATTGTCTTGCAGTGTAGTAACTTTATGAGCAGTCAAAGATAAACCAGCTTTTTGCTGCAACAATGCTTGTTGTATTCCTTTAGCTCCATGAGCTAACTGGTCCCAGTGAATATAGGCTTTGCCATCTAACTTCACATTTGAAACCACCGGTGTAAACTTCACTGTTACCCAACGATTTACTAAAGATCCTAAAATAAACATCCCCATAATTGAGGCACCCTTAGTAATATTTTGCAATAAATTGCCAGACAGATTATCAGTGATTTTCGAACCAGCTTTATAGCCCAGTTCTTGGGTATACCACATAAACATAATCCGAATTAAGTTCCAAACTACAAAATAAATAATCGGTCCCATGATGTTGCCCGCCATCGCTAATGACGCTGCTAATCCACCGACAATTGGTTTAACGGTAAACCAAAACACTGGATCACCAATACCTGCAAAAGGTCCCATCATACCGACTTTAACACCTTGAATGGTAACTTCATCAATCGGCGCACCATTAGCTTTATCTTCTTCCAAAGCCAAAGTAACTCCTAAAACAGGTGATGCTAAGTACGGATGTGTATTAAAAAATTCTAAATGTCTTTTTAAAGCGGAAGCGCGATCTTCTTTTTTTGAATATAACTTTTTTAATGCCGGTATCAACGAAAAGGCGAAACCACCATTTTGCATTCGTTCATAATTCCATGATCCTTGCAGAAAATTAGAACGCCACCAAACAGCTAAACGATCTTTTTTGGTTAGCGCAATCTTTTTATCAACCATAATGACTCCCCCTCTATAAGTCTAGTAATCATCAATAATATCACCGACTGGATCCCCTATGTTAGCGTGACCACCGCCATGATCATCAGAGTTACCATTATTATTATTTGATAAAGCCAAATACAACAAGGCAAGTGATAACCCAATTGCACCTAAACCGATTAATGTCAAATCCTGAATTGTCGCTAACACAAAACCGATTGCAAAAAATGGCCAAACTTCACGACTAGCCATCATATTAATAACCATGGCATAACCAACTGCAACTACTAAACCGCCACCAATTGATAAACCATCTGTTAACCAGCTGGGCATTAAACCTAAAAATTCTTTTACTGGTTTTGGTCCGATAATTAAAATCAAGCCTGCAGGAATTGCAATTCGTAAACCTTGCATACAAATAGCCACAATTTGCCAAAAATCAATTTTTTTGAAATTACCTTCTTTAGCAGCAGCATCCATAATATGAACAATCCCAGTCGCTAATGTCCGCACTAAAATAGTCAACAATAGGCCCGCTACTGCTAAGGGAACTGCAATCGCAATTGCCGAAGAAATTCCGGCGCGACCTTGACCACCTAAAACTAAAATAATAGCTGAAGCTACCGAGGCTAGTGCTGCATCTGGCGCAACAGCCGCTCCAATATTAGCCCAACCTAAGGCAATCATTTCTAATGTACCGCCTAAAATTAAACAAGGCATTAAATTATTAGTCACTAAGCCAATCAAAGTGCAAGCAATGACAGGCTGATGAAAATGAAATTGATCTAAAATACCTTCCATTCCAGCTAGAAAAGCAATTATCAATACTAAAATAATTTGAATTAGATTTAATTGCATTGTTAATTCCCCCCTTTTTTATTTAATTCCAACTGTGCTTTTTTCAAAATAGATTCCATATCGTCTGGCGAGTCATTAGGAACCTTACGCACATCAAACTTGACACCTAATTGTTTTAGTTTAGCAAAAGTATCAATATCTGCTTGATCAAAAGCTAAAACCTTATTAGGTTGTACTTTTCCCGCCGAATGCGCCATTGAACCGACATTCAATTCTTTAACAGGTACCCCGCCTTCAATCGCTCGCAAAGCATCTTCTGGTGTTTCAAATAGCAACAAAGCCCGTTGTCCGCCAAAATGATCTTTATCGTGAGCTAATTTAATCATCTGGGTAATAGGAACAACATGTACTGTAACCCCATTTGGAGCGGCTTGTCGGAGTAACTTTTTGCGCAAATCATCTGTGGAAACACTATCTGAAACCACAATAATCCTATTAGGTTTAACTGTTTTAGTCCAAGATGTTGCCACTTGACCATGTAACAAACGCGAATCAATGCGTGCCAAAACATAATCAAATTGTCCTGGCGCCCCTTGATTGTTAGCAGGCTTTTTGCTAACAGTCTGCTCTTCAGTTGCATTATCTATTTCTGGGCGCATTTTGACACCATTTTTTGCTTCACCCAAAATATGTGCCGCAATTTCTTGTGCCGAATCCATCGACATGCGCGCCGAATAAGCTTCGATAAGCATCGGTAAATTAAGCCCTGTAACAATTGCCCATTGATCTTTATGTTCTTCAAACAATGTATTTGCTTGATTAAAAGGAGATCCCCCCCATAAATCAATCAAAAATAAAACTTGCTGTACATCAACAAACTTTGCAATAGCATCAGTTAGATGACGTCTTAAATCATCTGGTCCCTCATCAGGCATGAAAGTCACTGCTTGAACATTTTCTTGTTCACCAAAAATCATGCTCCCCGATTGTAAGATGCCTTTCGCAAAGTTGCCGTGACTGGCAATGACAATCCCAATCATTGCTTACTCGCCCCCGCTTCTATTAAATCGCTTTCATTTACTGCTAAATAAAAACACTTCTCTAAAATAACACAATTGTGTATTTTATAAAAGGCTTTCATTATTATTACAATATTCAAAATCTAAACTAGGATCAGCGTTTAAAGTCAAAGAAGCAAATTGATTTTTTTGGTATTTGATATAAGCATAAGCACCAATCATTGCTGCATTATCTCCGCAAAGACGTAATGGCGGAAAAATCAATTCTACCTGATTAGCCAATTCTTGTTGTAAACGTTCTCGCAAACCTGAATTAGCCGCAACACCACCCGCAACAATTAATTGTTGTACTGGATATTTATGCAAAGCTTTTTGGGTTTTAGCCAATAAAATATCTAAAATATCATTTTGAAAACTAGTTGCGACATCCTTTTTATTAATTGAAATGCCCACTTGTTCAGCATGATGTAACGTATTAATTACCGCGCTCTTAATACCACTGAAACTAAAATTCAAATTGTTTTCATGCAACATTGCCCGAGGAAAATTATAAGTGTCTTTTCCTTCATGTGCCCATTGATCGATGGTTTTGCCTGCAGGATAAGAAATGCCTAACATCCGCCCTACTTTATCATAAGCTTCGCCAACCGCATCATCACGTGTATCTCCTAAAATTTCAAACTCTCCGGCAGCTTTTACATAAACTAATTCTGTATGACCACCCGACACAACTAATGCTAAAGCCGGATATTTTATTTCCGCGACCAGATTAGCTGCATAAATATGTCCAGCCAAATGATTAACACCAATTAGCGGCAAATCATGGGCCCAACTAATCGCTTTAGCAGCCATTAATCCAATCAACAATGAACCAACTAATCCTGGTCCATAAGTGACCGCTACTGCTGCCAAATCTTGATAATCCACTTGTGCTTCTTTTAAAGCTAGTTTGGTGCAGTGTATAATCTGTTCCACGTGGTGACGACTGGCAACTTCTGGTACAACTCCGCCAAAGCGTTGGTGACTTTTAATTTGTGTTGCAATGATATTCGACAATACTTCTCGACCATTCTTAACTACAGCCACACTTGTTTCATCACAACTGCTCTCAAACGCTAAAATTAAAACATCACTCATTATTTTTACCCCTATATTTAAATTTCAAATAACTTTGTGTGCAACAACCCCTTAAACATCTTGAATATAATTATTATTTTTCAAAACTTCCGTAGATTGCTTTTGTGCCCAAAGCATTTCAGCTTGTGTTTGGCGCAAATATTCTGGCACAAATTGATCAATATCTTCAACAATTGGCGACTTAAAACCAATATCAACTAACGATTGTCCCGTAGGAATATTATCTTCTACAATTTTAGCGTCTGGATAAGTTGCTAAAATTTGGTTGCGATAAACATCCATGCCTTGTCCAATAAAACATAATGGTTGATGTAATTTTTGTAATTCAGCTAATAGATCTAACAATGCAATATGCGAATCTTGTAAAACATTCTGCAAATCGCCAGCAGCGTCTTCTTGGTAAACACCAGCAAAAACATTTCCATTTCGTGCATCAAAAAATGGCACAATGCAACCTGAAAAATCACGAACATTTCGGGCTAAAACTGCCAAACTTGATACACCGACTAATTGTGCATCTAAAGTCCATGCCAACATTTTGGCTGTCGTCACGGCTAATCTGATGCCCGTGAAAGAACCCGGTCCCTGTGCTACAATAATTCGATCGATATCGCTTTGTTTAAAACCTGTTTGTTTGACTACAGTGTCAATAGCTGGCATCAATTTTACACTGTGTGATTTCATCCCAACATCTAAAGCTTGGGCGATTATTTTTTGATCAACAGCTGTCGCAATCGTCAATGGTGCTGCTGAAGTGTCAATTGCCAAAATATTCATAAAAAACTCCTTAATATTAACATATTAGCACAACTTACTATTTAAATATTGAGACCATTAAAAAAAGAGTTCGGCTAAGAACCCCCTGTTTAACCCACATTACTTATTAGTAATTGTGTTTTTGTAACCAAGTGAAAACTATTGATAAAACAAAAGTTTGAATAGGAATAAAAATCAATTCTTTGAAAAGACGAATTTTGAACAAAGTGATAAACGAAATATTGCTCAACATGCTAACCCATACAGTATTCAAAACTAAATTGACCAATAAATTAGTCAGTGTAACCGTTAATGCTAGTCGCCTCCAAGACACGTTTTTATCATGCAACATGAAGCCATATATTACGCCGGTAACCATGGCTGATAGCGTAAATCCCCAGAAAAATCCCCCCTGTGGCGGAAAAATAACATTAGCTAAAATATCAGCTACCAAACTGGATAACACTGCTTTAAATGGTCCAAAGTAATAACCAATCAAAGCCACCACGATAAAACTTAAGCCAACTTTTAAAAAACTTGGTCCGATTGTTAGACGACCAAAAATAATTTGCAAAGCCGTCAAAGCACCTAACCACGTTAAAGCCAGTGTTTTATTTTCTAACCGTAAATTATTCATTTCCAGCATCTCCTTTGGGAGCTGCCACTATGATCGTGGCGAATGCGAAAATAAAACCGCAAGCACAAGGCTTTTCGTCCAATGTTCACATTCCGTTCCATCGGCACTTAACGCTTTATTTTCTACTCCAAGATTTATAACCAAATTACTTTACCATAAAAGTAACTCTACGTGTTAAAATTGGCAATATTAAGAAAAGAGTGTGGCTTATTTTGACTAAAAAAATATTAATTTTGCATACTGGCGGAACTATTTCCATGTCCGAAGATAAAAATGGCAAAATCAAACCGAATGCCAAGCATCCTTTAGCTAATCTGAAAATCACTGACAACGATCAATTAAAGTTGGTAACCGAAGAAATTTTCAATTGTCCATCGCCGCATATGACACCTGATAAAATGCTGCGCTTGACTAAACGATTACGTAAAGCTGAACAAGAAGGCTTTTTTGGTGCTGTTGTTACTCATGGTACAGATACACTAGAAGAAACAGCTTTCTTTTTAGATTTGACATTGTCTACCAATATGCCAATAGTGGTAACTGGTGCGATGCGCTCATCTAATGAAATCGGTAGTGACGGTTTGTATAATTTCAAATCAGCTATTCAGGTTGCTAGTGCTGATGTGTCAAGAAATCAAGGCGTTGTCGTAGTTATGAACGATGAGATTCATTCGGCACGCTATGTCACTAAAACACATACCACTAATGTAGCAACCTTTCGCACACCAACTTTTGGACCTATTGGTATTATTTCAGATAATCACGTCGATTATGTGCAAAAAAGCATTCCTGAAAAACATTTAGCAATTGAAACAGTTAGTTCGGGTATTTATTTAATTAAGGCTTATGCAGGCATGACTGGTGAATTATTAGCCGTTTTAAATCAGCCCTCTACTAAGGGAATTGTCATTGAAGCTTTAGGTGCTGGTAATATGCCACCACAAGCCTTGCCCGCTCTATCACAGTTATTAAAACAAAATATTCCAGTTATTTTAGTATCGCGCTGTTTTAATGGCATTGCTGAACCAGTTTATGATTATGAAGGTGGCGGTGCTAATCTGAAAAAAATGGGTGTTATCTTTTGTCGTGGTCTGAACGGACAAAAAGCACGGATCAAATTATTAGTCGGCGTTAGTGCTGGACTAAAAGATAAACAACTTAAAAATTATATTAATAGCTAATTTTTAATCATCATCTAATAGTTAATTAATTTAGCATTGCTATTTGTTTCAATAGAGGCTTACAATATACCCAATTACACTTAATCTTTGAGGGGGAGTATCATTATGACACAGACTTTATTTTCCAAATTAAAACTATTCGACGGATGCAACGACGCAATTCAAGATGATAGCTGGATCTTAGTCGATGATCAAACCGGTAAAATTGTGACAGTTGGACAAGATATTAACACTGCTCCAACCGCAACAAACCAAGTTTCATTGAATAATCAATATGTAATGCCTGGTTTAATTAATGCTCATACGCATATGGTAATGGACCCACTTACTAGCGATGGTGCTACAGGTGATAACGTGGTAGCTGCTACAGTTCGAGCAGTACAAAATTTGCATACTTTGTTAAAGTCAGGTGTTACTTACATTCGCGAATGCGGAAGTAGCTATGATATTGATATTGTTTTAGCGCAATTAGTCGCTGAAAATAAGATAAACAATGCACCAGATATTATGCCTTCTGGGCGACCTTTTTCAATGACTGGTGGACATGGTGATATGCCAAATTTTGGACATTTAGTAGACTCACCTGATGAAATGCGCAAAGCTGTTCGTCAAGGTTTGAAAAAAGGTGCTCAATCAATTAAAGTTATGGCAACTGGTGGTGTCATGACGCCTAATGATTTCATGGATGATCCGCAATTAAGTGAAACAGAAATCAACGTAGCAGTAACTGAAGCCCACCATAAAAATCGTATTGTAGCAGCACATGCTGAAGGAAATCCTGGTATTTTAAATGCTATTAAAGCTGGTGTTGATAGTATTGAACATGGTTTTTATGTTAATGATGAAGAAATTGATTTAATGTTAAAACAAAATACTTTTTTGACGCCAACCATTGTCGCTGATTGGGCGATTGCCAACTATGGACCAGGCAAAATTCCCGATTGGGAAGTTGCCAAAGCGCAAGCTGCACTAGACGATTTGAAGCGCAACATTTATCATGCTCATCAACGTGGTGTAGCGATCACTCTCGGAACCGACGCAGGAACACCATTTAATACTTTTGCCATGACTGCCGTAGAATTACAGTTATTAGTTGAACTAGGTTTTAGTAATTTTGAGGCTTTACAAACTAGTCAAAATTCTGCTAAATTAATGCAGATTGCTGATGAATATGGCACTTTGGAATCAGGTAAATATGCAGACTTTTTAGTAATCGGGCGTAATCCATTGCAAGATATTACTGCTGTTCAACAAAACGACAAGAAAGTATTCAAAAAAGGCCAACAGATGTATTAAAAAAAGACTTCCCACGGAAGTCTTTTTTTATGCCAACAATGCCGTACATACTAATTCAATTAAAAATAACAAGCTCAAACACCACATAGTTTTACTAATTTGCTTAATTTTAGATGCAGCCATTTTAGCAATAGGATAGCTAATAAAGCCAAAAGCCAATCCTGTGGCAATACTGCCTGTCAAAGGAATTAAAACAATAATCAAAAAGGCTGGAAACCATTCACTTAAATCATGCAAATCAATCGTCGCCAACTGTTGCATCATTAAAGCTCCTGTAATAATAATAACCGGTGCAATCGCCGCTTGTGGAACAAATTTAAGCAATCCAACAACAAACAAAGATATCGCAAACAAAAAACTAGCTACTAAAGCAGTTAAACCAGTTTTTCCTCCACTTTCAATGCCAGAAGCACTTTCAGCGGCAGCTACTGTCGGACTAGTACCCATAAAACCGGACAAAAAAGCAGTCAACGCACTACTTTGAAATCCTTTGGTAAACTTATTTTGGTCTGGCAACAAACCGGACAATAACCCCATTGACTCAAATACTAAAATCATCGTCATGGAAAAGACTGCTAGCCAAAAAGATAAATTTAATAAGTGACTAAAATCGCCTTGATTAAAAAGTTGCCCAAAATGATGCAATTGCTTTAAATTAACATTCACATTTTGCCCTTTAACACCGGCAAAATAAGCTAACAAACTAGTTAATATAATACCAATTACAAAACTGCCGGGTATTTTTTTTAAATATAAAATTAAAGTAATAGCTAAGCCAAACAATGCTAATAAAGTGGCTGGCGATTGCAAATTACCCAATGCTAGTAAAGAACCATTTTTACCAGCCACAATTAAGTTTGCTTTCTCTAAACCTAATTCTACCAAAAATAAGCCAATACCTGCAGTAATACCAGCTTTTAGTGTATGTGGAATACTTCGTGCCAATAAACCACTGAGCGGTGTGAAAGCAATAATCAAATAAAGCAAACTACTGATTATCGAAACTGCTAGTGCTTCTTGCCAAGTAAAATGAAGTCCAACTACTAAAGTGTACGTAAAAAAAGCATTAACTCCCATTCCTGGGGTCAAAATAACTGGCGCATCTGCCCACAAAGCCATGATGGCACAACCAATTATTGAAATGAATATTGTCGCAAAAATACTCAAATTAATTGGTATACCAGCATCTTTTAAAATCAGTGGATTAACCACAATGATATAAGAAATCGCAAAAAAACTAGTAATTCCAGCAATCAATTCTGTTTTAATATCTAATTGCGAAGAGCGCAGCCGTTGTAATATTTTTTTCAAAAGTAATCATCCTTTTACAACAATCATCTGAATTTTTAAAGCAAGTAACACTCAGATTATAACCAAAAAAATAAAGCCTGAAAAACAAGTTTTCAAGGCTTCAACAAGATGTCATTTTACCACACAAACAAACCTACAGTGGCTGCCGACATCAGTGAAACTAAAATTCCCGAAATTAATAATAAGCCAATATTTTTAGCAATATAATTATTTTTTTCGCGATCTACTAAATCTTTATAAGCTCCGATTATCATTCCAATGGTTGATAAGTTAGCAAACGAAGTTAGAAAAACAGTAATAACAGCTTGATAATGTGGAGCAAACGACCTAATAGACTTAGCAATATCACCCATGACGACAAATTCATTAGTGACTAGTTTGGTTCCCATGTACTGTGCCAATTGAAAAGCGTCGCTAGGATTTAAGCCCATTAACCAAGCAAATGGGAACATCACAATACCTAAAATATGTTCTAAGCTTAACCATGGATGAATCAAGCCTAATATTTTGTCTGCTAAGGCAGCCAACGCAACAAAAGCAACAACATTAGCAAAAATGATCAAGATCAATTTACCCGAAGCTGCGATTGAATCACCTAAAAATGAGAAAAATGGTTCTCTTTCTTCAGATTGATCGTCATCTTTCATAGTGGCAATGACATCGTCTTCTGGTTGCACACTGACTGGATTCAAGATATTTGTGACAATAATCGCATTGATAATATTGACTGGAATCGCCGTCAACACATATTGTCCAGGCACCAGCTTGGTATAAGCACCGACGATGGAAGCCGTAATACAACTCATGGACATCATAGCCACTGTTAAATTACGTTCTTTCGTCATTTTATTTAATTGTAAACCTGACACTGCTAAAGCTTCCGTATTACCCAAAAACATCATTTCTACCGAGAAAAATGATTCAAACTTCGGCTGACCAGTGATCTTAGCAAGACCACGACCGATCCATTTGATAGCCCAAGGTAAAAAACCAATATAAGTCAAAATATCAAATAATGGCACAATCAACAATATAGGCATCAAAACACTGATTAAAAAGTCCATCTTCTTCACATGTACCATACTAGGCACTGCAAAAGCAATTCCCGTGTAAGCAACTTGAACTAAGGCATTAAAGCCAGCAGCCGCACCTGAAACAATTGTTCGTCCGATGGGAAATATTGTTAAAAAACCGGCAATCACCAAATTAATTACCAACATAACCAAGATGGAGCGCCAATGAATAGCTTTCCGATTTTTCGAGAACAAATACGCTACTGCGATAAAAACTAGCAAACCTAAAATATTAATTGCTAAAAACATAGCTCCTCCATTTTCCTAAAACAAGTATGACAACAACCATATAACCTGAACCTTATTAAATATAATACATTTTTTTGAAGCTCTAGCAATAAAGATTTTCTTTATAATTTTAAAGAAATTTTATATTTGCTACTGTCAGGAAAAGTTTTTTATTTTTAGCAAACACTATAAGCAAAATATAACTGCAATACGCCATGATAAGATTGCTCAATTGCCCTCACACAGCTTTAATTTAAATTGTGATAATATATTGATACTAACAAACGCTGACGGCTTTAAATTCACTAACTATAGCGAAAGGGCTTTTCATGGATTTACAACTTATTATTTCTTACGCACAAAAAATTTTACATTTTGATAGCAGTGGTCATGATTTTTACCATGCTCAACGGGTTGCCAACACCGCTTGGCAATTATACCAACAAGACCAAGTAGCAGTCGAGCAAAATGTTGAACCACTGATTTTAGCCACAGGGTATTTGCATGATACTTTGGATGACAAACTAATTTCAGATCTAGCAACCGCTCAAGAACAAGTGCAAATTATCCTACAAAAAACTGGTTTTGCTACTAAACAACAAAAACAAATTTTAAGCGTCAGTCAACATTTAAGTTATGCTGCTAATTTACAGCACCATTGGAAGTTACCATTATGGGGGCAATACGTCCAAGATGCAGATCGTTTAGATGCTCTAGGCGCTATCGGAATTGCGCGTGCCTTTGCTTATGGTGGCAAAAATAGTCAAGCCATTTATGATCCGACTATTCCTTGCCAAAAATTAACTAATAAAAAGCAATATCGCAAACATTCAACAACCACAATTAATCATTTTTATGAAAAACTATTATTATTAGCTTATCAAATGAATACTCCTGCAGGGTTAAAGCTAGCACAAAAAAGAAAACAATATATGCAACAATTTTTGACAGAATTTTTAGCTGAATGGAACTTTTAATAAATAAACGCTTCTATCAATTAATAGAAGCGTTTATTTTCGATCTTGCCATTTAATCTGTGCTTGGGCGTTAGCACCTGTATTAGACTCAATTTGATGATGAGAAATATTGTCATCTAGTAAACATTTGCTCTGCACAATATCTCCATATTGTACTTCGCGATCGTATTTAATATCTAAGGTTGCTATTTGATGTGTGCGCAAAAATTCCATCGATAATGCATCCAACATCCAGTCCAAATAAATAGAATTGTTAACGTGCCCATTGACATCAATATCAAAAAAGCGGGTTCGATAAGTTTTAGCTTCCACAGGATATTCCACAATATCTAGTCTTGGAAAACGTTGAATATTTGCCGAATAAGGGCAGCCTAGTTGTGCCATAATTTCTGGATCAATGCTCACCATTTTCCGATCTTGTATGCGCAACATAATCCAATTGCTGGTTAAGCGTAATAATTCATTATTAGCAGTATCTTGCACAATAAATGAGCGATAGCAAAAGAATTTATTGTAGCTGTCAGCAGTTGTCGTAATAATAATCTGCTCATCTAATTGAGGAAAACGCGTTACTTCTAGATGATATTTAGTTACCACCCAGCCAAAACCACGGGCGACCATTTGCTGGGAGTCAATACCTGCAGCATGCAATTGATGTTCTGAAACTGCCAAAATAATATTAAATAGAGCAGACAAATTCATATCTTTCGTGGAATTCGTGCTATAAAACTGAATGGTTTGCCGTTCAGTATAAGTAGGTACTGTCATCTTATTTCTCCAATCCATGATAAACATCATAAACATGCTTACGCGGTAGCTGATATTGTTGGGCAATTTCTTTGATAGCGGCATTGGGCTTTTGCCCTTGCTTAATTTGTTTTGTAACTAAATCCACCAATTTTTCATCGGTAATAGTCATATTTACCAAAGCAGCAGGCTTGGCTTGTACTATGATCACATATTCGCCACGCGGTTCATGCTGGCTAAAATATTCTTGCACCTGCGCTACACTGCCTCGCAAAAAAGCTTCGTGTACCTTAGTTAGTTCGCGTGCTAGCACCACTTGACGCTGATCCCCAACTGCATTTTGTAAAGCCTGTAAGGTTTTCTTGATGCGATAAGGTGATTCATACAAAATAAAAGTTGCTGTTAATTCTGCCAATTTGGCTAATTCTTGGCGCACAGCGCTACTTTTACGCGGTAAAAAGCCATAAAAATAAAAAGGTTGGGGCAATAGGCCAGAAGCAATTAAAGCCGTTAATGCCGCATTAGGCCCTGGTAAGGGAATGACCGGGATCTGCTTTTCAATACATAAAGCAACCAATTCTTGCCCTGGATCACTGATGGAAGGCATCCCTGCATCGCTAACTTGGGCAATATTCAAACCCGCCTGCAACTTTTGGAGTAACTCAGGTAAACGTTGTTGCGTATTGTGCTCATGAAAACTAAGCTGTTTGGTTTTAATTTGAAAATGATTTAACAATTTTTGCGTATTACGCGTATCTTCAGCTGCAATCAAGTCCACTTCATTTAAAGTAGCCACAGCACGCGGACTCATATCCTGCAAATTACCAATAGGCGTGGGCACCAAAAATAAGCTACCCGAATTGCTTTGTTGAAAACTACTCATTTCAGCAATCATTACACACCCCGCTCACCATAAATAACATCTAAACAAAAAGCACATTCTTCTTTATTTTCTCGGTGCGCGCCATACATCACAGTACAGACATGAAAACCTTCTTCATATAATTTTTCTAGAGTTCGCCGTGCTTCAGGTAATTGCGGAGTGGTTTTGTCATTATCAATTTCCGCTAAACGCTGACGCAAATGATCATTTTCAATTTTAAACTCGGCATTTTCTTCCAAAATGTGCGAGATAATATCTTTCATTTCAATTAATTTTCGTGTTAAATCCTGTGAAGACTGTTGCAGCTCTTCGAATTTAGCATAATAATCTTTTTGCTCCATAATCAACCTCGCTTGCTTAGATTTGTCGCCTGTAAAGCTAGTTGTTCTAAACTATTTTGTAAACTGACATTCGCTGTCCACAATTGTTTCGCATGCAAAAAAGCCATCGTTATTTGCTTAGCCCACTGCAACTTCACATGATCATCAACCGCTTGATTCAACTGTTGAGAAAAATACCATTCCATTAAACTCAACAATAACTGTTGCTGTAAGCGATTTTCCACAGCAGGTAAAATTGTCGTACTTACGGCAATAAAAGCTTGCCACGGATTATGAGCTAATTGTTGTACCCAAGTTTGTGCCACTTGCTTAAGTTGCTTAAATTTATCCCCAGCAATATTCGCCATTAGCTCATCTTCTAAATGGGCTTGCTGAATAATAGTTAAATCATTATCAGAATAGCCTTTTTCCTGTAAATCAACTTGTAAATTGGTATCAACACTATCTGCCAGTGATAAGATTTGCACCCTTGATTGAATCGTCGGTAATACTGCTATGACACTTTTCGTCAGCAACAAGGCGGTGACTTTGCCAACAGGATCTTCCAGAAATTTTAATAAACTATTAGCAGCACTAGTAGTCAATTTTTCTGCTTGCTTGATCAGTAGAATTCGTCCCGATGCCTCAACGCTAGTTTGCTCTAACTCACGCTTAGCTTCCCGAATATCATCCACTCCTAAACTTTTTTTATCAGTTGCTAAAGTCAAAACATCAGGAAAATCATTATTTTGAATACGTTGACAAAAATTACATTGCAGACAAGGATACCCTTCTTTAGCGTGCGGACAAAATAAAGCTTGCATGAACCATATCCCCACGCGCTGCACCTGTGCTTGATTAGAGCCTGTGAATAAATAGGCATGAACTACATGCTGCGTTGTGATTGTCTTTGCTAGTTCAGCGGTAATTTGTGGTTGCTCTTGGACAATTGTCATCAAAAATGCACCATCTGATCCATTGGCATTATAAATACCGTAGCACCACCGACGGCTACTTCAATCGGCTGCTCTGGCAATTCTCCCAACATGCTTGTGGCAATTGCTGTTGAAATAAATTCATGACGTGCTTGCGAATTTTCTTTGATAATCGCTAATAGCTCAGGTAAAACTTCATCTTCAATTCCCATCATAAAAGTAGAATTACCATTTCGCAAGAAACTTCCGGTTGTAGATAAACGCGTCGACTGAATCTTAGCAGCTGTCAAAGCCTTTCTCAAACGAGCATGATCTTTATCTTGAACAACAGCAATAACTAATTTCATTTTCTTACCCCTTCATAAAATCTAAAATAGTCGAAAGACTATCAGCGACAACATCTTCCGGCTTTTGCTGCGCAGCAATTTTTTTGATTCGCTCTGGATTTTGTTGACATATCTGTGAGTAACCTGTTTGCACGCGTTGATAAAACAACCAATCTTCTTGTTCCAAGCGATCAGGTGTTAACGCGGTACTTTTTTGAATACGTTGAAGCCCAATTTTAGGATCCAAATCAAAATAAAGTGTCAAAGCAGGCATCACTTGTTGTGTAGCAAATTCATTTAAGCTAGCAATCTTATCCATTCCTAGTTGCCGCCCTGCACCTTGATAAGCAACGGAACTATCCACATAGCGATCGCTGAGCACAATCTTATCAGCTGCTAAAGCCGGTAAAATAACATCTGTTAAGTGCTGGCGTCTTTGCGCAGCATACAATAAAGCTTCCGTCCACGCGTCCATCTCCGTATTATCGTTATCTAAAATAATTGCTCTTATTTTTTCAGAAATAATACTGCCACCAGGCTCGCGCGTCAATAAGACTGTTTTATGTGTTCGTTCTTCTAACAAAGGTACCAGCGCTTGAGCGGCGGTGGATTTTCCCGAACCATCGGGACCTTCTAGCGAAATAAAAATTCCTGCCACTGCGTTTCCTACTTTCTAAAATTGATAATCTCATTTTACAAAAAAAGCCTACCTAAGTGGTAGCTTTTTCTAAATTTGCTGACGCCCATCAACTGCTCGCTGCAGAGTCATTTGGTCAGCGTATTCAATATCGGCGCCGACCGCCAAGCCATGCGCTAAACGTGTTACTTTAATCTGCGCCGGCTTAATCAGTTTTGCCAAATACATTGCAGTAGCTTCACCTTCTGAAGTGGCATTAGTTGCTACAATAACTTCAGTTATTAAATCATCATGCTGTAAGCGTTCCACTAATTGCTTAATCCGCAAATCATCTGGACCAATACCATTGACAGGCGATAAAACACCGCCTAAAACGTGATACAAACCATTATAGCTATGCATATTTTCTAAAGCCATAATATCTTTAGGCTGTTCTACAACCAAGATTTGCGTTTGATCACGTTGTTCATTAGCACAAATCTCACAAGGCTCTTGATCGGTAATATTGCCACAAATATGACAATAATGTAATTTAGTTTGCACTTCTTGCAAGGCTTGGGAAAACTCGCCAACATCTTCTTGATCCATATTAATGGTAAAAAAAGCTAAGCGTGTAGCCGTTTTTTCACCAATACCTGGCAATTTCATATAAGATTCAATTAAACGTGTTACTGGTTTTGGATATTGCATCCGCTCACCCCTTAAAATCCTGGTGTATATTTACCTAAAGTCTGTTCTGCTTGTTGATCAATTTGTGTCATTGCACTATTAACCGCCATAATAATCAAATCCTGCAACATATCTGGATCATCAGGATCTAGCGCCTCTGGTTTAATTTGTAAATCCTTCAATTGACGTGCACCGCTAAATGTTGCCACAACTGCATCATCAGCACTTTTACCAACAAAATCAGTTTGATTTAATTGTTCTTGGGCTTGTGCCATATCTTTTTGCAGTTTTTGAGCCTGCTTAATCATATTCTGCATATTTCCTGGAAATTGTGGTTTCATTATTTTCTCCTTTAATCATGTTTAACTTCAACCAAATCAGTGCCAAATAAATTTTGTGCCTGTTCAACTAAATTACTGGTTGCTTGCTTTTCTTGTGGATCATCTGGCGCAGCTATGGGCATTTCATGATTTTGTAAAAACTTTTGGCGAATTTTTGGCCAATCTTCTGCTGCTACTAATATAACATCAGCATCGTTTTGCAACAATCGATCCAGGTTTGTTTTGAGCATTGTCATCATTTCTTGATTGCTCATCACCCGCTCAAACCAAACCGCATAATCAAATGCCACAATTACACCATCAGCACTAGCAGCAACAGGCTTGGAAACTTTCATCACCGCTTTTTGCGTTACGTTCAACATGCTCATCAAATCCGGCCAACAATCTTGTACTTGATTTAAAGCTTTTCTAGTAGCTTGCTGTAAAATTTGATTAATTTTCACTTGATCAACATGAACGGCTTTATTTTTTGGCGCAGGCTTAACTTTTTTTGATGTCGTGGATGCCATCGGTTTTGTCTCTTTGACTTCATCGTTTTGTAAAGCAGTAACTTGCTCTTGCAATGATGTAATTTTTTGTTGTAATTCTTTGACTTGTAAATCTGCAGATGTATCAGTGCCTTCTACAGCAGGAGCAGGTTGCATGGCTTCCACTAATTGCACTGTCAAAACTTCTAAATAAATCAACGGACGATCAGCATTTTTTAAATCTTGTTGGGTTTGAGAAACTTGCGTAATAATAGTATATAACTGTTGCTTAGTGACTTGTTCTTGCAATTGCATTAAAGTTTCTGGCAAAACTAATGATTGTGCAGCATCAATTAAATTCGGGTCTGACTTTGTCAACAATAAATCGCGCGCCACTTCAATCACAGAATCACAAAAACGCAGTGCTGAACGACCACTATTCATAATGTCATGCAAATTTTGTAAACTTTTAGCTGCATCTTTGATAAAAACAGCTTGAAAATAAGCCACTAATTGTTGCTCATCTAAAGCTCCCGTTACTTGTAACGCATTAGCTAAAGTTAATTTCTGCAAGTCCAAGGCAAGTGCTTGATCAAGCATACTTAAAGCATCTCGCATACCACCTTGAGCAGCCTGGGCAATTAGTTGCACACCTTTAACATCATAATCTAACTCTTTTTCTTTTAAAATGAATTCCATGCGCGCAATTAAGTCACTCGTTGGAATCCGCCGAAAATCAAAGCGCTGCGTTCGCGAAATAATTGTCGCTGGAATTTTTTGCGGTTCTGTAGTCGCTAAAATAAAAATAACTTTGGCAGGAGGTTCTTCTAAAGTTTTTAAAAGGGCATTGAACGCTCCAGTGGATAACATATGGACTTCATCAATAATATAAACCTTATATTCAGCTTGGGTGGGAGCATATTTAACCTTGTCACGAATATCACGAATTTGTTCCACGCCATTATTAGAAGCAGCGTCAATTTCCAAAACATCATTTAGGCTGCCTGCATTAATTGCCTGACAAATCGCACATTGGTTACATGGCTCACCAGCTTGTTGTTGGGGACAATTAACAGCTTTGGCCAAAATTTTGGCGCACGAAGTTTTTCCCGTGCCCCGCGAGCCTGTAAATAAATAAGCATGACTGACTTGATCAGTCGCTACGGCATTTTTTAAAGTTTGCGTAATAGCACTTTGCCCAGTAACATCCTCAAAAGTTTGCGGTCGCCAGACACGATACAAAGCTTGATAAGCCATTATTTACTCCCTTCTGAACCTATTACAAATTATTGTAGCAGATATTAAAAAACTCCTAGCTCGAAAGCTAAGAGTGTTAAAAGTCATATCAAAAGGCACATGATCAAACATACTTAGTGCTGCTTTCTCTCGAACCTGACACGATTCGTAAGCCAACCATTGCCTCCGGCCTTACGGCACCTATAATTATAGGATATTAGGGCTTGGTTGGCAAGACTTCAATCTGTAAAATAAAGATTAATTCTAATCATTATTTACGTTCTCTTTGGCGGCGGCGGATTTCGCGAAAAAAGTTGGTTAACAAATTGGCACATTGCCTTTCTAAAATCCCACTATATAAATTAGGATGGTGATTATACGGCAAAGTAAATAAATTTACTAAAGATCCCAGTGAACCAGCTTTAGGGTCGAAAGCGCCAAAAACAACATTGCGCAATCGACTGTTAATAATTGCACCAGCACACATCGCACAAGGTTCCAGGGTTACAAAAATAGAACAATTTTCTAAACGCCAGCTGCCTAATTGTTGACAAGCTTGTTCAATTGCAATTAATTCTGCATGTGCTAGACTATTTTGCTGCATCTCACGGCGATTGTAGCCTGTGGCAATAATTTTTTTAGTTTGATCGTCCACAATTACCGCACCAATGGGCACTTCAGCTAAAGCTTGGGCTTTATGAGCAACTTTAATAGCTTCTTGCATAAAAAATTCCAGTTCAGTGGAAGAATAAAGTTCTTCAATCATGATTTTTTACACTCTGAATCACATAATAACCCTTGTCACGCGCTACAATCGTCGCGTTGCCAAAAGCTTGCTGCATGATTTTTTGGTAGGAAGACGCTCCTTGTTTTTTCTGTACCACAATCCATAGTTGACCACCTTTTTGCAGATGCTGTGGCGCCTGAGTCAGCATCGTTGTGATCACTTTTTTGCCAGCACGAATCGGCGGATTAATATAAATAGCGGCAAAATCAGTTGTGACTACCTGTTGATAAATATCCGAGATGCTAATGTGGACATTATTGATACGATTAGCTGTAGCATTTTTTTGCGCTAGCGCCACCGCGCGCTCATTAACATCTACCATAGTAACTTGGCGCTGCGTTTCTTTGGCTAAAGTTAAGCCAATCGGACCATAGCCACACCCTAAGTCTAGTAAAGCCCCCTCCGGTAAATTACTTAAATCCATGGCTGCTAATAAAGCGCGTGTGCCATAATCCACAGTCTGCTTGGAAAAAACACCGCTATCTGTAGTAAATTGCAATTCTTGTTGACGTAAGTTGAATGTAAAATTTTGATACGCATGGTCGGTGGTTGGTTGACTAGTAAAATATTGTTCTGCCACAAAATCATCCTTATACATATTGATTTAATTTAAAAACATCGTCTAGGCTAGAATAATGCCGATTAATGATTAAAGCTATTATTATTTTACTCAGCTATTTTCTACTTGGCAACTGCTTTGTTTAAGGATTGATTAATTAATCTACTATTTTCACAGCGCTCTCCAGCACAAAAAGCTAAACTAGAATTCTGGTTTAGCTTTACCAAATTAAACAGCTTTAAATAAAATGACATAAATAAGTAATCCACCAGTAAAACTCACAACTGCACAAATAGTTATCAACCACTTAATCATCACAACCTCAACATTAATCTAGTTTGCTGCTATTTTGACAACTAACAAAATCATCGTTCACATCTTTGATACTATCTTTATCAAAAGAAAAATTAGCTTTAAGGCACTTATCTATTAAAAGTCGCATTAAGTAATTTTCTTCTTAGTTTTTCAAACACAAAAAAACACAACCACTAAATTGTAGTTGTGTTTGACAATCATTTATAATGATTATTTCAAAGTTACGCTTGCGCCAACTTCTTCAAGTTTTGCTTTCATTTCGTCAGCATCAGCTTGAGCTACGCCTTCTTTAACAACAGAAGGTGCTTTGTCAACCAAGTCTTTGGAATCTTTCAAGCCTAAACCTGTGATTTCACGAACAGCCTTGATGACCTTAACTTTTTCTTGACCTACTTCAGTCAATTCAACGTCGAATTCGTCTTTTGCTGCAGCAGCATCGCCACCAGCAGCACCAGCAACTGCAACTGGAGCAGCAGCTGAAACATCAAATTCTTCTTCGATAGCCTTTACTAAGTCGTTTAAATCAGAAATGCTTGCTTCTTTTAAGGAAGCGATAATTGAGTCTTTATCGAAAGCCATTTTTATTCCTCCAATGAGTTTGTAATTTAATAATTAATTAAGCAGCGTCGCCATCTTCATTGTTTTTGTCAATGATAGCTTGAAGTGCATAAGCAACTTTGCGGACAGGATCTTGCAACATTGAAGCAAGAGTTGCCAACAATTCGTCTTGACTTGGCATGTGAGCATATTCATCAATCTTGGCTAAGCTTTGAACTTCGCCTTCGATGACGCCACCTTTGATTTCTAATACATCTGCATCTTCAGCAAATTTAGAAATCGTTTTAGCAGCAACAATCGGATCTTCGTATGAAAATGCAACAGCTGTTGGACCAGTAAAGACTTCATCTAAACCTTCAAAACCAGCTTTTTGAGCTGCACGACGCAAAATGGAGTTTTTGATAACTTTCATTTCTACGTCAGCTTCGTGTAATTGATGACGTAAGTCAGTTACTTGCGCAACGTCAAGTCCTAAATAGTCAACAACGATCACTGATTGTGCACGAGTCATCTTATCAGCAACTTCATCAACTAATTCTTGTTTTAATTTAAGAACTGCATCTTTCACTTGATTTCACCTCCATAATTATTTCTACCTAAAATTAAAGGACATCATGTCCAAGACACAATGCCCAACTTGTTCAGCATCTAGCCTCGGCAGGATATTAAGGCAACAGCCACCTGAGTCTTAGGTAGTTCATTATGATAATTTAACATTAATTAATGTCTTAGTCAAAGGAAACTTTGACACCAGGACCAAATGTTGAAGTCAAGTTAACGGATTTAACATATTGACCTTTAACTGTTGCAGGACGAGCCTTTAAAACAACAGCATTGAAAGCATTAAAGTTTTCAACTAGCTTATCAGTACTGAAAGATACTTTACCTAATGGTGCATGAATTAAACCTTGAGCATCAGCACGGTAAGTTACTTGTCCAGCTTTAATGTCTTGCACAGCTTTAGTAACATCCATCGTAACGGTACCCGTCTTAGGGTTCGGCATTAAACCTTTAGGTCCCAAAACGCGTCCTAAACGACCAACTTTAGCCATCATTTTTGGTGTTGCGACAACAACATCAAAATCTAACCAGCCATCACTAATCTTGTCCACTAAGTCATCAGCGCCAACAAAGTCAGCACCTGCTGCTTCAGCTTCTTTAGCTTGATCGCCTTCAGCAAATACGACGACACGCTGAGTTTTACCGGTACCATTAGGCAAAACCATTGCACCTCGAATTTGTTGATCAGCTTGTTTAGTATCTAAGTTCAAGTTATAAGCTACTTCGACTGTTGCATCAAAGTTAGCGTAATTGATTTTTTGTAATAATTCAATTGCTGCTTTTGGTTCGTACAATTTGCTAGAATCAACTTGTTTAGCAGCTTCTAAATATTTCTTTCCATGTTTAGCCACGTGTTAGTTCCTCCTTGTGATTGTGGTCAAGTGGGGTTTTACCCCTCCCACTTTGACAAGCCTTTTGGGCAATTAGCTTCAAATTATGAAATTAGCCTTCGACTGTGAAGCCCATACTTCTTGCAGTACCTTCAACCATGCGCATTGCTGCTTCCACGTCGTTAGCATTCAAGTCCTTTAACTTAGTTTCAGCAATTTCTTTGACTTGATCTTTAGTAACCTTAGCTACCTTTTCATCACGAGGATTTCCGGAACCCTTCTTCACACCAGCTGCTTGCATTAATAACACAGCTGCCGGGGGAGTCTTGGTAACAAATTCAAAAGAACGATCTTCATACACAGTGATGACAACAGGAATAACCATTCCTTTTTGATCAGCTGTGCGCGCGTTGAAATCTTTCGTAAATTCAACGATATTAATACCAGCTTGTCCTAATGCAGGACCAACTGGAGGTGCTGGAGTTGCTGCTCCACCAGGGATTTGCAACTTAACAACATTTGCAATTTTTTTAGCCACGGTACATACCTCCTTAAGTCCGTGATGTGGTAAAAGATGGGAATAATATTTTCCCTCCCACAGACATGTCAAATGACACACTAAGTGATTATAGCATCAATTATCATCAACAACAAGTCAAATTATACGCGTTGGACTTTATCGTAATCTAATTCGGTTTCGGTTAATCGATCAAACATATTAACTTCCACTTTAACTTTGCCTTGTTCATTATTAATATCAGTTACTTTACCTTCCATGCCCGCAAAAGCACCATTAGCAATCTTGACAAACTCGCCAACCTCTAAATCAATATCATAGCTAGTTTGATTGGCTTTCATACTGCGCAAAATATTGTCAGCTTCTTCTGGTAATAACGGTGCCGGCTTACTACCAGCACCGTGACTACCGACAAAACCAGTTACTCCCGGTGTATTTCGCACCACAAACCAAGATTCATCAGACATCACCATTTCAACGAGTACATAACCTGGAAATGTTTTTTTAAGTTCAGTCTTAATTTGACCATTTTTATTTTCTGTTTCTTCTTCTTCAGGAACTACAGCTTGAAAAATATAATCTTCCATGCCCATTGACTGCGCCCGAGATTCCAAATTTTCCTTAACGCGATTTTCATAACCAGAATAAGTATGCAAAACATACCATAATTTATCTGCCATTGTTACTCTCCTTTAAAATAAAAAAACCTCGCTCACACGAAGTTTTTCTGTCATACATAATTTTAATATAGCAAATTTTTGTTTAAACTACAAATTATTTGTGCATTGCAAAGCTAGTGACCAGTTTAGCGAAGATCCAGTCACAAAGTCCCAAAAAGATGGAAAACATGAAAGTTGTCAAAATAACAGTCAGCGTATCATGACGATTTTCTTTGGCAGTCGGCCATTGAACCAATTTCATTTCTTCTTTAACACTCTTTAAAAACTTCATCTTATAACCTTCTATCTAGTTTCTTCATGCACCACATGTTGCTTGCAATATGGACAATATTTTTGGAGACGTAAACGTTCTTTATGCTCACCACTCAACATCGTACGATAATTACTGACTCCACATCGACTACATACTAAAATTATTTTTCGCTTTTGCAAAATAACCACCTATATCTTTTTCTGACTATACAGGTTAATAAATCATGTGTCAATACTGTAATGTTGATAAAATTCAAATAATTTATGACGACTTCGACTCACTGCTTGTTGTACTCGAAAATGCTGCTCATTATCTACAACCTTATCATGCAAAAGCAGATTCAAAGATTTGACTTCAACTAATGACAATTTTTTGATGAACTTGTTAAATTCTAAATGTAATAATTCCAATTCAGCTTGTCCGTGAGCAAAAATCCGCCAATCAGATTCTAAATCAGGATTTTGTTCCACTAAGTTGTCCATTGAGATTGAATTAACATTAGAACGGCGCTTAAAAGCTGCCTGCTGTCGCAATAAATTAGTAATATGGTTTTTTAATCGCATTTTATAAAAACTACCAAAACGCGAACCTTGTTGATCGTCGAATAATAAACACGTTGAAAAACAAACTAAACGAGCTTCTTGATACCAATCTTCCCGCTCAAATAACTGCAACCGATACATTTGGCGCAAACGTTCAATTAATGGAAAATATTTTTGGACTAGGTTTTCTAAAGCAGCTGAATCATTGCTATCACGCACTTGCGCAATCCATTCAGCCTCTTGCAACAAAAGTTGGGCTGTCCCCATGTAATTATACTAGCTGATTGCCTCATTTTAACAAATGGGATCTTTTTTGATAACCGAACAAGCGTTTATTTAGTAATTTATCATTGGCATATTGTAATACCGATTTTGAACTTGGCGCTTTACTTGGACCTTGGAATGTAAAACATCCACCTGATAAGCAGCCTTGAAGTTAGTCATAGAATCATGATTTACCCAAATTATGGTTTTGGGACTCAATTGATCTATTGCTTGTACTTGCAAATGCTGGTCACAATAATCTAGTAATTGGCGTGCTTGTATAAAACGTTGATCATTCGTCGACGCATTTAATAAAACCAATATAACTTTACGCTTATGCAAATTTGCGGTAACCACCAAACAACAACCAGCTTGCTTGCCAGTTCCGGTTTTTAACCCCGTTACTTGATAAGCTTTGGTAGCATATTTTTGTCTAGGCAATAATTCATTAGTATTAGCTAAAGTATGTCCTGCAATATTAACAGTATCTTTTTGAGCTATGGACAAAATTTCTGGATATTTATTAATTAAATGGTGCACAATAATTACCATATCATGCGCGCTAATTTTATTTTCCGTAACTGTAACCCGCGGATTATTATTAACACTAGCATCTACACTCACCGGCAATCCTGTTGCATTAACCAATTGACATTGTTGCAAGCCCATTTGTTTAGCCGCGGCAATCATTTTTTGCACAAAATTTTCTTGGCTACCATACAAATATTCACCGATGGTCATCATTGCATCATTAGCACTAGCTACTAAACTAGCATCTAGTAACGATTGGAGTGAATAAGTTTGTCCAACTTGCAAATGAGCATTAGTCAAATCTTTTTTGTCTTTCAAGTTAGTCAAGATGACAGGTGCAGTAATCGGTGTTTTTAAGGAAAGGTGCTTACTAGTAATGGTGTTATAGACCGTGTAAAGGGCTAACAATTTAGACATTGAAGCTACTGGCAAAGCATCTTGTGCTGTCTTTTGCCATAAAATTTGCCCGCTATCTTGATCTACTAGTATACCTGCAAAAATATACTGAGCAAAAATAGGGTTATTGACAATGGGTGAAGCCTGTGGTTGATCCTTGAAAGCTGCTAAATTTTTTTGCTGGAGTAATTGGGCAATATCCGCGGAGCGTTGCTGCAAAATTTCTGGCGTTTTTTGTCGTTGCAATTGTGTGATTTTGTGTTGTGCGGTTTTAAAATCACCTTGATTAAAGGCTTGTTGCGTCTCTTGTAACTCGCCAATTTGTTGATAAATCGTTGCTGCTTTTTTGAGTGGTATTTTGTGAAGTTCTTTTTTAGCTTGCTTTAAATGCCCTTTAGCTAACAAATACTCGCTATGTTTCAAATTTAACTGATTGGTCAGCTGATTGTTATGACAAGCACTGATTATCCCGATCAGACTAATAATAATTATGAATCGGAAGATAATTGATCGCGTAATTTTTCTAATTGTTTTAATTGGTCATTACCCCACGGGATATTTCGTTGTAAATCTTGATTGAAACGCTGTTGGCTTTCATCATGTAATTCTTTTTCCATTTCTTGGATGCGCTTATATAACTCATACGATGGCAAACGACTAGCTCCGCGTGCAAAAACAGTCCATTGGACAGCTTGATCAGAAGTCACCACCGTTACTTGATTTGTAATTAAATTTAATTCATTGCTCAAATTTTGAATATACGTATCGGCAGTAACATCTTCGGCAGTAAAAATAACATCCAAATCCCATTTTTTAAATTGTTCCTTGATGCCGGGTACATACATCGCATCAAAAACCACAATGACTTGACCTTCAAAAAATTTACGATAGTTAGCTAGCGTTGCTAACAACTGATCGCGCGCTTCTTCCAAGCGATTGTGCTTTTTTAATTGCTTAAGTTTAGGCCAAGTACCAATCACATTATAGCCATCAACGATCAAAATTTGCTTTTTCATGATTAATTAGTGCTCCGACTGCGCAAAGCTTGGTATAACAAAACACCGGCAGCAACACTAGCATTTAAACTTTGTACATGACCAACCATGGGGATGGTCAACATTTGATCGACTTGTTTTTTGACTAATGGTGACAACCCCTTGCCTTCATTACCGATAACAAGCGCCACAGCACCCTTAGCATTCCATTTTTGATAATCAGTACCTTGCATATCAGTACCAAAAATCCAAATTCCTCGTTCTTTGAGTTCTTTAATCGTCTGTACTAAATTAGTAACCCGCACAATTGGCAAATGTTCAATAGCGCCAGTTGAAGTTTTAGCTACTACGGAAGTGACACCAACTGAGCGACGTTTGGGAATAATGATCCCGTTGACGCCTACAGCATCCGCAGTCCGTAAGATCGAACCAAAGTTATGCGGATCATTTAAATTGTCCAAAATCACAAAGAAGGGCAATTCTTGTTTATTCTGCAAAAGCTGCAGTAAATCGCTTAACTCTGTGTACGCAAAAGGTGTCACCGTCAAAACAATGCCTTGATGATTGCCATTATCAGCTAAATCATCCAGCTTTGTCTTGGGCGCATCTTGGATCACTAAATGTTGCTGACGGGCAATTTGCACAACTTCAGTCATAGCATCATTGTGCAAACCATGCTGCAAAAAAATTTTATTAACTTTTTGGGGAGCATTCTGGGCACGTAATACTGCCAACGTAGCATGTTTACCAAAAATAATTTCTGCTTGTTTCTCATTGGAAGTTAAAGTCACTAGTTTTTCCCCCTTCTACTTGTTCGATACACCATTGTGCCATTTCTCGAGTGCGTTTGGTTTGTTGACTGATTTGCAAATAGCCAAAAATGGCTTCAAAGCCGGTTGATATATTATAAGTCTGCACCGATGTGTTTTTAGCGTGGGTATAACTTTTAGCATTACGACCACGTTTAAACACTTCAGCTTCGGTGGGTGTCAAATAATCTTGTTCTTGCATTAAAGCAATTAAAGCCGCTTGTGATTTGGCTGACACAAAATGAGTAGCTCGCTGCTGTAAGCGATTCACCTTGGTCAATCCTTGTTCTAGTAAGTGTTGGCGCACATAAACTTCCCAGACCGCATCGCCCAGATAAGCTAAAGTCACGCCATTTAATTGTTGATAATCAATCATTTTTTATGCCACCGCGTTCCTTGAGGAGTATCTTCCAAAATAATATCCATCGCTTGCAATTGATCACGTAATTGATCGCTCAACGTGAAATTTTTTGCTGCCCGTGCTCGATCGCGCTTTTTGATCAATTCTTCTATTTGTGCATCTAAATTAGACACTGCAGTTAATTCAACACCAAAAATCTGCACTAATTGACTAAATTTGGTTGCTAATTGCTGAATATTTTGCTGATTCACATTTTTTCGATTACTATAATTATTCAGCAAATGCACAATTTCAAATAGATCGCTCAACGCATTTTGCACATTAAAATCATCATCCATGTGTTGAATAAACTGCTGTTCAATGTTTTGCAATTCTTGCTCAACAATCGGATCAAAAGAAGCTTGTTCGATCTCATCTTGCCGAAATAATAAATTTTTCCAAGCTGTTTGCAAACGTTTCAAATTATCTTGTGCCGTTTGCAAATTAGCCATAGAATATTGCAATGGACGCCGATATTGCGTTGAAGATAAGAAAAAGCGCAATACTTGGTGATCAACTTCTTGCAATAATTCATGTACGGTCACAAAATTGCCCAACGACTTACTCATTTTTTCATTATCTGCGCCAATCGTCACAAAACCGTTGTGCATCCAATAATTAACGAATTTTTGTCCTGTTTGAACTTCACTTTGAGCAATTTCATTCTCATGGTGTGGAAAAACCAGATCTTCGCCACCCGCATGAATATCAATAGTTGCACCTAAATATTTGGTTGCCATAACTGAACATTCAATATGCCAACCCGGTCTTCCGGCACCCCATGGTGAATTCCAAGCAATTTCACCAGTTTTAGCTTTTTTCCAGAGTGCAAAATCAATCGGATCTTGTTTACGTGCTGTTTCTTGTGCATTAATATGCTGGCTGGCACCATGTTCTAGATCATCAATGTTTTGCCCAGAAAGTTGTCCATAATTAGCAAACTTGCGAGCACGATAATAGACATCACCAGCGCTTTCATAAGCCATATCTTTGGCTATTAAATCAGTAATAAATTCAATAATCGCCGTCATATTTTCGGTAGCACGCGGATTAGCTGTCGCTGGCTCAATATTTAATTGAGCGACATCTTGTTGGTAAGCCGTAATATATTGTTGCGCTAACACCAATGGTTTGAGTTGCTGTTGCTTAGCTGCTGCAATAATTTTGTCATCGATATCTGTAAAATTAGAAACATATTGCACTTGATATCCACGATACTCCAAATAACGGCGCACAGTATCAAAAGCAGAAATAGAACGGGCATTGCCGATATGAATATAGTTATAAACAGTTGGTCCACAAACATACATACTGACTTTTTTGTCTACTTGGGGGATGAACTGTTCTTTGGTCTTAGTTAAAGTATTGAATATTTTCAGCATTAACCACACCTCTTATTAAAAAACAGCCTATGATAAATCATATGCTGTTTTGTGATTTTATTTTTCTAGTTGCTGTAGCGTTTGGGTAATATGCTCCTGAGCTTTTTGGTAACCTAATAATTCAATGGCTTCACCAATTCCAGGACCGTGCATGGATCGCGTGGTAGCAATACGTACAGGCATAAATAATTTGCGTCCTTTGACACCTGTTTTAGCGCGTGTTTCTTGAATAGCTTGCATAATTTGTGTCGCTGTAAAACGTGGTAAATTAGCAATTTCATCCTGGAAAGTTGTTAAAGTTGCCATAGCTTCATCTTTTTCTAATTCAGCCATGGCTTCTTCTGAAAGTTGTACCGGATCTGTAAAGAAAATATCCGACAATTCCACAATTTGATCAGTGTAACTCATTTGATCTTTGAATAAAGAAACTAAAGAACGTAGCCATTCTAGTGTTTTGGTATCTAAATCTGCTGAAGCAATTTTACCAGCTGCCAATAAACTAACAATCGACATATCGGTAATTCGGCTCAAATCTGCCGCTTTCACGTACTGGTTATTGACCCACTCTAACTTCTTTTGATCAAAAGCAGCAGGTGACTTGCTGAGTCTCTTAGGATCAAATTGCTTAATAAATTGTTTTTGGTTGAAAATTTCATCTTCCCCAACTGGTGACCAGCCTAATAATGTAATAAAGTTAAACATTGCCTCTGGCAAATAGCCGCGTTGACGATATTGCTCGATAAATTGCAAAACCGTTTCATCACGTTTACTTAATTTTTTGCCTGTTTCACTATTAATAATCAAAGTCATATGCCCAAAAGTTGGTGCTTGCCAACCCAAATAGTCATAAATCATCAATTGCTTGGGCGTATTAGCAACGTGGTCATCGCCTCGTAAAACATGAGAAATTTCCATTAAGTGGTCGTCAATCACCACAGCAAAATTATAAGTCGGCATACCATCGCGTTTTTGAATTACCCAATCACCACCGATTGAATCAGAAGCAAACTGAACATTGCCTTTAACCATATCATTCCATTCAAAGATTTTATTTTCCGGAACTTTGATTCGAATGACTGGTTTAATTCCTTGAGCCTGCGCTTTTTCAATAGTGGCTTGGCGCTCCTCATCTGTCATACCAGCAAATTCGTTTTCATAATGAGGCATGACGCCACGCGCTTTTTGGGCTTCTCGTTGTTGCGCTAATTCTTCTTCAGTCTTATAAGATTCATAAGCTACACCTGCATCTAATAATTGCTGAATATATTTTTGGTAGATAGCTTGACGTTCAGATTGACGATAAGGACCAAAATCGCCACCAACATCAGGTCCTTCGTCCCAGTCAATTCCTAACCACTTTAAGTTTTCTAACTGACTTTGTTCGCCACCAGTTACATTTCTTTTAATATCGGTATCTTCAATCCGAATAACAAAAGTTCCTTTATTATGACGCGCAAATAAGTAGTTAAATAGCGCTGTCCGCGCATTACCAATATGCAAATGACCAGTGGGACTTGGTGCATAACGCACCCGAATTTTATTATCAGTCAAAACTAAATTCCTCTTTCTTAAATAAAGATTACTATTACATCAGCTTAAACACTTTTCCTTAAATGTCAAAACCGAAAAGTCAGCGTTATAATCTTCGCTTTTAGCACATATAAAATTGTAGCATACTATTATCAATAATTACCAAATACTCTTTTAATCGCTTCATTGACTGTTTTAACACCAACTAATTCAATATCAGGATAATCACGTGCTTGTAATTTATTATTAGCTGGCAAATAAATCTTTTGAAAGCCTAATTTCTCTGCTTCTTTAATACGTTGATCAAGCAAATTAACTCGTCTAACCTCACCTGTCAAGCCGATTTCTCCCACAAAACATTCATCGGCAGCCAAACTTTTGTTTTTGTAGCCGGAAACAATGGCCAAAGCCATAGCTAAATCAATGGCTGGCTCATCTAAATGAACACCACCAGTTGCTTTCAAATAGGCATCTTGGTTTTGTAACAAGATATTAGAATGCTTCTCTAAAACCGCCATAATTACAGCAACACGATTATGATCTAAACCTGTGGTGGTACGCTTAGCAGTACCATAAAGCGTGGGCGCAGTTAAGGCCTGGATTTCTACCAAAATAGGGCGTGTTCCTTCCATCGAAACGACCACGGCAGATCCTGTAGAATCTAACAAACGCTCTTCCAGAAAAATTTCTGATGGATTACTAACTTCTTTCAATCCTTCATTGACCATTTCAAACATCCCAATTTCATTGGTTGAGCCAAAGCGATTTTTAACGGATCGCAACAAGCGATAATTATAGTGCTCATCACCTTCAAAATACAAAACCGTATCCACCATATGTTCCAAAATTTTAGGACCAGCAATGGCTCCACCTTTAGTCACATGACCAACCACAAAAACAGTTACTCCTTGTTGCTTAGCAATATTCATTAATTCTGCCGTTACTTCACGGATTTGCGAAACACTGCCGATTGCCGAAGCCAATTCTGGCTCATTCATTGTTTGAACTGAATCAATTATTAAATAATCAGGTTTTTGGGTGGCAACAGTGGCGCGAATTTGAGCCATATCTGTTTCTGGATAAAGATACAAATTATCACCAGTTACTTGTAAGCGATTTGCGCGTAACTTAATTTGCGCAGCACTTTCTTCACCAGAAACATACAAAACTTTGCCACCACTTTGTTCTAATTGTCCGGAAACTTGCAATAATAAAGTTGATTTACCAATTCCTGGATCGCCACCAATCAAAATCAGTGAACCTTGGACAATGCCACCGCCTAAAACACGATTTAACTCGGGCATACCCGTTTTTACACGTGTTTTTTCATCGTAAACCACGTCGCGTAATTTAGTAGGGACATTTTCGGCAGCATTACTATTTTTTTGCCGACTAGGCGTCGCTTTTTTATTAACTGGATGTTCAATTTCTTCAACTAATTGATTCCATCCGCCACAATTGGGACAACGCCCCAACATGCGCGGTGAAATATATCCACAATTTTGACAAACAAAACGCGTTTTTACTTTTGCCATTTTTGCTCCTTACTGACCTGATGAACCAAAACCACCCTTTCGTTGCTGGCTACTTTGCTGATCATCAGTCGTTATTAAATATTTCGTGAAAATGCCCTGACAGATGCGCTCACCCTTTCTGATTAAGCGATCTGCAGGCCAAAAATTAGCCATCTGCACAAAAATCTCACCTTCATTATTGTCATTGCCGTAGTAATCAGCATCAATCACACCAACTGAATTAGGCAAAATCAAGCCACGTTTTAGTGGACCACTGGAGCGACTGACCAATAGCAAAACTTCGTCAGATGGTAATTTAACTTTCAAGCCAGTTGGAACTAACACTGGCGTTAGCTCGTTTGCTACTTGCGCTAACAAATCCGAATTGGGCGCCTGTTTATGTCGCGGCATCAAATATTTCAGAAAATTAGGTTTAAACATAGCTGGTACTATAAAATCTTCGGCTGCTTCTAAATCATATCCTGCTGCATGTTTTGTCTGCCTTTGAGGTAAATTAATATTTTGATTTTGATAACGCGTCACTACTTCAAATTTACGCTCCACCATTTTGCTAACCTCCATTAGTCTATTCCAGTAGAATAACATAAATATATGGCTATCCACTGTACCTATTTTACCTTTTTGGGTTATCATGAAACTAAAATCAGCAAAGTGAGGTCAGCGTTAATGGATATTGATTTAGATAATGGTTTGATTGTACAAAAAAACGAACAAGATACCCTTATTGGGCAGTTACATTTTACTTTTTTACCCGGCAAAAAAGTACTCAGTATTGATCAAGTATTTGTTGATCCACAGTTTCGTAATCAAGGCTGGGCACGCAAGATTTTGCAGGCAAGTATTGATTTAGCTCAAGAAAAAAATTATAAAATTATGCCGGTTTGTCCTTACGCAAAAGCTGTTTTTAAACATGAAAAAGCATTACAAATTCTATTAGCCACTCCTGAGGTAGATCATAATGAAGCAAAATAGACTCAAACAAGATGCCGGTGTAAAAGCTGTTGATTTTATTAAATCCGGCATGACAATTGGTTTAGGAACTGGTTCGACTGTCACTTATTTAGTCGAAGAATTAGGCAAACGCGTGCAATCTGGACAACTGGACGTTGATTGTGTAGCTACATCACAGCGAACTTTTGAACAAGCCAGCAACTTAGGCATTAAAATGCACGCATTAAGCGACGTCAACCAAATCGATCTAACCATTGACGGAGCTGATGAAATTGATCTGAATTTTCAAGGTATCAAAGGTGGAGGAGCTGCTCAAACTTACGAAAAAATCGTTGCTTTAAACTCGCAAAAAAATATTTGGATTGTTGACGAAAGTAAAATGGTTGATCAGCTGGGAGCTTTCCCCTTGCCTTTAGAAGTAGTTCCCTTTGGTTGGAAACAGCTATTTGATCGCTTGCATAAAGAAAATTTAAATCCTCACTTACGTTGTGATGAAAAACATCAGCCTATTTTAACTGATATGAATAATTACGTAATTGATCTGTATTTACAAAAAATTATGCATCCACATTTATTGGCTAATTGGTTAAATCAACAAACTGGCATCATCGAACATGGTTTATTCTTAGATTTAGTCAATACGGTCATTGTCGGGCGCTTATACGGTCCTGAAGCTATTGAAAATGTACGCTAAAGGACTAGTCAAGTCGACGAATTTAAGCTATAGTTAATATTAGCTTTCTTTAATTTTAATTTGGAGGTTTATCATGACTCAAGCAATTAAAGCAACCGATTTGGCCAAATTCCAAGCTGATCTGGCACAAGTTCCGGCTGCCAATACTATTCAAAATAGTGTTACAACTAATGGTATTTATAAGGCTAGTGAAACTTTAGCAGCCAAAGTGGCAATGGATCCCACTTTTTCGATTGATCTAACCACCGGAAAAGTGGCTGATCAGCAACGTTCTGGTCTATGCTGGGTCTTTGCAGCTTTAAATACTTTAAGACATCCGATGCAAGCTAAGTTTAAAATCAAAGATTTCGAGCTTTCACAAGGTTATATGTTTTTCTGGGATAAGTTAGAAAAGTCCAATTATTTCTACGAAAATGTTATCAATACGGCAGACTTAAAAATTGGCGATCGTAAAGTTGATTTCTTGATGACAACCCCGCAACAAGATGGCGGACAATGGGATATGGTCTGTGCCCTATTCGAAAAATACGGCGTGGTTCCAAAAAGTGTGATGCCAGATACTGCTAGTCGGAGTAACTCTTCAGAATTAAACCAAGTTTTAAATACGAAACTGAGAAAAGATGCCGTACAATTACGCAAATGGTGCGCTGAAGGTATGCCTGCAACAGAAATTGCTGACCGCAAAGAAAAGATGTTAAGTGAAATCTATCGCATATTGACTTATGCATTGGGACAGCCACCAGTACAGTTTGACTGGTCTTATCGTGATGATAACAATGAGTTTCATTCCGAAAAAAATATTACCCCACAAGAATTTTATAAGAAATACATTGATCTAAATTTACCTGATTATTTATCCGTTATTAATGCACCAACTACTGATAAACCATATAATCATGTTTATACCGTGGAACTTTTAGGCAATGTTGTTGATGGACGTCCTGTTCGTCATTTAAATCTTGATTTGGATACTTTTAAACAAAGTGCTATCAAACAATTGCAATCGGGTGAAGCAATCTGGTTTGGTAGTGATGTTTCACAAATGTCTGATCGCCAGCTAGGCATTTTAGATACTAATATTTATGATCTAAATGGTTTATTTGGCATTGATCTGGAAATGACTAAAGCCCAACGTTTAGATTACGCTGAAAGCATGATGAATCACGCTATGGTCCTTACTGGTGTAGATTTAGACGAAAACGGCAAAGCAACTAAGTGGAAAGTCGAGAATTCTTGGGGCGAAAAAGTTGGTACCAAAGGCTACTTTGTCATGAGTGATGCTTGGTTTGACCAATTTGTTTATCAATTAGTTATTCAAAGAAAATATCTACCTGAAACCGCACAAAAAGTCTATGACCAAGAAAAAGATACGCCAAAGGTTTTAGCTCCTTGGGATCCAATGGGTGCTTTAGCATAACGAAAACACGCTAGTTAAATAACTAGCGTGTTTTTTATTTGTTGCACAACTTGTTTTGGGAAACAATGATCCGTAGTAATAATTAAATCTGCCATCTGCTCGTAATAAGCCTGACGTTGCCGTTTTAATGCAGTAATTTGTGCTTGTGACTTAGCCAAAGGACGTGTAGCAGTAGCATTGATACGCTGCCATAAAGTAGTATTTTGTGCTTCCAATAAAATCACCGATGCAGAATCTTTTTGGAGCAGTTGGCGATTTTCCTGCAAGCTGCTAGTCCCACCACCTAAGGCTAGTACACCATTTTTAGGCAGTACTTCTTTTAAGGCTTTAGTTTCTAGACTGCGGAAATATTTTTCACCCGAATCTTGAAAAATAGCCGAAATAGATTTTTGAGCAGTAGCACTAATCAGATGATCCAAATCCCAAAAAGACAATTGCAACTCTGTCGCTAACAACTGACCAATCGTGGTTTTACCACTGCCCATAAAACCATCTAGAATAATCTTCATAAACGTGCTCCTAGAAGTTTCTTTAAAGTTGTCAAAAACCGCGGGTAAGAAATAGCAATCGCAGCTTCATTATTTAAGGTTAGCGGAGCATCACTATTTAATGCAGCGATAATCAACATCATACCAATACGATGATCGCCGTGACTATCTAAGTGTACATCTTGAATGTGCTTTTTTTTAGTACCATCAATAATCCAACCATCTGGCAACTCTTGGATCACCACCCCTAATTTTTGCAATTCTTGGGCCACAGTCTTTAAGCGATCACTTTCCTTAAAACGTAATTCTTGTGCGCCATTAATCTGACTCACACCGTCGGCGTGAGCCGCTAATAAAGCAAGTAATGGCAATTCATCAATCAGCGCAGGAATATCTGATTCCGTCAACTGAATAGGTTGCAAGTGACTTGTTTGTATACTGACATCTCCTCGTGGTTCACCTGGTGCAGTATGCGGAGTGATAGCTATCCTAGCACCCATTTGCTTTAAAACTGTCAAAATTTTGGTTCGTGTTGGATTTAAACCAACATTTTTAATGGTTATTTTAGAATGAGGCGTAATGGCTGCAGCAACTAAAAAAAAGGCCGCTGAAGAAATGTCTCCTGGAACATTGATTGGTTGTCCGACTAGAGTACCAGTTGAATCCACAGTAATCGTTTGATTAGTTGCATCGGTTACTAAATTAGCTCCAAATTGTTGCAACATTAATTCTGTATGATTGCGCGTAGGCAGCAATTCTTGAATTTTAGTTGTTCCTTGAGCTTGTAAAGCTGCCAAAATTATTGCACTTTTTACTTGCGCACTGGCAACTTTCAATTGTATCGTGGTAGATTTTAAAGATTGTCCTTCAATAACTAACGGCAAATAGCCCTGATTAGTTGTAATATCTGCTCCTAATTGAGCTAGCGGTTGGCTAACTCGCGCCATCGGGCGTCGCTTGAGTGAATCATCGCCGTTTAAACGAGCCTTAAAATTACTGCCTGCTAATAATCCTAGCAATAAACGGGTTGTCGTACCGGAATTATTCATTTGTAAAGTATGAAAAGGTTGTCGTAATCCTGCAAAACCTTGCCCATGAATAATTAACGCTTGTTGATTTTGTTCCATATGCACGCCTAAGTCTTTTAAAGCTTTGCTGGTCGTTTGGCAATCTTCTCCTGTTGCAAAATTACGCAAAATTGTGGTTCCTTGGGCAACTGCGCCAATCATTAAAGCACGATGGGTAATACTTTTATCACCAGGAACTTGTATTTGCCCTTGCAAACCATTAACTGCTTGTAACTTCTGTAAATTTAGCATCAATATTCCTGCAATTCTTGGCGATAAGCGGCTACTTGTTCTTTTAAACGTGTCATATTAGAACCATCGAAAGTTTCAGTGATGATCTGGGCTAATTCGATAGCCACAACACTAGCTACAACAATTGAGGCAGGCACAATTGCCGTAGTATCCGAACGCTCTACATTAGCTTTTTGAACCTCTTTAGTCAAAATATTAACTGAGGGTAGCGCACGATATAAAGTAGGTAGTGGCTTCATAGCGGCATTGATAACTAATGACTGCCCGTTGGTCATGCCTCCTTCAAAGCCGCCTAAATGATTACTCAAACGTCCCCAACCTTTATTTTGATCATAACAAATGGCATCCATTACTTGGCTGCCAAGCTGCTGACTGCCAGCAAAACCTTGGCCAAAGCTTACTCCTTTGATCGCATTTACACCCATGACTGCACCAGCCAGTTTAGCATCTAATTTAGTATCCCAACTTGTGTAACTTCCCAAACCAGCAGGTACATTTTCAACGACAACGCGGACAACTCCCCCCACTGTATCACCATCTTTTTTGGCTGTATCAATCAATTCATGAATTTCTTCCACTTTCGTCTGATCTAAAATACGCAAGTCATTTTGGCTAAGTAAATCTCGCATAATAGTAATCGGTGGCAACTCTTCCAAACTAGCATTAACATTGCCTACTTGTTGAACATACCCTACTATATCAATATCAAGCTGCGCTAATAATTGCTGACAAATATTACCAATGGCTACACGCATCGCCGTTTCTCGTGCTGAAGAACGCTCCAAAACATTACGTAAATCACGCTGGCGATACTTCATACCACCAACTAAATCGGCATGTCCTGGACGCGGACGTGTCACTTGCCGCAAAGTATTTCGCTCATTAGCCGGCTGAAGCGGATCCATATTGTCTTGCCAATGTGCAAAATCTTTATTCAAAATTGTTAAAGCTAGTGGCGATCCTAATGTAACTGAGTGTCGCAAACCACCAACAATTTTAACTTGATCATGCTCAATTTTTTGGCGATTACCACGGCCGTAACCGCCTTGTCGCGCTGTCAAAGCAGCATTAATTTGTGCTACATCAATCTCTAAACCGGCAGGCAAGCCATTAATAATCCCCGTCAGCTGCGGTCCATGAGATTCTCCTGCTGTCATGTAAAACAATATTTATACCTACTTTCTTTCTAAATATGAAATACCCCAACTCAGTAACACTGCTGCTCCGGCGAAAAACAATTCACAACATAAAGCTGTATGAATATTTATTTGGGCTAACCTACCCGTAATTAAAGGTACTGAAAAGGAAGCTAAACTACCAAATAGATAGTAATAACTCGTTAAAAATCCGCTTTTGGCCGGGTTAATTTTTATTAATAGCGTCAACCCTAACTGCATAATCCCATTAGCACAACTAAAACCGATTAGAAAACTAACACTACTCAAAAACCAAAATTGCTTTGTCTGCAATAAAATTGATATTGCAACCAGCGTTACTAAATTGAAATAAAATAATAAATGACGGTCTTTAATTTTGCTTTTGGACAACATGAATAAAGTTATAACGCCGACAATTGAACCTAAACTATAGCTAGACATCAAAGCATGGCTCATTGCGCTAGAATAATGTAAAACTTGTTGCGCATATAATGTAATCCACTGAGTAAATCCCAACATCAAGGCCATTGACGCATAGCCATATCCACCTAATAATATGAACAATATAATTTTTTTATTTATCGGCAATGATATAATATTTTGTGCGTAATTTACATCAGTCTCAGAATTCTCACTAGGAAACTGTGCTGTTAAAATAATTCCTAAATTAACCACAATCAATAGGCCCATGATAATAAAAGACCATCCATACCACCATTTTTGCCATTGCAAAAAGACCACTAACCAAGGCAAAGTGAACTCTCCAACAGCCATAAAACCTTTAATCAAAATAGTGGCATACCCTGCACCTTGTTTCAAGGTAACTAAAGTTGGATAAGTACCAGCATCTAAAAAAGAATTCCCCAAACCAGCCAGCATGGTTAAAATGTATAAGATAGCTATTTGCTGAAACCAGATGATACCCCAAGCAAATCCTAAATAGCATAACATAGCACAGACAATCAATTTTTGCGCCGGTAAACGGTCAGCCAAGTAACTTGTCAATAAATAACCGATTAAACGACCGATACCCATCCCCGAAACGATAAAAGCGATTTGAACTACAGGAATTTGCCAACTATGACTCAAATTAGCCATATTTTGTGCAATAATTACTAGGCTAAAACCGTGAATCAAATAATTAAAATATAGCCCCCATTCTAGTTTTAGCATTTGTTTTTTCGACATTAGACCACCATTTCAATAAAAAACAGGTATATTAGTTATACCTGTAGTTACATTAATTATCTTTAGTATATCTTATCAATTATTCAAGGATTATGGCGATAATTGGTGCTATAATTTGCAATAATTGTTATATATTGATATATGATCTACTACTAAACAGACCATATCATATCATTTTCCAAATGTTTGGGAAAGTTGTACTTTAGTGATGCAAAAACAATTATCAAATTAAGGATAAACAATTATGCAAAAATTTAACGAATTGGATACTACCAAAAAAAGTGCCCATAATCGATTATCAATGGCCGGAATCTTAGTTGCACTTGGTGTTGTCTATGGTGATATCGGGACTTCACCAATGTATACCATGTCTTCTCTAATTAGAAGCAATGGCGGTTTAAGTCATATTTCCACGGATTTCATTTTGGGTTCTGTCTCACTCATTTTTTGGACTTTGACGATCATCACAACAATTAAATACGTTTTAATTGCTCTGCGTGCCGATAACAATGGTGAGGGTGGTATTTTTGCACTTTATACCTTAGTAAGACGCAAAGCTAAGTGGCTGATTATACCTGCGATGATCGGTGGAGCAACTTTTCTAGCCGATGGAATGATGACACCTGCTGTCACTGTAACTACCTCTGTGGAAGGTTTAAAGGGCGTTAAGATTTTTCATGGTGTACCTATCAATAATCAAAATACTGTCATCTTTGCTACACTCATTATCTTATCGATCTTATTTTTTATTCAACGTTTTGGTACAGAGGCCATTGGCAAAGCTTTTGGTCCTATTATGTTAATTTGGTTTACCTGTTTAGCTTTAAGTGGTTTATATCGTTTATCTGGTGATTGGACTTTTTTACGTGCTTTCAATCCATATTACGCTTTTAAAGTGCTGATCAGTCCAGAAAATAAAAATGGAATTTTTATTTTAGGCAGTATTTTTCTAGCTACTACCGGTGCTGAAGCTTTATATTCTGATATGGGTCATGTAGGACGGAATAATATTTATGGTAGTTGGCCATACGTTAAAATTTGTCTACTAATCAACTATTTAGGTCAAGCTGTTTGGATCAACCAAATTAAAGATCAAGCAACTTATCAAAAAATAAATAACTTGAATCCCTTTTTTGCTATGGTACCCGAACGCTATCGACTAGCTATGACTTTTCTAGCAGCTATGGCTGCTGTGATTGCTTCTCAAGCTTTAATTTCTGGTTCTTATACCTTAGTTTCTGAAGCAATCAAATTAAAAATTCTGCCTCGCTTACGTACTGTTTATCCAACTAATTTTAAGGGACAATTATATATTCCCGCCGTCAATAATATTATTTGGATTATTTGTTTATTTATTGTCTTATTCTTCAAAACTTCTGCACATATGTCTGCTGCTTACGGTTTGGAAATTACGATTACCATGATCATGACAACTTTACTGTTAAACGCCTGGCTTACTACTACCAGAGTTAACCGCTGGCTGGCTAAGTTTACTATCGGCTTTTTCTTAACAATTGAATTGATTTTTATTGTGACCAATAGCGTTAAATTCGTTCACGGTGGCTATATTACTTTAGGTATCGCTTTAATTTTAATCGTGATTATGATCATCTGGCGTTACGGTGAATTACTCAAAAATGACAATACTTTCCATCGCGAATACGTTTCCTTGTTAGCTTATAAAAACCAGCTTCATGATTTGAGTAACGATCAATCTTTGCCACTATATACGACTAATTTGGTTTATTTGACCAAAATCAAAGATGGCTACAAAATCAAAAAAGATATCCTTTATTCTATTTTAGACAAACGCCCTAAAAGAGCACAAGTTTACTGGTTTGTAACAGTCAACGTTACCGATAAACCTTATACAACTGCATATAGTGTTGACACTTATGGCACTGATTATATGGTTAATGTGCAATTATATTTAGGTTTTCGAATGGAGCAAAAAGTCAATTTCTTCTTACGACAAATTGTTAACGAAATGATGATCAAGAAAGAATTACCACGTCAGCCACAACGCTACACTACTATTCCTGATCGCAGTGTAGGTGATTTTTCTTTTGTTTTAATTCAAGAAATTTTATCGCCCGATACACAATTAAATAGCGCTAAAAAGAATTTAATTCGTGGGCGCCTGTGGCTCCAAAAATATACTGTCACCCCCACTACTTGGTTTGGACTGTCTTATAGTGATGTTGTGACTGAACGTGTACCTTTGAAACTCGGGCAAATTCATTCTGATCACCTGCATTTAATCCAACGCGAGCCAATTATTAATTATGATGATGAAGATGATGAAGATTAAATTTGACTTAATGTCAACTCCAGGTGCTATCATACAAGCAGCTTTTAATGAAAGGGTAGGATAATATGAAAGCAGCAATGTTTGTTAAACCTGGGGAAATTAAAATTGTCGAAACGCCGAAACCGCAAATTCAAAGTGCCAATGATGCCATTATCAAAGTTGTGCGCACTTGTGTATGTGGTTCAGACTTATGGTGGTATCGTGGACTAAACGATCAAGAACCCAACACTTTTGTTGGTCACGAGGCGATTGGAGTCGTCCAAGAAGTGGGCACTAGTGTTACAAATATTTGTCCTGGGGACTTCGTGATTGTTCCCTTTACGCATGGTTGCGGTAACTGTATTGCTTGCCAAAATGGCTTTGATGGCAATTGCTTAAATCAGCAAAACAGTCGTTATAATACAGGTTATCAAGCTGAATATTTACGTTATAATAATGCCGATTGGGGCTTAGTTAAAATTCCTGGTCAGCCTGACGACTATAGCACAGAGCAATTAAATTCCTTGCTAGCTTTATCAGATGTCATGGCTACAGGATATCATGCATCCTGTACTGCTGAAGTCCAAAAAGGTGATACAGTCGTCGTAATTGGTGATGGTGCCGTCGGATTATGCGGCGTGATTGCTGCTAAATTACGTGGTGCGCAACGAATTATTATCATGAGTCGCCACCAAGATCGTCAAGAACTAGCTATTGAATTTGGCGCTACAGATATTATTGTTGAACGCGGTGATACTGCCGTGCAAAAAGTAATGGATCTAACTGCAGGCGCTGGTGCTGATGCAATTTTAGAATGCGTTGGTACTACACAGTCGCTCCAAACAGCGGTGCAAATTGGTTGTCCTGGGGCGCTTGTTGGTCGCGTCGGTGTCCCTCAACAAGCCCAAATGGATACAGCCCAATTATTTTGGCATAATACGGGCTTACGTGGCGGTATCGCTTCTGTCACGACTTATGACAAAAATATTTTGTTGCAAGCTGTTTTAGATCAGCGAATTAATCCCGGTAAAGTCTTCACGCAATCATTTAAGTTGACTGATATTCAACAAGCTTATGAAGCTATGGATCAACGTACAGCAATTAAATCCTTAATCACTTTCTAAAATCTCAAAAGCGACGCTCCTAATGAGAACGTCGCTTTTTTTATTTGGCTTCTTGTAAATAAACAATCTTCGTTTCTATTGCAAAACCGGATTTTTGATACAGATTTAAAGCTGGTGTATTATCACCAACCACTCCTATCACACACCGCTTCGCCGCTTTTTGTTGCAATTTATCCAACATCTGTTGCATAAAGATCGTGCCATAGCCTCGGTGTTGATCTTTTGGAGCAATAAACAAATCAAAAAAGTAATATTCACTCTCCGCATTAATCGCACAATAGCCCACAACCTCTGTTCCACGTTGCAACACAAATTGGATAGTCGCAGGATCTTTTAAGCCACTGGTAATATATTTTTGACTAACGACCAAATCATTGCCAAAAGCTTGCTGTTCCAAAGTGGCAACCATCACAATCTGTTCTGCCTTTAATTCACCAGTCGTTAATTCTGATTGTTCCATCGACCTGTGGCTGTTTTGAGCTAAGTTCAAACTCAATTGGTATTCTATTTCTGGAATTGTTAACTGTTCATGGGTCAAAAAGGCTGGGTTAGCGTTTAAAAAGTTTTGTTCTGAAATATATTGCCAATGTTGATACCCATATTGTTGCAAAATTATTTTGATAGTCGCAAGCAACTGGCGACCAACACCTTGCCGTCTAAATTGAGGTGCCACATTGATATATAAATCAACCATACCTGCTTTAGGTTCTTCATCTGCATAAATCATGGCCATGCCAACCAAGTAATCGGCTTGATAAGCTAATAAAAAAGTAGGCATTTCGGCAAAATAATTAAATTGGTTACTTAAATATGGATCGCGAAATGTGTGATCATATTGATGCACGACTTGTAGTAATTCATTGACAGCAGTCGTTTGTGCTGGATTTAATTTAGTAACACTAGTTATTTGCATTAGTTATCTCCCTTTATTCAAAAAATAATTAATTATTTTTTGAATTTGTTCACAAAAAAATAAAATAAAGTATCAATGTTAAACTAGTAGCCAGTATTCCAGTAAAGATAAATATATATTCAACTTTAAAAAGCGAAAACAAAGCCGTTATTAAAGCAGTTTCAAAAAACATTAAACAAGCGGTTAAAGTATTAACACTAGATATCAAGGATGTCCTTATCTTATCGTTAGATAAATCTTGAATTACAACATTTAGTGAAGTATCAACAAATTCAAAGCCACATTGTAATAAAATTACTGCACTAAATAATATTATATAAATATTTGTTTTTAATATTAAAAAAGCTCCAAGTACCAATACCAACGAAGTTTTTATTGCTTTCTGTGCTCCAAAAACACCAGATACTTTACCGATTGATAATGAAGTAAAAGCTGAAAAAGCTAAAGCCACTGTTAAAACAATAGAGATTTGAAAAGGTGAAAAATGCTTTTCACTTAAAAATAATTGTAAAAAATTAACTAAAACTGATATTGTACTTTGAAATAATGAAATAGTAATGACCAGTACACTAATTTTCCTGATTTTTAGAGTATTGAATAATTCCTTAATTATCTTAGACACACTATTCTTTTCAAAATCAGAACTGGAACTAATAGTAGTTAAGTCCAAGAGATATAATATTAGCGCCGCGAAAGCTTGCGTAATAATTTCAATAATAAATATTGATTACCATGATATGGTAGTTAAATATCCGCCGACTAAAGAACTACACATCTGCGCAAAGATAGTTAAAAATTCAAATAATCCTATTTTGTATTTGTAGCTTTTTTCAGAATCTATTTGAAATAATAAAGTCTGATCACTCCCAGAAATTAGTGAAAGGCCAACACCATAAAAAATAAAACCACAGATCAAAGAAAAATAACCCAAATTAAGTAACATCAACACTAAATAAACAACAATAAATCCATGCCCTAAAAGCATTACTAACTTAGAGCCTAATTTATCAGTTAGAATTCCAGATGGTAATTCAAATAAAAACATTGCCAAAGTAAGAATAGTCTGTAAAGCGCCAATTTGAAATGCATTATAACTAAATTTTTTAAATAATTTATCCAAATCGAACGTTCAAAAAATAATGCAGCTACAAATGCATATAAATATATATTACTTTTATTTATTCTAAGCATTACTCTTTTTTATAAATTTCCTTTTCTATTATCGTAAAAATATTCTTTCATGTTAATCGGATATATAACATCTTTTATTAATTCTATATCATCAACATAAAAAGTATCTTCAGCTACATTCAAGAAAAAAGATTGATTAATTAATACAGGACTCCCAATAATAGTACAATAATTTATATAGTCCTTATACATCAATTTGCTTAAATAATTAACACCTTTTTGCCATGCTTTATGACTTTTAGAATTTAAAGATTGCATTGTTTGAATAAAATCACTATCATTTCCAAAATAATGATAATGATTCTCCTTCATATTTAATTTATTCAAAAAAGGATGATATAAAGACATTGCACTCCTTACAAAAATAACCTTTTTTTCATTCTGTAAAATTTTTAAAAATAATAGCTTGGTTGCACCAATTCCCCGGATTTGTGGGTGTATAATTATCCTAGAAATTTTCCTCAAATTGGAATTTATATTTTTAAGCGATACTTCAGAAACATTATTAGGATAAGGATAACTAGTAACAGCAACACCCAAAATTTTGTTTTTATATTTTAAACAATAATACTTACCACCGTATCTTTCTAAAGTATCACAAGTAGGGTTGTCAAAATAATGATACTGTTCAAAAGGAATTATATCATCATAAGAACCATTAACCACCTCAATATCACTACTAAATGGATAGTTACCTCCATCATGGTTGTTTTTAATAATACTGATTTTGGAAAATTCATTTAATTTGACATGCACATCTGGCTGTAAATATTTTTCTAAATCGTCATTTGTAGTAATAACAACAATTGAAAGTTCACTTTTTCGAATTACTTTCTGTAAATTATAACTAACTATTTGAGCAGTATCTCTATCTAAAAATGAAGTGAACTCATCTATTAATACTTTTGAAACTCCACTTAAAAGTATCTGTGCCAAATAATATCTAAATTGTTGCCCAGTAGACAAATTTTCGTAGGGAGTAAGGTACAAATAAGCCTCAGACAGACCCACCATATTTAAGTAGTATAGAGATTTTTCAAAAGGCACATTCAAACTCTCAATAATTGGTATTTCATTTTCTACTTTTAACGGTACCTTTGAATATCCATATCTTTTTTCAATTGTTCTTCCAATTAATGACTTTCCAGAACCTGAAGGACCACTTATGCAAGTTATTTGGGCATCTTTTATTAAATCTAAATTAACATCATCATAAATTATTCGTTCTGAATTTGTAATTCCAAACATGTTTTGAATTTTTTTTACATAACTAGATGAAGAATCTAAATCTACCTTTTTTTTCATAATCTAACCTCTAATTATTTTATACTCATCATTTTTATTGATAAAAAAGTAAATATCATTTCTTAGTTTACTTTTGAAATAGTGAAATATATTCCCTATGGGGATTATGTTCGAATGGTTAATCAAGAATAAATTCAATAATTTTTGATTATCATAACTTATTATGATTAATTTCTTTTAAATTAAACCAAAAAAAGTCTAAACCTAATTGGTTTAGACTAAATTCAATATAGATGAAACTAATATCTTTGATTAACGCAAAATCAACTTATCCACAATTGCTAACCGTTCATCTAATTCATAAACTATCGGCTGGGCATTTCCTACTTCCACGCAATTGATCGCTGTATCACTAATATTTTCCAAATATTTAATTAATGCACGCAAAGTGCTACCATGCGCCACAATTAATTGACTATGCTGTGCTAACAACAATGGTGCCACCGTATCTTGAAAATACGGCACTGTTCGTTTTAAAGCCATTGCTAAACTTTCTGCTCGAGGCAAAATATCTTTAGGATAACGCTGATAAATACGTTCCTGATCATCAGCCTGCTTTAAAGCCGGTGGCACACTTTCATAACTGCGTCGCCATTGCGCTACTTGTTGTGCACCATATTCCTGGCGCGTTAATTCCTTATTCAAACCGCGCAATGCTCCATAATGACGCTCGTTTAAGCGCCATGACTTAGTTAGTTGGCGATCTACTTGACCACATTCAGCCATAATAACCAGTGCCGTCTGAATAGCTCGTTTTAAAACGGAAGTATGCACTTGTTCAAAACTTATTTTTTGTTGCTTTAACAATTGTCCCGCTAGATGCGCTTGCTGTCTGCCCTTTGGCGTCAAATCCACATCTGACCAGCCGGTATACTCATTTCGCGCATTCGCAATACTTTGTCCATGTCGTACTAAAATTAATTTAACCATTTTTCTTCCTCATCAGAACAATTGATGAACTGTTAGCATCAAGATTGGCACCATCACTAAACTAAAGACTGTTGTCGCTGTCACCATAATGGCGGCATAATCGGCATCGGCACCATATAATTTAGCGACTACTGGGGCATTAGTCATGACCGGCATGGCGGATTGCAACACAAAAATTTCTTTCATCAAATCAGGAACATGGGCTTGCCAGACTAAAACAAGCATCAAAAGTGGCGCTAATAAAAAGCGTCCTAAGAAAATCCCGCCCATATCCTTGCTCCAACGAATTTTTTCCAACCCAACTTGGGCTAATTTCATTCCAATGAAAAACATCGATAAAGGTACCGTCAATGATCCAATATATTTAAAATCTGACATCAAAAAAGATGGCAACTGAATGTGTAATAATACTAAAATAACACCGACCATAAAACCTAACAACGGTGGTGAAAAAACTTTTTTCAAAACATCAACAATCCCGAAATGATCGTCACTATCGCCATCCATACGAATTAAGTAAACACCTACTGTCCAAAAAAAGGTCGTGTTAGCCATATAATAAATTAACACATAAGGTAAACTAGCTTTACCAAATAAAGCCATATTAACGGGTAAACCTACAAAAACTGTATTAGAGTTAGCAAACATGGACTTAAAAATACCCCGATGTTCGGCATTAATACACAATAGTTTTTGTACACCCCAAGAAACAAAAAATAATAAAGTCATTGAAATAATTGGAAAGCGCAAATCCGGAAAAATTTTAATCAATTCTGCACGCGAAAATTGGCCAGTAATAGTCTGAATCATATAACAAGGTAATGCAATTTGCGTAACTAATTTAGAAACAGTTTTACTGAAATTTTCATCAAACCAGCCTAAATTTGTTAGAATATAACCAACTAGGATCATAACTAAAATGATCAAAACACCACTGACACTGTGTAAAAACAATACCAAAAACCGCCTTTCAAAATAAAACAATAATTATATGTTATCATTAATCAGTTCTTTTTTCATAAATCCATCTCGTTTAGTGAGGGTCACGCACAATGAATCGTCCAATTTCTTTTATGCAATCTTTTAAAAATTATTTACATAAACACGCTGTTATCATCAGTTTTGGTGTTGGCTTGATTATCACCGTAGGCTTATTAACTTATCTAATCTTAAACTTTATTTGGATCAATGGCTCAGTTCATGGCAAATCTATGCAACCCAACTTTTATAATGGTGATCGTGTGATCGTTTCTCCCCATTCTCCTGTCCAACGTGGTGATATCGTAGTTGTTGATCCACCCGGCACCACGCAAAACAAATTTTTCTTAAAGCGCGTAATCGGCTTGCCTAATGAAACAATTTCATCTAAAGATGATACTACTTATATTAATGATCACTCAATTGATGAGCCTTATCTAGATCCTTACAAAGCTAGATTAGCTCCCAATCAACTGCTCACCAAAAATTACAATTTAAAAGCACTGTTCGGCATTCACAAAATACCTGCTAATAAATATTTTGTGATGGGGGATAATCGGCGACAATCTGCTGATAGTCGTACTTTTGGTCCAGTTGCTAAGAATCGGATAATTGGTGTTGTTAAAGTACGTTATTGGCCTTTAAATCGTTTTAAAATTTATTAACATAAAAAAACAGCAATAATATTGCTGTTTTTTGTAATTTATTTTACTCAGATGAACCTTGTCTGCGATCAGCTAATAATTTTTCCTGCAAACCACGCTTGTACTCAGCTTGCAAAGTGACATGCCCAATACCATATTGTGTTTTCAGTAGCGTCCCGATTTGTTGATACAATAATTCCAGTTCACTAACATTAATATTGTCCTTAATATTGATATGTGCGTCAAAAGCAATCAATTCTTCATCAATCCGCCATAGATGGACATGATGGACACTACTAACTTCTGGAATTTGCAATATCGTAGCGCAAATTGCATGCAGGTCTAAATTGGGACTAGCTTCCATCAAGATCGATACCGCCTGTTTCAAGACTTCTAAGGAAGCTTTCATAATCCAAGCAGCAGTTAAAATAGTTATTACCGGATCAGCCCAATACCAACCAAATAACTTAATTAAAATAGCTGCCACAATGACCCCTACTGAAGATAGTGTATCTGAAGCCATGTGCAAAAAAGTTGCCTTAATATTTAAATTATTTCGTGCACCTTGCATCATCAATAACATCGAAATTAAATTAGCCGCTAAACCAATTATCGCCACTACTAACATCATGTTACCATTAATGGCTTGCACTTTGCCTAAACGCTTAATACTTTCTATAATCAACAAGACAGTAATGACAATTAAGACAACCGCATTAATAAAAGCTGCCAAGATTTCCGCCCGTTTATAGCCAAATGTCTGACGTTCATCATTGCTTTTCTTAGCAATCAAATGCGTCACAAAAGCTAAAACAATCGAAACAGTGTCCTCCATATTATGGAAAGCATCTGAAATCAAACTTAAACTACCGGATAATAATCCACCAATTAATTCAGCCAAAGTAATTAAGATATTTAAAAGCGTGACTCCTAAAAATTTCAGCGTTGACATATCGCCTTGTACATGATGATGTTCTTCCATCTTAAAATTCCTCCACATGTGAATTTTAAGGTAAAAATAACCATTATTCAATTATTAAAGTAATTAAAAAGATAAGAAGCTAATCTTATCTTGTCTGATTAATATATTAATGAGTATTCTTAGCATTTATTTTAATAGGACGATGAATATCTAGCGTCTCTGAGTATTCATTTTGCACCCATTGCTTCATTTTTAAAACAGCTTCTCTGCGCGAAACATTATGACAAACACGTTTAGTTGTAACCCGTTCGCCACTGATTTTGGTAAATATTCCAATAACCTCATAGTCACTAACAGGTCGGCCAAAAAACAACATCGCTTCTCCTCCAAGAAAATAATAATTTAAGCAACCAGAATGTTATATCACGTATTCATCATAAATACAACATTAAACTCTGAAATTAAACATTAAAATTTAAATTTTGTAAGTAGACTGAATGTTTTAATCGTCGTTAACATTGTATAATGATATTATTGTTAAGAATACAGGAGGTAAAATATGCCTAACAATAATCACCATAATTTTAAAACTACGAGAAATAACCAGAAATCTCCAACACCATCAGAGGCTCCACAAACACCAATTAACAATGAGTCTAAAGACATACTCACACCAAAACCAGCTTATCCTAGCGATAAGCGCCCCAACTATCATGCGCCCCAACCAGCCGAAGCTCCTGTAAAAAACACTGCTGGTAAAAAGACAACACTCACTGCCAATAAGCAACCATCAAAATCACATAAACCCTGGTATAAAAAACCATTATTTTGGATAATTACCGTAATTGTTATCATTATAACTTTAATTGGTAGTTTTCTAATTTTTCAATCAAGACAAGATTCTGAGTCAAATCCACCAGCGCCTAAGCCAGACTTGACATCAAACACATTAAAAAAGAAAAAACCTAATCAAGAAAATATCAAAAAGGCTTCTAAAGCTTCAGTATCTAGGTCCGTTAACAAATCAACCAATAAAAACAACTCTGAAAATCAACGTAATTTTAAGAATCCCGGTTCTTATTCAGATATGAAATATGAAACTGATGACTTTAAGATTGAAATAGACAATTCCTCGGACGGTGTTAAATTGATTTCCGACACTAACAGTCAGCCCGCTTTATATATACGCTACACATTCACTAATAACTCTAAGAGCGATTTAAAACCGGCAGATATCGTTAATCAAGATATTCAATTAAAACAAAACGAGCAAATCTTAAATACCGATGGTAACATTAATGATGACAGCACTGACGATAAAAATAGACTGGATACTGCACAACAACCTGTCACTCCTGGACAAAGTGCACAAGTGGCAATGATGTATCAAGTGAATAACACTAAAGATCAAATTTCAATGTTCTTCATGAATTTAAAAACTAAGCAACCTCTGAGCACTACTCAACCATTTAAACTATAAAAACAATGCTTTTAAAGGCATTGTTTTTTCGTGCTTCTAATTAAAATTATGTACAAAAAAAGCATCAGCAATAACTGATGCTTTTAATTTCCACAACAACGGCAATAAAAAAATAATATTAACGTTTGGAAAATTGTGAAGCTTTACGAGCTTTCTTCAAGCCTGGCTTCTTACGTTCTTTCATACGTGGATCACGAACTAACATGCCTGCGCTTTTTAAAGGTGCACGAAAGTCAGGATCAACTTCCAACAATGCACGAGCAATACCATGACGGATCGCACCAGCTTGACCGGCAAAACCACCACCACGAACATTAACTAAAATGTCATAGCTTTCAGCTGTTTCAGTAATGTCCAAAGGCTGCTTCAAATCTTTAATTAAACTTGCAGATGGAATGTAATCTTCAGCATTCCGCTTATTAATCGTCACGTTACCTTTACCAGGTACTAAACGTACACGAGCAACTGAGTCTTTACGACGGCCAGTTCCAGAATAAGATACTTGTGCCAAATTTTTATCCTCCTTAAACCAACTTATTAATATCTAAAACTTCAGGTTGTTGAGCCATTTGTTTATGTTCAGCTCCAACGTATACATGAAGCTTTTTAAATTGTTGACGACCAAGAGAATTCTTTGGCAACATTCCGCGAATGGATGTCTCAACTAATCTTTCTGGTTTTTCTGCTAACATTTTACCAGCAGCAGTAGCCTTCAAACCACCTGGATGATTACTATGATGATAGTAAATCTTTTGGGTAGCTTTTTTACCTGTTAATTTAACTTTGTCAGCATTGATAATAATTACATGATCACCAGTATCGACGTTCGGGGTAAATGTTGGCTTATTCTTGCCACGTAAAATCGAAGCAACAACTGAAGATAGACGACCTAAAACAACATCAGTTGCATCAATCAGATACCATTTACGTTCAACTTCGCTTGGTTTAGCTAATGGTGTTGTACGCATTTGTTTTCCTCCAATATCTGTGTTTGTTCACACACTCAATAAGTTTCCGGGGCTCATCGTGGGGCAAACAATACCATTTATCAGTATACGTTCTAACAATTGAATAGTCAACCAGCATCACTCATAAAAAACTTGTTTTAAATACAATCCGCTAGCCGGTGCCGTTAAGCGTGCTTGTTGACGATCTTTAACTTCATATAACCGCAAAAAATCGTGTACATCACGTCGACCATTTCCAATATCTAATAAAGTTGCTACCATAATGCGCACCATATTATACAAAAAGCCATTACCATGAAACCGAAAGGTTATTTCCCGGGGAAATTCAGCAACATCAACCTCTGCTCGATAAACTTCACGCACTTTATTTTTAATAACCCCTCCACTAGCTGCAAAACTAGTAAAATCATGCTTTCCCACTATATCTTTCAGAGCAGTTTGAATACGCCCTAAGTCTATTTTATAGGGATAATGTCCAGTATATAATCGCAAGAAAGGATCCGTATATCGCCCTAATGCCACACGATATTCATAAATTTTACTTATAGTATCAAAGCGTGCATTAAAATCAGCCGCAACTTGTTCACCTGCTACAAATAAAATATCCAATGGCATTAAGCTATTTAAAGCCTTAAGCATGTTTTGAGCAGGAATATTTCCCGGGTAATTAAAGGAAATAACTTGTCCCTTAGCGTGGACGCCGGCATCTGTACGTCCAGATGCTATTATTTCCACAGGATGTTGCTTGGTCATTTTTAATAAAGCTGTTTCAATTACACCTTGTACTGTTAAAAGTTGCGGTTGTTTTTGAAATCCATGATAACGGGTGCCATCGTAAGCAATCGTCATTTTATAATTAGTCATTAATAACTCCGTAAAATTAATAAAATAATCGTTAATAAACCAAAAGATGTTAGAACTAAGGTATCTGGCTTTTGCCAATGCAGTTGACGATATTTTGTTCGTCCGGCACTGCCATTATAACCTCGTGCTTCCATGGCAATGGATAGGTCGTAAGCAATATTAAAACTGCTAACAAACAAGGGAATCAGAATCGGTACAATCGCTTTAATTTGTTTAATAATATTTCCTTCACCAAAATCTACCCCTCGAGCACGTTGGGCGTTCATAATTTTAGTAGTTTCATCAGATAACAATGGGATAAATTGTAATGCGATAGACAACATCAATGCTACTTCATCTACTGGAAAATGTATTTTGCGCAAGGGTCGCAATAAATATTCAATCGCATCTGACATTTGCAATGGTGTTGTAGTAATTGTCAAAAGTGTTGAGATAAAAATAATTAAGGTAAAACGCAATAAAATAAAAATACCATTGATAATGCTAAGCTTAGATAACGATAGAATCCCCCACTGCCAAAAAGGATTACCACCAGGTGTGAAAAAAATTTGTAAAGCTACAGTAAACAAAATCAAAAACAGCATGGGACGAACACCCTTAATAAAAAACGTTAAGGAAACTTTTGATAAATACACTGCCCATAAAACGAATAAACCCAATGCTAAATAAGTTGCCCAGTTATTTGCTAAAAAAATAATTGCAACAAAAATAAAAGTAGCAATAAATTTAGCACGAGGATCTAATCGATGAATAAGTGAATTTCCCGGCAAATACCGCCCAACAATAATTTTACCCATTTTAACTTCCTAACTCTTTGACTATTTGGTTAACTAAATCTGCCGTGGTAATTGGCAATCGTGCAAACTTAAAACCTCTATCCGCCAATAAACGTGCAAATTTAGTACTTTCAGGTTGTAATAACTGGTGTTCTTGTAAAAATGTTTTGTCTGTAAAAATTGCTTGTGGCGTATCGTCACGAATTAACCGTGCTTTTTCCATTACCAACACTTGATTACTGTATTGCGCAACATCTTCCATTTGATGTGAAATTAAAATAATCGTTGTCCCTTGGCGATTTAATTGCGCAAATAATTCCATCAATTCTTGATGTCCCTTGGGATCAAGACCAGCCGTTGGTTCATCTAAAATTAAAATATCTGGTTGCGATGCTAATACTCCTGCTATTGCTACTCGGCGCATTTGTCCACCTGATAACTCAAATGGTGATTTTTGTGCGAGTTCCGATGATAAATTAACCTTTTTCAGCATGGTTAAAGCCAATTGTTCAGCATCTTTTTCCGCCATACCAAAATTTTTGGGACCAAAACTAATATCTTTAATTACCGTATCTGCAAATAATTGTTGTTCAGGAAATTGAAATACTACACCAACTTTTTTACGCAAAGGCTTCAGATGCTTATTTTTAGTTTCAGGCGTAATTATGTGATCAGAAACAGTAATCTTCCCTGCCGTTGGCTTTAAAAGCGCATTAATATGTTGCACTAACGTTGACTTTCCGCTACCCGTTCTGCCAATTATCGCAGTATAGCTACCGTCTCGAATCTGAAAACTAATATCTTTTAATCCAGTATAAGCTAATGGACCGTCTGCCTGATAAACATGCGTTACATTTTGGAATATAATTGCCATAATTCATCGACCATTTCCTGTTCTGATAGATATTTGGAATCAATGTCTATACCTTGTTTGATTAATTCCAATTGAACTTGCTGTGTAAAAGGTGGGTTTAAGCCTAATTTTGCTAATTCTTTAGGATTAGCAAAAATTTGCTCGACACTGCCACTTTGAATAATTTGACCTTCTTTTAAAACTACTACTTGATCAGCGTGTATTACTTCTGTCATATCATGCGTAATTGATAAAATGGTGATGCCTAATTCACTTTGTAAATATTGCATGATTTTCATAATATCTTGTCTGCCTTGTGGATCGAGCATACTAGTTGATTCATCCATAATAATTATTTGCGGACGTGTAGCAATAACGCCAGCAATAGCTACACGTTGTTTTTGGCCACCGGATAATGTTTGTGGTGCTTTATGAGCAAATTCGAGCATGTTGACTTGTTCCAGTGCCCAATTCACAAGTTCCACCATCTGATCTCGAGGTATGCCCAAATTCTCTAACCCAAAGGCAACATCGTCTTCTACAGTCGCACCAACAAATTGATGATCAGGATTTTGAAAAATTATCCCAACCTTTTTGCGAATATCCCACACGCTATCAGCAGTCAAAGCCATGCCATCGATAATAATATCGCCACTATCAGCAGTCAACAAGCCGTTCAAAAGTCGCGCCAATGTACTTTTACCACTACCATTAACACCAACCACTGCTACCCAAGTATGCGCTAAAATGCGCAAATTAATGTCTGACAGGGCAGGAACCTTCATCTCATCATAAGTATATGTAACATTCTTTAAATCAATAAGCGTTTTCATTATCTCACCATAATCTACATCCAATTATAGATGTATAATACCATATCAACACACTATTTTTACCAACTTATTACAAATTCCACAAAAAAATCATTCCCAAAAAGTAGCGCCGAAGCATTAGAGCTAGACTTAGTTAAAAACCAACATCATAGCGCTCACTACTAATTGAAAGAATGATAATTTAAATAGCCATTTAAAAAATTTTATAGTTAAACTAATTCGATGATTGCCATTGGTGCAGCATCACCACGTCTTGGGGCTGTTTTTAAAATACGTGTATAGCCACCTTGACGATCTTGATATCTAGGTGCAATATCACTAAATAATTTTTGCAAAGTTGATTGTACTACCACTGCATCATCTTCTTCACTAATACTAGCAACTTCATTGCGAAGGTACTTAGAAGCCAAACGACGGGAGTGTAAGTCACCACGTTTTGCTAAAGTGATCATTTTTTCAGCAGTTCTTCTCACTTCTTTAGCACGAGCTTCAGTCGTTACGATATGCTCATTGATAAATAAATCAGTTGTCAAATCACGTAACATAGCATCACGCTTATCTGATGCACGACCAAGTTTACGATAACTCATCTTTTTGCCTCCTTATCTTTAATCATCTTGACGCAATGAAAGTCCTAAGTTAATTAACTTAACTTTTACTTCTTCTAAAGACTTACGCCCTAAATTACGTACTTTCATCATGTCAGCTTCAGATTTATCGGTTAATTCTTGAACAGTATTAATTCCCGCACGTTTCAAGCAATTATAGGAACGAACTGATAAATCAAGTTCTTCAATGGTCATTTCCAGTTTCTTCTCTTTACGAGTTTCTTCTTTTTCAACCATCATTTCTGCGTTCTTAGCCGTATCCGTCAGATCCACAAAAATTTCTAGATGCTCAGTCAACACTTTAGCAGCTAAACTAATAGCATCTTTAGGTTCAATGGAACCATTTGTCCAAACATCTAACGTCAATTTATCAAAATCGCTACGCTTACCTACTCGAGTGTGTTCAACCTGATAATTGACACGAGAAACAGGGGTAAAAATTGAGTCAACAGGTAGAACACTAATTGGAGTTTCATCATTTTTATTTTGGTCAGCTGAAACATAACCTCGACCAACCTTAACAGTTAATTGCATATGCAATTGACCGCCTTCAGCAACCGTACAAATATACTGATCAGGATCCAAAATTTCTAAGTCATCATCAGTAATAATATCAGCGGCAGTAACTTTTTTCGGTCCATCAACATTAATTTCAACTTTTTTCTCGTCAGAATGTAACTTCAAAGATAATTTCTTAACATTTAAGACAATCTCAGTAACATCTTCTAAGACACCATCAATAGTTGTAAATTCATGCAAAACCCCGTCAATTTGAATGTCAGAAACTGCAGTTCCAGGCAGCGATGCTAACAAAACTCGACGCAAAGAATTACCTAAAGTAGTTCCATAACCGCGTTCTAATGGTTCAATGACGTATTTGCCATAATTATCTGTTTCATCAATTTTTGTAATAACAGGTTTTTCAAATTCAATCATTATTTATGTTTTGCCCCTTTCAATAACACTTTCTATCAACAAAAGTTATTCTCATGCACGGGTCAAAACTACACGCGACGACGCTTTGGTGGGCGTGAGCCATTATGCGGAACTGGAGTAACATCTCTAATAGCAGTAACTTCCAAACCAGTTGTTTGCAATGAACGAATAGCAGCTTCACGACCAGAACCAGGTCCTTTAACGGCAACTTCAACTGATTTCATGCCATGCTCCATTGATTCTTTAGCTGCAGCTTCACCAGCCATTTGAGCAGCAAAAGGTGTTGATTTACGACTTCCCTTAAAGCCTAGAGCACCAGCAGAAGACCAAGAAACAGCGTTACCATGAACGTCAGTAATCATAACGATAGTGTTGTTAAATGTTGAATGAATATGAGCAACACCAGATTCAATATTCTTTTTCACACGTCGCTTACGTGACGTCTTTGCTTTTTTGTTTGCCATGTGGTTGTTACCTCCTTTTTAATTATTTTTTCTTGCCGGCAATTGCCATTTTCTTACCTTTACGAGTGCGAGCGTTATTTTTAGTGTTTTGCCCACGGACAGGTAAACCACGACGATGACGCATACCACGATAAGAACCAATTTCTTGCAATCGTTTAATGTCCATACTTACTTCACGTCGTAAGTCACCTTCGACTTTAATGCCATCAACTTGCGCACGAATTTGTTCCTCTTGATCAGGAGTCAAATCACGTGTTCTGATATCTTCAGAAATACCTGCAGCAGCCAACACTTTATGAGCAGTAGTATTACCAATGCCATAAATGTAGGTCAATGCGACGACAATTCGTTTATCACGAGGTAAATCGATACCTGCAATACGTGCCATATGCTGTTAACCTCCTTATTAACCTTGTCTTTGTTTATGCTTAGGATCAGCAGAACAAATAACCATAACGCGACCCTTACGCTTAATAACTTTGCAATGTTCACACATTGGCTTAACTGATGGTCTAACTTTCATAAATAGATCCTCCCATCTAGAAATAACGGACAACCTTTTACTAACACTATTATCTTATCTGAAACGGTAAGTAATGCGTCCCTTGGTTAAGTCATAAGGTGATAATTCTACTGTAACTTTATCACCCGGCAAAATCCTAATGTAGTGCATCCGAATTTTACCAGAAACATGTGCCAATACCGTTGCACCATTCTCTAACTTAACTTTGAACATCGCATTTGGCAAAGTATCAGAAATAACACCTTCTACTTCGATTACATCATCTTTAGCCAAAAAAGCATCCTCCTGTTTCTATCTAAACACAAAAATAGTGAGAGCTTGGCACTCACTAGACGATACACTTGGAAAGTGTACCATACTACATCGTAATTGCCAATAAATTAATAAATCTTATTTAAAACTGTATCAACATCCGCAAATACTTGATCAATTGCTTGATCACCATCAATACGGTGTAAAATACCATCCTTTTGATAAAAGTCAATCAAAGGTGTATTCATTTTTACGTTAACAGCCAATCTATTTTTAACTGTCTCTGGTTTATCATCTTCACGTTGATAAAATTCATGACTGCCACAGCGATCACAAACGCCAGCAACCTTAGTAGGATGATTTAACTTATGATAAGTGGCACCACAATTTTTACAAATGAAGCGTCCAGATAAACGTTCCACTAGAATGGCTGGATCAACATCAATATCAATCACTGCATCTAGTTTCAAACCTAAATCAGCATTAATCTGAGCAAGCGCCTTGGCTTGTTCGAGATTACGAGGAAAACCATCAAGCATATATCCATTTTGCTTCACATCGTCTTGACCTAAACGTTCTTTAACTAATTCATTGGTAACTTCATCAGGAACCAATTCACCTTTATCAATAAAACCTTTAGCTTTCAACCCCACTGGTGTTTCATTAGCCATAGCTTCACGAAACATATCCCCTGTGGAAATGTGAATTATATGATATTTATCAACAATTTTTTCCGCCTGTGTTCCTTTACCTGCACCAGGCAAGCCCATAAGCATCAAATTCATTTAACTTCCTCCAAAAACAACTATCTAATAAAACCAACATATTCACGTTTCATCAATAAACCTTCGATTTGTCGATTAGTTTCAATTGCTACACCCACAACAATTAACAAACTGGTTCCACCTAAGCCTATTGACTGCGGTAATCCAAAAATGTTTGTTGCTAATTGCGGTAACAATGCGATTAAACCAAGAAAGACTGAACCTACAGTGGATAAACGCATTAATAAACCGGAAATATATTTGATAGTTTCTTTTCCAGGCCAAATACCCGGAATATAAGCTCCCTGCTTTTGCAAATTTTCTGATAATTTTTCAGGATTAACTTGCACAAAAGCATAGAAGAAAGTGAATAAAACGATTAAGACTGTATACACAATTGAACCAGTCATGGTTTGCAAACTAAAGATATTTTGCAAAACTTGGAACCAAGTATCTCCACCATGCGAGTTCTGGAAAGCCATCAAAATTGTTGAAGGCGTAACCACTAAGGAACTAGCAAAGATAACTGGAATAACACCAGCGACATTAACTTTCAGTGGTAAATAACTTTCTGAACCACCACTAGTAGCGCGTCTTGTATACTGAATTGGAACTTTTCGATTAGCTTGTTGAACATAAGTCGTAAATTGAGTAACTAATAAAACAGCAATTAAAATGAGCACTAAGAACAAAATATTTAACCACAAATCTGATGAATTAGCAGAACTAACAATTCGTTCCTTAACTAACTGATAGACGCCTTGTGGCAAGCGGGCAACAATACCAGCAAAGATGATCATTGATACACCATTACCAATACCTTTATCCGTTATTTGTTCACCCAACCAAGTCAATAACATTGATCCACCAGTCATAATAATTCCTAGTGTGATGAATGTTTGTGCATCAGGCTTAGCAACTAGATGCATTCCCTTCATTGAGCTCAAAGCATTAAAACCGGCTGTAATACCAACAGATTGAACAAAAGCTAATACGATTGTCAAGTAACGAGTAACTTGGTTCAGTTTGCGACGCCCAACTTCACCTTGTTTACTCCACTCGACAAATTTAGGAACAATATCCATTTGGAGTAATTGGATAACAATTTGGGCAGTAATATAGGGAGAAACACCCAAAGAAAAAATAGAATAGTTTGAAAGTCCCCCACCACTTACGGTATCTAGCAATGGTACTAATCCAGTAGCACCAAATTTTTCCATTGCTGAGATGTTAATACCCGGAACTGTAATTTGTGCTCCTAAACGATACACTGCTAAAATTAACAATGTGAAGAAAATCTTCTTACGTATTTCCTTAACTTTTAGAGCATGTTTAAGTGTTCCTAGCATTAAATCACCTCGACAGAACCGCCTGCAGCCTCAACTGCTTCTTTAGCAGTCTCAGATATTTTGTTTACTTTAAGAGTCAACTTCTTCTTTAATTCACCTTTGCCTAATACTTTAACACCAGCCAGCTCTTTTTTAATTAGACCAGCTTTGAGTAAAGCAGCAGCATCAACTGTACTACCAGCACGGAATTGATTTAATTGTCCTAAATTAACAATTGCATATTCTTTACGGTTAATATTGTTAAAACCACGCTTAGGAATCCGACGGAACAACGGCATTTGTCCACCTTCAAAACCTAGACGGGTTTTACCACCACTACGTGCTAATTGACCTTTTTGTCCACGACCAGAAGTCTTTCCGTAACCGGAAGAAGTTCCACGACCGACACGTTTACGCGCATGACGAGAACCAGTGCTCGTTTGTAATTCATGTAACTTCACTATTGAGGCACCTCCTTGAATTTAATTATTTAGCTTCTTCAACTTCAACTAAATGAGCAATTTTTAAAACTGCACCCCGAATTGCTGCATTATCAGGCTTTACAACTGAACTATTAATTCGGCTAAGACCCAATTCTTTAGCAACTTTACGTTGTTCTGGGATGCGGTGCGCAACACTACGCTTTAAAGTAATCTTGATTTTATTAGCCATTGTGCACTCTCCTAACCTTTAAATTCTTCAGCAGAAATACCACGCAAGTCAGCAACTTCTTGAGCAGTTTTCAATTTTGTTAATGCATCCATTGTTGCACGAATCATGTTAATTGGAGTATTGCGACCAAGTGACTTACTTGTAATATCATCAACACCAGCTAGTTCCATAACGGCACGTACAGAACCACCAGCAGCAATACCAGAACCAGCAACAGCTGGCTTTAAAAGTACACGACCAGCACCAAATTCACCAATGATTTCATGAGGAATTGTTGTGCCAACTTTAGGAACTTCAACTAAGTTCTTACGTGCATCATCAACAGCTTTACGAATAGCTTCGGGAACTTCTTGCGCTTTACCAGTACCAAAACCAACGTGACCATTTTTATCACCAACGATAACGATAGCTGCAAAACGAAGACGACGACCACCCTTAACAACCTTGGTGATCCGATTAATAGAAACTAAACGATCTTCTAATTCTAATTGTGATGGGTCAACAAAAGCCATATATCTTGTTCCTCCTTTCTAGAATTTTAAACCATTTTCACGAGCAGCTTCAGCTAATGCTTGTACACGACCTTGATATAAATAACCACCACGATCGAAAACAACATCAGTTTTACCAGCTTTAACAGCACGTTCGGCAACTAATTTACCTACTTGACTAGCTTGCTCAGTTTTGTTACTTGCAGTAACTTCTGAATCTAATGTTGAGGCACTTGCTAGCGTCACACCCGCTACGTCATCAATTAATTGCGCGTAGATGTTCTTATTAGAACGAAAAACGTTTAAGCGTGGGCGCTCAGCAGTACCAGAGATTTTTGCACGTACCCGACGATGACGTTTAATACGTGTTTTGTTCTTGTCTGGTTTAGTAATCACAATTTCCACCTCATAAATTTAACATTTGACTAGTTATTATTTACCAGTCTTACCTTCTTTGCGACGAATATGTTCGCCAACGTACTTGATTCCCTTACCTTTATAAGGTTCAGGAGGACGTACATCACGAATTTCTGCAGCAAATTGTCCAACTGCTTGTTTGCTGATACCACTAACATTAATTTGCGTATTAGCAGGCACATCAACTGTCAAGCCTTCTGGAGTCTCTATTTCAACTGGGTTAGAATAGCCAACATTTAAAATCAACTTGTTACCCTGCTTTTGAGCACGATATCCAACACCAACTAATTCAAGACCTTTTTGAAATCCTTCAGCCACACCAACAACCATGTTATTGACATTAGCTCTAGTAGTACCATGAATAGCTTTATCACTTTCATTACTACGTTCAAATTTAACTTGATTACCATCTTGAGTAATCTTGATCTTAGGACTGACAGTTCGAGTCAGTTCACCTTTTGGTCCCTTGACGGTAACTGTTGCATCATCATTGACGGTAACAGTAACATCTTTAGGAAGATCGATTAGTTTATTTCCAATACGACTCATGCTAAGCGCACCTCCTTGTTTATGTTATTAATTACCAAACGTAGGCAATAACTTCGCCGCCGACTTTTTTATCGCGTGCTTGTCGATCAGTAACAATTCCTTCAGATGTTGAAAGAATAGCAATACCTAATCCGTTAAGCACTTTGGGAACGTCATCAGCCTTAACATAATTACGCAGTCCTGGCTTAGAAATTTTCTTTAAACCAGTGATAACACGTTCATTATCTTTACTATATTTCAAGTAAACTTTGATTAAACCTTGTTTATGATCATCAATCACTTCATAATCGCGAATAAAACCTTCACGTTTAAGGATCTCAGAAATACTTTTCTTCATGTTAGAAGCAGGTACTTCTACTGAAGTATGGCGAACCATATTTGCATTACGAATACGTGTCAAGTAATCCGCAATTGGATCTGTCATAGACATGTGCTGACCTCCTAATTTTTATTTTTTTACCAACTAGCTTTTCTCATGCCTGGAATTTGACCTTCATGTGCTAATTCGCGAAGGCAAATACGGCAAAGCTTAAACTTACGATAAACTGAATGTGGACGACCACAGCGTTCACAACGTGTATAAGCTTGTGATGAAAACTTTGCTGGACGGTGATTCCGTACAATCTGTGATTTCTTAGCCAATAGATTGACCTCCTGTTTTATTACTTAGCAAATGGAACTCCGATTTGAGTTAATAATTCTTTTGATTCTTCGTCAGTTTGGGCAGTTGTAACAATAACAACATCCATACCGCGAACTTTGCTAACCTTGTCATAATCAATTTCTGGGAAAATTAATTGTTCTTTAATACCCAAAGTATAGTTACCACGACCGTCAAATGAACGACCATTGACACCATGAAAATCACGAACACGTGGTAAAGAAATATTAATTAACTTATCTAAAAAGTCATACATTCTTTCGCCACGCAAAGTAACTTTGGCACCAATTGCCATCCCTTCACGTAAACGAAAACCAGCAATGGATTTCTTAGCTTTAGTAATTAAAGGTTTTTGTCCAGAAATTAAAGTTAATTCTTCAACTGCACTATCCAAATTTTTGGAATTAGCAACTGCATCACCAACACCCATGTTCAAAACAATCTTTTCGATCTTGGGTACTTGCATTACTGAAGTATAGTCAAATTTTTCAACTAAACTTGGTACGATTTCTTCAACGTACTTTTTGTGTAAAGCATTTTCCATTTTAGACAAAATCCTCCTTTCTTAATTATTTATCTGTCTTATCAGACTTTTCAGCTGCTTCAATAACCTTAACGTTTGATGCATCAAGTGCAGCTTCCATGTCTTTAATTCCACCATTAGGTTCTGTTTGGGTAGGTTTTTGATGTTTTTTAATCATGTTAACACCCTTAACAACTACCTTATTAGTCTTGGGAAAAGCGCTAATAACAACACCGGTTTTACCCTTATCTTTTCCAGCAATGACTTTAACATTATCACCAGTTTTAACAAACACTGATTACGCACCTCCTTATGAATTTAAAATTTTACAAAACTTCAGGAGCCAATGAAACAATTTTCATGAAATTGTTATCACGTAGTTCACGTGCAACTGGTCCAAAGATACGAGTTCCCTTAGGGGTCTTGTCAGCATTAATGATAACCGCAGCATTTTCATCAAAACTGATGTAAGAACCATCAGTACGATGTGAACCAGATACAGTACGGACGATAACGGCTTTTACAACTTCACCCTTTTTGACAACGCCACCTGGTGTTGCTTGTTTGACAGTTGCAACAATCACATCACCTACATTAGCTACCTTACGGCCAGATCCACCTAATACTTTAATAGTTAATAATTCACGCGCACCTGAGTTATCGGCAACACGTAAACGCGTCTCTTGTTGAATCAATTTAGGATCCTCCTCTCATTGTCTTCCGTGCAAAAATAAACTAAATCTTAATAGCTTTTTCAACAATATTTAGTAAACGGAAACGTTTCAAACGTGACAAAGGACGAGTTTCCATGATACGAACAATATCGCCAACTTTTGCTTCATTGTTGTCATCTTGTGCATAATATTTCTTAGAATACCGAACACGTTTACCATAAACAGGGTGATTCTTGTAAGTTTCAACAACAACAGTAATTGTTTTATCCATCTTATCAGAAACCACACGACCTTGATATACCTTGCGATGGTTACGAATATTTTCTGTTTCGCTCAATTATTTTCTCTCCTTCCTTATTTGTTTTCTAAATCTTGCTGACGTAACACTGTTTTAATGCGTGCAATATTTTTCCGTACTTGCTTTAATCTTGCAGGATTTTCCAATTGACCTGTTGCTTGTTGAAAATGCAAGTTAAACAATTCTTCTTTATATTGCGTTTCTTTATCATGCATTTGAGCAGTGGTTAATTGTCTAATTTCACTAGTTTTCATCAGATTCGCCACCTACTTCCTCACGTTTAACAAACTTAGTCTTGATTGGGAGTTTGTTAGATGCAAGTCTCAAAGCTTCACGAGCAACTTCTTCGGAAACACCACCGATTTCAAACATGACTTTTTCACGTTTAACAACAGCTACCCAACCAGCAGGTGCACCTTTACCAGATCCCATACGAACACCAACACCTTTAGCGGTGTAGGACTTATGCGGGAAAATCTTAATCCAAACTTTACCGCCACGCTTCATATAACGAGTCATTGCAATACGAGCTGCTTCAATTTGGCGGTTAGTAATCCAATGGGATTCAACAGCTTGTAAACCGTATTCACCAAAAGTCACTTCACGACCACCCTTAGCAGCACCACGCATCTTACCACGAAATTCACGGCGGTGTTTTACACGCTTAGGTACTAACATCGATTAGTTTCCTCCTTTCACTCCACTATTATTGTTGCGGTTGTTATTACTCTTAGGTTTGTCTGGTAACACTTCACCACGATAAATCCAAGTTTTAACACCTAAATTACCGTATGTTGTAGCAGCTTCAACCCAAGCATAGTCAATATCTGCACGTAAAGTATGCAAAGGAACTGTTCCTTCCGTATGCCATTCAGTACGTGACATATCTGCACCATTCAAACGACCAGAGATTTGTGTTTTGATACCCTTAGCACCAGCACGACGCGTCCGTTGATTAGCTTGCCGCTGTGCACGACGAAAAGCAATACGAGCTTCTAGTTGACGGGCAATACTTTCACCAACTAATTTAGCATCCAAGTCAGGCTTTTTAATTTCCACAATGTTGATGTGGATATTTTTGCCAGTTAGTGTATTTAACTCTTTACGAAGCTTTTCAACTTCAGAACCACCCTTACCAATGACCATACCAGGTTTTGCGGTGTGAATGGATACATTGATTTTCTTAGCTGCACGTTCAATTTCAATACGTGAAATTGATGCACTAGCTAATCTCTTTTCGATGAACTTACGGATTTTTAAATCTTCCAATAAGAACTTAGAAAAGTCTTTTTTATTAGCATACCATTTGGAATCCCAGTCACGAATAACGCCAACACGGAAACCAATCGGATTAATTTTTTGACCCACGTTTTTGCCTCCTTATGGTTTTATTCTACTTCAGAAACTACAACAGTAACATGACTGGTACGTTTATTGATTGGGGATGCGGAACCCTTAGCACGTGGTCTGAAACGTTTCAATGTTGGACCTTCGTTAACATAAGCTTCGCTAACAACCAAATTTTGCACATCTAAGTCATAGTTATGTTCAGCATTTGCAATTGCTGATTTTAAGACCTTAGCTACAATTGGTGAACCTGCACGAGGAGTGAATTGTAAAATAGCCAAAGCTTCAGCAGCACTCTTGCCCTTGATTAAATCAACAACAAGCCGAGCTTTTCTAGGTGCAATGCGGACTGTTTTAGCAGTTGCGGTTGCAGTTGTAATTTGTTCTTCTGCCATTATCTAAGCTCTCCTTTCTATGCGCCTGTTCTTTTGTCATCTTTACCATGACCGTGGAAAGTACGTGTTGGCACAAATTCACCTAATTTATGGCCAACCATGTCTTCTTGAACATAAACTGGGACATGCTTTCTTCCGTTATAAACTGCGATCGTGTATCCTACAAAACTGGGGAAAATAGTAGAGCGACGTGACCAAGTCTTAATAACTGACTTTTTCTCTTGATTTGCTTGGGCATCAATTTTTTTCAATAAATGCGCATCAGCAAATGGTCCTTTTTTCAAACTACGACTCATCAGACAACCTCCCTTTTCGTTATCTTATTTTGCTAAAACTTTATTTTCTCTTATTCTTACGATGACGTACGACAAATTTCTCAGAACGTGCACGGCTTGAACGAGTTTTCTTACCAAGAGTTTTCTTACCCCAAGGAGATAATGGCGATGGACGTCCGATAGGAGCTTTACCTTCACCACCACCATGAGGGTGATCGTTAGGGTTCATTACGGAACCACGAACAGTAGGACGAATACCCATCCAACGCTTACGACCTGCTTTACCAATGTTAATCAATTCATGTTGTTCATTACCAACAGACCCAATTGTGGCACGGCAAGCTGAAAGAATCATCCGTACTTCACCAGAAACCAAGCGAATCAAAGTATATTTACCATCACGACCCAAAACTTGAGCAGATGTACCAGCTGAACGGACTAATTGTCCACCCTTACCAGGTTTTAATTCGATATTATGGATAACTGTACCAACGGGAATGTTTGCTAATGGTAAAGCATTACCTACTTTAATATCAGCATTTGCACCAGATTGGATTTTTTGACCAACTTCAAGACCTTTAGGAGCAATGATATAAGCTTTTACACCATCGTCATAATGCAAAAGAGCGATATTAGCTGAACGGTTAGGATCATATTCAATAGCCTTAACAGTTGCGGTAATGTCATCTTTATTGCGCTTGAAGTCAATAATACGGTATTTTTGTTTATGACCACCACCACGATGACGAACAGTTATATGACCATAAGAATTGCGTCCAGCCGTATGGCTTTGGGATTCTAATAAAGTTTTTTCTGGTGTTGTTTTTGTAATTTCAGCAAAATCAGAACCAGTCATATTACGTCGACCGTTAGTCGTTGGTTTGTATTTAATAATACCCATACTTATTACCTCCTATATTATTGATTTTCAAAAATCTTAATTTCTTTGGAATCTTCAGTAAGCTTAATAATTGCTTTGCGACGCTTGTTAGTTTTACCAACATAACGACCCACACGCTTTTTCTTAGGCTTAATGTTCATAATGTTAACATTAGCAACTTTAACATCAAAAATTTCTTCGATAGCTTGACGTACTTGGATTTTGTTGGCATTAACTGCAACATCAAAAACGTATTTTTTGTCATCCATGTCAGCCATTGAAGCTTCAGTGATTACAGGACGTAAAATAATATCTTGTGCTGCCATTATCCAAGTGCCTCCTCAATAGTATTTAATGCATTTTGTGTAACGATCATTTGTTTGTTATTAACAACATCTAAAACGTTAATTCCAGTTGCCTTAATAACTTTAACTTTATCAATATTACGAGCAGATAAAGCTACATTTTCGTTGTCTGCTTCAACAACAACCAATGTACGACCTTGCACATTTAATTTATCCATAACCGTTTTAAATTCTTTAGTACTTGGCTTAGCAAAGTTTAAAGAATCAATCACAATCATTTCATTATCAGCAACTTTTTGTGAAAGAGCTGATTTAATAGCTAAGCGAGCTACTTTACGTGGCAATTTGTAAGCATATGATCTTGGAGTTGGTCCAAAGACAACACCACCACCACGCCATTGAGGGGAACGGATTGAACCTTGACGAGCACGTCCAGTTCCTTTTTGACGCCATGGCTTGCGACCACCGCCACGCACTGCAGAACGATTCTTCACAGCATGTGTACCTTGACGTAAAGATGCTTGTTGCATGATAACTGCATCAGCAATTACATGTTGATTAGGTTCAATAGCAAAAACTTCGTCTTTAACTTCAGTAGAACCATTTTTGGAGCCAGTTTGTTGATATAAATCTACTTGAGCCATCTATGATAACCTCCTTTCTTATTCTTCAGTTGCTACTTCTTGTTCTTCGTTGGCAGAACTATCAGCAATTAGCGCACCGATATTTTTTTGACCTTTGATACCCTTTAATGTCGATTGGATCTTAATCAAGGATTTGTTAGCACCTGGGACATTACCCTTAATCATTAACAAATTGTTTTCAACATCAATCTTAGCAATCACAAGATTTTGTGTGGTTACTTGATTACCACCCATGCGACCTGGTAACAGCTTGCCCTTAAATACTCGGTTAATAACAGCACCCATTGAACCTGGGATCCGGTGATAACGAGAACCATGAGTTTCAGGACCACGTGATTGTCCATGACGCTTGATATTACCTTGGAAACCATGTCCTTTAGTAATACCAGTCACATCAATAACATCACCACTGGCAAACGTATTAACTTTAACTTCATCGCCAACTTTGTAATCATCCAAATTTACATCGCGAAATTCACGAATATAATGTTTTGGAGTCGTGTTGGCTTTCTTAGCATGACCTTGTTGTGGCTTGTTCGTTAAAACTTCGCGACGATCTTCAATTCCTAATTGAACAGCTTCGTAACCATCGTTTTCAACAGTTTTAAGTTGCATAACAACGTTAGGTGTTGCTTGGATAACAGTAACGGGAATTAATTCACCCTTATCAGTAAAGAGTTGTGTCATTCCGACTTTTTTACCAAGAATTCCTTTTCTGGTCATGATTACACCTCCATTAATTTGATTTTTTTATAAAACCTATAATTATAGTTTAATTTCGATATCGACACCACTTGGTAGATCAAGCTTCATCAATGAATCAACAGTCTTAGGTGACGGATTAACAATATCAATTAAACGCTTATGTGTGCGCATTTCAAATTGTTCCCGTGAGTCCTTAAACTTGTGTGGTGAACGGATAACCGTATATAGTGTACGCTCTGTTGGCAAAGGAATTGGACCTGAAATTTGTGCACCAGTTCTCTTTGCAGTTTCCACAATCTTATCAGCTGATTGATCGATAATCCGATATTCATAAGCTTTAAGACGAATCCGAATCTTTTGACTTGCCATGGAATACCCTCCTTTTTGTATCTTTAAAATACCGGTTCAGTAAAAATTACCGATAGCCCTGCCGTGGCAAAGCGTCCGGGCGTGTCGCAACCTTTCACATCAACACCGATGTGCTACATTAGCTAAATAGGGAACACTATCCCCTTGGACTAACCAGCACCTATAGTATACTACAGGTTTAAGTACTACATTTCAAGGGATTTAACTTAATTTTTTGATTTATTTTTCTCTTTTTGGTAAATGAACGTTTATAATGAAAAATAAAAAAGGATTTGATTATTATGTTAAACGAAGCTTTATTGATTATTGATTATACAAATGATTTTGTCGCCGAAGGGGGCAGTTTAACTGCTGGCAAGCCTGCCCAATTGATTGAAGACAATATTTTTAATTTAGCTCAAGAATTTCTCAACAACGACCAGTGGATTATTTTACCGACTGACTTACATCAGCTAAATGATCCTTATCATCCTGAGACTAAATTATTCCCGCCACATAATTTAGCAGATAGCTGGGGACGACAATTCTATGGTAGATTACAAGATTGGTATGATGATAATAAACAAAACGATCATGTTTATGCCTACGCTAAAAATAGATATTCAGCTTTTGCTAATACTAATTTAGATAATTTTTTGCGTGAACGTAATATTAACAAACTGCATCTAACAGGCGTTTGCACGGACATTTGCGTACTGCACACAGCAATATCTGCCTATAATTTAAATTACAATTTAGTAATTCATCAAAATGGTGTAGCTACTTTCAATCCTGACGGACAAAACTGGGCCTTAGATCATTTTAAAAATAGTTTAGGCGCAACTATTACAAATTAAACCAGGCTTACTAATTTTCAACAGCAATACTTTATTGTTAATTAAAATAGATTATCTTGTTAACATGCGACGCTGCTAACGTACAAAAAGTTTATCTTCAATTATTATGCGTACTTTACCTTATTTATTCCATATAACTCAAAAAAATTACCGGCTCGATAGTCTACATTATCTATCAAGTCGGTAAAATTATTACATATTATAAAGCATGCTAATGGTGACAATTGTCTGTGCTAATTGTGCCAAGGACTCCACTGTGACAAATTCATATGGTCCATGAAAATTTTCACCACCATTGAACAAGTTAGGCGTAGGCAGACCTAAGTACGTAATCTTGGAACCATCCGTTCCACCACGAAATGGCACAAAGTTAGGCTTAATATCCAACTTTTCTATAGCTTGCTGCGCCAAATCCAAAGGATAACGATCTAAATTAATAATATCAGCCATATTGTAATACTGATCAGCCATATGAAGTTTAATACGCGGATAATCCAAGTCTTGATTCAAGTTATCAACAATTTTCTGTAAATTATTTTTACGCTCTTCAAATTGCGCGCGCGCAAAATCACGGATAATATAAGTCAATTGTGCAGCAGCCACCGTACCACTGAAATTAGTTAGTAAATAAAATCCGTCATGACCGTCTACCAGTTCCGGTCGTTGACTTGCTGGTAAGAGTTGATCAATCATTTCTCCCAAACTAATCGCATTTACCAACTGATCCTTGGCTTGACCTGGGTGCACACTGGTACCTGCGATTTCAATAACTGCTTGAGCAGCGTTAAAAGTCTCATATTCAATATCGCCAACTAAGCCATTATCCAGCGTATAAGCAAAGTCCGCTGCAAAATCACGTACATCAAAACGATCTGCTCCACGTCCAATTTCTTCATCTGGTCCAAAAGCAACTTTAATATTACAATGTTCAACTTCTGGATGTGCGACTAAATAGCGCAAAGCTGACACTAATCCGGCAATGCCCCCCTTATCATCAACACCTAATAAAGTTGTCCCATCCGTCGTAATTAAAGTTTGTTGAATATAATTTTGCAAATTGGGAAATTGTTGGCTAGATAACACTAAGCCATTATTCCAGTGAATATCGCTGCCATCATAATTAACATGAATTTGGGGATGAATCTGGGAACCCTTATAATCAGGAGCTGTATCTAAGTGAGCAATAAAGCCTATCGTACCAGTTTGATTAGCATTATTGCTGGGTAATAATGCTGTCAAAAAAGAATTCTTTGGATTTAACTTAACTTGTTGCAACCCTAGATCATATAATTGTTGTTGTAGAATTAACGCTAATTTTGTTTGGCCAGCAGTTGTCGGCACTTGTTCTAGTGGCGCATGGGCATCAGAGGTCGTATCAATTTGCACATACTGCAAAAAATCTGCTAATAATTGTTCTTGATCAATGATTAAATCCAAAAAATCATCTCTTCCTATTTAAGATAAGCGGTTTTCCAATCATATGGAACACCCGAACCATTGTAAACAATGTTACGCACTTTGGAATTCATTAATTGTGCCTTAGTTCCTTGATAAAGCGGAATCGTTCCTTGTTGGTGCATTAGGCGTTTTTCCGCTTTTTGCTGAGCTTGCCAACGTTTAGTGGGATTTTGACCATATTTATTTTCCGATAAATCTAAATAATGATCAAATTTCTCATCCTTAAATCCAGATGTATTATAAGAGGAATCAGACTGCCAAACTTCTAAAAAGTTAATCGGATCGGCATAAACCGATTGCCATGAAGCAATCACCATATCATAATTGCCCTTGCGATCTTCAGCTAAGCGTTGTGTCTTCGGCAAAGTACGCAAACTAATTTGCACATGAGGCAATTTTTCTAATTCACCTTGAATAAATTCACCCGTATGTTTAGAACCTTCCGTATCATCAATCATCAAAGTTAATTTTAAATTTTTAACTTTAGCTTCGCGCATCCCTTTAGACAGCAATTTTTTAGCTAGTTGGAAATTAGGCGAAACTGTATTAGCAACTTGTGTACTCTTCGCAAAATCTTTTCCTTGATACGTACTTAAGCCCACAGGCACAAAACCTTTAGGCGCTAAAGAATCATCTTGCAAAACACCCTTAACTAATTTATGGCGATCAATGGCTAATGAAAAAGCCCGCCGAACATTTATATTTTTAAAAGCTGATACTTTATTTTGGTTCAAGTTTAAGTAGTTCATATTGGAGGATTGGCGCACGAGAAAATCAGATTCCCCTTTTAAATTAGGCACCTGTGCCCCAGTTAAAGTAGTCTGATCAACTTTATGATCTTGATATAAATTCAAGCCAGTTTGCGGATCCTTAACCACAGTTTCATTAATGCGCTGCAATTTAACCTTTTTCTTATCCCAATAATGACCATTTTTGACTAATTGCCAGCTAGAATCACTTGGATCCCAATGTGTTAGCTTGTAAGGTCCATTAGAAACCACTTTTTGTGAACTAGTACCATAAGCTTTACCATATTTTTGCACGGACTTTTCATTTTGTGGAAAAAATAATGGCCAAGCTAATAATTTTTTGAAATATGGGACAGGTTGTGTCAGATGGACTTCTAACTTATATTTACCTAATGCTTTTATCCCCAAAGAATCTAGTGATTTTTGCCCCGCATTAATATCTTTAGCATTTTGAATTTGATTCAAATAAAAAGCATCTTGTGATCCTGTCCTAGGATCAACTGTACGTTGCCAAGAATAAACGAAGTCACGAGCGGTCACTGTTTGTCCATTACTCCATTTGGTATCCGGTTTTAACCAAAAAGTATAGACTAAGCCATCATCAGAAATCGTTGCTTTTTGTGCCAAAGCTGGTTGCGGTGTTCCTTTGGCGTCCAAGCGATATAAACCTTCTTGGGTATTAAGTAAAACATTGAAGCTTAAAGTATCTGTCGCTTGTGAAATATCGGCAGTTGCTAACTCCGTGCTTTCTGTCCAATTTAAAACTTGTTTAGTTTTGGCAGCGACACTATTGTATTGAATACCTAGTGTCCCCGCAGTAAAGCCAACAACTATCCCTAATTGCCACTTCCTTGCATTATTCATTAATTACTCCCCCAAATAAACGATTAAAAATAACTAATTCGGTTAGGATTATATAATCGCTAGTAATGATAGTCAAGTATTAATCGTACAATAAAGCCTGCAAATCTGCTTGGGGATGGTCTTTAGTTAATTGAAATGATTTAGCCGTCACTTGCAAATAAGTTTGTAAATAAGTTTGTAAAAGCTCCAATGCTTGTATTACTTCATTATGGCGTTGTGGATTAATATTTTCCATATAAAAAATCATTTGGTGCGTTGTTGATGTAATCTCTACGCGACTACTGTCACGCCAATTAAAACAACGACAAATAACAGACTCTCCATCTTGATAAATAACCTCACCCATTAAAGCTGACTCCACATTCGCTTCACCAATTGGAATAAATTCTTCGCCACCTTGAGCGACAGTTAATTCAATATTTCCTTGAATTTTAGTCAAATCTTGCCCACCAATCGGAAAAGCCCATGTTAAAGCAACGGCATTATATAGATCAACAGCTGGATTAATACTGGTAACACCTTTGCCTTGTTTAGCACGCTTTAGCAAGTTTTCCACCGCACTACGCGCCCCCTTTTTAGTTTTAAACTGCTGATAAGCTTTCCGCCAATCTTGCACTACAGGATTAGCACTAATCGGGTCATTAGGCACCCATTGTTGTGCCTTTTCATTAGCCGTTGTTAATAACTTAGCTGGCAGAGCACCAGTATTATCCACATTATCAACTACTAATCCTACAATCTCAGCTTCTGGAAAGATTTGCCAAAAGGCTGGTTGCACATTAAACTGCTTCATTTTACTAACCTCCATATATTTATATAGCAAAAATGAACTTTAACTATATAGTTAAAGTCCATTTAATGTTAAATCATGATTTAATTAGCTAGCGCTACCGCCATTTTTCTTAATAATATCTTCTTGCACACTCTTAGGTGTTTTTTCATAATGATCAAAGGTCATTGTGAAGGTACCACGACCTTGAGTAGCAGAACGTAACGTTGTTGCATAGCCAAACATTTCAGATAATGGTACGAAAGCGTTAATTAATTGTGCATTACCGCGTTCTTCCATTCCTTCAATGCGTCCACGACGAGCTGTAACTTGACCCATAACATCACCAAGGTAATCTTCAGGTGTTACAACTTCAACCTTCATGACTGGCTCTAAAATAACTGCACCAGCAGATTTAACTGCATTGTGCAAAGCCATAGAAGCAGCAACTTTAAAGGCAGCTTCGGAAGAATCGACTTCATGATAAGAACCATCATAAAGTTTAGCTTTGATATCAATCAATGGATAGCCTGCTAAGACACCGTTGACCATAGCGTTTTTCAAACCATCTTCAACGGACGGGATATATTCACGTGGAACAACCCCACCAACAATGGCATCTTCAAATTCAAAGCCCTTACCTTCTTCGTTTGGCGTAAATTCAATCCAAACATCACCGTATTGACCTTTACCACCAGATTGGCGAACAAACTTACCTTCAGCAGAAGCTTGTTTGGTAAAGGTTTCACGATAAGCAACTTGAGGCTCACCAACTTGAGCATCAACCTTAAATTCACGCTTCATACGATCAACCATGATATCCAAATGCAATTCACCCATACCAGCGATCAAGGTTTCGCCAGTTTCTGGATTAGTTTCAGCACGGAAAGTTGGATCTTCCTCTGCTAATTTTTGGATAGCAATATCTAATTTATCACGATCTTCTTTTGATTTTGGTTCGATAGAAACTTGAATAACTGGTTCAGGGATTTCTAATGATTCCAAAATCAATGGATGACTAGGATCAGTTAAAGAATCACCTGTTGTTGTGTTTTTCAAACCGATTGCAGCAGCAATATCACCAGAGAAAACTTCAGAAATTTCACTACGGTGATTGGAGTGCATCTGCAACAAACGTCCAACACGTTCACGTTTATCCTTAGTAGCATTCAAAACATAAGAGCCAGATTCCAAAGTACCAGTATAAACCCGCAAATAAGTCAAACGACCAACAAAAGGATCGGTAGCAATCTTGAAAGCTAAACCAGCAAATGGCTTATTATCGTCAGCAGCTAAAGCTACCTTTTCACCAGTTTCTGGATCAGTGGCATTATAAGGACGCACATCTAATGGAGATGGCAAGTAATCAACCACGGCATCCATCAACATTTGCACACCCTTATTTTTGAAAGCTGAACCAGCTAAAACAGGGAACAAATCTAAACTAATTGTAGCTTTACGTAAAGCTTTCTTAATTTCAGCATTGCTAATTTCAGCACCATCTAAATATTTCTCCATGATATCATCATTAACATCAGCTAAAGTTTCAATCATTTGTGCACGACGCTTGTTAGCTTCGTCCTTGTATTCATCAGGTACATCAATAGTATCCCATTTGGAACCTAATTCATCTTCATCATACAAATCAGCTTTCATTTCAATCAAATCAATGACACCAGCAAAAGCATCTTCAGCACCAATCGGCATTTGGATCGCAATTGGCTTAGCATCTAAACGCTCTTTGATTGTTTGTACTGAATAGTCAAAATCAGCACCTAATTTGTCCATCTTGTTAACGAAAACAATTCTTGGAACGTTATAAGTGGTAGCCTGACGCCAAACATTTTCAGTTTGCGGTTCTACACCTGATTGACCATCTAAAACAGTAATTGCACCATCTAATACCCGCAAAGAACGTTCAACTTCGATTGTGAAGTCCACGTGTCCTGGGGTATCAATAATATTGATTCGATTATCTTTCCATTGAGCTGTTGTAGCTGCAGAAGTAATTGTAATACCACGCTCTTGTTCTTGAGCCATCCAGTCCATTTGGGAAGCACCATCATGAGTTTCACCAATTTTATGGATTTTACCAGTATAGTACAAAATACGTTCTGTAGTAGTTGTTTTACCAGCATCGATATGGGCCATGATACCGATATTACGTGTTCTATCTAAAGGAAATTCACGTTTATTAGCCATTACCTAATACTCCTCTCAGCAAGTTATTACCAACGATAATGCGCAAAGGCACGGTTAGCGTCAGCCATTTTATGGGTATCTTCACGCTTCTTAACAGCAGCACCAGTGTTATTAGCCGCATCCATGATTTCAGATGCTAAACGTTCATCCATTGTGTGTTCGCCACGCAAACGTGCATAGCTAACGATCCAGCGTAAACCTAACGTTGTACGTCTTTCAGGGCGCACTTCAATAGGAACTTGGTAGTTAGAACCACCGATACGGCGAGCTTTAACTTCCAAAACTGGCATAACATTTTTCATAGCTTCGTTGAATACTTCAACAGGATCATTACCAGTCTTTTCTTTGATGATGTCAAAAGCATCATATAAAATTGTAGAAGCTTTTCCTCGCTTACCGTCAACCATTAAGTGACTGATCAAACGAGTAACTAGCTTTGAATTATAAATTGGGTCAGGTAAAACATCGCGTTTTGAAACGTTGCCTTTTCTTGGCATGGATTATCCTCCTATATGCATTGCAATATTAAATTGTAGCTTATTTCTTAGGTTTTTTAGTTCCGTATTTTGAACGACCTTGCATCCGACCATCAACACCGGCAGTATCTAAGGCACCACGAACGATATGATAACGTACACCAGGTAAATCCTTTACACGACCACCACGAATTAAGACAACACTATGTTCTTGTAAGTTGTGACCAATACCAGGAATGTAAGCTGTAACTTCGATTAAGTTTGACAAACGTACACGGGCATATTTACGTAAAGCAGAGTTAGGTTTCTTTGGTGTCATTGTTCCGACACGTGTAGCAACTCCACGTTTTTGAGGTGCAGGATTATCAGTACTAATTTTTTTCATACTGTTGTAGCCAAAGTTCAAAGCAGGGGAATCTGATTTAGAACTTCTTGATTTACGACCTTTACGTACCAATTGATTAATTGTTGGCATTAAAAGTTCCTCCTTATATTTTCAAGTACACACATCCAGGTGGATCTTTTTTTATCAAATAAAAATACCACCTATGTGGTTTGCTGGCTAAAATTGACGACTACTAGTCGCCAAAAGCACAGAGATAACATTAACATCGCTAACCAGTAATGTCAATCAATATTTAATAAATAATAAAATAAAAAATTGCGTATTTAGTATGGGAGGTGAGAAATGATTATTTTTAACATTATCTTTAGTATTTGTTGTGCCTCATTTAGTGGTTTGGTAGCAATTCGTTTACCAAAAAAACGTCCCATTATTACAGGACGTTCTTACTGTGATTTTTGTCACACTCGTTTAAAGTGGTACCACGAAATTCCGATTATTAGCTATCTATTTTTACGTGGACGTTGCCATTTTTGTAAACACAAAATAAACATAGAAATCTTTATAATTGAAATTATTGGCCTAATCATTGGCTGGAAAGCTAGTCAACAAACCAGTTTTAGTCCATATATATTAATAATCTTAACTCTAAGCGTTACTATCTGTGCTCTAACTGACTGGCGAAACCTTGCTATTTGGCCAATCACACTTATTCCGATAGTCACTATCACCTTAGTGTTGCAACCATTAACTGTGAGACAATGGTTGCATTGGTTGCTGTTGGCTATAATCTTTAATTCTATTTATTGGTTAATGCCTAATAAACTCGGCTATGGTGATATCGAAGTTATTTTAGTGATTGCTTTGGTCCTTGGGATAAAGCGAGCTTTGCTGATAACCTTAGGTGCAACATCGTTAGCCATGTGTTATCTAGTCATCCAAACATCCAAACGTACAGTGATACCATTTATTCCATTTTTCTTAGCCAGTTTATTAATAGATATTATTTTTTTACTTTGACCAATGATCTTTAATGAATTTATCACGACCACCAGCCTCTTCGATCTGATAGCGCAGTGGATTTTTCTTATAAAAGTCCTGATGATAATCTTCAGCAGGATAAAAAGGTTTGGCAGGCTCAATTTTAGTAACAATCGGCTTATCAAATTTGCCACTATCTTCTAAACGCTTTTTAGAAGCTTCCGCTACCTTTTTCTGTTGTTCATTTTTTACAAAGATAACCGGACGATAACTATCCCCACGATCTTGAAATTGTCCCATAGCATCCGTAGGATCCGTTTGCTGCCAATAAATTTCTACTAACTGTTCATAAGAAATAACATCTGGATCAAAAACAATTTCCACAGCCTCAGTATGACCTGTCGTATGACTGGCAACTTGCTCATAAGTGGGATTCACAGTGTGCCCACCAGTATAACCTGAAATAACCTTCTTGATACCGGGCATTGTATCAAACGGCTTAACCATACACCAAAAACATCCACCTGCAAAAATCGCTGTTTCTTCTTTACTCATAACTATCACCTCAATCAATCATCAATCATTCCAATAAGATATATAAGTTTACAATTATATATACCATAATGTATAATTTATGTTTGCTTATAAAATAACTTATTGGAGAATAAAATGAATTCAATAATTCAAAACTTTAAAAAAGGATTTTCAACATTTGACCTAAAAGTAATCGGCATTATCCTTATGCTCATAGATCATCTGCACCAAATGTTTGTGCCATTTGGCGCTCCCAATTGGCTGGATTGGTTTGGTCGACCAGTAGCAACTATTTTCTTCTTTGTAAGTGTGGTCGGCTTCAGTCATACCCACAACAAACGTAAATATATGCTACGTCTTTATACTAGCATGGTTTTGATGTCCCTGTTTACATTTAGCTTAGAAAAGATTGTTCACTACGATCAAGTTATATTGACCAACAATATTTTTCACGATTTATTTATCGGAACAATTTTCATGTTAGCCATCGACAAATTAAAAGATAATCAAAAGCCCATCAAAAATAGCATAATTGGCATTAGCTTATTTATTTTACCTTTTGCCACTAGTATCATCATCCCCTTACTAACAGTTATTAAAGTCCCAATTCCGATTTTAATTGGTGTCACAAGCTTCGTTCCCTCAATTGCCTTAACGGAAAACAATTTAATGGTGTTGTTAATTCCCTTAATGTATTTATTCAGAGACAATTTAAAAATTCAATGTTTATTAATTGCTTTAACTGCTTTAATTTATGGTGGCTTACAATTAGCTGGATTAATGCAAGTAAATCAGTGGTTAATGATTTTTGCTGCCATTTTAATTTGGTTTTATAACAATAAAAAAGGACCAGGAATTAAATATTTCTTCTATATTTTTTATCCAGCACATATTGGTATCTTATATTTAATTTCTGCTTTCTTATATATTCATCATTAAAAACAAAAAAGCGTGGCTAAAAAGTTCTAGCCTCGCTTTTTTACATAATTAACAATATTAGTTGCGACGTTTTTTACTTTTTCCAAAACCAAACATTGCAATCACAGAATCCAATAATAGCCAGCCAATCCAACCAGTATTATTTTGTTCCCCTAATTGAGGCAAACTAGCTTTTGGATCTTTAGGATCACTAATTTGAGCTGGATCACTAATTAAATGACTAACCATTGCTGGATCTGCACTAGTTGCAAAGTCAGTACCATTGGCAGCGCTTGGATCTGTTGTCGCATAATCTGTAGAAGTTGTTTCTTCTGGCGTACTATTACCATCAGCAGAAAGTGTTTTAGCTGACACAGTAGCAATTAATTGATTAGTTTGCGTGACAAAATTATCTTTAATTGCTGTCATATCAGCTAAACTAGTTGCACCAGCCAACTTAGTTGTCGCTGTATCATAAAAACTAGCCAACTGATCTTTAAATGATGCCTTGTCTTCAGCACTGATATTAGCCTGATCGATTAAAGTATTAGCCGATGAATTAATAGCATCTAGTACTTCTTGCGTACTTTGATTAGCTGTATTCAAATTGCTTTCACTAATCGCACTGTCTACAACTTGATTCATCGCATTAATACCTGCAGTTTTAGCCGCAGTGACATCAGCTTCACTATTGGCATTATTGATAGCAGTTTTAGCGGAATCAAAAGCTGCATTTATTTGCGTGGTAAATTGATTAACATCATTAGCAGTTAGATCACGTGTTACCTGTGGGTTCAAAGCTGAAACAGTAGCCAAATCATGATCACGTGCTGTTTGCAAGGCATTGATAGCATCATTTTTAGCAATTTCTAAATTGTTATCTGCACTGCTACTGTTAATTTGAGCAATGATTTTGTTAATATTTGCAACACCGATTTCTTTAGCTTCAACAATGCCATCCATATTAGTGATAACAATTTTAGTATACGCGTCTTTATAAGCGTCCATTATCGCCTTTTTTAACGTATTCTTGTCAGAAATAGCTAGATTGGCTTGATCTAAAGTTGTCAAAGCTTGATCGCGTACTTCATTTAATTCATTAAACGCTGAAGTTTTTGCATCTGTCAATGCATCAGCACCATTGTGACCTGAAAAAACGTTAGCAATATTTTGTTTACCTGTTGTCAAAGCACTCTCTATTTCAGTAGAAGTTGTAGTACTTTGTATTGCTGCAATGGCATTTTTATAAGCTGTCTTAGTTATAGCAATGAGGTCTGCTTGTGCTTGTGCGGCACCATCTACAGACATGTCTGTAGATTGCTGAATTTTATCAATCATATCATTATATGCAGATGCTAATTCATTAAGTGCTGAAATTTTTGCATCTGTTAATGCATCAGGTCCATTGTGGCCTAAAACGTTAATAATATTTTGTTCACCTGTTGTCAAAGCACTTTGCACATCATTAGTTGTAGTTGCACTGTGAACGTTTGCAACAGCAGTATTATAAGCATCATCTGCACGAGCCAGAAAATCATCTTGAGCATCACTGGATAAACCACTATTTTGAATTTTATTGATCATCGCAGCATGTTCATCTTGCAACTGAGTCAATGCATCATTTTGAGCTAATTCTAAGCTGTCATCATAATTATTACTATTAAGTGTTGCAATAACTCGATTCAGACCTGTAATGCCTTGATCCTCAGCTTTACTGATACTAATGTCGTCTGGAGCAGCTTGGAAAATACCTGAAAAACCATTCTGATAAGCATCCATGATTTGCTGCTTTAATTGCTTTTGATGCACCTCATTCAATGTCAATTGATCTAAGGCATCTAATGCTTGATGATATACTACGTTTAAATCATTAATTGCAGTATTATAAGCAGTATTTAAGTCATCAGCACCTTCATGACCTAAAACGTTAGTAATATTTTGTTCACCTGTTGTCAAAGCACTTTGCACATCATTAGTTGTAGTTGCACTGTGAACGTTTGCAACAGCAGTATTATAAGCATCATCTGCACGAGCCAGAAAATCATCTTGAGCATCACTGGATAAACCACTATTTTGAATTTTATTGATCATCGCAGTATGTTCATCTTGCAACTGGGTCAACGCACTTTGGCGAGCAGTAGCTAAATCAGGATTATCAATAACATCGTTCAAAGATTGTAAGCCCACAGCCAAAATTTTTTGAGCTGCCTCATTAGTCGTGGCTACATCTAACAAATCACTGTTCTGTTTCCAAACATCTTCTAGGTCGGCATTTTGTTCAGGATGTTTTTTACTCAAAGATACATAACCTTGTTCCAGTTGTGCTTGAGCTTGTGTTTGTAAAATATATAACGAAAATTGCGTTTCTAATTCAGTTAATTCTGCTTGGTCATTAATTTGCTCAACATTTGTACTTGCTTCACTAACAATATTGTCAATATCTGCAACATAATTGGTCTTTTTATCCGTAGTTAAATCAGTTTGCTGGTCAATGATGGATTTTGCACTATTGGCTTGTGTTTGTAAATTATTCACTGTTGTTAGTTTAGCTTTATCCAAATCACTTGTTGCTTGACCACTATTATCCGGCTCATTAGTAGTATCATCGGCTGGAATTTGTGATGTTGCAGGCGTACTTACAGTCGGATTTTGTGTCTGTACAGGCACTTTTTGTTGTTCCTGAAATGCTTCTGTTGTATCTGTCATAGTAGATGACTGTACAGCAGTAGTATCAGTAGCTGGTTTTGTTTGTACTGCATCATCAGAATCAGCATTAACTGATGTTGCAGTAGACGAATTTGTATTGGTAACGTTATCATTAACAACATCAACTGTTTGTGGCACAGCTACGTCAGCAGCAGCTACATTTTTAGGCTTTGTACTGACCAATAAAGCGGAAGAAAATAAAGTAACTCCCATTGTAAACAGTACTTGCTTCTTAACGTACATAAAAAATCCCCCTAAATATTATAAATTGTGATCCTTTAAATATATTATCATTACTAGTTAAATTTAACACAAGTTTTGTTTAATTTATGTTGATTTTTTTTGAGATAAATCGCACATAATGATTTTATAAATATTAATTTATTAGCAAAGATCGCTAAAATAATAAAATAAATATAATTAATGAACATCTCATTTAAATAAATATCTTAATAATTCTATATAAATATGCATAAAAAAAGGCTCCTAAATATATAGGAGTCTTTTTGCTAATTAATTTTTATACTTCTTCAGGAGCACCACTTAGTTGACTATCGAATGTTGCACCAACTTTTTCTGGTTGCATATGACGATATTTAGCCATACCCGTACCAGCTGGAATAATCTTACCAATCATAACATTCTCTTTCAAACCAACTAATGGATCACTCTTGCCACGAATCGACGCATCAGTCAATACACGTGTTGTTTCTTGGAAAGAAGCTGCTGATAAGAAACTATTTGTTTCCAAAGATGCCTTAGTAATACCTAACAATACTGGTGCACCAGTAGCTGGCAATTTACCCTTAATCAATGATTCTTTATTTGTTTCTGTAAATTGACCAATATCCAATAAGGAACCGGGCAAAACATTAGTATCACCTGGATCAAGCACGCGAATTTTACGAAGCATTTTTCGCACCATAACTTCGATATGCTTATCACTGATGTCAACACCTTGCATACGGTAAACTTTTTGAACTTCAGAAAGTAAATAGTTTTCAGTAGTTTGCACATCTGTAACTTTAATCAATTGCTTAGGATCAATTGATCCAGCAGTTAACTTGTCACCACGATGGATAATATCACCCTCAGCTACAGAAACACTAGCTGTATAAGGAACACTATAAGTTCTTGTATCAATCTTACCTTCAATAGTGATCTCACGCGTATGTTCAGCAGGATTTTCATCAACAGAACTAACTACACCGTCAACCTCAGAAATATAAGCTAAACCTTTGGGATTACGTGCTTCAAAAATTTCTTCAACACGAGGCAAACCTTGCGTAATATCTTCACCACCGGCAACACCACCAGTATGGAAGTTTCTCATGGTTAATTGCGTACCCGGTTCACCAATGGATTGCGCAGCCACAACACCAACGGCTTCACCAACTTCAACTTCCTCACCAGTAGCCAAGTTACGACCATAACATTTTTGACAGACACCATGTAGTGTGTTGCAAGTGAAGGCTGAACGAATTGTAACCGATTGAACACCATCATCAATTATCATACGTGCTGTATCTTCATCAATCAAAACATTACGTCCAACAATTTCTTCACCAGTCTTGGGATCTAAAATTTCTTTTTGCGTATAACGACCAACTAAACGATCATATAATGGTTCAATAACTTCATTACCATCAGTAATTGCTGACACTACTAAACCACGATCTGTGCCACAATCTTCTTCACGAATAATCACGTCTTGAGCCACATCAACTAAACGACGTGTCAAGTAACCAGAGTTCGCTGTTTTCAAAGCTGTATCAGTCATACCTTTACGAGCACCGTGAGTGGACATGAACATTTCTAAAACAGATAAACCTTCACGGAAGTTAGAAGTAACTGGCACTTCCATCATCCCGCCGTTAGGAGCAGCCATCAAGCCACGCATTCCAGCTAATTGCGTAAAGTTTGAAATATTACCACGAGCACCAGAATCAGACATCATGGAAATCGGATTCTTTGGATCAAAACTATCAACTAATTGCTGTTGAATATCATCCTTAGCATCATTCCAAATTGTTACCACACGATTATGGCGTTCTTCATCAGTGATTAAACCCCGACGAAATTGCTTAGATACAGTAGCCACTTTTTTATGGGCTTCATCAACAATATCTTGCTTATCATCTAACTGTGGCACATCGGATACACCAACTGTTAAACCAGCTAAAGTACATGCTGTATATCCAAGTTCTTTCATATCATCCAATAATTCAGATGTTCGTTGTACTTTGTAAATCTTGAAAACTTGGGCAATAATGTCGCTTAAATAGCCTTTTTTGAAAGGATCAGTCAACGGCATATCTTTAAGACGTTGATGAATATCTTCGCCTTCATTCAAGAAATACTTATCAGGAACACCTTTCACCATATTTTCTTCGGTAGGTTCATTCAAGAATGGCATGCCATTAGGCAAAATACGGTTAAAAATAACTTTACCAACACTTGTAATCATAATGCTGTTTCGACGATCTTCAGCAAAAGCAAAATTAGTCAACGACTTAGTTGCCAAACCAATCCGACTGTGCCAATGCACTAAACCATCTTGGAAAGCCATTTCTACTTCATCCATATCGTTAAAAATAATGCCTTCGCCTTCACGACCACGTTCTTCTAAAGTCAGATAGTAATTACCTAACACAACATCTTGAGAAGGCGTAACAATTGGCTTACCATCTTTAGGAGCTAAAATATGGTGAGCTGCAAGCATTAACATACGTGCTTCTGCTTGAGCTTCATCAGACAAGGGAACATGAACAGCCATCTGGTCACCATCAAAATCGGCATTATAAGCTTCACAAGCTAGAGGATGCAAACGAATCGATTTACCTTCTACCAGAACTGGTTCAAAGGCTTGAATACCTAAACGGTGCAACGTAGGCGCACGGTTTAAGAGCACAGGACGTTCCTTGATAACATCTTCCAAAACATCCCAAACATCATCATCTTGCCGTTCAATCTTACGTTTAGCATTTTTGATATTGGATGCTAGATCACGTGAAACTAATTCATGCATCACGAACGGTTTAAACAATTCTAACGCCATTTCACGTGGTAAACCACATTGATAAAATTTCAAAGTAGGACCAACATCAATAACTGAACGACCAGAGTAGTCCACACGCTTACCTAACAAGTTTTGACGAAAACGTCCTTGTTTACCCTTAAGCATGTGTGATAGAGATTTGAGTGGTCGATTACCTGGTCCAGTTACTGGACGACCACGACGACCATTGTCAATCAATCCATCAACCGCTTCTTGCAACATCCGTTTTTCATTTTGCACAATAATATTTGGTGCATTTAAATCTAACAGACGCTTCAACCGATTATTACGATTAATAACGCGACGATACAAATCATTAAGATCAGAAGTGGCAAAACGCCCACCCTCTAATTGGACCATTGGTCTTAAATCAGGAGGAATTACCGGAATACAATCCATAACCATCCATTCTGGACGATTACCAGAATTTTTGAAGGCATTTAAGATATCCAAACGCCGAATGGAACGCGTTCTTTTTTGTCCAGTAGCACTCTTCAAGATTTCTTTTAATTCAGTTACTTCTTTGTCTAAATCAACAGCTTGCAATAACTCTTTGATACCTTCAGCGCCCATTTTAGCAGTGAAAGCATCACCATATTGTTCACGTTTTTTACGGTATTCAGTTTCTGTCAATAACTGTTTATCTTCTAGATCAGTATCACCAGATTTAATAACCACGTAAGCGGCAAAATAAATAATTTCTTCTAGTGCACGTGGACTCATACCTAAGACCAAGCCCATACGACTAGGAATACCTTTAAAATACCAAATATGCGTTACCGGAGCTGCTAATTCAATATGCCCCATACGTTCACGACGAACCTTGGAGCGAGTAACCTCAACCCCACAACGATCACAAACAATCCCCTTATAACGAATCCGCTTATATTTACCACAAGCACATTCCCAATCTTTAGTTGGTCCAAAAATTCGTTCATCGAATAAACCATCACGTTCTGGTTTTAAAGTCCGATAATTAATGGTTTCTGGTTTTTTAACTTCACCATAAGACCAACTACGGATCTTATCTGGTGAAGCTAAACCAATTTGCATGCTTTCAAATTTATTAACATCTATCAATTGGCAACCTCCTATTGTTCATCATTGTTAGAAGCGTCAGTATTACTATTGATCATTTGATCCATCACTTTTTCTAGTTCTGGTTCTTCTTGAGCTTCTATTTCTTGATCATCTTGCTTTTTATCAGCTTCTTCTTGAACTAACTTTTGTTCTTGCTCTAAAGCTAATTTAGACAAAGCATCAATACTTTTAATAGTCGGATCTTCATCCATTTCCCGAAGTTCAACTTCTTTATTCTCATGATCCAAAATCTTCATATCTAGTCCAAGCGACTCTAATTCTTTCACTAAAACTCTAAATGATTCTGGCACACCTGGCTTAGGAATCGTTTCGCCCTTCACAATAGCTTCATAAGTGTTTACACGACCAGTGACATCATCAGATTTGTAAGTCAAAATTTCTTGTAGCGTGTAGGCAGCACCATACGCTTCCAGTGCCCAAACTTCCATTTCACCAAAACGCTGACCACCAAATTGTGCCTTACCACCTAATGGCTGTTGCGTAACTAAGGAGTAAGGTCCAATTGATCGAGCATGGATCTTGTCGTCAACCATATGGGCTAATTTCATATAATACATAACACCAACAGCCACACGATTATGGAACGGTTCACCGGTACGACCATCATACAAAACAGTTTTAGCATCTGAAGCCATATTAGCTTCTTGAACAGCTTTCCACAAATCATCATCATTAACACCATCAAAAACTGGCGTTGCTACATGAATTCCCAAGTTGCGTGCTGCCATTCCCAAATGCAATTCCAAAACTTGACCAATGTTCATACGTGAAGGAACACCCATTGGATTCAACAAGATATCTACTGGTGTACCATCAGGCATATATGGCATATCTTCTTCAGGAACAACAATGGAAACTGTACCTTTGTTACCATGACGACCAGCCATTTTATCGCCAACTTGAATTTTACGTTTTTGTGCAATATAAATTCGCACCATAGAATTAACACCTGGGCTTAGTTCATCGCCTTCTTCACGAGAAAAGACTTTAACATCTTGGACGATTCCACCGCCACCATGAGGTACACGTAACGAAGTATCACGAACTTCACGAGCTTTTTCACCAAAAATAGCATGCAATAAACGTTCTTCAGCAGATAATTCCGTAACACCCTTTGGCGTAACTTTACCAACTAAAATGTCCCCATCACGAACTTCCGCACCAACACGAATGATTCCATCTTCATCTAAATCTTTCAGGGCATCTTCACCAACATTAGGGATTTCGCGAGTGATCTCCTCAGGTCCTAATTTGGTGTCTCGTGCTTCTGATTCAAATTCTTCAATATGAATAGAAGTATAAATGTCATCTTTTACTAAACGTTCAGACAAAACAATCGCATCTTCATAGTTATACATATTCCAAGTCATAAATGCAATTAAAGGATTTTGCCCTAAAGCAAGTTCACCTTCTTGCATAGCCGGACCGTCAGCAATGATTTCACTACGATCAACGTGGTTACCTTTTTCTACGATTGGACGCTGGTTATAACATTTACCCGCATTAGAACGACGATACTTCATTAAATGATAAGTGTCTACAACATCTGAATCATCACGTTTAATTTTGATAATTTTAGCATCAACATATTCCACGATTCCCGCATATTTAGCTAACATTGCCGTTCCAGAATCATGAGCAGCAACATATTCCATACTAGTACCTACCAATGGAGAATGTGGCTTAATCAAAGGCACAGCTTGGCGTTGCATGTTAGCACCCATCAAAGCACGGTTAGAGTCATCATTTTCCAAGAAAGGAATACAGGAAGTAGCTACTGAAACAACTTGACGTGGTGAAACATCCATATAATCGACTTTATCCACAGTTGTTTCGATATTATCATCTTGATGACGCGCTAAAATACGTTCTTCTGCAAATGAACCATCATCATTTAAAGGTGTGTTAGCTTGCGCTACAACATAATTATCTTCTTCATCAGCCGTTAAATAATCAATTTTGTCAGTAACTTTATGCGTATCCCAAGAAACACGGCGATAAGGCGTTTCCACAAAACCATATTTATTAACAACTCCATAAGTAGCCAAGTTGTTAATCAAACCAATGTTAGGACCTTCTGGCGTTTCAATTGGGCACATCCGACCATAATGCGTATAGTGAACATCACGAACCGCATAACCAGCACGATCACGAGTCAAACCACCCGGTCCTAAAGCTGACAAACGTCTTTTATGCGTCAACTCACCAAGAGGATTGTTTTGATCCATGAATTGTGATAATTGAGAGGAACCAAAGAATTCTTTGATAGCTGCTACAACGGGTCTAATATTGATCAATTGTTGTGGTGTCACTGTGGCAGTGTCTTGAATAGACATCCGTTCACGAACAACACGCTCCATTCTAGATAAGCCTAAACGGAATTGATTTTGCAATAATTCACCAACTGAACGAATCCGTCGATTACCCAAGTGATCAATATCATCGGTGCTACCGATACCCTCTTGCAAGTTAAAGAAATAATTAATTTCAGCTAAAATATCAGCAGGAGTAATATGTTTAACACTCTCAGGGATATTAGCGTTACCAATCATATTCACAACCCGATCTTCATCAACTTGTGAGTAAACTTTGATAATCTGAACTTTTACTGGATCAGCCAAAATACCTTCATCAGAAGGTTGGAAAGTTGTAGCTTTAAAATCAGAATTCTTCAAATAAGGAGCTAATTTACTCATCGCTTCGCGATCTAAGACCGTATCCTTATTTAAAATAATCTCCCCAGTATCCGGATCAGCTAAAGTTTCAGCTAAAGTTAAACCACGTAAACGTGTCTTTAAATTTAATTTCTTGTTAACTTTGTAGCGACCAACTGGAGCTGTATCATAACGTTTTGGATCGAAGAAACGTGCATAAAGCAAAGAACGTGAACTTTCAGCTGTTTTAGGTTCACCAGGGCGTAAACGTTCATAAATATCTTTAAGTGCTTCTTCAACACGTGAATCACTAGTATCTTTGTGGACATCTTTTTCTAAGGTTAAATTTAAAGATTCACTGCTATTACCCAAAATATCCAGAATCTCGCTATCTAAACCGAAACCTAGTGCACGCATCAACTCCGTAATTGGTAACTTACGAGTACGATCAATCCGCACATAACTAATATTTTTAGCATCATTATCAAATTCTAGCCAAGCGCCACGGTTAGGAATGACAGTCGCCCCATAAATCATGCGACCATTTTTGTCAGCTTCAGCCGTGTAATACACGCCCGGGGAACGCACTAATTGAGAAACGATAACTCGTTCAGCACCATTAATAATAAAAGTTCCTTGTTCAGTCATCAGTGGGAAATCGCCAAAGAAAACATCTTGCGTCTTGATTTCACCGCTCTCATGATTGGTCAACCGCAACTTAACATGCAGAGGAGCCGAATAGTTAGCATCGTGATCACGTGCTTCATCAACAGTATATTTTGGCTCTAAAAGCTTATAATCTACATAGTCTAAGGATAAAGTCCCCGCAAAATCATCAATTGGCATGATGTCTTGGAACATTTCCTTAAGACCTTCATCCAAAAACCAATTATAAGAATTAGTTTGAATATCAATCAAATTGGGTAATGGTAATACTTCTTTAATTCGTGCATAACTGCGACGAGTTCGGTGTTTGCCATAATTGACATTGTGATAACTTACTGTTTCTTTCGTCAAATTGTTCACCCTTTCAAATAAAATCGCTAGAATTATTACAATTACATTACAAATTAGCTATATCGGATTTGCAAGCAAAAAAAAACCAAAAATAACTCAAATGGTCATTTTTGCTTTTTATATTATTCCAAACCGGACAATATTTCGGTGGAATACGCGTACTACATCACGATAACTAATCTATTAAATGATATTATATTTGAGAAAAATTGTCAAGTTTAAGCTTCAACTAATTTAGCTTGTTTAATTTTAAAAGTTAGTTCACCCTTTGAAGCTCCGACTGACAGCTGTTCACCAGCATGTAGAGCCCCACTTAACAACAAATCACTCACCCTATCTTCAATTTCTCGCTGAATGGTTCGCCGCAAGGGGCGTGCACCTAAAGTACGATCATAGCCTTTATCAACCAAGAAATCCATCGCCTTTAAGCTCAAAGTTAACTTAATATTTTGTTTTGCTAGGCGAATAACTAATTGTCGCACCATAATTTTAATGATCTGATGTAAATTATCCTTGCTCAATTCATCAAAGACCAAAATTTCATCAATTCGATTCAAAAACTCTGGTCGGAAAAATTGTTTAACTTCCTTCATAATGTGGTCATGCAAAAATTGATCAGCATTTTGTTGTTCACCATTTTGAAAACCAACATTATGCTCGTCATTCAAGGTATCAACCCCTAAATTAGAAGTCATGATAATAATCGTATTGCTGAAATCAACTTTACGTCCTTTAGCATCTGTTAACATACCATCATCCAAAACTTGCAACAATAAATTGAAAACATCACGATGTGCTTTTTCTACCTCGTCCAATAAGATAACTGAATAAGGATGATTACGAACTTGCTCAGTTAATTGACCACCTTCTTCATAGCCAACATAACCAGGCGCTGAACCAACTAAACGCGAAACGTTATATTTTTCCATATATTCTGACATATCAATTCGAATCATGGCCGATTCATTGCCAAAAACAACATCGGCAACAGCTTTAGCAAGTTCTGTTTTACCTACGCCGGTTGGTCCCAAAAACATAAAGGAACCAATTGGACGCCTCGGATCTTTTAAGCCACTACGTGCTCTTCTAATTGCTTTAGCCACAGCTTGAACAGCAAGATCTTGACCGACTACACGTTTATGCAATTCTTTTTCCAAATTCAGTAATTGCTGTGATTGTTGATGTGTTAGCTTAGTAACAGGTATTTTGGTCCATTGCGAAACAATGTTCGCAATATCTTCTTCTTGTACTTTTACATTTTTATTGGTACCTAAATGATTGGCTTTTTGTTCAAACCTATCCAATTGTTGCTTTAACTGTAATTCTTCTTGGCGATAAGTGGCTGCTTGCGCAAAATCTTGTTGTGCAATAGCTTGTTCTTTAGCAAGACTAGCATGATTTAGTTGTTGCTCTAACTCCTGCGCTTTGTTTTGCATCTTTTTACTAGTTTGGCGAATATGCACCAACGCAGCTGCTTCGTCCATTAAATCAATAGCTTTGTCAGGCAAATAGCGGCCAGTAAGATATCGCTTGGAAAGATCAACTGCAGCATGCAAAGCATCATCTGTAATTGTTAAATGATGATGCTCTTCATATTTAGGTCGCAATCCGGCTAAAATATGATAGCTAGCTTCCACTGACGGCTCAGCTACATCTACTCGCGCAAATCTCCGTGTGAAGGCAACATCTTTTTCGATATATTTTTGATATTCATCTAGCGTGGTAGCACCAATCATCTGCAACTCACCTCTAGATAAAGCTGGTTTTAATAAATTAGAAGCATCAATTGCGCCTTCTGCTCCACCAGCACCAATCAAAGTATGCAATTCATCTACAAACAAAATAACATTGCCCGCTTGATTAATTTCATTAATAATTTTTTTGAAGCGATCCTCAAACTCACCGCGATATTTAGTTCCTGCAATTAAAGAGCCTACATCAAGCATCATTAAACGTTTTACAGCTAATTCATTAGGAACATTCAGTTGGACAATTTTTTGTGCTAATCCTTCAACTACGGCCGTTTTACCAACACCTGGTTCACCTAATAAAACCGGATTATTCTTGGTACGCCGACTTAAAATCTGGATAACACGATCTAATTCAGATTCTCGTCCAATTACGGGATCCAACCGTCCTTGACGGGCTAATGCTGTCATATCACGAGCCAAAGAATCCAAGGTTGGCGTGATACTTTTAGTCTCTGATATTGCCTTTTTTTGGTTAGCTCGATCTAAGCGCTCAGAAACACCCATTTTCTGTAACAGTAATTTGCGAGTTTTCACAATACTTAAACCAAGTTCTTCTAAAACGCGAGCCGCCAAAATGGTCTGGTCACGCAATAGCGCTAACAAAATATGTCCTGTTCCTACCTGTGGCGCTTCTAAAAGACGTGCTTGCTTGCTGGCCATCTCTAAAACTTGCGCAGCTCGAGGTGAATATGGTAAATACAATTGATCCGTTAAGTCATCGTTTCCGTAGCCAGTCAGTAATTCAATTTCCTCTTGAATATCGGTCGCTGAAACTGTGAGCTCCGTAATTGTTTTAGCAGCCACGCCAGAACCTTCTTTGACTAAACCATATAATAAATGTTCTGTTCCAACAGCATGATGGTTGAATTTCATTGCTGCTTTTTGAGCTAAACTTAAAGCTTGCTTAGCACTTGAAGTAAATAATTCGGTCATTTCTTACCTCTCTTTTTGCACATCATGTAATAATGTCTCACGAGTATAGCACAATTCACTAATAAATTTGGGAATAGCTAACTTGTATTTATAACCATTGTAATCATTTATTATAAATTTTAAAACTAAACGTTTATACTTCTAACAAAAAAAGCCATCTTCATTTTAAAATAAGATGGCTTACTAATTGGATAACTTATCGAGAAGACAGGATTCGAACCTGCGCCCCCTGCATCTGCTCTATCAAGCCGAGCTACTTCCCGATAAACAAATATCGGGAAAACAAGATTCGAACTTGCGACCTCTACGTCCCGAACGTAGCGCTCTACCAAGCTGAGCTATTTCCCGATAAACAAAAAGCGGAAGACGGGATTCGAACCCGCGACCCCCACCATGGCAAGGTGATGTTCTACCACTGAACTACTTCCGCATAAATATTAAGTTAAATTACTAATGCACCCAGTAGGAGTCGAACCTACAACCTTCTGATTCGTAGTCAGACACTCTATCCAATTGCGCTATGGGTGCAACATTATAATGCCGAGGACCGGAATCGAACCGGTACGGTAATCACTTACCGCAGGATTTTAAGTCCTGTGCGTCTGCCAGTTCCGCCACCCCGGCGTTATTACAATGTAAAGCGGAAGACGGGATTCGAACCCGCGACCCCCACCATGGCAAGGTGATGTTCTACCACTGAACTACTTCCGCATTAATGAGTCGCGTGGGACCCGAACCCACGACCCACGGCTTAAAAGGCCGTTGCTCTACCAGCTGAGCTAGCGACTCAAACAGTCATCATATCAATCAACGACTGTATTAGTATATCAAATGCAAATTAAAATTGCAAGATGACATTGCAATTTTATTTATTGTCATCAGGACGCAAAGTCGGAAACAAAATGACGTCACGAATTGAAGGTGCATCAGTCAATAACATTACTAACCGATCAATACCAATTCCTAATCCACCAGTTGGTGGCATCCCGTATTCTAAAGCTTCCACGAAATCTTCATCTATGGCTTCCGCTTCATCATTACCAGCTTCACGTTCTTTAACTTGAGCTTCAAAGCGTTCTCTTTGATCAAGAGGATCATTTAATTCTGTAAAAGCATTAGCGTATTCATTACCTAAAATAAACAACTCAAAACGATCCACAAAGCGCGGATCTTGCTCATTTTTTTTGGCTAACGGTGAAATCTCTAATGGGTGCCCATAAATAAAAGTCGGTTCGACGATTGTTTCTTCCACAAATTCTTCAAAAAAGGCATTAATAATGTGCCCAACTTGCCAGTATTCTTCATAGTGCACATGATGTTCATCAGCTAACTTTCGAGCTTGTTCAACAGTCATCGCAGGCCAAAAATCAACGCCCGTTTGCTCTTTAATTGCATCGACCATATGCACACGCTTAAACGGCTTTGCTAAATCAAGTTCATTGCCTTGATAAGTGATTTTCTGTGTACCTAAAGCACCTTGAGCAGCAGCTTTAAAAATGCCTTCCGTTTCGTCCATAACGTCTTTGAAATCAAAGTAAGCAGCATAGCTTTCTAATTCGGTAAATTCCGGATTATGCTTAGTATCAATCCCTTCATTACGAAATACTCGACCAATCTCGTAAACACGTTCCATACCACCAACAATCAGGCGCTTTAAATGCAATTCGAGAGCAATTCGCAAGTACAAATCAATATTCAAAGCATTGTGATGGGTAATGAAAGGACGAGCTGAAGCACCGCCAGCTTGAGCATGTAAGACTGGCGTTTCCACTTCAATAAAACCTTCACTATCTAAATATTGGCGAATGGCTGTAATAATTTTAGAACGTTTAATGAATCGGGCAAAACTTTCTTGATTTGTAATTAAATCTAAATATCGTTGACGATAAATTTGCTCCACATTAGTCAAGCCGTGATATTTATCAGGTAACGGACGCAAGGATTTAGACAACAAAGTCACATGGGTAGCACGAACAGTTAATTCCCCCATATCTGTCTTAATCACATCGCCTTCAATACCATATAAATCGCCTAAATCGGCACGTTTAAAAATACGATAATTTTCATCACCAACAACATCTTTTCGAACATAAATTTGAATTTTGCCAGTACGATCTTTAATATCAGCAAAACCAACTTTACCTTTACCACGCTTAGTCATCATGCGACCGGCAATTGCTACATTAATCTTTTGCGCTACCAAATCATCTTTAGACAATTGCTCATAATCTGCATGCAATTGATCAGCTGTAGCCGTCGGTTGATAACGATGGCCAAAAGGATCGATACCATCATCACGTAAAGCTTGCAGTTTTTGCCGCCGTGCCCGTAGTTGATCATTCATTTCAGTATTTGCCATGAAAACTTACTCCTATCGTTGTAATATGCGTTGCATTGATATTTCAGAAAATTCATCCAATAAGTCATCGACTTCTTGTTTCGTATCTACTTCATTAATTGCAGCTTTCGTACGAGCTGAACGCGGAATACCCTTTAAATAATAAGCGGCTTGTTGCCTAAATTCAGGCACACCAATACGTTCACCTTTCAATTCTACTAAACGAGCTAGTTGTTCTTTGGCGGTTTGGACTTTTTGCATTGGTGTTGGCTCAGGTAATAGCTCACCTGTTTCTAAATAAGTAGCCATTGCTTTTAAGGCCCACGGATTGCCAATAGCTCCGCGTGCTACCATTACAGCATCTGCCCCAACTTCATCAATCATTCGTTTAGCATCTTGTGGTGTTTTAATATCACCATTGCCCATAAAGGGAATTGTTAATTGTTGCGCTACTTCATGCAATAACTCCCAATCTGCTTGCCCACTATACATTTGTTCGCGCGTGCGCCCGTGCATAGCAACCGCATCAGCGCCAGCTTCTTGTGCAGCTAAAGCATTTTCTACAGCTAAAATGTGGTCTGCATCCCAACCAGTTCGCATTTTCAAAGTTAATGGCTTATCAATTTCTGCTTTAATTGACTTTACTAAATCGTAAATACTGTCTGGATCTAATAGCCAATGTGATCCAGCACCAGTCTTAACCACTTTCTTTACTGGACAGCCCATATTAATATCAATAATATCTGCCGCAGTATTCTCGGCAACATATTTAATAGCTGGTACTAAAGTTTCTTTAGAGCTACCAAAAACTTGAATGCTGACCGGGTGTTCATTAGGATTAACATACAGCATTTCATGCGTTTTCTCGTTATCATATAAAATGCCACGATCACTAATCATCTCACAAACTACTAAACCAACTCCAAATTCTTTGGCGGTCATACGAAAAGAATAATTAGAGATCCCTGCCATTGGAGCCACAACCACTTGATTGGGTATCGTAACATTACCGATTTTCCACTCCATGTAAATCTTCCTTTCTTTATAGGCGCTACCGTATACATCATAGCAAAACCTAATTATTGCTGACAATCATTTGTTCAAGTTCATTTTTAGAAAATTGGTATTTTTGACCACAAAACTTGCAAACAGTTTCTGCTCCACCTTGTTGATCAATCATATCTTGTAATTCTCCAGCTGACAAAGCTGCTAATGACTTACCAAAACGTTCTTTGGAACAATCGCATTGAAATGTTACGGGCATTTTTGTCAGAAATTTAGTGTCAGCAGTCGCAAAAATACGTTGCACTAATTCTTCCGGCGTATCACCAGACTGCAACATCTCGTGGATTGGTGGCAAAGAATTAATTGTTTGAATAACTTGCTCAATTTCTGAATCTGTTGCATCTGGCATTGCTTGAACCATAAAACCACCAGCATGACTTACTTGATTATCAGACTCCACGAAAACTGACAAACCGACTGCTGCTGGAATTTGCTCTGATGTAGCTAAATAGTAAGCATAATCTTCTGCAATTTCCCCGGAAATTAATGGTACTTTCCCAGTGAAAGGTTGCCCCAATTTATTATCACGCGTGACAGTCAATAAACCATTGTGACCTACAGCTTTTTGCACGTCAATTTTACCCTTAGTATTCAAAGGCACACTAATATGTGGATTTTGGATATACCCTTTGACTTGCCCATTAGCATTACCATCAGCCACAATTAATCCAACCGGACCATCACCTAAAATGCGCGCGGTCAAAATCTCGTCATTTTTCATTAGTGAAGTACTTAACAGTAAAGTGCCGATTAAGCTACGTCCTAAGGCAGCCGTTGATGCACTCCAAGTGTCATGACTTTTTTGCGCTGTTGCCACCAATTGACTAGCATTGACAGCATAAATACGAAAATGACTATTTTGTGCTAATGCTTTTACTAAATAATCACCCATAATTTACTCCTTTATAAAACAAGTAAGGGCTGGTACAAAACTAAGTTTTGTCCAACCCTTAACTATATGATTACTCTTTTAGCATTATTCCTCAAAATCATGATCGGAATCATCATCACCTGGGGTCAATGTGTTGTGATCCTCGTCTGAGTCTGTTTGCTGCTCATGTTTTTGCTTAGCAGCATCGCGTTTTTTGACAACTTCTTTAGTTTCCTCAAATGTAGCTGCTTCTTTTTCAGAAGGAAATTCTTCAGTATTAGCTTCTGGTAACTTGCCAGTATTGTAAAGACTCAAAATTTGCTTCTCATCCAAAGTCTCATATTTAAGCAGGGCCTGTGCAATTGCTTTATGCTGTTCGCGATGCCCTTGAATAATATCAACTGCAGTTTGATGACCTTCATCCAAAATCTTACGAATTTCCTCGTCAATAGCTGTCGCTGTTTCAGGCGAATAATTGGCTTGTCCGTAAGCTCCAACTGGTGCGCCACCTTTTTCTAGTTGTACCATACCTAGACGTTTAGTCATTCCATACTCAGTAACCATAGCACGAGCAATCTGGGTAGCTTGCTCAAAGTCATTGGAAGCACCTGATGATTGACTACCAAAAATAATTTCTTCGGCAGTTCGTCCACCCATTAAACCAGCTACTTGCTCCATTAAATCTTTCTTGGTAAGCAAGTTTTGATCATCTTTAGGTAACATAATCGCATAACCACCGGCACGCCCACGCGGAATAATCGTAACTTTACGCACAGTTCTTGAGTCACTTAAAACAACACCAATTAACGCGTGCCCAGCTTCATGGTAAGCAACCATGTTACGTTCTTTATCAGAAATGACCCGATCTTTTTTAGCAGGACCAGCAATCACCCGATCTTCAGCTTCATCAATGTCTGCCGCATCAATCTTTGTTTTATCACGCTCTGCAGCTACTAAAGCAGCCTCATTCAAAACATTTTCAAGATCTGCACCGACAAAACCAGGGGTTTGTTGAGCAATAACCTTCAAGTCAACATCGTCCGCCAATGGTTTATTTTTGGCATGCACTCGTAAAATTGCTTCGCGTCCTTTAACATCTGGTTGGCCAACCAAAACCTTCCGATCAAAACGACCTGGACGTAATAACGCCGGATCCAAAACATCCGAACGGTTTGTAGCAGCAATTACAATCAAGCCTTCCTTACCAGTAAAACCATCCATTTCTACTAGTAATTGATTTAATGTTTGCTCGCGTTCATCATTGCCACCACCAGTTTTACCGTTACCACGCTGGCGGCCGATCGCATCGATTTCATCAATAAATATAATCGCTGGAGCATTCTTTTTAGCACTCGTAAACAAATCACGTACTCTAGAAGCTCCAACACCTACGAACATTTCCACAAAATCTGAACCAGAAATTGAATAGAAAGGAACTTTAGCTTCACCAGCAACGGCACGTGCCAATAAAGTCTTACCAGTACCGGGAGGTCCTTCAAGCAAAACACCAGAAGGAATTCTGGCACCTAGAGCACTATACTTACGAGAATCTTTTAGAAAATCAACAACTTCTACCAACTCTTGTTTTTCTTCCTCTGCACCTGCGACATCGGAAAAACGAACTTTATTTTTCTTAGGATCAATCGGCTTGGTCTGAGATTTTCCAAAGCTCATGATGTTTCCAGTACCACCGCCCTGACCAGTTCTGCTCATCATAGAATAGAGCAAGAAAGCAAAGAATAAGAAAGGAATAACCGTCAAAGCAATATTTAACCACATGCCATTTTGTGATTCTTCACGGGTATTCATCTTAGTTTTGGTTTTTTGGGCAGCTTGATTAATTTCTTTTAATGAATCATTATTAGGCAATACTGTCGCCGTAAAACGCTTAGATGCCCTTATGTTCCCCGATTGTCTGGAGAAAAAGCTTCCAGCAGGTACATTATTTTTCTTAGTTTCAGCTTTCTTGAAAGTACCAGAGACTTTGTATACACCATTAGAAGGTTGCAATGAAAAGTCTTTCACTTTATCATTTTTTAAGCGAGATACAAAATCACTGGAACTCAAATTTTCCACTTGTGAAGAACCTTGTCCCCCCACAAACCAGCTTGTTGCCAAAAGTATCAGTAAAAAAATAATCAGATAAAATAGACTGTTATTACGTAGTCCATTTTTATTATTTTTCAATATATTTTTCCTCCACGTTAAATAACTTGGTTATCATCTTATCACACTAACAATTGTGCTTCTAGCCAATAACTATGTGAAAAATGAATGTTGCAAACACATAAAATTATAACATATACCAGCTGTTTAATTATTCATATAAACTTCCGGCTTCAAAACACCAATGTAAGATAAATTACGATAGCGCTCGTTATAGTCCATTCCATAACCAACAACAAATTCATCGGGGCATTGTAGACCAACATAATCCACCTTAACGTTTTGCTGGCGATTGGCGGGTTTATCTAATAATGCCACAATCTTAATAGAATTAGCGTGGCGTTCCTTAAATAAATCCATCAAAGCCTTTAAAGTTAAACCAGTGTCGATAATATCTTCAACAAAGACTACATCACGCCCAGCTACAGAAACATCTAAGTCTTTTAAAATTTTGACTTCACCAGAAGTGGTTGTCTGACCGTTATAACTGGAAGCATCAATAAATTCTAAATCAACACTATCGGGAATTTGGCGTACCAAATCAGTCAAAAAAACAACGGCTCCTTTTAAAATACAAACAAAAAGTGGATTTTTACCTTTGTAATCATTTGCTAATAACTTTCCTAATTTCTGATTAGCTTGTGCAATTTCCTCTTCAGAAAACAAAACTTTCTGCATATCTTGGTTCATCGGCATTGGTAATCTCCCATCTGAATTTCAAATAAATATTTAGTTGGTAATATCTGGTAACGATAAACACCTTCTACCCAAACAATCACCCCGTCAAAAGTAATTACCCATAGTTTTTGGCGCTGATCATAAGGAACTTTTTGATTAATCAAACGATCCTTGAGCTTCTGGTGATGACCATCTTGCAATAATAAAACATCACCCTCTTGGCGATGTCGCAGACCAATTTTTTGTGGTAAATTGGGAAAATAAAAAGTCTGCTTATTAAATACAGACGACTGTTTTATTTTAAACTTTTGTGTATCGTTTGCATAGAGTGTTTTATTTAATTCCAGCCAAAAAGTGTTAACAACCTGAGCATTAGTTGGTGATCTAAATTGAAGTTGTTGATAATTTTTATGAAGCTGCCAATTTTTTGTTAAATCTAGTTGTGCAGTAGCCTGATCGTTAACTAACATTTGGCGTAATTGCCTTTGCTGGTGTTGCGTAAGATCTAAATTTAAATATTCATGCAAAATATATTGTACAAATAAAATTATTTGATCACTATTTAATTCCGATAATTTTAATAAGTCAATTGTCAAAACTTGAAATTTAAAAGTAGTACTTGCTTTAGCTAGCACTTTAAAATACTGACGTAGTCCACTTAAGGCAACTTGTTGCTGTTGTGTAAAATTCAACAGATGTTGCACAAATTGTGGATTCTCTTGTACTAAAAGGGGCATAATCTGGTTACGTAAACGATTGCGTAATGTCATATCTGTAAAGTTAGTTTGATCAATTGCAAAAGCAACCTTTTTCCTTTGCAAATAATCTAACAATTCAGATTTAGTGAAATTAAGCAATGGTCTGATTAATTGCTTAGTATGAAAATCACGCACTGTAGCCATTGCTGTGGTTTCCCAGATACTACCGCTACGAATTAACTTCATAAGTAAAGTTTCTGCTTGATCATCAGCCTGATGCGCGGTCAACAAAATATCCAAATTAAATTGTTGCATAATTTCTGCAAAAAAATGGTACCTAAAGTCTCGTGCTTTACTTTCCATACCTACAATCACACTGGGATGCTCCCAAAGTGTTGTATGAAAAGCCAAACGTTCTTGATGGCAAAATTGGCGCACTAATTGAACTTCTTGTTCACTTTGTGCTCGCAAATCAAAATTCACTGTTGCCACATGGATTTCAGGTCGCCACTTTACCGGCAAATTAACCAATAAGGTCAATAACGCCATTGAATCGCTACCACCTGAAACAGCAACCAAGACTGAGCAATCAGCATTCCAGTAATTATTTTTACGTACAATTTGGTTAAACTTAGCCTGTACTTGTTCCATAACACAAAAAAGTTCGAGTTAAACTAACTCAAACTTAATTCCGACGACCTCCTCGACCACCACGTTTGCCTTCAGTATTTTTTTTCAAAGTGGAAAGACGATCTTGGCTTTCTTTCATAAAGCTAGCTAATAGATCGTCAAAGTCTCCACCTACAGCTTTTTTACCATGATGTTTGTGCCCTGTATGAGTTTTATGATGAAATGGATCGGACTTTTGAGATGATACTGGAGCTTGTGCTTTTTTAATTGACAAAGCAATTTTGCCATTGTCATCACTAATCACAATTGCTGTTATGACATCGCCAACACTTAGTTTATCGTGAATATCTTTAACATAATCACTGGAAACCTGGCTAATATGTACCAGACCACTTTGGCCATTACCAATATCAACAAAAGCTCCAAAATTCTTGATTCCGGTTACCTTACCTGTTACTTTTGTTCCTACTGATACGGTCATTTGTAAAAATTACTCCTTAAAAATTGATATTTTTATTTGCTTCATTAGGGATATTATAAATTATTTCACCATCTTTAGAATAATTAAAACGATAGCGAATCAAATTGTCTAAATATTCTGGCTGATGCAATTGCTTAATTTCATTATCTAAATCAGCTTTTTGTCTTGTAGCCTCATGCAACTTATGTTGTTGGCTGGTCAAATTATTATTGGTCGTAATTTGACTTTTATACGCTCTATAAAGCCGATTAAAACCCAGTAAAAGCACGATCAACAAAACCACTAGCAAAAAGACAATTCGGCGACGATGTACCAGGGAAACGCGTCGCTTGAACTTCAGTTCAGCCGAACGATCATCATTGTTCAAATTAATTGGACTAACATTATTATTTTTATCCAATGATTTTGTCACCAAAATCCTCTCCTAGTGTCTATGAGTATAACAATTTTCCCAATTATTTTCTAGAATTATTAACGGCTAATTTATGAAACGATACATTTGCTCTGCATCAACTTTCTTAACAATCTCAGGAGTGCTGACAACTTCCACTTGTACATCGCGATTACCATAATGAATAGTTATCTGGTCACCTGGTTGCACATCTGTCGATGATTTTGCCACTCGTTGATTAATTTCAATTCGACCCTTATCAGCAATTTCTTTAGCCAAAGTCCGTCGTTTAACTAAGCGTGACAACTTTAAATATTTATCTAAGCGCATCTTACTTTCCACCTAACTTTTTATGAATTAATTGATAACCCGGCATTAAACGCCATTCACTTGTTGTATATAAATGCCAATGATAACTATAAAATAGCACAACTAAAACGCCTAAAACAACTCCTACTAATACTTCTACACCTGAAATAAAGCGCGTCAATGGAAATACTAGTAAGCTGATTAAACTAAACATTCCTACAACAAGACCCATCAAACCACAAATTACCAGTAATTTTAATAAAAAATTATGCTCTGTCAAAGCTTTTTGTAAAACTGGACCAGAATTCCAATAAATTCCCACAGCCAAAACAGTACTAGCTAATAAAGTTGCCCAGCTAGCACCTGAAATACTTAGCACTGGTATAAACATTAAATTACCTAACCACTTAACAAATAAGGCAATAATCAGCACCAACCAATTTCTTTTTTGCAAATGCTGGGCTTGCATAATCGTGTTCATAATCGTCGCATAGGAAATGAAGGCTACTGCTAACACATAAACCGCCAGCGCTAAGCTTTGTGCCTTATCCTTAAATAATAATGTATTAATTTGGGGCATTAAAACAGCCAGCCCGACTGCACAAGCCGTCGCTAACGATGCTGCAATATGCAACGTCTTATTAATTATGACTAACTGGGATTTATTTTTGTGATCACTGATTTGTGGCAACAAAGTGGTAGCAAATGAAACTGCAACCACGATTCCCAGTTGTGCCAGTGGCTGCCCGCGATCATAAACTCCCTTAATCAACTCAGCATGAGCTGTTACTTTGCGCAATGACTTCAATAAAGTAAAAGAATCAATCATTTGAAATAAAATCAATAAACTGCCAAATAGGCTTAACAACAATCCTTCATTCAAAAAACGACGCAATAAAACACCCAGTGAAGTCCGTATTCGACTGACTTGTTGCAAACATAAGTGTGGCAAAAAAAGGCCAAGTACTGCTAACGCAGCAAAACAACCAAATACAGAACCGGCATGTGCCCATGCCCCCATATTATAAATTGACAAAATGCCATATTTGAACGAAAACGCTGCAACCACAATAATTACAACGCGCACTATTTGTTCAACAACTTGTGATAAAGCCGTTGGCAACATTTTTAAAGTGCCTTGAAAACTCCCACGCAACAAAGCTTCAATGGGTGCTAATAAATAAAACATTGTTAAAGACCGAATTAAAGGGATTAATTTATCGTCTCCCATTAATCTAGCAATTGTCGGAGCCATTTCATATAATGATACACTACTAATGACACCTAAAATCACTACCAAAATAGCCAATTGCTTAAAATTACTCCGCTGTCGCTCCGTATTTTCAGCAATGATCTGTGAAATAAACAGCGGAACACCCGTTAGAGCAATTGCATTGCAAATACCGTATAATGGATAAACTTGTTGATACACAAAAAAGCCTCGGTCACCTACAATATTTTGCAAGGGAACGCGGTACAAAGCACTGAGTATTTTAGTAATTAAAGCTGAGACAGATAAAATCCAAGTACTTTGCCATAGCCAGGCCTTAGTTGCTTTCATGATATAGAATCTTCCTTGGTTTGGGCTTGTTCAGCCAATTTAGTTAATAATTGTTGCAATTGCTCTAGATAATCTGTTGTATTTTTGGTATCTAACTTGATAACAAATTGCTGTTGCATATTATTGACTTGTGCTTTCATAGAAACCAAGCTCAAATCAGCAAAAATCAACTCACCATTCAAATATTGATTAGCCATTTTAGTAAAAGTAATTATGATATCTTTATCTTGTTGTTCAATTTTTTGGATAAATGCTTGATCTGCTAATACTTTGAGCAACGTCAACATAATTAACTTGGCGACCGTTGGTGGATATTTGCCGAAACGTTCTACCATCTCGTGTTGTAAAGCGGTGACTTGCTCAGTATTACGTGCCTCTCGTAAACGCTTATACATCTCAATTTTTTGGCGCTCATCACTAATATATTCGCTAGGGATATAAGCTTCAATTGTAAATTTTAATTCAGCTTCTGATTGTTGTACCTTACGTTGCCCTTGCTGCTTGGCAACTGCTTCATTTAGCATTTGCGTGTACAAATCATATCCCACTGAATCAATAAAACCATGTTGTTGCTGTCCCAATAGATTCCCTGCCCCACGAATCGACAAATCTCGCATAGCAACCTTAAATCCTGAGCCCAGCTCTGTGAAATTTTTGATTGCTTCTAAACGTTTTTCACCAACTTCTGTTAAAGTTTTGTCTTGTTGATACATAAAATATGCATAAGCAATTCTACTAGAGCGCCCTACACGTCCTCTTAATTGATAAAGCTGAGACAAACCATAATGATCAGCATTTTCCACAATCAACGTATTGGCATTAGCAATATCAACACCAGTTTCAATAATAGTCGTGGCCACTAAAACATCATATTCACCATTCAAAAAATCTGTCATGACATTTTCTAATTGCGTTTGCGTCATTTGCCCATTAGCAATCCCTACACGAACTTCTGGCAATAAACTTTCTAATAAGCTAACGACTTGTTCCATATCTTCCACACGATTATGCAAATAAAAAACTTGCCCACCACGTTGCATTTCACGCTCAATCGCACTTTTGATGACATCATAGTTTTGTTCAATTACAAAAGTTTGGATCGGATAACGATTAGGTGGCGGAGTTTCAATAACTGATAAATCCCGCACGCCCATCATCGACATATTCAAAGTACGCGGGATCGGCGTTGCAGTCATTGATAACACATCAATTTGTGATTTTAGCTGTTTTAAAAGTTCCTTATGTTTAACACCAAAACGCTGTTCTTCATCTATTATCAATAAGCCTAAATTAGCAAATTTAATATCCTTAGACAGTAAACGATGTGTTCCAACGACAATATCAATAGTGCCGTTAGCTAACCCTGCTTTAGTTTCATTTTTTTGCTTAGTAGTTTGAAAGCGAGACATCATTGCTATTTTCACGGGAAAACCACTAAAACGTTCTAACATAGTTTGATAATGCTGCTGTGCTAAGATCGTGGTAGGCACTAAAAAAGCCACTTGCTTATTATTATTTACCGCTTTAAAAGCTGCTCGCAAAGCGACTTCGGTTTTACCAAATCCTACATCGCCGACTAATAAACGCTCCATTGGGTGTGGGCGCTGCATGTCTTGCTTAACTTCTTTAATACTACGCAATTGATCTGGAGTTTCTATATAAGGAAACTGCTCATCAAACTTTGTTTCTAATTCATCTTCAGGAGCAAAAGAAAAACCGGGTTCAGCTTGTCTTTTGGCATATAGTTTAACTAAATCATTAGCAATATTTTCAACACTTTTTTGAACTTTTTGCTTAGTTTTATGCCATTCTGTGCCCCCAAGTTTATTAAGACGTGGTGCTTTGCCCTCAGCAGAAACATACTTTTGCACCATGTTTAATTGCGTTACCGGAATAAACAAATTGCCATCATCACGGTATTCAATTGTCATATAATCTTGGTGTTTACCGTCAACTTCTAAAGTTTGGATACCCAAAAACTTACCAATACCATGGTTCACATGGACAACATAATCGCCAGATTTCAGGTCGGTATAACTTTTTAAGCGTTCAGCATTACTCAAATTAGCTCGTCGTCGTTTCAAATGTGCCCGCTTATTGAACAACTCTTTCTCAGTAATAATAACCAATTTATCATCAGGAAAATCAATTCCCGTTTGCAACCCACCTGCAGCTAACTGAACAGTGCCTTTTTGCAATTGGTCAATTGTTGTTTTCTTTACAGCAATTTCAAAATCTGCCAAAGTTTGCTGCATTTTTTGTAAACGATTTGAATCACTAATTAATAAGACAACAGTATAATCTTGTTTTTGCCAACGTTCTAATTCCGTTTTCAATAATGGCAAGTTACTAAAAAATTGTTGCACACTACGACTGTTGACCGTCAGTAATTGCTGCAATTTAATCCGACCTAAGCCTCGCTGAAAAAGTGACAAATAAATTTGCGCCTGCTTAATCTTACCCTTAATTTGCTCCAATGGTGTATTTATGACTTGATTAGGCAACAACTTACCTTGCTCTAATTGTGTTTCTAACCAGGCACTATTTTCTTTGAAATTAGTTTGTTCTTGAGTTCGCAAACGCTCATAATCATCAAAAACAATTGTACCTGTAGAAGGCAAATAATCCGCCAAATTAGCAGTAAAATCAGGTAACCATTTTGTATACCAACCTAAATGATCTAATCGCTGGCCTTGTAATAATTGATCAATATCAGGTTGCAAATGATCTTGCAAGTTTTTAATAACTTGGGGATCTTTAACTTGAGAAATATTTTTTTGCAAAGCCAATTGCAGCTTTTGACCTGCTGTCTGCAATTGTTTAGTAGACAACAAATACTCACTGGCAGGCATAATAGTTACCTGGGGTAACGTTTTTTGTACACGCTGTGTTTGCGGATCAAATTGACTAATCTTTTCAATCTCATCACCGAAAAATTCAATTCGTACGGCTTGATCAGCTATTAAATCATAAAAATCAAAAATATCTCCACGCACAGCAAATTCACCAGACTGAGCTACTAAACTGTCTCGTCGATAACCTAAAGCGACCAGATGATTTGTCAATTCAGCTAAACTAAATTCTTGCCCTACTTCTAAATTAATCATTCTTGTAACAAAATTGTGCGGCGTTGGCAATAAATGTTGCCAACCGGCTACTGAAGTAACAACAATACCAGGTTGCTGTGTGGTTAAAAAATTCAAAGTTTGCAAACGCTGTCTTCGTTCTTCTGGCGAACTTATTGCCAATTGAGTGGCTAAATTGGCTTCAACAGTAAAATTTTGCACTTGCTCTTCTGGCAGTAATTGACGCAAATCTTCCACTAATTGTTGCGCATGATAACCATCTGCTAATACTACTAAAATCGGTTGTTGCGTTTGTTGTAACAAATCAGTCAAAAACAAAGTTTTGGCTGATCCGTTTAATCCTATTAATAATTGCCGTGAACTAAGACGCAAATTAGTAATAAAATTATGCAGTGCGTGATTTTGTTTTAAAAAATCAATTAATTGCAAGTACGATTCACCTCTAATTAAAATCGTTCATTGTTTGAGAAAAGTCATCGTGCTCAAGCCAATTTTCAACAGCCTTGACTGCTTGTTCAATACCTAAGAAAGCTTGGGTTTTCAATTCTCCTTTAAAGGGTGTTAATACCCAATCAACCACTGTAGCTTGTTTGGGGTGACCGATGCCAATCTTGACACGTTTAAATTGTTGAGTGCCGACAGCAGAAATAATACTTTTAATACCATTATGTCCACCTGCCGATCCTTGCGCTCGCAGACGAATTTTCCCTACAGGCAAATCCAAATCATCTTGAATAACGATAATTTCTTCAGGCTGGATTTGATAATAATCCATTAACATACGCACAGCCCTACCTGAATCATTCATAAAAGTTAATGGTTTCACTAAATAAATAGTTTCACCTTGATACTTAAAGCGGATATCCAATGCAGAAAATTCATTTTTATTCAATTCTACATTATAGTGATCCGCCAACTGATCAATGGCTAAAAAACCCATATTGTGTTTAGTTTGATCGTACTGCTTACCTGGATTACCCAGACCAAATATTGCTTTCATTAAATTATCCTACCTATTTTATGTTTAACGATTATATCATATCGAAGATATGGAACCAGCTATTGTATTTTGGAGCTAATTTGATTAGGCTTAAACCAAATAGTTTAAGGATAATTCCGATGTGTAAACAAATGCTTTTAAAACAATTAAAGACCTATTTTCAACAGTCCCTAAAAAAAACGATGCCTTTTATCATCGGTATAACGGGCAATGTTGCCGTTGGCAAGAGTACTTTTGCTTACCAATTGCAAAAGTATCTGCAGCAAAACTTTGAACAAGCGAAAATCAACATTATTAGTACAGACTACTTTTTATATCCTAATAATATATTACGGCAAAAAAAGCTTTTTGATCGTAAAGGTTTTCCCGAAACTTATAATTATTCTTTGCTGGAGAAATTTTGGCAAAAAATTCAACAAGGCCAAAGTGTTTCTTTACCTACTTATAATCATGCGCAAAAAGATCTTGATTTTCAAGTCACAACAACTATCAATCAACCAGATATTTTGATTATTGAAGGATTATTAGCACTGACACCGCCTTTTGATCGCTACAATAATTATAATATTTTTCTAATAGCAGAATTGGAGCAAAATTTTAATTGGTACTTGCAACGTGCTCACAAAACATACGGTTCCAATTATCAACAACAATTACCTCATATCAAAGCTGCTTGGCAACACATCAATCTACCTAATTATCAAGCTAATGTTCTTCCCCGTTCACAAACAGCTGATTGTCACATAACTTTTGACGAGCAACATCATATTATTAATTGCAAAGTGAGAGAAAAAAATGCTCAAAAATAAAAACATTACTCTTTACGTAACTGGCAGTGTAGCCAGTTACAAAGCCTTATTTTTAACGCGTTTATTGGTCAAAGCACATGCTAATGTTCAAGTTGTCATGACTAATGCGGCACAAAAATTTGTAACACCGCTCAGTTTTCAAGTTATTTCCAAAAGCCAAGTCTTTACTGACACTTTCAATTTAGCCGATCCCACCAAAATTGATCATGTCAACATCGCTCAAAAAACAGATTTAGCTGTTATGGTGCCGGCAAGTGCCAATTCAATTGGTAAAATTGCAAATGGTCTTGCTGATGATTGCACTAGTTTAACTTGGCTAACCACTGAAGCTCCTAAATTAATAGTGCCAGCTATGAATGATCAAATGTGGCATGCAAAAACAGTGCAACGTAATTTGCACACTCTAAAAATTGATGGTGTGCATATTTTATCACCAAAAACTGGTTTTTTGGCCGAAGGTTATCAAGGTATAGGACGCTTACCAGAGCCCGAAGATATTGTTGCCATGATTGATAGCTTATTGCCACAAGATCAAGTTTTGAAAGGCAAAAAAGTGCTAGTAACTGCCGGTGGAACTAGCGAAGCGCTTGATCCAGTACGATCCATAACCAATGCCTCTTCAGGTAAAATGGGCTTGGCTATTGCGCAAGCTTTTCAACAACATGGTGCCCAAGTAACTTTGATTACGACTAAGCCTAACTTAGCGTCGGTGCATGATATTGAATTAATTCCTGTTACCACAGCTCAACAAATGCAGACAGCGGTGTTGCAACATTTCCCCCACAATAACGTCTTAATCATGGCAGCAGCGGTTGCTGATTTTGGACCACAAGTTACTGCAACCAATAAAATCAAAAAAAATCCACAATCGGATTCGTGGTCTTTAACTCTAACCAAAACACCAGATATTTTGCAAGCCGTAGCAAAAATTAAGCAAAAATCACAAATTACTATCGGTTTTGCAGCTGAAACGCAAAATTTAATTGCCAATGCAACTCAAAAATTAACTGCCAAAAAATTAGATTTAATTGTCGCTAATGATGTCTCCCAGTCACAAATTGGCTTTAATACTGACGATAATCAAGTAACTTTTATTAGACCACAGCAAAAAAACTGGCAAACCCCGGTAACTTCTAAGCAAAACATCGCCCAATTAATTGTGCGACAAGTGCTCGACTTGCTCCAATAAGTATAGTTATGAAGATATTGTGAAATTAGTAATAAACTCTTTGTGGAAATGAAGTTCCATGTTAAAATTCATTAGTGAATATTTTATCAAGCAAAGGGGCTTAGTCTTTATGACAAGTATTACAAACAAAAATCATACTAAAGTTATTTTAGTAGGTGATGGTGCTGTTGGTTCGTCTTTTGCTTACGCCATGGCGTTACAAGGCACCGCTAATGAATTAGGCATTGTTGATATTGCCAAAGACAAAACGACCGGTGATGCTTTAGATATTGCCGATGCAACTCCGTACACCTATCCTAAAGCTGTTTATTCAGCTGATTATAATGATACTAAAGATGCTGATATTGTAGTTATCACAGCAGGCGCACCACAAAAACCAGGTGAAACGCGGCTGGACTTAGTTAATAAAAACTTAAATATTTTGAAATCAATTGTTGAACCAATTGTCGCTGCAGGTTTTAACGGTATCTTTGTTGTTGCTGCTAACCCAGTAGATATTTTAACTTATGGTACTTTGAAGTTATCTGGTTTTCCTAAAGAACGTGTTATTGGTTCAGGAACTTCCTTAGATTCGGCACGTTTACGCAAATTTGTCGCTCAAGAATTACAAGTTGATCCGCGCTCAATTCATGGCTATATGCTTGGTGAACACGGTGATAGCGAGTTTGCAGCTTGGTCACATACTACGATCGGTGGATTAACAATCGCTGAACTACAACAATCTCATCCGCAGTTAACTAATGATAAATTAGTAGAAATCAACGAACGCGTCGTCAAAGCAGCCTACGAAATCATTAACTTAAAAGGTGCAACTTTTTACGGTGTCGGTACTGCATTGGCACGAATTTGTAAAGCATTACTCAGCGATGAAAATACCGTTTTGCCATTATCCGTCTATATGGAAGGGCAGTATGGCTTGAACGATCTTTATATTGGTTCTCCAGCAGTAGTTAACCGTAACGGTGTGCGCGAAATTTTAGAAGTGCCACTCTCTTCAGAAGAACAGCATAAAATGCAGCAATCCGCAGCACAATTGAAGCATATTGCTAATGAAGGCTTTGAAGCTGTTGGCATTTAATAATTAATTTAGCAAAAGACAGTTTAGCTGACTGTCTTTTTTTGTACTATGCTAAAATATAGTTAGCGATCATTTCTAGGAGGTGTCTTTATGCAAAAATTTATGATCCTTTTATTAGTTCTTTGTTTGATTTCTGTCGGCGCAGGCATTCTATTGGAAAGCTGGTGGCTGGGAATTGTGCCTTTATTTGTTGCTTTATGGCCGGCGGCATACTTTGGATCCAGTGATTATTAGGAGAAAGGTAATATAATGTTAATTAAATCCTTGGTTTTAAAAAAACAATTTCTAACAACGGTGCAAGAATCTGTTACGTTAGGTGAAGCATTAACTATTCTTGAAGATACTGGATTTAGATGTGTTCCTATTTTAGATAGTACAGGCACAATTTTCCGCGGTAACATTTATAAGATGCACATTTACCGTCATAAATCACGGGGCGGTGATATGAATTTGCCAGTTACTTATCTGCTGAAAAATGCCACTAAAACTATTCCGATCAATGCGCCGTTTTTTAAAGTTTTTTTCAATATCAAAGACTTACCTTACATTGCTGTTTTAGACGAAAATAATCATTTCTACGGTATTTTAACGCATACTAAATTGCTAAATATGCTATCAGAAGCTTGGAACATTGATACCGGAAGTTACGTTTTGACAGTAATTTCTTCTGGGCAAAGTGGCGAGTTGGCAGCGATGTCTGAAATCATTTCCCGTGAAGTAGTAATTGCTGGTTGTTTAACCTTAGATGCTAAGAAAACTGCTTTAGTCCGTCGCAATTTATTTACCTTGCAATCTGGTGTTACCAAAAAACAATTAAAAAAGATCATCAAAAATCTTGAAGAACATAATTTCCATGTTTCTGAAGTCGACGATTTGCAAAATGGTGTTATTTTGAACGAGTTTTAAAAGTTTTAAATAAAAAATGCGCTCTCCATAAAAGTTATGGAAAGCGCATTTTTAGTTTTAATTTTTTAAATATGCAAACTAATCCCCAACGCCTTATCAACTGCTGCCATCTTTTCATCAGACAAAGTTGTTACCTTTTCTTGTAAACGTTGCTTATCAATAGTCCTAATTTGTTCAGTCAAAATAACAGAATTCTTATTGACGCCCTCTTCTTTAGTTATCCCTACGTGAGTAGGCATTTTAGGTTTCTCCATGCGTCCAGTTATCGCCGCAACAATCGTTGTCGGGCTATAACGATTCCCCACATTATTTTGAATAATTAAGACGGGGCGCATGCCCCCCTGCTCCGATCCGATAACTGGTGATAAATCAGCATAAAAAACATCACCGCGTTTAATTGAAATAGCCACTGTTTTGCCTATCTACTTCCTATTAACAAATTAAAAAAGCTATTAAGCTTTTGGTAAGTGCAACGTTATAAACTTAAGTATATTGATTAAACTGGATCAAACACGTAAAAAAGTAAAATAAAACCAGCTTAAGATTACCCATAAAGTATCCTACCATACTTGTCTACAAAAATTCAATAAAGCAACTATCAAACACACCATCATCTTTTAATTAATATAAGTTCGAGGTATTCGATCAGATAAGTTACAAGTTATTTCATAATTGATTGTTTTACTATAATTAGCAACATCCGTAGCACTAATTGATAAATCAGCTTGTGTTCCAATCAAAACAACTGGTGTTCCCACAGGAACCATATGCCCAACACTGACCATCAACTGATCCATACAAATCCGACCAACAATTGGACACAACTCATCATCTATTATTATTTTACTACCGCTCAGCCGGCGAAGCCATCCATCTGCATAACCAATTGGAATTGTAGCAATAATTTCATCAGAACTAGTTGTATAAGTGGCTCCATAACCAACCTTTTGACCAGCTGGTAGTTGCTTAATGTAAGACACTTCACTAGTTAAACTCAAGGCCGGATGCAGTGAATATGGTAATTCTTTCATAACTGTGCCAGAGGGATTGAGTCCATATAAACTAATTCCTAAACGAATCACATTACTAGTAACATCTTGATGCCATAAAGCAGTTGCTGAATTGGCACAATGTACATATTGAAAAGTAGTTCGAACATCACAAATCAATTCACGAAATTTGCGTTCCTGTGAATTAAAATACGTAACATCTGGTTCATCAGCGGTCGCAAAATGAGTAAAAATGCCTTCAGCAACTAAATTTGTTTCCTGTAACAAAAACTCGGTAGCAGCTATAACTTCTAAGCGATCGCGAATTCCTAGCCGATTCATGCCACTATCAATCGCCAGATGGATTTTTAAAGGTTGCTGCAAGTTATTCACAGCCTCTTCTAGCCACGCTAAAGAAGCTGCTGTTAACGATATATCATTCTCAGCAGCTAACTGTACATCTTGCACAGAAGTTATCCCCAACACCAAAATAGGTTCCTGAAGTCCATTTTGACGTAATTCTAGTGCCTCATCTAAAGTCGCTACACAAAAGCCATCTACCTGCAACTCATGCAAGACTTTAGCTACAGCAACAGCACCATGTCCATAGGCATTAGCTTTTACCACCGCAAAAATATATTTATCCGATGTCAGTTGTTGGCGCTCATGTAAAAAATTATTACGAATTGCCTGCCGATCAATGATTGCACGCGTTGGTCGATGAATGGCTGGTTGCATAAGTTTTAACCTTCTTTTTCCAAAATAACTTCTGTCATAACATAACATTTCGTGTGTGAAATGGAAACAAGTACTCGTCCAGAATAAAGGGTTTGATAAATTTTAGGTTGACCACTAGTGCTATCTAAAATACTTAAATCTAAGAAGCTAACTTGACTGCCAATACCGGTTCCCAAGGCTTTACTAAAAGCTTCCTTAGCAGAAAAACGCCCCGCTAAAAATTCTTTTTGCCGTTGCTTTTTTAAACTAGCAAAGACCATTAATTCATCTTTAGTTAAAACTTTTTCCTTAAAACGGGGGGTTTTTTGATTCGCCTGCCAAATTCGTTCAATTTCAGCAATATCAACACCTAAACCTTCAATCATAGCTGCCTCTTTTTCCAATTAAAAAAGTTGAAAGAAAGCCAAACTTTCCTCCAACAATTTTAGTTTTATTTATTATTACGGATTGTATAATTACGATCACGTTTATTACGATGACCATGATTATTATTGCTGTTGCCACGATAATTACCGTTAGATCGTGAACGACCACCGCGACGGTTATTGTCCCGACGACGATTACCACCATTATAACGGCGTGCAGCCAATGGACGTTCCGGCGTTATTTTAACTGGAATATCTTCGGAATCCTTCGTCAAATTCTTCAATAGAACAGCTACTAAAGTCGTTGCATCATATTGTTCCAATAAATCTTGCGCAGCATCATTCAGCTTAGCTAATCTATCATTCTTAACCTGTAAAGCAATTTGCTCTTTAGCAGTTTCTAATTGTCCAGCCAAAGCTTGCTCATCAGTCGGTGGTTTGAGTGGCAACATGCGCACTTTGGTTAATTGTTCAATACTGCGTAAATAACTCATTTCATTGGGCGAAACAAAAGTTACTGACACACCAGAACGACCTGCACGACCCGTTCTACCAATTCGATGCACATAACTATCAGGATCTTGAGGAATATCATAGTTATAAACATGACTCACACCGGAAATATCTAAGCCCCGGGCTGCTACATCAGTTGCTACTAAATAGTCTAATTTACCTGCTTTAAATTGGCGTAACACACTCATCCGCTTTTGTTGGGATAAATCACCGTGAATACCTTCAGCATTATAACCACGTGCTTTCAAGCCTCGTGTTAATTCATCAACTCGCCGTTTAGTACGGCCAAAAATCAAAGCTAATTCTGGTTTTTGGACGTCAAACAACCGCGTCATAATATTAAATTTCTCAAAATCTTTGGAGCGAATCATATATTGTTCAATTTTATCAGCTGTCAGTTCTTTAGACTTAATTTGAACAATTTTGGGATCTTGCATGAACCGCTCAGCAATATTCATAATCGGTTTAGGCATTGTTGCCGAATACAACAAGGTTTGATGTTTAGTTTGGACATTTTTCAAAATGTTTTCAATGTCATCTACAAAGCCCATATCTAACATTTCATCAGCTTCATCCAAAACAACTGTACGCACATTTTCTAACTTCAAAGTGTGGCGCTTGATATGGTCCAATAAACGTCCCGGAGTTCCCACAACAATTTGTGGATGATTTTGTAAAGCTTTGATCTGTCGGCGAATATCAGAGCCACCGTAAACAGCTTGGACAGAAACATGTTTATTCTTGCCTAAACGGTGTAATTCTTCTTGTGTTTGCACAGCCAATTCACGCGTTGGGGAAATGACCAAAGCTTGCACGAAAGGTGCATGTACGTCAACTTCTTGCAATAAAGGTAAACCAAAAGAAGCAGTTTTACCAGTTCCAGTTTGAGCTTGACCAATAACATCAACACCTGATAAAACTAACGGAATTGTTTGTGCCTGAATCGGCGTTGCCTCAGTAAAGCCAGCATTCGTAATAGCTGTCAATATATCTTGATCTAAATTAAGTTCACTAAATTTCAAAAAATAATCCTCCTAGAATTGTGAAAGTTAACCACAAAACAGGAATAGATTATTCTTCGTCCTACTGTCTTGTAATCATTATTATTGTTTTCATAAACTTTCACTAGCTATCCAGTTTACCACGTTTTCAAAATAAGATAAAGCTTTTTAAACACATAAGTATGCAAAATACTAATTTTGTAATGCTTGAACAACTTTATCAAGATGCAAACCGTTACTAGCTTTCAATAAAACAACATCGTTCCTTTGTAAATCAGCTTTGAGCGCCGCAATTAATTGTGCTTGTTGATCAGCTCTATAATAATGAGTTGGCAAAGTGAGTTGCTTTTGCAAATTTTTCATTAAATCGCCTAATAAATAAACTTCCGCAATCGATTTTTCAGAAATCGCTTGTACAATAGAAGCATGCAGTTGGGGAGCTTGCTCGCCTAACTCCAGCATGTCACCCAAAACTAAGATCCGTCGGCCTTTAGTCGGGACTTTACTAAAATTATTAATTACATCAATCATCGCCGTTGGATTAGCATTGTAAACATCACTTAACAGCTGTGCGCCATTGCTAGCTTTTAACCACTGTGTTCGATTCTTGGTAGGCTGAAAAACAGCCAATGCCGATTGCATCTGTTCCATCGACACTTGAAATTGTCTTCCCACTAGCAAAGCTGCCAACGCATTATCCACATTATAATCGCCCATTAAAGGTATAAAAAATTGCAGATCAGGCGCCGCATTAATTTTAAAGGTCGTATGGTCAGGATAAGTTTGCACATTATGTGCCCACAAATCACAACTTTCTTGTAATCCGAAAGTAAATTTCTTCTGTCTTACTTTTTGAGAACGTTGTTCTAGCAAAGGTTCATCACCGTTATAAATGAAGACACCTTGTTCTTTCAAACTATGCACGATTTCCATTTTAGCATCTGCAATTTTGGCACGTGTTCCAAAAAATTCAATATGTGCTTCGCCGATCATAGTAATCACAGCAACATCGGGTTGTGCCAAAGCCGACAATGCTAATAATTGCCCTGGTCGATCCATTCCCATTTCAACTACTAAAATTTGTGTGTCACTACTCATACTCAAAATAGTTAGTGGTACACCTAATTCATTATTAAAATTATCTTGCGTTTTAACTACCCGATATTTGCTAGCTAAAACTGCTGCAACCATATCTTTTGTGGTCGTTTTACCGTTGCTGCCTGTGATAGCCACAACTTTTGGATTAACTTGCTTTAAATAAGCTTTACTTAATTGCTGCAAGGCATCCAGGGTATCGTCAACTATTAAATAATTACCTACTAAATCAGCCGGTAAAGAATGATCTTTTTGCCAAAGTGTTGCTTGGGCACCATTTTTAAAAGCTGCATTCACAAAATCATGTCCATCACGTTGGGCAACCAAAGGTACAAATAAAGATCCAGCTTCAATTTTACGACTATCAAAAGTGATATTCGTAATTTGCGGATTACTTTGACCATTCCAAGGTAATTGGAGCATATCTGCAATTTGGCTTAATTTTAACTTCATAATTAACCTCTTAAATTTATTTAATTTTGACAAACTATGGTTAGCCATAGTGCTATAATATTTTTTTGTAAATGGAAGTGAAATTAATGGAAACAGAAAATCACTATTGGCAACGCAACATGTACATTTTGACCTTTGGCAATTTTATTGCTGGTATTGGTTTTAGTATGGTTACGCCCTTTTTATCTTTATATATTACCACGTTGATGCACAACAATAACACACCAACATTACATGTAGCATTATGGACAGGAATTGCTACATCGATTACTTATTTGATCTCAGCGATCATTTCACCTTTATGGGGTAAATTAGCTGATCGGCAAGGTCGAAAGTTAATTATTTTGCGAGCTTCTTTAGGAATGGCTATTGTGATTGGATGTATGTCAATTGTTAGTAATGTTTATGAATTGGTAATTTTGCGTGGTTTGCAAGGAATCTTTTCTGGTTACATAAGTAATTCGAACACCTTAATTGCAACTACTGCGCCATCTAATAAAGTTGGTAAAGCTCTAGGCACTTTAACCACAGGAACGGTTTCCGGTAATTTATTAGGACCCTTACTAGGCGGTATTTTGTCACAATTATGGGGCTTTCGCATTCCTTTCTTAATTACTGGTCTACTGTTATTAACCGCATTTTTTCTATGTTTGTTCTTTGTCAAAGAAGAGTTCACACCGGTACCTAAAAGTGCCGAGTTATCTTTCAAACAAGTTTATCACCAGCTTACAGCACCTAAAATCATCATTGGCATGTGCTTAACAACATTTTTAATCCAAACTGCGAATAATTCGATCAATCCAATTATCAGTCTATATGTCAAACAATTGATGCCCCATTCTAGTAAAGTGGCTTTAATTAGTGGCATCGTGACTGCAATGCCTGGCATTTCTTCAGCTTTATTAGCTTCCAAATTAGGAGCTCTAGGTGATCATATCGGTACTAAACGTGTTTTGATTGCTGGTTTAGTTTTTGCTACTTTGATTTATATTCCACAGGCTTTTGTAACCAATGTCTGGCAATTGATGTTCTTGCGTTTTCTTGTTGGTATTTCTAACGCCGCTTTATTGCCTCAAGTACAAACAATTTTAGCTAAAGAAAGTCCTGCTAAAATTTCTGGACGTATCTTTGGCTATAATCAGAGCTTCATGTATAGTGGTAATTTTGCTGGACCACTGCTAGGAGCCTGCTTATCAGGTGCATTTGGTTACGCTTTTGTATTCTTATCCACAGCTTTGTTAGAATTTGTCAATATCATTATTGTTCAAAAAACTAGTCGAACTAAGTAGTAATTTTATACAATAAAAAAACGCCTCATTAAGAGGCGTTTTTTTATTGTTCTGATAAACCATATTTCTTGTTGAAACGATCGATTCGACCATCTGCTTGTGTAAACTTTTGTTTGCCAGTATAAAAGGGATGGGAATCGGATGTAATTTCCATCCGAATCAATGGGTACTCTTTACCTTCATAATCAACAGTTTCACTAGAATTAACAGTTGAACCAGCTAAAAATTTCTTACCGGTTGCAGAATCCATGAATACAACTTCATGATAATCTGGATGAATTCCTTTTTTCATAATTGACACTCCTCTGCCCTAAATCATTTGCTGAATTAGAGATTATATTACCAACAGTACAAAATGTTAGCACGATTAAGCTAAACTTGCAACCAAGTTTAACTTAAATCAACTCTGTCCCATTATACGTAACATCCGCTTTTAAGTTGGTTAATTTCTCAATAACTCGGTCATAACCGCGCATAATATTCTCTGCTTGATGAATCACTGTTGTACCTTCTGCCATTAACGCTGCTACCATTAATGCCGCACCACCGCGAATCTCTTCAGCATTAACTTCCGCACCAATCAATTTATCCGTGTGATTAACTTGAATAGTGCCATCAATCACCTTAATACTGGCGCCCATCTTAATCAATTCTGGAATATGCCGCGTTCTCTTAGGATAAATAGTATCGACAATCGTACTGCAACTATCTGCCAACAACATTAAAGGAGTTAATGGTTGCTGCAGATCAGTAGCAAATCCTGGATAAGGACTAGTCTTGACCTTAACGCCCGACAATTGACTGTTAGGATACACAAAAATACTATCTTCTCTTACATCTAAATTAACACCTAACTCTTGTAACTTAGCCAAAAAAGCATCTAGATGCTCAGCAATAATATTTTGTACTAAAACGCCATCACCAACAGCGGCTGCCAAAGAAAGATACGTACCAGCTTCAATACGATCAGGAATTATTGTATGCGCATTAGTCGCTTTTAAAGAAGCCACGCCTATAATGCGAATCGTCTGTGTTCCAGCACCGCGAATCTTGGCACCCATATTATTCAAAAAAGTTGCTAGATCAATGATTTCCGGTTCTTTGGCAGCATTTTCGATGATCGTAACACCCTTAGCGCGCACTGCTGCCAAAATAATATTAATCGTGGCACCAACCGACACCATATCCAAAAAAATACGCGCACCATGCAATCCATTAGGTGCTTCAATGACAATAGAATTTTTATTTTCAGAAACTACAGCACCTAAGGCTTTAAAACCTTTAATATGTTGATCAATTGGTCGCGGACCAATATCGTCACCACCTGGAAAACCCACGACCGCTTTACCAAAACGACCTAATAAAGAACCCATAAAATAATATGATGCTCGCAGACTAGTTACTTTGCCGTGGGGAAGCGGTGTTAAATGAATATTAGTCGGATCAATTTTTAAAACATCTTTTTGAAAATCAGACGCCACCCCCATATCGTGAAGCATGTCCATCAAATTATAAACATCTTTAATTTTAGGGACACTGTCCAAAGTGACAGGTGTATCCGACAAAATGGTAGCGGGAATGATCGCCACAGTGCTATTTTTTGCGCCACCGATTGTGACAGATCCAGAAAGTCTTTTCCCCCCGTTAATAACCATCTTCGCCATATTACTCTCAGCCCTTCTTCAACTAGTTATTTATATAAGCCACTAACTTATTTAAATCATATTGAATTATATATTTTAAATTTTTATCTAAAAATTAATCAAAAATAATAACATATCCTTATTATTGGAACAAAACTCACTATAAAATAATAATACAAAAACTAGTTAAAGTACACCCTATTAAATACCTATTTCCGTTAAGCCACTTGCTTGCGCAATAAATTCTTTAAAAATTGGTTCAGGTCGATCAGGACGGGACAAAAATTCTGGATGATATTGCACACCAACAAAAAATTTATTTTCAGGAACTTCGACAATTTCTACTAAACGATTATCAGGTGAAACGCCAGAAAATACTAAGCCACTATTAGTTAACAACTCACGATAATCATTGTTGAATTCATAACGATGACGGTGACGCTCTTGAATCACACTTTGTTCACCATAAGCATGACTAGCCACGCTATCTTTTTTTAATTTACAAGGATAAAGACCCAAGCGCAAAGTACCGCCACGATTTTCAACATCTTTTTGATCAGCCATCAAGTCAATCACTTTATCAACAGCCAATTCATCAACCTCACCTGTTGTAGCGTCTTTAATACCAGCAGCATTGCGCGCATATTCAACGCAAGCCATTTGCATACCTAGACAAATTCCTAAATATGGCACATCGTTTTCCCGCGCATATTTAGCAGTCTGGATCATACCTTCTAACCCACGTGTCCCAAAACCACCAGGAATAATAATGCCATCAACATCAGCGAAGATCTCTTGCACATTATCAGCTGTAATACTTTCAGCACTAATCCGTTTGACTTTGATATCAGAGTTAAACGTATAACCAGCATGCTTTAAAGCCTCATCAACAGAAATATAAGCATCTTTTAATTCAATATATTTACCAACTAAAGCAATTGTGGTTTGATGTTGCAGATTCAAAACTCGTTGTTCAATCCGTTGCCATTCAGTCATATCGGCACCAGGGACGTCTAATTGTAATTTGTCACAAACAATCTGATCCATGCTTTGTTTTTGTAAATTCAATGGAATGGAATACAATGTGGGAACATCTAACGACTCGATTACCGCTTCTGGTGACACATCACAAAATGATGCAATTTTATTACGCATTTCCTGGGAAATAGGTTTTTCAGTTCGAACAACCAAAATATTAGGCTGGATCCCAACTCCACGCAATTCTTTGACACTATGCTGTGTGGGTTTAGTCTTCATTTCGTCAGCAGCTCGTAAATAAGGCACTAAAGTAGTGTGAATATAGACCACATTTTCTGAACCAACTTCAGCCTTCATCTGTCTTAAAGCTTCCAAATAAGGCAAAGATTCGATATCACCGACTGTTCCACCAACCTCGGTAATAACCACATCAGAATCAGTAGTAGTTGCTGCACGCATAATTTTTTCTTTAATCATATTCGTAACATGAGGGATAACTTGCACGGTAGCACCATTATAATCGCCTTTACGTTCTTTACGTAAAATTTCTGAATATAGTTTACCTGTTGTCACATTAGAATATTTATTCAGATCATTATCAATGAAACGTTCATAATGTCCTAAATCTAGATCCGTTTCAGCACCATCATCAGTAACAAAAACTTCACCATGCTGATAAGGGCTCATAGTTCCAGGATCAACATTAATATAGGGATCAAATTTCTGTAAAGTTACCTTGAGTCCCCGATTTTTCAACAGTCTTCCTAAAGATGCTGCTACGATTCCCTTACCCAGCGAAGAAACAACCCCACCTGTTACAAAGATATATTTAGTCATGTTTTTCTCCTCTGTCATTTTATATTGGGGAATTAATTAAACTTAAAAAAGACCTCCCCTTCCATAGAACGGAGAAGCCTTCAACGCACACTAAAGCGCCCAGACGATATTTTATAAGGATTGGGCTTAATTGTCAAACAATAAATTATTCTTCATCGTCATCAGCAGAAAATTCGCTTAAATCACCTTCAAGCCCATCTGCCAAATTATTATTACTACCTAAATTATCATCATCATCATTGCCAAAAGTTATATCTTGTTGAGCAAATTGTGACAAATCAGGAACATGATCATCACTTAGATCATCATCGTCACTGCTAGAAGAAGTATCATCATCATAATCAATGACATCATCATCTTCTTCATCATCCAAGAAAGCATTAACCCGTTTAATTTTAGGAATATGACTCTCATCCGAGTCTTCAGGATGGTTCACTTCTTCATCAACTGAGTCGTAAGGATACCAGGTACGCAACCCCCAAACATTCTCACCTAAAGAAATAAAACCACCATCACTATTTAAATCTGTATAAAATTGCGGCAAGCGCTCACGAATTTCACTATCACTTGTATCCATAAATTGTTGAATTGCGTTCACAATATCAGCAAAAGATAAAGCGGATCCCTTTTGTTCTAAGATTGCGTGTGCTACTTCGATCATTGATAAATCTTTCTTGTCTTCGCCGTCGAATTGTTTGAGTTCTACAGTCAACCACGTACACGTCCTTTCAACAGTCTAATAACAATAGTACCGATTACTCAACTAAAAATCAATTGTAACTTGTAATCTCCAATTAAATTATCACCCGAATGTAAAGAATAATCTAGATCAATTTGCCCAGAAAAGGGAGCTTTGGCTACTAAAACGTTTAGTTTTTTAGTACGTGAAACTAATTTCAGGGCACCAAAAGCCGTTTGATAATCAAAATTTTGTTCTGCTAATTGATTAAAAACCATATTAGTTGTCAAATTATTACCAACTTTACGTTTAATAGAAATTTGATTGTCAGAATCAATTTTAACAATAACCTTCACATTTTCATTTTCCTGTTCTGCAGGCGCTTCTTGATAACGAATATACAACTTGTCGCCTAAGCGTACGACTTCACCAGCCTGGTCGACATGGTAATTATTGATCTCGCCATCCTGCACAACTTGCGTCTTCAAATGGACTTGCACGTTTTGGGCATTTCGTTCCATAGTAACCCCACCTCAGATTTTGTTTTATAATACATTTATTATAGTATATTTAAGAAATATTGAGGGATATTATGCCGGATAAAAATTTAGTGATCTATGATCAAAATTATCAAACTACTCAGCAACTGCAAAATATTTTCCCAGAAACCAGTTATTTATTATATTATTGTCAACAAATCCAACAACCAATAATTCATCTATGGCAGAGTCAGCCTACTGTTATTCTCGGACTGCGCGACAAACATTTAAATAATTTAAAAGCTGGGGTCAATTTATTGCGAGCCAAAAATTATGCTTATATGTTGCGTAATTCCGGCGGTTTAGCTGTCGTGAGTGATGCAGGAACAATTAATTTAAGCGTATTTTTACCCAATGCCAGCACCATTTCCATAGAAAAAGCGTATTTTATTTTGTATAAATTAATCCAACAAATGTTTCCCACACTGACAATTGAGCACTATGAAATCTCTGATTCTTATTGTCCAGGTGATTTTGATTTAGTTATCCAGCATAAAAAAATTGCTGGTTTAGCACAGCGTCGCCAACATCAAGCTTTAGTCATTATGGCTTATTTATCCATCAATGGTGCGCAACTGCAACGTGGAAATTTGCTACACCAATTTTATAAACAAGCTAATACTAATTATGATCCCCATTTTCCTACCGTTAATCCAGATTCCATGGCTAATTTGAATGATTTCACATCAGAGCAGTTGACTGTCGCTATTTTTAAGAAGCGTTTATTACAAATACTCAAGCCAAAATCATCAACAATTGACTTATTGAGTAACGAGCAACTGATTAAATTACCTGATTTTTCTGAGCTATTTAACAAAGAATTACGCAATCAAAAACAATTGAATCAAATTTTATTAAGGAGCTAAATTATGGAACAGACACAATTTTTATTGCCACATGAAAAAGTTTTTCGCGATCCTGTGCATAAATATATTCACATTGAAAATCGGATAATTTTAGATTTAATCAATACCCCTGAATTTCAACGCTTAAGACGTATCAAGCAATTAGGTACAACATCAATGACTTTTCATGGTGCCGAACATACTAGATTTGCCCATTGTTTGGGTGTTTATGAAATTACACGTCGCATTTGTGACAATTTTGCGCGCAATTATCCCAGCAAAAAAACGGGTGATGGCTTATGGAATGATGATGAACGTTTAGTAGCTTTGTGTGCTGCTTTGCTACATGATATCGGGCATGGGCCTTATTCACATACGTTTGAGCATATTTTTAATACTGATCACGAAGCTTGGACTCGCCAAATTATTACTTCACCACAAACCGAAGTAAATCAGATTTTACGTCACGTTAGCTCAGATTTCCCTGAAAAAGTAGCCAGTGTAATTGCCAAAACCTACCCTAATGAACAAGTTGTGCAAATGATTTCCAGTCAAATTGATTCAGATCGAATGGATTATTTATTGCGTGATGCTTATTTTACTGGTACTAATTATGGAACTTTTGACTTAGATCGCATTATGCGCGTGATTCGTCCTTATCAAGATGGTATTGCCTTTAATATTGAGGGCATGCACGCGATCGAAGACTATATTGTGTCGCGCTTTCAAATGTATCAGCAAGTTTATTTTCATCCTGTTTCACGGGGCATGGAAGTAGTATTACTAAAATTGCTACAACGAGCACAGTTTTTGTATCACAATCAACAATTAACTGACGAAGCACTACCACAATTATTGGTACCTTTTTTTCAAAAAAAGATCAGTGTAACCAACTATTTGCGCCTGGATGATGATGCTTTAAATACTTATTTTAATTTATGGCGTGATCACCCTGATTCTATTTTACGCGATTTAGTGCACCGCTTTTTGGATCGGCATCCGTTCAAATCTATCACTTATCAGCCTGAACAAATTGATTTAGTTAATAAAATGCGTGATTGGGTAAAAGATGCTGGGTTCACTCGTGAATTTTACAGTGCTTTAAATAATAGTTTTGATCTACCTTATGATTCCTATGATCCTTCTTCCAAAGAGCCTAAGACGCAAATCGAATTAATACAACCCGACGATACTTTGGTAGAGTTATCTACAAAAAGTGACATTGTCAGTGCCTTAAGTGGCCATTTTACTGGTGATCAGCGACTTTATTTTCCGAAAGAAATGCTGCTTGATCCACAAAATAGAACTTTGACACCTTATCTGCAAAATTTCCAAGAACATATTAACAACAATTCTTTAGTAAATTAGTTACTATAATACTATAGGAGATGATCTAATTGCTGAAAGAATTCAAGCAATTTATTACTAGAGGAAATGTACTTGATCTAGCGATCGGCGTTATTATTGGGGGCGCTTTTAACAACATCGTCAGTGCTTTGACTAAATATATTTTAAATCCCTTTATCGGCTTATTTTTAGGTAAAATTGATTTATCATCTTTGAAAATTGGTATGTTTCAAATTGGTAATTTTCTAAATGCTGTAATTGAATTTTTAATTATTTCTTTTGTGATCTTCTTAATAGTTAAAGCAATCAATAAAATCAAAAAACCTCAGCCATCTGCTGCACCAAGCAATGATGATTTATCGGTCAAATATTTACAAGAAATCCGTGACGAACTTAAAAATAGCAACAATTAACATATATAAGTAATAAAAATTTATTTCATAAAATAAATTATACTAAACATTGATATTCAACTATAGTAAAATAGTTATTGTGATGATAACTTTTGGTCGCTTTACTTATTGCTAACTTGATGATTATCATAATTCCCATCTTAACAATAAGCAAAAACCTATCAATTACAGAAAGGAGATTATAGGCACCCGATTTTTTCATTTGATGTATGACCAATAATTATTAACAATAAAAGTTATTAATTATTTATGATGATTCATTTGTCGCTTAATTAGAGCTCCAATTAGGTACAATCACATGAATGCACCCAATTTCAGACATAAGGATAGAGGTAGAATAATCACAATGATCAAATTCAAAAAATTGTGGCTTACAGCAGCTATTTTTTTAGCTGGTAGTGCTACACTGGCAAATAACAAGGTTGCCGCAGCAGATACACTAGAACCGGCTATTAATCAACAAGCTAGACAAATTGCAGGCAAAGACAATGGTTTTGCCTCTGGTACTACTGGTGGCTTTCAAGCCGACACTAAGCATACTTTTGTCGTACGTAATCGTGAACAATTAGTCAAGGCATTGAAAAAAAATAAAAATGGTGAAGACTTATTGATTGTTGTCGATGGTAAAATCAATATGAACGCCGATAGTCAAGGACGTGAATTAACAGCCGACGACTATGCGGATCCTGATTACAATTTGCCCGATTATTTAAAAGCCTATGATCCACAAAACTGGGGCTATGATAAAGTTCCTAGTGGTAAATTAGAAGAAGCGCGTTATCGTTCTCAAAAAAATCAAAATAAGCAAATCACAGTGAACATTCCTTCTAATACAACTATTTTTGGCATCAACAATGCCGCAATTGATGGTGGCAATCTGAATTTGAAGAATAGCACCAATATTATTATCCGTAACATCTCTTTTGAGACACCATACGACTTTTTCCCACAATGGGATCCTACCGATGATGAATTCGGTAATTGGAACTCTGAGTATGACAGCATCACAATCAAAGGTGCGCAAAAAGTTTGGTTAGATCACAATTATTTTACTGATGGTAAACATCCTGACAGTGAATCAGAAAAATATTTTGGTCGTAAATATCAACATCATGATGGTGTGATGGATATTGTTAATGGTGCCGATTATATTACTATTTCTAATAGTAAAATTACTAACCATGATAAAACGATGCTAATTGGAAACAGTGATTCCAAAACTTCTGATCGCGGCAAATTGCATGTTACTTTAAATGATAATATTTTTGAGGATATTGTCCAACGTCAACCGCGCGTACGCTTTGGTCAAGTTCATTTGTTCAATAATTATTTTACAAATACTAATCAATCCGGTTATCAAGCTAAATATATCATTGGTGCTGGCTTTGAGTCCCAAGTTCTCGCAGAAAATAATGCAATTAATATTGCCAAAATGAAACAAAAGAACATTATCAAAAATTTCAAAGCTACTAATTTAACTATGAAACAGACCCTTTTCAATGATCATTTATTACTTGATAATGGTATCGAACAAGGATTTAATCCTGTTACTTGGCAACCACCTTATAACTATGTGTTAAAAGATACTCAAACAATTGAGGCTAGCACAACTTCCAACGCTGGTCCTATTTTATAATAGATAACAAAAAACGACAGAATAATTAAATTCTGTCGTTTTTTATTTTACATAGTAAGCAAATATTTAATGTCTTTTAAAACGATTTTGGAATAATGGACTAACTGGTTCGTTGCCATAAATCCGTTTGATCGCTTCCCCAAGCAATGGAGCTACTGATATTTCCACCATCTTAGAAATCTTTTTTTCTTCTGGTATTTGAATTGAATCAGTTACCACAAGTTGCTCAATCGGCGCATCATCTAGGCGCTTAATTGCTGGACCGGACAAAACAGCATGCGTACAGCAAGCATAAACTTCATTAGCACCCGCTTCTTTCAAAGCTTCAGCAGCCAAAGAAATGGTTCCAGCAGTATCAATCATATCATCAATAATGATACAACGTTTATCTTTAACATCACCGATGATATTCATAACTTCTGACACATTGGGACGCGGTCGTCTTTTATCAATAATTGCAATAGGCGCCTTCAAAAATTCTGCTAATCGACGTGCACGAACAACACCACCATGATCAGGCGAAACAACCACAGCATCTTTTTCCAAACTATTTTCTAGGAAATAATCAGCCAACAAAGGAGACGCGTTCAAATGATCAACAGGAATATCGAAAAAGCCCTGAATTTGTACTGCATGTAAATCTAATGCCAACACACGATCCACACCAGTATTTTGTAACATATTAGCGACTAATTTTGCAGTAATAGGTTCACGTGCTCGAGCTTTACGATCTTGCCGCGCATAACCGTAATAAGGAATCACCACATTAATCATCGCTGCCGAAGCACGACGCAAAGCATCAATCATAATTAATAATTCCATCAAATTGTCATTGACCGGATCAGCTGTTGATTGGATCAAAAAAACTTCTGAACCACGAATACTTTCTTCGATGTTGATTTGAATTTCCCCATCACTAAAACGTTTTACCGAAGATTTACCTAAGGGTATCCCCACTTCTTTAGCAATTTTTCCAGCCAAAGGCTTATTAGAATTTAAAGCAAAGATTTTCATATGATTGCCAGAGCTCATTATCGACATCGTTTCTCAACTTTCTATACATAAAATATTTAATTACTAGACCAAAAACATTAATTCCAATCAGGATCTTGTCCTAAAGGCAACTTAGACCAATAGTCAGGCTTATTAACTTGTCTAGCCCGACCTATCGCCATATCGTGACGGTTAATATCAGCCGTAATGGTCGAACCTGCCGCTACAAAAGCATGATCGGCAATTGTGACTGGTGCCACAATATTAGCATTACTACCAATAAAAGCATGATCACCGACCTGGGTATGAAATTTTTGAACACCATCATAGTTAACAAAAACTACTCCACAGCCTATATTAACATCACTGCCAATTGTAGCATCACCTACATAACTCAAGTGTCCCACTTTACTGCGCGGACCTATCAAAGCATTCTTTACTTCACAAAAGTTCCCGATATGAGCCTGCTCACCAATTTCAGCCAGTGGACGCAGATGAGAATTTGGTCCAATGTTACTATAACTGTGCATTGTAGCTTGCTCTAAAGTCGAACTCACCACACGCACATGATCAGCCAAACAAGAATCCACAATCCGTGAACCACTGGTAATATAACAATCTGAACCAATTTTAGTTTTACCTTTTAGCACTACATTGGGTTCAATCAAAGTATCATTTCCTATTTGAACATCGATATCAATTGTTGTACTAGTAGGGTCTTGAAAAGTAACACCAGCGCGCATATGTTTTTCATTAATCCGCGCTTGCATAATACGGTTAGCTTGCGCCAATGCTACACGATCATTAACCCCTAAAGATTCAGTAAAATCAGGCATTTGATAAGCTATTACTTTATCTTGATTTGCTTGCATCAAGCCAATTACATCTGGTAAATAATATTCGCCTTGCGCATTATCGTTATTGACCTGATGTAAATATGCAAACAACTTTTGATTATCAAAACAGTAAACACCAGTATTAATTTCTGCAACTGCTTGTTGTTCAACCGTAGCATCTTTTTGTTCTACAATTTGCGTAACTTGACCAGTATCATTGCGCAAAACACGCCCATAACCAAAAGGATCTGGAGCTTTTGCAGTCAAAACTGTCGCTGCAGCTTTATTTTGTTCATGGTAAGCAAATAAGTCCTGTAAAGTTTGTGCAGTGAACAACGGTGTGTCACCGCTAATCACTAATGTTGTCCCAGTTTTGTCACCCAAAATATCTTCTGCTTGCAAAACAGCATGGGCAGTACCTAATTGTTCTTGTTGAAAAGCATACTCGGTTCTTTGCTGCAACAAATCTTGGACGCCGTTTGAACCAAAGCCAACCACAGTAACTACTTGCGTGGGCGAAATAGCTTCAACTTGCGTTAAAACATGGTCAACCATAGCTCGTCCACAAACTGGATGTAATACTTTATACAATTGTGAGTTCATGCGGGTTCCCTTACCTGCCGCCAAAATCACGGTAAAACGATCAGCCATTACTTGTTCCCTTCAATTTCATTTTTACTTTTACATAATAATCATACATTATTGATTTATAGCGCTCAATAATTTGTTGTTTCAAAGAGACTAAAATCAACTTGTTCCAGATAATTTCCTAGATTAACTTGTAATTCTGGTTGCGCTTCTTCTAGACCACTGACATTAAATAATGCCGTAGCCCCGTGATCAAAAGTTGGATTGCCATCATCTTTAGCTTCCACTAACACGGTAGCACCAACTAAATCACTTTCAAACTCTTGGATTAAATTCGTCATTCCTTTAATTGTACCGCCACCCTTCATAAAATCATCTACAGCTAAAACATGTGAATTAACCAGCAAACTTCGCTTAGAAAGTTCCATTTTTTCAACATGATGTGCAGATTCAGAAGCATAGTGGACACTTAAAGTAGGACCTTCAGTAATTTTGGATTCGCGTCGTACGATCACAAATGGCACATTCAAATAACTTGCAACACTTTGGGCAATCGGGATCCCTTTAGTAGCCATCGTCATTACCACATCAATATTGTCTTTTGCATACTGCGTAGCAATTAAGCGACCAATTTTTTTCAATACTGCAGAATTTCCTAACATATCCGATAAATAAAGATAACCTCCGGGTAAAATCCGCTGGGGATCAGCTAATTGCTGTTGCAAATCCAGCAAATAATTATTAGCAGTAGCCTGGTTAATACCTGGCGTATATAAAACACCACCACCAGCGCCGGGTAAAGTTTGAATTAAACCAATATTATTCCTTAAAAAGGCATGTTTCACAATCGTGATATCTTCGCTGATTGATGATTTGGCAGATTGATATTTCTTAGCAAAAAAAGTCAAAGGCACCAATTCATGCGGACGTGCCTTTAAGTAATTGGTAATGTCTATTAAACGTTCGCTACGTCGCACTTTCATAATAAATACCTACTTAATAATCAATTTATTGCTAATTATACCTGATAATTTAAACATTATTTGACTTGAAAGCTAATTTAAACATAAAAAAAGATTGTCTTTGCGACAATCTCCTATTCAAAAGTTAATTCAATTGACTTTGTCAACAAATCAGCATAACTATATGAAACACGTTCAAAAGAATTTTCTGTCTGATCTAGATCAACGACAAAAACAGAATGAAAAGTTTCCGCTAACTTGCCATGGCGACGAGTTACCCTTTTGCGACCAACTTGAGCAATTACAGTAATGCTTTCACCCACGTGATTATCCAACTTATTTTTAATCGAAGCAAATGTTGCCGGCATAAACTCAACCCCTTTGTTGCTTGATTATACCATTAAACAAAACAAATTTCAATTAATATATTATAAATAATAATTTATACTAAATTGGTAGCGTGTAATAATTTAGCCAATTTAACTAGATCAGCAATCGATAATTGCTCTGCTCTAACTTGGTGCAACCACTGTAATTGATCAAATATTTCTTGTAACTGTTCTTTATTAGCAGTTGTTTTACCAACCAAATTAATTAAATTGTTCCACAAATTTTTGCGTTTTTGCTTAAATACCGCATTAACCACTTTCATAAATAATTCAGTATCTTGAATACCATAATCTGGCTTTTTTGTTAGATCAAAACTAACAACTGCCGAGTCAACATTAGGCTGGGGTACAAATGCTGAACGTGGCACAATTTGCGTAATTTCTACTTCAGTCTTGGTTTGTACAGCAACACTTAAAGCACCGTATTCTCGATGATTAGGTTGGGCACTTAAACGCTCTGCCACTTCTTTTTGCATCATTAATACTAATCGCTGCAAGGAAACTTGTGCATTCAACAAATGCCATAAAATGGGTGTTGTAACATAATATGGCAAGTTGGCTACTACCTTAATAGATTTCGTTTGTAAATCATTTTTTGTAAAGAATTGCCGCAAATCAATTTGCAAAAAATCTGCATTAATCACTTGTACATTAGAATAATCTGCTAAATTTTCTTGTAAAACTGGTAATAAATTTTGATCCAATTCAAATGCAAAAACTTTGTGGGCTACTTTGGCTAATTGCTGCGTTAAAGCACCAATACCTGGACCAATTTCTAAAACAATGTCCGTAGATCCAATTTGCGCACTGTCAACAATTTGATCGATTACCACCGGTGCATTCAAAAAATTTTGCCCTAAACTTTTTTTCGGACGAATTCGATACTTTTCTAAAATTGCTCGCGTCCGTACTGGATCTGCAATGTCAAATTTTTCAACTGTCATGTAATTCCTCTTTTGCTTGCTGTAAAGCTTTGGTCAGCTGGGGTAACGTGATTTTAAACATGGCCAAGCGTCGCTGAAATTGCTTAGAATTAGCATAACCAATATGCAATATATCGCCCACTAACTCGCGCAAGCGCCTAGACTGTTTTTGCCCTACTAGACCACAATCAATTAGGTTTTGTGCTGTAATTGCAGCATTTTCCGTAGTCGTAGTTGTCCACAAGGCTGATAAAGCTTTTTTAATTACAGAACTGCTAGCGTGCTCTAAGCCAAGGCTACCGCGACGACTAGACGGAACACTATCTTGTCGACGCAAAAAAGCCTGCTTGACTCCCGGAACAGCAGCTACAATTTTGCGCCTAATCCGTTCACCATTGAAATCAGGATCCGTAATTACAATCACTCCACGTTTATTTTGAGCCTTTCTAATCAATTCAATGGTTTGATCACTAATTTCTGAACCATTAGTCTCAATGGTATCTACGTCGCCCAAAACTTGGTGCAAGCGCGCTGTATCATCGCGACCTTCTACTACAATAACTTCTTTAATTTTTGTCATTTACCTGATAAACCTTGTGTGCATTTTCCCAAGTCGCTTGTGCTAAAGTGGCTAACGGAATATTTTTTGTTTGTGCAACTGCCTGCGCTACATAATGTGCATAAGCAGGTTGATTCTTCTCACCACGGTGAGGTTCTGGCGTTAAATAGGGTGCATCCGTTTCCACTAAAATTCGGTCTAGCGGTGTCTGTAAAGCGGCCTGACGTACTTCTGGTGCATTTTTAAATGAGACAACCCCACTGTAAGAAATATAACAACCTAATTCCAAAAATTTATCCAGCCAATAAAGACTTCCATTAAAGCTGTGCATAATCATACCATGAGCCACAGGATGCTGCCGTAATATTTCATAAGTGTCGGCTAAAGCATCGCGAGTGTGGATATTGACTGGCATACTATTTTGTTGTGCTAATTCTAGTTGCTGAATAAACACAGCATGCTGTTCCTTAGCACTAGGATTTTGTTCCCAATGATAATCCAACCCAATTTCACCAATCGCCACAACTTTTTTTTGTTGCAATTGTTCACTTAAAGCTGGTTCATCATAAGCATCTGCATCTTCAGGATGCCACCCAATCACCGCATACAAATTAGCATATTGTTGAGCCAACTGCACAGCACGCTGATTAAACTTTTGATTAGAGCCTACAATTGCCATTTTATCCACGGATAACTGCTCAGCTGTTTGCAAATAATCTGGCACTTGATCCCATAAAGGATCATCATTTAAATGCGTATGTGTATCAAAAATTTTCATAGTCACCTTCTACTCAACACTTGATCCATTAACTAAATCTTCAGCTACTGTAATTAATTGGACTTGACCGTTATGTTCAGCAGATAACAACATGCCTGAGCTGATTTGTCCACGCATCTTGCGCGGTTGTAAGTTAGTGATTGCTAAAACTTTTTGATCTACTAATACTTGCGGATCTGGATAATACGTAGCAATACCCGAAATTATTTGGCGCGGTTTACTTTCACCAACATCCAATTTAAATTGTAGTAAACGATCAGCGCCCTTTACTTTATCCACTGCCAAAATTTGGGCAACCTTAATCTGCACCTTAGCAAAATCATCAATTTGAATCTCTGCTTTTTTTACATTATCCTCATCGGCTTGCGCTTTAGTTGCTGCAGATTTAGAAGTTTTCAAAGTACCAGCAACCTGAGCTTTTTTTTGTTGTTGATTCATTTGTTCCTTAACATAAGCCACTTCTTCATCCATATCTAATCGTGGAAAAATTGGTGTAGGCTTTTCGACAACTTTAGTCTGCGGTAAATGACCATAAGCCACATTCTTCATATCGTTCGGTCCAAAACCAAGTTGTGTAAAAATCTTTTGTGGCGCATGTGTCATCACCGGACTAATCAAAATAGCGATAATCCGCAAAGCTTCAGCTAAATGTGCCATCACATTATTTAAGCGTGCTTTTTGAGACTCATCTTTAGCCAATGTCCAAGGACTTGTTTGATCAATATACTTATTAGCCCGTGAAATAAATTGCCAAGTAATATCCAAAGCAGTCGAAAACTGAAATTTATCCATGGCACTATCATAACCTGCAATAGTTTGAGCTGCAGCATCTTCTAATTCTTGATCCACGTCCGTCTGCTTCAATTGCAATTCAGGAATTTGACCAGCACAATATTTATTAATCATCGAAACAGTTCGATTCAATAAGTTGCCCAAATCATTAGCTAAATCATAATTAATTCGCTGAATAAAATCTTCCGGTGTGAATACACCATCACTGCCAAAAGGAATAGCTCGCATCAAGTAATAACGCAATGGATCCAAGCCATAACGTTCAACTAACATCTCGGGGTAAACCACATTTCCCTTAGATTTAGACATTTTGCCATCTTTCATCAGCAACCAACCATGTCCAAAAATTTGTTTTGGTAATGGCAAATCCAATGCCATCAAAATGATTGGCCAATAAATAGTGTGAAAACGCACAATTTCTTTACCAACAAAATGTACATCAGCTGGCCAGTATCGATTAAATTTACTTTGATCAGCCGTACCATAACCTAAAGCGGTAATATAGTTCAATAACGCATCTACCCATACATAAACGACGTGTTTAGGGTCACTGGGGATTGGCACACCCCAACTAAAACTTGTTCGTGACATAGCCAAATCTTCCAAACCGGGCTTAATGAAATTATTGATCATTTCCTTTTTGCGACTTTCCGGTTGAATAAATTCGGGATGATCTTCATAATACTGCAACAATCGATCCGCGTATTTACTCATTTTGAAGAAATAAGAAGGTTCTTTTACTAATTGAACTTCATGTCCACTAGGGGCCTTACCACCAATCACTTGCCCAGAATCATCATGATAAACTTCCGCTAGCTGTGATTCAGTAAAATATTCTTCATCATCAACTGAATACCAGCCAACATATTCTCCTAAATAAACATCACCACTGTCGATCAGTTTTTGTACAATATTTTGCACGGCTTGCACATGTTGCTGGTCAGTAGTTCTAATAAAATTATCATTAGAAATTTCCAGCAATTGCCATAATTGTTTAATATCAGTTGCCATTTTGTCCACATAAGTTTGGGGATCAATATTTTGTGCTTGTGCTTTTTCTTCAATCTTAAGACCATGTTCATCAGTACCAGTTAAGAAAAAAACATCAAAGCCACGTGATCTTTTATAACGCGCTAGCGTATCAGCACCCACTGTAGTGTAAGAATTACCAATTGTTAACTTACCTGATGGATAATAAATTGGTGTCGTTATATAAAATGTTTCTCGGTCAGACATATTATGTGCCCCACTTCCTCTATCATTGTTTAAATTATAGCATTGAACCTACGTGTGCGAAATGTTTGCCGATTAATCTGCAATTAATCAAGATTTATTTGTCGAAATACGTCCACTGCATCACCGGTAATCATCACGTCATTAATACCGACCTCTAATGGTGTTTTATTAATAGCAACCAAGCGCGCATTTGGAGTTCGATATTGCAATAAACCAGCAAATGGATACACTTGAAAACTAGTACCGACAATAATTAATAAATCAGCTTTTACCACTGCAGCTACTGATTGTTGTACAGCTTGTTCAGCGATTCCTTCACCGTATAAAACTACATGCGGGCGAATTAAACCACCACAATTTTCATGTTGATAATTCTGCAAATATTGTTGCCAAGCTACCGGTTGCTGGCATTTGGTACAATAAGTATCATAAATATTGCCGTGAAATTCAATAACATTTTCATTTTGCAGCTTTTTGTCTAAACCATCAACGTTTTGCGTGATAATCATACCTTTTCGTTGTGCAATATCAGCCATTTTTTGATGGATAACATTAGGTTCAGCTTCTGGAAAATACAGATTAGTTTTGACAAATTCCCAAAAATCTTGCGGATGATTCACAAAATTATCATGACTGAGTTGATATTCAGCATTTTGCTTTCCTGCATAAACACCAGTTTGTGAGCGATAATCCGGAATTCCCGAAGCAGTAGACACTCCGGCACCAGTCATAAAAGTTACAAAGTTAGCTTGATCTATTAATTGCTGTAATTCCATTATTTTTTACCCCCCAGGACGTAGTTGATAACTAAGTTTTTGTTGCTGTAAAAAAGTTTGTATCGTTTGTTGATAAATTGCTAGATAGCCTTGTGGCGTATCCACATTTTTTGCATCTAAATGTAAATCGCCTACCAACTGACCATCATTAGCACCTACTAAAACATAAGCCGGTTGGCGCGTTGCCAAAGATAGATAGGTTAGATGCTTAATTTTGAAAACTTGGTCAACATTTAAACGCAGCTGACGTGCACTCAAAATTGGTTGTATCGCCACAAAATCCTGATATGGCAGTTCTTGGTAATGATGCTTTGCTAAAAACTGATTAAAAGTCTGCAATAATTTAACAATTGTTCGGCGCATCCCTGTTATTTGTTCCACTTTAGCAGGTTGCAAAATATCTTGATACATTTTATTAGCTGCTTGATAGGCTTTTGGATAAGCAACTTGCCATTGATTTAAATCACGTCCTTCACTAAAGACCAGACTATCTAGTAAAACTAAAACACTAAATACAAAATAATCACTTTGTTGTTCTTTGTCAGGTAACTTTTGTTGAACCCCTGCGCAAAACAACTGCTCTATTTCCAGCGTAATTTCTTTCGTTTGCCGTTGTTGCTTAGTTAATAAAACATGTTCCACACAACCAATCAAAGATATAGCAGTAGCTTTAATTTGCTGGTCTAATTGTGGGTTAGTAGTTGTTACTGGAAAATAAATTGCCACTGCAGAATCCAATTCCAATAAAATGTGACGCAATTCATGGGCCAACGTAAAGTTCAAATCTGCAGACTGCACCAGACGGATCTGCAAGTTGCCTGCTTCATCAATTCGATGCCCTGACTGATCAAAAGCTAGCCAAGATTGCCTAGTATCATTTAAATCAATATGGATTTCTTTAGAAAATTTCTTTTTAACTTGTTGATATAATTGTTGTACTGCTAAACTAAATTCGCTTATTTGCATTTCTTTCACCTAGATTGCTATAATTACAGCTGATTTATTTTCAAAAATTAAATACCTAGCGCGATTATAACAGATAAATTAAGAGGTCTTACTAATGGAAATTAATGTTACTTTACAAAATGGTCAATTGCCTAAAAAATATGGTAAATTTGCTGCAGCTGTTGATATTGCACAACAACATTATCCATTGCGTTCTTTCCCGATAATAATTAATAATATTAATCCGTTAGCTCAATCTCTAGCATTGACACTTGTAGATCCAGATTCGATTCCGGTTTGTGGTTTTGAGTGGATCCACTGGACCGCAGCTAACATTCCTACAGATATTCAACAAATTCCAGAAGATGCTAGCCAACACCCAACCTTTAACTTCTTGCAAGGTAAAAATTCAACAGCAGGATCATTGATTGGACAAACTAATCCAAAGATTAACCAGCATTTCAATGGTCCTACACCACCACAAGGATTGCATTTATACGAATTACGTATTTTTGCATTGGATAAAAAGTTAAATCTTACTGATGGTTTTTGGTTAAATGAGCTAAAACATGCGATGAATGGTCATATTATAGAGCATCAAAAATTAATTTTACCTTACCGTGGATAAAAATAACCCCAGAAAAATTTCTGAGGTTGTTTTTATTTATTTCTTTGATGCATAAATTCTGCTAAAACACCGTCTCTTAAGGCATAAGGGCAAAATAACACTCTTTGAATTGCAAAATGTTCAATAATATTTTTCAAAGGCATCAAGCCGACTGGCATAAAGGGTGCCCGCGAAAATTCCATATTTGATAAGGCTGAATTAGCTGCTAAATTATTGTGTTGAATTCTTTCAATCCAGCGCAAAATGGGCAAACTTTCCTGCCATGTATTAAAAGGTAGCTGCATAACTTCAAATAAAGAGCGATGAACACCACCAATAACCACCAAATCACTAATATTAGAACCATTAATTTCATGCCAACAATGCCGTAATAAATTAGTCAATTCTGATTTAGCTTGGCGGCTTAAACAATTTGGTTGGGACAACTTATCATATAGTTTAACAGCACCATAAGGCCAACAACCGGCTTGTTTTAATTGACGATTGTGCACGACACACAATTCAAAACTGCCACCGCCGGTATCTAAAAACAAAAAATCTCGCTTAGAAACGACCTTTTTAATTGCTAAATAATCGTAGTATGCTTCTTGCTGACCAGTTAAGACATTAATTTTGATAGCAGCTTTATTTTGAGCAGCAACTAAAAAGTCACGCTGATTTTTAGCTTGACGAACAGCTTCCGTTGCAATAGCTTTCAAATTTGTTACGTTCATCTGTTGAATAATAGTTCGAAATCGAACTAATACTGCAATGCCTGCTTGAAAGTTATCCGCATTAATACAGCCATCTGTAGTCATATTTTTGGCTAGCTGCACAAACTCACGGTAACGCTGAAATTCTTTTACTTGTTGTTGCTCAATTTGATAAATTGCCATCCTGATAGAATTAGATCCAATATCAATTAACGCTAACTTGGTCACCAGGCATCCTCCGTTATTTTAAACATTGGCTTGACCATTTTGATAATTAATAGTCACTCCAGATTGAGTATTAAATGTCCAAACATTTAAATGCAATGCACTAGGGTTTTTAATTGATTGCACTTGTACTTGAACACCACGTGCCACTAGCTCATTACCCTTATAGTAAGGAGTGGCTTGATAAAATACAGTATCATCTTGGTGTTGACGTAAAAAGTCGCGCACCTTAGTTTCTGTATAAGCCATACCACCGGGATTATTTTGCTGATTAGTGCCCACATTTTGTGCTCGTGTTCCTAGAATAACATTTTCGCTACTCATAGATCCACCTAAAGACCATGCCAATAAATGACTTTTATTATAAAGATAGCCATGATAATTAGCCAATTGAACTATTTGATTATTAGACTGCTGACCTTGCCATTGATTTGCAGCATTATCAAATATACCATCTAGATATTCTCCAGAAACTTTAGTAGATTCTGGAAAAGCTGGTCGTTTCATAACACTAGATGAATGTTTGACCACATCTTTATAACGCACAAAACTGCTTACTTGCTGGGTTCGTCCCAGATGATCAAATCCATGATATTGAGTATCTTGCTGATCATCTGACTCATTTATATACTGATTTAAATTAGACTTGATTTGTTGGATTTTATTTTTAGTTTGCGTCGAAAATTGTGGCTGATTATTATTTAAAATTACATAATTTTGTGGATATTTCTGAATATCAAATACTAAATTAGTCAGTTGTTCACTATTAGCTATCTGTTCTGTGGGCTGATTATTGCCTAAATGCGCTAAAAAATCTTTAATTGAAGTATTGCTATTCCCAAATAAGATAGCAATCACTAAAACAAGTAGAATCCACCACGACTTATAACCAGAATTTTGTTTTTGCTTTTTTTTACTCATCAAAACCTCATTCCAAAAAATACATCTCAACAGCCAAAAATTGCCTCCAAGATGTATTGTCTAGTAAATATAATTTTAATTGTTAAGCAGTTTCTTAATAATTTGTGACTGGTACTTATCAGTTAATTGCTTAATTAACTTGTCTTGCTGTTTAGAACTTAACTGTGGATTTTGTTGCTTTGCCTGTAACAAATCCGCCATAACCTTTTGTTCAATTTCAGATTCCATTTGCTTTTGCTTAGCAGGATCTTTGAAAACTTTGTTTAATTTTTTCATTTGCTTATCAGATGCCACTAACCAATTAGCATTCACATAAAAAGTGTTTACTGTCTGGATATGATGATTGTCGTTTTTCGCAATGCCAAACATCAACCTACTAAATTTATTTTGGTATTGCCAAACACGTTTTTGAGTGACTAGACGGGGTTTTTGTTTAGTAATTTTAACACGATTAATTGTTTTATCAGGATTAGTATGTTGTATCTTATTACTATTCCCATTTTTATAAAGATAAATTTTATCTTTACCATCAGTACCTAATTGCTTATAAATTAACATCGGCAACTCTTTGTTAGGCGCAACAGCAGAAATATAAGTGGTTTTTGTTTTGGTAACTTTTTGCATACCCAAGTGATAGTTATCATTGCGTACAATCAAAAACAAAATAACAATTAAGCAAAGATCTCCAATAATTCGAATAACATTGCTAAGTGATCTATTTTTTACATAGACACCACCTAAGTAGGCTATAAAGGTGAATAATGCTAATAATATAATAATCATTTTGCAATAACCTCCTCATCAGCATTATTTGTAGTTTGCTTATTTTTCAGGAGGAATGACAAACAAAAAGTAATGAAGCAAAGTACTACAGCTACTGCAAAAGCTGCATGATAACCTGAAAGTGTGGCGCTCATCATTTTGTTCTTGTAATCAATCGGTGCTGACTTTAATAAACTGTGTGCTGGTTTAGTCATATTGGTAACATTAGTCAGCACACTAATTAAAATAGCTGTTCCCATTGAAGTAAAAACTTGCCGTGTTGTATTGTTAACTGCCGTTCCATGACTGATTAAATTGAAAGGCAAAGCGTTCATTCCTGAAGTAGTAACAGGCATATTAACCATCGAAATTCCAAACATTCTAAAAGTATAAAGCGCAACAATATAAGTAATTGATGTGTGTTCATTTAAAAATAAGAATGGTATCGTTCCCGCAGTCAAGAAAAACATTCCCGTGGTAGCCAATTTCTTTGCACCAAAGCGATCAAAAGCAGCACCCGTAATAGGACTCATAATCCCGGTAATCAAGGCTCCTAATAATAAAGCTAGTCCTGAATGAAACGCAGATAAACCATGGACAGTTTGCAAATATAAAGGCAAAATCATTTCCACGCCCATCATTGCCATATTCGTAACCGACGATAAAATGGCTGCTAGTAAAAATTCATGAGATTTAAAAACTCGCAACTCCAAAAAAGGCTTATCTAAATGCAATTGTCGAAAACCAAAAATAACAATAAAAATCAAACCAATAATAATATTTACATACACGCTCGGGGAACCCCATCCGTTATCACCAACCGCTGAAAAACCATATAACAAAACACCAAAACCAATGGTCGACTCCAAGATAGAAACAAAATCAATTGAGCTAGCCTGTGTTTTCAAAACCGGACGCATTGTAAAGAAACTGACAATCAATACCAATGCCACAATAGGAATAATAATGCTGAATAAGTCCCGCCAAGTCCAATTGTCAATAACCCAGCCAGATAAAGTAGGACCAATGGCAGGTGCTAAACCAATTACTAGACCGCCTAGCCCCATGGCCATGCCTCGCTTTTCCTTGGGAAATACACTTAACATAATCGTCTGCATCAAAGGCATAGTAATACCAACAGCCACACCTTGAATCAAACGTCCACTAAGTAAAACGCCAAAACTATTAGCAAAATAACAAATAATTGTTCCTACTAGAAAAGTACTCATCGCAAAAATATACAATACTTTAGAATTAATCCGTGTGCTCAACCAAGCACTAATAGGAATCATAACTCCGTTCACTAACATAAATCCTGTAGTTAACCACTGCACTGTGGCTGCAGAAATATCAAAAGTTTTCATTAAAGTTGGAAACGCTGTTGCCAAAATAGTCCCATTTAAAACCGTACAAAACGTCCCACATAACAATGTAATAACCATGGCCAAACGATTAAAATGTTTGCCATTATTATCAATAGTACTATTCATAAACTACACCTCTTCTTCATTCATAAAATCTGGTACATTTAGTTCATTCCAAGCATTCTCCACTCTTTGAAGCAAATCCATCAAAGATTCAATTTCCTGATTGGAAAAATTCTTAAAAATTTTTTGATTCCACCAATTAACTAATTTATTGAAAGAATGGTAAAAATCTTTGGCTTTTGTTGTCGGAAAAACTAATTTACGACGCCGATTATCCGGATCTTCTTGACGATTAATAAAAGCACTTTTTTCTAAATGCCTTAATCCACGTGCCACACCAGACTCATTAGCTAACATTATTTTTGCTAAGCGCTGTTGGCTAACGCCAGGTGTATGCAAAACTTCTAACATCAACATACCGTCAAAATAATTCAAGTTATAATCTTTCAACAAATATTGCATGATTTTTTTCTTGGAGCGATATAAAATTACGCTAAAATGTATAAAATTTTCGCCATTCATTAAAATCCCTCCTTCAACAACCAGCATTGAACATTTTAGACTTTTGATACCATGTGTCAAGTGTTATCTGATGTTTACTGTTGCATATTGCATAATAAAAAGGACTGCAGATATCAAAATCTGCAATCCTTTTTATTTATTATCAAAGTAATTAACACCAATGGCTGCACGTACTTCTTGCAAAGTTTGATTTGCCACCTCATTAGCATGCAAGCTACCTTTTTGTAACATACGGTACACTTCACCAATATCTTGGCTATAATGCTTACGTTCTTTTTGAATTGGAGTCAAGACCGCATTTAAAACTTCTTCTAAATAGCGTTTAACTTTAACATCACCTAAACCACCAGCCTGGTATTGTTGTTTTAAAGATGTCACTTCAGCTTGATCCGTTGCAAAAATATCCAAGTATTCAAAAACAATATTGCCCTCAATTTGACCTGGATCGGCAACATGAATGTGCTTAGGGTCAGTGTACATGCGCATTATTTTTTGATGCAACACTTCTGGTTCATCTGATAAATAAATGGCGTTGTTCAAGGACTTACTCATTTTGGCATTACCATCTAAGCCAGGCAAACGACCGTGTCCCTTTTGTGGAAATAAGCCCTTAGGCTCTACTAAAACATTAGTTCGATAAATCGAATTGAAAGAACGGACAATCTCGCGAGATTGTTCTAACATAGGCTCTTGGTCATCGCCAACAGGTACAGTATCAGCTTTAAAAGCAGTAATATCAGCAGCCTGGCTAACTGGATAAGTCAAAAATCCTGCCGGTACGCTTTCCCCAAAACCCTTCTGCTTGATTTCTGTTTTAACTGTTGGGTTGCGCTTTAACCGTGCTAAAGTTACCAAGTCCAAATAATACATCGTCAGTTCATTTAAAGCTGGAATTTGTGATTGAACAAAAATAGTTGATTTGCTAGGATTCAGCCCCACTGCTAAATAATCTAGCATTACTTCAATTAAACTGGCTTGAATTTTTTGTGGATTACGTGCATTATCAGTCAGTGCTTGCATATCCGCAATCATAATAAAATTATCGTATTCACCACTATTTTGTAAGCGAACCCGATTTTTTAGTGAACCCAAATAATGTCCTAAATGTAACTTACCAGTCGGGCGATCCGCCGTCAAAATTGTATGTTTTGCCATATTATCCTCCAAAATAAAAAGTCCTATTGCTTTGACTGCAATAGGACGACTAAGCCGTGGTGCCACCTGCTTTGTAGAAAAATCTACCACTTAAACGTATATAGGACGTAGCCTTATTATTCCAATTCTTCTTGAAAGTTGGCTGACTTTACAGCAAACAGTCAGTTTCTGATTTCCATTTTCAAAAATATACACAGGTATTTTAACACACTTTATTAGCTTACCAAAAATTTTCTGACAAATTATGATATTCATAGTCAATAATCAGTGACAAATGATTTATCATTTTAAACGCAAAGTGTAGAATGTTTTAAGCGAACTAAACTAGGAGGTAACTATGAATTTTCCTGACAATTCACGCATTGCAGAACAAAAAAGGGTTCATAAAGTTGATCAAATTATCACTCAACAACTCAACGATATAACAAGTCAACTACAATCAGCGCAAAAAGAACGCCAGCAAGTTGAAAAAAATTACGGTTCCAATACGCGAGCTAACTATATTGAAGCTGATGATATTTTAGAAACTTACGCCACCACACAGCAACAAAAACAATTACTTTCCAGCGCAGTAAGTAATGAAGAAATTTTGAGCAATAAACAGCGTAATTTAAAGACATTATCGGGTTCACCTTATTTTGGTCGCATCGATATCACCGAAAATAGTGAAAATGATACTTTATATATTGGTGTCGCTTCCTTAAGTAATAATGATGATTTTCTGGTCTATGATTGGCGCGCACCAATTGCCGCCATTTATTACAATGGCAATCTAGGAGCCGTCAAATATGCTACACCAGACGGTCAGCAAACCGTTAAGCTGAACCGCAAACGTCAATTTTCAATTTCCAACGGTCAAATAAATAACATGTTTGATACCAATGAAACAATTGGTGATGAAATTTTAAAAAATGCTTTAGGACAAGCTAGCTCTGCCCAAATGAAGAACATTGTTGCAACTATTCAGCGTACGCAAAATCAAATTATTCGCGACACAACTGCCGATGTGTTAATAGTACAAGGAGCTGCCGGTTCAGGCAAAACTTCCACAATTATGCAGCGTATTGCTTATTTGCTATACCATAGTCGCCAAAATCTCAAATCGGAGCAAATCATTTTATTTTCTCCTAATCATTTATTTTCTAGTTATATTGCAAAGGTTTTACCCAGCCTCGGCGAGCGCAACATGCGACAAATTACTTTGAATGATTTGTTGACACATCGCTTAGAGGGCCTCCAAGTACAAACACTTTTCGCTCGTTTTGAGCAAGATCAAGCTCAAATGGACAACACTACTAAAATCATTCAGCAATATAAAGAAAGTACTGATTTCGTGAAAGTGCTAAATAACTTTCGTACTACTAAGCAGACACCGACGTTTAATAATCTTTATTTTGAGGGCGAAATAATTTTTTCTAAGCAAGAAATTACTGATATTTATGAACAGCTACCACATAATTTGTTAGCCAGTGATAAATATCTTCAAACAAAAAATAAATTAATTCAAAATTTAAAACGACATATTAAACAACAGGCAGAAACAGATTGGTTGGCACAAGAGCTTGACAATATAAGTGATGATGTATACGAAAAAGCTATTATAGCTAATAAGTTGGCAGATGCTCCGTTAATGCAGCAACAAAAAGCTTTAACTAATTATTATTTGAAACAACATTATCTGCCATTGTACGATGCTATTTATAATGACCATTTTTTAAATATTTATCAAACTTATACCAAAGTTTTAACTAAAAGCAAACCAGCAGAAATTGCCGATTTATCCTGGAATGAGATGATTTTAGAGATTCAAGATGAATTGGAAAAACATTATTTACATTTAGATGATGCCACAGCCATTTTGTTTTTACGCAATTTAATTACCGGCAAGGGACAAAACCATCAAATCAAGTATTTATTTATTGATGAAATGCAAGATTATTCTTACATGCAGTTAGCTTACATTCACCAATCTTTCCCTGATGCCAAGCTAACTTTGGTAGGCGATATTGAGCAAAACGTATATGCATCTAAAAGTTTGCCAAGCAATCATTTTCAAAATCTTGCTAATTTATTCAATAAGAAAAAAACAACTCTATTAACCTTAAATCAAAGTTACCGCGCCACAGCTAGCATTACCAAGTTTGCTAGTCAATTTGTTCACACAGATTCACAAATTCAGGCTTTTAATCGGACAGGTATGCTACCTCAAGTCATTCAAACCAACGATTTAATAAATACCACACAAAAAATTGCTAAGAAACTCGTAAAACACCAACGCACTGTCGCAATAATTACTAAAACAAAGCAGCAAGCTGAAGCTTTGAATCAACAACTAATTATTCCACATATTCTTTTGCAAGAGACAACTCTCAAAATTCCAAAGGGATTAGTTATTCTACCTGTTTATTTAGCAAAGGGATTAGAATTTGATGCTGTTTTAGGGTATTCCATTAACAAAACAAACTATCAAACCAGTAGAGACCAAGGGATATTATATACAATTGCTACACGGGCAATGCATGAATTATATTTAATCAGTGATAATAATTTAACTAACTTTATTAAAAATATAAATTCATCAACATATAACCTAGTAACTATATAGACTTATTTTAAAGATAATTTATACAAAAAAAGAAGCTATGCTACATTAGCATAACTTCTTAGGATTACATAAAACACAATAATACCGGTGATCGGGGTCGAACCGATACTCCCTAACGGGAACTGGATTTTGAATCCAGCGCGTCTGCCAATTCCGCCACACCGGCAAAATAATAACTTAAATTAATACTTGGCTAAACAAGCCAAAGGCGGTAACCGGATTTGAACCGGTGATAAAGGTTTTGCAGACCTCTGCCTTACCACTTGGCTATACCGCCAAACAAATTGGGTTAGCTGGATTCGAACCAGCGCATAACGGAGTCAAAGTCCGTTGCCTTACCGCTTGGCTATAACCCAAAAATAAAAGGGCGGTATATGAGACTCGAACTCATGTATGCCGGTGCCACAAACCGGTGTGTTAACCAACTTCACCAATACCGCCAAGGTATTAACAGGGATAGTAGGAGTTGAACCCACATCGACGGTTTTGGAGACCGTTGTTCTACCATTGAACTATATCCCTAATTTAATGGAAGGGAGTGGATTCGAACCACCGAACCCGAAGGAGCGGATTTACAGTCCGCCGCGTTTAGCCAGACTTCGCTACCCTTCCATAATGGCGCGGGACAGAATCGAACTGCCGACACATGGAGCTTCAATCCATTGCTCTACCGACTGAGCTACCGAGCCATTTAACGGTCACAACGGGACTCGAACCCGTGATCTCCTGCGTGACAGGCAGGCGTGATAACCAACTACACCATGCGACCAAATTGCGGGAGCAGGATTTGAACCTACGACCTTCGGGTTATGAGCCCGACGAGCTACCAGACTGCTCCATCCCGCGATTATTTTATAAAGGAGGATGTGGGATTTGAACCCACGCACGCTTTTACACGCCTGACGGTTTTCAAGACCGTTCCCTTAAGCCACTTGGGTAATCCTCCAAAAAACAAATGAAACGGAGAAGGAGGGATTTGAACCCTCGCGCCGCTTGCGCGACCTACACCCTTAGCAGGGGCGCCTCTTCAGCCACTTGAGTACTTCTCCAATGGGCCTAAATGGACTTGAACCATCGACCTCACGCTTATCAGGCGTGCGCTCTAACCAGCTGAGCTATAGGCCCAAAAGCGGGTGACGAGAATCGAACTCGCGACAACAGCTTGGAAGGCTGTGGTTTTACCACTAAACTACACCCGCAATAATCTTTATGTCAATGGCGCGGGACAGAATCGAACTGCCGACACATGGAGCTTCAATCCATTGCTCTACCGACTGAGCTACCGAGCCATTTAACGGTCACAACGGGACTCGAACCCGTGATCTCCTGCGTGACAGGCAGGCGTGATAACCAACTACACCATGCGACCAAATTGCGGGAGCAGGATTTGAACCTACGACCTTCGGGTTATGAGCCCGACGAGCTACCAGACTGCTCCATCCCGCGATTATTTTATAACTTAAATACAAGTCCCAAAATGGACCTTGTAGGACTCGAACCTACGACCGAACGGTTATGAGCCGTTTGCTCTAACCAACTGAGCTAAAGGTCCGACTATAGCGGCGAAGGGGATCGAACCCCCGACCTCCCGGGTATGAACCGGACGCTCTAGCCAGCTGAGCTACACCGCCAATATAGCAAAATGCTAATCGGGAAGACAGGATTCGAACCTGCGACCCCCTGGTCCCAAACCAGGTGCTCTACCAAGCTGAGCCACTTCCCGAAATAATGCACCCAGTAGGAGTCGAACCTACAACCTTCTGATTCGTAGTCAGACACTCTATCCAATTGCGCTATGGGTGCAACATTATAATGCCGAGGACCGGAATCGAACCGGTACGGTAATCACTTACCGCAGGATTTTAAGTCCTGTGCGTCTGCCAGTTCCGCCACCCCGGCGTTATTACAATGTAAAGCGGAAGACGGGATTCGAACCCGCGACCCCCACCATGGCAAGGTGATGTTCTACCACTGAACTACTTCCGCAATGCCGACTAGAGGATTCGAACCTCCGACCCTCTGTTTACAAGACAGATGCTCTGCCAGCTGAGCTAAGTCGGCATGATAATAACTATAACCAATAAATATAATACAAATGCGGGAGAAGGGACTTGAACCCATACGTCCAAAGGACACTAGAACCTAAATCTAGCGCGTCTGCCAATTCCGCCACACCCGCATTAATGAGTCGCGTGGGACCCGAACCCACGACCCACGGCTTAAAAGGCCGTTGCTCTACCAACTGAGCTAGCGACTCAATGGAAGATACAGGGCTCGAACCTGTGACCCTCTGCTTGTAAGGCAGACGCTCTCCCAACTGAGCTAATCTTCCAAAAAGATAAAGCGTGGCAACGACCTATCCTCGCAGGCAGTTTCCCACCAACTACTTTCGGCGTTGAGAAGCTTAACTTCTGTGTTCGGCATGTCGACAGGTGTTTCCTCCTCGCTATCGCCACCACACTTGCTCTCTTCTCTTCTGAAAGAACCTTAGTCCTCTCAAAACTGAATATTAAGATAATTCTTCACCTTCACTGCTTGGTTAAGCCCTCGACCGATTAGTATTGCTCCGCTCCATATATCACTACACTTCCACGCGCAACCTATCTACCTCATCTTCTTTGAGGGGTCTTACTTCATTACTGAATGGGAAATCTCATCTTGAGGTGGGTTTCACACTTAGATGCTTTCAGCGTTTATCCCTTCCATACATAGCTACCCAGCGATGCCTTTGGCAAGACAACTGGTACACCAGTGGTATGTCCATCCCGGTCCTCTCGTACTAAGGACAGATCCTCTCAAATTTCCTACGCCCGCGACGGATAGGGACCGAACTGTCTCACGACGTTCTGAACCCAGCTCGCGTACCGCTTTAATGGGCGAACAGCCCAACCCTTGGGACCGACTACAGCCCCAGGATGCGATGAGCCGACATCGAGGTGCCAAACCTCCCCGTCGATGTGAACTCTTGGGGGAGATAAGCCTGTTATCCCCAGGGTAGCTTTTGTCCGTTGAGCGATGGCCCTTCCATACGGTGCCACCGGATCATTAAGCCCGACTTTCGTCCCTGCTCGACTTGTCTGTCTCGCAGTCAAGCTCCCTTCTACCTTTACACTCTACGAATGATTTCCAACCATTCTGAGGGAACCTTTGGGCGCCTCCGTTACTGTTTAGGAGGCGACCGCCCCAGTCAAACTGCCCACCTGACACTGTCTCCCGCCGTGCTTCAACGGCGTGGGTTAGAACTTTCATATAACAAGGGTAGTATCCCACCATTGCCTCCATCGATACTAGCGTACCGATTTCTATGGCTCCTACCTATCCTGTACATGTTACACAAAAATTCAATATCAAGCTACAGTAAAGCTCCATGGGGTCTTTCCGTCCTGTCGCGGGTAACCTGCATCTTCACGGGTATTATAATTTCACCGAGTCTATCGTTGAGACAGTGCCCAAATCATTACGCCTTTCGTGCGGGTCGGAACTTACCCGACAAGGAATTTCGCTACCTTAGGACCGTTATAGTTACGGCCGCCGTTTACTGGGGCTTCAATTCTGGGCTTCGACTCGAAGTCTAACTCATCCTCTTAACCTTCCAGCACCGGGCAGGCGTCAGCCCCTATACGTCATCTTACGATTTTGCAGAGACCTGTGTTTTTGATAAACAGTTGTTTGGGCCTTTTCACTGCGGCTGGCTTTTACACCAGCACCCCTTCTTCCGAAGTTACGGGGCTATTTTGCCGAGTTCCTTAACGATAGTTCTCTCGCTCACCTTAGGATTCTCTCCTTGACTACCTGTGTCGGTTTGCGGTACGGGTAATCAGTTTCTAACTAGAAGCTTTTCTCGGCAGTGTGACGCTCGTGCTTCGCTACTTAATTTCGCTCCCCATCACAGCTCGTCCTTAGAAATAAGCATTTGACTCATTCCCAGACTCACTGCTTGGACATGCTTTTCCAGCTGCATGCTCACGTTAATCTCCTGCGTCCCTCCATTGTTCAAACAAAACTGATTAGTACAGGAATCTCAACCTGTTATCCATCGATTACGCCTCTCGGCCTCATCTTAGGTCCCGACTAACCCTGGGCGGACGAGCCTTCCCCAGGAAACCTTAGTCTTCCGGTGGATCAGATTCTCACTGATCTCGCGCTACTCATACCGGCATTCTCACTTCTAAGCTCTCCACCAGTCCTCTCGATCTGGCTTCTTCGTGCTTACAACGCTCTCCTACCACATACACTTACGTGCACATCCACAGTTTCGGTACCATGCTTAGCCCCGGTACATTTTCGGCGCAGAGCCACTCGACTAGTGAGCTATTACGCACTCTTTAAATGAATTGCTGCTTCTAAGCCAACATCCTAGTTGTCTATGCAGCTCCACATCCTTTTCCACTTAGCATGGATTTTGGGACCTTAACTGGTGATCTGGGCTGTTTCCCTTTCGACGATGGATCTTATCACTCACCGTCTGACTCCCGAGTATAGATCTATGGCATTCGGAGTTTATCTGAATTCAGTAACCCATGACGGGCCCCTAGTCCAAACAGTGCTCTACCTCCACGATCCTCTCCTCGAGGCTAGCCCTAAAGCTATTTCGGAGAGAACCAGCTATCTCCAAGTTCGTTTGGAATTTCACCGCTACCCACACCTCATCCCCGCAATTTTCAACTTACGTGGGTTCGGTCCTCCAGTGCGTTTTACCGCACCTTCAACCTGGACATGGGTAGGTCACTTGGTTTCGGGTCTACGTCTACGTACTTCTTCGCCCTATTCAGACTCGCTTTCGCTTCGGCTCCGTCTTTTTCAACTTAACCTTGCACGCAAACGTAACTCGCCGGTTCATTCTACAAAAGGCACGCCATCACTCTTTAACGAGCTCTGACTACTTGTAGGCACACGGTTTCAGGATCTATTTCACTCCCCTCCCGGGGTGCTTTTCACCTTTCCCTCACGGTACTTGTTCACTATCGGTCACTAGGGAGTATTTAGCCTTGGGAGATGGTCCTCCCTGCTTCCGACGGGGTTTCACGTGCCCCGCCGTACTCAGGATCCTGGTAGAGTGTCTCTGATTTCGCTTACTAGACTGTCACTATCTTTGGTTCAGCTTCCCAACTGATTCTGCTATCTTTGACTTTCTCATGTCCCAGTCCTACAACCCCAAAAAGCATGCTCTTTGGTTTGGGCTCTTTCCATTTCGCTCGCCGCTACTCAGGAAATCGATTTTTCTTTCTCTTCCTGTGGCTACTTAGATGTTTCAGTTCACCACGTTTACCTCACTCTTAACTTTCGTTAAGGTGTAACTAGCTTTTACTCTAGCTGGGTTGCCCCATTCGGAGATCTCCGGATCTACGCTTACTTACAGCTACCCGAAGCATTTCGGTGTTCGTTCCGTCCTTCATCGGCTCCTAGTACCTAGGCATCCACCGTGCGCCCTTATCATCTTAACCTTACTAAAACAATAATTCGTTTCTTCTTGAATCTCTCGATTCGCAGTTTCTCGGTGTTTTCTGTTTCTTTCTCTTAATATTCAGTTTTCAAAGTACTAACATCGACAGTTTCCTGTCAATGGAGGTTAACGGGATCGAACCGATGACCTCCTGCGTGCAAAGCAGGCGCTCTCCCATCTGAGCTAAACCCCCATACAAATTGAATGGGCCTAAATGGACTTGAACCATCGACCTCACGCTTATCAGGCGTGCGCTCTAACCAGCTGAGCTATAGGCCCGACACGTGATCTTCTTCAACTTACATCTGAGAGTAGACCTCTCAAAACTAAACAAAGTTTCTACAAAGTGCTTCCGTTATTTTCCTTAGAAAGGAGGTGATCCAGCCGCAGGTTCTCCTACGGCTACCTTGTTACGACTTCACCCTAATCATTTGTCCCACCTTAGACGGCTAGCTCCCCGAAGGGTTACCCCACCGGCTTTGGGTGTTACAAACTCTCATGGTGTGACGGGCGGTGTGTACAAGGCCCGGGAACGTATTCACCGCGGCATGCTGATCCGCGATTACTAGCGATTCCAACTTCATGCAGGCGAGTTGCAGCCTGCAATCCGAACTGAGAATGGTTTTAAGAGATCTGCTTGCCCTCGCGAGTTTGCTTCTCATTGTACCATCCATTGTAGCACGTGTGTAGCCCAGGTCATAAGGGGCATGATGATTTGACGTCGTCCCCACCTTCCTCCGGTTTGTCACCGGCAGTCTCACTAGAGTGCCCAACTTAATGCTGGCAACTAGTAACAAGGGTTGCGCTCGTTGCGGGACTTAACCCAACATCTCACGACACGAGCTGACGACAACCATGCACCACCTGTCTTCCTGTCCCCGAAGGGAACCCTGTATCTCTACAGCTTTCAGGAGATGTCAAGACCTGGTAAGGTTCTTCGCGTAGCTTCGAATTAAACCACATGCTCCACCGCTTGTGCGGGCCCCCGTCAATTCCTTTGAGTTTCAACCTTGCGGTCGTACTCCCCAGGCGGAGTGCTTAATGCGTTAGCTGCAGCACTGAGAGGCGGAAACCTCCCAACACTTAGCACTCATCGTTTACGGCATGGACTACCAGGGTATCTAATCCTGTTCGCTACCCATGCTTTCGAGCCTCAGCGTCAGTAACAGACCAGAGAGCCGCCTTCGCCACTGGTGTTCTTCCATATATCTACGCATTTCACCGCTACACATGGAGTTCCACTCTCCTCTTCTGCACTCAAGTCTTCCAGTTTCTGATGCTCTTCCTCAGTTAAGCTGAGGGCTTTCACATTCAGACTTAAAAAACCGCCTGCGCTCCCTTTACGCCCAATAAATCCGGACAACGCTTGCCACCTACGTATTACCGCGGCTGCTGGCACGTAGTTAGCCGTGACTTTCTGGTTGAATACCGTCACTATCTGAGCAGTTACTCTCAAATACGTTCTTCTTCAACAACAGGATTTTACGATCCGAAAACCTTCTTCATCCACGCGGCGTTGCTCCATCAGACTTTCGTCCATTGTGGAAGATTCCCTACTGCTGCCTCCCGTAGGAGTTTGGGCCGTGTCTCAGTCCCAATGTGGCCGATTACCCTCTCAGGTCGGCTATGCATCATTGCCTTGGTAAGCCGTTACCTTACCAACTAGCTAATGCACCGCAGGTCCATCCCAAAGTGACAGCCGAAACCGTCTTTCAACTTCTAGCCATGTGACCAAAAGGTTTATGCGGTATTAGCAACTGTTTCCAGTTGTTATCCCCCGCTTTGGGGCAGGTTACCTACGTGTTACTCACCCATCCGCCGCTCGCTTTACTATCTTCCTACCCGAAGGTATTCCGTTAGCTCAGCTCGCTCGACTTGCATGTATTAGGCACGCCGCCAGCGTTCGTCCTGAGCCAGGATCAAACTCTCATTTTTAGTTTGTGACTCATAGACTCAAACTTGCGTTCTTGTCTTCTTTATTGCTCTTAATTGACAGGTTCTTGTGAACCCTGCACTTTGCTTAAAAGAAACTTTGTTCAGTTTTCAAAGGTCTACTTTGTTGCTCGTCGACTTGCGTCGGCTCTCATATTATATCATCTCAACGATCACATGTCAACAACTTTTTTTAGAAGTGTTTGCGTTTCTTTCAACGCCTGTGTCTGTCTCGCTGACAACAAATGATATATTATCAACTTTTCGTCCTTTTGGCAAGTACTTTTTATCAAAATAATAAAAAAACATCGAACTTTATATCATTGTTCGATGTTTAAAAATTAATTTGATAATTCTGGTGCATCAGTATGGTACAAATCTGTTGAAGATTTATTATTGTTTTGCCTTAACATGCTACTTTTACTCTTTTTATCTTGCTCTTTAAGGCGTTTCAAGGACTTAGTTTTAGAATACGTATGATTCTTCTTATTAACTTTAGCAAAGCCCTTAGGCGTGTAAAATCGCAATAAATCACCTGTTATCACTTTATCTGATAACGATAATTCAGTATCGACACGATTAGTCATTTGATCAATGGATTTCTTTTGATCAGATGTTAAATCTTTAACAGGATTACCTGTTTTCGTGTCATAGTAATTACCGTTAACTTTAGTAAACTGTGGCGACACAAAATCACCGTTTCTAAATGCAACTAGCTGCGAACGTTGTGGAGACAATAAGTCAGAACCAAATTGAATTGTATCGCTATTGGAAACGCCCAATAAATTCAAAATAGTCGGTAAAGCATCAATTTCGCCACCATAAGTGTGATTAATACCACCTTGCAATCCATCCATATGGATCATAAATGGCACTCTCTGAAATTGAGCATTATCAAAATCATCAAATTTTTTCTTACCAAGCAGCTTAGCAACAGCCTTTTTATGATTACCAGAAATACCATAATGATCTCCATAAAAGACAACCATACTCTTTTTGTCCATGCCAGTAGCTTTCAACCAGTCCATAAACTCGCCAATTGATTGATCTAGATAATGTGCTGTCTGTACATATCCATCCACCGTACTGTCGCCAGTATCGGTTTTATCGATTGTCTGATTCTTTTTATCCAGCATATAAGGGTAATGATTTGTAACAGTTATCAACTTGGCATAAAACGGCTGTGGCAACTGCTGAATGTAATTAGTTGAATCTTTCAGAAAAATCTTATCTTTCATTCCATAACCAATGTTATAGTCCTTTTTCTGCTTATAATAATTCTCACTAAAGAAATAATCATATCCCCAAGATTTGTAAGTGTTGTCTCGATTCCAAAAACTTGGCACGTCACCATGAAAAGAAGCAGTTGTATAACCATGCTGATTCAAAATTGCTGGTGCAGCTTGGAAAGTATTCGAAGTCCCATCAGTCACCATAGCTGCTCCCTCAGGTAAACCAAAGAGTGAATTTTCCATCATTAGTTCAGCATCGGCAGTTTTACCTTGACCAACTTGATTGAAAAAATTATCAAAACTCAAAGTATTTTGGGAATGGTAGAGTTTATTGATATTAGGTGTAACTTCTTGACCATCCCATTTAAAATCAATCAAAAACTGTTGAAAACTCTCTAAATGGATCACAAATACATTTTTACCTTTAGCAATACCCGTATACTGGACATTAGGTGCTACACGATTATTATTAATATAATTTTTAACAGTTTTCATATCGGAGCTGTCCGCGTTAGCTTTAACTGCACTAGTTTTAGCAGCTTTCACGGTATCATAAACTGAATAAGCATTTAAACCCAAATACTTAACAATATAATTATTATCAAAAGTTCTAGTTAATAAACCCGAACGATCTTGTTGTGCCATCGTCAAATTGATGCCAAAACCTACAACTGCAATCATCGTAATTGATATTGGTATCTTAAAAGTCAAACGAGTAACATCAATTTTGATGAATTTTGTCAGCAATAAAACAATCAATAGCAAGACGTCTAAAAACACCAAAAAATCAGTCGGATGTGTAATTCCTAAAATACTTTTTCCTAAATTATTAGATACGGAGCTGGAACCTTTAATTAAAGTAAGCGTCAAAAAATCAGAAAATTCTCGATAATACAAAATATTTGCAAATAACCAAATTGAAGTTATTAAATCAATAATTAACATGTAAATATAAGATTTTCGACCTTTAATATATAAAGCAATCCCCAACAACAAAATAGTTGTTGGAAGTGGGTTCAAAAATAGCAAAAATTCTTGCATATTACCTTTGACACCCAAATTGAATTTAGTTAAATAGATAAAATAAGTTTTAATCCAACATAAAATTACAGATAATGTAAAAAAGCCTAATTTTGTATTCAGCCGATCACGTATCTTGTTTCCAAGGTTCTTCATTTATAATTTTTCCTCCGCGCACTAGTCAAGCGCCTTGTGCGTTCATTTATTGGTTTAAAAGCTATCGCCACAATACCTAATAACATCCCTAAATAATAAGTTATAAATCGCCAGATAAACATTCCTAGCACTAATTTGCTGGATGAAGAAATGTACTGTGAAAATAATGCTTTAAAACTGTATTCAGCACCTCCAGTTCCTCCAGGTACAGGAAAGATAGATGTAATCATAACAATCATAATCTGCATAATTAAAACATCTATCATGTTGACATGATTTACATGTAAGGCTAACAAAGTAAAATAAACCACTAAATAATAAAACAATAATTGCATAAAAGTCAGCATAGAAGCAATGATAACTTTTCTTTTTTCTTGTTTGAGAACTAAACTTTCACGATAAAAACTATCAATTTTGTTAGCTACTCGATCTATCCAAGTTTGCGCCTTAGGCGTCCGAATAAAAAACGTTAAACATCGCATAAATCCCAATACTAGCCCGCGCGTAAACCTATAGTAGAACATAATCATCAACAAAAGACCAATCGTGAACACATGAATTATAAAGCCACCAACAATTAAAACAGCTAAACCAGCAAAATGTTGCATGACATTACTAAATTGGAAAATCATAGCCACAATAAAATTAACCAACACAATTGTTTGATAAATAATAAATTTCAGCAACAATACTGAACTGCCACGTCCAATTTCTACTCCTGATTGCGTTAAAGCCACTAATTGCGCCGGTTGACCGCCTGACGAGAAAGGCGTAATAGCATTAAATAAAGCTTGGATCCACGGAATTCTTAAAATATTCCACCAATGTTTCATTTCATCTTTGCGCCCTTGCAATAAGACTTTCAAGACTAAAGCTTCGCAAAAAAAGGACAATAACATAGTTAAAAAAGCGATGATTAACCAGAAAACATCAATTTTTAGTGCTTGTTGCCAAAGCGTATGCATATTAGTATTACGCATTTCAAAAGCAAAAACACTCACCCCAATAATCAACATCACTAAAGTTGACCATATACTTTTACGACTCATGTGCTACCTCATTTTGGTTTGCCTGCTGTTCATAAAATTCACGCCAAATTTCACTCAAATGTTCTTCTGAATAATAATCTGCAGCTGCTTTAGATTTTGACGCTAAATTAGCTAATTGTAATGGATTTTGTGCTAATTGGTTAATTATGATGTTCATTTGTTCATAATCTGTAGCAGGCGCGTAATAATTAGCAATAATAGCCTGATATAAGTCTAAATCACGCAGTAAAACAGGAGTTTGTGTATTAAATGCTTCCAAAACTGACATCGGAAATAATTCATCAAATGATGGCAACAAAAATAAGTCAGCAGCATTTAAATACTCATTCAATTCAGAACGCGGAATGATATCGGTAAACAATAAATTATCCGGTGCGTCTTGAATCATCTGTTCATAATGAGAATAGCCGGCAGTTATTCTACCGAAAGAAAAACCACCAGCCCAAACAAATTTCAAGTGTGGATTATTTACAGCCAAGCGATAAAAATCATCTACACCTTTACGCTTTTGCACTTGACCATCACCAAAGATCATAAAATCAGTCGGTTTTAGTTTTAATTTAACTCTGATCCGGCGCCGTTTTTCTGCTGTTACTGGATAAAAAGCTTGTTTAGAAACAAAATTTGGGATATACGTAACTTTTTTAGGATCAATACCGTAAGCGGTCAGCTTAGGAATAAAACTAGGGTTAACTACCACTAATTGATCCATGCGCTTATAAAAAGCAATTACATATTTATAAACTATTTTTTTAAAAATTCGAGGAATTTTTAAACTGCCTTCCAAAGTTTCGGGTAAAAAATGAACATAACCAATCTTACGACCCCTTTTTTTGGAAAAAGTTGATAAAAAAAACTGTGGATCAATCGTGTGATAGTGACTAATATCACTGCGGCGATACTTATTCACCTGAACATCAAAATCTGTTGCTAAATAGTCCTGCAACAAGCTCATTAATTCTGCATAAGCACTACCCACACCTTGACCAGCAACTTTTTGCGCCGATGAAAACATTGTAATATTAATCATCGTAATATTGTCCACCCTTCAAAGGTTCGTTCGCTAACTTTTTACGCAAGAAATACTTATAAGAATCTTGGTAGAAATTCAAAATTCGCTCACCAAAGCAATCGGCTGAAATTTCGTGTAATTTATTTTGACGAATTTCATCAGGATCAGCATCTTGCAAAGCTATCCAATATGAAAGCACTGTTGCCGCAAAATCTTCTGAATACTCGTAAGTAACCCCCAATGAAACATTATCAAATAATTCATCAGTATAAGGGCTGGAACGAACTACACAAGGCAATCCAGTAGCCATGGCTTCAATGAAAGTTAAACCTTGTGACTCAGTATCGCTTGCAGAGACAAATAAGTCTGCCATTTGATAATAAGGCGCGACTTCATCGTGATTGACTTCCCCGACAAATAATACTTTATCTGTTAAATTGAGCTCACTGACTTGACTAACTAAATCAGCCATATCAGGACCTCCACCAACAATAACTAAAACAGCATTAGGATACTTTTGTAGGATAATAGGAAATTGCGCAATTAAAACTTCGATTTTTTTCTCATTAGCAATTCGACTCAAAGTCAATAATACAAAATTATTTTCCGAAAGATGCAATTTATGCCGTAAAGCTAGCACATCTCTTTTTTCTTGGAAGGTCGAAAAATCAATACCAGTCGGGATAATTTCAATTGGCGTATTAATGCCATAACGGCGTAAAGTTGCATAAACTTTGCGACTAGGAGCCACCACACCTGACATGCCAGAAATAAATAATTTGGACATTTGCTTAACATGATAAGGCTTTAATAAATGACCATTCAAGACATAATGTAAATAATCTTCATACATCGTATGATACGTATGCACACACGGGATTTTCAAACTGTGCGCGACAAATTTACCAATCAAACCTAAAGAAAATTCAGTTTGTGTATGCACAATATCCAAATCTAATTCTTTAGCTAATTTCAAGGCGTGAAACATTCCACGATAAGCAATTCGCCGATCAGTAAAAGAAATAAATGGCAAGCTACCCAAACGAAAAATGTTAGGTTCTACAGCATCTTTTGCAACATGTGGATCAGTCGTAGTAAAAATATAAACCGTATTGCCTTTGCTTTCTAAATCTCTTTTTAAGGTTTGAATAGACGTTGCAACACCACTGACTTGCGGGAAGTAAGTGTCCGTAAATATTCCAATGTTCATCCCTTAACGCTCCTTAAATTAGATTGATATTTAATATTATAACAAAACAAATATCCAAAACCTATCAGTCCACAAAAAAAGACCATCTAGTAAAGATAGTCTCAACGTTTTTGGATGACTTTAGCAATTTGTGAATTACGCATTAATACTGTGAATAATAAGTATCCAATAAATACTGCAGCAAATTCACCTATAAAAATATATAACATTGATAAAAGCATCGCATTAAATGGCATATGTGTCATGATCCCTATCTCAGCACCAACAACTACTCCATTAATGAATGCCGCAATCAGTGGCACCCAATAACCATGCCGCAGATGAATAATAAGTAAAAAAACTAGCAAAGAAGCTAAGGTACCAACAAAAATATCCACCGCTGCGGTCGGACTAAAAAGATTCGTAATAAAACAGCCTAAAGTAAGTCCTGGAATAAACTTTCGATTGTAAAAAGGCAACATGACCATCATTTCGGAAACTCGAAATTGTACACTACCAAAAGCCAATGAATTTAAGGGTGGAGTAACTGTTAGCACAACATAAACAGCAGCTAACAGGGCATTAACAACCCAATCTTGTGTCGTAAATTTTTGGAAATATTTTTTCAAGTTAAATCCTCCATCATTTTGTTTTAAGACAGGTATTTTTCGGAGCTACCAAACTGTCTAAAAAGTAATTTTTAAAGCAAGTTCCGTTTTGCCAAATTAGCATCAATTAATTCTAACACTTTTTGTCGGCTAGCTTCGTCTTCGACAAAATCAAGTTCATCACAGCTAATTCGCATTTTCGGACTATAATGATAATCTTCGTACCACTGATCATAACGTGATAACAGATTTTTATAATAATCTACTAAAGTAGGATCATTTTCTGGTTGCTCATAAGAACGTCCACGCTTTTTAATATGATCCATCATACGTTCATAAGAAATGTCTAAATGTACTAAAAGGTCAGGCGCTTTCTTATAAGCAGCATACGGTAATTCTTGCATCATATTATCCAACAATTCGTCATAAACTTGCACTTCTTGACTAGTGGCCCGTCCCATATCAGCATTCATATGAAAAAATAATGAATCTTCATAGATGGAACGGTCTAACACATTATTATCATCAGATAAAGCAAGCTTGATTGACTCAAAACGCTTGTTTAAAAAATAGATTTGCAATAAAAAAGCATATTTTTTAGGATCAGCATAGAACAAAGGCAACACAGGATTATCATCAACTTGTTCATAAAAAGCTTGTGTTCCTAAATGCTCTGACAAAATTGTTGCCAAACTACTTTTGCCAGCACCAATCATGCCACTCAAAACTATCATCATGTTTGTCCTCCTTATAAAAAGCACTAATTATGATACCATACGTCATACATATATTGTAGTCTCAATTTCACAGATACCAAATGTAGTATATCAGATTAATTTTTCGATGAGTTTGTAGACACTTGATGTTTATTAAGAACTTAAATCAATCAATATTTTTTGAGTAAAACATGGTCAATTTTATGATGTTTAGTTTTATGCAAAATTAAATCTGCACGATTCATCGTCGGCGCAATATATTTCACTAAATTATTATAATTCACATCACGCCAAACTTGATGAGCCGTAGCCAATGCTTGTTCCAATGGTTGCTTTGTAAATTGGTAATAAAAATTGTCAGGATTAGGATTTTTGTTTTCTTCAATTAAGAAACCTTCAAATCGATGAATAAACCATTTTTCAATTAATTGGGGATCAGCATCAACATAAATAGAAAAATCAAAATAATCACTGACGTATAAATTTTGATTTTGCGGCAATTGTAAAACATTAATCCCTTCTATAATCAAAATATCGGGATTTTGCAGCTCATTAAGATGATCAGGTACAATGTCATAAATAATATGTGAATAACTAGGATAAGTTACCGAACCTTGATTAGCTTTAACAGCTTCCAAAAAATTCAGTAATTTTTCATTATCATAACTCCATGGAAAACCCTTGTCCGCCAAAATATTTCGACGTTCTAACTCTTCATTAGGGTATAAAAAACCATCTGTTGTCATTTGTTCAATTTTATACTGCGGATATGCTCTTTGTAACATCACTTTCAACAAGCGTGCAGTTGTACTTTTTCCCACGGCCACACTACCACTGATGCCAATAATAAAAGGCACTTTATGTGGCTTTTTTCCCAAGAAGTCAGCTTTAGCCAGAGATAATTGCTGATAATTATGAAAATAAACATGAATCAAATGTCTCAACGGGGTATATATTTCTTGCACATCTGCTAAAGAAACTTGATCATCAACAGATTTAATCTTGTCTAAATCCTCATCACTAATATTATTGAAGTAGGCACCGTGAAATTGTGACCATTCCTGCCGTGAATACTCATTATAGTTGATAAAATCTTGCATCACTCTACTTGCTCCCATGTTATTATTAATATGAAAAGATAACTTGATGTTGATTATATCAAATATTTAAACGCTATCACATCAATCATAAATTGGAGGTTAACAATGACCAATATTGTTTTATTTGGTGATGATATTTTAGGTGGCGTCTATGATCAAGAAGTTTCGGATTACTTTACTAATTTAGTACAGCAAGCTTTACCGCAAACTCAAGTAGTTAATTGCTCAATCCCCGGTCACAAAACAAGCAATGCCTTAACACATGTGAAACGTGATGTTGTTAGTCTCAATGCCGATCTGGTCGTACTTGGCTTTGGCGTGCATGATGTTTCTACTATTCAAGAAATTAAACCGGGACAATTTACGCGTAATCTTAGCGCCTTATTTGAAACAATTGGCTCATCAAAAATAATTCTTCTATCACCACCGTTCAGCGACTATCAAAAGCAGCCTCAGCTGAGCTGGCCTCGTCAATTACAATTTACTTTGGCCGCTGAATACACAGCACAAAAATACGAGATACCATTTATTAATCTTTTATTTGCAATGCAAGACAATGCTAAACCGCAAAAATATTTACGTGATGATGGTGTCAATTTCAATAAACAAGGTTATAAATTGTTACTCAATCTCTTACTCCCAGCTATTAACCAACTTTTCCCACAACCAGCTTATAATTAAAAAAAGACCTTAAGGTCTTTTTTTAATTGCGTTGAAGATGTTGTCTAGTAAAATAAATACAAAACATTATTATTTCAAAACCTAAACCAATAATGATAGAAATACGAGTTTCAGGATTAACGAACATAAAGATTAAAGTAATTAAAAGCCCACCAAGAGCTATATAATTAGTTATTGGAAAACCCGGCATTGTAAACGGATGATTAATAAGCTCGTTGGCATGTTTTTTTCGAAAACGCAAATCACTAATTAAAATCACAAACCACGGAATCATCCCCGGTAACACACTCGAACTGTAAACTAGCACAAAAGCGTTGGTTGATGTATGCAATATGACTGGCAAAACTTCATTCAATAACATGCCTATTAAAATGCCAAGTGACATAACAATAACTGTCAAATAAGGTACTTTATGTTTAGATATCTTAGTAAATGCACGTGGCAAATCACCATTTTTCGACAAAGTATATAGCATTCGACTAGAACTAAAAATTCCTGAATTACAACCTGATAAGGCCGCCGTCAAGACTACAAAATTAATGATTTCTGCCGCAAAAGTAATACCAACTTTCGCAAAAGTTTGGACAAAAGGTGAACCAATTTTGCCTAATTCATTCCAAGGATAAATGGACACAATTACAAAAATAGCACCTACATAAAAAATCAAAATTCGAAAAATCAATGATTGAATTGATTTAACAATGCTATGCTTAGGATCTTGCGCCTCACCAGCGGTAATACCCACGATTTCAATACCTTGATAAGAGGCAATTACCAAAGATAGCGAAAAGAAAAATCCTTTCCACCCACCAGTAAAAAAGCCCCCGTGGCGCCACAAATTGCTGATGCCTAGGGGCTGACCATGATTACCAACACCTAAAACAATGACCAATAAACCTAAAATAATCATAAAAATAATCGTGATAACTTTAATCAACGCAAACCAAGATTCCAAATTACCATAAGCCTTAACTGAGGCTAAATTTGCTAAACATAAAGTCACTATCACAACTAAACCAGCTAGCCAAGTTGGAAAATGTGGCCACCAAAACTGCAAATATTGACCAACAGCAATAACTTCACTAATACCAACTAACAAAAATTCAAAAACATTACTCCAAGCTGTTAAGTACCCTGCCACTGGATGAATGTATTCACTAGCAAAATCAGCAAAAGAACCGGTTATTGGATGAACATACAACATCTCACCCAAAGCGCGCATTACCAAATACAAAATACCGCCAGCCAGCGCGTAAGCCAGCATTACTGAAGGTCCGGTCCACTTAATAGTTGAAGCAGAACCCATAAACAAACCAACACCAATGGTCCCGCCTAGAGCGATCATCTGCATTTGATTAGATGATAACGACTTATTTAATTTTTGCTCATCTGTTGTAGCCATAATATTCCCCTTATATTCCAGTTAATGTAGATTTTAACGAAAATTAAAAGCTAACGCAAAGACATTCAAACAAAAATAATCAAATTATCTACTAACTATTCAGGTTGTTCTGATTTACCATAATATTGCGGGTCAGTTATGGTAACAGTCGTATTATCTAACCATTTTTTTAAACGTTGACTTAATTCAACTGTCATAGGTCCTGTAGCTTTCAGTTGTTCTTTACTAATATGATCAACATGCACTCCCGCCAAAACAACACAAACTCCTGGAACACTAGACTTGATGATCTGAATAATTTGTCGGGAAAGGGTGTCGTCTTTATGTACACGTCCATCATGACTAGGAAAAGCTTGATCAGACGTTTTACTCGTTTGATCAATCGTAGTGATAGCTCCAATATGTGGATGATCTCCTCCAGTTATAGAAACTAAAAGATCTTTACCAATAAATTCAGCTTGAATTCGTAAAGAAAAGTCTAACTGTGTAATTACAGAAGTGTATTTGTTAGCCATTGGAACCTCCAAATAAAGTAACTCTAGTTTGCTCAAGAACAACGATTAATTAATATTGTTCAATTCTAGCATAATAAAATTGTCAAATTCAAATTGATATTTACCTGCCATAACTTCTATAGTAGGGAGGTGAACTTTCAAGTAACAAACAATTCACTAGGAGTTGATTATAGATGACGGAAGAAAAATGGGATTTACGTAAAGTTTTGTCAGAGATTAAAGATGATCCTATAAATTACCACGAAACTAATGTATCTGTTGATCCTGATGCACAATTAGCAGGTGTTTACCGTTATATTGGTGCAGGTGGCACAGTCGAACGCCCAACTCAAGAAGGACCTGCAATGATGTTTAACAATGTGAAAGGTTTTCCTGGAACGCGAGTTCTGATCGGTTTAATGGCTAGCCGCAAAAGAGTCGGCAAGATCTTACATCATGACTACCAGACGTTAGGACAATTTTTTAATGAAGCTGTCACTCATCCTATTTCGCCGGTAGTCGTGGAAGAAAAAGATGCCCCTGCACATGAAGTGATTCACCGCTCTACCGAAGATGACTTTGATATTCGCAAGCTAGTTGCTGCACCAACCAATACTCCCCAAGATGCCGGGCCATATATTACAGTCGGTGTAGTTTTAGGTTCCAATATGGAAAAAAGCATGTCCGATGTTACAATCCATAGAATGTGCATTGAAGACAAAGATACACTGGGAATCTATATCATGCCTGGTGGCCGCCACATTGGCGCATTTGCTGAAGAATACGAAAAAGCCAATAAACCAATGCCAATTACTATTAACATCGGACTGGATCCAGCAGTCACGATCGGCACAACATTTGAACCCCCTACAACACCTCTTGGCTACAATGAATTGGGCGTTGTCGGTGCCGTTCGGCAACAGCCTGTAGAGCTAGTTCCCGGAATTTCCGTGGATGAAAAAGCTATCGCTAGATCTGAGTACACCTTAGAAGGTTACATTATGCCTAACCAGCGGATACAAGAAGATATTAATACCCATACCGGCAAAGCAATGCCTGAATTTCCAGGCTATGATGGCGATGCCAATCCGGCTGTTCAAGTGATCAAAGTGACCGCTGTTACCCATCGTAAAGATCCGATTATGCAAACTGTGATTGGCCCCAGCGAAGAGCATGTCAGCATGGCAGGAATTCCGACTGAAGCCAGTATCTTACAGTTAGTTAATAAAGCTATTCCCGGAAAAGTAACCAAAGTTTATAATCCGCCTGCAGGGGGTGGCAAATTAATGACTATCATGCAGATCCACAAAGACACTGAGGCTGATGAAGGAATTCAACGCCAAGCAGCTTTATTGGCCTTTTCCGCCTTTAAGGAGTTGAAAACTGTTTTCTTAGTAGATGAAGATGTCGATATTTTTGATATGAATGATGTTGTTTGGACGATCAACACTAGATTTCAAGCCGACAAAGATCTGATGATCCTACCGGGAATGCGCAATCATCCACTAGATCCTTCTGAGCTCCCAGAATACGATCCAAAATCCATTCGTTTTCGCGGGATGAGCTCTAAATTAGTCGTCGATGGTACCGTACCATTTGATATGAAAGATCAATTCACAAGAGCGCAATTTATGAAAGTACCAGACTGGAAAAAATATTTGGAGTGATAGAAAAATGAAAAGGATCATTATTGGAATAACTGGCGCTTCAGGTACAGTCTATGCTGTTGACCTCTTACAAAAAATAAAGCAATTTGCTGACGTGGAAACTCATTTAGTCATGAGCAAATGGGCCAAGCAAAACTTAGCGTTAGATACAGATTACCAACTAAATGATATAACTGCCTTAGCTGATTATGTTTATGACGACCGCGATCAGAGTGCTAAAATTGCTAGTGGCTCTTTTTTAGTGGATGGTATGGTTATTGTTCCCGCCAGCATGAAAACTATTGCTGGAATTGCTTACGGTTTTGCTGATAATTTAATTGGTAGAGCTGCTGATGTCATGTTAAAAGAGCAGCGTAAACTGGTGGTCGTTCCCCGTGAATCACCGCTAAGCACCATTCACTTAGAAAATCTAACTAAACTATCTCAACTGGGAGTGCAAATTATCCCACCAATCCCATCATTTTACAACCACCCTACATCAATCCAAGACCTCCTTGACCATCAATCAATGAAAACTTTAGATGCCTTGAATATTCCAAATAACTTTTCTAAACGTTGGAATGGCAAGTAACCCAGTGTATAAAAGATGATTAAGAATATAACCAGATTAATATTTATAATTGCTAAATATCAAAAAAACTCCCTATTCTAAAGTAGGGAGTTTTCCAGTTATTTTGTAGTTTACTTATTTAAATCTTTTTTACCTTGATTGAAGTATTTTAGTGAGCCAATTTTACCTTGAACATGGTATTTGCCATTTTTATAAACTAACTTAGTGACAGAATCATTGCCTAATGAATCACCTTTATATTGAGGAATGTTCTCTTTCTCCAAGAATTGATCAATTGCCATCCCCGAGCTGACCACCAATACATTACTATTATTTTTCTGATGCTTAACAATATAATTCATCACATTTTGCATTCGCTGTTTAACCTGATTTGAACTTTCCGCCCGATCGCTCTTTGCTAGATCTGTATGCAAAGTGTTTTTCTTATCTAATTCATAATAACCATCCTGATACTTACTTGGAAAATGCTTACCTTCTTGCTTAGTAAAATCATTACTATCTTTATAGCCAAAATACTTAACAATATCTGGTATATTTTTTGCAGAATCTGGACGAGCTTCATAACTACCAAAATTACCCTCGCGTAAACGCTGATCCACATGCACTTTAACTTTGCCATTATTAGAAGCATCCAAAGTTCCACGAGCTGTTTTTTCTTGGCGAGTTAAATCACCAGCGTAAGCAGATTGAAATTTTGCTTTCTTCAATCCTGCACCTAAATATTTAGCTCCTTGAATACCATTCGGTGTCAATGGAAAATCAGACCAACCTTGTGCTAAATGCATCACATTAGCTGTTGTTTCACCATGGCGTACCACATACAAAATCACTTTTTTCGATGTAGCAGAAACATTTTGCGTTCCTAATGCAATACTTCCGCTTCCCCCCAACAATAATGCTAATAAAATTATTTTACTTAATTTGAATTTACGCATAATATCCCTTCTATTTTAAATTCAATAATTTGTCGCCTTGTGCCACTTGCTTGCCAGCAACAACATTGACTGTATGGTACTTTTTCGTATTAGTAATAATAATCGGACTAGTAATGTCGTAACCTCTATCTTTTATTTTTTGCAAATCAAACTTAATTAAAGCCTCACCCTCTAAAACGTGTTGTCCTTTTTCCACTAATACTTCAAAGCCGTCGCCAGCCAATTGTACTGTATCCATGCCTAAATGAATCAACAATTCTGTACCTGCAGTTGTAATTAAACCAACAGCATGTCCTCCTGGGAAAACCATTTGGACAACTCCAGCATTAGGAGCAACCACCTGACCAATAGTCGGCTTGATTGCTACACCCTTTCCCATCACGCCAGAGGCAAAAACATCATCCTTAATATCTGATAAAGCAATCACAGTACCAGTCAGAGGACTGTTGATGGTGGTGGATACATTATAACTGACATTGGTGTCCTCAACTTCAGTAGTCAGCTTATCACTGGCTTCATCTAATAACGGTGCATCAACACTTTTGCGTCCAAACATTAGTTGTAAAAGGATCCCTAACAACGTAGAAACTAATAAAGCTATAATATAACCTCTAACCGACCAATCTAGACCATTTTTACCAATGGTAGTAGGAATTGAGAATAATCCTAAACCACCCATCATCCAATTTTTGGTGCCAAATAAACCAATCATGCCACCACCGATAGCTGCTGCTATACAGCTCAAAACAAACGGTTTTTTACGTGGTAACGTCAGGCCGTAAATTGCCGGTTCCGTTACCCCAAAGAAGCCAGAAATAACTGCCGGAATCGCTAAACTTTTAGTTTTCTCTTTTTTAGTTTGAAATAACATTGCTAAAACTACACCAGTCTGAGCAAAAGAAGCTCCACAGCTTAAAACAAGAATAGGATCAAAACCCTTTGATGCCAGATTAGCCATTGATGCAGCCACAAATCCCCAATGCAAACCAAACATAACAAAAATCTGCCAAAAACCACCGATCAACACACCAGCCAAGATTGGGCTTAAATTATAAAACATCATACACAAAGCTGAAATCCCATTACCTAACCAAGTTGCTAAAGGTCCTATCACTAGGAAAGTAACAGGAATTGTAATTAATAGCACACAAAACGGAACTAAAAAAGTTTTCACAACATTTGGAATAATTCTGCGCGCTACTTTTTGCACTTTTGAAGCAAACCACATAGCGATAATGACGGGAATAACTGAAGAAGTATAATTCATGGAAATTACAGGAATGCCTAGGAAAGTAGTGTGGATCGGTGATTGCAAAAAACTACCTTGAAAAAGCGTAAATAGCGTTTTTTTACTATTAACTAAAGCCACAATAGTCGGATAGCATAAAGATGCACCAATCGTAGCACCCAAATAAATATCTACTTTAAATTTGCGCGCTGACGAAATACCTAAAATCACCGGCAAAAAGTAAAATAGACTGTCACCAATAGCATTTAAAATAATATAAGTACCTGAACGATTAGTTAAAATATGCATCGCCAAAAATAAAGCGTTGAAACCCTTTATCATACCTGTAGCACATAAAGGTCCTAAAAGCGGGTTAAACAAACTGGAAATCAAATCAATAAAACGATCTAATAAACTCATATGTTTGTTATCTACATAATCATCAGCGACAGCGCCATCATTATTCAGCTTGCCAACTTTAATCAAAGTATTATAAACGTCGCCTACATTATTGCCAATAACTACTTGATACTGACCACCAGATTTAACTAGTGATAAAACACCATCAATCTTCTTGATTTCTTGATCATTAGCTTTATTTTCATTTTTTAGTTTAAAACGCAAGCGCGTGGTACAATGCACAACGCTAGCGATATTGTCAGTGCCCCCAACACCGTCAATAATTTGACGACTCAATTGTTCATAAGCCATATATAACTACTCCCCAAAAATCCTCATTTTTATTCAATTATTTGACGTTGTGTTACCCGCCAAACATGCAAAGTTAAATAAACTTCGTCATCGGGATGCAATTGCCAACCTTCTTTTTTCTGTAAAAAAGAGCTGACCTTTAAAACTGTAGCATAAGCTTGTGGATACTTAGCTTTCATTAACTTTAAAATGTCTGGATCTAACTCCATAGCCGGATCCTCAACGTGTGTTAAATGTTTAATCATAAAAGTTCGTAAGTGGGTCACAAAACGATTAAAATTAAAAGATTCATGGTCCAGTATCATACCATACTGGTATTGAACAATCTCAATAATATTGCTGATCAGCTTAGTTATTTTTATTGTATGTGAAAGATTGATTTTTTCCGAGCAAGTGTTAATAAAGTGATACGCTAATAAAACTGCTTCACCCTCTGGCAAGATCACTTTAGCATGCTCATTAAGGATCTGCAAAGCTACTTCAGCCGCCTGATATTCTTTCGCAAATAAATTTTTGATCTCCCACTTCACAGTACCTTCAATAGCATCATTCTCTTGTTGTGAACGCTGCAATGTAAAATTAATATGGTCAGCTAATGATGCTAATTGATAGCTAGTAAATTTGACATTTAACAACGGTTCTACCGCTTGAATAATTTGCATCGTTAATGAAATAGCATCCGGAGAAATCCTAGCCAAGTCATCAGCTAAAGAAATGCCTTCTTCCACTGCTACATAGCGTTGTTCAATTTTATCTTTGTCAACCTGGTCACCAGGTTTGCATCCAAACCCAATTCCTCGACCTACTACCACCCACTCTACATTGTCATCATCTCTTGCTAAGACAACATTATTGTTGAAAGTTTTTTCGGAAATCATGGATACCTCCATTTTTCGATTTTGAGCAAAAAAATACCTACTCTTATCAAATACCCCTAATATCCGAAAACGAGTAGGTTGATGCCTGATCGAATCAGTTACACACCTTTGTCACAGCCCGTATTATACACAGTCGATGTAAACGCTGTCAATAATTTAGCATGACATGTTCAACATAATTCACCAGCCGCAATTCTCGCCAAAAGTGAACGGGAAGGAATAAAATACATACTACCCGTCAACGGCGTACTAAAATCTAACAAACGATCATTTTGGCTAAACATATTAACCAGCATTCGGTGAGTAACGCTAAAATAACGCGAATAGCCAATAAAATAAGTTCCAGTAATCCCAGTTGCCGGATCTGAATAAGGTACATTCATGCGCACAATCTTATGTTCTACACCATCATCATTATCTTGCGAAACAATATTATGGGCATTGGAATCTTTTTGTTCATCAACTAATTCCAAATCTGAGAACTTCTTGCGACCAATTGCTTTCTCTTGGTCAGTAGTATCTAAATCATTCCAAGCTTGCATATTATGGCGATATTTTTGAGCAAAAGCATATGAACCGTTAATAAATTCAGGGTCTTCTGATCCAATCAACGCATAACTAGCCGTATCCTCGTTGGCTGGATTTTCGGTACCATCAATAAAACCAATAATTGCCCGCCCTTCAAAGTAGCGAAAACCATGAGTTTCATCAACTACTGTTGTAAAATTACGTAAAAAATGACTAAGTTGTTCTACAACTTCATAACAAACAGCCATTTTATGCGCCCGCACATGTAAAAAAAGATCGCCTGGCGTTGCTACCGCTGTATATTTAGGACCCTTAATTTCAGAAAAAGTTACTAATTCTTTAGGAACACTAGCTTTAGGAAACAAATAAGACCAAGCTTGTGCACCAAAACCAATTGCTACTCGCAATTCATCTTCCGGATAACGAATACGCATACTATTTTTGATTGCATTCGCCCGGTCAGCAAACTCTTGAATCAATTCTTGTGCTTGTTGTTGATCAGTCCGATTTAATAATAAAGTAGTAAAAATAATATTTTCGCCAACATCTTTCCAAACATCTTGTGCCTGCAAGGGATTGATTTCCATAATATTCCTCCTTAAATTATCTGTTCTTAATTTACAGCTAATTTAAACCACACGCAAATTGCTGACAGTTGATGTAAAATAAGATACATCATTTAATTAATGCGGGGGATTTTTTCATGTATTTGAAACACTTTAAAATTTCTTTAGGTTGGCAAATTTTGCTCGGCTTAGTGATTGGTATTTTGCTCGGCAGTTTATGCTACCACAATCAGTCAGCAATTACGGCGATGCAAAATATCGGCACAATGTTTATTAGCCTAATTCAAATGATCGTCTTACCAATTGTAATTTCATGTTTGACAGTTGGTATTGCTAACATGGGTGATATTAAAAAATTAGGGCGCATCGGGCTCAAAACTTTATTATATTTTGAATTGATGACTACTTTTGCCATTATTTTAGGATTATTAGTGGGTAATATTTTTCACCCAGGACAAGGGATTGATATTCACAGTTTACATACTCAAGATATCAGTCAATATATGCAAACTGCCAAACACGCACAAAAAAATTCCGGGATTTGGTCTATTATCATGAGCATTATTCCCACTAACTTCTTTCAATCTTTGAGTCAAGGTAGCATGCTACCGATTATTTTCTTTTCCGTCTTTTTTGGCTTGGGAACTGCAGCGATTGGTCCCAAAGGACAAATTATCATTGATTTTTTGCAAGCTGTATCACAAGTCATGTTCACAGTGACTAATTGGATCATGAAAACAGCACCAATCGGAGTTTGTGCCCTAATCGGTGCAACAATTGCGCAATTAGGTTTGTCAGCATTAGCTCCACTAGGCTATTTTATTGTTTTAGCTTATGGCACGATGATCTTATTTATAGTTGGTGTTATGGGAATTGTTGCTCATTTCTTTCAATTAAATATATTTCACTTGCTAACAGTTATTAAAGATGAGGTATTACTAGCTTTTTCTACAGCTAGTTCAGAAGCAGCACTCCCTAAAATAATTTCTAAAATTAGTAATTATGGTGTTAATCAAGGTATTGTTTCATTTGTTATTCCTACTGGATACACTTTTAATTTAGATGGTTCAGCTATTTACCAGTCCTTAGCAGCATTATTTTTAGCACAAGCTTATAATATTCACTTGAGCTTAGGACATCAAATTACTCTATTACTGGTGTTAATGATCACTTCTAAAGGTATGGCTGGTGTTCCTGGAGCATCATTGGTAGTATTACTGGCAACCATGACTACAGTTGGTATTCCCGCCAGCGGCTTAGCTTTAATTGCGGGGGTAGATCGTCTAATAGATATGGGACGCACTGCCGTGAACGTAGTTGGTAATTCTTTAGCAGCGATGATTATTGGTAAATCGGAACACGAATTAGACATGAATACAGCACACAAATATTGGCAAAGTTTTACAAAATAAAAACAATCAATCATTCTGAATGATTGATTGTTTTTTTTATGCCTTAACGTCTACGTAACTTAATTACTGGAATAGAACTCAGACTCATCAATCCCAACAAAATATATAACCAGTAATTTTGTTTTTGATCAGATGTTTGCGGTAAAGAACTGTTATTACCACCTGCGCCACCACCAGTAGCTGGATCATTTGTTGAAGAGCCGTTATTTGATGTACCACCGCTAGATTTAGTAGTTTGCGGATCTGCTGTATAACTACCACCACCGGTACTATTTAACAAAGCGCCATTCGAGTCAGTACTGCCAGTGGTATTAGCGCCTGGATTGTTAGTTTCGGTTGTTGTGGCAGGATCATTGTTAGTGCCAGAACCAGTTAAGTTGCCTGCAGGCGCATCTGGATCAATATTATTATCATCATCTTCATTTCCTGCATTTGGATCAACAGCACTATTATCATCTTTTGTGTAATAGAAAGTTACTTTCTGCGGTGAAGCAGTGAAACTACCGCTTTGATCACCATCAACATTAACTAATTTATAGCCGTCAATATCAATCTTTTTAGCATTATAAGCACTGCCAGTATCGCCACTCAAAGTGACGGTAGTAGCCAATTCTTCATTAGTATCTTTATCCAAATAACGCACTGTCACATCTTTACCGGTTACTGGTTTTTTAGTGTAATAGAAGGTGAAAGTTTGATCACTTTTATCATACTTGCCAGTTTTAGTACCGTCATAAGATTTGTCAGCTGTATAACCTTTAATATCCGGTGCTGCACCGACGTCAAAAACGTCACCCAACTTACCGCTTATCGATGTATCCGGGGCAATAGAATTATTACTATCTTTATCAACATATTTAATTACAACTTTCCCGGTTTTCGGAACTGCTTTATAGTAATAAGTAACATTATTGCCACCACTCACAATCGTACCTGAAGCATTAGAAGGCAGTTTACTCATATCAGTTACCAAATTATATTGTGTTTGATCATCACCATTGATAGTCTTAGGTCGCAAATCTGCTGTTGTCGTATCGTATTGATCACCAATGGAGTAGTCTTTTACTACATCAGCTTGCACGGATTTATTAGTATCAACATCAACATACTTAACCGTCAAAGACGCTTTATTACTGGTATCTGAAGTATCATTCGGGTCAATCTTTTTATACAAATAAATTATTTTTTGCGTAGTTTCTTGATAAGTACCGCTTGTAACACCAACTGTTTTATCAAACTTATAATCTGTAAATTTCTTCTCCTCAGTTGCATAAGGTGAACCCACTGCTTGAGTCATGGTGATATGATCTTGACCATTATCCATAGTGAACGGGATAGCTGTCGCTTCATCTACATAATAAACTTCAACAGTACCCATTTTCTGATCAGCAGCACCAGTTTTAGGTGCGATAAAATCACTTGTTTTAGCTTTATCGTTCGCTTTAGCCGATTTTTTGACCGTGGCTTGATTCTTTAAATTCAATTTATCATTTTGATCATCATAAATCTGCTTTAAGGTAGCGGAACTATCAGAACTATTAACATCAAAAGTCGTGGCTTGAACAACCGAAGTTGCATATGTGGAAAAAATACTAATAACTGCTGTAAAAATTATCAATGAACGTTTCATTAAACATTCCCCCTACTCAATTGTTAAATTACATTTTTTCAAACGTTGTTTGGTGACAGGCTCGGTGCCGGATAGTTCCCCTCGAACCATAGTGCGCATCGAACCTTGGACAATACCCTTATCATAATCTGCACAAGTAATCATTGTTAGCTGTGAACCAAAAGGTTTATCATTAATCACACTTACTTTAGAAGGTGCAAGTTTGCCAACTTTATCAACTATGCGGTACTTATAGATCAAATGTAGGTCAGTCAAATAAACTGCAGCACCCTTTTTTACTTTGTGCAAATTATGAAAAACAGTATTGTTGTTCATATAATGCCCTGCTAAAGCATAATTGCGCTGCCCCATTTCTTGATTGGGTTTCATGGTCGCCACACCGTACAAAATATTGTCACCATTGACCCCATAACCATTAAAGATCGGATTCTTAATTTTTTGGCTCGGAATCGACATAAAACCAATGACATCTTTAGAATTGTTATATGCTCGCAATAAATTTTGCGTTGTTACTGGCTGGACCACTTTGGCGTTAAAACTAGTCTGCTTTTTTTGATTGCGTTCCAATTCTTTAGCTTGGTCTGTCTGCATTGACTCGGCAATAAAGTGATTCATAATCATAGAATGCCCCCACGATGTACTCAAAATACCATAACCAATCAAAAACAAACTCAAACAAATCAAGATTCCATAAAGTACATATTCCAAACTTTTTTTCTTCATGTCTAGCCTCCCATCACTTAGCAGCTTTTGGAATTTGGATTTTGCGACAATTACGTCCTTTGAAGTAATAAGCTTCATCTTCCTGCAAATAACTTTCGTTGGTAATAAATTGGTTATTAATCAAGCTTTGATCCGTCAACCGCGAGCCCAATATACCATTTTTAAGATTATTCTTGAGGTAAGCAACTGGACCACTATAACTACCAGTGATATAACCAACAAAAGTATTAATAATAGGATAAATATTAAGCGTGTGCGCCTGTTGCAAAATCGCCTTTAATTCATCCTCAGTTAAATTGCTATCTGTGACGAAATCTTCAAACTCTTCAAAGCATAAATAGTAAGGTTGCGCTAAACTTTCTTTATCAGCTAGGCGCTGCAACAAATTATCTTTAACATCCTTTGCATCTGCTGTTTGATCTATAATTTGCCCTGTAGCTAAATTATGCTGTATTAAATATTGCAAATTATGTTGTAATAATTGCGTGTATAGAGCTTTTTGTTCATCAGTATCATTTAAAATGAAGAAATAATGTCGTTTTTGAATATCGAAAGCGACACTCTCGGTAGTTTCTTTGTCCACACCTAACGGCATCCCCGCCACAAAAGTATCTGTGACATGTGGCAATTGCAAGAACTGTTGATAAGTCATATCTTCAGGCACCATTGGAATAGACTGTGGCAAAGCACCTTGCCAATCCTCCGCCATTTGCTGAGCTTCTCGTTTAATATCTGCCAACATTTGGAAAGAATTATTATTTTTATTGGGCAACATTGTTTGAAATAAGCGAACAGTATCTAATTTAATCAGCCCGCGTCCTGCCATTTCTTCTGGTTTCATTTGCGTGCGCCCAATAATATCAGCAACTTCACTATCGTCAATCAAGAACAAACTGATCTGCGTCTTGATATTAGCAGATATTTGCATCCGCAAAGCAGAATGCCGATTCGCCGTCAGCAACAAGTAAACGGCAACATTGGCACCTTCTCTAGTAATGCGATCAATCAATGAATTAAATTGTTCAATCCATTTAACTTCTTTAGCTGAATCAATTGTATCAATCACAATCTCAATAACCGGCAACTTAGTTCCTGTTGCTTGCACATACTGTTCATAATTAGCAACGCCTTCACGACTCAACAACTTCTTACGTTGATCAATCGTAGCATCAATAATGCTCATGAATTTCAGCATTTTTTCCGTTTCGTCAATTCGCACCATGTCAGCAACATGTGGCAAATCACGCAATGGCAATAAACCATTTGTCCCAAAATCAAGTAAATAAAAATTGATATCTTGCGGTGAATTTTGTCGTGCCAAACCTAAAACAAAAGTTTGAATAAACGTGGATTTACCATAACCAGGACTTGCAAAGACTGCCATATGCTTGTTTTCTTTCACATCTAAAGTTAAAGTTTGTTGACTTTGTTTATCTGGATAATCTACAATCCCCATCACAGTCTGCAAATTCAAATCTTCTGGCCAAGCTTGCTGATAATCAATGGTTTGATAATCTGGATAAAAAATTTCACTAGCGATTGGTGGCAACCAAGGCCGTGGCAAGCGTTCAATGTGATGCTCAGTAGAATATTCGCCAATGTAATTAATCACAGCTTCTAATTCACTGATTTTTTGTGTGTCTGCGGTCACAGGTTGCGCCTCTGTCAAACCACTGAGATCCGCCGATAAATTCTCGTATTGTCCTAGAGTATTGATACGATAAATAGGATCTAACTCACTTTGATCGACGCTGCGTTCAGGATTATAAGTCCCACCACTATAAGCACTTTGGAATAATTCGTAAATTTCATTATTACCAACTTGCAAATAGGCTCGCCCGGGTTCTACAATTGAAGCCGCATCGGGAGTATGCAGCATTTCCATAGAATCGGCTTTATCTTGCACTTTGAGCGAAATTTTAAAACGCGAATTACTCCAAATTTGTTCATTAACTACTCCACTGGGCTTTTGCGTCGCTAAAATCAAATGAATACCCAATGAACGACCTATCCGTGCTGTAGAAACCAATTCATCCATAAAATCAGGTTGTTCAGATTTTAATTCCGCAAATTCATCACTAATCAAGAATAAATGGGGCATCGCTTCGTCAGCTTTGCCATCATGATACAGTTTTTGATACTGATTAATGTGATTAACATTGTATTTACCAAATAGCTTTTGCCGTTTTTCTAGTTCAGCTTTAATGGAAGCTAGAGCCCGCATACTTTGCGCACCATCTAAGTTGGTAATAGTTCCCAACAAATGTGGCAAGTTATTGAACAAATTAGCCATTCCTCCACCTTTATAATCGATTAATAGAAAACCAACATTATCAGGATGAAAATTAATCGCTAATGAAGCAATGTAACTCTGGATCAACTCTGACTTACCAGAACCTGTGGTTCCAGCAACCAAACCGTGGGGACCGTGGGCACGTTCATGTAAATCTAGATGTACAATATCATCTTTACCGCGTACACCTAAAGGTACCGCCAAACTCTTATAAGGTAATTTATTAGACCACCGATTACTTAAATTCAATTCATGAACATCTTTGACACCATAAAGATCCAAAAAATTAATAGCTTCAGGAATTGAATTTTTTAAACTTTCTTTATGATCTAAAGCCGCCAACCGCCGGATCACCAGTGACAGATCAAAAGTATCATTGTAGTGGTCAGGCTCAAAAGTACGATTGACTAACTCGTCATTTTCGACAATGATCTTTCCATGATGATAGTCACCATATTCAATCACATTTTTGACATGCTCAGGTAGATCATCGACAGAATTTCTGATGAAGATTACGGAAATATTCAATTCAGAAATATCCTTAGCTAAGTATTCCATGATGGCATGATCCAAAACTAATTCTTCGTTATCAATAATCAAAACATATTGCGGTGAAAAATAATTTTGATCAGGCTTATTTTTACTTTCTTTTTGCGTTTGCTCACGTTCTTTGAACATTTGAAATAGCGAAGTTAAAATTTGTCCACGCGTTTTGTCATTATAAACAAAACTTAAAGTATTGTTAGTATCTAACTTGAAATGAGCTAACCAACGCCATTTTTTCCAAGCTTTCAAATCTTTTTCCCGAAAAACAGGAACAAAGATCACTTCATGATAACTTTGAAAAGTCACTAACTGTAACAACATGTTAATCAGCGCTTCTTGCACCAAAGAACGCCGCCCAACTAACCCAGTTGCCCCATGCAGTAAAGAAACTGTTATGGGAACATCATGTACATAGTGTGCATTAGTTGCTAGAGTCGCCGCTTCCAAGCTCAATTCATCTTTATCAAAATCTTTAGGCGAGTAATTGACTTTGAAAGTTGCTGGCATATCACCGCGACCTACACGAAACGCCAAAAAGTCATTTTGAAATTTATTTTTTTCAAAAATACGTGAACTGCCGGTCAAAACCAGCTGAGCCACTTCTTGCAGATCAGGGTAATGATAATTGAGTGCTTGCGTAGTTTCTTTGATTTTATGATTGATATCCACCGTTTTGTCTTGCAAATATTCGTCATAATCGCGCAAACGCTTAGCAGTATCTATTTTGTATTGCTTCTTCTCGGAAAAATAAGAACTAATCGAAAATGAGATCGTGGTCACACTCATAGCAACCATCATCAGCATCATTGTAATGTTCTTGCTCATCATGGAAGTTACAATAGAAATGGCCACCATTACTAGCGGTGGTAAAATAGTCCGCGCTAATTGATTTTTTTGTTTTTCAATTTTGGAGGGTGGATTTTCGATAGTAATATTACCAGTCGGCAATTTATGAATGATGCGTGGGGAGCGATGATATTCAGGATAATCTGTACTGAAAATAGTTGGTTGAATTTCGAGAGGTGTTAGCTGTGTTTTGATAGACTTAGCAGGATTATAATTAGCTACCTGCAAATAATTATCATTAACCAGTTGCAATTCCAAATTATCAAAATAAATAATGGAACCAGCTATAATAGGCTGTTGCTCACTAACTATTTTGTGGTTAACGTAAATTTCACCCTTTGGAACGATAAAAAGTTGATCAGCTTGCTGATATAAGCGTACTGCATTGTTAGACAAAGCACTGACATTAAAAGTATCATGATCACTTGGCCCTAAAGATATAAAATTAGTTGTATTGCGACTAAGATCATACTGCTGTATCAGTGGTTGACCTGTTAAAATCAACTGACAATCTGCAATTTTAATAGGCTTGTTAAATTTCACCGGCTTTTGATTAACTACAAAATCATTTTTATCCGGCTGAATGGCAATTGGTTCGCTAAGCCCAGCAAAATAACCGTTAGTGTTCGTTTGATCAGCAATTGTAAATTTATCGTATTCGTTAAAATCAATTGCAAAACGGGCATAATAATTGTCCTTAAAAATGAAACAAATTAGTTTAGTATTATTTTTCATTTTTTATGATCCTTTTGTAGCTTATGAGAATAAAGATTGATTTGCTTGCTATAACTTTGTAACAACCTCTGCTTTTTGCTTCCCGTCAACTTAGGATTATTATTAGCTGCAGAATACAATTTTGTATAAGAATACATAATCAACTGATTATCACCAATAAATTTTGCCGTGTCCAAAGACTTGTTAAAATCACCACGCCCGTTATAAATCCAATAATCCATGTAATGCGTATCCGAATGAGTATTTAACGAGTTCAAAATATTGTTCTTTTGTAAATGATTTAGATTTTCTACATTGACATAAGACTTAGCTAATAACAACTTATTAGTCAACGGCAATCGCGCTGTTGGTACTTTTTCTAAATCTTCAATTACTTTGTCATAATTGGTGTTCATATAAGCAGTCGTACTAGCATTCAATTTATTGTCTAGTGGTGCTTTAATTAACAAGAAATATCCGGCAACCACGGCTAAAATTATCGTCGTCAAGCCAGTAACCCAGAAACCCTTTTGATAGATTCCCCATTTCTTTTTGGAGATAGTCTTTTGACTGCTTTCACTTTTCGTTTTTTTAACATTATATAATTGCAACAACTCATCTTGAATCAGATCTGGTTCGTCACTGTCAGCAATTTTTCGAATATTTTTGTTATGAATTAAGTTACTTTTCAAAACACCGTTATATAATTTTTCAAATTTATATTGCGGAAAAACTGTACTAATAATCAAAGCTTTAATTTGATCAAATAAGGCTGTATCACTAGTTTGTTCAGGCTTTAAAACACCTTGAATCCCGCGATGCACCACGTGTGGCACTAAATTAATATCGAAAACCAAATTATTAGGATTAACTACGGGTACAAAAGAAGTATCTTGCAACTGCAATAATTGCAACAAATTAATACCCAAACGAATACTATCTAACTCATCTAGTGTTGTAATCAATTGCCGATAAAAGCGAAGTCCATCATTTAACTGATAATTCAATTGGTACATGTCTTTAGCATGACGAACATTCATCGGCAATAACAAATCAGTATTGGCGTCCACCACATTAATCAACTGCTCATCTAAAACGTCAATTTCTGGAATTTCTTCTTGAATATGATCTGGATAAAGCTTCAATTCGTAACTATGATCATCCATAGTAAATTTAATCGTGCGTTCTTTCATTTACTTGTGTCCCCCACTAGTTCAATAATTTCAGAATATCGCCATTAGTTATCGGAAAATCCGCTAAAACATCATTATCAGCAATTATTAAGGATTTAGTCACCACTTGAATAACTTGTTGTGCTACTGGATACAACTTCTTACCCTCTGATTGCAGTCCCGAATCAATTGAATGGATTAGCTGACTAACACTAATAACTAACGGAACACGCAAATCCAACATTAACGATTGTTTATCGGCAGTAATTGCCTTAAAAGTAACATTAATATATTTAGCCATGACTACTCCTTTCCAACAGCACCTTACGCTTGCTGCTTAACCAATAACCCAGACCAGAAAAAATCATAATAATCAATAACACACCAACAATTATTAAAACTTGATGATTACTTTTTTGATGCTCTGCTAAGCTATGCGTCTTCATACTGGACTGATGTGGCTTATTAAAAATTACTTTTTTGACGCTCAATAGCGAAACTAAATGATCTTTGACAGGTTTATCTTGCCTGAATGCTAAATTTTTCTTTTGCTGCAAGTATTGTTGGCGTTTATGATCCAGTGCTTTTTCATCAAAAACCTTGCGTTCATTAAACAAACCATTTTGTTCGTCAGTTTCACCTGACTGATCTTTAGTATGATGGTCACTCATCGGTTGGTTAATCGTATTATTAATCTGCATCTTGCCATCGTTAGCTACCGCCAAAACAACAGTAGGATGCAGACCGATACTGATAACTAGCAACCAACTACAGATCTTGAGCCACTTCATCTTGGCGCACCTTAACTTTCAAATTAATTAACACTCCGACAATTAAAATAACAGCACAGATTGCTATAAAGACAATCGAAATGGAATTTGCTTCAAACAATTTAGTATATTGATCTTCAATTCTTTGGAAAGGCGACAACCACTTCAAGGCATCACTTAGCCAAAATTGATTGCTGACATAAACCCCGATTGCTGGTGTAAAGAAAATATATTGAATAAAGAAAATGAAAAATACGAACACACCTGCCATATTCAATTTGCGAATTAATAACGTGACTATCACAATCAATGTGGCTTGGATAATGGTTTCAGTAACCATCCAATAAAATAGGCTGATATGTTCTGCCATTGAATCATAAGACAAATAAGCCACCGCTAGACCAACCACTAGAATTAATCCCAACACTACTGGCATAAAATAATCATGCATCTTGCCATCGTCTAACCAATCATCAGCTTTATGAGCTAGTTCCGGTCGTTTATATTTCTCTAGCTCAGCAATTAAATAAGCTGCAAACAAAGCAATAACAGTATTCGCCAAAGTTAAGAAGTACGGGAAAATAGAACTATTATTCTTGATAGTGCCTGCATTGTGCATCTTCAGCGGTGCTGACATATTGTTATAGATCTTGCGCGAAGCATTGTCATCTTTTTTAGTGTTAGGCATCACATCAGCAAAGTTATCACTATATTTTTTATTTTTATCATTCAAAATCGACCAATTATGCAATAACGAATTAGCTTGATTAACCAAAGATTTGCCATTTTTGAGGATATCACTGGAATTAGTTTGAATAGAATCTACATATCCAGCCGCAGCTTGGGTAGCAGATAATAAATTCTTACTATTATCCAAAGCTTGCTGTAAAGCATTCTTTGACTCACTAACGCCATTTTGATAGTCTGACAACTGTTGTTGGTTAGCTTGCGTATTCTCGTTGAGCTGTGTTTGCACTTGCGATGCTAACGCTTGATTATTAGCGACTTGTTCTTGCAAATCACTAAAATCAGCTTGATAAGGTGCTGGATTCAATAAATCAGTGTTCAAATCAATTTGACTGTTAAACATCGTAGAATGCTTAGCATACATATCGATCCCTTGCTGATAGATACTTTGCAATGACAACGCCAATTTACTAATTCGTAGCCGCAACAATTTCTTTGAACTATTGGCTGCTTGCATATCATCGATATTGTCACTTAAAGCTGTTGTCTGATCGTCCAAAGATTTAAACAATTGATTATTAGCATGACCCGCTGCACTCATAGAAAAATTATTATGTGTGCTCAATGTGGTCACATCGTCCATAATTGATTGTCCGTTATTATCTTGTCCATTTAAGAAATCCAACAAAGTGCCTGCTTGATTAATACTCATAATGGCACCAATAACATTTTGCAAACGTTCGCCTTGACTGTCAGTCACCGCGTTGCCCAGATCATAATTTTGCACATCCACTTGACCTGCAGAATCTCCGAGCGTCACTGCCCAGTTAGTTGGTGCAGGTAAACTAAATTGACTCCAATCAACTACAAACTGTGGTGTAATTACTGCATTGCTTGCTACTTGTGCAGTCGGTTGTAAAGTAATTAAACCCGTTTGTGTATTTAAATCTGGCGTGAAACCAGCATTTTGCAATTGTGACAGTAAATTTTGTACATCCAATTTCAAATAGGATGGTAATTGAAAACTAATATTTTGTGTATGACTAGTAATTCTTAATTGCGGACCGATGATCAGCTTAGCATTAACCATATTAGCTGCTGGATCATTTTGAACCTCCGGATGGGAATTAAAGTAATAATTAATCCATTGTTCCGAGGCACGCAAACTTTGCACTTGAGCATCACTTAAATAACCAGCAGCCGCCAATTGCTCGACAACTTCTTGATAATTAGGCGGTAATTTAGTAATCACCATATTCAATTTTTGTTGAACTAAATTTTGTAAATGCTGTGAAGTAGCATAATCAGGATTAGCAGCTGATACTTTTTTCGTTAAATTGGACTGTAAATTGGCGATATCTGTCTTTTGATTTTGCAAACTGTCAGATAAATCATCGACTTGTGTATCCGGATTCAAGAATGGATCAGTCAATAATTGACTCATTAAAGTCTGCACCTCATCACCTTGAATCAAAGAAATATAATTAGCATCATCGCTCATCAATTGATCCAAACTGCCTTGTTGCGCAGATAAAAAGTTCAACGTTTGGAAATTATTTTGCTGAATGATGGAATTGCCTGATTGGGCCAAACTTTGTAATTGCTGATTCACGTTATTGTTGGTTTGCTGTTGAGCACTGTCAACTTGTGACACCATCTGATCTAAGCTGGAATTAAGCTCGCCTAAAGCATTAGTTGCACCAGAAAAATCGGTTGGCGTTTGAGACAAATCACCTAGCGAATTTAAAATAGAACTGACCGAAGAATCATCACCCGTCGCAGGTGTTTGCTGATCGTCAGTCTGATTGTTATTTTGACTACTTAAAGTTTTAACCAGTTGCGATAAAGGATTGTTGACGTCACCTTTCATGCCACTTTGTAATTGTAATTCACTCGCAGAAATCTTATTCATTTGATCTTGTGCTTGGTGTAAATTAAATAAGATACTTGCAAAATACAAATTTGTCACACGGCGATTTAACGTATTTAAGACTGTATTGGTCTGCTTTTCGACACTTAAACGTAGATTGGTATTTTTATTTTCGCGCACTTTATATATGATGTCCGTCTGCTTAAAATTAGGGGACTGAAACTGCAAAATTTTCTTAGAAAAATTGTGTGGCAAAACCACAATCAAATCGTAGTTCTTATGCTTAATACCGCGTTCAGCCACACTACGTGACACAGTGAACCAATTAATTTTGTCATTTTTAGTTAGCAAATTAACAAAGTCGGTCCCAAAATTATATTTCTGGTTATTAAAAGTGCCACCTTGATCTTCATTAACCAAAGCAACGGTCATTTGATAATCTTTAGTGGACTTAGCTTTTTGCTTGCTACCAAAGACTAGGAGACTAACTGTACCTAAAAGTAACACTATTAAAATAAGCGCAATAAATTCTCTGTAATGTTTATGTATGAATTTTTTGATGGTAGTCAGCCCCCACAAATTAATTTATAGCCAAAATCAATAATAAAATCAGCTAGTTAATAGAATATTATTAAAAGCTGGTAAACGTCAAGAGAAAATCGCAACATTGTTCTTTAATAAATAATTAATTATAGTTATTATAATTAAAAACAAATAGTTATAATATTAAATGCAAAAACGCAAAAATGAATCGCAGTAAAGATAATATTACAAAAAAATTTGTGTTAAATATGTTAAAATAATGTCAACAAGTTAGGGAGGGATCAAATATGATGTGGCAAAATATTGTTCAAGGTGCTTTAACATTAGGTCAAAACATTTTACAAGACGTAAACAGCTTTTTCGACATTTTTAAATATTAGTCTTGCTGTTTAAATACAAAAAAGCGTGACTTTTAAATAAGCTACGCTTTTTTTCGTTGTTGAGTATTACCAATCGCTAATGCTTGTCGATATTTCGTCACCGTGCGTCGGGCTAGTTGTACTCCTTGTTTTTGCAATAGTATCGCTAACTGTTGATCGCTGAAAGGATGACTATGGTTTTCTGTTTTAATTAGTGCTTGTAAACGTTTTTGCACGGTAATAGTCGATAATTCTGTCGCATATTTAACCGGGCGACTGAAACAATCTTTAAGTGCTAAAATTCCGTGACGAGTTTGTAAATACTTATCTTTAATCGCTCGGCTGACTGTTGATTCACTGATGTGCAAACGTGTTGCTACATCACGCAGCAATAGGGGTTGCAAAGTATCTTCTTTTTGCAATAAAAAGTCTTTTTGAGTCGCGACAATGACAGTACCTACTGCTGCTAGAGTCCGCGAACGCTGTCTTAATCCGCTTAGTAAAGATTGATATGCTCGATATTTAGACTGTACATATTGCCTAACTTCTAAATCTGCGCTATTTTGCAAATGTTCATAAGTTTCCTGCGCAAAAATAAGTCGCGGTTGCCCACTAACACTAACACTCAGCTGCAAATGTTGCTGATCAACTTGTAAAATCAAATCAGGCACTATTGTAGTTTGCATGTGCATTGACGCAATTTCATAAGGATAGCGTCGTAACAACTGTAAGATATGTAATGCTTTTTTGATTTGGGACAACGGCTGGTGCAATCGTTGACTAATTTCTGTCCACTGCCGCTTAATCAATAACTCCCAATAATTTTGAACAATTTGGTAAGCAAGTGTTTCTTTTTGCTCGGCTAATTGCTGTAGAAAATAAGTGCGCACTCCCGTTAATCCGATGCCGGCTGGTTCTAATTGTGCTAACAATTGTTGTCCTACTTTAAATTGCTGATCTGTCAAATGATATTGCATTTTAAAATCAGTTGGCGACAATGCTAAATAACCATGCTCATCTAAATTAACTAGAAAATAACTGAGCAAGCGCTGTTCTTGTACTGTATAGCTTCGTAATTTGATTTGTGGCAACAAATAATCAATAATATCAACATTTTGCGCCTGCGGTGTTGCCCAATTCAACACATCACCAAAATCTTGCACCTCAAACAATGGATTACTCAAGCTTTGTTCTTTAACATAAGCTGTCAGATCCACTAAATCACTCTGTAATAAATGTAAAGCTTGTTGCATTTGCATCGACAAAAATAAATGCTGCTGTAATTGCGGTTTTTGTAGTAAATCCATATGTTGTGCCCCCAGATCGTTAAAACCTTAGCATTATTATGGCACAAGTTTCGTTGCACTACTATACAAAATAAAAAAGACTAATTGATAAGATTAGTCTTTTGTTTATTGCATTTTTGCTTTTCTCGTAACAATAACAGCGGCGATCAATAAAAATACACTCAAAATAGCATAGACCATAAAAATTGGTGCCCAGTTATTAATCTGATGGTAAACATAAACACTCAATGCTGGCCCGATAGCAGCAAACAAATAGCCAGCTGATTGTGCCACGCCAGATAATTGTGCAGTTTGTTGCACATGTGCTGTTTTCTTTTGGAAGAAAACGATACATAGACTGAAAGCCGTTGCCGAAGCCATGCCCATCAAAATTGCTAACACCAAATTAACAACAAAATTAGCGTGGAATATGGGCAATAAGATTGCACCTGCTGCATAAATGCCACCCACACCAACAGAAGTTGCATACATACCCTTTTTAGTGGAAGCTAAGATCGGCGTTAATAATGACATCGGCATTCCAGATAATTGGAAGACAGTTGCCAATAAACTAGATGTACCCGTAGAAAAGTGATTGCTCGTCCAAAAAGATGGCAAAACTGTCAATAAAGAATAATAAAGCAAAGACTGTGTACCAAAGCAAAAAGTTACTAACCAAGTCAAGCTATAATGACTAATTGAGCTAGCTTTAGGCTGTTTAACACCAGCATAAGTACGTTCTTTAGGCACACCATGATACACATACGCCCATACTAAAAAGCTTAGCAAGCTGATACAAGCAATCACCAAAATCGTTATTGTTAAATTGGTAGCCTTAACTAAAGGAGCAGCTACTCCCGTACCAAAAGCAGCTACAAAGCCCATCGTAAACGTATATAAACTAGTCAATAGCGTTGCTTTAGCGGGAAAATACTCTTGAATAACTGCAGGCAACAAGACGTTACCACCAGAAATGCCCATCCCTACAAGAACTGTTCCTAAGATTAGTACACAACTACTAGGAATAGCACGTAAATAACTACCGATCACTAAAATCAATAATGTAACAAATAATACTTTTGTATTACCTTTGCGGGTCCCCCAACGAGCTATGAAAGGCGACAAAATTGCAAACATCAATAGAGGAATAGTAGTTAGTAAACCGCTTAGACTATTAGGTAACCCAATAGCTTGGTGCAACCACGGCAAAATAGGTGGAATCATCGTAATCGGCAACCGTAAATTCGCTGCAATTAGGATTATGCCGACACTCATCCACGCATAATATTTCTTTTTCACTAAAATCAACTCTTTTTACTATTTAATTTGTGTCTAGAAACACTAAATGTATACGTTACTAGAAAAAAATTATTTTGGCAATATTGTAATCTTTTACACAAATCACACAAAAAATAATCAAATAATAAAAAAAGCTTATTAAAAAAAGCTTTTTTGGGATAACTGCTTGGGCACTGCCGCAATAATCGAATCTAATTGTTCAACTGCCAAAATGGTCAGCCGGTGCATTGCACGTGAAGCAATGGTATAAATTAATTGACGATCTTGCGCAGTAAATTGTCCAGCACTCATATTCCACATAATAACTGCATCAAACTCTAAGCCCTTAGCCAAATAAGCGGGGATTACAATATTTCCTGCCGCTAAGCGCTGATTTTCCGAACGGATCAAAGTTGTCGCAACTTGATTGTCTTGTAATTGGCGATATACTTGCTGGGCTTGCTGCAAATCTTTAGTAATAATCGCGGTGGCATAATTTTGTTGATCATTTAACTGCAGTTGTTTTTGAGCAGCTTGTAACATCGCTTGTTGATCAGCAACCACCGCAATATTAGGCAAATCACCATTGCGTTCAAAGGAAGAAATTTTCTCACCACGCAACAATAATTTCTTTGTAAATTCAGTAATTGGCTTAGTGGAACGATAAGAATGTGTCAACTGCACCACTTTAGTCTTGTCGCCTGCAAACAATTGTTGAATTTCTTTCAATAATGTTCCTGCACTATCTTGCACGAAAATAGATTGGTTCAAATCGCCCAACAAAGTATAGCGTGCCTTGGGAAAATTATATTTCAAGTAAGCCAATTGAAAAGGCGTATAGTCTTGAATTTCATCAATAAAGACAAACTTCATATTATTATCGCCATGGCGTCCTGTTATTAAATCATACAAATATAAGTAAGGCGAAATATCATTAATCGTAATTTTTTTCATTTGGAGATTTTGTTGAAACTGTTGCGTATACATTTGCCACTGCGCTTTAGTCAACTGATAGTTTTCCAACACCACTAGTTGGGGCACTACTTGCAAAAACTTGCGATAAGTTTGGGTCAGGTTAATGAAGCTATTTTGTCGGATACGATGTGCCAAAGGTTCAAAGGCTTCCAGCACAATCTTTTGTGCGAGAAAATTTTGTTCATCATCGCTATTAGCAAATTCTTGATCTGGATTATCATATAGAGATCGCAATTGCTCTTGGCTTAGTGCTTCAATCTTTTCTTGTACCCAATCTTTGCGCTTTTGTTGCTTCATTTTCTTATTTAACAATCGCAATAACTTTTGGCGCGTTCCATCAATTCGGTTCACTAGCTTATATTGCGGACCAAAACTATAATAGATATTCGCAATTTGCTCGTGGGAAATTAAAACTTGATTGCGAAAACGCAAATCACGAAAATAAACACCGCCACTACTGAGAATTTGCGCATAATTAGTAAGCAACTTAAAGAAATCTAAGTCCGTGATAAATTGCGTCACGGCTGTATTATTGTGTTGCATATTCTGCTCAAACTGTTCAAATAAAGTTTGTAATTTCAACTTAGGCAGGCGCCGTGCAACATACTGTAAATATGTCAATTGCACCATATTCTGTTCACCCATCTCTGGCAAAACCTGGCTAATATAATCATTAAATAACATATTTGGCGAAAACATGACGACTTGTCCGGAAGTTAAACGTTTGCGATAACGATACAACAAATACGCAATTCGCTGCATAATAGCTGATGTTTTACCAGAACCTGCAGCCCCCTGAACAAACAATAAATCAGAGTCAGTATCGCGAATAATTTGATTTTGTTCGCGCTGAATGGTTGTCGCGATACCCTTCATTTGTGTACTAGCTCGTTGATCCAACACTTCTAGCAACATCTGATCGCCGATTGTTTCTTCAGTATCATACAGTGTCTTAATTTGACCGTCTTCAATAATAAATTGGCGCTTCAAATTCACATCAACTGCTTGGGGACCATCAGGTGTTTGGTAGGTAATTTCACCTAAATCACCATCATAATAGATTGAAGAGATCGGCGCACGCCAATCATAAACCAAAAAGTGATCTTGCACATCACTAAACGACGCTAAACCAATATAGATAGTTTCGGGTTTACCAGATGGTAACTCTTGAAAATCAATTCGTGCAAAATAAGGCGTCTTGGCTAACTTTTGTAAAACTCCTAATTGCTGTTGTGAGCGTTGCCAAGAATTATTACGTTCAGCCAACATCTGCTGTTGCTGGTGAATAGATAAAGCTCCCGCCATCGAAATCGAATCATCGCCCACCCCAACGTGCAAATCATCGCTAAAAGTACGATCAATTTCTTTAATATCAGCTTTAGCTGTTTTCATACTTTTAGCTAATTTAGCTTGCGCTTGAGAAATCTTCTTTTTAACTTCTTCCAAATGTGCTTGTTCTTGTTGCTTAACATCCATAGTTGTCATGTAATTATCCCCAACTTCAAAATATTAATAAAACATTTTAGCACACCACAGATGCGAATAACAGTTTAGCGATTAGTTTCTAATTTGCTGAATATATAAGCATTAATGCTGACTACAATTGCCGTTAAAACAAATACCAAGAGATCCAATTTCATCATCATCCAAATTAGCCCATTAAATAATTTAAGGTCATTGGAAGTACTCATATCCAAAAGAAAATCTTGTGGAATCAGGTTAGAAACAAGACTGTATATAAACATGCAAATAAATGCTACCACAACATAAATAGCTACCTTAACAATTGTCACGGAACCACCCGGAATTTTTTGCAAAATCAAATTACTACAAAAAGAAATTAACTGAATAAAAGCAAGCCAGAAAGTCTGCCCTATAATAAGACCGATAATTAACCAAATAATAAAACTAGCGAAAATATTCAAGACGCTCATAAAATCACCAGAAAATGGTACGCCTTCAGCAAGCATTAATAAAATGCCTAAAATGACATCCACTAAACAAAAGTACGCAAAACTGAGTGTAGCACTAGTAATCTGTGCTAAATACAGTTTCCAATCAGCAATAGGCAGCAAACGAAAACGATTCGAACGCGCGTGCTGCAAAGAACGGCGCAAAATACGAATAAAGGCAACAATTAAAAAAATAAAGCTCCACAAAATAAAATCACCAATGAAAATATCGTTCAAATTCTTGCGTCCTGAATTTGCCCAAAAGTAGACAGTCGAAATTACCAAGACCAATAAATTAATTAAGAGCGTTTGCGTTGCTAATTTAAACTGTTCTTTAAAAGTGACCGTTAAAACTGAACCCCACTTAGTCATCATTCTTCCCCCTCATAAATATGTTCAAAGTATTGTTCCACAGGATTAGCACTATCGTTACCTAATTCCACCATTTCTGCGCGAGTTTTGTGGTCAAAAACAGTCTGATCTTTAATAATGACTAACTCATCCAAAGCTTCGCTGATTTCTTCTAAATGATGACTGCTAATCATAATCGTGGAATCATCACCGATCCAATCTAAAATACTAGCGATGATTTTTTTGCGACCGATCACATCAACACCGCTAAAAGGTTCATCTAGTAAGTATAGATCCGTATCCCGCGCCAAAGTTACTGCAATGGTGAGACGTTCACGTGTACCTTTAGAAAGATCTTTTACCTTATCCTCCGATTGTAAATTCAAAAACTCTGCTAATTGTTGATAACGTTCCGGTTTGAAATCCGGATACAAATGCTGATAAAAAGCCGCCACATTTTTCACTTGCGTTCCCTTAGGAAAACCCACTAAACCATCTGAAAAACTAACATGCTCTTTGATAAGATCCGCAGCTTTCACGCCGGCAACTTCAATCTGACCCGCACTTGCTTTGGAAACGCCGACAATTAAACGCATCAAAGTAGTTTTACCGGCTCCATTAATGCCTGCTAACCCTACAAAATGGCCTTTATCTAGCGTTAAATCAACATTTCCTAGAATGACTCGCCCATTTTTCTTGTAGCTGACATTACTCATTTGCAATAAATGCATCTTCTCTCGCTCCCCCGCAATATTAAATTAAAACTTACCTAAATTTCTGTAAGTTAATACAAACACTTTAACATTTTAACATTTTTAGACTAATTAAAAAAACGTCCCACACCGTTCAAGTGTGAGACGCATGATTATTTACTTGCCAGCTTTCGGCAAAGCTGGATTACTATCATCATATTCATATTGACTAATGTAACCAGATTGCATATAGTTGCGCAACCGATCAACTTCTGGAGCATGATCACTATCCAACAACTGCGGAAAACCACCGCGAATCGTATTGTCATAAGCAGCTTGTTCATTAGATTGTGGGCTGATAGCTTGCGCTAAATCAAATACGCGCCCAGCAATAATATCAGCGAATTCCCATTTTTCTTTATCGACAAATTCGATTTTAATTGCCCCATGTGGTGCTGCCTTGACTCCCGTAATACTTTTAACATCTTCACGGCTCCGATACTGCAAAGAATCTGGTTGTTTGAGATCATAATAATAAACTTTGGTGCCAGCAGTGAAAATAACTTGTCCAACTTCACCGTCTTCATTCAAAGCAATGCTATAAATTTTACGGGAAACTTGACGCAAAGCTGGAATAATTTGCTTATTTTTTACTTCAGGCAAATGTTTATGCACAAATTGCTCATTATCAGCCAAATCTACACTCATTAGCAAATCACCTCTTTATAATTAATGCTTAATAGTCACAAATACAATCCCTAAAACAGCAACCAACAAAATCACACCAGCAAAAATCTTTTCATATTTGGTAAACATTGCTTCTTTGGGTGCATGTTGTCTGCGCGCATACATAAAGACGGGTATTCCCAAAGCATAAATGATAAATGCTAAAGTAATATATTCAATCCCGGCAGCATACCCCATAAACAAAGTCCCTAACATGGCTAAGCAACTAACCCAGCGCGCACCATTTCGTGAACTAGTCGTTGTTAATTTTTGCGGATTGAATGTTTTATTGCTGCCACTTTCTTTAAATAAATACAGCATTGAAATAAAGTATGGTGGCACAGTCATTGTTCCGACAATTGTCAACATAGTGTTGAAAGCATGTCCAGCAAAATGACTGCCAATCAAAATAATCTCCATTACTATAGTAGAAATAATTACCGAAAACGAAGGAACTTTATTTTTATTAATTTTGGCAAAAGCCTGTGGGAAAGTCTTGTCTTCCGCAGCTGCAGCAGGCATTTGCGATAACAATAATGTCCACGTCAACCAACTAGACAAAACGGCAATCACAACACCAAAAGTAATGACTGCCCGACCCCAAGGTCCAGCAACAATATTCATTAATTCGCCAGAAGATGGTGAATGCATAGCAGCCACTTGTCCGTAACTTCTTAAACCCAGTGGCAATAGTGAAGCCATCGCATAAAGAACTAAACAAATTAAGAAACCATATTTAGTAGCTGAGCGAACATCTTTTTGACTGCGTGCTTTACCAGATAAAACCACTGCGCCTTCTACACCACCGAAGACCCAAAGAGTAGTTATCATCGTATTTTTAACTTGGTTAGCTAATGAACCCATGCTCTTATCGCTTAAATGTGGAATAGTTTGTGTAGCAAACATATTCGTCGTAAAAGTGTGCCAATTAAAGACAATAATCATTGTCACTAAAAATACAGCAGTGGACAATAACATGACAACAGTACCAGTAATATCAACCCAACTAGCACCCTTAATACCGTTTAAGATTAATAAACTCATACCCCACAAAATCACACTGGCACCAATGATAGAAGGAATATTATTCCCATTACCAAACACACCGGGCCATAATGTATTTAAAGTGGACATCAATAGCACAGCATAAGTCACATTAGCGAAACACTCACAAATCCAATAACCCCAACTGACAAAAAAACCGGTAAACTTACCAAAACCATCTTCAGCGTACTTGTAAAGACCAGTAGTAAACTGCGGTCTAATTTCAGAAAGTGTTAAAAATGACCGCACTATAAACCACATGATAATCCCGGTCAAAATCCAACCAAGAACTTGACCGACCATCCCAGCCTTAATCGCCATATTTTGCGGCAAATCATAAATACCGCCACCTACCATAGCCGATAGGACAAAGGCAATTAGACCAATTACACCAACTTTTTGGGTATTTGAACCCGAAGTTTTAGCAGCTTGCTTTTTATTAGAATTCACAGCAATACCCCTTTTCAACCATCGTTATTAATATTTAATGTGCTTTGTCTCCACGATGGAATCATAGCCTTGCTTATCTAACCACTGAGGCAAAGTTAAATCTTCCATAATTTTCATATCTGTATCTGGTGTCAATAAAGAACCACCAGGAATCGCATCAACAGGGATAGAAACATATGGCGCAACCGTAATCGCATTACCGATTTGCCCCGGTTCCATCATTGTATGCGCAAAACCGATCCATGAGCTAGCAAAAGAAGTGTTTGCATCTTGACCGCAAGCAGCTACTGACTTTGCAATAGCACGCCGGCGATGATTCAAGAATTCAACCAATTCTTCTTCGTTTGGTGTACCCCAAACGCCGGCATCTTCAATATACATACTAGAGTTTTTCACAGGATCTTTGGCAAAAGAAATTGCAATTGCCGACCAAACGCCATATCCTTGACCGGGCTTCATCTGTTGATCAGCTTTGGGACGAGAAGCTGTCACGCCCTTATTTGCACAAACAATAAAACTACCTGGTGCTGGATAATGGCGACGCTCATCACCAACACCAAAAAATTCAACTAATGTATCTTGTAACGGTTTAGCATCATAAATTGGCAATTGACTACCATCCCATTGCTCAACTGTAAATAATGGATCAACTTGATCAATTTCAGGATTGCGTAACATGTCGTAGCCTAAAAAATGCCCTTGTGGACCAGTAAAACTGGACGCGGTAGTCATATTAATTTGACCAATATAGGCGTTTTTTGTTTCTGCACGATCGTACGAAACAATGCCGTCTAAAACATCATCATCAGTTTTATCTCGGACGCCGGCATCGACTTTAATGCCAGTTACATAACCATTACCAATATTTCCCGGTTCCATGTACCCCCGTGAATATTGCTTGTAAGGACTAATCGCAATCCGATCAATACCAATTTTGTTTAGTCTTGCATCTAACTCTGCCATTAATCTACCTCCAAAATTTAGGGAGTTATCCCTGTTTACAAAGTCATCATAAGAGCAACTGTTTTTTTTATCAAGAAATAAGCTATCGCATTAGCATTAGTTGAAATTGATATATAGATAACCGGATAATTATGTTGCTTCAATAAATCACACTGTTATACTGATAATGAGTGATTTTTATTTGTGAAATTATACTTTATTTACAAGAAATTAATTGCAGATGATGGTATATTTAACTACAATATTAAAAAATATGTGTTGTATTGCCATCATATTTTCATAATTATTGCTCAGTAACTAGTTTTCTATTTTAATTAGGAGTTGACATTATTATGCCCGATATTGAGAAATCTGAATTAAAAGAAAAAATCCTTCGCCCTAAAAATAATTTACGTGATGCGCGTATTTCTTTAGGCTATAGCACGACTTATATGGCTAACTTGATCGGATTACGCAACCGACGCCAGTACGAACAAAAAGAACACGGAAACGTACCTTTCCATGACTACGAAATGCTAATAATTTCACAAAAATTTTTGAAACCCATTAACTATTTATTTATTGAAGATCTGAACGTGCCAGATGATTTAATGTAAATATGTATTCTGTAAAATTAATTTTTACAGAAATTAATTTTATTTAGTTAGTATATCGCCACTTTTTGTCCAACAAAATGCGAGCTAAAATTAGTCCCAAGGGCAGACAAGCTAAGATTAAAAGAGCGTTAACTAAACATTGCGCGCCGATGGATAAAGATCCGACGCCAATGTAATACATGGCTCGATACATGTAAAGTCCTGGTACCATAATTACAATTGCAGGCACTGTTAAAGAAATGCGCGGATAGCCCAACTTTTCATGGAAAGCTGCTGCCAATAATCCTGCCGTCAAAGCACCAATCAAAGCAGCAACTGCTGATGGCCACGTAGTTAAATCGACTAATTCCAGGCGCAAAGTATTAGCAACAGCACCGATCAAAGCAGCAATCATAGCCATTTTGGGTGCACTATTAAAGAGCATCGAAAAACCATAAACTCCGGCAAAGCTAGCGGGAATGCGCAACAGTAATAAAGTCCAAACACTCAAATGCAATGGTGCAAAATTACTGGGATGCAGGTCGCTAGCTAGAGCTAATAACCAACCAATCAAGGTCGCCACCATCACAATGGAAAAAGCATGAATAAATCGTTCAATGCCCGAACGCATATCTAATTTGGCTAGATCTAAACCACTTGTAATAAAGGGGAATCCAGGGATTACAAACAACATAGCACCAATATAACCTGCTTCATGAATGCCTCTAATTTGAAATAATAATTCTAAGCCACGCGCCAAACTCAAATAAATTAAACACGACAAAGCCACCGCAACTGCTAAACCAGCAAATAAAGTTAAATGGCGCTGATTCAGTTTAGCACGAACATAATTACCAATTCCTGCACCTACAAAAGAACAGAACATTTCTACTAAGCCACCGCCCAGCAAAAAGACGAACGAGCTGCAGGCAAAAGCAGCTGCCAATCCTAACAAAAATGGCGTATAATTAGGCGATTTTTGGTTAATTTTGTCCATGCGCTCATGGACTTGATGCACTGTTAACGTGGCGCCTTTTTGGGCAAAATAACGTACAAAGTGCTCAATAGCACTTAATTTATCTGTATTTACACCACTGGTTGCTAAGGTTAGCGTTTCAGCTACACTATCATTTTTATCAAAACAGCTGTACGAGATAGAAACTAGACCAATATCAGCTGTACAAACAATTTTCAAAACTCGAGCCACGGTGTTCATCGATTCACGTACGCGCCAAGCTCCTGTACCACAGGAAAGCATCATTATACCGACACGTCCGACAATAGCTGCTTTCATCATCAGGGAAGCTTGTGTAACCACTTCAGCATTAGAGTTTTGGGTCAATTTTGCCCAAGGGATCGCCATATGATTCTTAGTCAATTGATTTATTTCTTTATGTAGCTGTTCATTATCATCGGTCATCAGTTATTTTTGCTCCCATATTTTCAGTAATTTTCATTATAGCACAGCCCGTTTTAAAACTTATGATCACTAAAAAAGCCTTCTAAACAACCACTAGCTGTCTAGAAAACTTCTTAATTGTATCCAAACAGTTTGACACAATTGCCAACCTCGTTGGTAAACTTCATATAAATACGCTAAATTCGTTTCGGTATTTGCTAATTCTAAAGGCTGTACAGGCTGAATTACAAATATTTTTCCTGTTGTCTGCAACTGCAACATTTTTTGAAATTGCTGATTATAACTTTGGGGACGCTTTTGATACGCGGTAACCAAATTAGGGTATTTATGATAGTAACGGCGCATTAAACGCAATGAAGTCAAATTAACCATTGGCATTTGATAACCAGCATCACGCGTACAAACTACCACTACTTTATCATATCCTTGATCTAAAGCCCTTTGATAAGGCAACGAATTACTAATACTGCCATCTAAATAAGGTTGTCCATGTAACCATTTGATTTTTGAAGCCAGTGGATAACTAGAAGAAGCTTTAACCGCATGTAAGTCGTAATCATAGCCAGTTTCAGACAAAAATTCACTGCGCCCGGTAAAACAATTAGTGACCACCGCTTCTAATCTTTGTGTAGATTGCTGAATTTGTTGAAAATTCAAAGGATACTCTTGATTGACGATTGGACCACATAAAAAATCTAAGTTAAAAAATTCCCCGTAGTGCAAAAGTGGGCGAATTCCCATATAACGTGAATCATGCAAGAAACGCAAATCAACGTGCATGGAGCGCTTTTTTTGTTGGGCTATATAATTAAGCCCGATCATCGAGCCCGCTGACACGCCACATACATAGTCAAACTGTAATTGCTTCTCCAACAAATAATCAATAACTCCCATACTAAAAAATGTGCGTAAAGCACCACCTTCAATAATTAAAGCCGTTTTGGTCAAAACACGATCACTATCCTCATTAGTAAGTTATAACTGATAATTATAAGACGTGACCACCTTAGTCACAATATGCTTAACTTTGATAATAGTACATTTTACTTTCATAAGGACGCAAAGTTTGCCCTAAATCCTCAGCATAATTGTGAATCAATAATTCCCCCTGCTCCTGGGAATAAGCGTGCCGCACAGTTTGCTCGCTAAAATTACTAATTACAAACAAAGTTTGATTTTGATATTGTCTTTGATAAGCGAAAATTTGCGGATCGTCGGGATCCAGCAATTGATAAGTGCCATAAGTCAACAAAGGTAATTGATGTCGCAATTCAATCAATTTTTGGTAAAAATAAAATACCGAATTCGGATCTTGTTTAGCTTTTTCAACATTAATCTCAGGGTAATTCTGATTCAAAGCAAAATATGGCTGCACCGTAGAAAAACCGCTATATAATTGGTCACTCCATTGCATTGGCGTCCGTGCATGATCACGTGAACGTGTATTCAAATACCGCAACATTGTCGTAGCATCGACGATTTTTTCTTGATTGACTAACTGTTCAAAAGCGTTGATTGCTTCAATATCTTCAAACTCACTAATATCCGTGAAATTAACATTGGTCATCCCAATTTCTTCACCCGCGTAAATATATGGTGTGCCCTGCATGCCATGCAATGTTAAAGCGATCATTTTGGCACTCAATTCCCGATACTGCGGACGATCATCACCAAATCGTGATACTGCCCGAGGCTGATCATGATTATTCCAATATAAACTATTCCACGCTTTATTCGCTAAACGCGTCTGCCAAGTAGAAAGTGTCTTTTTTAAATCTACCAAATCAGGTTTTTCATCGTTCCATTTACCTAAACGTGGATCACTATTGCCACCTAGATCGACATGCTGAAATTGAAAGACCATGTCGAGTTCTTTGCCATTCAAATTAGCATAATCAATCGCAGCGGCAGTAGTTACATCTGGCATTTCGCCCACCGTCATAATATCATAATGCGCCAATACTTCACGGTTCATTTCTTGCAAAAATCCATTTAAACGCGGTCCATCAGTTACGGCAGTAAAACTATCACCGTATAAAGCAGTGGAACTTTGCGGGGCATCCGGCAAGCCAAAAGGTTTGGAAATTAAATTGATAACATCCATTCTAAAACCATCAATACCCTTATCTAACCAAAAACGCATCTCCTCATAAACATGTTGACGCACTTTTTTATTTTCCCAGTTTAAATCAGGTTGCTCACGTGCAAACAAATGCAGATAATATTGCTGGCGTTCAGGCACATAAGTCCACGCCGAACCACTAAAAGCTGATCCCCAATTGTTTGGTGCATGACCATCGACCGGATCACGCCAAATATAAAAATCAGCATAGGGATTAGTTCTTGATTGCTTACTTTCTAAAAACCAGCGATGCTGATCAGAAGTGTGATTAACTACTAAATCCATCATTAACTTCAAATGATGTTGATGCACTGCCGCTAATAAATTATCAAAATCTTGCATTGTCCCATAAATAGGCTGGATTTTGCGATAATCAGAAATATCATAACCATTATCAACATCTGGCGATTGATAAATAGGATTAAGCCAAATGACGTCCACACCTAATTGGACTAAATAATCTAAACGTTGTTGAATGCCACGCAAATCGCCGATGCCATCAGCATTACTATCTTGAAAACTACGCGGATAAATTTGGTAAACCACAGCATTTTTAAACCATTCTTTCTGCATTTGTACAATTCCTCCTATTCAATCTATTACGCATATTCACTTTGCTTAATTTGCCGTTGAATTTGCGGATCAATCTTGTCTAACTGATAAAAGAACATTACAAAAATAAAAATGGTCAGCATAGATGTTTGTACCCGGATAATTCACCAACAATTGCTTTTGCTTTGCACAGAAGACAACCAACTTTATAATACACAGCAAACTGCTACCAATAAAAATATTACGCTTCAAAGTTAAATTTTCTAAAGGTTGGGCACCTAGCGTTTCAAGTAGTGCTACAAAACTAATTAATCCTGCCACAATGCTGGTCACATAAGTAAAGTGTTAAATTAAAGCGCCAAAAAGATATACGGGCGCCTTTTACCTCAGAGCGAATCTTTGATAATACCACCCAGATATGAACCGATTAATTCAAGACACCGCTATTGTAAAATTCTATTTATCGAATGCAAAAGTTTTAGCCCAGCGAATTTGCTGAAATTGTTAAAATATCTGCTTAAATTTGCTATGATAGTCATAATAACTGCTTAGAAAAGAGTGAAAAACATGAAACAAGGTTCACATATTCTGACTCTCGATAATGGCTATCATTTATGGACGCGCACAGTCGGTCAAGGCGATATTAAATTGCTTTGCTTGCACGGAGGTCCTGGTGGTACACACGAATATTGGGAAAATTTCGGCGAAGAATTAGCCGATTTAGGCGTAGAAGTCACAATGTATGATCAACTAGGCTCTTTTTATTCCGATCAACCTGATTACGGTGATCCAGCAATTGCCGCTAAATATTTGACTTACGATTATTTTTTGGAAGAAGTTGAAGAAGTCCGTCAAAAATTAGGCTTAGATAACTTTTATTTGATTGGTCAATCTTGGGGTGGTGCGCTGGTACAGATGTATGCTGCTAAATACGGACAACATCTAAAGGGTGCCATTATTTCTAGTATGGTTGATGAAATTGATGAATATGTCACCAACGTCAACAAATGTCGCTTAGATTGTTTAGGCCCCGATAAAGTTGCCTATATGGAAAAGATCGAACATGAAAATCGCTTAGACGATCCTACCTATCAAAGCTATGTCGATATTTTGAATGCTGAATACGTTGATCGCAAGCAACCTGAAGCTATCCGTCACGTAGCACCAACTATGGCGACAGCTGTTTACAATGTTTTCCAGGGTGACAATGAATTTGTGATTACTGGCAAACTCAAAGATTGGCATTTCCGCGATCAATTGCATAAGATCACGGTGCCAACTTTATTGACTTTTGGTGAGCACGAAACTATGCCCATTGCTACTGCTAAAATTATGCAGGAAAAGATTCCTCATGCACGTCTGGTTACGACACCGAACGGCGGTCATCATCACATGATCGATAATGCTCCCGTTTATTTTGCTAACTTAAAACAATTTATTAAAGATGTTGAAATTAATAACTTTAACGACTAAAAAAATACTTCTCACTATTGAGAAGTATTTTTTATTGGAGGATAACATTATGAAATATACTATTTACTTGTTGCGCCATGGGCAAACTTGGTTTAACAAATATAATCGTATGCAAGGATGGTCCGATACGCCTTTAACACCTGAAGGAGTGGCAGTCGCTCAAAAAGCAGCGCAAAAATTGCAAGATGTCGCCTTTGATGCTGCTTTTTCTTCAGACGCTCGGCGGGCCATTGATACTTGTGAAATCATTACCGCGGCTAATTGTAATCAAGCTAATTTGCAGCCCACCAAATTGACCAATTTTCGCGAGCAGTTTTACGGCTATTTTGAAGGCATGTTTTCCGATGAAGCTTGGTATCTAACACTTTTCCCGCATGGTTACAAGACTTTTAATGCAGCTGGCCAACAAGTAGGTTTAGATCAAACCAAAGATTGGATGAAAGAGGCTGATCCTTTTAATGATGCTGAAAACGCCACCGAATATTGGGATCGCCTGCAAGCGGGCTTTAATTATTTAGATGAAATCGCCTTTGACGGAGCTAAAATACTATTGGTTAGTCATGGTACTACGATTAAATCTTTGGCTGAGCGTTTCGGCAATGGAAGTTTTAAGATCACCAAAGGACCCGCAAATTCCAGCTTAACAACTTTAGTTCGTGACAATGGTCAAAACGTGGTTACAGATTATGCGCAGGTGCTGGCTTAAATTAGTTATTCAAAATCACCGCTATCATCATCACATATTTCACTCTTGGGACTGGACAGATTTCCATGCTTACAGGTTTCAATTCGCGGACAATTCGATGATTTCGCACATCAAGTATAGATTTATCATTTTCTAACCCATCCAAATAATAATAACCATCAGGTAATTTAGCTTTATCTAATTGGTTAATTAATTTTTGGTATTCTGATTTAGTTAATCTGCCATCGACACGGACGCCAATTAATAGTAAATGATTAGCCAACGCATATTTGAAACTGATTTACGTATAACCGCCAAAAACATGTTTAGCCTGATTTTTACTCTTCAAATTAGCCAGTGCTAGTCTTTTAGCAACTTTAGGCGAACTTTCATAAGATAAATAAACAGCTGGAAGATCGTAATCTGTTGTAGCTTCACTTTTACTAAGTTGTCTAACTTGTGTGTTAAGTGTGTAACCTTGATAGCTTGCTTCAAATCAGCTGTAAACTGTTGTGTAGCCCGCTTAGCTTCTGGTGTAGTGCCAACATTTCTTAATAATTTTTATAATCATGGTCGTAATTAGTTAACGAATTACGGTTAAGCTTCTTATTTTTAGTCAAACCGGCTTTAGCATAAATTATTGTAGTCTTTTGTTGTATCGTATAATCTACAAATAGCTATGATCAGCACAGTCAATAAATTAGCTATGAAATTATTTTTTAACCACTGCAGATTGAAATTCAAGGGTATGAGAAGTCCCGTCAGGGCCATTAACCTAATAAAAACAACATATAATTGTTCCACTAGTATTGGTCAAAAGCGATCAAAAGCAATTGCGTGCACCCCAAAAAAGTAGCAATCAAAAAGGAACCAGCGTACAGTCCTAACAGAAAATTCTGAGTAATTGTACGATCTTTTTGCCTTAACCAATTAATTAATAAAATAACGTTCAGTACCGCCACAGCCAGAAGGGCAATGGCCACGATAGGAAGGATAAATAGCGTAAACAACCAGCCGTAAGGAGTTTGCCGGGCATGTCGTTAAAATCAACTTTTAACAGACCGTAGCCCGCAGTGAACAGCCAAATAACTAATGGCAGCGTTGCTATTACGTAAGTACCATTATTTTTTCCATAAATATTATCCTTTAAGTATAAAAATAACTATTCATGTTGAATAGTTATTTTTATTTAGTGACACTGTATTTTTATTTCACTTCACCACGAGACATGTAGTCTTGATTATCTTCTACCCATTGTTCATAAAATTCATTGAAACGTTCACTATCTTTATCTCGATAGCCTTCAAAAACTACTTCCGTAATATCTTCTTGGTTGAAGTAATAAATTTTCTTTGAATCTAAACCTTCTGGATAAATGGAACCACTGTAATCAAAATAGATTTGTTCTTCATCTTTCTTGATTACAGGACCGATATCATAATCATCATCTTCTTTACACCATTTGTTAAATAAACACTACTACCAATTGGTAACATAATAATTTCCCCTTATTTTTTGATTTGTTTAAATAACATATAGGTATCGCCAGGTTCCAAGTTCATAGTCACACCCATTCTGAGATACTTATCGATAAATTTAAAAAACTCTTTACCTTTAAACCGCTTACTAGTATGAAACTTTTCATCTAACATAAAAACTATGAATCTATTAAAAAAAAGATAATAAAACGTTACATATCCCCAAATAATAAGTGCCACAATATTACAAGAAAAAACTGAAATAAATAACAAAAATAGTATAGAAAAAGAAATTATTAAATATGCAAATGCTCTCCCAAAAATGGTCGGTCTAATATTGACAGATTCCAAAATTGATTTTTGATAATTACTAACATCTATTTTCGGCTTGTTATACATATTCAGTAAAACAACAACAATCAAAAGTCCAACTATAATTAAGCCAGTGTTTAACAGAAAATGATCCTCCATAAACTTATGGATCATAGAATTTTTATTACTATTTCTGACAAGCGCCGGTATTAATATCAAGGATATCAACATCAACCAACCACACTGATTATCTTGTTGACCCGTTAAATAATACTTATTTACCATAGAAATAAATTTGTTTTTTTCCAAATCAACATCATAGATAGTCCACTTTTTTATTTTATTAATTGCTCCACCTCCTCCGTAAACACTTGGATTAGCAGGATTAGCATAATTCAGTAAATAATAACGATCACAATAAGTAATCAAATAATATTGCAGACTTATACGACCAACAAGGTGAATTCTATAGCCCTTTTCCGGCATTTATTCTCCTAAAATTTAATATAATCATTATTCTTTTACTCGTTTAAATAACATATAGGTATCGCCAAATCCCATAGATGGAAACTGCCTATTTAACATAAAATATACAAATCTGCAGAACAACGTAATGTAGCACATTGTGCAACTAAACAAGATCAATGCCCATAAAGTACTGGAAGTAGTCCCAATACCAATAAAAATAAACAATATAAAGTAAATAATTATAAATGATAAAACTTTACGTAAAAATTGCCACTTTACATTGGTTGGCCTCAACAGTGATTTTTCATACTGACTAACATCTATTTTTTGACGTTTGTTAAGCGACTTCAATATAAAAACTATTGATAATAATCCAACTACAACAAACATAACTCCTAAAATGAAATTAAAAATGTCAGAATGTCCATTATTGGACACACCCTTTATTTGTAATAAGTGTACCCCTAACAAAAGTACAAGCACCAAAATGATGCTACTAAACTTATCTTTTTTTTCATTAAAATACATATTATTGATCATAGAAAAAAATCTTTTTCTATCAGCATCAACATTATAAATCGTCCATTCTTTAACTGCTTTGACAGCTAAACCTCTAGCACCATAGCTACTAAATTTCTTAGGATCCGCATAATCCAATAAATAATAATGACCTCGGTACTTGATTAAATAATATTGCACGCTAATTCGTCCAACAAGATGAATCCTGTAGCCCTTTTCTGGCATTTAGAAGGCTCCTTTGAAGGATTTACCAACATTATTTAACATATTTCCCGTCCAACTAGTAGCACTTTTCCAGTCTTTTTTGACACTATTGCCGACATCATCAACTCGATCGCCGGTCCAATTGAGACAACACTGCTAGCATGCCGTTATTGATTTCCATGGCTTTAGTCATCCCCGAAATATTACTGACCGCTACCGTGGCCGTCTTGCCCTTGCTTACTTCCATCGACTTAGCACTGGCAGCAGCCGCACTAGCTGCACTTTGATTTGATGCAATTTTAGTCATGAATTTTTACTTCCCCAATAAAGATTAAAAACACGTCGCAATTTTATCACATAAATATTAAATAATGAATTTAGTTTGTTATTTCACATATTAACCAACAAAAAACGCTATCCCAACTTCCAATTGAGACAGCGTGCTTTATAATAATTGATTTTTTAATTTAAGCCAACCGTTTATCAATATGATTACCGATTAAAGACAATGTAAAGCAAACGATAAAGTACAATACCGCTAATGCCACGAACATCGGCAAGATATAATTAGCATTTTGCCCGTAAATAACTTGCGCATGCTGCATCATTTCAGGCACAACAATGATCGTTGCCAAAGACGTATCCTTAATTAAAGAAACGAACTGACTGATCATCGCCGGAATCATCTTCTTATAAGCTTGCGGTAAAATAATGTGCCACAATGCTTGCAAGAACGACATTCCTACCGAACGGGCGCCTTCCATTTGCCCGATATCCACTGCATTAATTCCGGAGCGCACAATTTCTGCTACCATTGCGGACTCAAAAACGGTCATGGCAATAATCGCCGCTAAAATCGTATCCGGCTTAAAACCGAAGTTGGGCAACCCAAAATAGGTAAAGAAAATGATCAACAATAATGGTAAATTACGAATTAGATCAACGAAGAAACCCAAAATCGCCGACACATATTTGATTTTGGAATAACGAATAATTCCTAAAATAGAACCCAGAATAAAACTTAAAACTACTGCGACTACTGAGATGAAAATTGTTACCCCGAGGCCGAGTAATAAGAAACGAATATTTAACCATGAATAAGCATTAATCCAATTTTGCATTTACCAGACCTCCTAAGCAATTTTCTTTTCCAAATAGCGCATATAATAACTCAACGGCATCGTGATAATTAAATACAAAACCCCGATAACCAAATAACTATTAATCGTATCGAAAGTCGTGGAAGCAATCGAATTAGCTTGATACATCAAATCAAAGCCCGCGACAAAAGCCAGCACCGAAGAATTCTTGACTAAATTGACGAATTGGTTGCCCAATGGTGGGATCACAATTTTGAAAGCTTGCGGCAAAATAATGTAACGCATTGCTTGCCAATAAGTCATACCAACCGAACGCGCTCCTTCCATCTGCCCGGTATCCACGGATTGAATTCCCGAGCGAATTGTTTCAGCAATAAATGCTGATGTATAAAGTGTCAGCCCAATTGTCCCCGCCGTAAAACCGTTAATTTTGACTAAATATAATGGAATAATTAAATAAAAAAACATTGTAATAACTAATAATGGAATGTTACGAAATAATTCGACATAAGCACGCCCTACAAAACGCGCTGTCTTATTAGGCAAAATCTCCATGATTGCAAATAAGGAACCGATAATCAAACTGAAAAATAATGCCAACACACTAGATAACAAAGTCCAGCCAAACCCCGATAAGAGCTGGTGACTGTAATGCGTAATAATATTTATCATTTACGATACAACTCCTTGTAATCAAATCCCGGTACGTCACCAAACCACTTCTTAATTAAATGATTATACTCACCACTGTGTTGCATTTCCAAAATAGCTTGATTAATGGCTTTAGTTAAATCATCTTGTCCTTTATTAACAGCAACGCCATAAGGTTCTTTCGTGAAAGTGCCGCCCCGCACTTCAAAACCGTGATTTTCCACTGCTAAACCATATAAAATACCATTATCCGTCGTCAAAGCATCACCTTGCTTGGATTTCAAAGCATTGACTGCTTGCGCATAATCTTGCAACTCAACAACTTTAGCGTGCGGTGCTACTTTGTGAATATTATTTACCGAATTGGAGCCAACTACACCGATTACAGTTTTGCCATTCAAATCTTTAGCACTTCTAATTGTTGATGATTTAGGTACTAGTAAAGACTGTCCAGCATCAAAATAAGAATGCGAAAAATCCAAGATCTTTTCGCGTTCTGGCGTAATCGACATCGTAGCGATCACTGCATCTACATTCCCGTTTTTTAGCAATGGCGTCCGTGATTGTGAAGTTACAGTGACCATTTTAGCTTTTCCTTTAGGTCCCAAAATATGCTTAGTGATGTGTTTAGCCATATCCACATCAAAGCCTTTCGACTGCCCATCTGCCACATCAATCAGCCCAAACAATTTAGTATCGCCTTTCACACCCCAAGTCAAAGTGTTAGAAGCGCGTGCATTTTTTAAAACTGATTGCTGGCTGGAATTTTGCTTACCGCAACCACTTAGTACCACCAAAATTATTGTCAAAAAGGAGACTAACCAAAATTTCTTTTTCATGATTTACCCCCTTTAATGTGTGATAATTTTACTCAAAAATTGTTGAGCTCGTTGTGTTTCAGGCTGACTAAAGAAGGATTTAGTATCATCATCTTCTACAATCTGACCAGCATCCATGAAAATTACACGATTAGCGACTTCTTTAGCAAAACCCATTTCATGCGTGACGATTAAAGAAGTCATGTCACTAGCAGATGTTACTTGTTTAATAACTTGCAAAACGTCATCGATCATTTCTGGGTCTAACGCCGAAGTTGGTTCATCAAAAAGTAATAGTTTAGGCTTCATTGCTAAAGAACGCGCAATCGCTACACGTTGTTTTTGTCCACCCGAAATCTGCGACGGCATGTTTTGAGCTTTGTCAGCCAGTCCGACCATATCTAATAAGTCCATCGCAGCTTTTTTATTTTCTGCTTCTGGGACATGACTAACAATTCGTGGCGCTAACATAATATTCTCTAACACAGATTTATTCGCATATAAATTAAAATGCTGAAACACCATTCCCACATCGCGCCGTAAAATATTTAAGTTAGTTTTAGCGTCAGAAAGGTCACGGTTGTTTACAATCAACTGCCCACTTTGAATTGTTTCTAGTCCATTGACTGTGCGCGCCAAGGTACTTTTACCAGAACCAGAAGGACCGATTAAAACGACAGTTTCACCCTTGTCAATCTCCAAATTAATATCGCGTAATGCGTGGAATTGTCCGTAATATTTTTGCACGTCATGAAATTCAATCATTGACATATCAGATATCGCCTCTCTAATAATAAAAATTCACTTGATTTACTAGTGCACGACACACAAAATTAATAAAAACAAGTAATTAAGTACTTAATAATTATAATCTTTTCTTCATAATAAGTTAATCACAACAATTTTACGCTATAAAAAGAGGGCTCCGATATATTGCCTCGCAGTCCAGAAACGTCTTTAACTAATTAAATGATGCCCATCATTAAATAACATCAATTATACAATTTTAGACTGATTTTTTCTCTATGACAAGCTTATTTTAGTACTATGTAAAAAAAAAGCGCAAAAGCTACGCTTTCACGCTATAAAACTCACTTATTTTTTAAAACAATTAACTTATATAAAGCTGTTGTTAACAGATAATAAAGTCCATATAACACACTAAATAACAAAATTGGTAACCAAATATGGTGGTACGGATTTTGTAATAATAGCGAAAATATTTGCATGCCGAATAAAACATGAATAATGCCAATTACAGCCGGAATACCGAACAAAACACCTAATTCTTGGTTGATAGAATGCTTGAGTACTTTTGAGCGAGCACCAATTTTATGCAGCATTTGATAACGCATTCGATCTTGATCAGCGCTGGACAGAATTTTAAACATTAAACAACTTGCCAGCATTGCCAAAAAGGCAAAACCAAGGAAAAAGCCCATAAATTCTAAACCACTGAACATTTCATTGACCATCGCATAACTTGCCACTTTCGCAGTGGCACCTTCTGATTTCATGCGCGGATAACGTTGTTGTTGTGCGTGTACAATTTTTTGAATCTTCGAAATTTGCGCCGAAAAATCATTGACTCGCATAAATTGTACTTGATTAGTTGGTGCTACTAGTTGCGCAAACTGTTGCTGACTCACCCAATGCATCGGCTTATCATAGGCTTGGGGAATCAGTTGGCGATTAAAATGATAATTAGCAACACTATCAGCCGTTTGCAATTGCTTAATAGTCGCTGTAACTGCTTGCTTATGTTGCGGAGTTCCTACTTGTTGCCATGCATGTGCTTGAAATTGGGCTCTCTTAAAATAAACTTGCCCGGAAACAATTTTATATTTATATTGCAAATTACTTTTAATTGGTAATTGCTTGAGCACATGACGATCATTAGTTGTCGCATTATTGATTACCACATCATAATATTCTGACTGCTCAGTGACCATTTGGACATTTTGCTGAAAACTCAAACCTACAGTCACAGCCCCCATCGCTAACGCAAATAAAATAGAAATCATCGATAAGATTTTCGTATAGTCCACAATCCGAAAATTCAATTGCCCTAAAGTAAAACTGTGTAAACCTTGCAAAGCAAATTGACTGTGGCGCAACACATTAATGATTGCCCGAAACAGGGTATTAATCGTCCAATAAGTTCCTAAAATAATAGTCACGCTAGCAATCATGAGTGCGGTCATTTGCAGATTTTGCAGTTGGCCTAAAGACCAGTAACCGATGACCAAACAAACAATTCCCGCCAATAATTGAATAGTCTGACCTACGCCAAATTTCACAGCAATTTGATCGGCTTTTTGTTGATCTTTTAATAAGGAAAGAAGTGGTTGATGCCCGATATGCCAACTATTTTTCAATGCAGCAAATAAGAATAATAAGCCAAAAACTAATATTGTCACGCCGATAGCTGGTGGATAAATGGTTTGCAAATGTGCTAAATTAGCTTGCAATTGCCGTGCTAAAAGACGTGCTACCACTTGAGTGAGACCTATTCCGACTAGCATGCCCACGATTGTACTAATCAAGCCAATAAACAACGTTTCAATCATTACTAAGGAACGTATGGTACGTGTTTTGGAACCGAGAACGATGAACATGCCATATTCTTTTTTGCGCATGCTCATCAAAAAAGTGTTGGCATATAAAACGTAGACAATCGTGATTAAAATCAATAAAAAGGTCCCCAAGTGAAAAACAATGGGTGTCACGGAGATAGGAGAATTAGATTTTAAAAATTGTTTATTCATTGCTAAAACTTGAAACATATAAAAGATTGCTGTGGAAATTAAGAGTCCTGAAAATAAGACTAAATAATCTTTCCAGCGACTTTTGCAGCCATTTAACGCTAACTTATTTAACATAAAATTTACTCCTTCAATGCTTATTCCACAAAGGTGCCTAAATTATCCAAAACTTGATGATAAAATTGCGTGCGTGACTTTTCACCACGCTTAATTTCTAAACCAATTTGACCATCTTTAATAAACAGAATTCGTTGACAAAAGCTAGCAGAAAAAGGATCATGTGTCACCATCAAAATAGAAGTTTGCTCTTCTTGATTAACTTTTGTCATCGTGTCTAGTAATGCTCGCGCACTCTTGGAATCTAGCGCCCCAGTTGGCTCATCACCAAATAAAATCGCTGGTTCATTGATTAAAGCGCGTGCAGCACTAACGCGTTGCTTTTGACCACCTGAAAGTTGCGCTGGATAGTGCTGCAAATAAGGTTCTAAACCTAATTTTTCCGCAATCGCCGTCACTTTTTGCTTAATTACCTTTGGAGCGGCTTTTTGCAAGGATAATGGTAAAGCAATATTTTCAAAAGCTGTTAAATTATCTAACAAATTGAAATCTTGAAAGATAAAGCCGATCTGTTGTGCGCGGAAATTAGCCAATTGATTGCCTTTTAGTTTTGTAACATCTTGATTATTAATTGTAATCGTGCCAGACGTCGGTTTATCCAGCGTTGAAAGTGTATTTAATAAGGTCGTTTTCCCTGAGCCAGAAGCGCCCATAATCCCGACAAACTCCCCTTGCGCTACTGTAAAACTAACGTCATTTAATGCTTGGAATTGTTGAGTGTTTTTCTTACCATAAATTTTACGTACATTTTGTACTGTAACAACATTTGTCATATCTGCCTCCGCAATAATATTCTTTAGCAAAACATATTATACATAATATAGCATTGTATGACAAATTATATTTTTGATTTGTAATAGTTAGATGTATAATGTCTTAGTTTGTCGTGCAAAAAATGAGGAGGAGTAAGTATGCTAGACGATTTAAATCCTGATAACAAAAAATTCCTTAGTTGGCCAGTGGTGGCGCTAATTGACTTTGTAACCGTAATTGGCTTTGATGACATCATTTATAATTTTCAAAATCAAGGCTTAGCAGTCGTCACGACTTGGATCTTAATGCTATTTGTCTTCGTCATTCCTTACGAAATGATTGTAGGTCACTTGGGGTCAGTATTCAGCCATGATGGTGGCGGTATGACTACATGGGTGCGCCATACAAGTGGTGATCTTTGGGGATATATTTGTGCTTGGACTTACTGGGTCTCTGGACTTCCTTACATTGTTGATGTGGCTAATTCTATGGTAATTTCTTTTGGTTGGATGATTTACGGTAATGCTTCTTTATCCGATAAAATGAGTAATGCGATGTTTGCTTTATTGACTGCCATTATTTTCACGATTTTCATCTTTCTGCAGCATCGTTTGCGCAATTCACTACAAATTTTGAGTATTATTGGTGGTGGCGCCATGTTTTTGATGACCGTTTTATATGTAATCATGACTTTTGCCTATTTAGGACATGGTGGTATGCCGCATACCCAGCCGTTTAATATAAAATCTTTTATTCCGCATGTTGATATGAAGTATTTGGGTTCATTTGCCTTAATTATTTTTGCAATGAACGGTTCTGAATTTGCAGCTCCCTATGTTACCGAAATGAAAAATGGTAAACGTGATTTTCCTAAAGCAATGTGGATGTTAGCTATTATGACAGGCTTTTTGACCGTGCTGGGCTCATTTTCACTGGGTATTTTCTTCAATGCACATCACTTGCCGCATGATCTAAAAATGAACGGTTCTTATTATGCTTTTCAGACAATGGGCAAGGAATTTGGCTTAGGTCATTTCTTCTTATATGCATTTGCTATCACGCAAGCTATTTACATGATGGCCCAATTGGCAGTTTTATTAGATGCTGGTACCCGTATGTTTTTATCTGACACTGCTAAAAAATATTTACCTCGTGGTTTGACCAAATTAGATAATCGCGGTTTGCCGATTAATGGTTATTGGCTAACTACCGGAATTTGTACCTTAATTATGGTAGCTAGCGCAACGTTGCCAAACATGAATTCGATTTTTAATCAGCTGCTGAACTTGAATGGAATCGTGTCGCCGTATACTACATGTTTCTTATTCTCGTCGTTCATTTTGGTACGCCTGCACGACAAAGAATATCCTTCCGACTTTGTTTATATTAAAAATAATAAGCTCGCAATTATGGTGGGTATTTGGTGTTTTGCGATCACTTTCTTATTTGCCACTTTAGGTATCTGGCCAGTCGACGAAAAGCCTGGTACTGCTACTTTTTATCATGTTCTGGCTTTAAATATTATTGAACCATTAATTTTATTAGCTATTGGGGCAATCTTACCTTGGATTGCCAAACATCAACGCCAAAAATCTTTATCTTAAAGCAACCTATCCGGTTGCTTTTTTGCTATATTCAACTTAAGTAAATAAAAGGGAGGAATTTATTTTGTCCAATCCAATTCCTGTAATCATCGGCGGAGTCAGCCATTTACAAACTGATTTTACAGCTTCAATGACTGAATTAAGCAATTTAGCTAGTGCTAACAATCTGCAGGTGGCTGCCAAAATGACACAAGATTTAGATGAAGTCAACCACCAAACTTACTTTGGCAAAGGTAAAATTGAAGAGTTAAAACAGCTGGCAATACAATTAGACATTAAATTAATTGTTGTCAATGACGAATTGACACCAGCACAATTGCGTAATTTAGAAAAAAGTACCAAACTAAATTTTTTAGATCGTACAGAATTAATTTTGCAGATTTTCCAACATGCCGCACATAGTCGTCAAGCTCAGCTACAAGTCGCTATTGCACAACTACAATATCAGCTTCCTCGCATTCATCCTTCCGGTAATCCACTGGATCAACAACGCGGTAGTGCCGGTCTAACCAACCGTGGCGCGGGTGAAAGCCAACTGGAACTAGATAAGCGTGTAATCCGTCATCGAATCAGCAAGTATAAACAAGATTTAACCAAAATCCAGCAAACTCTTAGTATCCAAAGTCAACAACGCAAGCAAGCCAATTTGCCCCAAGTTGCTTTGGTTGGTTACACTAATGCTGGTAAATCCACCACTCTAAATGGAATTTTGGAACTGACCCAAACCACTAGCGCCAAAAAAGTAACTGCTAAAAATCAACTGTTCACTACCTTAGATACGGCAATTCGACGTATTGATTTACCAGAACAAACTAGTTTTTTGCTGTCAGATACTGTCGGTTTCGTCAGTAAGTTACCACATAAGCTTATTGAGGCGTTTCAATCTACTTTGGAAGAAGCTAAAAATGCTGACTTATTAGTTCAAGTAATTGATTACTCCGATCAAGATTATCAAAGAACTATCCAGACTACCCAGCAAACATTATCTCAACTGGGCATTACAGATAAACCAATGATTTATGCGTACAATAAAGCCAACCTGGTTAATATAGATAATTTACCGCAACTTGATGGTGTCAATATTTATTATGATGCGCGTAATCAAAGTTCGATTAAGTCATTAGTTAAGTTAATTGAACAGCAATTACTCAAAAATTATTGCTTATTAGATGTGCTCATTCCTTTTTCCCAAGGTCAATTAGTTAATTACATTCAAGATAATCTTACAATCCAAACTAAAAAATATACCGACCAAGGTACGCAATATCAATTATTAGTTAACAAGGCGGACTATCAACGTTTAGCGCCTTTTAAGGCTTAAATGCACGCAAAAGTTTCCATTTCAATTAATCATTTCTCACTATTTATATTTACTTTTAATGTTAAGCATTGTAAACTAAGTTAAAAGTTTTTTATAAGGAGAAGTCAAATGAAGTTCAATAAATTGCTTGCCGTCGGAGCTACTATTCTATTCAGCGCTGGCGCCCTAGCAGGTTGTGGCGGTTCTTCTTCAGCCAAAGCCCCTGCAGACACAGTCCGCGTGATGTCCAAAGACGTCATTGCTACAATGGATACTTCTACCAATACTGATACTATTGGTTCGCAAGCTGCCAGCAACACGATGGAAGGACTATACCGTTATGAAGGTAAAGATATTAAGCCTGGCATCGCAACTAAAGTTGTTAAACCTTCTGCCGATGGTTTGACTTATACTTTCCCGTTACGTAAAACTTCTTGGAGCAACGGTGATCCTGTAACTGCTAATGATTTTGTTTATGCATGGCGGCGGACAGTTGATCCTAAGACCAAATCGCAATATGCCTATATCTATGAAGGCATTGCCAACGCCAAAGAAATTAGCGAAGGTAAAAAGCCGGTCGATTCTTTAGGTGTTAAAGCTATTGATAAGCATACTTTGCAAGTAACTTTGGACCAACCAATTCCGTACTTTAACGAACTTTTGACCTCATCATTTTACTTCCCACAAAATCAAAAAACAGTTGATAAATGGGGGAAGAAATACGGTACCAATTCGAAAACTCTAGTTTTCAATGGACCTTATAAATTAATTAACTGGAATGGACCAGACAATACTTGGACTGAAGTTAAAAATGACAAATATTGGAACGCCAAGAATGTAAAAGTGAAAAAGCTCCAATACCAAGTCGTTAAAGATCCATCGACGGCTTTAAACCTTTACCAATCTAATAAGTTAGACGATATCGTGATTAGTGGTGACACTGCTAAACAGATGAGAGGTTCTAAAGGATTCAATTCTCGTCAGATGAATTCAACATTCTATATTGAAATGAACCAGAAGAAACAACCCGTCTTTAAGAACGAAAAGATTCGTCAAGCCATTGCTTTATCTATTGATCGTCCGCAATTGACTAAACAAATTTTAGGTGATGGCAGTACTCCTGCCAACTCAGTTACACCAAAAGATATGTCCTTTGATCCAAGTAACAAATCTAAAGATTTTGTTGATGAAACAAGTGCTAGTGGCAATAAATACACCAAATATGATCCAAAAAAAGCCAAGAAACTTTGGAAACAAGGTTTAGCTGAAACTGGTAATAATGGTAAGAAATTCAACTTTGTTTTATTGAGTGATGATACTGATGCTGCTAAGAAACAATCAGAATTCCTCCAGAATCAATTAGAGAAATTACCAGGCATGAAAGTTACTTTGAGCAATGTGCCATTTAAGACTCGTTTGAGCCGTTCTACAAGTGGTGATTTTGACATGGTAGTTACTGCTTGGAATGCTGATTTCCCTGATCCTATCAACTTCTTAACTTTATTAACAAGCAATGCAAGCTATAATCGTGGCGGTTGGTCTAATTCACAATTTGACAGCTTAGTTGATAAAAGTATGGGTGCTGATGCTAATAATCCACAAGCTCGCTGGCAAGATATGAAAGATGCTCAAAACATCTTAAACGATCAACAAGGCGTTGTGCCTCTTTACCAACTTGGTGAAGCCCACATGACACAGACTCGGGTTAAGAATTTAGAAATATCACCAAATGGAAGTTACAACATGGTTTCACTTCGTATTCACAACAAGTAAAGATACTAAATGAAAACGGAGTTACCAGATAATTCTGGAACTTCGTTTTTATTTTATTTATAGAGGAGTTGGCTAGCAATGCTCAAATATATATTAAAGCGTCTTGGTTATATGATTTTAACTTTGTTCATTGTTGCTAGTATTACCTTCTTCATGATGAAATTAATGCCTGGTACGCCATTTTCCAATCAGGATAAATTATCGGCTGCCCAACTAAAAATCATGAACGAGCAATATGGTTTAAACAAACCAATCTGGCAGCAATATCTGATTTATTTAGGTAATTTGTTACACGGTGATTTTGGAACTTCCTTCCAATTCAGCAATCAGCCGGTGCTTTCGCTCATTACATCGCGCTTGAAACCATCATTATTAATTGGTTCACAGGCGATGATTATTGGCTCTTTACTCGGTATTTTGTTAGGTGCCGTGGCAGCAATCAACAAAAATAACTGGATTGATAGTTTAGCTACTTTTGTTTCTATTGTTGGTATCTCCGTGCCAAGCTTCGTATTAGGTGTTTTATTGCAATTTTTTATTGCTTTCAAATGGCACATGTTCCCTATTGCCGGCTTTGATAACTGGCAAGCCAGTGTCTTGCCATCTTTAGCTTTAGCGGTGTCACCTTTAGCCCAAACGGCACGCTTTATGCGAACCGAAATGGTTGATGTTTTGAATAGCGATTATATTGAACTTTCTAAAGCTAAAGGAAATACTCGCTGGCAAACAGTGGTTAAACATACTTTGCGTAATTCCTTGATTCCGGTAATTACTATTTTAGGACCGTTGACCGCCAACATCTTAACTGGTTCGCTAGTTGTTGAAAATATTTTCTCAATTCCTGGTATTGGTGAGCAATTCGTGAAGTCCATTATGACAAATGACTATCCAACAATCATGGGCTTAACAATCTTTTATGCCTTAATGTTTATGGTAATGCTACTCATCACTGACATTTTGTATAGTTTAATTGATCCCCGCATTAGATTAACCAATGATAAGGAGGAGAACTAATGGAAGACGTCAAAATTACTGCCAATAGCTTTGAAAAAGTGCAAGCCGATCAAACTGCTGACCAAGAAAAAATTAGTGCCCCTTCACTAACTTTCTTTCAAGATGCGGTGCGACGCTTACGCAAAAACAAAATAGCAGTCATCTCTTTTTTCACTTTGATAATTATTGCAGTTATAGCTTTCGCATCGCCAATTTTAGCGCCACGCGATCCCAACGCGCAAAATCCGGATTACGCTAACCTTCCACCGCGGATTGCTAACACGAATATCCCCGGATTTCGTGGCGAAATAAAAAATGCCGCTGGCATAGTAACTAATCCATATGAAACTAATAATGTACCCAAGGATAGAACTTATATTTTAGGTACTGATTATCTGGGAAGAGATCTGTTTTCTCGCGTGCTTTATGGAACACGTTTGTCGCTAATCATTGCCGTTATTGCCACCTTAGTCGATCTGCTAATTGGCTTGCCGTACGGAATTATTTCCGGGTGGAAAGGCGGCAAAGTCGATACTTTCATGCAACGAATTATTGAGATAATCTCTTCAGTGCCTAACTTAATTGTTGTGATCTTATTATTACTAGTTTTAAAACCGGGACTTTCTTCAATTATCATTGCTATTGCCTTTAGTAGTTGGGTAACCATGGCACGACTGATTCGAGCGCAAACACTGCAACTCAAAGAACAAGAATACGTACTGGCTTCTCTAACGCTTGGTGAATCACCATTTAAAATTGCAATGAAGCATTTAATTCCTAATTTATCATCGACAATTATTATTCAAACGATGTTTTCGATTCCGAGCGCCATCTTCTTTGAAGCCTTTCTAAGTTTCATCGGCATTGGGATTCCTGCACCAAATGCCTCGCTTGGAACATTATTATCTGATGGTCAAAAAGCTTTCCGCTTCCTTCCTTACCAAATGTGGTATCCAGCACTGATCCTATGTATTTTGATGATTGCGTTTAACCTCTTTGCCGACGGTTTGCGCGATGCATTCGATCCTAAATCTGAATAAGGAGGTTTTAAACAATGTCTGACAACATTTTAGAAGTGAAAAATTTAAATATTAATTTCAAGACATTTGCGGGTACTGTGCAAGCTATTCGCGACGTTAGTTTCAACCTCAAAAAAGGTGAAACTTTAGCCATTGTTGGTGAATCTGGTTCAGGAAAATCCGTGACAACCCGTAGTATCATGGGCTTACTGGCTTCTAATGCCGTGATCGAACACGGTGAAATTTTATTCAAGGGGCAAGATTTACTCAAAGAATCAGCCAAGGAAATGGATCACCATCGTGGCAATGACTTGTCAATGATTTTTCAAGATCCAATGACTTCTTTAGATCCCACAATGACCATTGGCAAGCAAGTTGCTGAACCTTTGCGCATTCATGGCAAAATTTCCAAAGAAAAAGCTTTAAAGCGTGCTCAAGAAGTACTTGAATTGGTTGGCATCCCGAATGCCAAGAATCGGATGAAAGATTTTCCACATCAATTTTCTGGTGGTCAGCGACAAAGAATCGTGATCGCAATTGCAATTGTCAATTATCCAGAAATTCTGATTGCTGATGAACCTACCACGGCACTCGACGTTACAGTGCAGGCCCAAATCATTGATTTAATGCGTGAGTTACAAGAAAAACTGGAAACTTCTATTATTTTTATTACCCATGATTTGGGCGTGGTTGCTGGAATTGCTGATCGCGTTGCTGTAATGTACGCTGGTAAAATTATTGAAGTGGGAACAGTTGACGAAATTTTCTATCAGCCTAAACATCCTTATACTTGGGGATTATTGAGTTCAATGCCCACATTGGATACAAAAGGTGCCAAATTATCCTCTATTCCGGGCACCCCACCTGATTTATTAGATCCACCTAAAGGTGATGCCTTTGCTCCTCGTAATCCTTATGCAATGCAGATTGACCTGGAAGCTCAGCCGCCGTTCTTCAAAGTCAGTGACACCCATTATGCAGCTACTTGGCTGTTGCATCCTGATGCACCCAAAGTGCAGCCACCCGCACCGATCGTGAAACGGGCGCAAGAATACGCTCATTTGATGCAAACTGGCGCTGTTGACACGCCCAGCGAAGGGAGCCAAAATTAATGACTGAACGTAAAAAAATCATTCAAGTTCAACATCTAAAACAATATTTTAGTCCGGGAAAGCCCAATGAAGTACGTGCTGTTGATGACATTAGTTTTGATATCTATGAAGGGGAAACTTTCGGCCTAGTTGGCGAATCTGGCTCGGGTAAAAGTACCACTGGACGCAGCATCATTCGTCTCTATAACCCGACTAGTGGCAAGATTTTGTTTGAGGGTCAAGATATTAGCAAAATCAAAAATCATAGCAAAGATATGCTTCATTTTCGGCGCAATATGCAGATGATTTTCCAAGATCCGTATGCTTCATTGGATCCGCGAATGAAAGTTAAAGACATTATTGCTGAAGGCTTAGATGTACACGGTTTGGTCAAAAATGATCAAGAGCGTGATCAACGCGTAAAAGAATTATTAAAAGTTGTCGGCTTAAATCCCGATCACGTCACACGTTATCCGCACGAATTTTCCGGTGGGCAAAGGCAACGAATCGGAATTGCTCGGGCGCTTGCCGTAGACCCGAAATTCATTATTGCCGATGAGCCGATTTCGGCATTAGATGTTTCTATTCAAGCTCAAGTCGTCAATTTGATGAAAGATATTCAGCGCAAGAACAATTTAACTTACCTTTTCATTGCCCATGATTTGTCGATGGTGAAATATATTAGTGATCGCATTGCCGTGATGCACCACGGACAATTGATGGAATTAGGTAGTGCCGATGCGGTTTACAATCACCCGCTGCATCCTTATACGAAGAGTTTGCTGTCAGCAGTGCCACTCCCCGATCCGGAAATCGAACGGCGGCGAACACGTTTACCATATGATAGTAGTATTGAAAATAATACGCATGATCAACGTCAATTGCGTGAAATTGGTGACGGTCATTATGTATTTTGTAGCGAAGAAGAAGTAGACGGTTATAAGGAACAAATGCAAAAGTAAATTAAGTTTGATAAAAATCCTGGAATCAAAGATTTCAGGATTTTTTTGATGTTGAAATGCAGATGTATGGAGATTTTATTCCACCAAAATTTTTTATAAATATCCGTATATCCTAAAAAGATATTTCAAATCTTAAATCTGAATAACACTTTCCGAGTTCACCAATAGGCTATAAATATTGAACTAAGATTTTTTAGTATAATACTAGCAAGCTTAATTTGTGTTATTACTTAATAACTAATCAAAAATAGCTAGATCTATCGAAGATCTAGCTAGAAGATAGTAGTTCAAAATAACTGAAATCAATTAAATCAGAAAATGATTTTTTAGTTTCTATTTAATTTATAGTATTTAACCAAGCAAAATATTTTATTTGCTCTTCAAAATCTTAAAAGCACAAAACATTTGTATTAGGAACAAAAACATAACTAATAAAAACATTTGTACAGCTGACGGTTTACAAAAATAGTAGACTAATGTATTGGTCACCATTGTTAAAAATATTATGACTAAGTAAACACCCTTATCCAAAATAATATGTTACCCCCATGGATTAAATAATTACCTACATCAAATCTAACAAACTTCCCAGGTGGTGTAAATAAAAATCAGCATTTACCTTTGTCTTCTGAAGTAATTAATTGCGTTGTCTTAGTGCATAATGGAAAATTTTATTAGCCTTAGACTGAGCAAATATCATTGATCCAGCTATAACTTTTAAATTAATTTACACTAAAAAAGACGAACAAAAGCTGTTCACCTTTTTTATTTTGGCTGATACGTTAATACTCAACTTTAACTGGTTTACCTGCTGCCAATGACTTTTGAGCAGCTTGTGCTAGTTGCGCAGCGCGCAAAGCATCTGTTCCGGAAACTCTCACCGATTCATCTTTTTCAATTGAATTGTAAAATTCTTTTAATTCATCAATATAAGCTTGCGCATATCGGACTTGGAATGGCTTAGGAATCTTGTCGTGGTGACCACCATCATCAGTTTCAAAGTCAATGTTGCTGTTCCGGTCATTGTCAGTTTCAACTTTACCCTTTGAGCCAAAAACTTCCGCTCTTTGGTCATGACCATAAACGGCTTTGCGGCTATTATCAATTTCGCCGATTGCACCGTTTTCAAACTTCAAGGTCACAATTGCTGTATCAATATCGCCCACTTTACCAATTTCTGGGTCAATCAAGCTGTCACCAATCGCATAAACCTCAGTAACTTCGCTTTGGCTTAAATAGCGCGCCATATCGAAGTCATGAATCATCATATCGTTAAACAAACCGCCAGAAACCTTGATGTAATCAATTGATGGTGGCTCTGGGTCACGAGATGAAATCCGAATAATTTGCGGATCACCAATTTTACCGGATTGTACATAATCATAAATAGTTCTGAAGTTGTGGTCGAATCTTCGATCAAATCCAATCTGCAACTTAACTTGATTATCTTTAACAACTTGTAACGCGTGCTTAATGTCATTAATTTCTTCAGCAACTGGCTTTTCACAGAAAATATTCTTTCCTGCTTTGGCAGCTGCTTCAATTAATTCGGCATGAGTATTGGTAGATGAGGCAATCAACACAGCATCAATTTCATCATTAATAATCAATTCTTGAGCATCTCTAGTATAAAAAGACACATCATACTTTTCAGCCAATTCAGCGATATTAGGCGTTCTGGGAGCAGCAATACCTTTAACTTCGTAACATTCCCGCAGATTAGCTAAATTCTCTAAGTGCATTTTGCCAATCCGCCCCAAGCCAATAACACCAATTCTGATTTTAACCATAATAAAGCATCCTTTTCCAAAAAATTTAAATCCTCAGCTGTAATTGTACAAGCATATTAATATTGTACTTCTTAAAAATGGGACTCAAACATTTAATTGAACCCGAGATTACATTGACGTATCAGAATAGACTTAAAGATATGATTTTGTTCAAGTAAAGTGCTTTAAACTTTTCAAGACTAATTGTTATTAGTACCAAGTATGGAATTTGTGTCACTTAATATGTTTAAATCTTTCAATTCCTGCTCGATATTTCTTCCGTCATTATGAGTGAAAAATTTGATTCCATAGAGTCTTACTTGCTCATTTTCACCAACTAATTCAACATTATCAAGTTGGATACTTTGATTAAATAGTCAGTTCCACAATATCTAACAAATCTCCAAGGTGATGTAAATAAACATCAGCATTACGATTCTTGAATAGTCTTGGATTCAAAAAAGACAAAGTTCAAACATCAATTGAAATATTTATGGATCTCTCATTTCTATGACGTAAGCTTGTACTATTATTTATATTACAAATACAGTGACGTATTAATAGATTGATTTTATAACAAAGATAATCAAAATTCTGATCCAAATTACTCAAAATTAGCCATCCAAATTTAAAATTCTATTTATAATCCAAAAGTCGCTTACAACTACCGACAACATCAGCATTCAAATCAATTTTTACATTGTTAATTTCATAAAGTCAGTAATATTAGTTACAATTACCCACCTAAAACTTTATAAAGCGGCAAATCAGACTTAAAAGCATCAACACAAAACTTTCCTACGATATCTTTGACAATATAAATCAAACATTTTATTGTAAATATTAATCGATAAAATGTACGTATCCTTAATTTGTTGCAATGTCATGGGAACATTTTCTTATAAGATTATTTTTGTCCATAAATATTACCAAATTAGGATTATACAAGATACGCTGTGCTTCTTTAAACAATCTGAAATAGTTAACTTGGCGACAATTAGCAGTTCATTCTTAATTTTGGGCCTGTGCTATGACCCCACAATAAAATTGTAATAAAGCAGTAGCATATAAATTAAACATTTCTTTTTATAAGGGGTTTCCGTCTAATATTCTTCTACTTAGTTGCTATCAGTTTTTGACAAATAACAAAGACCAACAACAATCTGATTAAGTCCATTTGTTGGCACCTGACAAACTTTAACTCTAAACAAGTAGCTTTCCAAAATATGTGCTAATTCATTGGTGTATACTTGATCAATTGCACCAAAACTAAGTAAATCCATTAACAGCAGCAAATAAGAGAAAACCACCTTACTGTCTATTACGTTGATATGATCTAAAATTCTATTAAATTCAGTATCAGCCGTTTTGTGATTTAATATCTGATCATAATAATCGGCAAACTTAAATAAATCCACCAAAGCAGCTTCAGAGTTCAGACCTTCAGAAATGAAGTAATTTTTGTAGCTTCCATAAACATTATTTTTCTTGATTGACACATGAGTTTTCACAATTAAATAGTGACGAATAAATTCAGTAAAAGCTTTAGTCGAAAACATTCGCTCAATTTTTACCCAATATTTTTTGTAAAGTTTTGACTGCTACTGTGAATCCAGCTTCATTAGAAGAAAGTTTCGTACTAAGTCTGATGCTGAAAGTGATACACCTGTCTAATTCAAGCTTTCAAAAATAACTTGTGGATTTTCCTCATTGGTATCACCACTTAATTCAATATAGACCATATTGAAGTGGGTCATTGCTTCGTATAATTTTGTACCATCAATATCCGAATCCTTAACAAGCTGCTTAAACAATCGATAGTTATCAGTAACTTTGGATAGCTGATCATATCGTTCATCTCATTCATAACAGAATTAAACGCTTCATAGTCATGCTCAATTGGCTTTAACTTGAGGTGATTATTGTTATCCAGATACTTATTAGTCAAATATTCTTCTTCAATTTCATCACGATCCGATTCATCAGCATCTGCCAATGCTTTTAACAGTAATGTCAAACTTGTTAACCGTTGCTGTCCATCAATGATGCGATAAATATGACTCATTTTGTTACCTGTTTCAGTAACATAGACAATCGCACCAATGAAATGATCAGTATCGTTTCGGGCTGCCAACGTTAAATCAGCAAAAAGCTGTTCGCACTGATCTTTATTCCACTCATAATTTCGTTGAAAAACTGGAATTTCAAAAATTGTTTTTCCACTTCCTAAAAAATCAAACAAGTGTATACTATCAGCTTTCACGCTAACTTTCCTCCCCAAATTCACGTTGTACTATACCTGCAAAGTACCCTCTGTAGCATACTTAGCAGCATCGATCTGCTTGAAGTGTTTCTCCATCAAATTATCTTTCAGATTTTCATCAAAGCCAAAAATATAGTTGGTTGCAATTAGATAAATAATTCGTGTTGGTGCAAAACCATAGACTTGGTGCTCCATAATATGCTTAATCCGTTCATGATCATTCGGGAATAGTTGTTTCATCTTTTCACTGCGAAATAGTCGCTTAATTATCTCTGTAATGTACAAACCTGACTTCATATAAAGATCAGCAAAAGTTTTATCAGGATCATCAAAAATACCGGGATTATTTGCCTCAAGATCATCGACCATATGCTTGACTACTGCCTTAGGAGTAAAAATCTGGTTTGTCTTTTGCGGTGGAATGTAATCAAAAATATCTTCTTTACTGTTATCCTCAAAATAATTACTTAATTGATTCTTCTTCTCAAGAAATTGTTGGATTGAGTCATTAAAGGTTACTTCATCAAATAAGTGACCATCAAAATGCTTCTTTTCGCTAGTTTGGGCATCAACGTAATCGCCACCATCTCGTAAGAAACGGAATTGATCCTCAGTAATGCCAGTAACTTCTTTGAAAACATCATCCTCAGTGTAGTCATCAAAATTCTGAAGTGTCAAATTCTTATCACCGTATGCCATAATGAAGCTGGGAATGGTTCGAGAAAAGCCACGTAAGTGAGCTCTAGCATCTTCTTCAATACCACTTTTTTTCTTCTCCTCTTCCTTCTTTTCAACACGTTCAACAACCTTAGCAGGTACATCCTCAACAATCTTCTGGACGTGTTCCTGTACCTTTTTGCTAAAATCAGTAATAATACTTTCAACTTCAGTTTCGTATTCTGCTTTAGCATCATCCAGTTCTGACTGGTCACGTGCTGCTGTTTGTTCTTTCTTATAGTTAACCTCAGCAACTTTCTTTTGATCGTTGAACTTGTCCGCAATCTTAGTAAGTGCCTGCTCGTTTTCTTTTTCAATCTGTTGTTGCTGCTTTTTGACTTCTTTCTCAGTCAAATCATAATCATCAGTAATTCTATTAGTAACTTCTTTACTTAATGATTCATTAACTTGCTTTGCAATAGTCTTAGCCGCCGACTTAAAGTCTGAGTCTGCACTAGTAGTAGCAGCATCACCTACTAATTTATTTCCCAGATCAGAATAAACTTTATCGCCAAAAAGTTCCCCAGACTTACCAATTATTCTTTTCTTTTGGATTTCGACTTCGCCATCATCATTAACCGAAACATCTTCGGCACCGTCAATGGCAGTTTGATCAGTCTTTTTAGCCTTACCTTCTTTAGCAATTACTAATCCATTTAATATTTCTCGCACTTCAGCTGGTGCAGTAAAAATTCGTGAAATATTAGTAAACAAGAAACTGCTCATAAAGCCACGTTTAACTACTTCTTGCGACTTTAATTGACGTGGAATTGACATCACTTGCTTGGCATCAAGTTCAACCATCTTACCATTATCATCCTCACCAATAACAGGGAAGAAATTCAATAGTTTACGAATATTTTCCTCATGCTCAGCAGCAGTTCCTTTACCATTGGAAGTTTCAGCCATCAAATCATTAGCAAACTCATCAAAAATAGTTAAAGTTCGTGTTGGGTCAAAATCAAAGACATAAGCATTTTCTTTTTGAACTAATTCGTCACCTCGTTTGAAAGTATAAGGATTTTGTGCTCTAAAGGCAGCCTGCATATATTCAGCTGGACTCTTCATACTCGAAAGCATTAAAACACCTGACCAAGGTCCTACTGTTACACCCGTAGTGAGTTGCCCAACACTTAAAGTGATAGTTTTTTTATCAGATGCTTTGGTTGCATTTCTAACCTTATCAAGTGCTTTTTCATTCACCCTATCAAGTTGATCATCATCTAATTGATCATCATCCAGTTTACCGTCTCCAGCAGCTAGGATGATATCATAATCCTTAAATACAGGATGATTTTTCAATTTCTTTGCTAAAGCTTTAGCACTATCTACGCGATTAAGTAACCAGAAGGTATGTGCTAAATCAGTTCGCAATTCTGGTGTTGAAAATGGATATTTTTCACCAGCGGTTAATGTATCTAAAAAATGATCAATTGCTTCATCATACACAAATTTTCGATCCATAAATGTTTCAAAATTATAAAGTTTAATTTATTTGACATAAATTTGTCTAACTTCTTAAATATAGCGCAAGAAATCTAATACAGGTATATTAAACTCACGCTTGGGAACAACGTAAGTTGGGCGAGGTATTAGAATATGAGCAGCCAACAAAATACATTGTTAATTCAACGTTCTACGATGATAATTTTACTACACCTGTATTGACAGCTGGTCAAAGTTTCATTTTAGGATTTACAAGCGAAGATAGAAATGTAAAATTTGCATCGAATCAAGTTCCGGTGATAATATTTGATGATTTTACAACTAGTTGTCATTTTGTTAATTTTCCTTTCAAAGTTAAAAGCTCTGCTATGAAGTTATTAACTAACAAAGATCAAAATAATGACTTATTCTTTCTTTATAATGTATTAAAGCGGATAAGCTATATACCTAAGGGCCATAAACGTCACTGGATTTCAACTTTTTCCAATTTTAGATTCATGACTACAGATTATGATGAGCAAAAGCAAATAAGTATTCTACTTCAAAAACTCAATCATCTCCTCACTCTTCATGAGCGTAAGTTAGAATTACTCAAAGAATTGAAGAAAGCTTTCTCCCAGCTTATGTTTCCTGATAAGGATGAAACTGTGCCTAAATTGCGGTTTAAAGGGTTTGATGGTGAGTGGAAACAACGTAAGCTGGATGAAATTTCAAAAATAGTTATGGGACAAAGTCCTAAAGGAGAGAATTACACATCTAATCCGAACGATTATATTTTGGTTCAAGGCAACGCAGACATTAAAAATAAAAAAGTGTTTCCGAGAGTATGGACTACTCAAGTAACAAAAATAGCCAAAAAAAATTCGATAATTTTATGTGTACGGGCTCCGGTTGGTAACGTCGTAAGAACAAATTATGATGTAGTAATTGGGAGGGGAGTTGCCGCAATTGAGGGAAATGAATTTATTTATCAGTTGTTGCAGCAATTGGACAATTCAGGATATTGGATACCCATAAGTACAGGATCAACCTTTGAATCCATAAGCTCAAATGATATAAAAATGGTAAAGACTTTATTTCCTAATGAATTCGAACAAGAAAAAATAGGTTCAATTTTGCGAAAAATAGATCAGCTCCTCACTCATCAAGAAAGTAAATTGGAAAAGCTAAAACAAACAAAGAACTTCTTTTTACAAAAAATGTTTATCTAATCTACTAAAACCAGTAAAATTAATACATTACTCTAAAATCAAGGACTTAAGTAATGTACAAAAATCAATTATTTTATCGCTATTTTGCTGAGTGGATGTATTTATACAAAAATGGTGCAGTTAGACCGATAACCTTTAGCAAATATAAGACTAGCTTGCAAAGTTTAAAGATAATTGCACCTAAGGTTAAGCTATCAGACTTAGATCGACAAACTTATCAGAAGATACTGAATGAATATGCAAAAAATCATGAAAAACAGACAACAATGGATTTTCATAGGCAACTGCGAGCATCATTAGAAGATGCACTGGACGAAGGTATAATCAATACGCGATCCAACACGAAAAGCTGTTCTTAAGGGAACAATTCATAGAAATCATAAGATGAAATTTTTTAACGTCAAGCGGAATTAGTTAAATTATTAGAACAACTTGACTTAGAAAGTCAACTTTCATGGGATCATTTTATTCTGCTGATTGCAAAGACAGGTCTACACGCTTTAGTGAAGCGTTGGGCTTAACTCAGCTGACTGTCTTTGCAATCAGCAGAATAAAATGATCCCATGAAAGTTGACTTTCTAAGTCAAGTTGTTCTAATAATTTAACTAATTCCGCTTGACTTAAAAATTTCATCTTATGATTTCTATGAATTGTTCCCTTAAGAACAGCTTTTCGTGTTGGATCGCGATTGATTATACCTTCGTCCAGTGCATCTTCTAATGATGCTCGCAGTTGCCTATGAAAATCCATTGTTGTCTGTTTTTCATGATTTTTTGCATATTCATTCAGTATCTTCTGATAAGTTTGTCGATCTAAGTCTGATAGCTTAACCTTAGGTGCAATTATCTTTAAACTTTGCAAGCTAGTCTTATATTTGCTAAATGTTATCGGTCTAACTGCACCATTTTTGTATAAATACATCCACTCAGCAAAATAGCGATAAAATAATTGATTTTTGTACATTACTTAAGTCCTTGATTTTAGAGTAATGTATTAATTTTACTGGTTTTAGTAGATTAGATAAACATTTTTTGTAAAAGATATTTCTTTTGTTTTTCTAGTAGCACTATTTTTTGTTTTTGAAAAGTGATATTATCATCAATTTTTTTAAAAAATTTGCCAATATGGCCTTGTTCTAAGTTTCCTTTTGGCATTAAAAATTTTATTTTCCCAATTTCTTCCTTATTTATTTTTTGCGGAATAGCCGTTGTTAGCGTTCTAGCATGTAAATTCTTTTGGAATTCAAATGATTGAATTGAGCTATATAGAAAGTATGAATCAATATCAAAAGGTTTTAACAAGGCTAAGCTTACATAAAATGCTACTTTTTCATTATTTTTTACCACATTTGGAGTTCCAACATCGCCTATACGTGTCATCAGTACATCATCTTTTTGTGGATACACTTTGAACTCACTTTTGAATTCTTCCTCAGTTATAAATTTTTGAGATTTCAATGTTTTAATATTCTCCACTGAAAGAAACATTATACCTGAATCTTTATAATTTGGAGTTTGGTGAATTCCGTCATAACTATTTTTGAAATTTCATCCAGCTTACGTTGTTTCCACTCACCATCAAACCCTTTAAACCGCAATTTAGGCACAGTTTCATCCTTATCAGGAAACATAAGCTGGGAGAAAGCTTTCTTCAATTCTTTGAGTAATTCTAACTTACGCTCATGAAGAGTGAGGAGATGGTCAATATTACTAAAAAATTGACTCAAAATTACTTGTTCAGATATATTTGGAATCAATACATTAAAATTAGTCAATATAGGTAGTCTTAAACTATCTACAGTAGCTTTTACAGTATATTTCAAAGCGTGTCGTTTAAAATTTTTCTTCATACAATATAAGATAAATTTACCTCTACAATCAGAAAAATTACTAATTTTGTATACTCTTTGATGATAATCAAATTTTCCATTTACATAGTGATATATATCGCCTAATTTTCCTTCACCAGGAATTAAAATTGCTTCGCCATCAAAAGTATACCTATTACTACGCTCAATATTTTCTGATCTAACAAAAAACGGATATTTTCCATCATTTACAGCATCTTGTTGATTGCTTGAGCCAGTTGATATCCTAGCAATTTCACCCAACTTACGTTGTTCCCAAGCGTGAGTGAAACCACGAAAGCGAATATTGGGAACCAGTTTTTCTTCCTTTGCATCCATTATTTAAACAGCTCCTTCAATAGTTCAAGATCATGCTGGGTCGTCTCGTCAGAACCCACCAATTTATCTAAACTAGAAGCAATTTCTGAATTAAGCTTCTTAATTTGTTTGTTATCTTCACCATACTCTTTAACCAATTTCTCAATATCAACTGGCACTTCCTCTTCAAATGTATCAACATAGCGGGGAATATTGAGGTTATAGTCGTTTTCTCGAATTTCATCAATTGTTGCTAAGTGCGCATACTTGTCAAGATCTTTACGTTCTCTGTAAGTCTTAATAATCTTGTCAATATTCTCATCAGTTAGGTAATTTTGATTCTTACCTTTTTCAAAATCCTTAGAAGCATCAATAAAGAGAATATCATTAGTTGAGCGCTTTTTCTTAAACACTATAATTACAGTCGGAATGGACGTCCCATAGAATAAGTTAGCTGGTAAACCAATCACCGTATAAATCTGATTTCCTGTTTGATGTTCAATCAAGTTCTTACGAATAATGCCTTCTGCAGCCCCGCGGAACAACACTCCGTGCGGTAGTACAATAGCCATGGTACCTTCATCATTTAAATGATATAAGCTGTGCAAAACAAAAGCATAATCGGCTTTAGTTTTAGGTGCTAATTTGCCATATTCTTTAAAACGCGGATCCTTCAATTTTGTTTCACTATTGTCCCAACGTGCTGAATATGGCGGATTAGCAACTACTGCATCAAAGGATCGCGGATGATCAATACCGTCAGCATCAGGACCATCAGGCCAATCGCTTTCTAATGTATCAGCATTAGATAAGACCATGTTAGTATAAGAGACACCGTGCATCATTAAGTTCATCCGCGCCAAGTTATAAGTGGTCGTATTCTTTTCTTGACCATGGAATCGCATCGCACCTGGACGGTTGCCCCCAGGTAATTCATTTTGTACTGTTAATAATAATGAACCTGATCCACAAGTTGGATCGTAAACTGAGAAAGTTTGATCTGATTTTTCAACGCCATGAACAGCAATCTTAGCCAGAACCTTTGATACTTCGTGTGGTGTATAAAACTCTCCACCCTTTTTACCAGCTGAAGCCGCAAACTGACCAATTAAGTATTCATAAATTGACCCCAGAATGTCCTTTCCGTCAGCACCATTATATTCAATTCCATCAATTAAATTGGCAATTTTACTTAATGATTTAGCTCTAATGGTAGTTGTTGCTCCCAAGCGCGAATCGCTCAAATTGATATCATTGAAAACGCCGCTAAAGTCTTGAACAGCTTCTTTATTAAGGGAAGAATTTTTATTGAAGTTATCAAACAAATCTTGATAATCACTAGGAACAACTTTACTATTATTGATCTTATCAATCAGTGAAGCCCAAGTATCCTCCGGTTCCATCGCATAACCTAAACTTGAAGAAATATCTTCCAGATAATCCTCCAACTCACTCCCCACTGCTTGTTTCTTATATGCATCATTAACCGACTGACCTGGCTCAATATCAATAATATTATTATCAAATAAATATTTTTCTTGTTGCTCCGACAAATAGCGATAAAACATAAACGCCAGAATATAATTTTTGTATTCTGAAGCATCCATACTTCCGCGTAATTCATTAGCCATTGTCCATAATTCTTTTTCTACTTGCTCTTCTTTTATCAATTTGTCTGTCATATTATCGGACTCCTATTTATTTTTGTCCATGTCGTCAGCTTTTTGATAGATTGCATCTCGTAAACTATTGCGATATTTAATCTTCGATAGATTTTTAACTTTTTCATCTTTAGCTAACATCTTATAACTAGCACTTGCTTCAGTTACAATATCACTGAGTTGTCTGGCGTTATCTAAATCCTGTTTACCGTATACATGTTGCCCAAATAGATTACGCAACTTAGCAAGTGAAATAACGTTCTCAATACCCCACTTCATCTGGAAGTACAACAATTCGTCATCTAAAACTACTGAGTGCGCCGCTTCAATAACTTCATCACTATTCTGTAAGTGATACGGATATTTTAATTTGGAGTCTTCAGATGGGTACTCACCCTTAATAATGGCACCAGTTGCCTTTTTGATTTTCTTAGCATAAGTTTGATCTTCTAATCCGTCGGCAAATTTATGGATTTCTTCTTGCGTAGTTTCTGCCGCCTTCATTTTATTCTCATGGACTTGATTCAGTAATTGTTCGATTAATTCAGTTAAGTAGTCATAATTGACAGTAACATCCCTTATCTTCTTAACGTGAAAATCAATTTGCGGCAGCGGAATATTTTTTTTCTTAGAAATATGTCGTTTTAATTCATTAGTCAAAACCGTCGTTAAGAAAGTTTCTTCATCAGATGTCATTCCCAATGCTTTAATTAAACCATCGGGATCATCATAATCGAAGCCTTGTCCACCATTTGCATCATCTGGTTTATCATACTGTTTTAACTTAGCAATCCCGGCACTATAGTTCTGTAATTCTTTAATCGCCTCTTCTTTAGCATGTTCAGATTTTGGTACATCACTCAAATTATCCGTCAAATTACGTAAGTTAGTAACATTTTGCTTAACTGATTTAAATGTCTCTTCATAACTAGGAGCAGTGACGCCGTCTTCCACATTTTTACTTTTCCGCTCTTCTTCTGACAGTTCGGCTGACTTTTCATCAGCATAAATTGCTAAAGCGCGATTCATTAGCTTTTCGTTTTGCGCTGGCCAGCGGTAATTAATTATATGCCCCCACGGCTTATCTTCCATGTCATCAATTCGGTTGGTACGTGAATATGCTTGGATTAAACCTGCATCTTTTAAGGTACGATCAACATATAAAGTGTTTAATTGTGGAGCATCAAAACCTGTCAACAGCTGGTCGACTACAATTACAATATCCAGGTAATTTTTATCACTGACAGTTTTATTAAGCCGCGAAATAACATCTTGAGTATAACCAGCTGTATCATCCATTTCAAAGTTAGTGCCAAATTCCTTGTTATAGATTTGAATGGCACGAAATAGACCTTGATTAGTTGATACCATTGTATCCGTATCGGAAGTATTATAACTGAAAGTCACAGCCACCTTTAAAAGTGGCTTCCTATCTTTATCATCAAGCTTAAGATGAACTTGATTGTAAGCTGCATTTTCTTGATTAACCCGCTGAAATTCATCAAAATACATCATTGCCATTGGTGTACTTGCTTTCATTCCACCAACATGCGTTGTAAATAAAGCATTATATTTGCCTTCATTAGAACGATTAGGCCAATTGTCAAAAATATCTTTGACTACTGCTTTAACATGATCCGGATTTTCATCATAAAAACTAGTCGTAATTTCATCGTCCATATCTTCTGGTGTTAAATTATCAATTTTATCCTGAATTTTTGCTTGCGACCATTTAGGATATTGCTTATGATAAAACGCTGGTAAATAAGTGCTTTTTACACTTTCAATATCAAAAGTATTTTCAAAATCAACTTTAAAACCTAAAACATTGTGATCAGCAATCGCATCCCTAATCGTATAAGAATGGAGTAATGGTCCAAAAATATCTTCCGTCCTCAGCCCTTTAGTAGTGTCATCAAAGGTGGGTGTACCCGTGTACCCGACCCAAGCAGAGTGCTTGAAAGTCTGCTGGATTAGCTTAAAAGCATCCCCTGCGGTTGAACGATGTGCTTCATCAACAATAAAAACAAAATGTTTATCAGGTGCTTTGAATGATTTGCGCTTAACAAGCGTTGCAAGTTTTTGAACTGAAGTAACAATAATATTATTATCTTTCTTTTTTAGCTTGCGACTTAATTCATTAGTATTTCTGGTACTTTGAATATTTTCTGTGGCTTCATTAATATTAGTGTCTGGATCATAAGCACGGTAATTTTCTAATGTTTGCTTAGTTAAGACAATACGGTCAACTAGAAAAACCACCTTATCAATATTTGGCATTCGACTAGCTAACCAAGCCGTTTTAAAACTAGTAATGGTTTTACCCGACCCCGTAGTGTGCCAGATGTAACCGAGTTTATTAACACCAAAATCAAAATCTGCCTGTTTAATTTTTTCAATAACAGCTTGCGTTGCATAAACTTGATATGGCCGCATCACTTTTAAGCTTTCATTGTTTTTAGTACCGTCTAAAATCATATAATTAGTTGCCATTTTATGAGCCATTGGAATTGACAACATCGAATCAGCAAATTCTCGCCAGTTACGCACAGTCTTCTTTTTAAGCCCATTTTTACGTTGCCAATTGAAAGCAAAATCTTTATTAAACTTGTCTTTAGTAGTATTCGCCATATACTTAACATTATTCGGTGACATGGCTACCAAAATTTGCACCAAAGAAAAAATATCGCTATATTGATTTTCATCAATATATTGATTCATCTGATTAAGTGCTTCATTAATATCATGCGTACTCCGTTTTTCTTCAATTTGAATAACCGGTAAGCCGTTAATTAGCAGTGTGGTATCAAATCTACGGTTTTCTTTACCTAATATTTTTGCCGGTCGCCTGATTTGATTAACAACTTGATAAACAGTATCACCTGCACCAACCTGTGCCTGATCAAATAAAGTCAAATACACATGTCGTCCATTATCCAAATCAATTTCAATTTGGGATTTTCCATTTAAACCATAAAGAAACTGACCTGCTTCATAAGGAGTTTTTATATCAGAAATAATGCGCTGAATTTGTTTGAATTCCGCGGAGCTAAGTTTCTCATAGTTTAAAGTTCCTTGATTATTTTGCTCGACAATCTTCTTGAAATTTGCCCATAGTTGTTCTGTAGTTTTTATTCCAGGTTCATACTTCCATAGCTTAGTTTTAGTTATATAATCTCTTTCAGAACAATTGTCTTTCATGTGTTCTGCGGATTGCGTGGTATCGATCACTCCAGTAGAAAGATATTGAATCAATTCTGTTTCAAATTCATCTTCACTCATTACCATTTTTATTTTCCCCCATTTATTTCCTTAAATTTACTATATGGATCCTTTCGATCTAATGGTTGAAATATTACAAATTGCAGTGTACCGCTTACAAAAGTTACCACTGCTTCCATTCTCATTTTGTTGAGTGCCTTATTAAAATTACATATATTTATCTAATAAATTCATTATGTACCTTTCTTACAATCTAGTCAGTACTTTTTTACAAATTATTTTGTACATTTCCAAAACCACAAAACATAGTCAACCGATAAAATTAGGATATTTACAAATATTCAACTTGTCGTTTTCCACACAAAAAAAGCACTTGAATTAAGTGCTTTTCTGTCAATAACTTTCTAACAAAACAGCTCGTACTTACCTTGGCTTGCTTAAATCTGTGTGCAATTTGGAAATCTCTTCCCAGGGTCCAGTTAAAATCAGATGATCATGTAACTGCATAATTGTTTCACCATGCGGAATCAGTGACTTTCTTTGCCGAATAATCCTACTGATAGTAACATCCTTAGGCAGTTGCGAAATTTGAGTTCCTGCAAAATTAGGATTCAAAATCTCAAATTCAAAGATTTGCGAATGAACCGAGGTAATTAACGGTAAAATCCGTGGTGATTCAATTGCAGACCGTAAAACACCTACGCCCACATCAAACGTGTTGAAGTATTCAATATCGGCTTGTTCTAATTTTTGGGTCATTTGACTAGTTTCTTCAAGATCAGGATTATCCAAACGAACTAAAACACGCTCGACACCATACTTTTTGGCGGCTAAAGCTAATTCATAATTAGTTTGGGAAAAAATATGCGCGATCACTAAAATGTCAGTATCAAATACTCCCTCTTCAATCAAAGTCTTTTCATCCAAGTTACGAACTCCAGTTACCGGCGCAGTAGAATGAAAAGTTTCATAACTTTCTTGATGAGTAGTATAAAGCGAAACGTCATACCATTCTGATGGTAATTGTTGGCAAGCAGTTACGGACAAAGACGTTACACCAATGATATGAACATTAGTTTTATTAACTTGCTGTTCTTCAGGTTGATACAATTTTTTAAACATGAGCGGACCGAGTAAGCAAGTCAAGACAGCACCTATGATAAAAGCGCCCCCTTGTTCACTAGTTAAAGCATGAATATCCTGGGCAATTGCCACACCAGATATAACTAAAGTAATCGTCGTTTCAGCCAGCCAAGTACCCGCAATAGAATTTTTCTTCGAAAAGAGCAACTGTAAACCAAAGTAACTAGGTAATTTGGCGATTAAAAAGGCAACTAATAACAGGGGGATCAAAATTAAGGTAGTTTTGGAACTTAAAAGTGTGACAAGATTCAATTTGACACCAGTTAAAATAAAGAAAAATGGAATGAGCAAACCATAGCCAATCGCATTCAACTTCATTTCTGTACTCTTTTGTGGCTCAAGCAACTTAATCACAATACCAGCCAAGAATGCCCCTAAGATATTTTCGGCTCCAACTGACACTGCCATAACAACCAAAATGATAATAACCAAGAAAGCAAAACGCATATCCAGTTGTGTAGTCGATTTAGTAAATTTATTGAAATTTTTAAAAAAGTTGTGAAAACGTGTCAATAAGAAGGCTGCTGCTAAAAAGACAAGTGAAAGCAGCCACAAAGTGGCACCATTACCACTTTTAATGGAGGAATAAACAGTTAAGCCTAATAGTGGTATAATTTCTCCCAAAACACCCACCAATAATAATGTTTGCCCGTAAGTATTACCGAGCAGATTATTTTCTTTCAAAATACTAATCATGACGCCTAAAGGAACTGTGGCGAACAAATTAGATCTAAAACTAGAATCACCTTATTCTCGATAGTTCATAATAACCTTGCCAAAACGAGCATTAACATTATAAGTTTGGTGTAAAAAATCATCTCCATTATTTGGTGTAAATGATCCATAAATTTTAAAAGGTGGATTCTTTATGTCATATCTTCTTATAGCTTGAACCAAATCTTCAGTGGTTCCAATGCAATTACCTATAATTGAAATATTATTTATCATTACTTGGAGCATAATATCTTGTAGTTTATTTTCAATTACATAATCAGTCGGCTCATAAAAAGTTTTATGCTGATTTTTATAACCACATGTAATATATCTACCTCCTACATTGAGATGATTGACAGCGGTTCCAATATGAAGATCAAAAAAAGGATCAAAAATGACATCAAATTTTCCCAGAATATCTGGCCATTTAATATTTTTACGTTCCATATAAAAATACTCTGCACCTTGCACAGTACTCAATTCTTCTTTGCTCCATGGTGTAGTTGATAAAATAGTAGTGTTAATACCACGATTCAGCAATCCTCTAATTATAAATAGCGAAGTATTAGAACGTGCACTCAATACTAGTGCACGTTCAGTACTATTTATATTACTACGTCTAATCATACTTTCAGATGTTTGGCCACCAATAGAAAATCCCGCAGCAATATTATTAGATATCTTAGTGTCTATTTTCAATAATTTAGAATGATGGAGCCTTAACCAACCTTTTGATGCTTCATTAGTCACAACCCCAGGGGCAACATTAGGAGCAGGAGCATCAGGATATGCACAGTCAGGAATAACTCTATCACCTATTTTTAAATCTTTAACATCTGGACCAATTGCTATTACTTCGCCAACAAAATCAGATCCAAAATATGATATAGGAGATGCTTCACTCTCAAGTCCATAATTGATTTTATTACCATTTTTAACAATAATAGCTTTGTCACGATAATTACACGAAAAAGAAAGTACTTTTATTAATACAAAACCACTATTTTTATAACTGCCTTTATCAAATCTTGGTTTATTAACATCTAAAGTGCCAACTTTTATTTCATTTTCTGCTATCTGTATAGGATTACTATTACATCTAGAATAAGGAATTAATTTGTCATTTATCAAACCTATAATTTTCAACTTTATAACCTCCATGAATTATAAATTTAACGTAATTTTTTCACGATTAAATTTTTTAACTACTATTTTAAATATTACAAAATCAATTATTACCAAAATAAATGCTAATAATAACGTTACTAAAACATTAAAAATCAGCAATCCACTTGCTTGAGAAATTATTAATCCAATAAGCGGTAAAATCAAAATCATAGAAACCGATTGTGCAGATTTACTAGATGAAACTCTTTGGGAAACCATAATTACCAATAATATAGATAAAAAAGTAATTACCGGAACTAAAACAAATCCTACAGTGATCCAAACAACATTAGGAAAAATAACTCTACCAAAAATAGTTAAACCAACAGTATCCAGAATAATACCGTAAATTAATATAGATCCCCAAGTTATAAAAACACTTGGAATAGCTGCTGCCATAATCTTGCCCAAGATTAATTCTGAATCAGTGACAGGTGTATACAGCAATCCTTCCAATGTTTTATTTTCTTTTTCACCAACAAAACTAGTACTAGCAATAACAGTAGAAACAATAATTGGAATTAATAAAAATAATGGAATGAAAAAATAAATAAACAAAGCGTACGTACCAATTTGACTATGAGGAATATTATTCGGTAAAAACTTGACACTTAAATTCCCCAAAAACTGATTAATGCCACTTACATTTTGAATTAAAGCATTCCTAGTACCTCCAATAATGATTAATAAGGGTAAAATTATACTGAAAATTATAGGTATGATGAACAATGATGTCAGCGTTGCTTTATCTTTTTTTATTTCTAACAATTCTTTATTCATAATAGTAACAACTCTATTTTTATTCACTTACAGCACTCCTTTACCTAATAGATCAAAATATAATTCTTTAATTGTATGTTCAACTTTGTTAATTCCGATTACATCAACATTTGATGTAATCGTAGCAATTATTCTAGGAATGGATTGTTTGTTTTTCACTGTTAAATAAACTTTTTCATTTTTAAAGAAGTAATTATTAGAAAAATTTTGATCAAAATAATCTCTAGCTTTGTTGGCATTATCCAACTCTATTTTTAATTGTGTAGTTGGCCAATGTTCATTAATTAATCTATTTGCTTCTCCTTGGACAATTACCCGTCCACTATTCATTATTAAAATATCCGTTGCTAATTGTTCTAGACCATCCAATTGATGAGTAGCCATAATAATTGTAGTATCTTTCTCTTCAATATAACTCTCAAGACAATCAATTAACTTCCGAGATGTTTGTGGATCCAAACCAGATGTAGGTTCATCCAATATTAATAATTTTGGTTTAGGTAATAATGATCTAATCAGCAATATTTTTTGTCTCATTCCTTTGCTTAATTGCTTTACCTTGTCATCCGATCTAGATACCAGCTCAAATACATCCAATAACTCAGCAATATCTGACATAGCCCTTTTTGCAGGAATATTATATAAATTAGCCCAAATACGTAAATTTTCAATTATACTTAGATTTTCATACAATGATCCGTCATTTTGAACGCTTATTTTTTCCCTTAATTTATCTGCTACTTTGCGAGAATTTAATTTCTGATTAAAAATAACAATATCGCCGTTATTCGGTACAATTAGCCCAGTCAACAACCTGATAGTAGTAGTTTTACCTGCACCATTTGGACCTAATAACGCTAAAACATGTCCTTTAGCAAGTGAAAAACTCATATCATTAACAACATTTATACCGTTAATTTTCTTGCTGACATTATTAAAATTTATTATCATAAAATAATTTTTCTCCTTCTAGTTACTAAATAATTAAATTTTATTTTTGGGTCTTATAGCAATTATAAAAATAGAAATGAATGTCACAATTAATCCTGTATAAATCATTAACCAGTAAGAAGAAAAATTATTTTGTAAAATTTTAATTGGACTCAATAATCCCGTGAAAGACCACTTTTTAAACCAGTCAATATTATTAATTACGGTTGTAATTATTATTAACAACTCTATTAAGGCCGATGCAACAAAAGCAGAATCCAATAAAATTGCCAAGCATGTCCCCAAAATGGTAACAAAAAGTACTCCCATTGTTTCAAATAAGATCATATAAATAGCATTTTTGAAATTCAAATTAGAATAGTAAATCCAAGTCATATATATTGAAAATAAGCCACCCAACCAAACCATTATGGTTAAAAACAATAAGCTTACTAATAATTTAGGAAAATATAGAGTTATAAAGCTATTATTTCTTGTTAAATAAAATAATCTTATAGCTTTATTTTTAGACACTAAAACCATACTGGAAACAATAAATACAGCAATAAACAATAACATTTGTGTAACATTTTTGAAATAAGACTCAAAAACACTTTCAATAGTTACTTTATTAATCAATAAGGACGATTTAGACATAGAAGGACTTAACCACCCTAAAATATCATTAGCATGGTAGGCTAAAACTGGTGATACTATTCCTGTAGATAAAAAAACAAGTAGCAAGACCAACATTTTATTACTACGAAGCCAACGTTTTATCTCAATTAAATACAACATTATTTATTAATCACCGCCATTTTAAAAGCTTCTGTTAGAGACATATCAAATTTACAAATACAATTTATTATATCTGCATGGAGATACGCTATTTCCATTACGATTTTAAAATCAGAATCAGAAAAAAATATTTCCAAATTATCAGGATCACATTTTAATAAATTAATTTGTTTTTTTTGTAATTCATTTAATATAGTTCCATAACTATATTTATCTTTTGTACGTATACTTGCTTTTTTATAAAAACTATTTTCGTAGTCAATAAATTTTTGCATACTTCCCGTATATATAATTTGTCCATTATTCAATACTATTAATGATTTAGCTATGCGCTGAATATCATCCAGTTCATGGCTGGAAATCACTACAACTAAATATTTAGATAGATTTTTAATTAAATCCAAAATATCTTGCTTTCCTAATGGATCCAAAGCACTAGTAGGTTCATCCAAAAACAATAACTTAGGTTTTAATATAAGAGAACTAGCAATTCCTAGTCTTTGCTTTATTCCTCTTGAAAAAGTACCAACTTTTTGTTTAGTATACTTACTAAGACCAACTAATTTTAAAATTTTTATAGCTCGTGATTCATCAAAATTAACATGTGCTAAAAAAGAAGATTGTTTTAATACTTCTAAAGAGAATAATTCGGGTTCAAATTCTGGTGTATCTGGACAATAAGCAATAGACTGAGTGCCTATTTTAAAATCGCCGTCAATAACATTGTTAAATCCCATAATAGTATTAATTAAAGTTGTTTTACCAGCTCCATTAGGTCCTATCAATGCAATAACATTAGGTTCATCACTAATATTGAAGGTAAGTCCATTCAATATTTCAATATTATTAATGGCTACATGAAGGTTATTAGCACTAACAAGTTCAACCATATTAATTCTCCGTCTTAATTCCAAATAATAAAAAACATACTCCACCAAGTGGTATAGAAATAAAACAAACTATAAACCATCCCCATTTCGGTAGCCATCTAACTTCTCTAGAGTTTATAATTTTATATATACAAAATATAAAATAAATAATAAATAAAATAGCTACTGGAACTATGACTTTTATATTCATACAATCCCTTCTATCCAATTTTTAGCAATATTTTGAAGATTAATATTGGCAAGCTTAAATCTTTGTGCGAGTAAATCATTAAAATTAATACCCGTAGTAAAAGAATCTCTAATGGCTAGTGCAATTAATTCAGTACGCTGTTCTCCTAAACTCTGTCTAATACCCTTTTTATCTACTGGTTGTTCTCCATAAGTTAAAGTATTGCTAATGGGCATAGTAAAGGGTGAACCATGTATACCTTTTGAAGAAATTGGAATATCTTCAACCATAGAAATTAATACTTTTTCAACAATTTTAGAATCTTTATTACTATAAAAAACAATCGCATCATTTCTAGGATAACTATTTCTTTGAGATAACAATTTAGTAGAAAAACTAACGTTTAGGCTCAATAGTGTGTCAATACTTTTTGTCCATATTCTTATTGCATCTTCGGGATTATCTACTCCTATATAATGCCTATATTTTCCAATTTCATTGGTTGCAATAAACATAAAAAATCCTGGTGTCAAATGAGGTCGTTTGGAAGGCAATTCCACAGATCTATTTTTAATATTAGATTCAACCCTTACACCATTAACCTCCGCAAATTCCCTATCATGAAATTTTATAGAACGTACAGGTGTACTAATATTAATATTTGGTAAAATGGAATCTATTGTTTTTTCTAAATCATTATTTTCAGCATAATTGTTATTCAGAAGTTTAGGATTTCCAGCATGCAAAACACAATATAACCATTGGGAAAGTTCTTTTCTCGGTCTACTCATAACACCGTTGTAAATTTCTCCATCAATATTAACCTCATCAATATCAGAATAAATAGAAATCATGTTTGACAACTCAGAAATTGAAGTACTTTTATCCATTATTAACCTCCATTTTCAATTATTTAAATAAATTATTTATAGTTTCCGGATAAACAATTGCTTGTCGGCCAACACCAGCAATTGCCTTATCAACCTCAGATAGCCTAAAAGTAAATTTAGATCTACTAATTACACGTTCAATCACAAACCAACCAATGTCAATAGCTAAATTTTCTAAATCAATAGCTCTATTAGTGTAAGAAGAATATGAATCTATAGATTTTATTAACAGAGGTTTTATTTCACTTAAATTATTTTTTCCTCTTTCCATAAAAGAATAATCAATTTCTTTATCTGTGTTAGCATCACTGCTAGAAGTAGAAAAAGTTTTTAACAACGAACTGAATAATATAGAACCTATAAATCCTGCTAAATCTAGCCATACATCACCAACATTAAATTCTTCTAGATCAATAATATAAAGATTACCTTTGTTATCCACAAGAAACTGGTCTAAACGTAAATCACCATGGTGATACCCCTGTTGCACATTTTTAGATCTACAACTTAAAGCTTTTATAAGTTTACTATCATGTTGAATTATAGAAAATAATTCTAATTCTGCTCCAGTACTATGTGAATATTCCTCTACAGTCAATGCTATTAAAGGAGAATGAACTGGGTCCACTGATATATTATTTTTGTTCTGTAGCGGTAAATTATTAATCTGAGATATAATAAACATTGCATCATTAATATACTTTGAAAAATAATCGACGTCTTCGTTCAAAAGATCTTCCAAATTAATAGAATTATCAATCCACTTATGCATTACTGAAAAATCAGATTTATCATAAGATATTAACTTAGGAGAATTAATATTTAAACCATCATTAAGAAATTCATCAAACTTAATTATATTATTGATTCTTCTAAACTTATCTTTTTGAGTTCCAACTAATATTTTTTTAATCACTTTGATTCCATCCACTGTTTGCTCTAAGGTAGAATCATTACGACCATACATAACTTTACCCATTTTTCCTCCTATTATATTATATTTAACAAATTTAATATTTTTCGGGCGCATTCATAGATATATATTTCTTCAATTAACATAAAATCATTGTTTTTATTGATTGCAAAAGAAAAAATAATTGGTTTCACTTGCGAAATCGTTGACCAAACAGCAGATAAAACCCCTGGTGAAGATCCACCTTTATAAAGCATCTTTGTAGAAGGTATATCATGCCAAGGTATCCACTTTTGCTTAGTAACAAATGATGTTATCTTACATACCTCATTTGTAGTAAGAAAATAATCCTTACCTTTATTCCAGACTATATGTTTACTATGATCATTCATTTTAAAATATTGATTATCTCTATTTATATTCCACGCAGTAGAATATAAGTTTTTTGATTTTTTAACATAATAATTATTAACACCGACATATTTATAAAAATCACTAAAATTATGGTTACTTGTAATATTTATAAGGATATCCATAGCTGTATTGTCTGAAGCAAGTAACATACGCGACAACAATTCTTTAACAGATATTCTTTCACCAATATTTGTTTCACATAATCCCACGCTTAACAAACTAATATCAGTATCTTCTATTGTATATATCGTATTTAAAGTAATATCATCAAGTTGAAGTAAATAAAATACTTTTGCTGCAACCAACATTTTTATTACTGATGAAACCGCCATCTTTTCATCAGAATTAACATTACCGACAGGCAAATTATTTTTTAAAATTGACATGGCAACAGTATAATTTCCAACTTGTTTGATTGCTTTATTAAAGTCAGAAAAGCTCTCAATAGAAGGAATAATGGGCTCAAGCAACAATTTGTCCATAAAATCAAAATTATCATCAAAAATTATAATTATTTTAATAGTAATTTTTGAGAAATTTCCTATTATTTCATTAAAAGACATAATCTTATATTCACCATTGCTACGCCTTAAACTAGTTATAATATCTATTAGTTTATGTTTATCGGAATAGGTTATGTTAGGTGAAATAATGCTATATATTTGATCAACATTTAACGATTGACTAGATAATATTTTTAGCAACTTTTTTTGCACATTAATCGACAAATTAGCACACTTCCCTAAATATGGTTTATATATAAAGATAAGTTCTCAATATATGAAGGTTTATATATTGAGAACTTATCCTAGTGTAGTTCAATTAAAAACTCCAAGAGAAGGTCCAAGATACAGATGCTGAGTAAGTTACACTCAAACTAATTGAAGTACCAACGTTACCTAATTGACTCTCTTCCACTGCGCTTTGTTGAACCCGTGCAGGCGAAGTATAATTTGTATAGCCATTTAGTAATTCATCTTTTTTCATTTAATCTTCCTCCTAACTTATCAATTTAATACAACATGTTGTATATGCTAATTTCAATAGTATTAAAATTAACGGTTTTATTATATTACCGCCAAATATAATTTGTATAGTGTTATAAATTTACGTTCGTCAATGTAATCTTAATTATGTCCATCTAAAAGTTATGGTTTTTTTTAAAAAAAATTATATAATTTTACAATAGAGGTGATATATTGTGATATTTTCCAATTACGATAAGCGTATTTTTTTGGCATTTTGTGAAGTAGCTAAAAATTCTAATTCATTTACTGATATTACGATGAATAAAATAGCAACTAAACTACAGATATCTAGACAAGCCCTATATCAAAGTCATTTCCATAACATTAATGAATTGCTAAATGTATTACATTTTTATATTGATCAAGATATTAAAAAAAGCATAAAAAAAATTATAAGCAATAATACTTATAATTCTTCTGAATTTGTAGTTCAACTATCACAAAAAATTGTTCCTATGCTCTATGAAAAAAGATTATTTTTATATATTTTATATTGTAAAGAAGCTGATCCATCTTGGATATCTTTTATAGAAAAACAATACAGCTCCATTTTAGAACCAATATTACGCCAAAAGCAAATTCATAAAAATATACAAATTTCCACTTCAATGCAGTCAAAAGTAATAATACATCAATTTTTAGGAATAATTTCCGCTTGGATGAGTACGGATTCTCCTGAATGTCCTGAATCATTTGCACCTAAATTTGAATATTTGTTAAGACATTCTATTATATAAATAAAGGAATAATAATTAATTCCAACCAATCGTTTAACAAATATAAATAATAAGAATTAATTTACATTCCGACACCACTGCCTTGTAATACCTGCAATTTGCCACTGTTTTATTGTTAATAACAATCTATCGCCGGTAGATACGCTATAAATTGATAATGGCGATAAGCCTAAACAAGTTGCAAAAATAGTGTAAAAACACCAACTGGATCATCTATAAGGCACAAAACCCTTTTTTAAACGCTGATATTTTGGATTTTACTGCTATTCATATTAATTTTATAATCTGCAACACAAAAAAAGCACTTAAATTAAGTGCTTAACTTTTAGTAAATTTGCGTCCCAATAGACTATCTTTATTTCGGATTACTTAAAGTGGTATGCAATTCAGAAATTTTGTCCCAGGGTCCAGTTAAAATCAGATGATCATGTAACTGCATAATTGTTTCACCATGCGGAATCAGTGACTTTCTTTGCCGAATAATCCTACTGATAGTAACATCCTTAGGCAGTTGCGAAATTTGAGTTCCTGCAAAATTAGGATTCAAAATCTCAAATTCAAAGATTTGCGAATGAACCGAGGTAATTAACGGTAAAATCCGTGGTGATTCAATTGCAGACCGTAAAACACCTACGCCCACATCAAACGTGTTGAAGTATTCAATATCGGCTTGTTCTAATTTTTGGGTCATTTGACTAGTTTCTTCAAGATCAGGATTATCCAAACGAACTAAAACACGCTCGACACCATACTTTTTGGCGGCTAAAGCTAATTCATAATTAGTTTGGGAAAAAATATGCGCGATCACTAAAATGTCAGTATCAAATACTCCCTCTTCAATCAAAGTCTTTTCATCCAAGTTACGAACTCCAGTTACCGGCGCAGTAGAATGAAAAGTTTCATAACTTTCTTGATGAGTAGTATAAAGCGAAACGTCATACCATTCTGATGGTAATTGTTGGCAAGCAGTTACGGACAAAGACGTTACACCAATGATATGAACATTAGTTTTATTAACTTGCTGTTCTTCAGGTTGATACAATTTTTTAAACATGAGCGGACCGAGTAAGCAAGTCAAGACAGCACCTATGATAAAAGCGCCCCCTTGTTCACTAGTTAAAGCATGAATATCCTGGGCAATTGCCACACCAGATATAACTAAAGTAATCGTCGTTTCAGCCAGCCAAGTACCCGCAATAGAATTTTTCTTCGAAAAGAGCAACTGTAAACCAAAGTAACTAGGTAATTTGGCGATTAAAAAGGCAACTAATAACAGGGGGATCAAAATTAAGGTAGTTTTGGAACTTAAAAGTGTGACAAGATTCAATTTGACACCAGTTAAAATAAAGAAAAATGGAATGAGCAAACCATAGCCAATCGCATTCAACTTCATTTCTGTACTCTTTTGTGGCTCAAGCAACTTAATCACAATACCAGCCAAGAATGCCCCTAAGATATTTTCGGCTCCAACTGACACTGCCATAACAACCAAAATGATAATAACCAAGAAAGCAAAACGCATATCCAGTTGTGTAGTCGATTTAGTAAATTTATTGAAATTTTTAAAAAAGTTGCGAAAACGTGTCAATAAGAAGGCTGCCGCTAAAAAGACAAGTGAAAGCAGCCACAAAGTGGCACCATTGCCACTTTTAATGGAGGAATAAATAGTCAACCCTAATAAGGGAATAATTTCGCCTAAAACACCGAACAATAACAGCGTTTGTCCATAAGTATTACCTAGCAGATTATTTTCCTTCAAAATACTAATCATGACGCCTAAAGATACCGTAGCAAACAAAATTGATGATAAAAAGACATCACTGAAAAGTCCGAAGACAGCAAATAAAATGCCCAACACAATAGAAGTTACTGCAGTCAAACCATACGCAATTATGGCAATCTTTAGTGGTGAATAGCGTGGCGCTTTTTGCGCTTTTTTAATTTCTAAAGTGGTGGTAGGTTCTGACCGTTTGAACAAAGAAAAATCAATTTCCATCCCGCTTAAAAACAACAGCATAATTGTTCCAAGCGTCGATAACGTGTCCAAAACCGAATTCATATGAATAATATTAAAGCCACTTTTACCAATAATTACACCGACAATGATTTCAGCGACTGTTGATGGAATCAGCGAAACTTTAAAGCGTGCCAAAAGCGTGGGTGTCAAAAAAGCCGCCAACGACACAATAACTAATGAAAGATCCATAAAAATCACCTGCTACATCTTAAAATTTTTTATTTGATAAAATTACTCATAAACGCTGACAATCTCAGATTTGAGCAATCACGAATCAGATTCATGAATTATTAAAATTAATTTATCCAAGATTTTCTTTTATTGTCTTATTTTAAACGTTGTTTTCATACAATAAAATACCAAATTAATTTTCCACAATGGCGCAAACGTTCATAAATCAGAAAAAATAACGATAATAGTCGCCACTTAAAAATATCTTTAATTAGTTCTATTAATATACTATAGATAAATCACAAAACAAAAAAGTTATTTACTCATGTAATTGAGCAAATAACTTTTTTAATCAACTTTCGGTTGTTGTGCCAACAATTTTAAGTACTCAGGATTAATTTGCATCCCAATGCCATCACCTTGTGGCACCTGTAACTGGCCATTTTTTAAATGCAAGGCGGACGTATAATCAGCGTAATAATAATGATCTGTCGCTGATAAATCAGCTGGGTAACTAAATTCGGTTAAACTTGCTAAAGCTAAATTAGCTGCCCGACCAATGCCACCTTCTAACATCCCACCACACCACAAAGGAAAGTGATACTGGCGATGTGCTTGAACAAGCTGCAAAGCAGGCGTCAAGCCGCCAATTGTTGCTAATTTCAAACTAATCACGCGACATTGCTGCAACTGGACCGCCATCACCGCATGATTCACACTATCAATCGGTTCATCAAAACAAATTTTTGTTTGTAGTTGCTGTTGCAAATTTTGGCTAGCAATTCCCTCTTGAACACTAAACGGATCTTCGATAAAACCCAGAGCTAAAGCATCAATTTGTGCTGCTAGATTAGTATCAGCTTGCATACTGCCATTGGCGTCAACAGTGACTAATGTCTGTAATTTTTGTAGCTGTAACTGCTGAATGCGTCGCAAATCTTGGTTGCCATTTACTTTTAATTTGATACGCTGATAACCGGCTTTTTGCGCTGCCTGGACTGCTGACAGCATCGCTGATGGCTCTTGCAAACCAATGCTAATCCCGACAGCTACTTCTTTGCGCCACGAGCTAGCAACACTTTGAGCCAATGCTTGTGCCAAAGGTTGCTGTTGCTCTTTAGCGTACAAATCCCAAATGGCCATATCTAGAGCAGATTTAGCAGGCTGATGATCACGAACTGCAGCCAACAAAGCATACAATTCACTAGGATGCTGAAATGATTGTTCTTTGACCAATGGCCACAAATAGTTTTCAAGGATGTCTTGAGCAATAGCTTGCGTATCAGCAGTATAAAAAGGCGTGGCAAACGCATCTAATTCGCCATATCCCCACAAACCTTGCTCATTTTGCACCGCCACTAACGTTAATGAGCGTTTTTGCACCACTTCATGGGCGGATACAAACGGTCGCTTTAATTGCAGGGTGATCGGCAATAATTTTAATGCGACTAACTTCATTAAATCGACTCCCTTAAAATGCGCACGTAAGCTGTCGGTTGTTCGGCATGAACATTGTGCCCCGCTGTTGGCACTTCCTTCCATTGATTATTGGGCAATAAACTGGCCATTTTCTGCGCCAAATTGTGAAATTTAGGATCTTTAGCACCAGTAATTAAAGTTGTTGGAATTGCTAAATTGGCTAATCGCGGCCATAAATTAGGCATTGAACCAGTTCCCATACCTAACAAACTAGCAGCTAAAGCTCTGGGATCTTGCGCTAAGCGCTGTTGGCGAATCTGTTGCTGAATTGCAGGATCCAAATTACGTTGGGATTTAAATAATGGCAATTGTTCCCACGCATCAACAAACTCCACTAACGGAGCTTGCAATAACTGTTGAGCCTGCTGTTGATCGTGTGCTCGCCGTTGAGCACGCTCTTTAGGATCAGCTATTCCCGCAGTACAACTTTCCAAAAATAAGTGCGCCAACATTTGAGGATACTGCAACGCAAAATATAGTGCCAAACGTCCACCCATAGAATAGCCAACTAAATTAATTGGTTGCGTTATTGATAATTGTAATAATAATTGTCGCAAATCTTCGGCTTGGACTGGCATAGTATAACATTCTGGTGCATCAACCGGCGTACTTTGCCCGTGTCCCAACAAGTCCACCGAAATTATGGTACCTGGCAGATGCGCAGCCACCGTGGCGAAATCTTGCTGACTGCCCATAAAACCATGCAACAAAAGCCAAGTTGGTTGACCTCGACCACTCACTTTTACATAATAATCAACTTGATTAACTTTAATTTTCATGCGTCAAATCCTGTACCCGCTTAGTTATTTCCTTAGCTAAAACTTGTTCACCTGAAACTAAATCTTCTCTGCTTGTGGGTATTTCAATAATACGTAATCCATCAGGCATTGTAGCCAGCGCTTTTTTAAGATTCTGAACTGTCGTAACTTTCATATAATCAGCTTGGTAAAGTTGTGCGATAGCAGCTATATCAATATTCAACGGTGTGCCAAAAACTTTTTCAAATTGCGTTTTTTCAGTAGCTTGTGGCAAGAAAGAAAAAATTCCCCCACCGTTATTATTTTGCACAATGATCGTCAAATTTAAGTTGTATTGCTTACCCATCATTAACCCAGTTAAATCATGAAAAAACGCCAAATCGCCGATATACAAATAAGCTGGTTGGTGCTGGCTAGCCATGGCTAAAGCAGTCGAATTAATTCCGTCAATCCCATTAGCCCCACGATTAGCAAAAATTTTCAGTGGTTGCTGTGGATTGAAATAGTCATCGATTTCACGAATCGGCATCGAATTGCTGACAAATAAGGCTGATTTGGCTGGTAAACATTGTGCCAATGTCCTTGCCACCAATGGCTCGTTTAATTGGACTCCACACAAGCCGTTAGTCAGCGTTGCTTGAATAACGGCGTCTAATTGTTGCCATTGCTGTATCCAGTCTGATGCTACTGGCTTAATGTCTAACTGCGGCAACACAGTTCTAGGCGTATGCGCGAGCGCTAAGGTAGTGCTTAAAGTGTGATCTAGCAAACTGCGGTTGGCATCTAAATAAATAATGGGTACATCACTTGTCGCTAACCACGAGGCTGTGGCTGCTGAAACCGGCGTTGCTCCGAAACGAAGAACTACTTCAGGACGATAACTGGCTGGCAAATTATCCCAATTTTTAAAAATCCAGTCGCCGCTTGTGATTGCTGAATCTACCCCTCGAATATTGCTCAATGGATCAGCCACCAATGGCCACTGCGCCTGTTGGGCAAAATCAACGATAGCTGCCACATCCGCTCGCTGGCAAACACTTGGCCCAGCCATCAATAACCCTTTTTTGCCATTTAACAACTGAAATAATTGCTGGATCACCTTTTCATCCGGTTGATTGGTATTAGGCGCAATCAACGGCTTGCACGCCAAATCTGAATCCGATACCGAATTTTTCGCCACTTGCGGTAATAAAGGTTTTCGTAATGGCAAGTTGAGATGCACCGGTCCACTAGGGAAATTCAACGCTTCATAAACACTTTTTTGTGCTATATAAGTAAAATAATTCCTTTCGACATCTGTCAAAGCAACTGCTGGAACAGGCAAACGATAAAAGCTTTTCACTTGCTGACCATACAAATAATCTTGTGCTAAAGTTTGTGGAGTACCAATTTCTTGCAACTCCGGCGGACGATCAGTTGTTAAAACAACCAAAGGAACGTTGCTAGATTGGGCTTCACAAATTGCTGGATAATAGTTAGCTGCAGCTGTGCCAGAAGTGCAGACTAATAAAACGGGTTGACCAGTAGTTTTCGCCAAACCTAACGCAAAAAAACCAGCTGAGCGCTCATCAATATTCACGTACAAATGCAAGCGCCCTTGATCTTCTAATTGTCCCAATAAAATCGCGATTGGCGTAGAACGTGATCCCGGTGATAAAACGACGTTTTGTACGCCTGCTACTAGAAAAGCTGTTAAAAAAGGGCGTAATTGTTTGGTTAAATATTCTTGTCCATTATTATTTGTCATGCTATTTTCAATCCTTCACATTAAAAGCCAGCAATAGCGACTTTAATTTATTACTCGTTTCTTGTAATTCACTGGTCGGATCAGAGTCAGCCACAATGCCTGCCCCTGCCCATAAAGTTAGTGTTTGCTCTTTCAACAAACCACTTCTAATATTAACTGCCCACTCGCCAGTTTGCGCTAAAGTTAAATATCCGATAGGCGCACCGAATAAGCCACGTCCTTGTAATTCTTCTTGGCAAATCAAAGTTAGTGCTGTTTGCTTAGGGTCACCCCCCAAGGCTGGTGTCGGGTGCAATTTTGCCAGAATTTGCAGCGGATCAAATCGACCATGAGCTTGAATAGGCGTAAACAAATGTTGCAAATTAGCCGTTGCCAAAATTTGAGGCTGCTTAGGATGTTGCACTTGCAAATTTAATTGCTGCAAAGCAGTTGTAATACCTTGCACAACTAATTGATGTTCGCCCAAATTTTTAGGATCCTGCAATAAAGCTTGCGCACGCTTGTGGTCAATCTTTGCATCATTAATTTTAGTCGTTGTGCCTGCTACTGCACCAGTCAAAACTTGCCCATTTGCAAATTTGACTAATCTTTCAGGAGTTGCACTAAGTAGCGCAGCATTTTTTGCTCGCAATAATATATGATAAGCATTGGGATGCTGCTTTTGCAACTGCAGCCAAATATTTTCTGGGCAATAAGAACCTAATTGTCCTTCTGCCGTTCGCGCTAACACTACTTTATTGACTTTTTGTTGCTGAATTTGTTGAACTATTTTTTCTACACTAGCCGCCCACTTTCGAGGCATAACTTCATGATAAGCAAATAACTCAGTCGCTGCTGTTTTCAAAGCAGATTGTTGTTTGATCTGGGTAAGCAAGTTTTCCAGATCAACAGTTTGCGCACTAACAACAATCAATTGCCACTTATTGGCATGATAACTTAGCAAAATTTTGGGAATAAAGATCAAGCCAGAACTTAATGCTCCCCAATTTTGCAAGCGAAGATCTTGCATATCAAATAAAAACCCGCCTACCACATGCACATCTTGCCATTGGCTAGCTCCTGTTAATTGCAATTGGGAACGCACTGTATCAAGCCATTGACTCACCGCGGCAAAAGTTATTTGCTCCGTCATCGGTTGCAAAGCAATTTGGCTGGCAAATAAACGCGTACTTTGATCCGGATTTTCCCAAGCCAAAACAGGACCATCTTGCTGCCTTAACCAATTTAAAATTTTGGTGACTGCCAAATCCTCCGTCAATACTAACTTTTGCACTTTCAGTTCCATAAATAACCCCTTAGATCAATAAAAAAGCCAGCATTAAGCAACGCTGACTTTATTGTTTATTACTTTATTGTTTAATTATTAATTTAAAACACGTACACCGAATGATGGGTAGAAGTAGCCGGAAATTGAACGCATGCCAACTGTTTGACCAGGAGCTGGTGCATCAATGTATTGGTTGTTACCAGCATATAAAGCCACATGATATGAAGAACCTTGTCCACCCCAGAATACTAAGTCGCCAGGTTGTAAGTCATTCAAAGAAATCTTTTGGCCAGCACTTTCTTGTGCTACTGTATAACCGCCAATATCCTTACCTAAAGCTTGTTTGAATACATAATTCATCAAACCAGAACAATCAAATGCATTTGGTCCTTTAGCACCCCAAGAATAAGGCTTGCCGTATTGAGCTTTAGCGGCATCAATTAATTTTTGAGCTTGAGCTGAACGGGAATTATCAACCATGTCTTTAACATAGGAAGCTTTAATCCAATCATTATTTCCTAGGTTATACCATTGACCATCATCACTGACACCAGCAACAGCCCAAGAACTACCATCTGGCACATATTGTCCCGTTAATGAAGCACCATCGTTAGGAGCTGTCCGTAAACCAATAGAAGAACCATAAACATCAACCGTTATGCCTTGACCAACGTTAGCAGCATGTGCCGTTGTTTCTGTGTTTTGCTGAGAAACCGTTGCTGCTGAAATACCGATGAAACTCGCTGCGACTAAACTAATTAAATGTTTTTTAGAAATCATTGATTATTCGTCCTCCGTTTGTTCATTCAAAATTATTTATTATTGATAAGTGTGAGCTATTTCGTGATGAAGCATTTTTAATAACTCGACAATGAGAATAGTACACTTGTTATGTTGCAAGAATGTTACAAACAAACAAACAAACAATTACAAAATCTATTTACTTTATTGCAAACGTTTAATTATTGCGTCTAATTGCCGTTGCAGCTGGTTCCAGTCATCATTCACCAATACTTGAGCAACATATTTTAAAGCTGCTGGAACTTGTAAATCCCGCTGAAACTCCACACTTCGCAAGCGCTGTTGAATCAGGTTACGTTGGTCACCTCGCGCATATAATCGTCGTTGCAAAACTGCAGGTGTCAACGTCAAAAATAAAACTACTGCTTGCTGTCCAAAATGTTGCACATAAGTTTTGGCTCCTTTGGTATCCAAAACTATACTAACCAAATCCGCTTTTTGCCACGCACGCTGGATGCCTTCAATCGACGAGCCGTAAAAATGGCCATCATAATTGACTTGCTCTAAATAGCTATTTAGCTGGAAACTAGCAGGCGTTTCAAAATAATAGTCTACGCCATCTTGCTCACCACTACGTTGTTGACGCGTGGTGTGCGTGATCACTGCAGGAATATCATATTTATTTGTCAAATAATGACTGACTGTAGTTTTGCCGGTGCCACTAGCACCAGTCAAAATAATAATCTTTTTCACTATACTTCTCCAAATTGATTGTAAAATTATTTATTATACATTATTATAATGAAAGCTTTGCCAAAGGAGTGAAGACTGAAGTGAAACTTAGTAGTATTAAGATCGGTGACCAACTTAGAGGACGTGTAACGGAAGATCTCGAATATCCTTTTGTAGGTACTGTCGAAAAAATTTACACTAATTCTGTTTTATTAGCGATTACGGATTACGACCAGCAAGATGCTGATAATGTTGCTGAATTAAACCAAAAAATTGTGGTCGCCGCCGATTCTCTTACCAAGGTTGGCAAATAAAATAGTATTTCCAATAAAAAGCGCCACTCTGACAACAAACAGAGTAGCGTTTTTTTATTTAACAATCTTTACAAATGTGTCTGAAGGAACGCGGATCAACGTATAATCAGTGGCAACACTGCCAGCATTAATCCCCAAACCATTACGCCAATTATTACGATAACGCGCCACCATTGTAATTACATAAGCTTTTTGATATTTTTTGTCATACTTTTTAGTATCTGGCCAAGGATAATTTTTAGCATTTAAAGTTGTTGGTTGCGTACTTTCTGAAATAGAAGCGTTGTTGCCCGGAACACTATATTTAGCACCTTCCGTCCAATATTTATAATATTGCACCATATCTTTATCTTTGGATTCCCGAGCTTGAACGTAAAAGCCTTGTGTTGCCTGCGTCTGCATCACCAATGGCTTAACTTCGTAGCTCAAGCGTATTTGATTAGTATCTTTAACGTCAACATGATCTAAAAAAGTAACATAAAACATACCTAAAACAACTGCCAAAGCCACTAAAAATTCCGCAATATCCAAGAAAACATTACCTAATGTCGGTTGTTCTTTTTGTGACATAATCCGCTTCAAATGCCGACGTCGAACATCCAAAATCAGCCCGATCACAATTAAAACTACCAATAGCCAAACTACAATACCCAGCCAATTCCAATTAAACGCCATCTTTGCTACACTCCGAATTCCCAATTAAGTCTTTATTTTTTTATATTATAACTTAATGCCTTGAATTGTGCTATCTGCATATAATTCTAATTTTACTTTACAATAAATCAGCCTAAAATGCTCAAATTGTAATTTATTGAGCATGCTTTTCCCGGTCTTGACCACACTATAAGGTATTGTGAATTTTAAATGATCACTATATGTTGTGTTTGCGAACATACGGTCTTATAATTAAAAATAATTATTAGGAGGGGATCTAAATGAAAGCAACTATTCAAGTTTTTACCAAAAATGGGTGTATCCAATGTAAAATGACTAAAAAATTTTTAGCACAAAATAATATCAATTTTGAAGAATATAACGTTAACGAACAACCTGAGTATGTTGATTTTTTGAAACAAAAGGGGTTTCAAAGTTTGCCAGTAGTTTTTGTGCCTTCTAAAGAGGCAATTGTCGGATTTCGGCCGGATCAATTGAAAGAACTGGTGTTGTGATGAACATTGCTTTTTACTCGGTCACGGGGCAAACTCAACGTTTTGTGCAAAAAACTGGTCTACCCGCCACTGAAATCGACGATGCTAATCCATTGATAGCCATGAATGCACCGTATATCTTAATTGTGCCATCGTATGACGACTATATGATGGATGCTGTAATTGATTTTCTCGGTTATCAAAACAATGCTCACTGGTTAAAAGGCGTTGCTGGCGGTGGCAACCGTAATTTTAATGATCTGTATATTCACACCGCTAAAGATATCGCTAGAGGTCTAGCAGTATCGGTTATTTTTGATTTTGAATTCAACGGTACACCGAGCGATGTTCAAAATTTCAAGAAAGCAGTGCAAGCAATTGAGTCTAAAATCCATTGATATCTCTAAAATTCATTATTTCAAATTAAATAACGAGTTAAATATTCCTGTCAACAACACAATTCCATTGCAACGCGACCAAGAAGCTTTAGCAGCTTTTTTCAAGGAAAATGTTATTCCCAATACCAAAATTGCCCCCGATATCATCCAGCATTTGTATGATTTGGTGCAAGCTGACTATCTGGAAGCAGATGTTTTACAACAATATAATGAAACATTTATCGCAAAGTTATATCAACAGTTGCAAGATCAACATTTTCAGTTCAAATCATTTATGGCAGCTTATAAATTTTATAATCAATATGCGTTAAAAACCAATGACGGTGCCTATTATTTAGAAAATTATGAAATTCGCATCTTATTAAACGCGCTATATTTTGGTAATGGTGATGAAAAACTGACCCAGCAACTAGCTTGGGAAATGATCCATCAACGCTATCAACCGGCAACGCCATCGTTTTTGAATGCTGGTCGCAAACATCGCGGTGAATTAGTATCTTGCTTTTTGTTGCAAGTTAGCGACGATATGAATTCCATTGGTCGTACTATTAATAGTGCTTTACAATTGTCACGCATCGGTGGTGGCGTTGGCATTACACTGTCTAATTTGCGCGAAGCTGGCGCGCCAATCAAAGGGATAAAGGGAGCTTCCAGTGGTGTTTTACCAGTTATGAAACTATTGGAAGATAGTTTTAGTTACAGCAATCAATTAGGACAACGCCAAGGTGCAGGAGCAGTTTATTTGAACGTCTTTCATCCAGATGTGCTTGATTTTTTGTCTGCCAAAAAAGAAAATGCTGATGAAAAAATCCGTGTGAAAACTTTATCTTTAGGACTAATTGTTCCGGATAAATATTATGAATTGGTTCGCCAAGACGCGATCATGTATTTATTCAGTCCATACGACGTAGAACGCGAGTATCAAAAGCCCTTCTCTTATGTAGATATTACGCAAGAATATGATAATTTAGTGCATAACTCACAAATCACCAAATATCCAATTCAAGCTCGCGATTTGGAGCTGGAAATCAGTCGTTTGCAACAAGAATCCGGTTATCCGTATATTTTGAATATTGACACTGTTAATCAAAGCAATCCGATTGCCGGTAAAATTATCATGAGCAATTTATGTTCAGAAATCCAACAAATTCAGGAACCTTCAATTTTAAATAATCAACAAGAATATCAAAAATTAGGCACTGATGTAAGCTGTAATCTGGGATCGACTAACATTCCTAATTTAATGCAAAGTCCTGATTTTGGAAAATCGGTTAGAGCAATGACTCGCGCACTTACTTTTGTCTCGGATCATTCCCACATTGATACTGTCCCAACTATCAAACATGGCAATGATTTAAGTCATGCAATTGGCTTGGGGGCGATGGGGTTGCACACTTTTTTAGCTACTCAACAAATTGAGTATGGCTCATCGGAAGCACTCGAATTTACTAGCGTTTACTTCATGCTTTTGAATTACTGGACCTTAGTTGAAAGTAATCAGATTGCCCGCGAACGCAAACAAACTTTCCACAACTTCAAACAATCTAAGTATGCTGATGGCAGTTATTTCACCAAATATACCCAGCAAAGTTTCGCACCAAAAAATCCCCGCGTGCAAGAGTTATTTAACAATATCTTTATTCCACAGCCTGCAGATTGGGAATTATTGCAGCACAAAGTCCAAGCTACCGGTTTGTATAATCAGAATCGGCTCGCAGTTGCTCCCACGGGTTCCATTTCTTATATCAATGACACTAGTGCCAGCCTGCAACCTATTACGTGGCTGGTCGAAGAGCGCCAAGAAAAAAAGAATGGCAAATTATATTTTCCGGCACCTAAGATGTCAAATGAAACTATTCCCTATTATAAATCGGCTTATGATACTGATATGCGCCGCGTTATTGACACCTATGCTGCCGCACAACAGCACGTTGACCAAGGCATGAGTTTAACTTTATTTTTACGATCTTCTATTCCAGAAAATATGTATGAATGGAAAACAGCAGATGAAGAAGGCAAACAAACTACCCGTGATTTAACAATTTTGCGTAATTATGCTTATTATAAAGGTATTAAATCATTATATTATGTACGTACCTTTACAGATGATGCTGATGAAGTTGGCGTTAATGAATGCGAAAGTTGTTCAATTTAAAGAAAAGGATCGGATGAAATGGCAGAGACTTACTATAAAGCAATTAATTGGAATCAAGTTGAAGATCAAATTGATAAGGCTACATGGGAAAAACTCACTGAACAATTTTGGCTAGATACTCGCATCCCATTATCTAACGATCGCGATGATTGGCGTAGTTTAAGTGCACAAGAGCATACCCTAGTGAGCCACGTTTTTGGTGGTTTGACCTTATTAGATACGTTGCAATCCCAAGATGGTGCTGACGTTTTGCGCGATGACGCTCGCAACCCCAAGGAAGTCGCAGTCTTCAATAATATTCAATTTATGGAATCCGTTCACGCCAAAAGTTATTCTTCTATTTTTAGTACGCTCAATACAACCGAAGAAATTAATGAGATTTTTGACTGGGTCGATCATAATCCATATTTACAGAAAAAAGCCCAAATCGTTAATGAAATCTATCAATCACACAAACCTTTGGAAAAGAAGGTTGCTTCAGTCTTTTTGGAAACTTTTCTATTCTATTCTGGTTTCTATACACCACTTTATTACCTGGGAAATAACAAATTAACTAATGTTGCTGAAATAATTAAATTGATTATTCGCGATGAATCGGTCCATGGAACTTATATCGGCTATAAGTTTCAGCTTGGTTTTAAAGAACTTTCTGCTGACCAACAAGCAAAATTCCAAGATTGGATGTATGATTTACTTTATCAACTCTATAATAATGAAGAAAAATATACGACTGAATTATATGAAGAAATCGGTTGGGCTGAAGATGTAAATCGCTTCTTGCGTTACAATGCTAATAAAGCGCTCATGAACTTGGGGCAATCCCCGTTATTTGCAGATGGTATCGCTGAAAATGTTAATCCCATTGTGATGAATGGTATTTCTACTGAAACCAATAATCATGACTTCTTCTCGCAAGTCGGCAATGGTTATTTATTAGGTAAAGTTGCTTCAATGAAAAATAGCGATTATGACATCGGGCGCGATAATAACTAAAAAAGCTCCATTTCTATATTGCATTGAAATGGAGCTTTTTAATTTACATAAGATAAAATCATATTGATAAATAGCAAACATATCTTCAGATTAATGCAAAGAAAATATAATCATTAAAACAAGTTCCTTATCTCAACAAAGTACATATAATTTGACTGAAAAAGGGAAGAGTTTGAAGTGTATATTTACAGATATGAACATTTGGGCTGACAAATATGCTTAAATTTGAGCAAAAAAAGACCGAGTTGTCTTTTAACATTACTCAGTCTTTGCTAAAAATTATTTATCTGCTATTAATTGATTAACAGGCGGATGATATTCACGCATCGCTTCAGCCAAATGTACCAAATGAGTCACCATTCGCTGTGTAGATGCCTTTGTACCAACGCGATCAGCCAGATCAGCAATCCAACCATTAATATAGTCAACTTCTGTCGGCCGCCCTTTCACAAAATCTTGATACATCGACGGAAAATGTAATGGATTAGCAACAGTCGAGACATAATCGACTTGCTGGATCATCTCATCACGCGTTTCTAGTAATTGATATCCCACAGCCTCGGCAGCATCGTAGGCCTCGTTAATTAACGGCCGAGCAATTCCTGCCAAAAACTGATCGTAAGCCATTAATTCACCCATGCGTGATTGAAACATCGTGGCTACAGAATTTTCCACTGAATTGAAGAACACTTTTGTCAGTAAGGTGCCCATAAAGTTCGTTGATTGTGATGGATTCAAGTGAGCCGCTTGAAAATCACGCAACATCTCATCCAAAGTGGCTGATGGTTGTCCTGTTAAATTAGCATAAACACTGGAACCTGCCCCTTCGACACCCATAAAATCCACGTCGCCATAGTCATTTAGTAGCGTGGCGATCATCGCAGTACCGCCGATAATTTTATCATCCGCAAAATACTTTTGTAATTGCTCAATATGTCCCATTCCATTCATCGCACCCAAGGCACTTTGATGTGATTTAAACTTAGGCGCCAACCGCTTTAATGCGTCTGGCAACTGCATTTGCTTCATAAAAAAAATCCACATATCGGGATCGCCAGCATATTCTTCGGGCGCATAAATATTAATATCCAGCGCATGACGATCTTTATGATCCCGCGCTTTAAAAACTTGATTGCCTTGCGCACGAATTTTCTCTAAACTAGCTTGTGTCGGTTCTACATAATCCACTGGCACACCAGCATTATACTGCAACAAAATCCCATATCGTAAACCCATTGCACCCGCACCAACTATTGTGTATTTCATGTATCTTCCCCCATCCATGGCAAAATTAATTAACTAATTATTTTTTAATTATATTCTTAAATTGAATTTTGACAACCGCCAATTTTGCCATAAAAAAATCCACTAGATTACTTTCAAGCTAGTGGACTATCTTATCTAATGGATTCTAAATTTATTTCATTTCTGCATCTGTTGGCATTGACTTTTGCCCACCAGTGCGACTGACCTTAATGGCTGCTGCTTTATTACCGTATTCTACTGCTGCCAACAAGTCTTGCTTTTTCGCATAACTGACTGCTAAACCCGCTGCAAAAGTATCACCGGCACCCAAAGTGTCTACCGCTTTAACCTTATGGGATGCCACATAATCAACTTGACCGTTTTGATAAACTAAATTACCTTGACTGCCCATTTTGACAATGACATTAGGTACGCCTTTAGCAGCAATAATCTTCGCCGCCTGCAAAGCACTTTCTTGATCGGTAACTTTCACACCACTAATTTTTTGAGTTTCTTGCATATTAGGTGTGACACAATCAGCGTACTGTAGCGCTTCTTCAAAATAATTATCGGCAGGAGCAGGGTCTAAGATAACAAACATACCCTTTTGCCGTGCTTGTTCAAGAGCTGCCATAATTGATTCGCGACTAGTTTCCATCTGCAGCAACAAAACAGGTGCTTCAATTTCTTGCATAGCTTTTTCAATATCCATTGCTGTTAAACTGGCATTCGCCCCCAGTGTACCGACCATCGTATTTTCACCATCGTCATCCAGCCACACGATAAAACTGCCAGTACCTGCATCTTGGCTTTGTTTGATATATTGGGTGTCAATGCCAAAATCGGTTAAATTTTGTAACATTTGTTGACCACTGGCATCTTGACCTACCGAACCCATAAAAGCCAGCTTGCCACCTAAACGTGCAACACCAACTGCTTGATTAGCACCCTTGCCTCCTGGTAACGTCACAACACTTTTAGCTGTTGCCGTTGCACCATATTCAGGATACTGACTAATTTGAGCTTTAATATCGACGTTGATACTGCCTAAAACTGCCACATCATATTTCATTTATTTAACCTCCAACCATTGTCGTGTTTGCGCTACATTATCGGCTAATGATGCGCCGGCGTGATAAATTGAACTAGTTCCGCCAACAAACCAGTCTGCACCAGTTTCAACACACTGAGGAATTGTTTGAGCGCCTAAATTACCATCCACCTCGATTTTAGTTGGCAAATGTAAATCAGTAATTTTTTGCTTTAATTGCGCAATTTTTTGATACATTTCGGGAATGAATTTTTGACCTGCAAAACCTGGATTAACCGTCATCAACACGACATAATCCGCTACTGGTAAGACATAATCCAAGACATTTAACGGTGTCGCAGGATTAATTGCTACCCCAGCTTGCATCCCACTGGCTTTAATTTGCGTTAGCGTACCCTGCAAATTATTAGTCGCTTCTGCATGAATGGACATCATATCTGCCCCCGCTTGTTTAAACAAATCAACAAACCGTTCAGGCTGGTTAACCATAGTATGAATATCTAGCGGTTTATCAGTTAATTTTCGCACCGCTTTGGTAAAATCTGGTCCCAATGTAAAATTCGGTACAAAACTACCATCCATGATATCAATATGATAGTAATCAACGCCTGCAGCATCTAGATCTTGTATATCACGAGCTACATTACCCAAATCTGTGCACATTAAAGATGGTGCAATTTTTTTAGTCATTTTTTCCTCCATAAGTTGATTCTCGCGCAATAAATTGCGGCGTTAACCAATATTGTTGTTTTTGTTGTTTCGTTAATTCATCTATAATCAAGTCAAAATAATTTATCCCAAATTGTTGAACCGTGCTCAAGCGCGGATTAGTAAACTTGCCTAAGCGTGTATTATCATAACCCACTAATTGCAAGTCTTGCGGAATTCTTAATTGGTGATCCTGACATGCCCGCAGTGCTCCGACAGCCATCGCATCATTTGAGCACACAACCCCTTGTAAATCAGTATGTTGCTGCAAAAATTGAGTCATTTGTTGATAACCGCTTTCGTAAGTAAAATCGCCATACAAAATACCTAAAGACGTCGCACCAAATTCTTGGATAGCTTTCAAATAACCCTGATAGCGGTCTTGAGAACTTTGCTCGCCCACCGGACCCGACAAAAACACTAACTGTGCTTGTTTTTGGTGTTGCAAAATACTTTTGGTTGCTAAATATTCACCTTGCAAATGATCAACATTTAAAGCCGCATAAGGATGCTTTAAATGCGTCCGATCAATAGTAACTGTAGGAATGTGACGCTGCTCTAATTGATCTAAATCCATTTGCTCAACAAACAATGAATCAATAATTGCACCGGCAACATAATTATCTTGCATTGTCTCTAAATAATATTCAACCTTTTGGCGATTATCTTCACTGTTACATAAATAAATTTGATAACCTTGGCGATTAGCCGCTTGCTCAATTTGTTGTACCAATTCACTAAAAAACGGATTACGAAGATTAGGAATCAATAAAGCAATTAAATTCGACTTTTGTGCGGATAACATTTTAGCTGTCCGATTAGGGTGATAATTAACTTGTTGAATAATTTTTTGAATCTTTTGAATTGTTTGTGGGCTCGCTTCCCCCTTACCATTCATCACGCGCGAAACCGTCGCCGTGGAAACACCCGCTAAATGGGCAATATCTTTTAACGTAGTCATGGATAATCCTCAGTATTTTCGTAATCGGTTACGTGAAAATAAATATAACGTTTTCATTTTTATTTGTCAAACACGGATTAGTCCTTGCTTTCCTTGAAAGAAAACGCTATATTTTAAATGTTCTTAATTTTACGTAATCGGTTACATTTAATTTTAAAGAACAGGAGTAATGTCATGCTTGATACAATTCGCGGTGGTTTTAACTTCTTTATCGGTTTAGGCGGGGCGGCGATGATGTTCTTCATTATCACGCTACTGTCACTATGTTTTCGTGTGAAATTCTCCAAAGCGGTCGAAGGTGGTCTGCGAATGGCCACAGCTTTAACCGGAATGAGTGCGGTCATCTCGTTATTAACGACTTCTTTTGGACCAGCGTTGAATGCTTTCGTTAAATCAACTGGTGTCAATCTAACGATCACTGACTTAGGTTGGGCACCGCTAGCTGTGATCACTTGGGGTTCTGTATACACACTTTATTTTGCTTTTCTAGAAATCTTAACCAATTTGGTGATGCTTTTTTTGAAATGTACCAATACTTTAAACGTGGATCTGTTCAATATTTGGAATGTTTCAATATTAGGACTGTTAATTCACCATTATTCAGGCAATAATCTGTGGATCACTTCCATATTTGTTGTCGTCATTGTAATGTTGATGCTTTTCAATGCAGATGCAATTAAACCTACTATCAATTATTTGCTTAAATACGATGATAATAATATTACGACAACTGCCCATCCATCATTACTAATCATGCCTACAGCCATGATTGTTAATAAATTAATTGATTGGTTGATTCCTTTTGTAGATAAATTTGATTTTAACGCTGACACTTTAAACGAAAAAATCGGTTTTTGGGGTAGCAAGTTTGCTATTGGTGCTTATTTAGGTATCTTCATCGGCTTATTAGGCAAGCAAAATGCTGCTAATATTTGTTCGTTAGCATTTACTGCAGGTGTCGCTTTAGAACTATTTGGAACAGTTGGCGACTGGTTTGGACCGGCGATTGAACCCTTATCAGGTGGTATTCAACAATTTATGAGTTCGCGTTTACGAGGACGAAAACTTTTTGTCGCCATCGATTGGCCGATCTTAGCTTCGCGGGCTGAAATCTGGGCTGTTGCTAACATCTTGGCACCGATCATGTTAATCATTGCCATGGTTTTACCGGGTAACAAAGTTTTACCATTAGGTGGCATTATATTGACAGTGTTAACACCAGCTTTATTATTAGTGACGCGCGGGCGAGTCATTCGAATGACCATTATTGGAACAATTTTAGTTCCACTATATCTGTGGGGAGCAACTGCTATCTCTAAATTTATCACTACTACTTCTATTTCTATGGGTAATTTCCCAAAAGGTCTGTCTAAAGGGCAAATGTTTAGTTCAATTGACTCTGACCCGATTGAAAAATTTTTAGCCATTCTTTTTGGCAAAACAGTCAAAACTTGGGATCTCAAATTATTATTAATTTCTGTTGTTGCAATTATTATTTATGCACTTATCTTTATCTGGTATCTTAAAGTGATGAAGAAAAATAATCAGTTAGATATCAAAAACTAAAAAGTAGTCCTCGAATAATAAAAATTCGGGGACTATTTTTAGTTTAAAGTTAATTAAAAATTATCCTTAATGACCAGCAAAATATCCGCCAATCATTGCAATAGCCAAAATAATTAAAACAATGGTGGTAATGGTTACATATAAATAATCTTTTTCCTTCAAAAAAGCATAAATGGATACAATCACACGCAATACTGGTGTCAAAATTAATAAAAATGCGCCCAGCATCATGACCGCATACGGCTTTAATTGAACCACACCTTGAAAAATGGCTACAAAAGTCGTGGGATATGTCTTAGTAGCATAACCGCCTTGCCCCTGAATCAGCATTAAAATAATCCCTAAGATCATGACAGTTACAGAAACAAGCACACCGATTCGTAAAATTTTACCAATTAATAATTCAATATCGCGCATTTCATCTTTTTTCATCAAATGTTGACCCCGAATCCCTTCAAAAACATTTGCAAACCTAAGTACAACAAAATGGGTATAAAGATTATTCGAATAACTTTAGGATGCAAATGTTGCATAATCCGACTGCCAATAGTTGCCCCAAAGACCACCCCTAAAGCTAGTGGAACTGCAATATTAGGTAAAATCGTTCCGTTAAAAAAGTACACCGTCGCACTCGCAGCCGCCGTAACCCCCATCATCAAATTACTTGTAGCACTCGATGGTTTTAAAGGCATACGCATAATATTATCCATAGCGATTACTTTGAAAGCTCCACTGCCAATTCCTAATAAACCGCTCGCAATCCCGGCTGCTAGCATCATCAAAAAACCGCCTGGCACATTTTTCACTTGATAATCGACCTTTTGCTTTAGCGCTTTATCGTAATAACTACTATTAAGACGCAATTTTTGGGAAAGATAATCCGGTTGAACGACTGCTTGTTCAGCTGTAGCAGGTTTATTCAACAATTTTTTGACCATGTTATAACAAGATTGCAATAACAACAGACTAAATAACACATATAATACTGGTTTAGGTATCCAGCCATTTAAAGCCGCACCTGTCACGGCACCAATTGTTGTCGCAATTTCTAAAAACATCGCCACACGCAAATTCAACATGTCATCACGCAAAAACGAAATCGTAGCACCTGAACTCGTAGCAATCACAACGATAATACTGGCACCAATGGCGTATTTAATATCTAATCCCATGGCAATCGTCAAAATGGGGGTGACAATCATACCGCCACCAATGCCTAAAATGGACCCCAAAATTCCCGCTAATAACCCTGTAATTAACATCAACAATAAATTACTTGTTATCATTTTGTGCTTCCTCTTGAGCTTTTTGCTGATTGGCTAAGGTTTGTTCCAAGTTATTAACAATCATCTCTGTAATTGTAGTTACTGCTTGAGGATCTACCGCGCTAGCATCCTCAGCGACTTCATCAATGCGCAAATGTGATACATTAACCATGTCCCCAACGGTAACTAAATATAATTTCAAAGATGCCTGATCCTGCATATCAAAAAAATGATTCACTTTATTGATGTCTTGCCAAGGTAAATTAATAATGCCAGTCTGTAGAAAACAACTCACTTCACAGGGCAGACCCGCAATTTTAGCTTCTGAACTGGTCAAATAGCCACTATCCACGGACTCTTGCACTTCTTGGACCATTTGTTCCACAGCCACTTTAATCTTAGCTGAATCCAGTTGTGGTTTCAGCTGCAGCTCGTGTGCGAACAATTGCCCTTCATTATTAGTTATTTTGTCGATAAATTGCCCTGCTGTAATTTCCATGCTTAAACCTCGTACTTTATGATAAATCCATCATACTCTTGCTAGATAATCGTTTCAATCGTCGACCTTTAAATAACGAGGTGCTCATTTATCTAATTTAACTTTAATTAAGTGCCTTATTTGTGCTATCATATAGGCTTACTAATACGACAATAAGGAGATCTTATAATTATGTCAGACAAACCAGCCCTAGCACGCAACTTGTCCACCCGTCACGTGAACATGATTGCCCTAGGTGGCACGATTGGAACAGGGCTATTTCTTGGTTCAGGTGAATCAATCAAGCAAGCCGGACCATTGATATTAGTAATTTATTTGATTACAGGACTATTTATTTTCTTTATGATGCGTGCTCTGGGTGAATTATTGATGTCAGACACGAATAAAATCATTTTTATTGATTTCATCACAGAATATTTGGGACCACGTGCTGGCTTTGTTTTAGGATGGACTTATTGGGCTGGCTGGATTGTCATTGCTATGTCGGAATTAACAGCTGTTGGCAACTACATGCAATTTTGGTTTCCGAAAACACCAGCATGGATTTGGGAAGCTATCTTTCTTATCTTGTTATATACAATTAATATTATTGCTGTCAAAGCATTTGGAGAAACCGAATTTTGGTTTGCGCTCATTAAGATTATAGCCATAATCACCATTATTGTATCGGCAATTATCATGGTTATCTTGCATACAAAAACTAACCAAGGCATCGTTACCTTGTCCAATTTGTGGCAACATGGTATTTCCTCAGGTAATAGTCAACACATTATTGGCTCCTTTCAAATGGCATTCTTTTCGTTTCTAGGTGTCGAATTTGTTGGTGTCTCTGCGGCAGAAACTAAAAATCCGCGAAACAATATTCCCCGGGCAATTAATTCTGTGATTATGCGAATTTTAATTTTTTATATCGGTGCGCTCAGTGCAATCATGATCATTCAACCCTGGACACACTATAGTGCAACGCGCTCACCATTCGTTCAAGTTTTTGCTGGAATCGGCATTCAAGGTGCTGCCGGCATTATTAATTTTGTGGTTTTGACTGCAGCAGCTTCCTCACTGAACAGTTCACTATTTACTACAGGACGGATGTTATATTCGATGTGCCCGCAAAACAGTTATTTTGCCCACCTCAATAAACAAAAAATTCCGATGCGTACAATTACTTTGTCCACTGTGTTAGTGGCTAGCGTAATTGTGGTTAATTATTTATTTGCTAATGGTGTTTTCAAAGTTGTTACTTCGATTGCTTCTGCAGGCTTTTTAGTGATCTACATGTTCTTAATGCTAACCCATATTAAATATCGGCATTCTGCTGATTACTTGCAAGGTGATAAGTATTTTTCAATGCCAGGAGCTCCTATGACTGATTATCTGACAATTGTCTTCATGCTTATCATCTTTATTATTTTAATTTTTGCCAAAGCAACATTGATTCCAACCATTTTGACTTTAATTTGGTTAGGCATTATTTTCTTAGTTAGTTTGTGCATTAAATTTAATAAATAAAAAAAGCTCACTTCTCAATTAGAAGCGGGCTTTTTATTCACCAACAGAGTAACGTTCTTGTCCATCAATGTAAGTGGCTTGCAAATTCATTTGCTCATCTAGAACAATAAAATCAGCTGCACGGCCAGGCAAAATGGCTCCATATTCTTGTGCTAAATTAGTACTTTTAGCTGGCGTGGCACTAGCCATTTGAATAGCTTGTGCGGGCGTTACCAAATTCCAGTTCACCAAATTTTTAATAGCTTCATTCAATCGCAAAATACTACCAGCTAAATTATGTGTAGAATCCTTTAATCGTGCAGTGCCGTTAGCAACCACCACTGGCAATTCGCCTAACATATAATCACCATCAGGCATCAGCCCAGCCGACATACAATCGGTCACTAACACCGTATGCTCAGGCGTCTTAGCATCAATCAAAATCTTAGCAGCATACGGATTCACATGATGACCGTCACAAATCAATTCTGCATCAATTCCTTGCAAACTCAATGCTGCGCCTACCATTCCGGGTTCACGATGATTCAACGGACTCATGCCATTATACGCATGAGTAAATGTCTTAGCACCTGCTTCTACACAAGCCTTAGCTTGGGCAAAAGTGGCTGAGCTATGACCTAAAGCAACTACCACACCTGTCGAACTAACTGCTTGCGTAAAAGCTACCGCACCGCTGCGCTCTGGCGCAATTGTAATTTGGCGTAACAGACCATTTGCTGCTGCTTGCCATTCTTCAAAAACTGCAACATCTGGATCTAAAAAATATTTTGGATTTTGCGCTCCTTTATGCTCAGCTGTAAAAAAAGGGCCTTCAAAATTAATACCAGCAATTTTGGCGCCACTCACTTGTTTTTGTTGGGTAGCAATTGTCGTACAAATATCCGCTAGTTGTTCCTTAGATCCGGTAATCGTTGTCGGTAGCCAAGAAGTCACGCCACACTGCAATAAAGCCATAGACATCGCTTCTAGGCCGGCAGCATCATTATCCATAACATCATGACCACCAATACCGTGAATATGCGTGTCCATCAAGCCCGGTGCAATCCAATTTTTCCCATAATCAATAATCTCACCTTGTATTTTTTGGTTAAGCGGTAAGTAATTGCCAAAAAAACCGTCATCAGTGATTTCTAAGTAACCTTCATTTTCTGTTGTATTATGCAAAAAAAATTTTGCTGCGTGAATATATTTCATTGTCGTCACCCTTTAATCAATATATTTCCATAGTACCCGCTTACTCCACCAATGTAAACGTTATTTAAACCACTAAAAAACTACAGCTAGCAATTAGCTGTAGTTTATTTGGCTTAATGATTATCTTTAGCTTCATAAATCCGTAATTTACTTTGAATGATCATATCACACAAATCAGGATAGCTAATATTAACAGCCTCCGCTTCGCGAGGGATCAAAGATAATGGTGTCATACCTGGCAATGAATTCGCTTCAATCACAAAAGCTCCTTCATCATTGACCAAAAAGTCAATTCGACCATAATTTTGCATGCCTAAAGCTTTGAAAGTTTGCCGCGTTAAATTAGCCAAAACTTCATTAGTAGCATGATCAATATCTGGTGGTGTAATGAATTTAGTTTCATCATTAGCTTGGAACTTATGTTGGAAGTCATACCAACCACTTGTCACCACAATTTCTACCGGTGGCAACACTTGATCATCAATGATCGCTACCGAAAATTCGCGACCTTTGATATATTTCTCAATTACTACTTCATCATCAAACTGAAAAGCGTCCTGCAATGCTGCTTTCAAGTCAGCATATGACTGTACAATATGCGTTCCCACGCTGGAACCACCATTAGAAGGTTTGATGACCACTGGAAAATCAAACGGAATATCGGCTTTTGCAATGTCTATATCTTTAGTTGTAGTAAAAGGTGCTGTCGGGATCTTATTTTGTTCAAAAACTTCTTTAGAATATTTCTTGCTCATGGCTAGACCAGAAGCTAAAGTACCGCTACCCGTGTAGCGAATTTCATTTAAGTCTAAAACTGCTTGCACTTTCCCGTTTTCGCCATCTTCACCGTGCAAGCCCAGATAAACCATATCAGCCGCTTGGCAAATAGCCAATACATTTTTACCGAATAACCCTTTAGTGCCATCAGTACGCAACGCATTGATCTTCTCATCAGTCAAAATGTCATCATCAATCAATAAGGCATGTTCCGGTTCCGGTTCAGTGGTAAATAAATCAGCAATATTGGTACCTTCCGCTAATTCCTTACCTAAAAACAAGTCTACTAAAGCAACTTGATAACCCTTACTTCTAAGCGCATTCGTGATTTTCACACCTGAAGAAAGTGAGACATTACGTTCGGTACTGCGACCACCTGCTAAAACTACGATCTTCATAATTTCTACTCCTTTAATATTATTCAATTTATCAACAAATCCTAGAACCTTAAGTTTAGCACAATCAAATTAGCTTTACCTTTTTTTAATGATAAAAATTTTGCTTTTTTATGAAAAACGGTCCCGCAAATAGCGCTTTATAGGATAACTTGCTATACTAGTCATAGCTTCTAAAAGAATAGGGGTGCTACTTTTGAAAAATAAAATTAAATATTTGTTAATCGCCGCAATCGGTGTTTTCAGCATTCTACTGACGACAAATGTCCATGCCGATGACTGGGACACACCAGTTATGACGCTAGGTTCTTCTCTGACTGCTAGTCAGCGCAGTGGGACAATTGATGTTTTGTCTAGTCAAATTCACAATAACAATTTTCAGCAATTGAACGTCGATGGTAATACTTTGGTCAAATATCTGAATCCTGCTGGTGATAATTTCACCGCTAATTCAGGAGTATGGTCCTCCGCATTAATCGAAAAAACGCACGCAGGTTCTGGAATTAATGTGCAAATTTTAGATTACAATGGCAAAAACAATATTACGACGATTACCGCGAATCAATATAAAAATGCCGCTTTAACGGCGGGAATTAGCGACGCCAACATTTATGTAACTTCCGCCACACCAATTGATGGTTCAGGTGCGCTAGCCGGTGTCTACGCGGCATTTGATAAAAATGGCGATCATTTGAATGAAAATCAAGTCACAGCTGCCCAAAACGAAATGGGCACTTTAAGTCAGATCAGTCAGCAAAATAATGGTCAACAAGGCTACAGTGACGCGCAATTGAATAACGCCGTCGCCCAAGCTAAGAGTGAAATGGCAAAGATTGGTCCAAACATCACACTCAATCAGATTACTAATATTGTCAATGAGCAGATTAACAATAATAATTTACAAAACGTCATCAATGACAACCAAAAGCAAAAAATCATTAATATTTTAGTTGCCGTTCGTGATTCAGGTGCACTAAAAAATGGCGATTTCAAGCAACAAGCTGGTAAATTAAGTTCGGATATTCAAGATGGGGCCAAAAAGATTTTTAACAAAATCAACACGCCACAAAATCAAAACTTCATCCAGCAAATTTGGAACAACATTTTAAATTTCTTTAGTAATTTATTCGGTAATAATAACCAGCAATAATAAAAAGGCGCTAATCCTTGATTGTAGGGAATTAGCGTCTTTTTATTATTGGTCACGACTTCCATAAGCATTAGAACCCCTCGCTCCCACGGTGAAATTAGGATAAAACAGTAATGCTCAGAGTATTTTCTGCTTTCTGTGTAGATTTTCGTCGATTGCCATTGTATCAGTAGTTTTTCAGCATCAAATGTTATTAAGCATTAATTGTAGGATCTGCGATGCAATCTATATAATATTCAATTTATAATAATTTTTATAGTAATTATTAATTATAGATTATAAAAATAAAAGCATTTTAAAATTATATGATTTTATGATAGACTTTTATTCATTGTGTATTAATGGAGGAAACAATACAGTGAACAGTAAGAAATTATCAGTTCGAACCATGGGAACCTTTTTAGGTTTGGTTTGCGGTATAGTGTTGAACCATCAAGCGGTACATGCGGATACCAATGAGCAGGAAAATCCAAGAGTAGCTACTTCTCTGGTGGAAACAACCGAATCCACAGCCAATATAAATAATACTGAATTAAGTAATACGAATACTCAAACAACAGTAACCAATAATCAAGAAAGTCCAAATCTGACGGATACACCAACTACATATCCAGCGACAAATGATGTAGTTGGTGTATCCAATTCTAATGTGGCGGATATGAATAACGACGCTAGCAATTCTGATATCGTTAATGATTATTCTGATAGTGTTGCCAGCGATAATGATGGTACGTCAACTGTCAATGACACTAACAATGTGGTTGTCAATAATGATGAATCTGCAGCCACGAATACACCGTTAGCGCAAGGAACTTGGGGCACAAGTAAGTGGGATTATACCCAAGACGGTGCTGATTATGTACTGACTTTTCACGCTGGGACTCTGGGTACCGGTGGAATTAATCAGTCAAAGGAATTTCATGATGTTCCTAATTTAAAATCTAATAATTATGATGATTCTTACAAACAAATTACGGAAATTGTGTTTGATAAAGACGTTGTAGCGAATGTGAACTCAAGTAAATTGTTTGAAGGTTTAACCAATTTAAAAGAGATTATTGGTTTAAAAAATCTGGATACAGCTAATGTGACTAACATGACAAACATGTTTTCCGGATGTGAATCTTTAATAAGTTTGGATTTAAGTAATTTTGATACGTCAAATGTCACCGATATGTATGAAATGTTTCAGGGTTGTAAATCTTTAACAAGTTTGGATTTAAGTAATTTTAATACAGCTAATGTGACTGACATGGAGGCAATGTTCTACTACTGTACATCCTTAACAGATTTAAATTTAAGTACCTTTGATACAGCTAATGTGACTGATATGTCTTGGATGTTTCAAGGTTGTACCTCGCTGATAAATTTAAATTTAAACAGCTTTAATACATCAAATGTAAACCGCATGGCTATGATGTTTGAGAGCTGTAATTCTTTAAATAGTATAGATTTAAGTAGCTTCGATATATCCAATGTGACAAATGCAACATCTATGTTTGAGAATTGTAGTTCTTTGACGGATTTAGATTTAAGCAATTTTGATACGGCCAATCTGTATTACTCTTTTCGAATGTTTGAAAATTGCAAAAATTTAAAGAATATTAAGTTTGGTAGCAAGTTTACCTTGTCAAAGGGTGGTGTTATTGCAGAGATGTTTTATGGCTGTTCTAGTCTAAAAAATTTAGATTTAAGCAGTTTTTATACCCCTGTCTCGCCTGATTTTTCATATATGTTTTACGATTGTACAGATCTAACTAATCTTGATATTAGTCATTTAACAGGAGAGCAGAATAAAGTTTATATCTTTTTTAACACCAATAATAATTTGGCACATATTGTAGTTGGCCCGGATGTTCGTCTTGAATTTTCAAATATTCAGAATCGTGTTGGTCAAATTATGCCTGGAACCAATAAAAAAGTTATTTCCAACGATTGGGTAGCAATTAGCGGTTATCAAAAAGGAAAACATTATACTTCTGATGAACTTGCCAATTTAATCGGTCGCGATCAAATCACTACCTATGAATGGGATATTGGGCAATCATTAGATGATCAAGAAGTCAAAGCTGTTACCCGCACCATTAATGTGCATCAACCAAATGGGCAAGTACAGACTGAAAACCAAACCGCTATGATCGAGCGGACTGTTCATTATAATGATGATGGTACGCTAACTTATGGTGATTGGTCCAAGGCTCAATGGGACAACTATCCAGTTTCTGCTGTGGCTGGTTATCAAGCTTCTATGGATAATGTGGTAGCACAAGGGATTGACGGTGACACGCAGGATCAGACCGTTGATATTTATTACACGCCGATTGAACAAACGGTCACCATTCAATATTTAGATCCTGCTGGTAACGAAGTTGGTACGCAAACTCTGACGGGTTATGCTGGGGAAATCTACAATCTTCATTATCGAGTACCTAATGGTTATGAATTAATTGATCAACCGCAAACTACGATTACGATTGACGCTTCAGGCAAGCAAGTCATTCAGGCTTATGTAGAAGATCAAATTGCGCAGTCGTCGGAATCAAAAACGATGTTGCGCGTGATTAATGTCCATTATCCAAGTGGAGCAACGAAACACGAGAATCAATTAGCTGTTTTGCATCGTAACTTGTATGTTGATCAAGTAACTCATGAGACAATTTATGGGACTTGGAGTACCGGTAATTTTGACGAATATCATGTACCAGTTGTCAATGGTTATACGGCTAGTCAACCGTTAGTACAAGGCGTTACGGTGACAAGTGCTGATCATAGCGTGTCAACAATTGATATTTATTATTCGCAAAATTCCTAGTTACTATGTTATTAAAAGGGCGATGCTTTTTAGCACCGCCCTTTTGGTCGCCATGTAACGTATATCAAAAATAAGCCAAATTATTTTTTCCTAAAATTATTCATACGCCACAGGATCTCGATTTCGCAAGCGAACACATCAAAATTAATATTTCACATTTATAAAAAAGCTATGATTAACCGAATTTATTATTATTCGGAAATCATAGCTTTGTTTGTACATAAGACTTAATTCAAACTATTGACCGCGCTCCAAGTAAGCGCACCATCATATTTGCCCTCAGATAAGTCATTTTTTGTGAGATCTAAAAACAGCCCATTGGAATCACCAGATTTAGGATTAATGTTGAGAAGTTTAGTACTCTTTTGGGACAACGACCCTTGGAAGATAAGTGCAGGATTGCTGAGATTCATACTAGTACTCGAATTGGTCTGGTAATATAGTCTATTTGCAATATTTTTATCACCTTGATACTGAGCATAAACATTAACATCATTCATATCATAATCGGCATTATTTAATAATTGTACATACTCATCAACAGCATCTGGATAAACAGCTTTTCGATTCACTTTTGTGAACGCCGAGAAGTTTAGTTTATTCGGTGCGATTAATTTTATATCTGGTTCTGTAATTAAATCTTTGACAGCAGGTGTTTTGGCCAGCTGTTTGGTAGTGCCATCTGGTAAAATTGCCGATAAAATACCACTATCTGCTTGAAAATAATCTTGATTGGACGTACCTTTAACATCAACATTTTGCTTGATTGTAAAAGTTGTATCTGCGGGAATCATGTCGCCAGCAAAGGAGAAATCTTTGCCCGATAACTCATAGAGATTATCGCTATTAATCGGCAGCGTAATCGTTTGAGAAATCTTTTTGTTGGAACTATCTGCTCCTGGATCTGAATTAGGATAACTAGCAGTCACTTTAATGGATTGATCGCTAGTCTGCCCGCCGTTAGTAATCGTACCAAGTTGCAGGCGTACTTTGCGCATATCATGATGACCCACAGGCGTGAATTTAGTAATCAGCGTCTGATGACCTGCTTTAACGGTGGAAGCAGGTTGAGAATCAGAAATTGGAAAACTACTAATACCGCTGTACTTAGGATACGGTAAAACTTGATATTCGTAAGTTAAATCAGGATTACCTAATAATGGATAGCGATTGCTAGGCGTGAGATCGTCCTGCCCAGAAAAACTGATTTTATGGGTAGTGTCTGCTGTGTCTACACTATTGGTAATACCACTGATAGACCAATTGGTCTGACTGTCACTTTGGTCAGCGTTATGCTGCATTGCCAGATTAGAACTAGTGATCTTATGATCTTTTCCTGCGTCATTAACTGTACCATCAAGCGTCAACTCTTGCGCACTGGCATTGCCGTCAAAATAACTGATCGGAACTTTAACGTCATCACCGGTTAAATATTGAGTAACATTTTTATCTGTTTTAAGAATCAAATTCACAATATTAATAGGTTGTTCAGGTGTTTGCTGGAAATTGGTAACCGCGCTGACATTGAGCTTGTCTCTAGATGAAATGTCACCGATAGGACTATCTTTAGGTAAATCATCTAAAACTTTTTGCAAATTAATATCATATTTATACGTAGTATATTTTTGAGTTGTGGAATTAACGGGGGTGATTTGGACTTCTTTTTTGTCAGGTGAAAGATATAAAGGTGCCGATTCCACGATTTTTCCCTCACCATTGGCCGCAATCAAACCATTTTGTTGTTGATTGTCGTTAACCCCCAAAATATCTGGTGTAACCGGTAAAACTTTTTTGGTTCCTTTTTGTATACCATAAGCTTGTGAGGCGTTCGTCGCCGTACCTAAATCGTAAGTCTGATCGTTACGTTGCAGTGTCAAGCGAATCATAGGCGGATCGGGATCAAAACTAGTGTCATCATCATAGTGAGTGACTGATCCAGTGAGATGCACTTCTCTATTCTTATGGGGCACGATTTCATGCGTTTGGTTATCAATCACTGGACTATCTAATTTACCAAAATTGATACTATGAAACTCCTTGCCGTTCATACTGTCTAAACCGCCGTTTAATTCTTCTAAACCTTGATTAGCTTGTTTGGCAAAGATCGCATTAGTACCATCTTGAAAAAGATTACCCGGAATAGCCCAATAAGAAAAAGGAATCTTCATTTTTTGAATAGGGATATTGCTTAATTGGACGTCTTTATCATCAGACCCTAAATTGCCAGATGGTCCGCTCACAACACTAGCATTTCCTGTAGCACTAAAAGTACTATTGTTAACATTCACATCACCGCCGGGATTGTTGGAATCGCCACCTTCAATATAAACAATATTGGAAGCAGAATTGTCATTTGGTCCTAAATCTAAAGTAACCTCTTTAGGGTTAGAAATATTCAAGTCTAAACCTTGGGCAGCTTGCAGAAGGTTCATTCCATTACCAGTTTGTTTATCACCGGTATTGTGCAGACGAAAGATACCATCTTTTTTGATATTAACATTCATACCACCACCGATATACATTACATAACCGTTTGAAGGTACCCAAGTACTATTCGGTGAAGCTGTCCCAAAATTGTGCAAATTATTAGTCTGCACATCAAAAGTTCCGTTATCAATGGTGGCGGTACTCTGATATTTGCTACTATTACCTAGATAAATTATAGGATTACTGTTTAAAGTTGCCCCCGTTGTTGTCGTAGAACCATCCGTCCCGGCACTACCATTACTGGTAGATAAACATGAAACATATTTGCCGTAATCGTCCGTTGAAAAATCATAGTCATCACCATAAGCTTGCCAGTCAACATTACTATCACCAACAGCAGCATTATTAGTTGCAGGAATAGTTAAATTACCATTTTGATCCATCACGTTATTTTCCGGATGAACATAATCCATCGTACTTTGATCATTACTTTGCACTCGAATGGTCGGCGAACCAGTGCTATCTTTGTGATAATTCAATTCAAACTGACCGGAAACGTATAATCCACCAGCCAATTCTAAATTATGGCGCAAAGTATTGGTTCCATTATAATATTGACCTTTAGCTGGCGCATTGTTGGAAATAATATTTAACTCTGCATCGCCATATAAATCCATCTTAGACTTGTCACCAAAAGAGGTAATCGCATAGGGCATACCTCTGGAATTGCCAGCAGTTTCAGCTGATCCATCACCGTGTGGGAAGAGGTAAACTTTAGCGCCATCTTCCAATTTGATACTGTTACTTTTATGGTAATCACTAAGCCCTGCATTGTTGAGGGCAATGCCAATTCCGTCATAAGTATAACCAGTAAAGACACTGTTTTTGTCAAAAATAATTTTGGAGGCTTCGAAAATTTGTTGGTTACCGTTGCTATCACATTGATATTCGATCCCCTTATATTTATAACGGTCAACTGAAGACATATCAACACGATTTTTGATGACGATTTCTGTGTTGGATGATCCACTACCAGAGTTATGAACTTGGGCGCCTAAATAGCTAAAATTATCATATGTGATTCTGGTAAAGCCACCGCCGGTTTCAATCGTGGCATCACTAGTACCTTTGTCGGCTTCTTCAGCATTATCAGCAACACCACTATTTCCAGCGACAGGACCCCAAAAAGTTGATCCATAAGTGTGCAGATTTTTCAAATTCCAATCCTCTTTATATAAACCGCCTGGAGTAGCTAAAGCAATACAATGAGAACTAAAATTAATTGTGTGACCTTGACCGTCAATAGTAAATTTAAAGTGGCGTGCATAATTATAGCTAAACGTGGAACCATTGGCAAAGCCGAAACTGCCATCAATATTAGAAGTGTCGTAAAAGTCTAAGTCTTGCTTAATTACAACCTTGCTAATATGAGAAACACGATTGCCATAATCAGGATTTTGCAAATCATAAACAGCTTCTAAAAAAGCCAAAGGGGTACTGACATAAGCAGTGTAAGTATTTGTAGATTGAAGATTTTTACCATTTGAATCAATTAAATACTGAAAATCGGTTTTATTGCCGTTAGTTTGACCTTCCGTATTAACAGTAAAATAATTTTTACCATCGTTAGCATTCGCTTGAGCTTCACTATCTGTCCATTGAAAATCAGGATACATATATAATCCTGGATGACTATTACCATCTGTGGCAGCATCTCGTAACATAGGTGAAGGCTGCGTTAAATATTTGAAATTTGGGGGCGCCTGGGGCGTGTGTGAATTAGGATATAAGATGTTATCTAAAGTAGGATTATTGGTAGTTAATGTCGGGTTGGTAGCTGCCTGCGCAGGACGAGCTACCCCAATACAAATAAAATAAATTATATTGATAATTATGACAGTGAAATTTAGTTTATACTTAATATTCATTTTATTTAGATCCTTTATCACAAAAATACAAAATCAGAACTCATGGTATCATTTTTTAAAAAAATACGCAAAAATGGCTTTTTTTAATATAAATTTTAGAATAATGCATTTTTTTACAAAATATTAACTAGATAATTATGTATATATCAAAAAAGTCAGTGCTCAAACGCACTGACTGATCAAGAGTAGAACTTTTTATATTACATATCATCCATCGTTTTATTCAACAACCGATCCACAAACACATTCCCGGCATTATCCGCGTGCCCCTTAGTCCAACGAAAATGCAAATCCGTAAATTGCACTAATTGTTGCCAAATCGCTTGCCATAATTCCACATTAGCCACCGTTTCACCGTCAGCTTTCTTCCAACCACGCTTTTGCCAACCAGTCAGCCAGTTTTTAGTTATGGCATCCAATACATAGCGCGAATCCGAGATCAGTAACACGCTTTGGTGTGTTGCTTTCAAATCAATTAATTTTTGTAAACCTTGTCGCACTGCTGTTAGCTCCATTTGATTATTAGTTGCGCCTAAAATTCCTGCACTAGCACTAACTTGCTGCTCTCCTTGTTGCAATAAATAGGCCCAGGCAGCTTTATCATCTTTTTTGACATGTCCGCCCAAGACATTACCAGTGCTGCGCGTCCCACCATCAGTATATAAAACAAAATCATAATCAGCTAATGGGCTCGCTGGGGCTGGCTTAGCGTTTAAATATGCTTTAGCATCAGACAAATTAGTAAAGCTTTTAAATTGGGCTCCCGAAAAACCTTTTACTTGCGCTTGACATTGCGCCCAAGTAGCATAAATGCCCGGTTTTCTTCCTTTGCGCACGACGTAATATTTCTTCATTATTAACCTATTCTTTCTAGAATTAATGACCATTTACCTGTATCATATCTTTGTATGCAATTAATAATTGGAAGGAATCGTGAAGATGAGTTTTTGGCATCATAGTGGCACTGATCAACAACACACCGCCACTATCCCAATCTGTCAGCTGGCGGATGAAATATCTGTTTTGGATAGCACTGAGCAAATTCCAACTTTTTATGTTCATGGTTTTCGCGGTGGAGACCATACCACCGAAAAAATGGTTGGCTCTGCTCAACAATTCACGGATTCACCTGTTTTTTTACGCGCAACAGTTGATTGGCATGGTAAAATCCATTATTCCGGCTATTGGTCAACTGCGCTACATCCAATTATCCAATTAGTTTTCAAAGATCGCTGGATTGCTTCAAACACCATTGAACGCTGGTTTAACCAGATTCTAAATGATCTGAACCAACGTTACCATTTTCAAAGTTACAACGCTGTCGGACATTCCTTAGGATCCGTGGCGCTCATTTCTTTTCTGATTCATTCTTATAATCGTCCTTTACCACAAATTAATCGCTTAGCCTTAATTGCCGGACCATTTAATGGCGTAGTATTTTTCGGTGATTTGCCAAACATCAACCCACTCAGTCCTAAAGGTCGACCTGCTTTTATGACACCTAAATACTTATGGACTTATTTAAATCGTTTTAAATTTCCCAAGCAAGCGCACGTTTTAAATATATTTGGTAATATTGAGGATTCTTCCAATACTGATCAATATGTTTCCGTGAGCTCGGCGCGTTCTATCAAATATATTTTACAGAATCAAGTTCAGGATTTTCAAGAGTATAATGCGATTGGCTTTAGTGGTGAGCATTCTCAGATGCATGACGATGCAAATGTATTGCGCAAATTGAATAATTTTATATATGCTGAACTTAAATAAAGTGAGGATAATAATCTATGATAAAATTACGCAATTTACATCCATTAATGACTGCCAATTATATGTTAGAATTTTTGAGCTATTTACCCGGGCAACAAATTCAAGAATTACTGCAGACTAACATTAGCCAAACTTCAGCCTTTATTCAACAAGCGATGCACCAAATCATGACCAATGAAAGTGTCACTTGGGGCATCACAACTAAAAATAAGCAAAAGTTAGTAGGCATTATTACCATTAGACTTGAAGACAACAAACAAGCAGTCATCGAAGCTGAATGCGCCGGCGATTTGCCCATAGAAATCATTTTGCGAATTAAATCCTTATTGGCAATGCAACTGCCTGCTTTTACAGTTAGTATTGATCCGCAATCGGATAATCAAACGCAATTAAAAAACAATCTTTAAAAAATTCATTAATATTTGGAGTAATTTATTATGAACTGGATTTTTGGCATTTTAGCTATCACTTTACTTATTAACACGATAGCTGCTATTATAACGGTTTTTCACCGCCATCGCAGTATTCCTACAACTTTAGCATGGTTATTGGTACTGATTTTGTTGCCCGTCATTGGTTTTATTATCTTTGCTTTTTTTGGTCGCGGAATTGCCCAAGAGAACCTTTTTGCTATTAGTAATGAGGAACATATCGGTCTAGATAGATTGAAGCAAATGGCTAAAAATAGTAACAATCGTTTGTATACTGCTACTGAAACCACTCAAATTGCCGCTAAACAAATTACTTATTTTGATCGAAGTGAAGATGCACCTATTACAGTGCACAATAGTACACGGATTTTCACTGATGGCAAAGAAAAGTTCCAAGCACTATTTCAAGACATCCAAAATGCCCAAGAAACCATTCATTTAGAATATTACTCTTTTATTAATGACCCACTAGGCAAACAAGTCGTTGATTTATTGGCTAGTAAAGCTACCGCAGGAGTTGAAGTACGCGTGATCTATGATCGATGGGGCTCGCCGGGCGCTAACGCTAAATTTTTCCAACCGCTAACTGCAGCCGGCGGGCAAGTGATGCCTTTTATAACTTCCCAAAATGCTGTCACCAAAAACCGCTTAAACTACCATTTGCATCGAAAAATCGTGGTCATTGATGGGCAAGTTGGTTGGACGGGCGGCTTTAATATTGGTGAACAATACATTGGCAACAAGCCTAAGTTTGGTTATTGGCGTGATACTCACGTGCGTATTTATGGTTTTGCAGCACTTTCTTTACAGGAACGTTTCTTACTTGATTGGAACGCTTCCGTAGATAAACATCATTCCAAAATATATTTTCAGGAAAAATATTTTCCGCACACTTTAGCGCAACCAACTGATATCATACCCATTCAAATTGTTTCAGATGGACCGGATAGTAATTTCGATACTTTAAAGGGTGGCTTCATGGATTTTATTTTGAATGCTAAAAGAAGTGTTCTCATACAGACACCTTACCTGATTCCCGATGATGCTATGATTGATGCTTTACTAGTTGCCGCACGAGCTGGTATAAAGATCAAGATTATGATTCCGCAAATGCCCGACCATCCCTTTATTTATCGTGCCACGCAATTTTATGCCAATTTATTTACGAAGCACAATATCGAAGTTTATATTTACAAAAATGGTTTCATGCATGCTAAAACGGCTGTTTTCGATAATGAAGTCAGCGCGATTGGTTCCATGAACCAAGATTACCGCAGTTATAGTTTGAATTTTGAAGCGGACGCCTTTTTCTACGATAAAAAAGTCAGCCAACAATTGACTGACATTTTCCAAAATGATATGACTAATAGCGTTTTACTAACACAACAAATGATTGATCAACAATCGCTTTGGCTAAAATTCAAACAACTATTTTCGCGTTTATTATCACCGATTTTATAAAATAAATCCTTGTTCACGCACAAAATTTGCCACTTCCGGACGTCGCACTGTTTTAAACATGGTGACGTTTTTTTGTGTCCAATTTTGTAACTGCCGATTGGTCGGTCGTAGTGTGTAATATTCGTGCATTGTTTGATCATAAGTAGTTACGTCTGCAAAAGTTGTAGCCGAGTATTCATCAATAGCCACCCGATTTTTTAATGGCAAACGTGGCTTGGTCGGATTAACGACTTGAGGATAACCAATCGTCATACCAAACAGTGGTACCGTAAACTTAGGCAAATTGAGTAACGAACGTACTTGCGCTAAATCATTGCGAATTCCGCCAATATAACAGATTCCTAGATCTAGACTTTCCGCTGCCAATGCCATATTTTGCCCAGCAATACTCGTATCAACGACACTGAGCAGTAAAGATTCTAAGCTTTGGAGACCTGCTAAACTTTCGTTATTACGTTCTAAAATTTGTGATTGTCGATACAAATCAGCTATAAAAACATAGAAAACGCCGCTTTTGACGACATAGGTAGGGCAATTGGCCAGCTCACCCAGCGCTTGTCTTTTTGTAGGATCCTTAATTTCAATAATCGAAAAAGCTTGCGCAAAATTCGATGAGGAACCACTTTGCGCTGCTAATAATAATTGTTCCTTGGTTTCATCAGTTAACGGCTTATCTTTAAAATCACGTACTGAAGCGTGTTGTTGCATATGCTTAATTAAATTATCTATAATAACCACTCCCTAAATTAAAAATAGACCGAGTTTATACCCGATCTACCAACTTGTCAACTGCCATTTTATTGATTACTTCTTGCAATTGTGGATATTTTTGCAGTAATTGCTGGCGATCACTGAGAATAAAATCATGGTAATCAAAACCAGGCGCGACTACACAACTAACCACACTAAAACCCGTCTCGCTTTGGATTTCAGCACCAAAAATGGTTTGTTGCGGTACCGTATACTGCAACAACTCACCATTTGCCAAATCCGTGCCTAATTTAACCTGCCAATACTGACCTTCTGGCGAAATACAGTGAATCGTAATCGCTTGCCCTACATGATAAAACCACAGCTCATCATGATTTAATTGATGCAAATGTGATGGACTAGTCGTATCCAGCAAAAATAAAATTGATGTATAACGATAACGTTCACCATTACTTTCCGGCGCAAAATACCGATCTGTGCTGTGAGAAACTTCTTTGAACCAACCGCCTTCAGCATGCGGAGTTAATCCTAATTGTTCAATATATTGTTCTTTGGTATTCATTTTTGAATCCTTTCTAGTTTTACAATAATTAAAACGACTGCAATTGCTAAAATAGCATAAAGCACACCGCTAGAAGCCACTGCTGATAACCCTTTGTCTTGGAACACTCCACTACCAGTAGCAGATCCTAGCGCAATACCGAAATTTGAAAAAATAGAGTTAATGGAAGAAGCCAACAAAATTGATTGTGGATATTTTTGCTCCGCAATATCTAAATAAAAAATGGCAATTGGCGAACTAACTACATACATCACAATTCCAATCATTAAAATCAGCAAAACACTAATTAAACGCCAATTGAAACTCAATGGGAAGATAAGCAACATAATAATTAGTCCTACATAAATTGGCGCCATCAAGCGCAAACCATTATGTTCCGCCAAAACACCACTAATTTGGTTGCTGACAATTGAAGTTATCCCATATAAGAATAAAATCAAAGTTACTCCACCAGCCGAAAAGTGCAATTGCGACGATAGTATCGGGCGTAAATACGTATATAACGGATAAATAGCTGCTAAATTAAGCATCGGCAACCACATACCGACCAAAATTTTTTTATCAGTTAATAATGACAATTGCGCTTTCAAATTGCTTTTAGGCGGTACAATATCGCGTGGCAAACATATAAACATTAAAATCAACGTTACAATACTTAAAATGACAATTAACCAAAAAGTTTGGTGCCAACCAAATTGCACACTTACCCAAGTTCCTACAGGCACACCTAATACAGAAGCAATACTGAATCCAGAATAAATACCTGCCACTAACCGCGGACGTTTATCCATAGGTGCAATATAATTAGCGAAAGTCATGGCAATGGACACTAAAACGCCTGATACCAAGGCAGTAATAACCCTCGATATTGCCAATAAACCAAAAGAATTAGCGACCGCACTCAACAAATTACCCACAATGAAGACAAGCATCAAACTTGTAATCGATTTATATAAGTTAAAATGTCCCAATGCTGTGGCAATAATCGGCGTACTCAACGCGTATATCAGGGCAAACCAAGTTACCAAAGATCCTACACTTACAACTGAAGTATGCAATTGACGTGCAATATCGTTCAAAATACCTACAATCACAAACTCACTAAAACCTAAAGCAAAACTAGTCAAAACTAACACAAAAACTTGCCAACGTAAATTATGTAATTTACTCATGATTTCTCCTTATTTTACAATGAAAAACTGAGGCCCACTGTTAAACCTCAGTTGTTAGACTATAATTGTGTGACTTCAATCTCAATAGATTGTGGAATTACTTGGGATAATTGTTCCTGTAAATCAGCTAGTGAGCATTTAAACGTCATTTGAATGCTTTGGCGATTATTGACCGTAAACACTGCGACCACTTGCGATTTAACACTCGGCAGTTCCACCGGAATCAAAGTAACGTGTGTAATTTTATCATACGCAATAACGTTCGAGAAAAAGCCACTAGTTACTAATTTCTTTTTACCAAGACCGCCGGTACCTTGCATCAATGTGACAGTCAAAAAAGCTGAAACCATTATAATATAAGCCCATGATGGCGAAGGTACACTCAATAACCAAAAGGCAAAAATAACAGTTAAGATCGCACTGAACACTTTATACTTTGCCTTAATAACAATTTGCGCTTGCCAGTACAAGTTAAATACCAAACTGCCTAAAAAGAAAATATCCACGATAATTAAAATTAAACTTGGCAATATCTTATCTCCCTACTATCTTTTCCTATATAATACAGTCAGTTCTTAAAATTAATGATTTTCTAGGAGGTTTGAAATGGATATTCCGAAACTAACCACCAATGATGGGTTAATTTTACCACAAATTGGCTTTGGAACTTATAAATTAAACGGCGCTTTGGGAGTGAATGCAATTACTAGCGCATTAAGCAATCATTATCGCTTGTTGGATACGGCTTTTAACTATGAAAATGAAGGTGCCGTTGGGCAAGCTGTAAAGCGTAGTGAAGTCGAACGTTCACAAATTATTGTTTCATCTAAGTTGCCTGGACGCCATCATCATTATCAAGAAGCCTTGAACACCATTCAAGAATCTTTGTATCGAGCAGGGCTAGATTATTATGATCTTTATTTGATTCACTGGCCTAATCCCAAAGAAGATTTATATGTGCAAGCTTGGCAAGCTTTAATTACAGCGCAACAAATGGGCTTAGTGCGTTCAATCGGTGTATCTAACTTTTTGCCAGAACATATTGATCGCTTAATTGACGAAACTGGCGTCACACCAGCGGTTAACCAAATTGAGCTGCATCCTTATTTCTCAGAAGCCCCGTTGCGTGAATACGATCAAGCGCACCAAATTGTAACACTCGCTTGGAGTCCACTGGGACGTGCAAGTTCAATGCTGCAAGATCCGGTTATTCAAGGCATAGCAAATGACGTCGGTCGCAGCGTAGGACAAGTTATTTTACGTTGGGAAACTCAGCTCGGTGTCTTGCCCATTCCTAAAGCCGCACATGTTTCCCGCCAGCGTGAAAATCTGAATGTCTTCGATTTTGAATTATCACCAGCGCAAATGCAAACCATCACTAACTTAGATCGTCCGGATGGGCGCTTAGATAATCAAGATCCTGCTGAATATGAAGAATTTTAGGCAATAAAAATAACTATCCTTATGGATAGTTATTTTTATTATTCCACTTCACCACGCGGGATTTCGTCTTGATTATCTTCTACCCACTGTTCATATAATTCATTGAAACGTTCGCTATCTTCATCTTGATAGCCTTCAAAAACCACTTCCGCAATATCTTCTTGGTTGAAATAGTAAACTTGCTCCGGATCTAAACCGGCCGGATAAATCGCGCCACTATAGTCAAAATAAACTTCTACACCATTTTGTTCCACCACCGGTCCAACATTCAAAAGCATCACTTTTTGTGAACTATCTTCTAAATAAACAATACTACCAATTGGTAACATAATAATTTCCCCTTATTTTTTGATTTGTTTAAATAACATGTAGGTATCTGCCGTTTCTGCGATAGCAGATGACCCTCCATACCTACGTAAACGCGCAAAGTTTAAATATCCTATTTCTTTAAAACGTTTTTGACTGATTGCTTTTCTATTGAACATAAAAAATGTAAATCTGCAAAGCATGAGCATATAGGTATTCATACATCCCCCAAAAATAAAGCACGCCAAATTATTGAAAATAATGCCTAAAAAAATGGACGAAAATATTCCAATGTAAAGAAGCAAAAAAGTAAGCATTTTTGCTACATAAGAAGTCTTTAACTCAATAGGTTGCAAAACAGATTTTTCATAATTACTGATATCTATCCGTGACTGATTTTTAAGATTGAGCAATATTACAATAAGCGAAAATCCAGCGATAATAAAGCTAAGGCTTAAATAACGATTAGACAAAATCACATCAGACAATAACATCATATTGAAAGGTAACATATTACTACATATAAAGAACATCAATAAAAATATAGGTATCCACCATATTGCAATCCTTCTATCTTGCTTCTCAGTAACATAAGGCTTATGTGTCATCGCACAAAATTTATCTTTTTCGGCATCCACATTATAAACATTCCATTCAGGCATCATATTTACGCGCATACCTCTAACACCGTAGCTGCTAAATTTCTTAGGATCCGCATAATCCAACAAATAATAATGACCGCGGTACTTGATTAAATAATATTGCAAACTTACGCGTCCTACTAAATAAATTCTATAGCCTTTTTCCGGCATTTATTCTCCTAAAATTTAATATAATCATTATTCTTTTACTCGTTTAAATAACATATAAGTATCGCCAGGTTCCATACTTGCCAAAGGCCCCAATTTCATGTAACGGCGAATACATCTCCCAAAGAAGCTGCCACTCATTTGTCTGCTACCAGTTACTTTTCTATCTAGCATAAAATAGATAAATCTCAATAAAATAATGTAATAGCTAGTGGCGCAGCCCAAAAACAATAAAACTAATAAGTTGCCAGAAGCCACTCCTAAACTCATTGAAATAAATAATAGAATGTAAATTACCAAAAATAAACAAATCGTTATGGCCATAGACATTTTTTTGAAATTGGTAGACTCTAAAAACGATTTTTCATACACACTAATATCTATTTGTGGATTATTTTTTATATTTAACAAAATAACAATTGCAATAAAACCGCCAATAATCAAGCTCATACTCAAAAACAAATGCATGGTTGTAATATGAGTTAATAGGGGATTATTAAAAAAAGGAAGCAATATAAAAAATAATACAAGCCAAACAGTCACAAATTTATAATCTTTTTTTTTGTAATATAGTGTTTATTTACTATAGAACAAAATTTATCTTTATCTGTATCTACATTATAAATTGTCCATTTAGGAGTCATTCTTACAGACGATCCTCTAGCGCCATAACTACTAAATTTCTTAGGATCCGCATAATCCAACAAATAATAATGACCGCGGTACTTGATTAAATAATATTGCAAACTTACGCGTCCTACCAAATAAATTCTATAGCCTTTTTCCGGCATTTATTCTCCTAAAATTTAATATAATCATTATTCTTTTACTCGCCTAAATAACATATACAAATCCTTCATTTTCCCATTGGAGGATCTATTTTGCTTCATATGCTTTAGAAATCTGTTACTCTCCATTTGTTTACTACTGGCTAATTGTCTGCTTAACATGAAATAAATAAATCTACTAAACATAAACATATAACTCATTACACAACCTGAAATAATTAATACTAATAAATTTCGAGAAAACACACCCAAACATACTGCTGAAAATAAAGATATATAAGTCATTAAAAATACAATTATCTTTAATTTTAAAGAGGGAGTCTTAAAATTAGTTGATTCTAAAAAAGTTTTTTTATATTTATTTACATCTACTTTAGGTTTATTTACAAAATGTAATAGCATAACAATAGCTACAAATCCAGTTAAAACAACACTTATACTGCTTAGATTATTAACAAAGGTAAAAGAACTATTCAACAGTGGTATTGCTAAACACAAAATAACGATAAAAGCTATGGCTATATTATGATCTTGTTCTTTTGTGATATAAGGTTTATGCGCCAGAGCACAAAATTCATCTTTAACCGCATCCACATCATATATACTCCATTTTCGCGTCATTCTTGCAGAAGCTCCTCTAGCGCCATAACTGCTAAGTTTCTTAGGATCCGCATAATCCAATAAATAGTAATGACCGCGGTACTTGATTAAATAATATTGCAAACTTACGCGTCCTACTAAATAAATTCTGTATCCTCTTTCCGACATTTAAAAAGATCCTTTAAAGGACTTACCAACATTATTTAACATGTTCCCCGTCCAACTAGTCGCACTTTTCCAGTCCTTTTTGACACTATTGCCGACATCATCTACTCGATCACCCGTCCAATTGACTGCATTTCTAACAGTTTTGTTATTTTTATACAAATAATCAGCACCATATGCTATTCCAACTCCTGATAATACAACTGCTCCTGTAACAAGATCTTCAGGTAAAGTTGCTACAACCCCCAAACCAATCAATCCATCAACTGCAGAATCAATACCAACACCTGCTAAAATACTGCCACCAGTAACAGCACCACTATAAACCACGCCTCTACCAATATTTTTATTATGGTTGTCGTCATTAAAATCTTTGTACGTATTATAAAAATCTAGCGCGTCAAATCCCTTATCAATAACTTTAATACCTTTTTTAGCTGCCACACCTAAGCCCTCGCTAAAACTATTCTTCATACCTTTTAGCGAACCAGTAAATTCTTTTCTCAACTTATTAGTGTCTTTTACAAACCGCCCTTTAACATCGCGCGGCTGTAATTTGGCCGCCCAAGCTCTACCAATGTTCTTTTTCTCTTTGAAAATTTTCTTAACCATGCTTTCAAACGGTGCCTTGAATATCTTTTTAGCCCCTTCTTCCACAATTCCTTCAATGATTTCATCTGCAATACTTTTATCGTCTGTCTTATAGCTGCCATCTTTATAGGTAATTGTCGTCTTTAGCACGAGCACTTTTTTGATCGCACTCTTGTAATCATCCATGATGCCATCAAACAAGCCATTCACTTCTGAATTAAAATTACGCAATTTTTCCAGCTTCTTTTGTAGGCGGCGAATATCACTTTCTAAATTATTAGCCATGCTCGCCATATTTTTTTGAGCACCCGAAGTATCCAGTAGCTTGCCAGCGGTCTTTTTAATCGTTTGGGCGGTCGCTTCCACCGCACTTTTCATATTCTTTTTGATCTGAATTTGCGCGTTCAGTTGATCTTCGCTCAAATAAGATTCACTATTTAACTTCTGATCCGCCTGCTTATATTTGCTTAAATCCTTGGACATACTGTCAAAAACGTTCGTCACTTGCGCAATTGTCGGCAAAATAACATCGCTAAAAACACCTTTAGCCGCTTTGTAAGCTGTACCAGACAGTGTTTTGCCATCCACTGCTTCAATAATTTTTTGACTGGCGTCTTTTAATTTCTTAACATCAGCTTGCGCACTTTTTAAATTGCTCGTTAAGCTGTTAATTAAATCTTGTGATTCAGAACTTACATAAATCAAGCCCATTAAATTTTCCCCCTCTGGCGATAAAGTTCATCGCGTTCGTCATCTAAATTACGTAATTTAGTATGACAATCCTCAGCAATTTGTTCATGTGTATCTTGAAAATAGCGTTGAAACTGGCGCTCTTGTTGAACGTTGGCTTCTTGAGCGCCAAGACTGGCTTGGTCACCGCGATTAATATTTTCGACATTAATTTGGCTAATCTTACGAAAATTTTGTTGTAAGTATCGCTGTAAATCAGCCAAAGCCATCGCTAATTTGTGTTGCGTTTGCTTTAAATCATCAGCCTGTTCCTCATTTTGGAGCAATAAGCGCTGATTGACCTCGCGTTTGGTTTCCGGATCTTTTTCTTCCATTAATTAGCCCCCACTAAAATTTAATATTGCGATCCGTTTGCGCAATTAATTTGGCAATTTGCGGGAATTTAGCACTTTGTGTTTGGACACTTTTCACCAATTGAGACAACACTGCTAGCATGCCGTTATTGATTTCCATGGCTTTAGTCATCCCCGAAATATTACTGACCGCTACCGTGGCCGTCTTGCCCTTGCTTACTTCCATCGACTTAGCACTGGCGGCAGCCGCACTAGCCGCACTTTGATTTGATGCAATTTTAGTCATGAATTTTTACTTCCCCAATAAAGATTAAAAACACGTCGCAATTTTATCACATAATTATTAAATAATGAATTTAGTTTACTATTTCACAAAAAAAGACAAAATAAAAAAGCCGCAACTTATTTTCATTGCTGCTTTTCCAAAAATATTAATGTCCCTTATGCTTTTGCAATTTCTTTTCCTGTTTTAATTGGAACTGCCTGGCTTTATATTCTTGTGTTTTTCTACTATTATGTTTTTTATTAAGGAGTTTATTTGACTCACGTTGCTTATTTAATTCTTGCTGTGCCTTAGTTCCTGAGAACAAAGAATTAACTTGTTTCTTAGCCTGCCTTTGAAGACGCTTCGGATTAATATGCTTCGATGTTTTTATATAATCATCATCATCCTTATCTTCAAAAAAAGACAATTTATCCCAGAAATCGAAGCTAAAAACAATATTGTAAATATCAACATTTTTGGGCCTAGAAGTACCAAAAACGTAAGAGGCTACACTATATACACCACCTGCCCTATTTTCAATAATAGCTTTATAAAAAGGATCATCAAACACTATAGTCATGGTCATAATTCCACACATTCGTATACCTCTTAAAATCTTTTTATTCCAGCCGAAACCAGTAGAATAATTAATCTAAAAGTAATACTGTGACAATTAAAACACATGTAGATTAAAAAGCAATATTTTTTTATTTGTAAAAGACAGGTTATAGATTCAAGACGAACACTTCCTAAAAATCTCAATGATAGTTGAGACTATAATGGTCTTTGATTCACTGAAAGCAATTCTTCGAAGAGTTGTTCATGGGGATCTTTCACTGATTAAGATATGGTAAGTGGAAGTTATATAAACTGATTTATTGGGCAATCATTAATTTTTTATGTTTTTAAATATTCCCGTGACTGTATAAAGAAATAATGCTATTAAAATCATTATTGCAGCAAATGGTCCAATTCCTACATACCCAGTAAATTGTTTAAATAGTAATCCTCCAGCAACGCCAGCAATTGTTTCCCCTAGATACATAGCTGCATTGGATAATGAAGATATTGTACTTCTGGCATTCTTAACAGTACTTTGCAACGTAGTCATAAATAGAGGAAAAATAAATCCATTCACAAGAAAAACTAGTGTTAATAATATTTCGGACGACCAAAAATTTTTGGAAAATGGAGTAATTAAATATAGCATAATTAAAATAATTAATTCCACCAAGAATGTTCGTTCCAGTCCAAATTTATTAACAAGTTTACTGCTAGTTAATGATCCTATTAAATTACCAGCCCCAATAGCTATCATTGCGGTACCTATATTAGATAATGATAATCCAAAACTACCACTGAACCATGTGGAAATAAATGTGGTTGCTGTAAAAGATCCTATCTGAAAAACACAATAAGCCAATAAATAGCTAAGTGCCTTTTTATTGGATAAAACTTGAGAATATGTCTTAAAAAACGATAGGTGATCTCTTTGTCCTATCTCTAATTCTGGTAGTTCAAAAATTAAAAGTAATAACAACAATAGAGCTGATACTGAAATTACATAAAAAGGTGTACGCCAAGACACAACAGCTAAATAACTTCCAATAGGAATTCCAACTAATTGTGATACTGACAAACCTGCAGTTGCATACCCCATGACTTTTACAATATCCTTTTTATTAACGACTACAGGAATAGAAGCCCAAACCTGTGGCGTAACAAATGATGCACTAATACCCGCTAGCAGTCTGAACAAAAGCATTAAAGTAAAACTTTTAGCAAAGGCGCACAAAAAAGTAGAAATTGCAAAGAACAATAATCCCCAAAGCATTACCTTTTTACGATCTCTACCATCGGAAATGGGGCCTGAAATTAATGCGAATACTGCATATCCTATGGCGTATGCACTTACCATCCAGCCTGATATAGAAGTAGGGATATTGTATAACTTACTTAATGTTGGTAACAGTGGCGAAATCAAAAAAGTATCTGTTCCGATTAAGAACATTGTTAGAAAAAACATAATTGAATATTTTTTCATTTTAGCACCTCTTTCATTGTTTTAAAATTATCGAACTAAAAACGTAAACAAAAATATGACAAAGTATTTGTCATATTATGTCCAAAAATCCAGGCAATACCTTTTCAATAAAGTCTCTATTTAAGCTTACAAATCTATTCTGTCCAGCTTTCCTGGTATTAGTGAGTCCGGCCTCTCTTAATATTTTAAAATGATAAGAGATAGTTGATTTACTAATATCTAACCTCTCACCAATTTCCCCACAATTCCATTCTTTATCTTGAGAGTTCAAAATATGGATGATTGTTAAACGAGCTTCATCAGATAGTGCTTTAAATATTTGAACACGAATTTCATCTTTGGTTAGTCTTTCGATAATCATAAAATAATGATAGTATCGAAATGTTTTTAAGTCAATGGTATTATTCTAAATGTTACTTAAATATCACTTTTTTATGTTTAATTTAATATAATTATAATATTAAATTTATAATGACATTTTATTACTTATGGTGATAATTCATCATAAACCAATTGTTCTTACTACTAAGATTAAGAAGGTAAATATGAATTTAATTGATGACGAATCAAATATAATTGATTCTAAACTGGGTAATTTTGATTGGGTTAGATTATTCTCTAAAATAACTAATACTAAAATTGGAGATGATGTTTTTATTGGATTCAGTAACTTAATACAAAATTCAGTTATTGGCAATAATGTCCAAATAGCTTCTAGATCAGTTATAGGATTTGCCAATGAGAATTATGCTGTCATTGAGGACTGTGTTTGGATAGGAGCACAGGCTATTATTGACCCAGGAATTACTGTGCACGAAGGAGCTGTTATTGGTGCTAGGACTCATGTAACAAAAGATGTTGCTCCCTTTACCGTAGTAAAGGGAAGCAGTGAATACACTCATGAAAGAAAAGTTACAGGATTGAAGAAGCCCAATTTTAGGAAGTTTTTATTATATCATCTCCAATTGAAAGAAAGAAATATGTACATTAAAGCGGATGCTAATGGTAATTATATATCTGACAGAATTAATAGCTCATATTATGAATATCTTACTGGTATAAGTTGATATTTATAATTATGTGCTGATTAGATTGATGTGACCCCCAAAAATTTAAGACAGATTAATAACTAAAAGGATTGATTGCCGATATTATATCGGCGTCAATCCTTTTAGTTAAATATATAAAATAGACCACAAGTTTTACTTGTGGTCTATTTCTATCTTGTATGAATGTATTAAGCCGCAACTTATTTTTGCTGCTGCTTTTCCCATTCAGTATACATACTATCTAACAAATGGATTAAACGCTGGCCAATTTGCTTATATTGCTGCGTGGCTAAGTTGGCGAGCGAAATCCGCACCGACCACGTATCACTGCCAAACGGACTGGTTTTCAATAACATGACGTGCTCTGTTTCCGCCAACTTCACCAACAACTGCGTCGGCGTCCACTTATCAGTCACATACTGCCGAAAATCTTGCCCATAACGTCCAGCGATCCACTTAGCTAAATCAATATCGCAATAATAAGCAGTATCCCACGTTGGCAACGGCTGCTTAATGCCCAGCGTATCGAATAATAACTTTTCACGCGTATGACAAATATTCATGACTTCTTTTTTATACTCTCGTCCTTCATCTAAAACACCATATAACGAAAATAAAGCAATCATCGCTTGCGCAACCGTTGATAAGCCAGCTGCATGATTTAACGCAATATCACGCGAATCAGCCACTAATAAATCAATAAAATGTAACTCTTGTTCAGAACTAATCGCTTCATAACGCTGTTGCAGTTCTTGTACTAATGCCGTCGGCAATTTCAGCATTAATTCATCAAAAACATTTTCTTGATTAACCGCAATCGCCCCAACACGCCAACCAGTAGCGCCAAAATATTTCGAAAAAGAATACAAACAAACCGTATTATAAGGCAAAGCCGCGAATAAAGATTTGAATTTAGGCACAAAAGTACCATACACATCATCCGTCACCAGCATCAAATCCGAACGATCAGTTTGCACAATTCGCTGAATATACGCAATATTTTGGTCATTCATTGCATTAGCTGTCGGATTGCTGGGATTGACCACAAAAGCCGCTTTCACACGCGGATCACGTAACTTATCTAATTCTGTCGTTGGATATTCATAACTCACACCATTATCACGCTGTATTTTATGGGCGCGGATCTCCACAACATCAAAGTTAAATACCGGTAACTTAGGAATTTCCAAATAAGGTGCAAATGTCGGCAAAAACAAAGCAATTCGATCATGCGACTGTAATAATTTAGTATTTAACAATGTATCAAACAAATAACAAATTCCTGCAGTGCCACCTTCCACTGGAAAAACGTCAAAATCTAATGATTGACTAGCAAACAATTCTTTTGTTAGATAATTTTTCAAAGGTTGTTCCACAGGGGCTAAACATCGCACAGGAGCCGGATAATTATCACCAATTACTGCATCACACATCGCTGTCAGCCAATCATCAACCGGCATGCCTAAAATAGCTTGTTGCTCGGTAATAATCTGGTGTAAAAAAGTGGCTGCTGGACTAGGATGTGCCTGTAAAAAATCTTTGAAACGTTGTAAGCGTTGATTTTGCGGCTTAATTTGTTTTGCTAGTAGATCTTTAGAATCTGTCAAAGTTTCTTGTACCGCGAATTGTCCTAACAAGAAAAAAGCAGCTCGTGGTGTTGGTGCAGTCCAGTTAGGATTACCTCTTCCGGCATTTAGCAATTCAGATCCTTTGGAATCTTTGATTTTTTGTTCAAGATATAGACTTAATTCAAACGGACTTAATTGTTCGATAGTTTGATCTTCTGACATACTTTGTTAAACTCCTGTTCAAATACTACTGTCTAGTATACATTTACCGTAACCCAATTAACGCAAAACTTTCGTAAATTCAATAAAAAATCTCAAATCCAAAAAATAATTTTTGAACTTGAGACGTAATTTATTTATTATGAGTGGTCAAAACCAATTGCTGCGGCGTAACAGTTGCCTGTCCAAACTTAAAGCGTAAATACCCGATTTCTTCCATATTGGTAATTACAATCATAGTAGTTATCTTTTTACCAGCGGCTTGCACAGCAGCTAGATCCATTGTAGCCAAGAGCTCGCCATGTCGAATTTGTTGCCCAGCTTGCACAGCGACATTAAATGGCTTGCCGTCCAAGCTCACCGTATCAATTCCCATGTGCACCAAAATTTCCAAGCCCGTCGCTGTCTTAATGCCAATTGCATGTTTAGTCGGGAAAACATTAGTAATCTCGCCATCCACAGGTGCCATAATTTGATTATTATCCGGCTCAACTGCATAGCCATCGCCCAACATTTTTTCTGCAAAAGTAGGATCAGCGACTTGTTCTAAATCTAACAGTTGCCCATTTGCTACCGCATAAAAGTCGGTATTTTCACCAGCATGCTCTCTTGTAGCTACTGGCGCTTTAGGTGTCGTTGAAGCTGTTGCAGTTTTATTGATTGGTGCTTTTTGTTCCAATAATTGACGTAAAGCATTAGCTGTAAATTCAACTTCCGTGCCGATAATGATTTGTAGATGCGTGGCATCAATTACATTTATTCCCACAGCACCAGCCGCTTTAATCGCCGCTGTTTCAATTTTAGCAGTATCTTTTAACTGAAGACGCAAGCGTGTAGTGCAATTGTCGACTACCGTTAAATTAGCAGATCCTCCTAGTGCAGCGTAAATTTGCTTAGCTTGGCGCATAAATTTATCATCAGCTGCATCAATTATTTCCGTTGGAGTATTAACTTCTTCCAGTGGCTCTCTGCCTGGGGTCATTAAATTGAATTTTTTAATTGCAAAGTTGAAAGTTACATAATAAATCACCGCCATAACTACACCTTGTACTAACAACATTAAAGGCATGTTGGCAATCGGTACGCGCAAACTCAACAAGTAATCTACTAAACCTGCACTAAAAGTAAAGCCGGCAGTCCAATGCATAATTGCTGCAAAAGCTAATGATAAACCGGTTAACATCGCATGTAATAAATATAACGGCCAAGCGACAAACATAAATGAAAACTCTAATGGTTCTGTAACGCCAGTGAAGAATGAAGCAAAACCGGCAGCTAACATTAAAGAACCCGTTTCTTTTTTGCGTTGTGGTAAAGCATTACGATAGATTGCATATGCCCCAGCAGGCAAACCAAACATCATCACCGGGAAAAAGCCAGCTAAATACATCCCAGTAACACCTTTAGTACCAGTGCTCGACCAGAAATTAGCAATGTCATTGATACCAGCAATATTAAACCAGAATACTGAATTGAGCGCTTGATGTAATCCCGTTGGGATCAGCAAACGGTTGAATAAACCAAATAACCCTGCACCGATCCAGCCTAACGAGACAATATATTTACCAAAAGCGACTAATGCCGTATAAATTGGTGGCCAAATCACAATTAATAAAGCAGAAATTACTAACATTACTAAAGAAGCAATAATCGGCACTAATCTTTTACCACTAAAAAAAGAAAAAGCCATAGGTAATTTAGTATTGTGAAAGCGATTATATAACGCTGCCACCACTAGCCCTGTCATAATTCCAATAAAAACATTGCCCTTAATTTGTGTAAAAGATACATCAACAGCGCTAGTTTTAATATTGAGCAAAGTTGCCATTTGTTGCGGATCTAAAATATACATCGGGATTTGGTAAGCTACTAATCCCGCCAAAGCAGCAGCTCCACTGTGATCTTCAGACATACCAAAGGCCAAACCGACCGCAAATAAAATTGCCAAACTGCCCAAAATGGCGTTGCCACCAATTTGTAAGTATTGTGCAATTGCCCATTTTGCCGGTAGCCAGTGCCCAATGCCGACTAATAAAGCGGCGGCTGGCAAAACTGAAACAGGTAATTGCAGTGAACGTCCCATTCTTTGCAAGTAATCTTTCATACAGGTTTACTCCTTAAACCAACTGATTTTATTAACAAAAACAGTTTAGCCAACCTGCTGATAAACGTCAAGCAAAAATTCAAATTGGTCTATTTAATTAACTATTGATATTATAATATTTAGGTAAAATTGGTATACACCTATTTCTTTGATTTAATCGAAACATCACGAATAATAGCAGCGAAAAAGACATCAACTACTGAAATTATTAAAAAAACCCCAAATGTCCAGTGAAATTGCTGTTGTTGGCGCTGCAATTGACTGCCGGCAGAACTCGGCAAAGCTAAAAGTATCGTTGCTAAAGCCACCCCTAGAGCGCCTAAAATTTGGCGCAAAGTTGTAATCACAGCAGTGCCATGGGAAATAAATTGTTTTGGTAAAGCATTTGCTCCCATAGTTGTTGCTGGCATCATGACAAAAGCATTGCCACCTTCAATAATGGCAGCTAGCAACAACAGCCACCAAATAGTTAAATTTTCATTCAATACGAATAAACCTAACCAGCCAATGACAATTAAGATTGTGCCGATTGATAAAGTCAGCTTAAAGCCTAATTTATCCGCTAAAATGCCGGTCAAAGGATTCAAAACGCTTAACACCACTGCTCCCGGAACAAGTGCAATTCCCGAGATAAAAGGTGATAAATGTAAAACATTTTGATAGTAAAGTGGAAAAATAATGGTAACTACTATTAGGGAAACATATGAAAATCCGGTCAATAATACTGCCAAATCAAAATTGAACGTTTGCAAAACACGTAGTTGCAAAAGTGGCTGATGATTAGTCAGCTGGCGCCAAATAAAGATAATCAGTCCGACCACACTGCTTAATAAAATAATTGTTAAAGTCTTGTTCCAAGATAGATTTTTGCCACTAGTCGTTAAAACATACAAAAATCCGATAAAACTAAACGAAGATAACACCGAAATAATATCTAGTTTACTATGTTGCAAGGATAATGGACTCAGCACTGTCTGAATCGCTATAAGCGCTACCACAGTCAGCACCACAAAAAACAAAATAAAAACGCCTTGCCATGCAAAAAAATGCAAAACCACACCAGAGACAATCGGCCCAACTGCTAGAGCTGATCCCATAACTAAGCCTGCAAAGCCCATCACTGTTCCACGCTGTTCTTCATCTGTAATATCTAATAAAACAGTTTGATACGAAGGAAATAAAACACCAACTGCCACTGCTTCTAGTGCACGCCCCAATAGCATTGTTCCAAAATTAGGTGCCCAAATAATTAATAATGTACCCACATCAAATATTATCAATAAACTAATAAATAATTTTTTAAAGGGAATATTAGCTAATAACCATGGGCTAACTGGGATCATGACTGTCATAATTAACATGAACCCAGTTGTTAGCCATTGCACTGCTGAAGCGTTAATATGAAAATAACGCATCAGAGTTGGGTAAGCTGTCGATAATGCTGACTGGCTAATGGACATGGTAAAAGTTCCCGCCAACAATGTTAAAACAAAAATCCAATATTTTTTACCGTGTAATTTAACTTGATCTGCCATTTTTCTTAACTCCTCAGTTTTGGCTTTAGATTAATTATTACTACGCTTTCATAAAATAGCAATTAAAGCGTATTTTTAAGTATGCTTAATTTTAGGTTTAATTTTACTGAAAGTAGGAGTATCATTGTCTCTTGGGAAAAGTAAGGAGGAATTTTTGTGGTAGAAAATACTAAGAAAAAACACCACTTAATAGAGTATGCAAATGGTCCCTCACTAGAAGAAATCAACGGTACTGTTGACGTTCCAAAAAATAAGGGATTTTGGCGGATGCTATTAGCTTATTCAGGTCCGGGCGCACTGGTGGCGGTTGGTTATATGGATCCAGGTAACTGGTCTACATCCATCACTGGCGGACAAAATTTTCAATATTTACTAATGTCGATCATCTTAATTTCAAGTTTGATTGCGATGCTATTGCAATACATGGCGGCCAAACTCGGGATTGTGACGCAAATGGACTTAGCGCAAGCCATTCGTGCACGAACTAGTAAATCATTAGGCATTATTTTATGGATTTTGACAGAGTTAGCGATTATGGCAACAGATATTGCCGAAGTTATTGGGGGCGCAATCGCTTTATATCTGCTCTTCAAAATTCCATTAGTTATTGCCGTTTTCATTACCGTTTTCGATGTTTTATTGTTGTTATTACTAACCAAAATCGGCTTCCGCAAAATCGAAGCTTTGGTTGTCGCTTTAATTGTCGTAATTTTAGCTATTTTCGCTTATCAAGTAGCTTTATCAGACCCTAACTGGGGGGCGGTATTGAAAGGATTAGTGCCTAGTGCGCGGTCCATGTCAACTAGCGAACAAGTTGGTGGAATGACACCGTTAAGTGGTTCTTTAGGAATCATCGGAGCAACAGTTATGCCACATAATTTGTACTTGCATTCTTCCATTTCACAAACACGTAAAATTGATCATAGTAGTGAAAAAGATATAGCAGAAGCTGTTAAATTTTCTGCTTGGGATTCCAATATTCAATTAACATTTGCTTTCTTTGTGAATGCGTTATTATTGATTACTGGTGTAGCAGTCTTTAAATCAGGTTCCGTTCAAGATCCTTCTTTCTTTGGCTTGTATGAAGCTTTATCAGACACTTCCAAAATGAGTAATGGGATTTTGGCTAATGTTGCACAAACCGGCGTCTTATCTACTTTATTCGCCGTAGCTTTATTAGCTTCCGGACAAAACTCCACAATCACTGGTACTTTAACTGGACAAGTTATCATGGAAGGTTTCATTCACATGCGTATGCCACTTTGGTTACGTCGTTTGGTAACACGGTTAATATCCGTTATTCCAGTTTTAGCTTGTGTATTAATGACGAGTGGTCAATCTGATATCCAACAACATCAAGCTTTAAATGATTTAATGAATAATTCGCAAGTCTTCTTAGCATTTGCTTTACCATTTTCAATGTTGCCATTATTGATGTTTACTGACAGTAAGATCGAAATGGGACAACGTTTTAAAAACTCCATGTGGATCAAGATTTTAGGCTGGATTTCTGTTATTGGCTTAACTTACTTGAACTTAAAAGGTTTACCTGATTCCATTGCTGGTTTCTTCGGTGATCATCCAACTGCTGGACAAGTAGAAACAGCTAACATTTTGGCTTATATTGCCATGTTCTTAGTTTTAGCCTTACTAGTTTGGACAATTATTGAACTTTACAAAGGTAATAAACGTTTCGAACAACAACAAATATCTGAATCAGATAAATAATTAACAACTAGACACTGCTTAAAAATAAGCGGTGTTTTTTATTGTCTTGTAGTAAACTTCAGGTTATAAAAGATAAATTAATCTAGGGGGAAATTATGAATATTCAAAAAGCTAGTGAGTTAACTAATACTTCGATTGATACGATTCGCTATTACGAAAAAATAGGATTAATTCCACCAATTAAACGTGTCCATGGCATTCGTCACTTTGATGATCACGATATTGATTGGATTAAATTCAGCCGACACATGCGCCAAGCCGGACTATCTATCAAAGCACTGAGCCACTATCTAACATTGTTTCAAGCAGGTGACCAAACTATTCCTAAACGTATTGCACTTTTAAAAGAAGAATTGCAAAAATTAGAACAGCAGGAACAAAATATTCAAACCGCCGCTGAAAAACTAAAATTTAAGATCAATAATTATCGTTCACATATGGTACAAGCTGAAAAATCACTGCGTTCTTTTGACACCAGTGCCCAGAGAATTCACTGAATGAGTGTGCGTCGCTTGCGCTAAACGTTCCAACAAATAGACCACCGGCAGTTGACTAGTCAAATTAATGCTGTTGCCAATAATGCGTGGTGTAATACTGTAAGAGAAATTAATATCAGATAAGCCAGCCAAAGTATTGCTTGATGTATTAGTAATGCTGACGACTTGCGCGCCTTGATCTTGAAAATTAACCGCTTGATCGATAGTTTGTTCCGTTTCTCCGCTGACCGACAAAATCATTACCACATAATTACGATAAGAATTACGACCTAGCTGTGTAGGATTGAATGGATCATTCATCGCAAAGGCAATCTGACCATTATTAACAAACTGGCGGGCTCCATAGCCGGCTAAATCTCCTGATGTACCTACGCCAAAAAAGATGAAATTAGTAGTCGGTAAGATCATTTTTTGAAATTGCTTAATAGATTGCTCGTATTGTTGCTTAAATTGTTGTCTAAAAAACGTACTTGCTTGATAAGTAATGTCATCTACCCGAACTTGACCTTGCACTTCTTGGTCTAATTGCGCACACAGTTCATAGTAATGCCTATAACCCAATTTCTTGACCGTACGCACCACTGAAGCTGGTGCCACTTTTAACTTTGCCGCCAACTGGCGCAAACTGTAGTCTTTGACTACTGACTTATGATCCATAATATATTGATAAATGACATTTTGCGTTGGTGTTAATTTTTGCTGCACCATGATTAAACATCCCCCCTTGCTTAAATTTATGTAAAAAAGCCTGAACACAATGTTCGGGCTTTTCTTTTTTAAACTTTCAAGTACTTATTTAGCAGCTAATTGCTTATAAAGAGCAACAATTTCACCAGCTAAATCACGAAAAGTGATTGCATTCATGATATGATCTTGACCATGCACCATTAACAAACTGATCTCAGTATGCTTACCATTTGCTTCATCAGATAATAAATCAGTTTGTGAGTTATGAGCTTCGCTCAAAGCTTTATCCGCCTCTTTTAGCTTAGCTTCTGCAGTCACAAAATCGCCTGTCTTGGCTGCTTGGATGGCTTCAAAGGCAGCACCTTTAGCATTGCCACCATTCATAATCAGACCCATAATTGTTTGCAAATTTTCATTTTCGTCCATTGAATTAATTTCCTACCCATTGATTAATTTTAGCGCCGTTGTCAAAACTTTTGTGCCATTCATCATGCCATAATCTTGCATGTTGATGACTTCGACTGGAATATCAACCTTGTCTTTAAATTCATTCAACATGTAGCTGACCTGTGGTCCCAACATTAAAACGTCTGGCTTTTGTGTCTCCAATTGGTTATCAGCATCTGCTACCGCTGTCGCAAAAATTTCGGCTTCAATGCCTTGATCTTTAGCAGCCTGTTGCATTTTGCTAACTAATAAGCTAGTCGACATTCCTGCCGCACATACTAACATAATTTTCTTTACACTCATACTTATTTCTCCCTTAGTTATCTTTTATTAGTCTATTAAACCACTACTAAGCAGTGATTTGTTGCTCTTCTTTAACTTTTTGCCGATCCATATTTCTGAAGAAAACAAAGTAGATCAAAGTGTCTAAAATAATATTAAAAATCTGCAACACTGCACCTGAAATGTGCCCCGTCGCTAAATAACCGGATAAAATCGGTGGTGTTGTCCAAGGAACCATAACCCCCATAGTTTTTGCTACGAATCCCCATTTCATGGCAAAATACGTCGTCAACACATTTGCCAATGGTGCCGCAATGAATGGCACAATTATTTTGTAATTCATGACAATTGGTAAACCAAAGATAATTGGTTCGTTGACATTAAAAATTGCCGGTCCAACCACTAACTGGCCTAAAGTTTTATATTCTTTACTTTTAGACATGAAAGCAATCATTAAAGCTAAACCTAAAGTAGCTCCTGAACCACCCATATGCACAAAGTTATCAAAAAATTGTTGGGTAACAATGTTCGGCAGGGCATGTCCCGCTTTTAAGGCTGTCGCATTTTGCGCCATAGCAGCCAACCAAATAGGCTGCATTACACCAGCAACAGTATTAGAACCATGAATACCAAAAATCCATAATACACAAACTAATAATTCAGCAATCAAAGCACCTGGCAATGTATTGCTTAGATGGCTGAGTGGTTGTTGTAAGAAGAAGTTTATTACATTAGGAATACTCTTCATTGGCGTCGCTTCTACACCTAAGCGAATCAGCCAGACAACAAATAATGCAATCGCACCAGGAATTAGTGATGCAAAAGAATTGCTAACTGCTGGTGGTACACTTTCCGGCATTTTAATTGTCCAATTTTTGTGAACCACCCAAACATATAAATCAGTGACAAACAAACCTACTAAGATAGCAATAAATAAACCGGAAGAATCCAATTGTTGCAAAGGAACCCATAATGCACCATTTTTATCTGTCTTTAATGGAATAGTTAAGATGAAAGCACCTAATGCCACAATCGAAGTTGAAAACGGATCAACTTTATAACTGCGTGCTAAACTATAAGAAATACCGATTACCGCTATCAAGCCCATAATATGAAATGAAGCGTTGGAGATATATTGCACTACCGTCGCCCAATTAGGTCCAAAAACGTGTGCCATAAAGTGCAAGTAACTCTTAATTGGAAACTGCGCAATAATCATAAAGATAGATCCGATAATAATCATCGGAATTGCACTAGCCATTCCATCACGCAACGCAATCATGTGCCGTTCAGCCGATATTTTTTGTAGAAGTGGAATTAATTTTTTCTGTAAAAAACCGTCTTGCTTTGCCATTAATTCATCCCCTAGCTTAAATCTTCTCCATTACTGGCAATTACTTTTTGATACCATGCAAAAGAATCTTTTTTCGAGCGCGCTAACGTACCTTGACCTTGATCATCTTTGTCAACGTAAATAAAGCCATAGCGCTTAGACATTTGTCCAGTACCTGCAGAAACCAAATCAATGCAACCCCAAGGTGTGTAGCCCATCAAGTCCACGCCATCTTCTTCAACTGCCAATTTCATTTGTTCGATATGCGCCTTTAAGTAATCAATACGATATTGATCATGAACTGTACCATCAGCACCCTTTTGATCAACTGCACCAAAACCATTTTCCACGATGAATAGTGGCTTATGGTAACGATCTTCAAACCAATTTAGTGCGTAGCGCAAACCTTCAGGATCAATCTGCCAACCCCATTCTGAAGACTTAACATAAGGATTAGCTGTACTATCTTGATCTTCATCATAATGATAATCAGCCGGTTCAGAAGGTTTAGCTTGCACTGCACGCGACATATAGTAACTAAAGCCAATATAATCTACTGTGTCTTGTTGCAAAATAGCCAAATCTTCCGGCGTAATATCCAACTGCCATTCTTGATCAGCTTGATAAATTTGCAACCATTTAGGATAAAAACCATTAGCTTGCACATCAGCGAACCAATAACGTGTTTGCATCGCCCGTTGTGCTTTCATGACATCACGTGGATTAGCTGTTGCTGGGTATAGCGGCACCATTGCGATCATGGCACCAATTTCAAAATCAGGATTAATTTGATGTCCTATTTGTACTGCTTTAGCGCTAGCCACTAATTCATAATGAGCTGCCTGATACATCGTTTTTTCCATGTTTTCACCGTCTTGCAAGCGCAAGCCAGAGTTCACCATCATTGCAAAAGGATCCCGATAATCAGTTTGATTATTGATTTCATTAAAAGTCATCCAATACTTAACCTTATTGCGATAACGCTTAAAAACGACCTCTGCAAAACGTGTAAAGAAATCAATTAACTTGCGATTACGCCAACCACCGTATTCATCAACTAAATGATTGGGCATTTCAAAGTGCGACAATGTAATGACCGGTTCAATACCATATTTAAGGCATTCATCAAATAAATCATCATAAAATTGCAAGCCAGCTTCATTAGGCTGCTCTTCATCACCTTGTGGAAAAATCCGTGTCCACGCAATCGATGTCCGAAAACATTTAAAACCCATTTCTGCAAATAACTTAATATCTTGCGGATAACGATGATAAAAATCAATGGCTTCATGATTAGGATAATATTTATCAGCTTCAACACCAGCAGTAATTTGACGGGGCACTCCATTGGCACCAGCTGTCATAATATCAGCTACACTCACACCTTTGCCACCTTCTTGCCAGCCACCTTCCAGTTGATGCGCAGCCACTGCTCCTCCCCATAAAAAATCTGGACGTAATTTATGTACCCCCATATGCTGTTCCTCCTTAATATATCAACAAAGATAACGTTTACAAGAAACATCATAGCATTTTGTTTATAAAAAACCAATGCTTTTTTAGCTTCTTAAGAAACATGTTTCATTATCATATACAATATTTTTCAATTGCTAGTAAATTCGGTAAAACTAAATCCGCGGCACTTTGATCGACCATGTAATTTTGCTTAAGTGCCCAAGTCGTCAAATTAGCTGCTTTAGCAGCTTGAATCCCGATGGCACTATCTTCAACAACGCGACATTGCTGACTAGGCAACTGCAATTTATTTATTGCTTGCCAATAAATATCTGGTGCGGGTTTATTATGCTTGATTTCTTCTCCACTCAAAACTACTTGAAAATAAGCAGTTAAATTACATTCTCTTAGCATACGCCGCACTTCTTTTAAGGAACTAGCAGATGCTAAAGCCACTGTAATATGTTGTTTTTGCAGCCAACACAAAACTGATTTAACATCTGGATTAAGCACCGTCGGATAAACTAATGGGTGATTCTGTTGATAAATTACGTATTCTTTTGCAAGTTGATTCCGTAATTTTTCATTTTCAGGCACTAACAATTGCCAAACACGCTGATTACTGGCTCCAACATAATCTTGAAAGTTTTGTGAACCAGCTATTTGCTGCTTACTACGCAAAAATTCCAATCGGCGCTGAAAATAAAATTGCTCCGAATTAATTAATACTCCGTCCATATCAAAAATAATTGCTTTAATCATTATTCTTCTCCCTAAATAAAAAACTGTACCCACCAAAATGTGGATACAGCCTAAGCATTGGCTTTAATAATTTTCCAACTTCCACATATAACGACGTTTTGTAAGCGGATGTTGGCGTTTTTCAGACAGTTTAACCGCATAAATACGCATAACACCAGTCAATAAGATTGGATTGAAGTAATCAATGACGTTTTTAGAAGCCACGGAAGCCAGATTATGATCTTTTGCATCAATTACCGTATTTTTAGTTTCAAATCTTTGCAAAAATTCTAATGCCCGTGCATCCAAATGACGTGTTTGACCATCATTCATAAATAACAAGTACGGTGCATCTTTCACAGCTAATTCAAATGGTCCGTGGAAGAATTCACCTGAATTGATAGTCGGTGCGCTGATCCATTGCATTTCCATAAATAAAAAGGAAGCTGTTGAATAAGCGACTCCTGTAGTTGCTCCGCTACCTAATACATAAATTTTATCTTCGTTTTGATATCTATCAGCAAATTCTATAGCTGCTGGTTCAGACATGGCTGCTTCTTCATTAATCAAGGCGAAAATGCCGTCAAAAGCATTTTGTGCTTCATCATAAAATTCATAGCTTTCAAATTGATTAACAATTTCTACGGCTAATTCCAAAGCCATTTTCATTTTTTCAGTTTTATGGGCATAATCTTCTTCAAAACCATGAATCAAGCTATATTCAGCTTCTTTAACAATTGGTGAATTAGGATCATGTGATAATGTGATAACGTGTGCTCCTAATTCACGCGCATATTTAGTTGCAGCAATAGATTCTGGTGTAGTTCCACCCAATGAAGCAGTAATCACAATTGTATCAGCACCAATGTTCTTGGGTGCTGCATAATTGAATTCATTGGCTTGCTTAATAGCGGACAATAAATGCTTACTTTCTTGAGCCACAAAATAATATGCTGGATAAAGATCAGACATAGAAGCACCGCAACCGGTAAAAATCACCCGATTAATTTTGGGTTGCTTACGTTTAATATCTGCAATAATACTTTTTGGTGTCGTTGTCATAATAAAATTCCTCCTAAATTCATTTAAAAATTCCGAGTGGACTCAAAACAAGACCACTAACAATACAAATCACTAAAATCCAACCGGTTGTGACCTTTTTTTGGAGCAACCAATACATCACAAACGTAAAAGCCAGCGGTATCATTTGCGGAAAAATCGTATCTAATGTTTTCTGCAAACTGAACGCTTTGCCCATATGAATGGGCGTGGTGATGCCAATCATACTGGCAATCATCGAACCAATCACCATCAAACCGACAATCGTAACCAAGTACATTGCGCGATCCATAATGCCGGCTTTGGTCAACTTCGTTAAAAATTTATTACCCGCAGTATAACCTAATTTACCGCCATAATAAGTCACCAAGAAGGCTGGCACAAACGAGATCAAAACTGCCAAAATCGGACCCAAAATACTGCCTTTACGGGCAAAATTAACACCCAATCCAAAAGCCAACACTTTGATTGTCCCTTGGAAAAAAGAATCACCTACCCCAGACAATGGTCCCATCAATGAAGATTTCACAGCGTTTATAGAATTCGGATCAAAACTGGTCGGATTGCGCGCATATTCTTCTTCCATTGAAGATGCTACGCCGAGAACAAAGGAACTGGTTTGTGGCGTGCAATTATAAAATGCCAAATGACGACGATAAGCATCTTTTTTTGCTTCTAAGCTCGCTGGTGTACCGTCACCATAAATGCGATCAATCACCGGCGCAATACCATATAAGAAACCTAAATTCATTTGTCCTTCATAATTCCATGAAGCTTGAATTGCATAAGAACGCCAGAAAAATGACCAATAACGCTTACGTGACTGTCGCTTATTTAAGGTCGGAACTGTCCATGTTTGCATAATTTATTCAACCCCTTCACAATTCTTCTAAGTCATCATCATTTTGTTCAGTTGTTGTAGCAACATTCTTCTTAGGTAAAATTTCGTTTAATACTAAAACTAATAAGACTGCAAAAATAGCTACTGCAATGACTGATAAGTTACCGTAAGCTGTAATGAAAAAACCAATCAATAAATATACGACTGTTTTTTTGGTCAGCATTGTTTGCATTAACAAAGCAAAACCAAATGCTGGTAAAATTTTACTTGCTAAAGTCAAAGCATTCGTCAACCAAGTAGGAATTGCTTTAACAACAACTTTCACTACACCGGTACCAAAATAAATCGATAGAAAAATCAAGATGAAATACATTGAAACATTTAATAAAAGGCCCCATAAAATGTGCAAACGCCGTGCTTTAGCAAATTTGCCAGCATCAATGTCTGCTGCAGCCCACCGATTAAAAGTGGACATGAACATGCGCAATACAATGCCGATCATTTGTCCTAAAATCGCCACTGGCAAAGCGATAGTCAATGCAGTTTGGGCATTGGTGTGCGATAAAATCGCAAAAGACGTGGCAATCACAGATCCCAAAACCAAATCTGGTGGAGCAGCGGCACCAATATTAGCCATACCCATGAAGACTAATTCTAAAGAAGCACCAACAATCAAGCCTTTTGTCAAATCACCCAAAACTAGACCAACAAAAGCTCCCATTACCAAAGGTTGTTCTAAATTAGTACGTCCTAAAAATCGTGAATCTAAATTACCTAATACCCCAACTAAACCTAGTAAGATGGCTTTAACAAGCATTGATTCCCCCTCCTTTTTACAGCAAGGCTGTTAAACTTTCGCGATGTGAGGTTGGCACTTGTTGCATATATAAGTCAAGTCCTGCTTCTTTCAAAGCTCTACTCTGCTCAACTTCCGGTGCCGTTAAAAAGATAAAATTGCTAAATTTTTGAGTGTCTGGACGTTTGGGGATCCCACCATAGTTCACCGCTTTAACATCACTCAGCAAAGGTGTAATTGCTGCCGCCGTTGCAACATTGCCAAAAATAACCATCGTATTTTCACTCACACCATTAATTTTTGTTATGCGCTCGCGGGCTTGCTCAATTGTAAAAACACTCAACTTAATATCCGCCGGTTTAGATAACTTCATGGTCATTTTCTTCAAATCATCAGTTGCTGCTTCATCATCAATCACGATAATCCGTGCAATATTTTGTGATTTAGTCCACGAGAATAAAACTTGACCATGCAGCAAACGATGATCAATGCGCACGAATTTAATCATTGTTCTCACCTCCTTTTAGTTGCTGCAATTTATCATTGACCAAAATAATATTTTTTTGGCTATCACAAACGATTGTTCGCAAATTATCCAAAGTCAATTGATCGGCTGCAGTTGCAATCGCCAAAACTAGCGGTAAATTCATACCAGTTATTAGCAATAATTGTGGTTGTTGTAAAACTAATTCCATCAATGAATTATTAACAGATCCTCCCCAAATATCGGTTACTAAAACTGCTGATTTTTGATCGACTAACTGTTCTTCAATCGTCGCCATGAAATCGCTGTTTTCATCGCCATAAGCATCAATAGCTACAATTTGTGTTTGCTCACCAACAATCATTTCTAAGGTTTGCTTCATTCCTAGTGCCAATTCTCCATGACTAGCCAAAATTATTTTCATCGCCATAAACTCCTTTACAACTACACTTATTTACAAGCAAAAAGCGTGCCAATTTGTGGCACGCTCCAAGAAAAAATTAATTAGCAACGATAATATCATAAATATAACCATATTCTGCTAAAGGTATTTTGACACTATAGCAATCTTCAATGACACTAAAAGCTTTTTGAATATTTTTTAAAGTGATTTTTTGATTAGTGTCACTAATCTGGTGCATATCATAAGTTGTGATCGGTTCATTTCGCACAACACGCTCAATCAAGCAGCTGACATGAACATATAAAGACATTCGCGTCATGTTAGAAAGCTCTTGTTGACTAAGCTTGGTATAGCGCTCTAAAGCCAGATCAATATTTTGCATAACAATATTAGCATCTAAAATAGTTAAAGAATTAATCACGCGCTCTAAAGTAAAATTACGAATTAAATGCTTATTAAATTCTGCCAATTGTGCTTTAGTTAAATAATTTGCCAAAAGATTCTTTAAAGCAGCTGCATTAGTGCCTGAAATAATCGTCTCTAAAGGATAATATTTTACTTCTTTCACCTCAGGATCAATCGTCCCAATCACGAAAACAATATTATAAATTTGTTGCAAAAAAGCCAATTGCGATGAATCTTTCAAGTGACTATACTCAAAAGATTGCACTTCTAAATCGCTATCTTCTGGCAAACTAGCCATTAAAAGCTGCCGAATTTTATTAGCAGTACCAATACCTGTTAAGCAGCAAGTAATAATCAAATTTTTCTTAATGGTTGGCGGATAAATAACTTGCTTAGTCGTCACCACTTGCTGTGAGACTGCTTCCATAATATCTTGCAATGGCAATTGATTTTGAATACTTTGCGCGGTCACTAAAGCAGATTGCGTGGAAACATTGGTCATCACAGCAATCGGAAAAGTTAAATCAGGCTGCAAATATTTTTTGATGTCAGCTAAAGATCCCATATCTACCAAAGCAATTAATCCAGTAACTTGCGTCAAAGAATGCGCATAGTTATCAACTTTTCTGCCAATCTCGGGCACTTGAATATCGATTGGCATATCCAAAGCATCCAACAAATGCTCACCGGTCAACTCATTTGCCACATCAGCAATACTGCTTGCAGTGGAATACCCGTGTGCCAAAACGATACATCTTAATGTCTGACGAGGAATTTCTTGCATTTTATCGTGCAAATAGAAGTATAAAAACAATTGATCTGCCATTGAATTTTGAAGCTTCGTATTTTGCACAATCAAATTATGCATCTCAGTAACAATTGCCCATAATTTTGGATCAGTTTGTTGAAAATGAGTCACTAATTTTTGGCAGATTTGTTGCTGCTTAGGTGATAATTCAACCATTGCTGTTTGGCGCCGATAAAAGTAATATGACAACAACATCGCCATATTGCCATTCACCCGCAAATGATTTTGTAGCGCAATTTGTTTTAATTCACCTTGAAAAAAGTTTTTATAAAAGGATAGCGGTAAAGGACAAACTTGTGTCGCAGATTTAAACATCAAATCATCACATAAATGATTCAAAACGCCTAGACAATTACTCCAAAAATCTGCCGAATTATTAGTAGTTTGGTACACTTGTAGCCAGGAATTAATTGTTTTTTGAATAACATTATTAGCTGGCTGTTTGGCGCCAATTAACTGTTGCAAAGTCGCTTGTGGCGTAATAACCAGCTGTTTTGACCGGATATCGGGCAGCAATGTTACCGTCTGTAAAATATCACTAGGCAAATCAACCACATTGACCGCTAGCTGTGCCTTATCTTCCCCACGTTGTAAAGCATTTGCCACTGAAATAATCACCGCATTTTTGAGTTCGCCTACGTTATGAGAATAATTATTCGTTTTTAGTATTCGAACAACCGTTTGATCTACAGTGATTGTTTTTTTGATTTTTTGGGATTGCCGTAAATAAAATAACTTAACCAGACTGGCAATTTCCGAATCATTACGATCTTTTAACGGCGGTAACGTAATTTGAATAGGCACCCGGCGTAAAAAAGTATCCAAAAAATAACTATCTAAATTTTCAGTTGTAGCAAAAACCAAGCGTACTCGTACCTTCTGGCTATTTTTAGTTTCTCCTAATGGCGAGATCAATCCAGTGTCTAGATAGCGAAATAGTTTTTCTTGTCCTTTAGCGTTCAAACGATGGATTTCATCTAAAAATAAGACGCCACCATCAGCTTCATCAAAAAGCCCGGTTTTATTTTGTGTAGCTCCAGTAAAAGCACCTTGGCGATAACCAAATAAATTACTAGTCAAGAGTTCGGGATTATCCGCATATTCAGCACAATTCAATTGCAAAAAGCGCGCCGTATCGCTTAAATACCCTTGTTCAACACAATAATCATAATAAGCTCGTGCCAAAAAACTTTTCCCCGAGCCAGTCGAACCAGTAATTAACATTGGTAGGCCGGTGTCTGGATAACCCGCCGCAGCTTTCAAACGCTCCAACGGCACATATAAAGATCCTTGGCTACCAATAATATGATCCAAAACAGCATTATCTCGGGATGACGCCGTTTGCAAAATTGCTTGCAAGGCTTGCTGTGAAACATACTCTGCTTGCAAAGACACATGATAAGTATCTTCCAACACTTGCCGATCCCAAAAAATCACGGGACGTGAATTAACTTTTATGAGTTTTTGTTCGCGCCATAAAACATTCAAGTAATGACTGATTGTGTTTCGCTTAACTTTCATCTGACGGCCTAACGCCTGCGTATCTAGGACTTGATACTTTTTTTGCGCCGCAACAGTATTTTTTTTGACAGCCGCCGCAATCTGTTCTTTTAACATAACCGGCTACTCCTTTCACCCCAAATTGATTTTTAATTAATGATAAATTAATTTTACCTAATTTACAAAAGTAGATTTTCTTTGATGAAATAAACCTTGCCTAATAAATAACACTTTTTTATAATCGAATTATAAGGGGGTACATATTAAGGTAATTGAGCCAGCTATTGCTGACTTAAAGCAAGCCATCTCAGCGCTCCAAAGTGATATTGGCACCGGGCAAGCCTTGTCCGGCACGGCTTACAGTAAAGTCAGTCAATCGCTAGAAAGCACCGTAATGCCAGTGATCACGGCTTTTTCAGATCTAAATGACAGTGTGCAAGGCAAAGTTTCGGTATTTCAACAAACCGATGCTACATTGCAAGGCTATGGCAATGTTTTGGATGAAGCCGAATTAGAAGCTAACATTCAATCTTTTCAGAAAATGACGAGTGCGCTCAGTTCCCTCAAACGCGCCACACCCATCGGCAAAAGCTTAGTGCAGCAAGCCATGGCGCCACTGCAAGCGATGACAAAAAATGAACAAAAGCGCTTGCAGGCACTCAAAGAAGCGCAACAAAAAACTAAATCCTTATTTGATGCGGAAGATGACGTTATTGCCCAGATTGCCCGAGGTTTGGCAGCCATTAATGACAGCACCATGAATCCCGACGGTTCGCTAAATATTAGTGCCGACTCCGACTGGCTGAAAAGTGTTGAACATTATTCGGATCATAAGTTAGACTATATTTTGGCAACGATCAGTTATCCAGCAGGATTAGATGCTGCGGGGCGCAAAGAATATCGTGCCGCAGTCAAAAAACAATTAAAGAAGCTAAGTAAAGAAGGCTGGCCGGCTAGTAGCCAGTTAGCTTATGTAAAATATTTGAATAAGCATCAACAAAAAGCCAGTCTCAAAACGGTCGACATGCAGCACTTGAATCACATTTACAAGCAAAGCCAAACCGTGGGTTCCAAAGTCTTCATGGACATGTGGAATGTTTGGCAGCTAGATAAGAGTCCGGCAATCGCTAAGCAAAAATTGACCACTTTGACTAAAGTACTGCAAGTTCCGGGCAATTTACCAGAAGATGCCGAATCCACCCGGAAACTGTTGGCGCACTTTGATAAAAAGTTAGCGCCAAATAATAAATTCTGGGATAGTTTGGCTAAAACCGTCCAAACCGCATTCCCAACGGAAAATGGACTCAACGACGGTTCCAATTTGGGACAAAAAATCCATAATTTGCGCTATATCATTTCTGCTCAGCAGGCGCAGTATATCCGCGATAATTACCCGGGAAAAACAGACGCAGAAAAGCTAGCCAATTACATGAAGGATTGTGGCAAGGGGTCTTATGAGCTGGAAGGTTCCCGATTGCATCAGAAAATGAATCGGTCTACAGGCGAATATCCCCAAGGCTATGGCAAAGGTGATTACAAGGTTACGCAAAATTTTCATACAGAGTTTCTTTTAAACAGCGAAGGGAAGTTCCAAAATGAAATTGATCCCGATGGCATTAATCTCAATGGACAAATCAATGGTGCTAGTTTTAATTATGGTAATAAAAAAGGTAACACGCATAAATATTTAGATATTAATGTGGTTCATGATTTGGATCCGCAATGGCGTCATGATAAATCTAGTGGATATAAATCGCCACTTTTGGAGGAAGAAGCTAAAAAATTAGGTAAACCGCAGAATAGTTATACGGAACCCCATGGAAACTATTCTATAAATGGTCAATCATCCAAAGATAATGCGACACAACTAGGACATGAATTCGATCAAATGGTCAAGGGACAATAAAAATGAAAACGCAAAAATTACGTAATTTCTTAATGATCGTATTTTTATTGCTTCCTGCTTTTACAAGCACAATAACTATTTCAAACAATAATGTAGTTCAAGCTAAATCCAGTAAACATAAAAGCGAGGCGCACAAAGCTAAATCGGTCAAAAAAATAAAAATAGGGCAAGTTTATTGGAATAAAAGTTCTAGCCAATGTATTAAAGTTAATAGATCAGGAAAATTATGTAGCTGTGGGTATAGATGTTTCTCCTAAAGATACCTTAGATAATACGGATTATCCCCAGGTAGACCTTCACACAGGCAAATATATCCGCACGGATAATATCTATAAATTGTACGGGAAAACTAATGATTTTTCTGCTGTTTATTTTATAGGCATGGATCAAATACGTAAAAATCAATATTACTATTCTGAAGGTCCTAAATCTATAAGTATGTATAATGTTAAATTATATTTTAAAAATGGCAAATATTATGGCACTTATAAGTTTAGAAGAAAATGGTATGATGGCATACCGTTGGTTAAACAGGGAAATTATATCAAAAACGTTAAAGGAAGTATTTTCCCCAATAACTCTCAAGAATTTTTACAGCAATTTCATTATCTACCATTAGATGATTGGAAAAATAAAGTAAATCACTTTTCTAAATAAAAAAATAGCCAAGATGAAATATCAACCTCATCTTGACTATTTTTTTATCGAATTAATCGCACAATAATTTGGCTAATTCGCCTGCAGTAATTCCTGCGAAAAATTGCCCAATATCAATATCCGCCAAATATTCTTGTAACGTAGCGAACTCATAATCCAAGCCAATTAATTGTGTTTCTAAATCTGCTACTGGTTGTACACCGAAAAAGTCGCCGTAAAATTTGATAGCTGCAATTTTACCATTGGTAATTTGAAGCCGTGCATCAATCGTCCCACTAGTAAAATGTTGCCTTTTTTGTACCGTAAATTGTGGCGATTTGCCATAAACCCAGTCCCAATTAGCATAAGTTTCTTGCTTAATTTGGTCAATTTGTTCTTGATCTTCATCCGTCAACTGATATTCATGATCCTTAATTTGCTCTAAATCATCCGCTTCAAACAAACTCAATAGCAACGTATCCCGAAATTGTTCCGTCGTTAAATTTTGGTATTGCTCGTCCAAATAAGGTCGGATATTGGTAACCCGACTACGCACGGACTTGATACCCTTAGACTTAATTTTGTCGGCGGGCACATTTAAGGCTTTCGTTAAAACATCTAAATCGACATCATATGACAATGTACCGTGACAAAAAGTTTTGCCGTTTTGCGTATACATCGCATTACCTGAGAATTTTTTGCCATCCACCAAAATATCATTACGCCCGGACACTTCAACATCCTTAGCACCTAAATGCTTCAAAGCATCCACAATGGGTTGCGTCATCTTCTTAAAATCACCAAACTCTTCATCATCTGCATCTACCACAAAACTGAAACAAACATTGTTGGCATCTTGGTAAACTGCTCCACCACCAGACAAGCGTCGCGTGACTGTAATATGATGCTCACGCACATATTCTGCATTGATTTCTTCTAATGTATTTTGGTTACGCCCGACAATAATACAAGGATTCTCAATATAAAATAAAACTAACGGTTCATCAAAATCCTTATTATTCATCAAATACTGTTCTGTTGCTAAATTATCTCGAATATCACGCGCTGGCATGACAACATAATACATCAGCATCACTCCTTAATTTTAGAAAACGTTTCCACCATTATATAACTTTGTACCGCACTTTAATACACGTTAATAAATCTCGCAATCGTTTTTTGCAGTAAACCGACAACAATAATCACAAATAACAAAGTAGCTAATGCACTACCACCATTGATAATCAAAGAATACACCCATGGATTCATAGATTTTGGTGCAAAAGATCCCCAAACTAAAACGCCAGCAAAAAAATGAATCAAATATTTAGCCAATAAAGCAGTAATACCACTCACTAATAGTAAGCCATAAATATTTTTATGTTGTTGCACACGTTTTTTGATCGCCGCAGACCAAAGCCCTGCAATTCCCAGCAATCCAAACGCTACTGGATATTCTAAAATACCCTGCCAAGCATTGAAAACACTGCCACTGCTAAACCCGCGCAAAAATAAGTCCAGCAATCCCCACACAATACCTGCCGAAATCGCCGCTTTACCTCCACGTCGCCAAGCATAAATAAAAATAGGCACAGTCCCATATAGTATTTCAATGGAAGAAATACCAAGACTGTGCGGAACATAAGATAGCGCCATTGCTAAAGCGGCAATGATTGCTCCTTCAACAATTGTTTGCAACTGTTTACTACGCATAAAAACACTCCTTTTGAATGTCTCGCAATTAGAGTGTTACTACACTCATCACAATTCCTACGCTTGTACTAACAAACAGGTTCAAGGGTCTGACTTTCATCACTCTCAGCATAATAGCTCCCCTTTGCGATGACTATTCGATTTATTTAACTCCAGTCTACTAAACTGCTCGGCAGATAACAAGATAAATTTATCATCAATATTAGTTTTAACCAATAGTTCATCAAAAATCACAATGACGCCCCAGTGTTCCAATCTCAAATAAGTTCAGACTTAATTCTGATATCGGTACTGATTGACAATCATCTAGCCAATAACGAATGACATCAAACATGCCACCAATAATATAAACTTTTTCATAATAAAGCTTGACATTACTATCTAATTTTTGTGCAGCAACCAATAAATCATGCTTAAATTTACCAATTGAACTATCACTTAATAAAATACGCATTACCGACTCATATTTTTGAACAATGAGCAAAAATTCAGTATAAAAATCCAAAATTTGTTGTTTATTACTTAGCTGCAATAATTTATGGCGACGCACAATAAATTTTTCACACTGAATGATGACTTTTGTTTTGATATCTGCAAATACATCAGAAATATTTTCGTAGTGATTATAAAACGTTGTACGATGAATTTGCGCCTCATCACACAAGCGTTTAACTGTAATATTGGTTAATTCCTTGGTTTGCAACAACCGAATTAACGCACCTTGTAATCGCAATTTCATTTTACTTTCTAATAAGTTCCCGGACGGCACTTGATCACCTTCTCACAAAAACAACCGAACAGTTATCATTGTAGCAAACTAATCTAAATAATGATCAATTTATGCTAAAAATATTATAATAATAAGCAGAAAAAATGATCACTTTTATTTTTCACAAAATGTTATAATAATAAACAAAATCAAGGAGTAAAGTTTGAATTTTATTATCAATTTATATAAACCTTTTTTTGATCTACACAATTGGCAGCAAGTGATTACTTCACCCAGCGACTGGGTGTTAATTCTTTCCCTAATTGTCATGGAATGTCTTTTATCAGTTGACAATTCAATTGTACTGGCAGCGCAAGCGCACACTCTAGAAACCAAAAAAGAACAAGAAGAAGCTTTATTTTACGGTATTTGGGGTGCTTTTATTTTTCGCTTTTTGATTATTGGTGTAGCAACTTTTCTAATCAAATTATGGTGGATCAAAGTTCTAGGAGCGATTTACTTAGTTTACATGGCGGTTAGCTTTTTTTACAAAAAATCCCATAGTAGCAAAAAGAAAAACAAAATGTTCAAAATTAAAGGTCTCAAACCTTTATTGCAAGTAATTATTTCTGTTGAATTCACTGATATCATGTTTTCTTTGGATTCAGTATTGACGCTGGTCGCAATTTCCAATAATCCGGTTATTATTTTAATCGGTAGTATCGTTGGGATCATTGCCATGCGTGGAGTTGCTGAAGTCATTATCAAATTGATGAACAAAATTCCAGAATTAGAACCTATGGCTTACATTTTGATTTTAGTCATTGCTGTGAAACTCTTCTTATCCATTCCCGCAATTGATATTGAGATAAATAATTCTATTTTTGTAATCATTTTGGTGATTGCCTTTGCAACAACCTTTATAGTCCATTTTCTTCGTAAAAAGCAGACTCGCAAATAGTCTGTTTTTTGCTTTCAAGTGACAGCTTCGTTATTATGTAGTTAATTGGATAGGTTTAATTATCTTCAAACTGACCAAAGTGAAAGGAGTATCATCTGAATGTCAGAACAAACACCGATGGTGCAATTTAAAGATGTAACTAAAATTTATAAAGGCAAAACTCCTGCCGTTAGTCACGCTAATATTACAATTAAAAAGGGTGAATTTTGTTGTTTTATCGGAACTTCCGGCTCTGGTAAAACTACTTTGATGCGTATGATCAACCGCATGAACAGCATCACTTCTGGGGAAGTCTTCATCAATGGCAAAAATGTCAATAACTTAAATCCCGTTGATTTAAGACGCAAAGTGGGTTATGTAATCCAAAACAACGGTTTAATGCCACACATGACCATCAAAGAAAACATAGTTTTAGTACCAAAGCTACTTAAATGGTCGCAAGAAAAACTTGATCAAAAAGCTAAAGAACTCATCAAATTAGCTGAGTTACCAGAGTCCTATTTAGATCGTTATCCTGCCGAGTTATCTGGTGGTCAGCAACAAAGAATTGGTGTCGTGCGTGCTTTGGCCGCTGATCAAGATTTGATTTTAATGGATGAACCTTTTGGCGCATTAGATCCAATCACTCGGGAAAACTTGCAAGATTTGGTTCAAAGACTGCAACAGAAGATGGGCAAGACGATTGTTTTTGTTACACATGATATGGATGAAGCCTTAAAATTAGCTACCCACATCGTTATTATGAATGACGGTGAGGTTGTTCAAGACGATATCCCTGAAAACATTTTGCAAAATCCAGCTAATGAATTTGTGGAGAATTTAATTGGTGAAGATCGCTTAGCTGAAGCTAAACACGATACTGTGCAAGTAAAAGAAATCATGTTGACCACACCTGTTAAAATTAATTTAGGTGCTTCCTTGAAAGAAGCTTTATCTTTAATGAAACAAAGAAATGTTGATACTTTATTAGTCACTGATGACGACGACCACATGAAAGGTTATATCCGCATTAATCGTCTGGAGCACCGTTATCACCGCGCTTCTAGTGTTAGCGATATTTTGGAAAGTGATATTTATACGGTTAAACCGACCGCTTATTTACGTGATACTGTTGATCGTATTTTGAAACGTGGTTCCAGTTACGTACCAGTAGTTGATGACAACAATAAATTAGTTGGTATTGTAACTCGTTCAGCATTAGTAACATTAGTTTATAACACTATTTGGGGTGATACTGATCCCATGTCGAGTGCAGAATTAAGTAAGCATCAAAAAGATCAAGTTACAAAAGGAGCTGATGACGATCATGACTAGCTTTTTAGCACAACACGGCTCTGAATTAATTGAGAAAACTTGGGAGCAAATCTACATTTCCGCAATTTCTTTAGGTTTAGGCATCTTATTTGCCGTTCCTTTAGGAATCATTTTATCGCGCTTTCCTAAGACTGCTAATGTCGTCATGAATATTGCCAGCATGCTTCAAACTATTCCCGCTTTAGCTTTACTTGCATTGATGATACCGTTGTTTGGTATTGGACAAATTCCTGCTATCGTAGCCTTATTCATTTACAGTTTAATGCCAATTTTACGTAATACCTACTTGGGTATGAAAGGCGTTGATCCTAATATAATTGATTCTGCTAAAGGAATTGGTATGACTAACTGGCAATCCATCATTAAAGTAGAAGTGCCGTTAGCCATGCCTGTTATTATGGCTGGTATTCGTTTATCAGCTATTTACGTCATTGCTTGGTCAACTTTAGCATCTTATATTGGCGCCGGTGGTTTAGGCGACTTTATCTTTAATGGTTTAAACCTCTTCCAGCCTGATTTAATTTTTGGTGGTACGATTCCTGTTATTATTTTGGCAATTGTAACTGACTACTTGTTAGGCAAAGTCGAACAAAAATTAACACCAGCATCTCAAAAACTGAATTAAGGAGGAGGGCAACTAAATGAAAAAAAATTTAAGACGTTGGTTGGTCGCTTTTGCTATTTTAATGATGGCTATCGTGACTAGTAGTTGTAGCTTGCCAGGGTTAGGATCAGCTCAAGGTAGTAACGGTTCAATTCGTATTGCTTCATTAAATACGACAGAATCCCAGGTTTTATCTAACATTGTTTCAGAGTTAATTAGTCATGAAACTAATTATAATACGGCAATCGTAAATAACTTGGGGTCAGCGCCTTTGATGCACCAAGCTTTAATACGAGGTGATGCGGATATTCAAGCTGCTTCTTATAGTGGAACCGAATTAACGACTACTTTAGATTTACCACCTACCAAAAATGCACAAAAAGCAACTGATATTGTACGTAAAGCGGTTCGTGACCGTTATGATCAAACTGATTTTCCCAGCTATGGCTTTACTAATACGTTTGCCTTCATGGTGACACAAAAAACAGCTAAAAAATATGATTTGAATGATGTTTCTGATTTACGTAAAGTTGCTAATAAATTTACGATTGGTGTGGATTCTAATTGGATGAATCGTAAAGGTGATGGTTATAAAGATTTCACTCGCTATTACAATATGGATTTTGCTAAAGCTTATCCAATGCAGATCGGTCTAGTTTATTCTGCACTTGCTTCCGACAAGATGGATGTAGTTCTTGGTTATTCGACAGATGGTCGTGTGGATAGTTACCATTTGAAGCAACTAAAGGATAACAAACATTTCTTCCCACCTTATCAAGCTTCGATGATTGTTAACAATTCTTTGTTACGAGAACATCCAGATTTAAAACCTCTGCTACATCGTCTTGATGGCAAAATCAACGTTCATACGATGCGTAAACTGAATTATCAGGTTGATGATCAACTATTAGAACCACAAGTTGTCGCTAAAAAGTTTTTAGAAGAAAATAATTATTTCCGAGGTGATAAATAATGTCACATTTAAACACTTTTCAGCAATTATTGTATTATTACGACCATAATGGCATGTACGTTTTGCAACAATTTTTGCGCCACTTTTTAATTTCTATTTACGGTGTCTTATTCGCTGCCATTATTGGTATCCCTATTGGTATATTCATTGCTCGTAATCATAAGTTAGGTAATTTCGTTATTAGCATCGCTAATGTTATTCAGACAATTCCTTCTTTAGCTCTGTTGTCAATCATCATGATTGTCATGGGACTAGGCGTGAATACTGTTATCATGACTGTTTTCTTGTATTCATTGCTACCGATCATCAAAAACACTTATACCGGGATGCGCAATGTTAACGCTAATATTATTGATTCCGGTCGTGGCATGGGCATGACTAATTGGCAAATTTTATACATGGTACGTTTGCCCTTATCGTTGTCAATTATCATGGCTGGGATTCGCAATGCGTTAGTTTTGGCAATCGGAATTACTGCGATTGGAGCCTTTGTGGGCGCTGGTGGCTTAGGTGATATCATTATTCGTGGTACCAATGCAACTAATGGTGGTGCTTTGATTTTAGCTGGTGCTTTGCCCACTGCTCTAATGTCAATTATTACTGATCTTTTATTGAATTTAATTGAAAAATGGTTACAGCCGACTGGCATGAAAAAAGAAGCATAATTTGCAATTTTAATTTTGAGTAGTTACTATGTATTGTAATAATTTTGTGGGGGGACTTTTCAGATGCATAATAATTTAGCTAACCGGCGTGATGATTTGTTTGATGTCTTAAATAATTGGTTTAGCAATTGGAACGAGCAAATGCCTAATGAATCTATGAAAACTGATGTTTCTGAATCTAATAAAGCCTATACTGTGGCAATTGATTTACCTGACTTAAACAAAAAAGATATTTCACTATCATATGATCATGATATTCTAACGGTATCTGCCACACGTGAATATCTCAGCGAAGCTAGTGATAATGATGATAATTTAATTATGAATGAGCGTTCCTATGGACGCCTTAATCGCCAATATAGTTTGCCCGGTGTTGATCAAAAAGCGATCACCGCTCGCTATCAAAATGGTGTTTTAAAAGTGATTTTGCCTAAATCACACGAATTACCCGATAAAGAAACAAAGATTGATATTCAATAGACAAAAAGATCGACTCACAAATTTGGTGAGTCGATCTTTTTATATACCGTTATTAGCAGTACTTTGCACAATTATATTTCAAATAATTTTTATCTATTTTATTCCCACTCAATCGTTGCTGGCGGCTTAGAAGTAATATCATAAACGACACGATTAACATGCGCCACTTCATTAGTGATCCGCGTGGAAACTTGTGCTAACACATCCCAGGGAATTCTAGCAAAGTCAGCAGTCATCCCGTCGATTGAATTAATTGCGCGAATACCAACCGTATAATCGTATGTACGCCCATCACCCATCACGCCAACACTTTTTATTCCAGTCAAAACTGTAAAATATTGCCAAATTTTTTCTTGCAACCCAGCATTTTTAATTTCTGACCGCAAAATGCTATCACTAGCACGCACAATAGCCAATTTATCTGCTGTTACTTCACCTAAAATCCTAATTCCCAAACCTGGTCCAGGAAAAGGTTGGCGCCATACTAAATCATGTGGCATGTCTAATTGCTCACCTAATTCACGCACTTCATCTTTAAATAGCGTTTTTAAGGGTTCAACCAAAGTAAAATGCATATCTTGTGGCAAACCACCAACATTATGATGTGATTTAATCGTCTTAGCAGTATCTGTACCACTTTCAATAACATCAGTGTACAGAGTACCTTGTGCTAAAAAATCAATCCCTTGTAATTTACGCGCTTCATCATCGAAGACTCGAATAAATTCATTACCAATAATCTTGCGTTTTTGCTCTGGATCAATTACACCCTTTAACTTAGCCAAAAAACGTGTCTGTGCGTTGACTTTAATTACATTTAAGCCAAAATTGTCGACTAAACTAGCCATCACTTGCTCTGCTTCACCTTGTCGTAACAAACCGTGGTCAACAAAAATGCAAACTAGTTGATCGCCAATTGCTTGATGCAATAAAACTGCCGCCACTGAAGAATCCACGCCTCCCGATAATCCTAGTAAAACTTTTTTTTCACCAACAGTAGCCTTAATTTGCGCTACTTGCTGAGAAATAAAATCTGTCATACTCCAATTAGCTTGTGCCTGGCAAATATTAAAAGAAAAATTACGCAAAATATCCATACCATACTCACTATTTTGCACTTCTGGATGAAATTGCACACCATAAAAATTGCGTTTGAGATCACCCACTGCAGCTAATGGCGTTTGTTCGCTTGTTGCTAAAACTGTAAAACTCTGCGGCAACTTCGTCACACGATCACCGTGACTCATCCAAACATATTGTTGCAGTGGTGTATTGGCAAATAATTTATCTTCTGACGTCGTTAGTTTCAATTGCGCACGACCATATTCCGGTACTCCGGCTGCTTCAACTTCCCCTCCTAATTCACGCATCATCAACTGCATACCATAACATATTCCCAAAATAGGAATCCCTAATTGCCAAATTGCCGGATCAATATTAAAAGCACCAGAATCATAAACACTGTGGGGACCACCCGACAAAATAAGCCCCTTAGGGGCACACTTTTTTATTTCCCGTGCAGTCGTGGTATGTGGTAGTAATTCAGAATAAACTCCCAGATCGCGTATCCGGCGCGTAATCAATTGATTATACTGACTACCATAATCCAAAACCATGATGCTATCAGCTACCATCTGTCCCATGACACTGCCCCTTTAAATTAAGATAACCCGCAATAAGGCAATAAAAACGCCCAACATGATACTAATTTTAAAGTTATGCGTTGCTAAATAAATCGTGGCCAGCAAACAACCAATAATAAAGTAAATAAAGAAATTAATTAAATGTGCTATTTCCATATTCAATAGTCCAAAAATCAAACCACTGCTGATAATACCTAGAATGGTTGACGATAGTTTCGGTTTGCGCCAAAAATAGTTAAATAAAAAACCTGTAGTTACAAATTGTTGTTCAACTGAAATAATTAGTCCTGAAGCGACTAAATCAAACCAAAAAGCTACTTTACCGCGATCTAAATAGTCGGTATCGCCCACTAAATACGGAAACCTTCCATGAGCTTTTAAATAACTAATGACCGTCAAGAATATACCAACAACTAAAATTGTAAACAAAATTAAGCTGAAATATTCACCAATTCCACGCCACAAACTTTGCTTCTCATCTATAAAAGCACTATTTTCATGTCTATAGCGCTTAACCATCAAACACAAAATGATAATTGACCCGATAATAAAAAGGACCACATTTAAATAATTAAGACCAGTTTTTGTTAAACAAAAATGCTCCCATTTTTGCGATACCAAAACTAACACAAGCCATAAACAGTACCACACCGTTCGAATGACTGGAGATTTTAATGATTCCATTATTATTTTTCCACCTAAATTTATTAAACGCATTATAACATTTACTAGATCCCTGTAACAAATCAAGTTCTGTTGCTTTATTTCAAAACTGCTATAATATTTAATGTAATTACAAATTAGTGAAAGCGTGGTTATATTTATGTCTATTAAAAAAGTCGCTACGGTAATGACTGGTTTGACACTACTTTTAGCCGGATGTTCCGCTTCAGGAAGTTTCAGCGCAAAGGTCACACCTAGTAGCCAAGCTTTTAAGCAACAAATTACTGGTACCGCAAAAAATAGTGCCGACGTTTACTACAAAACTGACAAAAAGGCTAAAAAAGCCGTTAAAGTTCATAAAGACAAGTTTACCATTAATGTCCCAATGGATATGAAGAAGCAAACAGTAACTGTCAGCACAAAAAAGAATTTGTCCAAAGCCACTAAAGTTCAAGTAGCAAAGCCAAAAGTAGTAGTTTCAGCTACTAAATTCGCAAAGGGGTTCAACAAAACTAAAGAAGTAACTGGTAAGATGTCTGGTGACCTCCCTCAAACAAATAAAACCTTAAACATTATGTTCAGCCCTGTTATCACTTATCATATTTTAGCTAACAAGAACCAAATTTATAGTCTGCGCCTCGAATCGAAAAACTTTGATGATCCTGCTAGTCAACCACATATTGATTCTTTAGCTAGTGGTTTAGGACTCAAGCGTAATTCTCTTAATGATTTAGTTGCTCATGCTAAAAAACATAAGAACAAACCGCAATCACAAACAATTAAAGGTTACTACGTTACTGCAACAATGAAAGACAAGCATCTAAACATCGACATTAACAAATAACCTTATAAAAAACGGATATCAAATGATATCCGTTTTTTGTATATCCGATGCAATTTCAGCAGAATGCACTTTGCTTAAATAAATTTTGGATAATTGTTTACTAATATCTGCTATTTTATCAGGCAACCCTGCCATTACCCAATAGCGAATTAGACCAAAAAAGCCACAAACAAAATACATTGTTGTGTAAAAAGAGTGCTTAGGTTGTAAACCATTAATAACACATTCTGTAATATCAGTCGTAAAATAAAAGAACGACTCATCCCCCAGCAACACCTTAAATATTTTCAAGTTATCTTTAATGTAAAGTAGAAATTCTTCTAGGACACTGGACTCATAAAAGGATAACCCATCTTCTCCTTGAACAGTTATTAAACTATCCATTAGGTACGTCCTAACTTGTTGTTCAACGTCCGTAATCACTTCCAAAAGATTGTGATAATGCGCATAAAAAGTGGAACGATTCACATTAGCCGTAACACACAGTTGCTTGACAGTAATATCATCAAATCTTTCAGTTTGCATTAGATCAATAAGTGCAGTTTGTAAAGATTGCTTTGTATAACTAATGCGTCTATTATGGGATGTCATCCAAAGCCCTCCTTCATAATTTTTCTATCCAAAACAACAATAACTAAAATCCTGTCGGTTTTACTACACTTTTACATTTTTTGTAGTTGTACCATGAAAATTAATTGGATATTATATAGGAGCTGGTCAAGAAACCCCATTTGAGATCAGCAATGAACTTATTCGGGACATTAGCAATTAACATAGATCTAACTCTTAATTCGATGTTAGTTATTAACAAGCCCCTTGTAAAAAGATAGTTATTGCAGAAAACTATCACACCTCAAACAAATAACGCTACATTAATTGATTATTCCTCCCCCGAATAATCATTAAATGTAGCGCCGAACAACATTAATAATCCAAACACATAACGTTCTTCCCGGAACAATTAGTTGAGTTATTAATGCTATAAACCCCAGTCAGTTGGCTTTACAAACATAATCAACTAAAATTGTACCACGTTTATGTCAACTTGTATAGGATAAATAAAAAAGCCTGACTTTCCCCAGTTAAGGCTTTTTTATTTGGCCATCTTCAGACATAAAGGTATTTAAATAAACAAACGATAACTGATTACTAAATTCTTCCACAGATTCTTTCATATCTTGAAATAGCCAATAGCGCACTGCACTAAAAAAGCCTACTACATTATATAAAGTCGTGTGATAAGAATGATTAGTGTTCAGTAAAGAAACAAAATCAATTGTAATATTTTTGCAAAAAACAAAGAAAAATTCTGGTGAAAAAAGAGCCTTATATACTAATTCATTAGCTTGCACGCTATTCAAACATTTTTGTACTAATTCGGCATAATGATAGTTAGTGTCTTTAGTCTCCAACCATTTTTTTAAAGCAGCCACAATTAAACCTTGCCGATAATCCATGATTTCAGATAATACTTCCATAATGTTTCGATAATGATCATAAAACGTCGAACGATTAATACCGGCTTGATCACATAACGATTTAATTGTAATTTCATCAAGATGCCTTTTTTGCAATAGTAGAATTAATGAATCTTGCAATGCAACTTGTGTTCGCTTGTATCTGCTAGTATTACTTTTCAAAATCAACTGTTCTCCTTTACAAATTAACATCTTACTAGCCATTAAGAATAACACGAATCACCCAAATAAAGCTAATTATTTCACAAAATATTATTTTAGAAATATAAAAAATGTCCTAAACTGCCTTTAGTGCGCAACGTTTAGCATTTCTAAAAATGTAAATTTATTATTTTCAAATGTAAAATGCAATACACAACAATTCGGTAGTGGCAAATATTGCTTAACTTGCGCATAATCCAGCCAGTTTAATAAAAACATAAAACAAGCTCCACCGTGACTTACAGCTAAAACCTGTTGAGTATTATCTACTTGCATAATTTGCTGCAAAGTTCGTACCATACGTTGTTGTACTTGCGTGGCAGATTCGCCGTCAAAATCTAGAAAAAAATCACCATAAGAAATTTGCCCAGCAGCATGTGGTGGATTTAAAGATTCACTCTCGCCTTCAAAAACACCAAAATTCCATTCTTTCAGTCCCTTTACACGTTCATACGATTGCTTGGTAACTAACTCCAAAGTGTCGCTAGCTCGCTCCTGTGTGGAAGAATAAGCATGATCAAAAGTTAGATGCTGCTTTTGAAAATACTGACCCACTTTTTGCGCATCCAAAATACCTTTATTTGTTAAAGGTGAATCGCTCGCACCTTGAATTTTATGCAATTTATTGAACAAAGTCTGTCCATGACGCATCAAGTATAGATCTTTTTTCATTGTCATTTACCCCCAGTCAATATTTTAGCACTTGGAGTTTGCTCCATCACAAGTTTATAATATGGCATACCATATATGCGAGAGGATTTATGCAACTGAATTTTAATATTGCCCAATCAAAGGATTATAACAAGATAATTGATATTTACAATCAAGACATTGCCAGCAAGAAAAGTTGGTTTGCTTCTTTTGATCCTCATAAACGTCCACTTTGAACTATTACAACTGAGCATCAAACCATGAGCTGGCTAAGTTTGAGTAATTTTTATGGACGTTTGGCTTATCAGTAAGTGGCTGAATTAAGCATTTATCTAGATCAGAATTACCAACATCAAGGAATTGGTCAACAAGCACTTAATTTTGTAATTAGTCAATTAGTTTCCTTAAAAATTGAAACTTTGCTTACTTTTATTTTTAGTAATAATCAAGCTAGCATTAAGCTTTTTCAGAAAAATAATTTTGAACTCTGGGAACATTTAACAGCGGTCGCACAAATGGTTCCTACAGATCCCAAACTAGATTTAGAAATTTGGGGACGCCATTTTTAAGCAAACACTTGCTGACAAAAATCTGCAATCATTTGATAATATCGTCGAGGTTGTGCTTCTATCGCACGAATATGCGCAGCATCAGCAAAGCTGACCAATTTGGCTTTCCCGCCAGCCACATTATACAATTGCTCAGACATTTCCGGTGGCACAGTCGTATCCTTTAATCCACGGACAAATAAGAGTGGTATTTTATTATTCAAAACAGCTTTTGAAGCACTGATATTGGAGTAAAAACTACCAACTATTAGTCGTGACCATAACGAGAGCAAAGGTGTAATTGGCTTAGCCGATAAGCCAGTCTGGCGATGAATGTTGTAATCCATGATATCTTTGGCATTTGTGTAACTAGAATCAGCTACTACTCCTTTCAAAGTGGTAGGTAATTGTAAACTCAAACTTTGCAATACCGTGGCTGCTCCCATTGAAGCACCAAATAAAATCAAATTATGATTCAGTTGCTTACTGGTTAATACGTGCCATAACCAATTTTGTACGTCATATTTTTCTAAATGACCATAACTCATATATCGTCCGGCACTCATTCCAGCTGCGCGATTATCTGGCTGTAAAACATTGAATCCTAACTTATAAAACACTGCACCAATTTTATCCAAAGAATAATGATCCACACCAAAACCATGAACTAAGATTACGGTGCCCTTGTTTTTTGAATTACAGGTCAGACTAGCTACTAATTGTAAGTTGTCAAAAGAAGTTAACATGACCCTTTGTTTAGGTAATTGTTTAAATTCTTGTGCCCATAACATTGCTTGGTTATCAGCAGCAAATTTAGGCGGGGTACTTTTCAGCGACTTGCTGTCACGCTGATGTACATATTTAAATAATCCATAACCAACTGACAAAATTCCTAGCACACCGGTTAATAATGTTTTTTTCTTAAGCATTAATTATCTACTCTTCCTTGACCAGTAAAGTTCCTACTGCTACCACAGCAATTGCTACGATAATTACATAAAATAATAGATCAAATGAGTATTGAGTGGCGATTAAACCACCTAAATAGGGGCCGATAGCCCGTCCCAATGAACCAAAAATTACATAAAAACTTTGATAGCGTCCACGATTTTCCTCTGTAGCAAATTTATTCAAAATTGCTGGTATGGATGGAAAAGTAATTGATTCACCCACTGTCAAAATAATGATGCTGATTACATATTGTAAATAATCATGGGCTCCAGGCAAAAAGAAAAAGGAGGAACTCATAATCAGTAAGCCTAGTGTAATTTGATACTTGATTTGCTTCAATAAACGACTAACAAATCGGTTCATTAAAGGTTGTACAATTATCAAAGAAGCTGCATTAATGCTGAACAACAGACTATAGTCACGCATCGTTAAATGATTATCTAACATGTATAAAGACAAATTACTATCCCATTGCGAATAGCCTAGCCAGACCACTAATACCGAAATACACAGTAAGAATAAATTTGTTCGCAACCTAATATAACTAATAGATCCTGCCTGTTGCTCTTGAATATGAGATTCTTGGCGTAATGATTCTTGTTGTTCAATATTACGCGTTCCATCTAAAATGGCTCCTTTAAAAAGAACGATGATAATACAACCTACAAAACATAATGCTGGCAAAAAGAACGTTAAAAAAATACTTCGTTGAAATATCAAGCTGACTAACATGGAGCCAATGGCAATTCCTACATTGGCTGCTAAATACATAACGTTAAAAATTTTTTGAGAGTGTTGTCGATTTTGTGTGGCTACTAAAGCTGTGTATGAATTGACTGCTGTGTAAGCAACTCCCATTCCTAACCCCACAAATGTTAAAATCAAGGCGTAAATTGGCCAAGTATGAAATACCGACAACGTAAGAAAGCCAACAGCTGCAATACAATATCCTAATAACAGAGTTTTGCGGTGTGAGTAACGATCAAACAAGTAACCACCAATAAAATTTCCTAACATCATTACAAATGAATATAACATCAACACAGCTCCTGCTACGACCATAGATTCTTGCAAATTTTTGGTCATGAAAACAGTGTTAACAGGTAATATAAACCCCATTACTAAATTAAAAACAATATTCATCAATAAAAGCCAGCGTTGTTGTTCACTTTTCACCTTATCACCTCTAAAATTTTTTATTATATATATCTCCAATCCGTGCTATGTTCAGCTTAAAATACTAATACTCTTAATCAAGCTATGTAGTAAAATTTGCTACGAACCGCACCGAGCAGTTCTGAAAAATCACCATACAGTCTAGTTTGTAAAAAATAAATAACATTAATACCCAAGATTATCAGTTATTTATCATAATTATTTTATTATCAAAAACAAATAATTACTCGTTAGATTTAGGGAAATTCTCTTCATATAATGGAGAATTTACTTCCAAATAAAAAAGCCCTAATCAACTTGACTAAGGCTTTTAGTAGAACTGATTATTCATCAGGTTCAGCAACAGTTCACATCTGTCACCAAACACGTCACCGAATTCCGCCGGTTACTGATTAAACAGCTTGACGCTTCAAGAACGACTACTAATGTAGCCACTCGACTCATCGCATATCCAGATTATAACACTGAGTAATGGCATTATCTATAATATAATTATATTTTTTTATAAAAATAATTGATTCATAAAAAGTAACTGAGAAATATTAAGCATAATATTACACAATAAAAAAGCTCATTACCTTATAGTAATGAACCAAAAGAATCACCAAGCGTGGCAACGACCTATCCTCGCAGGCAGTTTCCCACCAACTACTTTCGGCGTTGAGAAGCTTAACTTCTGTGTTCGGCATGTCGACAGGTGTTTCCTCCTCGCTATCGCCACCACACTTGCTCTCTTCTCTTCTGAAAGAACCTTAGTCCTCTCAAAACTGAATATTAAGATAATTCTTCACCTTCACTGCTTGGTTAAGCCCTCGACCGATTAGTATTGCTCCGCTCCATATATCACTACACTTCCACGCGCAACCTATCTACCTCATCTTCTTTGAGGGGTCTTACTTCATTACTGAATGGGAAATCTCATCTTGAGGTGGGTTTCACACTTAGATGCTTTCAGCGTTTATCCCTTCCATACATAGCTACCCAGCGATGCCTTTGGCAAGACAACTGGTACACCAGTGGTATGTCCATCCCGGTCCTCTCGTACTAAGGACAGATCCTCTCAAATTTCCTACGCCCGCGACGGATAGGGACCGAACTGTCTCACGACGTTCTGAACCCAGCTCGCGTACCGCTTTAATGGGCGAACAGCCCAACCCTTGGGACCGACTACAGCCCCAGGATGCGATGAGCCGACATCGAGGTGCCAAACCTCCCCGTCGATGTGAACTCTTGGGGGAGATAAGCCTGTTATCCCCAGGGTAGCTTTTGTCCGTTGAGCGATGGCCCTTCCATACGGTGCCACCGGATCATTAAGCCCGACTTTCGTCCCTGCTCGACTTGTCTGTCTCGCAGTCAAGCTCCCTTCTACCTTTACACTCTACGAATGATTTCCAACCATTCTGAGGGAACCTTTGGGCGCCTCCGTTACTGTTTAGGAGGCGACCGCCCCAGTCAAACTGCCCACCTGACACTGTCTCCCGCCGTGCTTCAACGGCGTGGGTTAGAACTTTCATATAACAAGGGTAGTATCCCACCATTGCCTCCATCGATACTAGCGTACCGATTTCTATGGCTCCTACCTATCCTGTACATGTTACACAAAAATTCAATATCAAGCTACAGTAAAGCTCCATGGGGTCTTTCCGTCCTGTCGCGGGTAACCTGCATCTTCACGGGTATTATAATTTCACCGAGTCTATCGTTGAGACAGTGCCCAAATCATTACGCCTTTCGTGCGGGTCGGAACTTACCCGACAAGGAATTTCGCTACCTTAGGACCGTTATAGTTACGGCCGCCGTTTACTGGGGCTTCAATTCTGGGCTTCGACTCGAAGTCTAACTCATCCTCTTAACCTTCCAGCACCGGGCAGGCGTCAGCCCCTATACGTCATCTTACGATTTTGCAGAGACCTGTGTTTTTGATAAACAGTTGTTTGGGCCTTTTCACTGCGGCTGGCTTTTACACCAGCACCCCTTCTTCCGAAGTTACGGGGCTATTTTGCCGAGTTCCTTAACGATAGTTCTCTCGCTCACCTTAGGATTCTCTCCTTGACTACCTGTGTCGGTTTGCGGTACGGGTAATCAGTTTCTAACTAGAAGCTTTTCTCGGCAGTGTGACGCTCGTGCTTCGCTACTTAATTTCGCTCCCCATCACAGCTCGTCCTTAGAAATAAGCATTTGACTCATTCCCAGACTCACTGCTTGGACATGCTTTTCCAGCTGCATGCTCACGTTAATCTCCTGCGTCCCTCCATTGTTCAAACAAAACTGATTAGTACAGGAATCTCAACCTGTTATCCATCGATTACGCCTCTCGGCCTCATCTTAGGTCCCGACTAACCCTGGGCGGACGAGCCTTCCCCAGGAAACCTTAGTCTTCCGGTGGATCAGATTCTCACTGATCTCGCGCTACTCATACCGGCATTCTCACTTCTAAGCTCTCCACCAGTCCTCTCGATCTGGCTTCTTCGTGCTTACAACGCTCTCCTACCACATACACTTACGTGCACATCCACAGTTTCGGTACCATGCTTAGCCCCGGTACATTTTCGGCGCAGAGCCACTCGACTAGTGAGCTATTACGCACTCTTTAAATGAATTGCTGCTTCTAAGCCAACATCCTAGTTGTCTATGCAGCTCCACATCCTTTTCCACTTAGCATGGATTTTGGGACCTTAACTGGTGATCTGGGCTGTTTCCCTTTCGACGATGGATCTTATCACTCACCGTCTGACTCCCGAGTATAGATCTATGGCATTCGGAGTTTATCTGAATTCAGTAACCCATGACGGGCCCCTAGTCCAAACAGTGCTCTACCTCCACGATCCTCTCCTCGAGGCTAGCCCTAAAGCTATTTCGGAGAGAACCAGCTATCTCCAAGTTCGTTTGGAATTTCACCGCTACCCACACCTCATCCCCGCAATTTTCAACTTACGTGGGTTCGGTCCTCCAGTGCGTTTTACCGCACCTTCAACCTGGACATGGGTAGGTCACTTGGTTTCGGGTCTACGTCTACGTACTTCTTCGCCCTATTCAGACTCGCTTTCGCTTCGGCTCCGTCTTTTTCAACTTAACCTTGCACGCAAACGTAACTCGCCGGTTCATTCTACAAAAGGCACGCCATCACTCTTTAACGAGCTCTGACTACTTGTAGGCACACGGTTTCAGGATCTATTTCACTCCCCTCCCGGGGTGCTTTTCACCTTTCCCTCACGGTACTTGTTCACTATCGGTCACTAGGGAGTATTTAGCCTTGGGAGATGGTCCTCCCTGCTTCCGACGGGGTTTCACGTGCCCCGCCGTACTCAGGATCCTGGTAGAGTGTCTCTGATTTCGCTTACTAGACTGTCACTATCTTTGGTTCAGCTTCCCAACTGATTCTGCTATCTTTGACTTTCTCATGTCCCAGTCCTACAACCCCAAAAAGCATGCTCTTTGGTTTGGGCTCTTTCCATTTCGCTCGCCGCTACTCAGGAAATCGATTTTTCTTTCTCTTCCTGTGGCTACTTAGATGTTTCAGTTCACCACGTTTACCTCACTCTTAACTTTCGTTAAGGTGTAACTAGCTTTTACTCTAGCTGGGTTGCCCCATTCGGAGATCTCCGGATCTACGCTTACTTACAGCTACCCGAAGCATTTCGGTGTTCGTTCCGTCCTTCATCGGCTCCTAGTACCTAGGCATCCACCGTGCGCCCTTATCATCTTAACCTTACTAAAACAATAATTCGTTTCTTCTTGAATCTCTCGATTCGCAGTTTCTCGGTGTTTTCTGTTTCTTTCTCTTAATATTCAGTTTTCAAAGTACTAATTTTTGAGAGTAGACCTCTCAAAACTAAACAAAGTTTCTACAAAGTGCTTCCGTTATTTTCCTTAGAAAGGAGGTGATCCAGCCGCAGGTTCTCCTACGGCTACCTTGTTACGACTTCACCCTAATCATTTGTCCCACCTTAGACGGCTAGCTCCCCGAAGGGTTACCCCACCGGCTTTGGGTGTTACAAACTCTCATGGTGTGACGGGCGGTGTGTACAAGGCCCGGGAACGTATTCACCGCGGCATGCTGATCCGCGATTACTAGCGATTCCAACTTCATGCAGGCGAGTTGCAGCCTGCAATCCGAACTGAGAATGGTTTTAAGAGATCTGCTTGCCCTCGCGAGTTTGCTTCTCATTGTACCATCCATTGTAGCACGTGTGTAGCCCAGGTCATAAGGGGCATGATGATTTGACGTCGTCCCCACCTTCCTCCGGTTTGTCACCGGCAGTCTCACTAGAGTGCCCAACTTAATGCTGGCAACTAGTAACAAGGGTTGCGCTCGTTGCGGGACTTAACCCAACATCTCACGACACGAGCTGACGACAACCATGCACCACCTGTCTTCCTGTCCCCGAAGGGAACCCTGTATCTCTACAGCTTTCAGGAGATGTCAAGACCTGGTAAGGTTCTTCGCGTAGCTTCGAATTAAACCACATGCTCCACCGCTTGTGCGGGCCCCCGTCAATTCCTTTGAGTTTCAACCTTGCGGTCGTACTCCCCAGGCGGAGTGCTTAATGCGTTAGCTGCAGCACTGAGAGGCGGAAACCTCCCAACACTTAGCACTCATCGTTTACGGCATGGACTACCAGGGTATCTAATCCTGTTCGCTACCCATGCTTTCGAGCCTCAGCGTCAGTAACAGACCAGAGAGCCGCCTTCGCCACTGGTGTTCTTCCATATATCTACGCATTTCACCGCTACACATGGAGTTCCACTCTCCTCTTCTGCACTCAAGTCTTCCAGTTTCTGATGCTCTTCCTCAGTTAAGCTGAGGGCTTTCACATTCAGACTTAAAAAACCGCCTGCGCTCCCTTTACGCCCAATAAATCCGGACAACGCTTGCCACCTACGTATTACCGCGGCTGCTGGCACGTAGTTAGCCGTGACTTTCTGGTTGAATACCGTCACTATCTGAGCAGTTACTCTCAAATACGTTCTTCTTCAACAACAGGATTTTACGATCCGAAAACCTTCTTCATCCACGCGGCGTTGCTCCATCAGACTTTCGTCCATTGTGGAAGATTCCCTACTGCTGCCTCCCGTAGGAGTTTGGGCCGTGTCTCAGTCCCAATGTGGCCGATTACCCTCTCAGGTCGGCTATGCATCATTGCCTTGGTAAGCCGTTACCTTACCAACTAGCTAATGCACCGCAGGTCCATCCCAAAGTGACAGCCGAAACCGTCTTTCAACTTCTAGCCATGTGACCAAAAGGTTTATGCGGTATTAGCAACTGTTTCCAGTTGTTATCCCCCGCTTTGGGGCAGGTTACCTACGTGTTACTCACCCATCCGCCGCTCGCTTTACTATCTTCCTACCCGAAGGTATTCCGTTAGCTCAGCTCGCTCGACTTGCATGTATTAGGCACGCCGCCAGCGTTCGTCCTGAGCCAGGATCAAACTCTCATTTTTAGTTTGTGACTCATAGACTCAAACTTGCGTTCTTGTCTTCTTTATTGCTCTTAATTGACAGGTTCTTGTGAACCCTGCACTTTGCTTAAAAGAAACTTTGTTCAGTTTTCAAAGGTCTACTTTGTTGCTCGTCGACTTGCGTCGGCTCTCATATTATATCATCTCAACGATCACATGTCAACAACTTTTTTTAGAAGTGTTTGCGTTTCTTTCAACGCCTGTGTCTGTCTCGCTGACAACAAATGATATATTATCAACTTTTTGAACCTAAGTCAACAGTTTTGACTAACTTTTTTAAATATTTGTTATTATTTGCTGACAATATTGCTATTTTAGCAATTAACTCCTTTACTAGCAACATAATTTAGACATTTTTTTCAATATTGATTACCGTATTAATCCAGGAACTATCGTAAAAATCTTGCTCATGCGTAATTAAAATGACTGTTCCTTGATAATCTTTCAGAGACTGTCGCAAAGAATTCTTGCTATTATCATCCAAATGATTCGTAGGTTCATCCAATATCAAGACGTTAGCTTCCTGCAGCATTAGTAATGCTAACTTGACTTTGACTTGCTCACCACCAGACAAAATATTAACTGGGGTCATAACTTGTTGCGGTGTTAAGCCAGTACGTGCTAATGTTTGACGCACTACTTTTTGTGTCTCATCAGGAAAATGATTCTGAACGATATCAACGGGTACCATTTTCGGGTTATTCCAATAAAGATTTTGTTCATAATAAGCTATTTTAATATTAGGATTAAGGTCAACCGTGCCAGTAATTGGTGGAATTATGCCCAGAATAGTCTTCAATAAAGTCGTTTTACCAATTCCATTGAATCCAGTAATCGCCACTTTATCATGCATTCGAATCGTAAAATTAAGTTGCTGCTTAATAAGTGGTGATTGATATCCAATAATTAAATTATTAGCTTGAATAATAGTTTGACTAGGATTATCTACATAATTAAACTGCAATTTCATTGTTGTTTGAGAACTAGGTGGCGTTAACGTATGCAAATGGCTGAGTTGTTTTTCACGACTACGCGCACTTTTAGAGCGCGATCCAGCTTTATTTTTTTGAATATATTCTTTAGTTTTAGCGATATGCTGCTGTTGCTTAGTGTAAGCCTTAAGGTAAGTCTTTTGATCGGCTGCTTTTTGTCGCATCGCTTGCGTTAAAGTACCAGTATAGTGTTTAATTTTCCCCATTTCGATATCGCAAACAACATTGACAATCTGATTTAAAAACTGATAATCATGGGAAACCACAATAAATGCACTTGGTAAATCACGCAAATAATTAGCTAACCATTGAATATGTGCTGTATCCAAATAATTCGTTGGCTCATCCAATATCAGCATATCTGGCTGTTCTAGCAATAATTTCGCCAAAATCAACTTAGACCGTTGACCACCACTTAATTGACTAACATCATGGTCATAACCAAGTTGATCAATACCTAATCCTTGGGCAACTTGCTCAATTTTACTATCTATTTCATAGTAACCTTGTGTTTCCAAATTGTTTTGTAAAGTTCCAGCTTTAACAAATAACTCCTCGTCATCAGTCGTCGCCATCTGCTGATACAAAGATTCCAAAGCTTGCGCTTGATCTAGCAAATCTTGAAAAGCTGTCGCTAAAAAATCATGAATGGTTTGACCAGCAATTAAATTAGCATATTGATCCAAATAGCCTTTTGTTAAATTCTTTTTCCAAGTTATTTGACCAGCATCAGGGACTACCTGTCCCGTCAAAATATTGATTAAGGTACTTTTGCCAACTCCATTTGGACCAACGATACCAACATGTTCGTGTTCATTAACTTGCATATTAGCATCATCGTATAAAACTTTATCCAAATATTGTTGCTTTAAATGTTCTACTTTAACTAAACTCAATTGTTACTCCTAAGTAATAAAAATAGCTCGTTGAACACTGTCAACGAACTATCTTCGCTTAATTTTTAATTAAATATTTACTACTAATATTACTGCCATAAATAATATAATTTTGAAGATCTTTCGTATTGAAACTAAAATCATTACGTGTCACATTCAAATGATTCTGTTTCGTTTCTTCATTATCCAATTTTTCTTTTTTTAAGTCTACACTAGTACGTAATTTATTAGATACACGTTGCAATTCTTTTGTAGGCGCAATTTCATAGGAAACGCCATTGATCATGGTTCCATAGCCTTGCAAATGATCAGAAGACATATTCTGGGACGCATTACGATAAGACTGCATCAACGCGGTAACATCATCAATAGACAGATCCGTACTCATCGAATTGGAAATACTATTCAAAACCTTCTGTGTGTTTGGCAAAGTCTTTAATGAGATTGATTTTTTGATGATAGCCATAATCACTTGGCGCTGGCGTTGTTGGCGACCATAATCCCCTTCAGGATCTTCATAGCGCATCCGCGAATAGGCAAGACTTTCTTTGCCATTAATTGTCTGTTTACCCTTTTTAAAGTTGCAGTAATCGTAATTAAAAGAGAAAGGTGCATCCACTTCAATGCCACCTACAGCATCAACAATTTTAGGCAAGGAATGAAAATCTAATGTAATATAATTATCAATTTTTACATTGACTAATTTTTCTACCGTTTTCACCGCTGCGGGCGCTGCTCCCAAATTATATGCAGAATTAATTTTTTGAATGATGCGCTTATGATGCTTCACGCCATAAATTTCCGCTAGCGTGTCGCGCGGAATACTGACTAAAGTTGTTTTTTTAGTCTTAGGATTAACTGTCGCTAAAATCATCGTATCAGAATTACCACGATCTTTACGACCTTCGCCACCAGTATCCACTCCTAACAGTAGAATCGTCACCGGTTTACGTTGCTTAATTGTTTGCGAAGTATTACTTGAAATAGGTTTATAAGAATTACCTAATGCGTCACTGGCTTGCGAATAAATCCTAAACCCATAAGCTCCAACCACAAAAAAAGCCATTACTACAATCAAAACAATACTTTTCCAAAAATAATGCTTGTTCATACGGTGTTCATTATGCATAAACAATTTCATATTACGTTGAAAAAACGATTTCTTTGGTTCTTGATCCTTCATAAGGTTAACCTCAAATTTGTTGAATAAATTCATCATGTCATGTTAGAAATGATTTGAGACAATCTGTTTCAAATATCAAAGCTCATTAATTATACATTATAGCTTCCATAATTAAAAGATTATATTTAATTGATGACACCATCTTGAATATTAATCTTATTACCTGAACGTATTTGCTGTGCCAAGGCGATACTAGCATCAACAATCACGCTCTGGGCATCAATAACCGCATAAGGATGTTGGGCCGCTTTTTCTTGAGCAACTGACAATTCGGTACAACCTAAAATGACAGCTTGTGCGCCAAAATCATTTTGCATACGTTCTAAAATAGAATGATACAATTTTACGTCTACTTGACCTTTTTCCTTAATATGCTCATAGATCAATGCCATAACATCTTTTTGCAAAGTTGTGTCACCAACAGTAACTTCATAGCCTTGTTTAGTTAATTCTGTTTGATAAATTTGATCGGCTAAAGTTCCTTTTGTAGCAATCAAACCTACTTTTTTAGCGTGCGGATATTGCATTTTAAGCTGGCGGACTGCCATTCGGGGCATATGCAATAAAGGTACGGCAGTTGCTGCTTGAAGTTGTTCATAAAAAAAGTGTGCCGTATTACAAATAAGCACCATGAAATCTGGCTTTAATAAACTTTGCTGTTGAATATCTTCCAACAAATCCGGATAAAAACTAGGCTGACTATGATCCAAAATATAAGCCGTACGGTCTGGAACTGTAGCATGATTGACCAAAATATAATTCAAAAAATCTTGATCACACTTGGCTGGCGTCCGTGCATTTAACAGGCGTAAATAACTTTCCGTAGCTTGCGTACCCATTCCACCGATCACTGTAAAAAAATTCTTCATAATTTAATCCTCAAGATCTAACACAATTTGCTTAGCTACATTGAAATCATCAGGATAAGGTTGATCTTCCCCTGCTACTTTCTGATAATTATCGCGACCTTTACCTGCCAAAATAACCAAATCGTCAGGATTACTTTGCTTAATAGCTACAGCAATAGCTTGAAAACGATCCAAAATAGTTTGCACCGCCACTTTTTGATGATCAATTCGTTCGTCAATCTCCGCACAAATTGCTGCAGGATCTTCAAATCCAGGATCATCAGTTGTTAAATAAGCAAAATCAGCATATTCCGATAAAACTTTTGCGAAATCAGCACGACGCGACACACCTTTATTGCCCGGGCTACCCACAACTACAATTATTTTTTTATCAGGATTATTTTTTTTCAAAAAGCTCAATAGTGCCTGCATACTAGCATAATTATGAGCATAATCCACATAAATCGTACCGTGATCTTGCGTCTTTAAAGTTTCCATACGTCCAGGAATCCGCACATTTGCTAATGAAGTTTTAGCCAATTCATAAGGTGCCCCAGCCAATCCTGCACCAATTACTGCTGCAGTAGCATTACTTTCATTAAAATCGCCAATCAAACTCAATTGATATAGACCAGCGACATTCAAAGCCTGTGCTTTAACAGTCTGCGCTATAATACTGAATTCACTATCAGCTAAAGTAGCTTCTTGACTGGAATAAACGAAATCCACATTATCAGTATTTTTGCCTTTCTTGGCAAATAAATAAATATTGTCTGCAGCAGTCGTGGCCTTGGCTGCTTGATAAACCTCTTCAAAACAAGCGGTATCAGCATTAATCACGCAATACTTAGAATTAACTAACAATTGTAATTTACAATGTAAATAATCCGCAAAATCCGGATGCTCATTAGGACCGATGTGATCAGGCGAAATATTTAAAAAGAAACCGACATCATAGTGCAATCCATAAACCCGATTACGTTTATAAGCTTGCGAAGATACTTCCATAACTAAATGCGTCATACCATTATCAACTGCTGTTCGCATATCTCTAAATAAATCTAACGATTCTGGTGTCGTCAAATCCGATTTAAACCGTTGTTCAGGTTTAGGACCAACGATTCGATCAATAGTGGAAAATAAAGCAGTTTTTTTGTTGGAATAGTTTTGTAATATTCCGCGTGTAAAATATGCAGAAGTAGTCTTCCCCTTCGTCCCCGTGAAAGCAATAACAAACAACTTATTTTGCGGATAATCGTAAAATGCGGCTCCTAAAAGCGCCATGGCTTTTTGAACATCATTAACAATTAAAGCATTCATACCTTTGATGTTGGGATAGGCAATTTCGGAAACATAAGTAGTTGCACCATTTTTTTGGGCTTGCACTAAATATTCTTCTTTGAAGTTTGTTCCCTTGCAAAAAAACATTCCATCTTTTTGGACTGTCCGTGAATCATAGGTTACTGCTGTAATCTCATTATCAAAAACAATATCCGCTTGCTTTAATAATTGGTGTTCCTTTAATAATAAAATACAACCATTTAGTATTAACGTCATACCGTTTTCCCTCACTTGTTAAATTACGCTTGCGTTGACTGAAAATTATGCAGCTACTGCCTTATAACCAGCGCCCCAAACTGTTTGAATTATTTTTTCCCCATTGGTGGCAGCTTCTAGTTTATCGCGCAGATGACTAACATGCACCATAACTGTTTTGGCAGCAAAAACACCATTTTGTTGCCAAACTTTCTCAAAAATCTCCTTAGCCGAAAAAACTTGATTAGGATGACTAGCTAGTAAATACAAAATGCCGAATTCTAAAGATGTCAATTGTATGTCAACACCTTGATTAGTCGTTACTTCACGAGCCTTTTTGTCAATTGTAATAGAACCAATCACCAGCTTACTCGACTCAGCAGGCAAACTGCGACGCAACAATGATTTCATGCGTGCGATCACTTCTAAAGGATTAAATGGCTTAGCTATATAATCATCAGCCCCCACCATTAAGCCTTGGATACGATCAATATCGCTAGCCTTAGCTGATACAACAATTATCGGCAACTGCGAATTTTGGCGAATTGTTTTAATAACATCAACCCCCGCCATATCTGGCAACACAATATCCAAAATAACTAACGAAATATCGGAATTTTGTTGTAATTTATCTAAAGCTTGCATACCCGAATTAGCAATAATCGGCTGATAATTCTCATTTTTAATGTAAATACTTAACAATTCCACAATATCTGGATCATTATCAACTACCAAAATCTTCATTATATCCCCCTCATGGATTTAGATTTTAGTGATGTAAATGTTCAGCAATTTAATCTCAATCATATCATACAATCAATGTTTTCGATGTGCTTGCCAAACAGTCACAGCAAGCAGAACAATACTACCACACACGGCTACAGAACCGGATGCGCCTAATGCTAATTGAGGTGTTACCCCCATATTGGAACCAAAAGACAATATCCCTTTTAAAATCAAAAAGCCACCTAAATAAAAAATAACACTAATAACTGCTCCCCAAATGGCCAGACGTCGACCAAAATGGTTGGGCATCAAAGCTCCTAATAACGTTAAAATTGGACCTGCAGCAATAATCCATAAACTCAAATCTGGTTTAATACTAAGATTAAAAATTGAATCCAACAGTAAAATGCTGCGTTGCATAATTTGCGCTAAAGACGCACTATTATCACTATTAAAAGCCTGAACCCCTGCAAAAAGATCTACATTAAAAAAATGGGGCCAATAACTGGTACTAATTAAGAGCGCTGCTACTACAAAGGATACCCAAGAACGCTGACCAGAACGCACCGACTTAGAAGTAGGAACGACCTGTGCAACTTCCGTTTGTCGTCCGGCTTCCATGGATTGATCATAATTAAATTGTTGATTACTCAATGAAGGGTCAATCGTTTTTTTTACACGTGGGTGCAAGTGTTTCGCTTGCGTTTTAGTCTTATTTTTACCAAAAATACGACGCAACTTTTGGTCAGTACTAACTTGCTTCTTGTTAGCATGCCAATAGCCTACAGCCAGCAAAGTAATCACCAAAATAACCATAATAATTTTACCGACATAAATCCCAGTTAAAATAACTAGAATTAACGCCAATAATAACGTCACAGGATTATCTTTTAACCAAAGTATAAATTGCCAAAGCGAATTATCAGAATGATAACGGGTTGAACGTGAATAAGCAGTATTTGTATCAGAAGCCACGTTGCGCCTACGATCAGCAGGATTTTGAAATTGATAGTCACAATGGGGACATTTCTTGACACCAGCCGCAACTTTAGCACCACAATTAGGACAATAATGCATAATTTAAACAGTCCTTTCAGCCTTAGAGGCCCACAAATTTATAAAATAAATTATTATCGATTGTTTAATATAACAACAACGAAATTGTCATCATCATACGCTTCAACTATGAAAGTTCTGTGATGATTGACCATTTTAAGAATAATTATACCAAGGCGATGCTAACTTTATGAAACAAAAAAAACGAATTCCTGAAAATATCAAAAATTCGCTGAACTAAAAACGACGAAAACGATCTCGACGTTGTTGTAATAACTGATTCAAATTTGTTTTATCGAACAGCTTTAATTGTTGTATGATCAATTCTTGCAACGGTTGACACTGATTTTCCAATACTGTTTCTGGCAAAATTTGTTCTACGACACCTTGTTCCTTCAAAAAATCTGGTTCAATGTGCATCTGTGCAGCAGCTTCATGTGATAATTTAGCATCTTTCCACATAATTGAAGCAAAGCCTTCTGGCGATAAAACAGTATACATACTGTATTCTAACATCCATACTTGATCAGAACACGCTAAAGCCAGTGCGCCACCAGATCCTGCTTCGCCAATAATAATCGACAAAAGTGGAACTTTCAATTGCAACATCTCACTAATATTTTGAGCTAAAACTTGTCCTTGCCCCGCTTTTTCAGCATCAGCATCCGGGTAAGCTCCCGGTGTATTGATTAAAGTAATGATTGGAGCGTGCATAGCTTGTGCTATTTTCATCACTCGTAAAGCCTTGCGATATCCTTGAGGAGTCGGACTGCCAAAATGAGTGACTAGACGTTCTTTTAATTCTTGTCCCTTATTTGTAGCGATCACTGCAACTTTACGCTGATCTATGGTCGCAAAACCAGCAATAATTGCTTCATCATCACCAGCAACACGATCACCATGCAACTCCACAAAATCAGCAAAAAGCTGTTCTACAATAGCCCGCATATTTGCTTTAGCATCGCTACGGGCGCCGTCCATAATCTGTAAAATAGCTTGTTTATCCATTATTGCTCACCTTCCCAGCCAGCAGCTGCAAAAATTGTCAATAATTGTCCCAATTTAGCAACTTGTTCTGTACGTGGAACAATTGCATCAATAAATCCATTTTGATAAACATTTTCCACACTTTGAAAATCAGCGGGCAACTTCTTATTAATTGTTTGCTCAATAACGCGCTGTCCAGCAAAACCCAGCAAAGCCTGCGGTTCAGCTAAAATAATATCAGCTTGTGAAGCAAAACTTGCTGTGACGCCGCCCGTTGTCGGATCCATGATTACAGCAATATACAATAAGCCAGCTTGCCGGTGCTCATTGACTGCCTGAGAAATCTTAGCCATTTGCATTAAAGAAGCAATTCCTTCTTGCATGCGCGCACCACCTGAAGCAGTAAATAATACCACTGGTAATTTTTGTGCTGTTGCTTTTTCAAATAGTCGTGTGATCCTCTCACCATTAGCTGTTCCTAAACTACCCATAATGAAATAAGGATCCATTATACCAAGAGCTGCTGTTTGCCCATCCAAATCAGCTAAACCAGTTAAAACAGCATCCTGCAATTTAGTTTTAGATTGTGCTTTTTTTAACTTTTCATCGTAATTTGGAAAATCTAAAGGATTTTGTGTTACTAAATCGGCATCCCACTCTTGAAAATCTTTAGTCAGCATTTTCAAACGTTGTCGAGCAGTCACTCGAAAACCATAACCACATTCTGGACACAATTGGAATTTGCCAGCGCGCCGAAAATAAAATTTAGCACCACATTTATTACAATATCTGAAAATTCCACTGGGTACATTATGATGATAAGTGGCTAACGCTTTTTGTGGATGTCGCACAAAATTATGTGGAGTAAGCGCCATCTAATCAGCCTCCTCTGACACATCAGCTTGCATAGTATAAAGGGGCAAAAATTCTTTATCGATGTAATTAGTTAAGTATTCACCTTGCTGCACAATGGGTTGCTTTAATAAAGCCACCAAAAATTCGCGATTGGTCGTCAAACCTTGAATCTCAAATTCATTGAGCGCATCAATAATGCGTCGCAAAACTAATTTGCGATTTGTTGCGTGAGCAATAATTTTGATGATCATAGAATCATAGAAAGGCGAAACATTATCACCACTCGTGACACCACTTTCTAAACGAATACCTAATCCACCAGGTAAAGTCATTTGTTGAATATGACCAGCTTGCGGACGAAAACCATGTAACGGATCTTCAGCATTAATTCGTGCTTCAATAGCTGTACCATGTATACGAACATCAGCCTGCGTTAATGACAAATTTTGCCCCGCCGCAATATTAATTTGCTCTTTAATAAGATCCACTTGAGACACTTCTTCGGTAATTGAATGCTCCACTTGAATTCGCGTATTCATTTCCATGAAATAAAAATTATGTTGAGGATCCATTAAAAATTCAATAGTGCCAACATTTTCATAATTAATCGCCTTAACAGCACGCAAAGCAACTTCTTGCAAATTTTGGCGCTCGTCATCTTGAATTACAGAACAAGGTGTTTCTTCAATAACCTTTTGTTGCCGGCGTTGCAAAGAACAATCACGCTCAGGCAAAGCTACCGCATGACCATTTTGATCAGCCAACACTTGCACTTCAATATGCTTAGCTGGTGAGATAACTTTTTCCAAATACATTCGATTATCGCCAAATGATAATTGGGCTTCTTCTTGCGCTTGTAAAAAAGCATCTGCCAAATCTTCTGCACAAGTAACCTTGCGAATTCCCTTGCCACCACCACCTGCAGCTGCTTTAATCATAACCGGGAAACCGACTTCTTGTGCAATTTGGAGTGCTTCTTGCGAATTCTGGACAAAACCTTCACTACCCGGAATCACAGGCACATGATTTTGTTGCATTGTCATCCGTGCATTAGCTTTATTACCCATTAACGAAATGGTTTGAGACTTTGGTCCAATAAAAGTCAAATGACATTCTTCACACAGCTGCGCAAATTCTTCACTTTCTGACAAAAAACCGTACCCCGGATGAATTGCTTGTGCACCAGTTAACAAGGCAGCACTAACAATATTTTGCATGTTTAAGTAGGAAGCAGCAGGTTGTGCACTACCGATACAAACTGCTTCATCAGCTTCGCGCACATGCTGTGCGTCTTTATCTGCTGTTGAATAAACTGCCACCGAACTGATACCTAATTCGCGCAATGCCCGCATCACGCGAATGGCAATTTCTCCACGATTAGCAATCAATACTTTGTCAAACATGAATCCTCCTATTGGATCGCAAAAGTAAGATCCGCTGAACAAGCAAGTTGATCTTCCACATAAGCTTTCGCTTTACCTAAGCCAACATTACTGCGTAATTTATCTAATTCAACTTCTAAGCGTAAAACGTCTCCTGGACGCACCATTTGCCGGAATTTAGCTTTGCGTACACCACCAAAATAGGCAGTTTTTCCTTTAAATTCTGGCAAAGAAAGTAAAGCAATTGCTCCTGTTTGTGCCAAAGCTTCCAAAATCAAAGCCCCAGGCATCACAGGATTGCCCGGGAAATGTCCTTGAAAAAAGTCCTCGTTAATGGACACATTCTTACGTCCAATAGCATATTCACCGGCTTTACAATCTAATACTCGATCTACTAAAAGCATTGGATAACGATGTGGTAAAATTTGTTGGATTTGGACAGTGTCCAAAACGTTGGGATTATCTTGTATTTCTATCATAATTGCCCCCTTAGGATTGTGTTACTTTCATCAAAGGTTGATCGTATTCAACCACTTCTTCATCGGATACCAAAATTTCACTAATGGTACCACTAATTTCACTTTTGACTTCTGTCATCATTTTCATGGCTTCAATCACGCAAATAACATCGCCTTTTTGTACCTGGTCGCCTACTTTTTTAAATGGTGGTTGATCAGGTGCAGATTGCAAATAAACAATACCTACTAAAGGTGCCTTAATTGTCGGTGTTTGACCTTGATCATCATTCTTAGTTGAAACTTGAGTAGCTGCTACTGCTGGTTGAGCAGCAGGAACTGATTGCTGAATCGTAGCAATATCTTGCTTACTTAAATGCAAGTGTCCCCCATCGAAATCTAAATCAAATTCATGAATTTCACTTTGATTAATTTGTTCAATTAACGCTTTAATCTCTGCAAAGGTCATTAATTTTCCCACCTCTTCATTGCTAACACGGCATTGTGTCCGCCAAAACCAAAAGAATTACTTAAGGCATATTCAACGGCTGTTTGCGTATTATTCTCATTAACCAAGTTAACGTTGCAAGCAACATCTTGCTTAGTTAAACCAACGTTAATCGGCAATTTACCATTTTTCAAAGCCATAGCAGTTGCCACAGCTTCTATAGCACCAGTTGCTCCCAACAAATGTCCTGTCATACTCTTAGTACTGGATACTAAAACGGAACTATCTACACCAAACAGTTGATTAATGGCTTTCGATTCGGCTGAATCATTACCTTGTGTAGCTGTACCATGAGCATTAATATAGCCTACTTGCTCAGTAGTAACTCCAGCTTCCGTCATTGCTAATTGCATGGCACGTGCAGCTTGGGTACCAGCAGGATCCGGTGAAGTAATATGATAAGAATCAGAAGTTGTACCATAACCAACAATTTCACCCAAAATTTCAGCATCACGTTGTTGAGCATGATCCAAAGATTCAATAATTAAAACACCAGCACCTTCACCCATCACAAAACCAGAACGATTCTCATCGAAAGGAAGACTAGCTTTTGTGGGGTCGGTTGCCGTAGACAAAGTTGATAAAGCCGCAAATCCAGCAATCCCAATCTCATTGATTGAGGCTTCTGAACCACCAGTAATCATGACATCACAATCGCCATCTTTAACTCGGCGAAAGGCTTCACCTATTGCGTTAGTACCTGAAGCACAGGCAGTCACAATGGTCGTGGAAATTCCATGCGCATGATAACGCATAGATAAATTACCGGCAGCCATATTAGCAATAGCTGTTGGCACAAACATCGGCGAAACACGATCAGCGCCTTTATCATGCATCTTAATAACTTGATCTTGAATTGTTGTTAAACCACCAATACCACTACCAAAAATAACACCCAAGCGATCACTATCTGTATTTTCAGATGTGATTTTAGCTTGTGCCATTGCTTCTTCAGCAGCATAAATGGCATATTGTGTAAATTTATCCATTCTCTTGGTGTCTTTTTTAGTTAAGTGCTTTAAAGGATCAAAATCATCTAATTGACCAGCTAAAGTAACGCCTGTTTTAGTTGAATCAAAATAAGATATAGGTTCAAAACCAACTTTTTGAGCATCTAATCCAGCTTGAAAACTGGCAACATCATTACCGATCGGAGTTAAGGCTCCCATCCCTGTAATTACTACTCTATTCATTGCTTTCTCCTTACTGCATAGTCAAGCCACCATCAACAGTGATAGTTTGCCCTGTAATATAATCATTCTGTGCTAAAAAGACTGCCGTAGCAGCTACTTCTTTAATTTGACCAAAACGCTTCAAGGGAATCTGATTGATGATTTCAGTTTGACGTTTGTCGCTAAGTTGTTGAGTCATTTGTGTATCAATCATTCCCGGCGCAATCGCGTTACAACGTAAATTACGTAAAGCAACTTCTTGAGCCACTGACTTAGTTAAACCAATGATCCCGGCTTTACTGGCAGCATAATTAGCTTGACCAATATTACCAGTCAAGCCAACCACGCTAGCCATATTAATAAAACAGCCAGAACGTTGCTTATACATAGAGCGCAAAGATTGGCGAATCACGTTGAAAGTACCCACTAAATTAGTTTTTACTACTGAATTAAAATCTTCTTCAGACATGCGATTTAAAAGACCATCACGAACAATCCCAGCATTATTAACTACAACATCCAAGTGCCCAGCTTGCTCTAAAATACTGTTAATTAAATTTTTAACAGAGTCAACATCGGTAACATTAGCACTAATATCCCAACAATTCACGCCTAAATCTTTGATTTGTTGAATAATCGTTGCATCAATCGGCTTACGCGCATTCAAAACAACATTCGCGCCTTGCATTGCAAAAGCTCGTGCTACTTCTAAGCCAATACCACGAGAACTACCAGTAACTAAAACAACTTTATCTTTTAAATCCATCATTTAGCCTCCAGCGTTGCAATTGTTTGCTCTAAATCCGTCAGACTATCGATACGATAAGTTTTAACACCACGAACAATTTTGCGGGCAAACGACAATAATGTTTTACCTGGACCAACTTCAATCACTGCATCCAATCCTTGACCATGTTCCATCAAAGTATCGGCAAAATAAGTTGTAGAAACTAATTGATCTGTCAATGTTTGCGCTAGTTGTTGTGGCACAAAATCTGTCTTCGTAGTTGTGCTGTAGACGGGGAAAATCCCCTCTTGCCAGTCGACTTTAACTAGTTCACGTCGCAGCTGTTCTTGAATAGGCTGCATAACCGGCGTGTGAAAAGCCCCGCTGACATCTAAGGGGATTATCCGAGCATTATTTTTTGTTGCCAACTGATCTGCAGCTTGATCAACAGCGGTTGTTTGACCACCAATGACAATTTGCTTTGGTGTATTAATGTTAGCTACACCAATGGCTCCTAAATCACTAGTAGCTCTACAAACAGCTTCTACATCAGCTAAATCAGCTTTCATAACAGCGACCATTTTACTATCAGTTTGATCACTGGCTTGTTGCATCAACTCACCGCGGCGTTTTATTAAATTTAAAGCCGTAGCAAAACCAACATAACCACCACAAGCTAAAGCACTGTATTCACCTAAACTAAGACCCGTCCCAAATTTGTTTTTTGGTAATGAATCCTTAATTAATTGAAATAGTCCATAACTCATTGCCACGATTACGGGTTGCGCATATTGGGTCATCGCTAATTTGTCAGCGTTTTGCTCATCAAACAATAAACCAGCCACATCTAACCCTAAGATGCTGGAAGCTTGGTCAATACTTTGACGATAACTAGGTATTTTTTCATAAATATCTTGCGTAATACCTGTCTTTTGGGCACCTTGACCGCTAAACAATAATCCAATCATAATGTTTACTTGTCACCACCCATTAACTTATCGGCCTGTTCATAAACATCATGCAAGATTTCAGCAGCGGGTTGCTCTTTTTTAACTAAACCGGAAATTTCACCAGCCATGTAAGCACCCGTTTTGGCGTCTCCATCTTGCACAGCACGCCGCAAACTACCGTTACCTAATTCCTCAAGAGCAGAGTAATCAGGATTATCTTTAGCTGCTTCAGCTTTTTCCAAGTTAATATAATTACGAGCCATTTTATTTTTAATGACACGAGAAGGATGTCCAGCAAAATCACCAGTTACCATCGTATCAATATCTTTAGCTTTTAAAACAGCTTTCTTATAAACGGGGTGCACTTTGGATTCTTCAGCTACCAAAAAGCGGGTTCCCATTTGAACACCTTGAGCGCCAAGCATGAAAGCAGCTGCCATTCCGCGACCATCACCGATACCACCAGCGGCAATCACAGGAATATTTACAGCATCAACTACTTGCGGTACTAAAGCCATCGTTGTCAAGCGACCAATATGCCCGCCTGATTCCATACCTTCGGCAACCACAGCGTCGGCGCCAACCCTTTCCATCATTTTAGCCAAAGCAACAGAGCCAACAACTGGGATAACCTTGATGTTAGCTTCTTTAAATTGTTTTAGATAAGTGGATGGATTACCAGCACCTGTTGTTACTAAAGTAATATTATCTTTATTTTCAAGAATTACTTTCACCACTTCTTCAACGTGTGGTGAAAGGAGCATTACATTAACTCCAAAGGGACGATCAGTTAGTGACTTAGCAATCTTAATTTCTTCAGCCATTGCACTACCGGGCGCATTACCTGCCCCAATAATACCTAAGCCACCGGCGTTAGAAACTGCAGCTGCCAATTTTCCATCAGCAACCCAAGCCATCCCACCTTGGAAAATTGGATACTTAAGTCCCAAACTCTTCATAAATGGGCTTAATTCCATGATTAACCTTCTTCCGTTGCTAATTGTGCTTTGACGAAATCTACCAAGTCACCAACAGTTTTAATGCCTTCTTCGTTTTCGATCTTGATGTCAAATTCGTCTTCTAATTCATTAATAACTTCAAAAATATCCAAACTATCAGCATTTAAATCGTCTTTGATATCAGCTTCTAATTTAACATCAGCTTCATCTTCACCCGTTTGGTCCACAATAATTTCTTTTACTTTGTCAAAAATTTCGTTATCTGTCATTTTAAAAACTCCTTAAATTTAATAAATTAGTGCAATACTGCCAGCAGTTAATCCGCCACCAAAGCCACTTAAAATCAACTTTTGTCCACGATCAATCTGCTGATTGTTTACAGCTTCATCCAATAATATCGGCACGCTTGCTGCAGAAGTATTACCAAAATGAGCCACATTAGTTAAAAACTTTGTTTCTGGTTGTTGCAAATGACGAGCAATAGATTTAATAATCCGCAGATTAGCTTGATGCAACACAAACCAATCCACTTCTCCAGGTTCCCACTTCGCTTGCTGCAAAGTCCGCATGATAGAACTAGGAACCTCGTGTGTCGCAAAGCGATATACAGCGCGACCATCCATTTCAAAATAATGCGCATGTGAATCCACTGAATCATTATTAAACAGCGAATTCATGGGCTGATATCCCGCTGTCAAAGATTGACCATCACTACCAAAAGTTTGTAAATCTTCTGCAATTACCGCAGATTGCTCTTGGTCATCATGCTCAACCAAAACGCCACCGGCGCCATCGCCGAACAAAACCGCTGTAGAACGTTCATGCCAATCAACTAGCTTGGATAAAGTTTCCGCACCGATAATCATGCCTCGTCGAACTTTGGTATTCAAGATTTTATCAGCTACACTCAAGGCATAAATAAAGCCGGAACATGCTGCGTTAATATCGAAAGCAAAAGCATTAGTTGCTTGCAACTTACCTTGAATAATTGCCGCTGTAGATGGCGTCAAATAATCCGGTGACATTGTTGCAACGATAATAAAATCCAAATCTTGTGGTGACCAATCAGCTTGCTGTAACAACTGTTGTCCTACAGCCAAACCTAAATCAGAAGTTTGTTGTTTTTGTGCAATGTGACGCTCTTTAATACCCGTGCGCGAAGAAATCCACTCATCAGAAGTTTCCATGAAAGCTGTCAAATCATTGTTTGTTACAATTTTTTCTGGTACATAGTGTGCCGTTCGTACAATTTTCAATCCCATAAAAGGAATTACTCCTTTGCATCATCAATGTGAGCGGGAAATTCCAAAAAAGCTCGCAAATTTAATAGCGCATGTTCAATAATCATCACCTGATCATCATTGAAATCCTCGATGAATTTCTCCACCATCTGGCGATGAAAATAATCATGTGACCGATAAACCAAACGTCCTTTACGTGTTAACCCTAAGCGAACAATACGATGATCATCTTCACCATAAATACGTACCACATAACCCTTGCGAACTAAATTCTTAACCATGGTCGTAACTGTTCCAGGTGTAATCATCAATTCTTGGGCCAATTGCGAACTAGTTTTATGATCATACATAGAAATGGCGTCAATGGCGTGAACCTCTTTGATGGAAATATCTTTAAACTTACTTTTTCTTAGTTCTTGTTCTTCTACACGCAAAATATCATTATAGACAATAGTTAACAATTGATTGATGCGCCTTAATTTATCTTCCATTCATGCAACTCCTAATTTGTCAGCCAAAATAGTTGTAGCATAATGGAAAAGAGCCGACCTATTCAACATCTTCAACGATAAACATCAATTCTGCTGTCACCACGGGTTGTTCATCGACCAAAGCCACACAATCTACTAGTCCAATATTTTGGCGTTGTTTTTTTAGTTCTACTTTTAACTGTAACTGATCTCCCGCTTTGACATCTTGCAAGATTTCAGACTTTGGAATCCCACCCAAATAGGCTGTTTTATTTTTAAATTTTGGTGATTTCAAAATAAAAATGGAAGCAGCTTGTGCCAGTGATTCAAGAATCAAAGTCGCAGGCATAATAAACTTTCCAGGAAGATAACTATTAACGAAAGATTCATCAACGGTCACATTTTTGATAGCACTGATCGATTTGTCAGTTTCAATTTCTTCAACGCCATCCATGTAAAACAACGGATAACGATTGGGTATCAACGCTTGTATCTCGCTTGAGTTCATCTCCATTTTGAAATTAACATCCCCCTTCAATTTATTTCAAACATCAAAGTGTTCGATGGCAGTATATTATTGCATATTGTCAAAAATGTCAAATTTTGCTCGCCAAATATTATATAATTAAGGTTGATCTTTTCAGTATGTAATCTTTTTTAGTCATAATTGCCCAAGATATATTTTGTATATCAAATTAATATTATATTCTGATAAAATTATGGAGACTATTTATGAGTAATATTTCAATGATCAAGCAAGAAAAATTGCGTGCGTTATTAAAATATACAGATATCGAAAGTCATTGGTTCAAGCAAGTTTCTTCTACTAATCAACTGCTTAAACAGCATTTAGCCAATACATCGTTGACAGCACCACAACTTATTTTGAGCGATCAGCAAACATCTGGTTATGGTACACACAAGCGTCATTTCATTTCCGGATTAGGTGGCATGTATTTCTCACTAGCCGTGAATATTGCCGGACTAAAAACGTCGAATATTGGTCTATTAACCACCGGCATTGCCTGGCAATTACATCAAGTCATTCAGCAGATTTTTCAAATAGATACACAAATTAAGTGGGTGAACGATTTACTACTGAACAACAAAAAAATTGCTGGCATTCTAGTTGAAACAATTGCTCCGACTACTGCTATCATTGGCATTGGACTAAATTTGTATCAGCCGCACATTGATAAGCAGTTGACCACAAGTACCAATTTGTTATCCGAAAATCCTGCCGCTACCAGCATTTATAATTTCATAGCACAACTAGCCATTCAATTAGAACAGGAAAAAGATAATTATTTGCAAGGCGCTTTTTTGACACAATATAAGAAGCATTTAGTGACACTCGGACAACAAGTCGTCGTGCAAATAGGTGACCAGCAAATAAGGGGCACGGCAGTTGACGTTGATGCAAAAGGACACTTGCTTGTAAAAACTGCGCACGGCATCAAAACTTGCACTGCCGGTGAAATCAAAAAATATCTAACTAAATAAAAAATAACAGTGTCTTGCAAGAGTCATTGTTATTTTTTATTGGGCAACTTTTTATTCAATTATTAAGTGAAGCCTGATTTTTGCAGTTTATTATATACATTACAATTAATTAAAATATAGTTATTTTTATACTACATAATTAATAAAAAAATATATACAAAATAAATTATTAATGACATTGTCATTATCAGTTGCTAAAATATCATTGTATTAAATTTATAAGGATGAAAATAATTTCTCAAATAACCAATGAGAAATTGAACTGTTGGGATCCTTTTAAAAGCTTTATCCGTACTTAATAAAACAAAAATATAATGAGGTAATAACTGGCTATGTATACATCAATTATTTATGCCCATCCGTATAGTAAAAGTTTTAATCATGCTATTTTAAATACGGTGACCACAGCTCTTAAAAAAATTAATAATAATTATCATTTGATAGATTTATATGCGGATAATTTTAATGCATTATATTCTACTGCAGAGTTGGCCTTATTTAATAAGGGGGAAACAACAGATCATTTAGTTGAGCGTTATCAGCATATTATCCAACAATCAAATAAGGTTATATTTATTTTTCCAGTTTGGTGGAATGATACGCCAGCAATGATTAAGGGCTTCATAGATAAAATAATGAAGAAAAAATTTGCATATAACGTTGGTAAAACCGGAGTTATAGGAAATTTAAATAATATACAAAAAACATTAGTTCTTACAACTTCTACGTCACCAACTTTTTATTTGAGATTATTTTGTGGCAATGCAATCAGTAGTGTTTTTATAAAAAGTACTTTAAAGCAATTAAAATTCAAAAAAATAACGTGGAAAAATTTCGGTAGTATTGATCATAGTACTGATAAAAAAAGACATAATTATTTAAATTATTTAGACAAATATCTAACTAATTGGGCGGCAAGCAATTAAATATGGCAGTCTATTATTTTTAATATTATGACAATTATGCGTGCTAATAAACGCACACACACTATCACAATTTTTAACAAAAAATATAGTTTTAACTTAAAAAATGATGTACACTTGGGGCAGAATATTGTTGCAGTATGAGAACTAACTTCTTTTTCAGGAGGTAATTTTATGGATAGTACTATCCCGACAAAACTGACTGCTAAATATAAAATTGCTCGTTCTTTAATAGATTTACTTCAACATAATGACATGCACCACGTCACTATTACCCAAGTGTGCCGATATGCTCATATTAATCGTTCTACTTTTTATCATTATTATAAGAGCTTGGATGAGGTTTTAGACGATATTCAGCAATATTACAAAAGGATTATTTCAGAGTTTTTTACTACCAGCAAACATTTGGATGATTATCATAGTAATTATGATCATTATGTGCATAGTTTTTTGAAATATATCCAAATGAATGCTAAGTCTTTTAGGGTTTTACTCAGTTCTGATTGCATTGATTCATTTAAGCAAAATGCACTGGAAATTGCCCATAAAATTAATATTTATAAGGAGACCAAAGAAGAACAACGTTATGCTGTGGCTGGTGATGTAGAATTGATCAGGCACTGGTTATACAGCGATCATCCCACTTCTTTGGAGCACCTTAGTGAAGTTTTTATCAAATTCATACCACACATTTAAAGCCTCCCTCATATGGAGGCTTTTTTATATTAACGTTTGGCAGTTAGATAACTCGGCTTACCAGCAATGATTTGCACAATTTCATCAGTTAACTTGGTTAATTGGTCAGGGTATAGTCGTACATTACTAAAACGATTAATCACTTTTAAAAGCTGAGCCAATAGCCAACTTGACTTGCGTTTGCGATCGTAAATTAAATTGGGATACAAAACAATTGTCTGTTGTGGCAATTTTTTGCGCGCATAAATGATAACTTTTTCTTTATAAAACAAATATTTGTTCATACTACGTGGCACCCAATTAGCTGCCATAAAAACAAATTTAGCGGATGAATGATGCTCTGCTAAATAATCAATAACTTTTTGTGCAGGCAAAAAACTAGCATTATAATACGTAATTTGTTGGCGAGTATGCTCATGCAATATGCCTACTAAATCAATAACCCAATCTGCTGATTGAATTGCCGATTGCCAATTTTGATCATGCACAAAATCGGTTTTTATAAAGGTTACCTGCTTTTTCCATAGTTGCTGCACTTTATCACCGCCAGAGCGCGATAAACTAACCACATCATAATTAGGTATCATTACTAATTTAGCTAATAAAGCTTGTCCCACATAACCCGAACCGCCCATGATAGCTATTTGCATTTTCCTTCACTCCTAACCAATTGCTCACATTGAGTATAGTATAATGTTATCAATCAAGTTATTAATTTACTTAAAGCAGGTGGCAAGGTGCAACAAGAAGATAAATTAATGGAAGTATGCTTATTAGCAGGACGTATTTTAATTGAGTCGGGGTCGGAAATGTATCGTGTCGAAGATACGATGAAACATATTGCCGATTGTGGCGATGTTGTTAGTAGTGCCGCATTTACTAGTTTGACAGGCGTTTTAGCCAGTTTTCAAAAAGCTCCTTACACTAGATTTATGCAAATTGATCATCGTGGCATTGATATGCACCGAATTTCGCAGGTTAATACACTATCACGCGCTTTTGAGCATCAGGAAATATCTTTAGATACATTTCACAAAAAATTATTAGTCATTCTCAAAGAACCCAAATTATTTTCATTATTAGTGCAAACCCTCGGCGCCGGTCTAGAAAGTGCATGCCTAATGATTATATTTACGCAATTATATGATTGGTGGGATTTTCCCGCAGCTTTTATTTTAGGCGCTCTAGGCTATTGGCTTTCGATCATTGTCAATCAGCGATTACGGATCCGTTTTATGGGCGAGTTGTTAGGCGCTTTTGTCATTGCAATTACTGCAATTGTTTTAGTGCAACATGATCTCGGACAAAATTTGAACAATATTATTATCGGTGCTGTAATGCCTTTAGTGCCGGGTGTGCCGATGACTAATGCGTTACGTGATTTGATTGAGGGTAATATATTAGCGGGCACAGAACGGGGAGTAGAATCCTTGGGCGTCGTTGGAGCGATTGCGGTCGGCGTTGGTATTAGCTTTTACTTATGTTTGTGAGGAAAAATCATGACAATACTTTATCATTTACTGGTGCAAATCATTCTAAGCTTTGTGGGCACCATCGCTTTTGGCTTGTTCATCCAAGTTCGCAAGCAAGAGCTCATTTGGGCTGGTCTATCCGGCTGTATCGGCTGGATGACATACTGGCTATTGGTGCAGATAAGCGTTGGTAAAATCCCTGCTAATTTCATCGCAGCCTTAGTTGTTGGCATCGTGGGCAGCATTTTAGCGCGTATAAGGCGCCAACCGAGTACCGTTTTTAATATCCCTGGTCTGGTTCCCTTAGTTCCCGGAGCCAGTGCTTATCAAGCTTTAGAGTTGTTTTTCAATAAAAAAGAAGCCACCGCCTTAACCCAAATTTTTCATGTTGTATTATTGACAGGAGCTATTGCTTTAGGTTACGTATGCGCACAAGTATTGAGTGAATTACTAGCAAAATACAAAAATAAGTGAAGTTCAAAAAAGAACTTCACTTATTTTTTAATAAAAATTACTTGCTGCTTTTTGAACTACTAATGCTGCTAATTCATTGGCGAATTGTATAGCTCGTGGCCAAGTTTTATTTTGCATTTTAGCCACTAAAAGACCACCACAATGGGCATCACCCGCGCCACTAGTATTTTGAATTTTCACAGCAGCTTCACCTGGCACTAAAATGCACTCATTGTCAAGTAAATAGATTGTTCCATGTGCGCCTAACGTTGCTATCACAGGCATTTGCGTCAATTGCTTCACGTGAAACAATTGCTGTTTGAGCGATGTTGCTTGTGTTGCCAGTATTGCTAATTCTGCTTGATTGGCGTGAACAATCACTGACAATTGCCACAATTCTCGCAAAATAGTGGGATCTAGTGCGCCTATTCTTGGTGAAGCATCGAATAAAATCGGTATTTGCGATGCATTTTGCCGTAATTGTCGCAAAATAATTTGGGCACTAGTTTTATTTTCCAACTCATAGCCACTCAAATAGATATATTGATAATTTGACCAGTCACAATTAACAAACCAATCTTCTTGCCAAGACTGCTCCACACCAGCAAAAGTCACAAAACTACGCTCACCATTTGCCTCCACTAAGCATAAATCCCATCCATTGTCGCTTTTCTGCGGAGTTATTAAAGAGTGGATATTATGTTGGATAAATTGCTTTTGAATGATTTGGGCATAAGGACCTTGTCCGACGGGAATTAAAAGATCCACGGCAATATTGTTTTTTTGTAATGCGCTGCAAACATTTAATGCACAACCACCCACCGTTATTTTGGGCGTATCCGCGCTAATATCTTCACCTGCGTGTGGCAAATGGTCAACATTAGTCATAAGATCAACCAAAGCTGCCCCGATAACTAATACTTTTGTTGTCATTTGCGATACCTCTGATCTATCAGATAAATTAGTCCCATTAAAAATAATGCGAAAAATCCTGCCACAAAAACGCCTAAACTATTGTCACGGAAAACACCTCGTGCAAACGGTCCTTGCCAAACAGCATTGTTGGTAAATAGTAGACCACTGCTAGTTGCCAATAACCAAACAATAATACTGCGCCAACGATAATGGATTTGTAATAAAGCCAGATCGTAACCTTGCCGCCGGTAAAATAAGTAATCACACAAAAATACTGCCAACCAAGTCACCAAACAAATTCCCAAAAAGTTCAAAAACAACTCAAAACTACTTAAGAAATCTTGCGCTACAAATAATACATAACTAGCAATTCCTAACACTAACAGACTATGCAAAATTAGTGAACTAAGCTGAGAAGTTTTAATGCCGAGAGTTTGTAAATTAATACGTGCGGAGCGAAACGAAATCATACACTGAGGCACTAAACCGCCGGCAGCAACTAGGAAATAAAATAATCCCATCCAAGTAGGTAAAACACCATACATAATTCGGTAAGGATCGCTACTAGTCGCTAAATTAGGTGCACTAGTACTTAAAAAAATTCCACCGACCATCAATATAAATAACGGTAAAGCACCCCCTAAAGTGGTTGACCAAAAAGTTCTGCCATGCTTAATTTGCGGTTGCACATAAGCACCCCAGTCCGCAGCAGCCATTGACCAAGAAATTCCCGATCCCGCAGCAATAATACTGACTGCAGGCCAAAAACCAGCGCTCCAAGAACCGTGTGTCATAGCTAGCGCTTTAGGCCATTGCGTTTTACCAACAAAGAACAAAAAAATAATTAAAGTTGCGATTCCAAAAATCCAACTAATTAAAGATTGTAATTTAGCAAGAAGCGTTTCATTCAAAAATCCTGATCCAATAATTAAACCACCAAAAACTACTAAACAGCCTAAAATGGTAAAAGAATTTTTAGGCAAATGTAAAGTCTGCAACATCGCCACAAATAATAATGTACCCGTAACAACGTTAACTGCTAGCCAACCAACCATGTTAAACCACGCAATTAAGTTGGGAATTTTATTGCCTTGACGACCAAAAGCAACACGACTTAATTTAAAAGTGGTAATACCATTTTTTTGTCCAATCACGGCAATAAAACCTGGAAAAACGAACGACAAAGCACCAATTAAAGCAGCTAATAAGGCTTGTGCCAGAGATAGATGATAACTGACAATAATTGCACCGTAGACAAAGCCCATAATGCCAATGTTTGCGGCAAACCAATTATAAAATAAAGCCTTGGGAGTCAAATTACGTTCAGTAACAGGTACTACATTTTCTTCTTTTTGCATAGTTATTATTTATCTCCTACCTATAAGAAGTATATTGCATCATTTGTTGTGCCAAATATGACAAATCATGTTGCGGATTTTGTTGATTAATTAGTTGGCGCCAAGCAGGCTTAATTCGTTTGGCACCTTGCGCAGCGCCACAAATTGCCGTTGCCATAGCACCAATCGTATCGGTATCACCACCCAAATTAGCACAAAATAAAGCGCATTGTTCAACATCACGAAAATAATAAGCAATCGCTAAAGCTGCGGGTACACTTTCAGAAAGCATGGTTCCCGTGCCGATCGTATCATAAATTGCACGTCGAAAATCTTGTGGTTGTCCGCTATATTGTCTTGCAAGAGCAATCGCCATATCTACACGATTGTGTATTTTAGCAGCCCATGTAGGACAGCCTTGCAAAAAGCCTAAATCACTAGCCTTTAAAGCATACTTGACCAATTCATCCCAAGCATAGCCTGCTTGTGCTGCTGTGACTGCACCAGCAATCAAACAGGCGCCACTGTAAGCCACATCACTAGAATGAGTAACCTGGGTAACGGCTACAACCAGATCAACTAGTTGGTCTAATTCTGCTGGTTCAAAAAGCGCGCCGATCGGGGCAATTCGCATTGCAGCCCCATTAGTGACCGCTTGCGCTGTTACAGCAGCAGTTTTTTTGCCAGCTTTTGCTAAAGTTAAAGCTGCCTTGCTACTAGGACCTAAAACATTATTGTCCCAAGCATTAACTTGCTGCGCCCATTGTAGTAAATGCTGCACTAAATTAGTAGTCTGGGGCTGCCACTCAGTCTGAATAAGCGAATCCAAAATGACTAGTGCTTGATTGGTGTCATCAGTGTACTCACCACGATCAAAATAACGCGCAATATCATTAGTTGCTGGTCCAGCCACGAAATTGGTAATGCCCTGCGGAAAAGCTTGTGCAATCTGCTCTTGCGACCACAATTCCGTTGGCATACCCATCGCATCACCAATAGCCTGCCCATATAAAGTTCCTAAAATATTATCTAATTTTCGCAATTACATACACCTCGTTTAATCAAGTTAATCTTAAAACATTTTTGCGCACAGTAAATGTTCAAAACGAGTAATCTTTATGATTATTTTTTCATCAGGACCAGCAAATGCTATACTAAGCGTGATAGAATTTATTTTTAAAAACTTGTGAGGAACAAATAACAATGAGAAATTTAGCAATGCTGACTGACTTGTATGAGTTCACGATGTCTAATGGTTATGACGCCGTCTCTCAGGACAAACAAGGCGTATTTGATGTCTTCTTTCGTAAAATTCCTGATAATGGCAGTTTTATTATTAATGCTGGCTTGCAGCAAGTCGTCAATGCGGTGCAAGATTTTCACTTTAATGATGATGATTTAACATATTTACAGTCCCTAGCAATCTTCAGTGACGATTTCATAGATTACTTGCGTAATTTTCATTTCGATTGCCAAATTACTGCTATTCCTGAAGGTACACCTGTCTTTCCGCGCGAGCCGATCATGAGCGTACGTGGTCCGTTAATTCAAACACAACTAATTGAGACACTGGTTTTAAATATGCTCAATCACCAATCTTTAATTGCTACTAAAGCACGACGGATCACTTTTGCGGCACAAAATAAACCCGTAATGGAATTTGGCGCTCGACGTGCTCAAGGACCAGACAGTGCGATTTATGGAGCTCGAGCAGCCGTAATTGGCGGTTGTGCAAGCACTTCTAACGTGTTTGCTGCTAAAGAATTTGCTATTCCTGCTGCCGGAACAATGGCGCATGCTTGGGTCGAATCTTTCCCAAACGAATTAATTGCTTTTCAAAAATGGGCTGAAATTTATCCTGACAATGCTTCTTTTTTAGTTGACACATATGATGTTTTGCAATCGGGTGTACCTAATGCCATTACCGTTTTTCAACAGTTACAACAAGCCGGATATAACGTACAAGGCGGTATTCGGATTGATTCTGGCGACATTGCCCAATTAACTAAACAAGCACGACAAATGCTAGATGATGCGGGATTGCAGCAGATTAAGATTACTGTATCCAATGCTTTAGATGAACAAGTTATCCAATCACTGTTGCAAGAAGGAGCTCCAATTGATAGTTTTGGCGTCGGTGAAAAGTTAATTACTAGCGCTTCTTCACCTGTTTTAAGCGGTGTTTACAAGTTGGCTGCTATTATTGACGATGGTCAATTGATCCCCAAAATTAAAGTCAGTGCTAACCGGGACAAATTAACTTTGCCAGGTGTCAAAAAAACCTATCGTTTATATAATTCCAAAACTAAAAAAGCTTTCGCTGATGTGATCGCTTTAAACGAAGAAAATTTACAAGCACCTTTACAAGTGATTGATTCCAATCCTTTATCTACGACGAGTCAGACTACTTTAAATGATTTTGAGGCGGTCGCTTTGTCACAAATCGTCATGGAGCAAGGCCAAAGTGTCACTGAGTTACCGGAAGTCTTGCAGATTCAATCCTATTGTAAAACCAAGTTGGCTGAATTACCGACTGCTACTTTGCGGATCGTCAATCCTGATGCCTACCCAGTTTACATTACGCAAAAATTAGCTGATTTACAAAATAAATTGATTAAACAACATTTACAATAATAAAAACGCCACTCCACACGGAGTGGTATTTTTATTATGTGATAAATTATTTCATGCGTTCAATTTTTTGTGCAATACTATCTTGGGCTTTTTGGCCGCCTACTCCCTTGATAGCTGAATCTAAATTTTGCAGCGTATTTTTCTGCGTGCCTTGTGCATCAACCATTTGTGTGGCTAACGCACTCTTATTACGAGCATGCTTAGACTGACTTGTAGCCATAGCGTGTTGCGCATACAAAACAACTAGTTGCTTTTCTAAATTTTTTTGCACATCTTGTAAAGCATCCTTCATTTATTGCTCCTCCAATTTTCGTCTTAAAGCTGTGCTTTGTTGCTCATATTCGTTACTGATTTGTCGCCGTTGATGAGTAATAATATCTTGAGTTTGTGCTTGATACTCCTCCACCAAATGATAAACTTCCTGATTGGTGGCTGTGGGATCTACCTTATGTAACCAATAGCTTCCCCGCTGCGCTGTTTCTTGAGCTTGTTGCTCAATTTGCCGTTGTTGCCTGGTCAAATCCGTCAATTTTTCTTCGTATGCTTGCTGCAACCGACGCTGTTCTTGTCTAATTTTATCTTTTTTATCTGACATTAATCAAAAAGCTCCCCCGTATTATCGTCTGCTTCATCCAAAATTGTGCCACTTTGCCGTAAATGTTTGGCAGTATTGCTAAAATCCGTCATTAAAGTTTGCGCCTTTTGAATATGTTGGCTGTAAACAGCATTGGGTTGTTGCACAAAATTATTCTGCGTACAGCCTACTTGTGCCAATAGTCCCATAATTTCATCGTGTTCCAAATGCGGTGCAATTTCGTGCGCTCCTTGAAAAACGGTGTGCCAATCTTGTTCACTTTCCGCTATATAGCGCTGACAATCAGCTACAATTGCTTGCATATCCTCATTGATATGACTATTCATTTTAGTGGCAAGATCATTCAATTCTGTATCATCAAGCATTATTTTAGAACTTGCACCTGCAGAAACATTCTTCCCCACAAATTTCTTAGTTAAACCTTTAAAATGCTTAGTAATAATACTTCCATACGGGTGATTTTTCTTAGCTGCAGCGCGCGCTTTAGCATAGCTAGTTAGTTTAAGCTCACCATTGGGCAATGTCTTCAAAACACCATCTTTCGGATACTGCATATGCTGCTTTACGATATCATCCACAAAGTTAGTATCAGTATATTTAACTGCACCAACCGTTGGTATATCCGCACCATAGCCCACCGTTACCACATCGTTTAAATCCACAAAATTCAGCACATGATACTTAGGTAGCTTTAAAGCCACTGCTTTTTGCTTCTTATTTAATAGTGTAAAAATATTGGGTCCTTCGAATAAATAAGCACCAGCTAAACGTTTTAAATTTTCATCAGATAATGAAGCCAGCGCCACTTGTCCATCTGACGAGCCCAGGGAATGTCCTAAAACTGTTACATCAGCGTTTTTGTAATCCCTAAAAGCATCACGCAATGTTTGCGCAGAAGAAGTTAATTGTCCAGGCATCTTATTCTTGTAACGTTGCGGATTAATTTGCATATCCAAAGAAGGAATTTCGGTACTGGTCATATCCATAGGCTTAGGTGCATTAACTTGTGGATCAATCATATTCTTGACCATTTGCAGATCATTGAAATACCAATCAATCAAGCCATCTTCAGTCACTGGCGAACTACTGCCTTGGTACATCACGGCAATATGCTTAATGTCATCCGCTGGTGTACCTTTAGGACTGTTAGAAATGATCAAAGCTTGCTCACCCGTTTTTTTATTGCCAGGTTTTGCTACAACAAAACCTGCGATGTCATCACCTATATATACAGGATCCCCTATCTTTAAATTATCTTTATATTCTTTCAGCACAAAATCGTGCATTTGATTACTATTTAACTGGGACCAATCTAACATTTTAATTGCCAATTATTTTCTCTCCCAACAAATTATATAATTCTGTACTCATTGTTCCAGAACCTGAGTCCAATACCAGATGATATTTACCGTGCTTATCTTCTTGATCATAATATATAAGATCAACGCAATAATTTAATTTTTTATCGTGATTTACATAAGCCTCAACCATCAATCCACCAGCTGGACTATACTTGGAGCTCTTATAATCAACTGTTACATTTTTTATTCGATGATGTTCATCATGCACCTTGACAAAGTGCTCAATTTCTTTTTTATGACTATTTATTTCATTATCAATACTTTGTTGCACTTTTACATGATGAACATGGATCGCTAAAACAATACCTAAAATAATAATCAAAAAAACCAACAAACACTTTAAATGCTTTTTAGACTTAGGATTCCGGTTCAGCCATTCTCGCAAACGTTCCCACCTCCCCATTCAACAACACAAAAAGCTCAGACCACGTTGGTAGTCTGAGCTTTTGCTATACAATTATATTTATACTTAGATTTTGGCATTGTTTCATAATAAGTATCTCCCCAAGATAATTAAGTATATTATTAATATATCATTTTTCTTTACATTCACCAGATCCAATTTCCTTCACAAAAAAAGCTATACTATGATTCAAAATCACAATATAGCTTGCATAATAAATATTTTTAAACTTACATCATTAGTCGGCAATATCTTTCATATCTAAGCCCGCTGCTCCAGCAACACGCTCACCATATTCATGATCTGCTTGATAAAATTGCCGAGTTGCTAAAATCTTAATTTCATCTTTTTGCACCGTTTCAAAATTATTCGCAATCGTCTGAATCAAACGCTCTTGCTCTGGTGCTGTCATAACGTGATACAACTTACCCGCTGCCGTGTAATAATCCTTATCATATGGTCGCGACTCACTAATCCGCCCACTGACTTCATCGCCATGAATACTAGCTGCGCGATCTTCTTTGGGACCGTCATAACTATTCGGCTCATAATTCACACTCGCATCTTGTCCTTGCGACATTAATCCATCACGCTCATAATTATGCACCGCATTCACTGGCTGGTTGATCGGTAATTTCTCATAATTAGCACCTAGACGATAACGCTGCGCATCCTTATAACCAAACAACCGTCCTTGCAGCAATTTATCCGGTGAAGTTTCCACACCGGGTACTAAATTTGCAGGAGAAAATGCAGCTTCTTCAACTTCATCAAAATAATTTTCTGGGTTACGGTCTAAAGTAAATTCACCAATTTTAATCAATGGATAATCATGATGCGAAACGACTTTCGTCACATCAAAAATATCATCGTGATATTGCAAACCTTCTTCATAAGGCAAAATTTGCACACAAACATCCCACTTCGGATAATCATGCTGTTCAATCGCATCAAACAAATCATGTAATAAATAATCCGTATCTTGACTGGCAATCTTAGCTGCCGTTTCATCAGTCATATTTTTGACACCTTGCTGTGTCACAAAATGATATTTCACCCAAAATTGCTTTCCAGTGGCATTGATCCACTTAAAAGTATGGCTACCAAAGCCATCCATATTACGATAACTAGCTGGATTGCCGCGATCACCCATCAAATAAGTAACTTGATGGACGGATTCGGGTGAGTGTGCCCAAAAATCCCATTGCATATTATTGTCACGCAAATGTGTCTTGGGGTCACGTTTTTGTGAATGGATAAAATCGGGAAACTTCAGCGGATCATTGACAAAAAAGACTGGCGTATTATTACCTACAATATCATAATTACCTTCTTGCGTATAAAAACGCAACGCAAAGCCTCGCACATCACGAATGGTATCTGGATAGCCCATTTCTCCTGCTACTTGCGAAAAGCGAATAATCATCGGCGTCTTTTTGCCCACACCATTAAATAAATCTGCTTGTGTGTAAGCACTCATATCTTGCGTCAACTCAAAAAAGCCCTGCGCTCCCGCACCTTTAGCATGTACTACACGTTCAGGAATCCGCTCACGATTGAAATGCGCCAACTTCTCTAACAATTGGTAATCTTGCAACAATACTGGACCGCGTTCACCAGCTGTTTGTGAATGGTTGTTATCAGCCCAAGGTTGTCCAGCTTGCGTTGTTAATTTATCTGCCATAATTTTATCCTCCCCGTTTTCTGTCTTCAATTTAGCGATCTGGCTGCTAAAAAGCAATTATCTTGATTTTAATTTAAATAAAGACAGTAAAAGAGGTGTTATAATCGTCGTCAGAATAATGACAGCTACAATTAAAGCATAGTTTGAACCACTAATAAGCTGCTTACTCAAACCAATTTGTACTAAAATTAAAGCCATTTCACCGCGGGAAATCATCGCTACTCCAATCATACCGGCTGATTTCCATGGCAAGTGAACCACCAAAGCACCTAATCCAGCGCCAATAAATTTTGTCAGCACTGCTAATATCAACAAAATCAATAAATTGATCCAATTACCATTCAAAGTATGCAAATTCAATTGCAAACCCACTTGCAGAAAAAATAATGGCGCCAAAAATCCTGAACTAAGCGCAGTCCATTGTTCATTGATTATTTGATTGTTAGGTAATTCATTCCAAATTAGCCCTGCAATAAATGCACCAAAAACCATGCTTAAACCTGTTAATTCTGCCAAATAAGCATTGCCAAAACACCAAATCAAGCTAAACAGCAAAACGGCTTGCGGTAAAGCCAAATATTTTTGGACGAATCTAAACAATTTTTTGATAAACCAAAAAGCACTAATAATAAAAAGTAAATAAACTACTGCCCACCAAAGACTAACTGTACCATTTCCGTCGTGTTGCAAACTGTTGAACACACTTACTAATAATATGGCTAACAAATCATCTATGACGGCAGCTCCTAAAATAATTTGTCCTGCTTTACTTTTCAGCTGTCCCCATTCTTGGAGTACTGCCACTGAAACAGCTACAGAAGTTGCTGCAAAGATAATTCCGACAAAAACACTGGAATTCATGGGTAAATGTTGCCAACGTCCCCAACCAATCAGCAAAATTAGCGGAACCAACATCCCGCCCAGAGCTGTAATCAAGCTAGCACGCCAATATTTGCGTAATGTTCGCCAATCACTGGTCATACCAGCCAAAAACATTAGAACAATCAAGCCTAAATCTGCAAATAAATGCGTAATTTTATCCGGTTGGAACCAATTTAACAATGTTGGTCCAACAATAATACCCGCTAGTAATTGACCAATAATACTAGGCAAGTGAATGCGCGTACACAGTTTTCCTAAAAATAATGCTCCGAACCATACAATAATTAATAATAAAATGTAGTGCATTTTGCCTCCTCCACAAAAAAAGACTTTCGCAAAATAAACTTTGGCAACCCAACCAAAGTCTAATTCTTGAAAGTCTTGAACTTCAACCAAATAACTAAATATTAACCTAAATTATCACCATTGGTAGCAATGACTTGCTTATACCAATCAAATGATTTTTTCTTGTAACGCTTGAATGTTCCTTGGCATTCATTATCTTCATCAACATAAATGAATCCGTAACGCTTAGCCATTTCACCGGTGGAAGCACTTACTAAATCAATACAACCCCATGGCGTATAGCCCATCACATCAACACCATCATCAATAGCTTCACGAATAGCTTCAATATGCTTTTTCAAGTAATCAATGCGATAATCATCAGCCACGTAGTGGTTAGCATCTGGTTTATCAATAGCACCTAAGCCATTTTCCACTACAAAAACTGGTTTTTGGTAACGATCAGATAATTCATTCAAAGCAATTCGCAAACCAGTTGGGTCAATTTGCCAACCCCAATCACTAGATTGCAAGAATGGATTCTTGACACCACCCATCAAATTACCACTTACTTGTTCTTGATCATCATTAGTTTCGTCCACAACTGCAGACATATAATAACTAAAACCAATATAATCAACCGGGTACTTAGCCAATAAATCTAACTCTTCTTGTGTGTAATCTAGATCAGACAACTGCACACCTTGACGAGCTAGTAAACTCTTTGTGTAAGCTGGATAATGACCGCGAACTTGCACATCACCACAGAAAAAGTTATTAGCTTGGTTGGTTTGCAAAGTAGCTAATTGATTAACCGGATTAGCATCATAACTATAAGTTGTCGCATATAAAATCATGCAACCAATCTGTAAATCAGGATCTAATTCATGACCAATTTTAACAGCTTTAGCACTGGAAACAAACTGATTATGCCAAGCTTGATAAATATTCTTCTTATCGTTAGCACCATTAGCAACGACCAAACCTTGGCCCATCACTGGAAAATGCGCAGCACTATTGATTTCGTTAAAGGTCATCCAATATTTAACTTGCTTGTGATAACGTGTCAAAACAGTCCGTGCATAACGTTCATAAAAATCAATTAATTGTTTATTTTTCCAGCCACCATACTTTTTAACCAAGTTTAAAGGCATTTCATAATGTGAAATAGTGATCACCGGCTCAATGTTATGCTTCAAACATTCCGCAATCACTTCATCATAAAACTTCAAACCAGCTTCATTAGGTTTTTCATCATCACCATTGGGGAAAATTCGTGACCAAGCAATAGAGAAACGATAACATTTGAAGCCCATTTCACCAAATAAGGCAATATCTTCTTTAAAGTGATGATAATGATCATTACCGATATGGTTAGGATAAAAATATTTATCTTCATCAACAGTAAAATCAAAATCTGGTGCATTCACTACATCCAAACGTTCTTTGCCACCGGGCAAAACATCAGGTAAAGACAAGCCCTTACCGTCAGCTAAGTAAGCACCTTCTAGTTGGTTAGCAGCCGTTGCGCCACCCCACAAAAAACCTGCTGGAAATTTCTTTTCTGACATAACAAATCCTCCTAAATTAACAATATAGTACTACTATATCATTTATAGTTCCTTATAATCGAACACAATTTCAATTCTTATTCCAACAATAAGTTAACGATTACATAAACAGCTTATGTAGTTCCTGCAAACAAAACAAAGAGCCAATTAAAATGACCCTTTGTTTTGTTTTTACCTAATGATTCACGCCTTTGCGAGCAATTTGTTGGTAATCAATTTTATTATGTTGTCGAAATTTAATCGACATAGTTCGAAAACGCAAAACAACCGGTTGTTCATAGCGTAAGCGACTCTGAAAATGACTTAAAGCATCTGAAACTTGTTCGACCATATGTGGCTCAATTCGCAAGCTGCCTTTCAGCATCAAAGACGAATATTCTTTTTCCTTAAAACAAATAATTGCCGCATTGCAAGAATTCGTTAAATTTCGCACTGTAGCAGTTTCTTTGCCCGTGTAAAATAAAACACTGTCAATACCGCGACTCGTTGTTAAAGGAGTTAGTGCTACAAGATTAGGAAATCCCATCGCATCAATTGTTGCTACCTGAAAAACCGTCGCGTCTTGAACATATTGCCTCGCTAGTTTCAACGTGTTGTGCATTAATGAATCCTCCCCAATAAAATGGTAGTTAGACCTTACAACTATCATGTATTATTTTCAACTAATAACATTATTTATTTGAAAAAATATAATAGTTATTTGTAACCTCACCCGTCAAATGTCAAAAATAAAGCTAATCATATTATTAGACTGCTAAATTTAATGATGATAATATGACGTTGGATCTGAAAGGCGGGTGATTATTTGAAGCGTAGCAAAAAATGGCTGGCAATTATTGTGATTTTACTAGCACTGCCATTGCCCATTTATGCCTTATTGACGACCAAATTATTGCGGCAGCAACTACATATTGTTCTGCCTAAAAATAATGACGTTATCGATTGGTATGTCTTAGTTGCGGGCAGCGTAATTATCTTGTACTTGGTGATTAGCTTATTAACCATTTTATTTTGGCCAACACGACGCAAATTCAATTTATTGCGCAAAAAGAATGGTAGTTTAACGGTCACTTCTAAAGCGATCAATAATTTTATTTATTCATCATTGAGTGCAGAGCCGTTTTTAAGTGATGCTAAAGTCAAATCACGATTAACAAAGCACGCTATTCGTATCAAGATTAGTGGTAATTTGTTAAATGGAAGCGATGCCAAGGATATTTTTGATCAATATTTGAAGCAATTGGCTACTAATCTCCGACAATTACTAGGCATCAAGCAAAAACCGAAGATTGAAATTAAATTTGCTAATTATCAATCCAAATCGGCTAAACGCGTGCAGTAAGGAGGAATTGCAATGGAAAAATGGTTAGCACATCACGCTACTGAAACCATCGGTGCATTGTGCGGGTTACTACTAGCTTGCTGCTTTTTAATTGCAGGATTCTTCAGAACAATTTTTATTATAGTTTTAGTAGTTATTGGAGCTATCTGTGGTCACTATTGGCCACGAGTTAAAGAAGTTTTTGACAAATAGGAGGAGTTTTTAAAATGACAGATACTAATACAAATATTAAAGGTGATTTAACTTATGACTCTAAGGTAGTGCAAAAAATTGTCGGGATCGCCCTTTCTGATATCAAAGGACTATTAACCGTTGATGGTGGCTTTTTCTCCAATCTAACCGATAAATTAGTCAATAATGATGATGTAACATCTGGAATCAATGTAGATGTCGGTAAAAAACAAGTTGCTGTCGATATTGATATTGTGGCTGAATACGGTATTGATATTGCCAAACTCTACGATCAAATCAAATCAGAGATCGCTAGAAAAGTTAAGTCTATGACTGATTTAGACGTAATTGAAGTTAATGTCACTGTCGTCGATGTCAAAACTAAAAAAGAGCATGATAAAGATTCAATTAGTATTCAAGATCGGATTACCGGCGCAACCAAAGAAGCTAAGAAAAACGTCGATAAAAATAAAGAAAAACACGCCGAACAACGCGTGCAATAAATATATATTTTATGTATTTGGTACATCCTTGGATGTACCATTTTTATTACTTAGCTTTTTTACCCAAACCTAAAGCCAAAATTAAACCTAAAATTGCCAAGACCAAAGTAAAGAATAAGCCAAAGTGTATACCGTTAGTGAAACGTGCCGCAGCATTAGCACCCTGATAAGCATTTTGCCCTAAACTTAAGAAACTCGTTGCCAAAGCAGTCGCCACAGCACCAACAATTTGTTGCATAGTATTCAAAATCGTACTACCATCAGCTGATTCCAAACCAGACAAAGAATTAAGCGCATGAGTTTGTGATGGTGCCATAGCTAGCGGGCAGCCAATCATCAAAACAACGTGGGCAGCAATAATATAGGCAATAGTAGAATGTGCTGATGATGCTAATAGCATTACTACACCAACAATAGCAATCAAAAAGCCTAAGATAGCCGGCTTTTTAGCACCTAGTTTATCGTATAAACGTCCTGCAATAGCGGAAGTCAACGCGTTAATAATTCCACCAGGCAACAAAATGATTCCTGTTAAAGCAACTGGCAATAACAAGCCTTGTTGTAAATATTGTGGTAATAAATACATCGCTGACAAAATAATTGAAAAATCAAGCATGACACAAAGAGCGCCTAAAGTGAAACTAGTTTTCTTGAAGACGCGTAAATTTAAGATTGGTTCTGTTAGTTTGAGCTGGCGACGTGCATACAAAGTTAAAACTAGTAAGCCAACGATCAACAAAACCCAAATAATCCAAGAAGTCCAACCTAATTCGCTGGCGAAACTAACACCCATTACAATGGCGGAAAAACCAACGACAGATTCTAATAATGATAATAGATCTACATGTGGACGCGTGATCTTACCTACATTTTTTAAGCCAAAAATAGCAAATAATAATGCAATAGCTAAGAAAGGTATAAACAACCAAAAAATCCAATTCCAACTTAATTTACCTAAGATCAAGCCTGTTAAAGTAGGTCCTACAGCTGGTGCAAGCATAATCACTAAGGAACATACACCCATAGCAGCACCCAGTTTTTGCGGTGCAAAAACGAGCATTACAACTGTAAACATTAATGGCAAAATTAGACCAGTGCCGATACCTTGGATCATCCGACCTAATAATAAAATGCCAAAATTAGGGGCAAGCGCAGAAATTGCAGCGCCCACAATGAAGTCTGTCAAACCAAAAATCACAATTTGGCGTGTTGTAAACCATTTTGTTAATAAACTAGAAAACGGCAAAACGATTCCAATCACTAACATATAACCGGTCACTAACCATTGCACGCTGGCGGCATTAATATTAAAAGCCTTCATAAATTGTGGTAAAGCAATATTTAATGATGTTTCAGATAACATCCCCACAAAAGCGCCGATCATCATGCTGGCCATTACAAGCCAAGGATGTTGAACGGAGACTAATGCTTTTTTCTCTTCCATAATCAAACTCCTCTTTTGATATTTACTTTTTAGGCAACTCGATTATCTTACCAAAAAAATTTTGATCACGTAAGTTTTTTATAATTAAATTATTACATTTACCATTTACGTTGCCAAATTGGTAGTAAGCGCTGAGCAATAACTGTTAGTAAAGTAATTTTAATTAACTCAGGAATAATATATGGTAGAATACCTATTCCCACAACAATAGGCCAACTTTGATGCAGCGCTAACTGCAAGCCTGCCGTGCCACAAATTAGTTGACTCAAATCGCCTAATAATAAAGCGAGCCATAAATTAAATTGGCTTTTGCCACGCAAGAAAAGCTTGGTGATTAGTACAAAAGCTATGAAACCAAACAAATAGCCACCCGCTGGCGCCAACAAATAACTTAACCCTCCGTGCAGGCCCGCAAATATGGGCAAACCCAGCGTACCTAAAATTAAATAAACAATAATAACTAATAAACCATCTATAATAGGTAAAAACACAGCAATAAAACCCACCGCCAAAGTTTGTAAGGTTAAAGGTACTGTCGGTATAGGAATGGTAATTTGTGAACAAATAACTAAAATGGCTAAGCTGATTGCCGCGGCTACTAAACGTCTAGTGTTGTGCATTAACCTCTCCTAAATATCTTAAACTTAATACTGTCAACATAACATCAAAGTTACGTAGACACAACATAATGGGCGACAAAAAAACCGCATAGAACAATGTTTTCACATGTTCATAACGGTCATCAATAATTCCAAATAAAATTCTACCAATCAGCATATCCAAATAAATTACATCGTTGATGTCAATCGCAACAAATACCAAGATCTAATTTGCACAATCTCTGTAAATAAAGTCATACTTACGCCAACAAAACTAGTGCTCACAGACACTAAATTATTTGTGTAATTAGTCATTTCACTTTGTACCATGGGTTACAACAAAATTAATATTGTTCTTCATGAAAACAATAATTGTAATATTAGTTTTATCATCAAATTGCCCACCACAATATAAAATGCTTACCAAAGTGTGCATGAAATTATACTACAGTGCTGATTGGTTAACTCATGATAAATTACACTGAAAATATCGCAAAATTTGTAAGATTTGAATTGCTAATATGCTTAACTGATATTGCTGGCCTTGGCACTCAGATCAGCTCTTAAAAAATGCCGGGAGCAATCCGATTATAATAATGTAAATAAGTTTGCCGACTGATCGGAGAAACTATCAGCTTAATAACACCCGCATTTTGTAGCTCACCGACTTGACTAATATGTTCTATGTGTAATGTATTTTGGATCAAACAACGCGAAACAGTACCATGACAAACCAATAAAACATTTTCTTCATCATGCTTATTCAATAAATCATCCCAAAATGATGCTAATCGATTAGCCAAATGTGCAAACGTCTCACCTGTGCAATAATCGCTATAATTTTCCTTGAAAAAGCCAAGTTCATCAAACACTTGCGGATAATCTTCTTTAATTAAAACCGCATCTTGACCGTCCCAATTACCATAATTCATTTCAGTCAAGCGCTTATCAATAATTACTGGCTTATGGTGCTTTTGATTTAAAATTTTTGCAGTCTGTTGCGCACGCTGTAAAGGGCTAGTATAGATACAATCAATTTTATTCGTAATAAAATTAGCTTGCAGATTCTTAACTTGCTGAACACCACGCTTATTCAAGGGGAGATCAGTTGCTGAACCATTAACTTTCCTCTCTAAATTAGTATTAGTTTCCCCATGACGGACAATATAAACATTAATCATTTCACATCGCTCCCTTTCATCACTTATTATAGCGAAATATAATTAAATATTCCTATTAAAATAATTGACACATCTTATCTATTATTTTATTATTATAGATAATATAATTCTTTAATTATGATCCCGTGAGATCATGAAGAAATACTTGAGATAATTTTACTGCCAAAGTGTATCTTCGTGATCTTCGATCGTGAAGATTTTTATTTTGTCCAAAATAATTTATTGAGGAGCTCACACTTATGGCACAAGCTAAAAATGATATTTTGATGGATATTCATGATCGTCCTACTCCTTTACACTGGTTTGGATTGTCGTTGCAACATTTATTTGCGATGTTTGGCTCCACTGTTTTGGTACCAATTCTTGTTGGTTTGAATCCAGGTATCGCCCTTTTTAGTTCTGGTGTCGGCACATTATTGTACATTTTAATTACCCGCGGCAAAATTCCGGCTTATATGAGTTCAAGTTTTTCGTTTATTGTACCAATGGTTGCTCTTATGAAAACGCTCGGTTATCCCAGTATTGCTCAAGGAACCATTGCTGTCGGACTAGTTTATTTGATCACGGCTTTGATTGTCAGTTTTGTAGGTTCCGATTGGATCGACAAAGCATTGCCACCGATTGTCGTAGGTCCCATCGTAATCGTGATTGGCTTGTCTTTAGCGGGAACTGCTGCCAAAGATGCAACGATGAATGGCAGTCATTATGATTTAAAATTCTTTATTGTTGCCTTGATTACAGCACTAATCACAATTTTGCTGAATATGTATTTAAAAGGTTTTGGCAGCCAAGTAGCGATTTTATTGGGAATTATTGCTGGTTATTTAGTAGCTGTAATGTTTAATCTGGTTGATTTTACGCCAGTACTAAAAACACCATGGTTCAAAGCGCCAAATTTTGAAGTTCCCTTTGTGAACTATGATCCGAAATTTTACGGGCAAGCTATTTTGAGCCTTGCACCAATCGCTTTTGTGACAATGACCGAACATATGGGTCACATTATGGTGTTAGACGGCTTAACGCATCGTAATTTCTTTAAAAATCCAGGGTTGAAAAAAACTTTAGCTGGTGATGGTACAGCTTCTATTGTCGCCGGATTGATTGGTGGTCCGCCGATCACCAGTTACGGGGAAAACATTGGCGTCATGGCGATCACCAAAATTTATAGCGTTTGGGTATTGGGCGGCACTGCCGTACTAGCGATGATCTTTGGTTTCATTGGCAAATTGAGTGCGCTCATTCAAAGCATTCCTTCACCTGTCATTGGTGGTATCAGTTTCTTGCTTTTCGGCGTGATTGCTTCCAGCGGTTTGCGAATTTTGATTGATAATCAAGTCGATTTCAATCAAAAACGTAATTTGATGATCGGTTCGCTTATTTTAGTAATTGGTATTGGTAATGCTTATTTACAAATTGGCACTTATCAATTCTCTGGTTTGGCCGTCGCTACAGTTTTGGGCATCGTTTTAAATCTGATTTTGCCTCAGAAAGCCGCTAGTGAAAAATAATTGTTAATTAATAAAAGTCGCTCCGTTTCAGCAGGAACGACTTTTCTGTTTTAAGTACCTATTTGATCGCATCAATATCTTTTTGAATGCTCCGCTTTGCTCGGTCCGAACCTTCGCCCTTTAAATAATCTGACAAACTACTAACTGCCGTTTTTTCAACGTCCTTCGCAGTCTCCATTTTTAAGGAAATTGCCGTATTATTCGCCGCATTTTTCAGCTTTAAGCCGCTAACTGCCGCCAACCCCAAACCTTTAATAGCTTCTTGTTGCGCTTTTTTCTTAAAATCTTTAATTATGTCGCTCAATTATTTATCCCCTTAATTTATGTTGTATTTCGCGCGCTTGATCCTCAAATTGATCGCTCAGCTTACGCTTTTGGTGTTGTAAAACATCTTGTGCTTGTTGTTGATAGTTATTAGCGATTTGATACATTTGCTGTTTAGATTCTTGTGGATTGAGTTTCTCTAACCAATAATTGGCGCGCTGCGCTAATTCTTCGGCCTCTTGATCAACTTGATGCTGTTGCCGGGTTAAATCATCTAATTGTTCTTCATATTGTTGCTGTAAATGGCGTTTTTGTTGGCGCAATTCCTCTTCATTATCCATTAATTAAATATCCCCCCGGCTTTGTGATCAGCTTGCTTTAAAGTCTCACTGTTTTCTTTGAGTTTTTTGGAAATCTCTTGAAATTTAGTAACTAACTTCTTAGCTTGGTCACTCTTCTTGTGATATTGCTCGCTAGGCTCAGTCACAATACTATGCTTAGTGCATCCTACTGCTGACAAAGCCGCTTTAATTTCCGACTCACTCATATCGCTACCTACATCGTTAGCCGCATTGTACACGTTGCGCCACTGCGTCTGGCAATCATCAATTGCCTTATTACAACTTTTCACCACCGCTTCCATGCTGTCTTCCATTTCACTCGCAATTTTATTCGCTAAAGCTATTAATCCAGCATCTTTTAAAGAAATGGCTTGATTGGATACTTCTAGTAATCCTTTGGCAAATACATTTGCTACGTCTCCGACAATACTTATGGAAGGTTCTATGACGTGACTTATTTTCAACTTCCCATTTTTATCAAAAACGTACCCGCCCCACATATGTTGAAGAATAGGATTTCCTGACCATTTAGAAGCAACTACGCTAACTCTACCAACTGATTTACCATCTTCAAAATAACCCAAAGCTATAGCATCCAAGGGATCAACATAATTATTAATGTGGTGATTACGCTTTTCTAGCAATTGCAAAGTTCCCTTTTGGAAAGGATTAAGCAATGAGTAAATATTGGGTCCTTCATACATATAAGCATCTTTAATGCGATCCAACTGATCTGGTCTCAATGCCGCTAGCGCAAATTGTGCATCCATAGATCCTAAAGAATGACCATATACGGAAATTTTGGCATTAGGATATTTTTTTAAAATATTTTTTAACTCAAGGGCAGAAACATCCATTTGCGGTGTGGCAACTCCTGCGTGGAGCAAAACTTCAATTCCCGCGGGAATATCATTCTCTCCCCAATCAGCATAAGTGTCCCACTTGTTTTTTTCTCCAGATGATCCTTTATACAGTATCGCGATATTTTTGATCTTGTTATTCGGCGTACCTTTGGGACTGTTGGAAACTGCATAAGCTTGCGAACCCGTGATGGAATTATTGAATTTGTCGACGACTGTGCCAATGTTGCTGTGACCAGTTATGTCTACTTTTTGCCCTATTTTAATTTTATTTTGGTACTCATAATTAGCAAAATTCTGCCTATCTTTATCAGTCAATACATTCCAATTTATCACTTAAAATCAATCCCCACTTTCACTTAATTTATCATCCAATTTAACCCCAAAACTGGAAGCCGTTATTTCATATTTACTATCTTGACTTTTATTTAAAGTTCCATGGAAGTATAGACTTTTATCATCATTAACGTAACCATAGAAGTTTATCCCCCCCATTGGATTATGCTGTGTTTCGTCATAGTCAATAGTTATTTTCCCAATATAATTTTTGTTGGGTCGCATATCTTTAAACGTATCCATAATAAATTGTTGATGTTCTTTCAATTCTTGGTTCATTTCTTGCTTAAACTCCGCTTGCCGTTGTTCTTCCAAATGAATCCCTCCTATAATCAAGCCAATTATCATCAAAACACTGCCAATTATCAGCCACCATTTATAACGCTTTAACCATTGCAACATCGCATCCATTACTTTCTATTTAGACTTTCAATACAAAAATTAACTACCTGATAAAAATCACCTCCCCCAAAGTTACACTACTAAATTATGTACACACAAAATTGTGGTGTGGCAACTCCTGCGTGGAGCAAAACTTCAGCTCCCGCAGAAATATCATTCTCTCCCCAGTCAGCATAAACTTGCGATCCTGTGACGGAATTATTGAATTTGTCGACGAAAAAACCAGAAACATTTGACCCCTTTCCTGCTTTAACAGGTTCTCCTATTGAGTAATGATTGTATTCATCATTAGCCAAGTTTTGTCTCTGTTTATCAGTATATTTACCCCCATTATCCAAATTTATACTCGTTTTTGAACTCATAATATTATTTATCTCCCGTTAAAAAATTCCATAATTCATTGCTATACGCAGGCAATACAGTAAACTCCTCGTCATCTTTTGACAAAATAGCATTAAATTTCAAAGATTCATCATCATTTATATATGCATCAAAATGAATACCACCCATTGGAACATGTGAGACAGTGCGATAATCAACGATTAAACTTTTAACTTTTTTATGCGGATCATCATAATTAAGCTGCTCTAGTATATCTTTATTATGTTCCTTAACCTCCTTTATCATTTCTTGCTTAAACTCAGCTTGCCGTTGTTCTTCCAAATGAATCCCTCCTACAATCAAGCCAATTATCACTAAAACAATTCCGCTGATAATCAGCCACCATTTATAACGCTTTATCCATCGCAACATGTATATCCATTACTTTCTATTTAGACTTTCAATACAAAAATTAACTACCTGATAAAAATCACCTCCCCAAAGGACTTATCGGATCAATTTATGTAACTAAAGTAATACGACAAAATTCTTTCTATCTAAATCTGAAAATGAATTCCAATTTATCATAAAGTCCCTCTTATTATTTATTATTTAAAAGATCGAATAATTTACTATTTACATCGTGATTAGCAATTTCATAATGATCGTTTTCAGTCTTATTTAAGTTCCCGCCAAATTCTAATTTCGGATCATTATTAACATATCCATAAAACTCTATGCCGCCCATCGGATTATGCTCAGTTTTATCGTAATAAATAGTAATGTCTTTAAGAAATGATTTATTAGTACCTGAATCCTTAATAGATGATATAATTAATCCCTTGTGCTCTTTCAATTCTTGGTTCATTTCTTGCTTAAACTCAGCTTGCTGTTGTTCTTCCAAATGAATCCCTCCTACAATTAATCCAATTATCAACAAAATAATCCCGCCAATTATCAGCCACCATTTATAACGCTTTATCCATCGCAACATGTACATCCATTACTTTCTATTTAGACTTCAATACACAAAAATTAACTACCTGATAAAAATCACCTCCCCAAAGGACTTATCGGATCAATTTATGTAGCCAAAATAATACGAAAAATTTTTTCTATTGAACTCAAAATTAATCATCCTCACTTAAAAAAATCGTCTAATTTATTACTCATTCCACCGCCAACATTATACTTATCAGCTCCATCTTCTGATGTTAAATTTAAATTATTTTCACAACTCAAAGTTTTATCGTCATTAATGTAGGCTCTAACGTTAATACCACCCATCGGATTATGTTTCACGCTATCATAATCAATTGTTATTTTATTTATTCTATTGTATTTATCATAAGACCTAATAGAGTCTTCAATAGTACTTACATGTTCCCTTACTTGCTTTATCATCTCTTGCTTAAACTCCGCTTGCCGTTGTTCTTCCAAATGAATCCCACCTATAATCAAGCCAATCATCAACAAAATAATTCCGCTGATAATCAGCCACCATTTATATCTCTTCAACCATCGCAACATGTACATCCATTACCTTCTATTTAGACTTTCAATACAAAAATTAACTACCTGATAAAAATCACCTCCCCAAAGGACTTATCAAATCAATTTATGTAGCTAAGATGATGCAGCAAAATTCTGTCTATCTTTATCAGTATAATTATTCCAATTATCTAAATCTTTACTAGCTTTTGAACTCATAATTAATCATCCTCACTTAAAAAATCATCCAATTCATTGCTAATATCATCCGATGCCTCATATTTGTCGTGACCATCTTCTGACATCTTATCTAAATTAGCTTGAAACTGTAACTTTTTGTTGTCATTTACATAACCAGCAAAATCAATGCCACCCATTGGATTGTGGGTAACACTGTCATAATCAACAGTTATCTTTTTTATCTTGTGATTATCATCAAAAGATTTAAGAAAATCTATCCATACTTGATCATGTTCCTTTACTTGCTTTATCATCTCTTGCTTAAACTCCGCTTGCCGTTGTTCTTCCAAATGAATCCCTCCTATAATCAAGCCAATTATCATCAAAACACTGCCAATTATCAGCCACCATTTATAACGCTTTATCCATCGCAACATGTATATCCATTACTTTCTATTTAGACTTCAATACACAAAAACTAACTAGCTTATAAAAATCACCTCCCCCAAAGGACTTATCGAGTCAATTTATGTAACTAAAGTAATACGACAAAATTCTTTCTATCTAAATCTGAAAATGAATTCCAATCAATCATATCCTTTATCCAATTTAATATTTAACTCATCGCTAAAGCTAGAAACACCTATATCAAACTTATCATTTTGGTTTTTATCTAAATTACCATAAACGGTTAATCTTTTATCATAATCAACATAGCCATAAAAATCGATTCCGCCCATCGGATTATGCTCTGTTTGACCGTATTCGATAGTAATACTCTTTATAAAATTTTTATTACTGCCCATAGAATTAAAAGTATCCATAATAAATTGTTTATGCTCCCTTAGTTCTTGGTTCATTTCTTGCTTAAATTCCGCTTGGCGTTGTTCCTCCAAATGAATCCCTCCTATAATCAAACCAATCATCACTAAAACAATTCCGCTGATAATCAGCCACCGTTTATAACGCTTTACCCATCGCAACATCGCATCATTTGCTTCCTTTCCAAATTTTCAACACGCAAAAAAACCAGACTAAGTTCCTCTTACTCAACTAGTCTGGTCATCTTTCATCAACATATTATTCACTCCCCCAAGTTTAATAATAACTATTTTAATTTAGCATTAATTATGTAAGGACACAATAAGTATTCATGAAAATAATCGGCGAATTATACCACTATAAATTTTATATTTACATAATTCTTACACCGCTTTGGCAGTCATAATCAAATATCATGTAATAAAAAAGATGTGCGCTACAATTTAAGCACACAGCTGTTTCTAAAAATTATCAATTAATTTAGATAAGCAATATCCTCATCTGGTTGGACTTTAAACAACCGATAATCCGTTTCTTGCAGGAGTTCAGGGATCAGACGCACTCAAATTAATACGTTGATTAACATAAGTTGAATAGTAGTAACTGCGCGATTCTGCACAAATATAAGCACTGTAACAAGTATAATCAAATGTATCATTAGATGTCACCACAATGCCACGCGGAATGCTGACCGGTTCTAAAACATGATGAGCCAAAGTTACCCCAGTAGCTTCATCTTCAGCTGGTTCAACATTATTTTTCATGAAAGCTGTCCGTACAAAACGACTAACAGGGGTGTAATCGCCAGGCAAACCAAAAGTGCCTGATCCTTGGCTAAAAAGCTTCAAAGTCTTCCCGAAAAATTCAACATCATCATGTTGCTTGGGAGTGACCGCCAAATAATTGCGTAAATTTGTTTCGTGCCAATGATAGTCAGGACTGTTAGTCATCATACCCACAGAATTATCAATAATGTGCACGCCATCTGCTTGAGGTTCGACGATTAAACTAGCGCCAGTACTGTCAGAAAAAATATAATGCAGTGGTGAAACAGCATTTAATGTAGGATTGGCATCATTAACAATCGTAATTTGTTCCTGAAATAATGTTTTCACGTCTGCCAAAGTCGTTGCTTCACCCAGCACAACAGAAATAACTTTGTCTGGCGAAACTGCCCAAGTATGATCGGTGGCAGCATCTTGATAGCTACAATAGACAGGAAAATAAAGCGTTGCCCCCATTAAGCCTTCATCATTAACCCCATCAAAAGTAATTGGCACATTTTAGAAATCGCCCCTCCAAAAGCTTGCTAAAATAGCCCCTCATCTCTAAACTATAGAAATGAGGAGCTATTTTTATGTTTATATTCATAAGCGCCCTTGATTAGGCTGGATCAATACTAAACAATAATTTATACAGATCAATGATTTCAACTAATTCCGCCCGTGTTACTTGATCGACAATATCATCATTTTTCACCTGTCTGGCTCGTAAATCTAAAGCAATCGTTTGGTCCAACAACACCTTACCATAAACATTCCGACTACTCGTCAATTGATGATACATGGGAAAATCACGTGTGGTACTACTAATTGGAGCAACAATCGTCATATTACTAGTTTGTGCCACCATATCATGACTCAAAGCAATTGCTGGTCGCCGATACATTTGTTCATGACCTCGGCTTGGACTAAAATTAACATAAAAGATATCCCCTTGTTTTACCATGGTAATTCGTCACCTGTTGCCTGCCCCCAGTCAAGTTCATGCTCACGAATACCATCATCATGCCAATCTTTAAATAATTCATGAATATTAGCCGGCTGCTTTCTTACCGGCGTTAAAACGATTGCTCCATTTTCAACAGTTACATCTAGCTCTTGATTATCCGCTAACTGTAATTTTTTTATAATTTGGCTTGGAATCCGAGCTGCTTGCGAATTTCCCCACTTTGCTAACCGGGTTTGTGCTTGTATAAGTGCCATATTATCCCTCCTAAATATTTATTATGGCTAAAGTATATCCTATGTAGATACATAAAACAACCCTGATTACTGGAGATGCGATCCTATGTAACAAATTGTCCCACCTATCAAAGATACTAACGTCCTCAAAGACGTCCAAAAGAACCTATTAGATAGTTTCAAAGCCGGTCGCCGTAATTACACGATCTTTCAAGTGGGTAAAGCCACCCTACTACGGGTCAGTGATGTTATGCGGCTCAAACAACAAGACGTTTTTAATCCTGATGGGACGGTGAAACAAACAGCTTTTATTCATGATAAAAAGACCGGTAAAGCCAACACTCTTTATTTAAAACCGCTTCAGCATGACTTAACCCAATACCGACAGTGGCTAACCCAACAAAATTTAACGACTGTCTGGCTATTTCCCTCAACCCAACATCCTGATCGACATATCACTGAAAAACAGTTTTATAAGATCATGCATAAAGTGGAGACTTTACTGAATATCAATTACTTAGGTACCCATACCATGCGTAAAACCGGTGCTTACCGTGTCTATAGCCAATCAAATTACAATATTGGCTTAGTCATGCACCTATTAAATCATAGTAGTGAAGCCATGACCTTAGCTTATCTGGGTCTCGACCCAGCAAGCACTGAAGCCATATTAGATAATATCGACTTTGGCTAATTGAAAGGAGTCTCACCATGAATATTGATTTTACGCATGATTACCATGAACTATTTGATGATTGGCACGAGAATAGAACCAAAGCCTGCTTTACGCAAAAAATGACGGCTTATACCCAAAATGAAAAAGTGCACCTCCCCGTTTTATTGTCACGAAACGACTCAAAACAACGTTGGCAAACGAACTCAAGACAAAGCAGAGATTAAAGATTTGAAAACCTTAGCGATGCCGAGTCGTGAGGATGAAAAAGACGGTGTCACCCCAAAGTGAAACAGAACCGGCAGAAGCGCAAGCTAAACCTAAAAAGTGGTGGAAATTTAAAAAACGAGGGCGAAAAAATGATTGATTCAAAAATTATGGAGACAACAAAGTCCATTTTGAAAGATTTTGGTAACACCTATTTTTCAGATAAAGGAACTCTAAAGCGCAACAAAGTAATAGAAGACCTGGATGCTTATACACCTATGTTGATGAAGGCATTACTAGCTAATCAACTAATTCATGACACCTATACGGAGTCAATTGTTATAGATGATAAAAGTGTAGAACTGTTTAAGCTAAACCAGTTTATTGAAATGTTTACGTATAAAGAATACTGGCAAGATAGCTATACAAAATTTGAGAATAAAATTGGCCTTACTGCTGATGGTAAATTTATTGATGAGACTGCTGACGTAGTACTAGATTTTCCATTCAAAGATACTGTTTTAAAAGCCGGTATGACGAAAGAGGATCAAAAAGATACTGATGAACCTTTTTTGCATGAAACGATAGCTAAAGCTGAAATTGACCAATTATTGGAACCCAAAGTATTTGTTAATGCTACTAAGTATAATCAAGAAAATTTAGACGGTACATCAGTTGATAATTTTGATGATGACAATTTAATCATCAAGGGAAACAATTTGATTGCTTTGCACAGTCTAAAAAATACTTACTCTGGACGCGTGAAATTAATTTATTTAGATCCGCCATATAATACTGGGAAAGATTTTGGTTATCACGACAATTTCAATCATTCAGCTTGGTTGACTTTTATAAAAAGTAGATTAGAAATTGCATGGGAATTACTTTCTGATAATGGAACGATTTGGATTTCGATTGATGATAACGAAAGTCATTACATTAAAGTTCTGTCTGACAGTATTTTTGGACGCCAAAATTTCATAAATGAAATAGTGTGGCAACGGGCATATGCACCGGTTAATCTCAAAAAAACCTTCTCTAGGTCACACGACTATATTGAGGTATATGCTAAGAATAATTCTTCAGAAAAAGAATTAAATCAGTTGCCAAGAAGCGCAGAGTCTGACAACCGATATAAAAATCCAGATAACGACCCACGTGGTTTATGGAAGACATCTGATTTTTCAGTTGGTCCTGCAATTCAAAAAAATGTATATGAAATAATAACTCCATCTGGACGTAAAGTGCTTCCCCCTGACGGATATTCATGGCGTTTTTCAAAAGAAAGATATAAAGAATTGTTAGATGACAACAGGGTATACTTTGGAAAAGATGGAAATAGTAAGCCTGCATATAAACGATTCTTATCGGAAGTTAAAAACGGTGTCGTTGCACAAACACTATGGACCTATGGAGAAGTTGGGCATAATCAAGAAGCAAAAAAAGAGATAAAAATGTTGTTTGATGGGAACAGTGCATTTGGCACACCAAAACCCGAACGTCTATTACAACGTATTTTGACGATTGGTTCTAATGAATCAGACATAGTGCTTGATTTCTTCATGGGATCTGCAACAACTCAATCGGTTGCCATGAAGATGAATCGTCGCTTTATTGGGATTGAACAGATGGATTATATTAAAACTGTTTCTGTTGAACGCCTAAAAAAGGTGATTGCTGGTGAACAAGGTGGTATTTCTAAAGATGTTAATTGGCAAGGTGGTGGCTCATTTGTCTATGCTGAATTAATGGAAAAGAATCAAGGTTATCTCAAAGATGTCCAACAGGCCGAAACGACGAAGCAATTAGAAGATGTCGTTAATCGCATGATTGAAGGTGGCGCTGATTTTGATTTCCGAGTTGATGTTGAAAAAGTCCTACAAGATCCTGAATACCAAGCCATGGCATTGGCTGATAAAAAGCAGCTGATAGTCAAGCTTATTGATAAGAATCAGTTGTATTATGCGTACAGTGATATGGACGATCGTAATGTGCAAGAGCTGATGTCTGAGAGTGATATTGCCTTTAATAAGAGCTTTTATGGGGAGCGTGATCTGTAGTGGCCAAAAAGAAAGCACGAGAACTTGTCTTACCTATTGTTCATGAGATCAATGACTATACGAGTGATTTTTTAAAAAACGACGAACCTCGACATGCGTTTGTTTATCCGGACTACATTAAGCACAATCTCAAGCATCAGTTACGTGACTATCAAAAGCAATCACTGTACAACTTGAATTACACGCAAAAGGATGCCAATGTTGCTAGTCGCTTTAATCAATTGTTATTCCATATGGCCACTGGTTCTGGAAAAACCGATGTGATGGCAGCTGATATGCTGTATTTTTACCATGAATTTGGCTATCAAAATTTTCTGTTTGTCGTTAATACAAACGCGGTGATTGCTAAAACCCGTGAAAACATGCTGAATGTTCAGTCACCAAAATACCTATTTTCACAACCAATAAGTATTGATGGGATGCCGATTGAATTGCGAGAAGTCACCCGCTTTCCAACAAATAGTGAACCAGGTGTGATCTACTTGCGGCTCACAACGATCCAAACTTTAGCGAATGAGTTAAATACACCACGCGAAAATGGCTTAACTTATGGTGATTTAGAGAAACAGCAGTTGATTATTCTAGCTGATGAAGCACATCATTTTTCTGCCGGCACAAAGAGCAAAGCAGATCAAAAAAATAAAGCGTGGGAGTATGTCTTAGACCGTATTCGACAAGCTAATAAAGCGAATCGTCAGTTAGAATTCACGGCCACCATTGATTTAAATAACGAAGTTATTTACGAAAAATATCGGGATAAAGTCATTTTTCAATATGATTTAAAAGAGTTTCAAAATGCTGGTTACTCAAAGAAAATTGCTCGTTTACAAGCCAATGCTGATGATAACGAAAAGATGCTGAATGCAGTGTTGTTATCACAATATCGTAAGCGCATGGCAACCCAGGCGGGTGTACGAGATTTTAAGCCAGTTATTTTATTTAAGTCAAATAAAATTGACGTTTCAAAAGCGGCGCGTGATCAATTTTTGACGCTGCTGGATCAATTAACTACTGAAGATTTGGCGCAATTTATTGAAAAGCAACGCCAAACCACGCAATCATCAACTTTACGCCAAGCCTATAATTATTATCAAACAGTTGATCTGGGGCGCTTGGTACGTGAATTGCAACGTGATTTTCAACCATTGAATACAATTAATGTTAATGATACAAGTAGCAATGGAATTTTAGGAGATTTAAATGATTTACGTAATTTGAATACCTTAGAGGAACCAAGTAATCCCTTTAGAGCTATTTTCGCCGTCGCCAAGCTTTCTGAAGGTTGGGACGTCTTAAATTTGTATGATATTGTCCGAATTGGGGAGCAACCCGTTACGTCAACACAAACCAATAGTGAGGCGCAATTGATTGGGCGTGGTGCACGCTACAACCCATTTATCTATAAGGAAACAACGTCGTTCACGCGCCGCTTTGACCATAGTTCGCCAGAATTACAGATACTAGAGTCCTTACACTATCACACGATTAACGATAAAAAATATATCGATAATCTGACGAAATCTTTTGAAACAATGCAGCTACAAGTTGAAGATGATAAAGACTTTGATATTTTGACCACGACAGTGAAAGAGTCATTTAAGCGGTCTGATGTCTATCAATATGGCAAGCTGTATTACAATGACGTCGAAGATGCCCCTGAGAGTGAATACAATGGGTTGGCAAAATACGGTATCCCTGTTGCGGAATTACCCACCGTCAATATTGAGATGGCAACCCTAGAAGCAACTGCCTTTGATACACAAAATGTTGCTGGTATGAATGAGACACGACTGGTAAAGATTGATGATGCCCTCGTCAAAAAAGCAATGGCACGGAATCCTTTCTTCAGATTCAATACCATGAAAAAATATATGCCGACGCTAAATTCCATCTCGGAGTTTATGTATGAGACACAGTGGTTGGGGCAAATAAAAGAAATCCAAGCAACGGTATCGACGGGTTCAGATGCAGTGCTTAGTCGAGAAACACAGCTATTAGTCGTTGAAAAATATCTAGCCTATATTCAGCGCATGTTAATCATGAACTATAAGCGCCAACGCGGAACCAATAAGTTTATTGGGTTGCCAATTAAAGATGCCGTTCAGGATTATCAAAAGCGTGTCCCCCTTAACTATTCTGATGCTGGGGTTCATGAGTTAATTCAAACCTATGACTATAAAAAGGCACCTTGGTTTGTCTATAACGAGGCTATTGTCGATAAATTGGAACGTAGTTTAATCGAACTGATCCAAGGCTATATCGAAGAGCTACAAAACCAGTATAAAGATGTTTACCTCATTCGTAGTGATGAGCGTAATACTAAGCTAAAATTGCATGAATTTGCTGGAGATGTGTCTCACTATGCTGGTTTCTTACCGGACTTTGTTCTGTATTTAGCTAATGAGTCGTACATTTATCAGATTTATATTGAACCCAAGGGCACCCAATTACTGGATCAAGACCAATGGAAAGAGGACTTGTTAACGAGTATTTCGCCTGAGAGTGTCGATGTTATTGGCGAAAATGATAAGGTAAAGTTGTATGGTGTTAAATTCTATGTTGCGGGTGATGCCCGTAAGGTACGAAACAAAATCCAAAATATAGCTTTCTAAAACAGGAACTATAATTTTGTAAATCGCCCATGCCTAAAAATGCATGTTTGGTGGTTACTGTTTGAGGATCACTGTATACCGAGGCAAAAGTTTTATTCTTGGGAACACACACAACTTGTTGAGCCATCTCCATCATGAAATCCATTGTCCGCGATAAAAAATGTTTTTGATCTTTTGTGATCATGGTAAAACTGCTACAACCGATCATTTAACTCACTCCATTCAAATTTTTAACTAATTGTTAAAGATTATAGGCGTGCTAAATTGTGAATGCAATTAGTAATTATGTTAAAGTAAACTGGGATTATGAAAAAAGTAATAATCTTTTATAATCTAATTTTGTTATTAATTAAGGAGAAGTTATGAGATTCAAGCATCAAAAACAAGCAATTTATGGTTTAACAAGTATGCTCCTAATTGGTGAATTATTGATTGGCATTCAAAACACTCAAGCCGCTACGACAGCTAAAACACAGCAAATTCAGATTACAAAACAGTCAGCAGCACTTTACGATCGTAATGGTCACAAACTCCACAATAAAGTCTTAGCTTTAGGAACTACTTGGCGAGTCCTGGCTACCAAAAAAATCAAAAAGCAAACAATGCAGCGAATCTTTGATAATGTTTGGGTTCCCCAAACCAGCGTTGATATGATGCAAGATACCGCCAAAAAGCAAACAACACAAAACTCCGGCGATAATTCTGCTTCAGCTAATTCCGCGGATGCTGGCTTTAAAAAGGTTGATTTTCCCCAAGCAATGCAAGGTACCTGGTACAGTGCTGATAAAAATGCCAGCACCAATTCGCCCATTACTTTTGCAGGCAACAAAATCAGCCTTAGTGGCAAAACTATGTTTGCTTACGATGGTACAGTTCGCCCTGCAGACGATCAAGCTACTTTGAACATTGGCGGGAATTCTTTAACTGCTCTCCAACAACAAAGACAGGATAATTGGCAATCATTATTAGTGCAAGATCCGCAAAATTTGAATTTTAAGAAAACGCCCGTTTCACCAGTAATTGACTTGCGTGGTTGGTACCAAAGCGCAGGTGATGGTGAATATTATTACGTCATGAATGAGAATATTGATGGTCAACAAACACCTGTTTTATTCACAGCGGGAGGTGCCGGTTTATGGACAGATGCACATTATTACCGGACCAGTCAGTTAGCGCAACAACAACAAGACAGTACTTATGATGATGATCGCGAGCAATGAATTGGGTTATTCAAGATCCACAAAATACTGATTTGCGGATCGCTAGCGACCAAAAAGGGATTGGTGCAATTAACACTAATCCCTTATAAAATTACTACGACAACAGCTATCAGTCATGTAAGACTAAGATGGCTGTTTTTTTACTTAAATAAAAATATAATTTAAAATATTACTACTCACTCTGCACCTTGTAAGCCAGCGCAAAGTTACCCAAAGTCGCGGAACCATTCTCTTTCACCCTCGGCATCGTGATATATTTATCTAAATCTGGCACAGTAACATAGTCATTCAATAATTGCTTAAAATGCACACGTACTTTAGCCAAAAAGTCTTCACTAATCACGCCACCACCAAAGACAATATTATCCGGGCGTAAAATCATCGTTTGCTGAATCGCTGCTTGGGCTACATAATAAGCCATAATATCCCAAACATGATGTTCGTGTGGCACATCTTTACCTGCAATGCCCAACCGTGCATCAAAAGTGGGCCCAGAAACCAACCCCTCCAAGCAATCCTTATGGAAAGGACAAATTCCAGCAAAATCCAAGTCATCCGGATGACGTTTTACAAAAGTATGCCCCATTTCTGGATGTCCAAAACCTTGCAAAATTTTACCGTTCAAAACAGCTCCACCACCAACGCCGGTACCAACTGTGTAATATACTAATGAAGAAATCTTTTCATTAAATAGCTGAGCAGTCACGTATTCACCGAAAGCTGAACCATTCACATCAGTTGTAAAGTAAACTGGTACATTAAGTGCTTTTTTCAGTGGACCAATTAAGTCAGTATGTGACCACTGAGATTTAGGAGTATCAGTAATATAGCCATAATTGGGATTGTTTTTTTTGAGTTCGATGGGACCAAATGAAGCCACAGATAGCGCTGCTAAATCATCAAATTTTTGAAAAAATTCAATTGTCTTTTGAATTGTTGTTGCTGGATCAGTAGTCGGAAATTGTGTTTTTTCCATAATACGATAGTCTTCATTCCCTACCGCACAGACAAATTTCGTACCACCTGCTTCGACGCTGCCTAATAACATTTAATAAACTCCTCTAAATTACTTAAGTTAAAAGTATATCATTAATATTATATCCTAGATGATTTTGCGCTGTTGTCAATCAGTTTTAATACTTCAGATCTGCTTTATGATAGACTGAATTAGTAATTAAATTAAGGAGATTAACATGAATACTAAAAATTTATCAGCTTGTACTACTATTTTAGTTGGCAAGAATGCATCTATTGATGGTTCTACGATGATTGCCCGCAACGACGACACATTCGGTGCCATTTCGCCGCATAAATTTGAATATCATCCAGCACAAAAAAACACGACTGATACTGAAGTTAAATCTTGGTTAAATGGCTTTAAAGCACAAGTTCCTGCTGACAGTTTTGGTTGGCCCGGTGTGCCCAATGTCGATTACCAACACGAAGGCTACTATGATGAAAGTGGGATCAATACCAAAAATGTGGCTATGTCTGCTACCGAAAGCACTTATGGCAACGAACGCGCTTTAGCATACGATCCGCTAGTTGTTGATGGCTTGGATGAAGATTGTATTGTCCGCATGGTTTTACCCTATGTTACTTCAGCACGCCAAGCAGTAGAACGAACTGGTGCTTTAATTAAAGAATACGGTTCTCCAGCTGGCAATTCTGTATTATTCAGCGATCACAATGATGTTTGGTACATGGAAATTGTGACTGGTCATCATTGGGTAGCACAACGTATTCCTGACGACGCTTATGCTATTGCTGCCAATCGTGTTTCCATTCAACAAGTGGATTTCAATAATACGCAAGAATTCATGTGGTCAGATGACATTCAAGATTTTGTGAAGCAAAATCATTTAAATACCGATCAAACTGGCTGGAACTTCCGCCATATTTTTGGCACCAACAATCAAAAGGATCGCCATTATAACAATCCGCGTGTTTGGTTTGGTCAAAGATATTTAAATCCAGAAATTGAGCAAGACCCTGAAGATGGCGAATTACCTTTCATTTGTCGGACTAATCACAAAATTTCGATTGATGATTTGGAATATATTTTAGGTTCCCATTACAATGAAACGCCATACGATCCTATGCAACAAGGCGAATCTGCTACGAAATATTTGTATCGTCCTATTGGCTTGAATCGGACACAAAATTCGCATATTTTACAAATCAGAAATGATGTACCTGAAGAATTGGCCGGCATTATGTGGCTATGTATTGGCTTTCCAACTTTTGCACCTTTCTTGCCATTTTATACTAATATGAAAGACACTGCTCCCTCATTCAGCCATACAAGCATGAATTTTGATATTAAAGATGCTTATTGGCTCTATAACGGTTTATCCATGCTGGTTGAATCCCATTACCATGCCTTTATTCAGAGCAATATTGACTTTTTAACAGAAAGTCGGCGACGTTTTCGTGAAGTAATCGCTGAAGTTGACCAACAAGCCGCACAATACCAAGGCACTGAATTAACTGATTTTTTGACACAGCAAAATCAAGCTTTGGTTGAAGAAACGGAAGCTAAAACACGAGCTTACATGGGAACTTTATTCACACAAGGGATTGAGCTATCCAAATTAACATTTAATATGGACAAAAATCTTTAGGAAGAGTTTGATTACTTTTGCACAAACTATTAAAATGAAGATATCGATAGTTTAAGGGGAGGATTTTTATGAAAATTGTTAGTTATAGTATTCGTGAAGATGAAATGCCGGCATTAAATGCCTGGAAGCAAGAACATCCAGAAGTTGATGTCCAAATCGAGCAAGATTTATTAACACCGCAGACTGCTAAAAAAGCACAAGGTGCCGATGGCGTGGTTGTTTATCAGCAAGCGCCTTACGATCGAGCTACTTTACAAGCTTTGCATGACGCTGGTATTAAAAATATGTCTTTGCGTAATGTCGGAACTGATAACATTGATATGGAAGCAGCTAAAGAACTAGGTCTTAAAATTACGAACGTTCGTGTTTACTCACCTAATGCCATTGCTGAACACGCAGCTTGGTTGATGGGTCGTTTACTGCGTCGTGAACCTGAATATACTGATAAAATTCAAAAACGTGATTTGCGTTGGGCACCCGAAATTGGTCGTGAAATGCGGATGCAAACCGTTGGAATCATTGGTACTGGTCACATCGGACGCGTCTTAATTGATATTTTGAAAGGCTTTGGCGCTAAAGTAATTTGTTATGATATTTTCCAAAATCCCGAACTAAAGGCTGAAGGCTTGTACGTTGACAGTTTAGATGATCTATACAGTCAAGCTGATATTATCAGTTTGCACGTTCCCTCCGTTAAAGAAAATATCCACATGGTTAATGACACTTCCATCGCTAAAATGAAAAAAGGTGTCATCATCATCAACGTGTCACGTGGTGATTTAGTTGATACCGATGCTTTAATACGCGGTTTAGATAGTGGCAAAGTTGCCGGTGCTGGTTTGGATGTTTACGAAGACGAAGTCGGTATTTTCAATGAAGATTGGAATGGTCGTCCTTTTCCTGATGAACGTTTAAACAATTTATTGGAACGCAAAGATGTTATCGTGACACCGCATACTGCTTTTTATACAGAAACAGCGGTCGAAAATATGGTGAACATTTCTCACAATGACAACATCAAATTAATTAACGGTCAAGAACCGGATAATCCAGTTAGTTTAGATTAAATTAAGCAACTAAAAAAGAGTCCTGTGTAAAAACAGGGCTCTTTTTAGCTTGTCGAAAGACTAGTTAGCTTTCTTAGTAGCATTTTCTTTTTTCATTTCATCTAAACCGTTTTTTAAGAAGTTCAACACTTCATCGGTGTGTTGACGACGTTTAGCGGAATTTTCCCGCGATACGGGACGGCGATTACCGGTAACACCCTTATGTGTATTAGCCATCGTGATCCTCCTTTTCTATCTGGAACCATAAATTATTCTAACTATTATATTTTATGAAAAAAGTATTTAATATTCAAGTTATATTATTCGCGCATATCGGAATACGAACTGCTAATGAATTTTTAGAGTTAGTGTGCTACATTGTTGTTAGGCAAAGAATATTTGTAGGTGCACCTAAAATTAGGAGGAACTGAATTATGGTTGAAAAGATTGTTTTTGATTGTGATCCTGGTAGTGATGATTCTATTGCAATTTTAGAGACATTTGCGCATCCTGATAAATTAGAAGTACTAGGTATGACAAGTGTAGGTGGCAACCAAATTTTAAGTAATGTTACCCGCAATCTTCAACACATTTTATGGTTTTTAAAACAACAAACACCAATTGCTTCGGGGCAAGCGCAACCAATTATCAAAAACTTGCACAACGCCTCAGAATTTCATGGTACTAATGGCTTGGCAGGACCAACTTTCCCACCAGAAGCTGATGCTTATCCCATCCAAAGCCACAATGCGATCACCTTTTTGCACAATATTTTATCAAAAAGCATAGAACCGATCACAGTTGTGGCAACAGCACCATTGACTAATATCGCTTTATTATTGAAGGTTTTCCCTGAAGATCGCACAAAAATTAAGCGCTTTGTAATTATGGGTGGTGCTTTAAAAACTGGAAATGTAACGCCGAATGCCGAATTCAATTTCTATGTAGATCCTGATGCAGCACATATTGTCTTAGCCTCAGGCATTGAAACAGTACTTTGTGGTTTAGATGTAACTAACCAAACGGCGATTGCCGACAATGAAATCACTGCGTTAGCCAATAAAGGTCCCGCTAGTCAACTAGCTTACGAAATCTTGGTTCCATACGCTGCTGCTGAATTGAAACATCATACTTTAGCTTTAGCGCCCATCCACGATTTAACAACTATTTCTTATCTACTCAAGCCCGAATTATTCAGTGGACAAAAATTAGCTTTACAAGTGAATACTACTTGGTCTGATCAACGCGGGGCCATCACAATCAATGCGGATCCTGCCGCACTTACAAATGTTCTTGTCTTAGATCAAGTCAAGCGTGCTGAAGTAATTAAATTATTAGTTACTTCATTAGAGTATTTAGATCAACAATTATCATAATTATCTAAACGGCTATTCAACACGTAGAAACTTTTTCCTCACAAATTCAATAAAGGAGATCTTTGTATAAATGCATTACAAAAAATTACTCGTAATAATCGGGATAGCCGTCGTTGCTTTCGTTTTAGAATTTGGGTTCCATTTGAATCTCTGGGCACAAATTTTAATTACTATCGTCGGTGCATTATTAGCCTTATCCATGATTTTTGAAATGATTAAAACTTTGCGTTCCGGTAAATACGGTGTCGATCTATTAGCAATTTTAGCCATCGTATCAACTCTCGCTGTGGGACAATATTGGGCCAGTCTAATAATTTTGTTAATGCTCGTTGGTGGCGATACTTTGGAAGATTATGCCGCTAATAAAGCTGGTAGCGAATTAAAATCGCTACTGGAACATGCTCCAGAAAGTGCGCATCAACAACAAGCCGATTGCAGTTTACAAGATGTCGCTTTAGAGCAAGTTAAGATCAATGATATTTTAATCGTCAAACCTGGTGAACAAGTGCCAGTTGACGGTGTTATCACTAAAGGCAGTGGTAGCTTAGATGAATCCTCTTTGACTGGTGAATCCAAGCCAGTGGAGAAAGATAGTGGCAGTGAAGTAATGTCTGGGTCGATCAATGGATCCAGCGCTTTAGAAATGAAAGCCACTAAATTAGCCGCTGACTCACAATATCAGAAAATCATTCGCTTAGTGGAAGCTTCACAAAATCAGCCCGCTAAATTTGTTCGGTTAGCTGATCGTTACGCCGTTCCTTTTACTTTGGTAGCTCTTATTATCTCGGGTATTGCGTGGGCTATAACCGGAGATCCTAATCGTTTTGCCCAAGTTTTGGTAGTTGCATCACCGTGCCCACTAATTTTAGCAGCACCGATTGCCTTTGTTTCAGGTATGAGTCGCACTAGTCGTAACGGGATTATCGTTAAAAACGGTACCGCAATTGAAAAATTATCCTTACTGAAATCCATCGCTTTTGATAAAACTGGAACTATTACGCGCGGTGTTTTGGCTTTAGACAAGGTAGTTCCAGCAACGGGTTTTACTTCTGAAGAAGTGCAACAATACGCTGCCAGCATAGAACAGCAATCTAATCATATTTTGGCAACATCGCTTTTAAGTTCTGTCCACACCGATCTGCTGAACGTCACAGATCTCAAAGAAGACACAGCGCAAGGTGTGCAAGGCATTATCAATAATCATACGATTAAAGCTGGGCGCCTTTCTTTCGTTGCTCCACAACATAGTGCACCTGCCAACAATCAACCAACTATTTATGTCAGCGTTGATGAACAATACGCTGGTAAAATCACCTTTATCGATCAAGTCCGCCCCGAAGCTGCACAAACTATCAAAGATTTAAAACAGTTAGGCATCAATCGTTTGCGCATGTTAACTGGTGATAATAAAGCAACTGCCGAGGAAATCGCTAACGAAGTTGGTTTAAGTGAAGTAGACGCTGATTTAATGCCTGAAGATAAAATTTCAGCTTTGAAGAAAACACCAGCTGCTAATCGTCCATTAGGTATGGTCGGCGATGGTGTCAACGATGCACCATCATTAGCAGTGGCTGACGTCGGTATTGCCATGGGCGCCAAAGGTTCCAGTGCTGCCAGTGAAGCTGCTGATGTAGTTATTGTCAAAGATGATTTGACTCGTTTGGTACGTGCTATCATCATTGCCCGTGAAACTATGACGATTGCTAAGCAGTCGGTCTTAATCGGGATTTTCATTTGTGTGGCGTTAATGTTAATTGCCGCGCTAGGGATTATTCCAACGATTATCGGAGCTTTATTACAAGAAGTTATTGATACTGTTTCCATTTTATGGTCATTAAAAGCACGTAAAGGTAAAACAACCTTTAATTAAAGTTATCATGTCATAAGGTGTCCCCAGATAATTAATTGCCCTGCTAGTTATCTGGGGGCACTTTTTTGCATTTAGATAACTATTTTTAGGACAATATAAAATCTCCAAAAAAATATAAATTTGCGATAAAATGATTATTTATTTTGTTTTTTTAATAATTATGTTATTGTTATCTCCGTATAAAGCAATTGATCATAATTTTATTACTTTTTAACAATAATTTTTGGAGCATGAGATAATGTTTAAAATTAAATCTGTCTTATCTTTTGTGATAACTTTTACAATAGTCTTGCTGACACAAGTTTCGGTGATTCACGCGGACCTACTAAATCCTAAGAATACTAATGACGAAATCATTAGTTTTTATACCAAACAAGAGCCTTTGCAAAAAACCCCCACTTTTAGTATTCAATCTTTAATTAAAGGTTCTCCGCTACTAAAAGTTAGTAGCAGAGACGTCGCTTATCCTAACAAACCTGATTATTCAACGCCTGATCCTAATATTCCTGTTAATGATGCTAATCAGCCAATTATTGAGGCTAGTAAAATTAGTCCAGATAATGTTGTTCCTAATGGTAACAATACCGATTTGATCTACCCTGAAAATCCGAGTGACGATAATTTAGCTAATACTGATACTTATACTGTTTATGTTTCTAACGCTTACCAATTTTTGGAAGCGATTTTTGATTTGCGCGCCAGTGGTGTTACTAATTCTGAAAACGATCCTGGTACTCAAGAAAAAAGTGTTTCTCATATCAGTAAAATTGTTTTGACTAAAGATATTGACTTAACTAACTTGCCTCAAGCAATTAAAAATGAATATCCGTTGCAGTGGATGGGCGATTACGCTGACGTTTATACACGCCACTTCAAATTAACCATTGATGGTCAAGATCCCCAGAATAAAAATATCGAACACACAATTAATCTAGGAGCATATGGTTTTGCCTTATCTGGTGATGCTCGAAATGGTTCCGGGAAAAATACTGAATTATATAAAGAAGACTGGACTTGGAAAAACATTCACATGTACGGTCAAAGTTGGTGGGGACCTACAGCTGCCAATACCGGTTATTCGGAAAATGCTGAGCATCCTGAATATACTAATAAAACGCTTCTTGATCTTGGCGGATATACGAAGTTAAATTTTGCCAATTGTACCTACATCGGTTGTCAATTGCATAATTCCTACAGTGACCGCTCTAACGCTTTAGTCACAATCAAAGGTCGCGTGAGTGCTTCTTCAGTGAGAGATTTTAAATATAATAATAAACAATACGTATGTGAAGATAAAAACCAGCAAATTTTTGAAGCCTCCAAAATCAGATTCGAAAAAAATAGTTATTTTACCGGTTATACGTATGATGGTAATGCTATTAGCCTCAACTCCGTGTCGCAAAAAGATGCTAGCGATTCAACCGTTAAGGCCACTTCTAGCATGACTTTAGAAGACGGTGCTAAAGTCTTCATTTATCCTCATGGCGATAGTTCCATGGAGAACAGTGGCTACACGCCTTACGGTATGCCTTACGCCGTGATTACACAAGCTAGTAATTCCCAATTAACTTTAAAGGGTGACTCACAACTCAATATTATCTCTAACGATGCACCTGCCAAAGGTCAATATGTAGGAGATAGTAATAGCCTTTATACACAATTCAATGACTCAACTCTTGCAGACAATCCTACTTTGAGACAAAGTAATAATTTAGCTGGGGCTATCTATTTAAATCAAACCAATCAAGTCCGCTATATCAAAGACGATAGCGGTTCACCATCCGTTAATATTGAAAGTAATGACCAGACTAATATGAATTACGATGATAGCTCAACTACTACAGAAACTGGTGCTAATGGTTTAAATAAGTATGAAAACGGTTCGCAAGATGATGCTGCTAATATGCTTCAAAACGACACTATTACTGCACCTAATGACATTGGTGACGAAACTAGCTATGACAACAATTACAGTCAATATGTCAATTATCTTTACAGCAAAGGTCAAGATCAATCTAGCACTGGTGCGACACTGAACAGTGCACCATTAGTTGCCTTTGATGGTACTGGGAATTTGTTACTAGATCATGGCACATTTAGTATTCAGACTCATAATATGCATGATTTTGGGGGCGCCAATGTCGGTATTGATCCCGGAAGAAGTGGCAGTATCATGTATATCGGCAGTCAATCCAAAGTAACTATCAAAAAAGATGGTATTTTCCGCTTATTAGTTAACGGCAGTTATCCCGATGGTCAAAGTGGTGGGGTAGTAAATTTATTAACAGCTGCTAATGGCTTATCGCTTAAAATCTCCAATCCACAAGAGGTCACTTTGGATGCCGGTCCGAATACTAATCCCGATACCCATATCGTCTATGTTCAAGGTGGTAACCAAACAAAAGGCGGGGGCGACGTTGATTTAAGTGACTCCACTTTTTCTGCCTGGGGCAATACTTCTCCAATTACTTCCCCAGCTGGCGCTAATCTAGGATCTACACCAAATAAAGACGTCCAAGTCTTGAATGTTCCTGTCCAAAGAATAGACGTTCCTTTTACCTATTGGGCTATTCCCGCTAATTTGTTCCAAAATGGGACTAATGCTGTCTACGCGCGAAATCAATCCGCCGATAATAGCGACTTGCTAAATCTAAATAATGCTTTGAGCGCAATGAATGGGAAAGAATTTCATAAAATCCAATTTGGTAAACTAGACAGTCCAAAAATTAATAATCAAAATGTTTATGTAATCCCCCATCACCCAGACAAAAGTGATAAGGGCAATACCATTATCAGTGGTACCATCACCCATTTTGACGGTGACACCCCTTTTACTCCCACAGTTCCAAAAATTTCTCTCAGCATTAAACGTGCCGATGGGACGGTCTATGATTTGGGCGACTCTACAAATCCTGATCAAGCTTATGGCATTCCTGCTACTAATCAACTAGTCCCCGTAACGCCTAATATTTTAGGGCGCGACAGTGCCGGGGAACAAACGGGACTCCCCGATACTTTGGGTTCTCTTACCAACGTTACCAATCCGGTTCCTAAATATCTCAATACTGCTTCTACTAAAGATAAGCCTACTCCGCTAACGATGACTGCGCATGCAGACGATGGCACCGATCACAGCTATAAAGATTACTATGACTACAAAATCAATGTGCAACAAGCCATTGATAATTACAATAAAGATAATCCTGATCACAAAATTACAAGCCTGAAAGCTGACGACACGGTGCAAGTCGGTACTGTAACTAATTTTCAAAGTACACCTTTGCAAAATGTTGCTATTACGAACTTATTTTTGGATACGACTAAACATGTTGATCAATATTTAATTGGGGACAAAGTTCATGTTCCTGTAACTTATTTTGATGGTGATCCTGACTCTAAAAAGATCAGTCTGAGCGGCAGTGTGACGGACAATAATCAAAAGCAACCTTTGGTAGATTCAATCAATTTAGCTGATGATTATAATCATAAAAGCGATGTTACACAAAACTGGGATCTGGCTAATATCACTAATTCTGTTGACACTGCTGATTCACATCACACTTTAGACTTTTCTGGACAAGACGACCTAACACCTGCCAACAAATATCCTTTCAACGATAGTGACACGCTGACTTACAACTATCAAGTCCTGCCCTATCCTAAATATAGTGGCAACAAGACTTTAACTAGAGTCAATCGTGATGGTCATACAGTTACTGAGGGTGCCAATACTTTACAAACGGTCTTTACACCACAAGCACAGCATTCTTTGGATAAAGTTAAATTTGATCTGGGTAAATTAGATGGTAATGTGTCCAAAATAGACACTAATAATCCTTTAACTATTACTGCGACAGAACCAGACGATAGTTCTGGGACTTATACGATCACTAATCCAAGTCCTGACGGCAATACTACGGGACTTTTGACCGGCACCGACTTTGGTTTGAGCTCTGCATCATTTCCTGCAGGCACTAAGTTTATCGTTAAGCAACCCATCAACATAACTGCCAAAACAGGTTCATTTGACCCTAGCAATGATGTTTTGTCCACAACTGATGCTAATGACAAGACAATCACTTTAGCTACTTCTACTCCCACTTCTTATGTGATGGGTGAAGGCGATGTCTTATTAACAGTGCCTAATCAACTCAATTTTGCAGCTACTATCAGGCATCGTAAGCAAAATATATATCCAAAATCAGCAACAACACCGCAAGTCAGTCTTAAAAATAATTATTCATCAGCTTTGAATATCACATTGACCGCTAAATTAACAGGAACCAGTAATTCCAAATTAAAAAACCTATTCTTCTTCAAGACAGATGATTCCGAATTACCGTTGAATTCTGATGTGACAGCTTTATCCAGTAAACTATTAACTTCTAAAAATACCAAAACACTGGATCTATATAGCAGTAGCTCAGGTAGTACTGCTAAGAAATTCGGTCCATATCTTGGGATGCCAGCAGACGATAGTTCTTTGAAAGGTCTATCTAACCAATCCAATACTGCCACTTTGACTTGGACTGCCATAAACAGCTTACCTTTCCAATAAACTTTATTGTGCAGCCTGCCATAAGTGCTGATAAATACCAGATTGACTGGCTAACTGCTCGTGAGTACCTTGTTCAGCGATCTCACCATTTTTCAAAACTATAATACGTGGTGCTCTTTTGGCAACTGCTAAACGATGTGCAATAAAAATAATAGTTTTCGAGCTGTGTAATAGCTCAGTAACTAAAGCTTGCTCTGTCAAAGTATCCAAATTACTGGTCGATTCGTCTAATATCAGTATTTGTGCTGGTGACAATAAAGCACGCGCAATCGTTAATCGCTGTTTTTGACCAGTGGACAAGGTAGCAGCGTGCTCATCCAAATAAGTATCATATTGGAACGGTAAATTTTCAATTTCTGTTTTAATTTGCGCACTAGCACAAGCTTGCTTAATTTCACGCATTCCCACTGCTTTATCAGCGCCTAGTAACAAATTTTCTTTAATAGTCCCAGTAAATAATGCTGGTTCTTGTGGAATGTACGCAATCAATCGGCGCAGGCTTCTTGGATTTATTTTACTAATATCTTGTTGATTTAATAAAATTTGACCAGTATCTGGCACAAAAAAATGAACTAATAATTTAGCTAGTGTGGATTTACCTGAGCCACTACGACCTACAATTGCCAATTTATCACCGGTTGCTATCGTTAAATTAATATTGCGCAAAACGGGCGCACCAAAGCCATAACTGTAACTGATCTTTTGTAAAATCAGTTCGCAGCTATGGCTATTTTTAATGTCCGGTTGTGAATTATCTTCTGGCGCCACAATCAAAATCTCATTCAGGCGCTGATTAGCAACTTGGGCATTTTGCAATTTTGGTTGCAAATCAATAATACTTTGTAATGGATTAATAAAATACAAAAGTAGCGAATTAAAAGCCAGCAATTGCCCAATAGATAATTGATGTTGAATAACTAGTTTTGAGCCTAGCCACAAGACAATCACACTTATTGCCAGTCGAATAAATAGTTTTAAGGCTTGCTGTAACTGATCTAATTTAACGTAATGCCAATTATTGTGCAAAGCTTTAGTGAATTGATGCTTAACGCGCTGATAACTTACTGGTTCACAAGCCAAGGCTTTGATCGTTTCAATAGCTTCAACATCCGTGATAACCTCTGAATCTAACTGTGCACCACTTTCTAACTGGTGGCGATTAGAACGTTCCAATGGCCGCTTGAAAAACCACACAATTATTATGTAAAAAGGCAGCACCACGAAAGCTAGACCACACAAAAGAGGACTTTGGATCCACAAAACAATTGCAGTCATCACAACAATCAATAAATCTAAACCAATCGTCAGCAATGAATCTGCCAAAACAGCGATAATTTGATTAGCGTCATTAAAGCGCGCCAAAATATCACCAGTTTGCCGTGTAGTAAAAAAAGATAGTGGCACTGTTAAAACATGTTTAATATATTGCAAAATAATTTTTGCTGATAATTTTTGTCCAATCGCTGTAAGCATCATTTTCTGCACATAAGAACACACCGCCTGAACAACATAGGCTAGCAACAAGCTTGCACTAATCAACATAATCCATGATGAACTTTGCTTAGGAATATAACGATCAATCAACACCTGCAAAAAATATGCACTAGCAATACTAATTAAAGTCACCAAAAAGGCCGTCAAAAAAATCAAGCTTAAAATGCCTTTGTGCTCAGCAAAAAGTGGCAAAAAGCGCCACAAAGTCTGTTGTGGCGTAACAATAGGTTCATAATCAGGCATTGGTTTAAAAAATAGCACAATACCTTGCCATTGCTGCAAAAATTGGGCATGACTGAGCTTGGTCAAGCCTACCACTGGATCAGGATCAGCAATATAAACATACGTTTTCGTTATCTTTAAAATTACGTAATAATGTGCTAAATTTTTATTTTTAACGACATTAACAATAAACGGATCAGAAACCGCTGCAGCTTGTAATTGTGACCAAGTAGCCCGTACGGCATTAACTGTCAATTTATAATTTTGGGCAGCTTGCTTGATTCCAAAAGCAGTCGTGCCTTGTTGCGTCGTTTGCGCAGCCGTACGCAATTGTGCTAAAGGAACTTGTGATCCGTAATATCGCAAGATCATGGCTAATGTCGCTACTCCGCAATCTTTTTCGTCAATTTGTGCTACATAATTTTTCCGAAAATTCATTTGTCTGCCCCATTTTTTGTTAACAATTTCCGTCTTTGTCGCAAAATATAATAATTTGCCAAATAAATGGCACCAACAACCCCCAGAAAAGAAATCATCAGTTCTAATAACGCTGAAACAAATATAGCATTATTAAAAATTTTGGTCCAAGAGTAATTTAATTGGATAAACCATAAACCTAAAGTTAAATAGCTGCCAAAAAAACCAAATAATAACGTATTTAAAGAGGTAGCAATAATTTTTTGCCCGATTGCTAGTCCTGCTTGCCACAAATTGCTTTCTGAAATATCTGGTTGATATTTCACAATTTCCCATACGCCCGAACTAACTGCAATGCTCGCTTCAGCAATCGCTCCCAATGCACTTAAAACCATCACGGCTACTTGAATTTTGGGGAACGAGACACTGACAGTCAAAATAAATTGCTCAATTTCATCAGTATCCTCAATCGAAAAGCCTTGACTAAAGGAAAAGTGCACCACAATCAAGGTCATTAACAAAACCAAGCCCAGCATAATTAGTGTTGTAACAGTTGCTGTTTGTTTGACTTGTTGATTATCCGTATTGGGATAAATTGCCAAGAAAACTAAACCAATCGCCAGTAAAATAGTAACTATCAAGGGATTAAACTCATCAGCAATCAGCATAATCAAAACTAATAAAACTAAAAAACTGCCTGCTAAACTGCTAAAAATTTGCCAACCACGCCGACCACAAACTATCAACAATGCTACCAATAAACAAAGTGTCAATACAATCATGCTTGTTCACCTCGCAATAAAAAGCTCGCCAAAAAAGAAGTCACCGGAACTGCTAGCACTATTCCTAGTGCACTAATGATCGTTTGCGTGTATCCTAACGTCATTGTCCGCGATAGAGAAAAGAAGAGTGTGTTACCATTTCGCAAATACAGCACAACAATAGGAATTAATTCAGCCAAGAAAATATAAAATAAAATATTAATTAATGGTCCAATTATTTCTTGCCCCACATTCATGCCTGATTGTCGCAGTTGTGCTGGCGCCAAATTAGGTTTTTCTTGCAATAGTTGATATAAAGAAGCCGTGATGTCAGACGTTTCATCCATCACTGCACCCAAAACACCTAATAATGTTTCTGCCAAAAAGATTAATTCAAAAGGTTGGATGCCATAATCCATTGTTTCAAAATGAATCCCTTGATTATTTGTCAGTTGCAAAACTAAAACACTAAATAGTAAGGCACTAAATGTACTGATCAAAGTACTCAACAATGCAATGAGCGTTTGGCGCGAATAACCAAAGACTAATATTAAAGTTGCCAAAGACAAAATAATCGCTAAAATGATCGTAATACACAAAATATGTTGATTATGCCATCGCGTAGCCAGCAATAGCGCACCAATAAATAACAACCAGTTGATGGCAACGCTAATTAAAGTCTTCAATCCTGCTTTATGCAAAAAGAATAAAACGATCAAAATAATCAACAAGAAAGTAAATACTAGTATGCCATCACGTTTAGGACCAATAATCGCCAAACTTTTTTTTGCTTTGGGATTATTCAACAAAATCTTGCTGTGCACGAAATAACGATTACTATTAGCCTGCGACTGATAGTAAGTATTTTTGAAAACGTGTTGTTGACCTTTAAAATGTCCACTAATAATTTTAACAGTCAATTTTTGCGTAATCATCATATCATCATTTTGATAACTTTCTTGCAACTGTTCTTTTTGAATTACTTTGACTTTTTGCACTATCGCAATATTCTCTGTTCGCATACTGCGATAGTAAAATAGTCCCCCAATTAAACATAACAATAGTATGCCTAACAATCCATAGCGCTTGTATTGTTTATTCAAGTACCATTACCTCTTGATTTTTTATTAATAATATTATAGCGCACAAAAAAAGATCGACAGTGTCGATCTTCAAAATCACTTAGTATAGGAAGATAATTTTATTTTAAAATCTTAGTACCAACCATGGCTCATCCAGAAGGATTGAGCTGCGCTCCATGAACCATAACGAGAAGCTACGTAATTATTAGCAACACGTTCTTGGTTAGCTGGAGAATAGTCACCATTTAAATATGATGAATCTAATTGATATTTACCATAGTAACGACCATTTTGAGCAGTATAAGAACCACCGGATTCACGGTTAGCAATCCAATCACGTGCACTGTCGCCACCATTGTAGCTGGATACTGTATTAGTATCATTTTGAGCTGTAACAGCAGGTTGTTGAGTTTGTGCTGTTGTGTTATTGTCAACAGCTTGTTGAACTGTTGATGCATCTGGTGCAGATTGCACATCGCTTTGTGATGCAACAGCTACTTGACCATCATCCTTGATTAATAATTTTTGGCCAACATAAATCATATTGATATCCTGAATATTATTATCACCAGCAACTTGGTTAATCAAGCTCAAGTCATTCTTCAATTGGTAGGAAATGCCGGATAATGTGTCACCAGGTTTTACAGTGTAGATGCTATCAGCTTTAGCAATTTGTGTAGCACCGAATAAAGAGACAATACTTAAAACTGTTGCAACTGCTACTTGTCTGAATTTCATAGAATATAATACTCTCCTTTAATAAATAGCTTTAATAAATAGCGGAAATAAGATTTATTGAAAAACACTCTTGCCTTTCAACAAAAGATATAGTAACAGATCTATATTACGAAAACATTTCAGACAAATAAAAAAAAATTGCTTATATTACAATAACATTACAAGAGCTATAATTAACAAGTTATAAAACCATTACCATTTTACTTATGGTAGTGATTTCCCGCATTTATCATGCAAATACGATAAACTTGCTCTGTTAAAACCAAACGCATTAATTGATGTGGCAAAGTGAAACGTCCAAAGGAAATACTAGCTTGCGCCCGTTGCATGACTTTAGTACCCAAACCCAATGAGCCGCCGATCACAAAAGTTATTTTGCTGTGGCCATAAGTAGTCAGATCAGCCACTTGTTGCGCTAATTCTTCTGAAGATAAGACTTGTCCGTCAATCGCCAAAACAATTACATAATCATCAGATTTAATTTTAGTAAGAATTCGCTGACCTTCAATGTCCTTAACTTGCTGCATCTGCGCAGCACTTAAATTTTCTGGTGCTTTTTCATCTTTAACTTCCACAATTTCAAAATCACAAAACGGTTGTAATCTTTTCGAATATTCAGCAATGCCTTGAGTAAAGTATTTCTTTTTAATTTTACCCACGCCAATAATCTTGATTTTCAATCTGTTGCCTCACTTTTACACAAGTTTTTTTGTTCGGTAATTACTTTAAAAAACTATTATATCAATTTTTAACCAACTATAATTTATTCACTTATCCACTTTTAAACAAGAAAGTGCTTTTTCTGTGGATAAATAATAAAATCGTAGTTACTTTAATTTTATAACTTATTAACACTTTATCCACAAATCTGTGGATAAGTTGTTTTTGCCATAAATGGAAGATAACAATATAAACCGAACATTGCAGAACAGATCCACCTAACAAATTACGTAAATTATTAAATATATTTTTTACTTCATTGAATATGGTTGATGCAGACATTAGTCAGCGATCAGCCGAAAAGAACCAACACGGTAACGCCATAACTTTATAGTTTAAAATCCTAAATTTAAGTAAATATCTATAAGTAAAACTTGTGGCTTATTTTATATATAATAAAAATAAGTCACATCTTTATTTGAATGATGTAACTTATCAGTTATAAAAATACTTCATTATATATTCCTTTATTATTTAACTCGAATACACGTGAATGTGTCACAGACTTTCAGCTATGCCTATCCAATCCCTCACTAATCCACCCGGATAAGAATCTCTAGGCAGGTCAACAGGTGTAGGTCCTTTAAGTGGGTAAAACTTATTAGCCTCCAAAATTTCACATATGTCATTAAATGACAGGTAAAGTTTAGGTTCTATTGAATCAAAATATTTTATCAACATACTTCCACTTTTATTCATTGAGTAATTCTTCCAATCTGTCCATATATCAGTTCCAATAGCAGGAAGTTCAAAACACAAATACCCATTATCTTTAATTCTATTTTTTACCCTAGCTAAATTTTGAATGGAGTTTTCTAAAGAACTAACAACAAGTACTTTACTGCATACACAATAATCGAATTTTTTGATTTCAGAGAAAACATCTTCTAAATCTCCAACTTCTAATCTTTCCGCAAAATCAGGTTCTTCCATTTTTAACTTGTCTATACTTACGTGTGCTGTATCGCTAGCATATATATCAAATCCTTGGTTTAACAAAGGTATTACATTCCTACCAGTACCTGCTCCAATATAAAATCCCTTTTGATTTTTGTTTATATTGTTTTTTACCAAATTTTTTATGGGAAGCGGAACTTGTTTTTTCCAATTATTCCTATAAAAATTATTCCAATTATCATCATTGTTTGACCGATTCACTATTTAGATCACCTCTTTTATTGTTACGCAAATCTAAAGCTACATGCACAGATGCCCCCACAGTTAAAAAAGTCATAGTAATTGCCAAAATTCCACTAGATGATACTGCCGATGAACTAAAAATCATAGGACCCAATATATTTTGTAACTGTCCCCCTAAATTTATAGCACTCAAATCCGTTGCTAAAAATTTATTTCTGCTATATATAGTCATATAAACGGATATTGCTGCACTACTAAACAGCTCTGCTAATATTTGTGCCACCACAATAGCTATAAATACAATTATCAGTAACAAATGAAGATTAAATTTGGGTATTAATGCAATTAATATAAAGGATATTGATAGCAATAAACCAGATGAGATCCATAATTTATTGTATCTATAGTTTTCATATGCCCATTTATTTGTTATGCCTTGTAGCAAGGCTATAGTAATAGTATTTATCACAAAAACTAATGGCGATAGCCATGTGAAAGCTTTAAAATGAATAACAATTAGCAAGGGAATATAGACGTTGAGTAATGTTCTATGAAAAGAAAACAAAAAGTTTTCAATCATGAGATTAAATCGCGTGCGATTGAAAATAGATGACTTTATCACTGACAGAGATGTTAGTGAACTAGTTTTGATTTTAGCTGCTGAGACGTTAGTACCCTTTAAAGCTGTTATATATACAAAAACAACTACTATAAAAGACATTGAATTAATTATTATTATCGGTTGTAATCCAGTATGTGCTACTGTTGCTAATGAACTAATTCCGGCACCTATTCCATAACCAACATTAGATGGTAAAGCCATATCCCCTAGTAAAACAGTAGCTTCTTTATGTGACAAGGGAGCTATGATCAAACTCTTAGTTAAGGAACCAGCTGACCTATCAATTATTCCAAATAAAGTCATATAAACTAAATAGCCATTATTACCTGACACAAACAACCATCCCAACATACCAATTGCCCTTAAAATATAAGATAGTGAAAATATTTTTAATTTACCATACTTGTCAGCTAAGTAGGCAACTGGTAGAGAAGCTATAGTTCCTGATATGGCAGATAATGTTAATCCTAAGCCAATAATGCTTGGTGAAACGTGACTATATGTTGCAAAAAAAATAGTGGATACACTTACAAAAGAGCCTGTCCCCAACGAATCAATACCTGACGATAGTAATGCAGCAAATCTGATATTATTCTTTATTTTCACCATTTTTATCTCCACATGCAGGGCAATCAGAGTTTTTAGGAATCGGAATTCTATAAAAATCATTTTGAAAATTAGAACTGGATAATAAGTATCCTCGTGCTAATTCTCCTCGCTTTAAGGCTATTTTTAAGACCTCATTAGCGCCCATTACGCCTGCAATTCCCGTTGCTACTCCCCATACGGCTACTGGACCCCGCCTACTTTCTGGCAAATCTGGGAATGCACATTTTAGGCATGGATCAGAATTATTCAAACGAGTGAAAACATATCCATATCCATATTGTGCTGATACATGCACCATAGGTATATCTTTATCTATAACAAACTGATTGACCATCATCCTTTGCTCTGGACCATCTCCTCCTTCAAGGATTACGTCATATCCTGATAATAAATTTTCAATATTATCAGGAGTAACTTTTTCTGTACAGCTTTCAATAGAAATATCGGGATTTAATTGTCTTAATTTTTGTTCTGCTACTTCAGATTTATACTTTCCTATATCGTCAGTTGAATACAGAATCTGTCTATTTAAATTACTCAAATCGACTTTATCAAAATCTATTATTTTGATTTTTCCTACGCCCGCAGCAGCTAAATAATACAACAGTGGTGATTTAACGCCACCAGCACCAACACTAACTACACTAAATTGACTGATAAGTTTCTGTCCTTCTTCTCCTACCTGAGGCATGGAAATTTGCCTATTATATCTCGTATTTTCAAAATGCATAACCTTAATTTACCTCCCATGATAAATATAGAAGATCAAATAATAATTACAAATTTGATCTTCTATATTTAACTACTTAACTACTAACCATCACAAGTTGCGACAACTGCTAACATAACATCATCGTTCTTATATACTGGTTGATCCAACTTAGCTAACTTACCATTAACTAATACCCTGCAGAGTTGACGAGGTTTATCTTCAGATTCATTAAACAAGTTGTGCTTTAAATCTTCATCCTTAAAAGATACCTCTTTTACAATGTCAGATACATTATCACTACTACATGCAACGAATCCTGTGCCCAATCTACCTTCTGCAATTCCGCGAAGCTTCACATTAATCATACTTTTCGCCTCCTTTAATTGAATTAAGCAAAGCTTATATCAAATAATTATATAAAGCAAATATAATGAACTTAAAATAATTTTATCAATTTAAATACTTAAATAAAATCCAAACAAGTCCTATGTACACTAATGCTTTAATTTTATTGATACAAAATATTTCCAAAAGAAAAAGTCCCACTCTAATTATTAGAGTGGGACTTTCAGACACTTGCCCGTAAAAGATTAAATATAAAAATCTTTTTTGGAACGTACTAGAAACTTCTATTTATAAATTACATTGGTAATCTGAATAACCAAGACAATAAACACGACAAAGTTTTTTTATTCTACTAACACCCTTAACACTAACTATCTTTAATTCGTTTTCGTTAATTTCATATCCACAGACTGTTGCTTACCGTCGCGGTAATACTGAATTTTTACAGTATCGCCAGCGCTATGATTGTAAAGTTGCGTATGCAAATCTGCTACACTCTTGATCTTCTTGTTGTCTAAACCAACAATCACATCATACTTCTTCATACCAGCACTTTTAGCCACCGAATCATTGGTAACTTCAGCAACCACTACGCCAGAAGTCACATCATCAGGCAATTTCAAAACAGATTTTTGTTGACCTTCTTGAACTTGATCCAGATCAAATACTTTCACACCTAAAGTAGGACGTTCAATTTTACCATTTTGGACTAGTTGATTAATAATTTTCACAACTTCATTACTTGGAATGGCAAAACCCATGCCTTCGACCGAGGTCCCATCAACACTAGCGGCCAGCTTCATCGAATTAATCCCAATTACTTGTCCAGCAACATTAACTAGCGGACCACCTGAATTACCAGGATTAATCGCAGCATCAGTCTGCATAACCGTGGCTTGTCCCGTAGTTTGACCCGTTTTTTCGTCAGTTGTATCAATAGTCCGATTCTTTGCAGAAATAATACCTTCTGTCACCGAAGTAGCATACTGACTGCCTAATGGTGAACCAATCGCAATAACTGATTCTCCCGGTGTCACTGCGTCAGAATTACCAAAAGTAGCCGTTGAACTGATTTTATTAGCTGGCACTGACAACACGGCTAAATCCGTAACTTCATCCGTGCCAACTTTTTTAGCCGTGATTTTTTGCCCATCACTCAAAATAATTTCTAATTTTTGTGAACCAGAAACAACGTGATTGTTCGTTACAATATAGGCTGTATCGCCTTGTTTGGAATAAATAACCCCCGAACCTTCACTAGATTCTTGCAAATCACTATTCTTTTTGTTCTGGTCGGATTGATCATTATTACCACCAGTGATGCCACCAAATAGCGAACTTAAATCACCATCATCTTGCTGTTCACGTTGATAATTAATTACAGAAACAACTGATCCCTTAACTTTTTTAAAGGCACTGGTCATCTGATTATTGGATTTCACAGTCACATTACTAATTTTGGTTGTACCAGCTTTACCGGATCCGCCCACCAGTGACTGATCCACGTTACTATTATTGGTACTAAAATGATTGAAAGCCCAAAAGCCCAATCCTGCACCAATGAAAGCTGAAACTAAAGCAATAATTGCAACTTTCCATAAATTAGATTTTGAATTTTGATTATTCAAGTTGTTTCCCCCTTCATTAAGCTATTTTTTTATTGTAAATCAAAAATTTGAAAAAATCATGAACCCACACCTTAAATCGTTGTTAAATCAGTGGGGTGTTCAGCATCAGTATCACGCAACCAAAAATCATGATCGACACCATAATCATTAGCTTGTAGCAAATTACTGACGGTTTCATGTGCTAAATCTTTCAAATTATTTTCCGGACTCAAATGACCTAAGAAAACTTGTTTAGTCTGGTTACCGATCACATCAAGCAAGGCTTGCGCGCCATCAACATTGGATAAATGCCCTGAATCACTAATAATACGTTGCTTCAAAGACCACGGATAATACCCATTACGCAGCATTTGTAAATCATGATTGCACTCCATCAAAATACCATCCGCATTTTGAATTAAATATTTCATGCGATCGGACACATAACCAGTATCCGTTAAATCCACAAATGACTTATTCTGGTAATGAATATTATAAAATTGCGGATCCACGGCATCATGCGACACACTAAAGCTTTCAATGGTCACATCATCTAAATCCAACAAACTATTTACCGCCAACAAATGTTTCTGGCTATCAGGTACCACGCCAATTTTAGCAGTCATTGCCGCCCAAGTCTTAGCATTCGCATAAACATTCATCCCATAACGGCGTGCTAGCACACCAACGCCCCGAATATGGTCGCTGTGCTCGTGCGTAACTAATATGGAATCAACTTGCGCAATATCTTCGCCGATCAACGCCATTAAATTCTTGATTTTCTTACCTGATAAACCTGCATCAATCAAAATTTTATGCCGTGGCGTTTTGATATATAAGGAATTTCCTTGGCTGCTACTGGCTAAAATACTAACTTGCATCTTATCATTCATCGTCATTTACCGCGGGAAAATTGTTGCTTTTGACAATAGTTCCATTAAAAGCATTCACTTTACGAATTTCTGACGTTTTATTGCCTTTAGACAAAAAACAAACATACCAGACCGGAATATAAATCGTACTTCCCTTTACCTTTAATAGTTTCGCATAACCTTGGCGCGTCCACTTAATTTGCGAATTACTAGGAATTTCATTATTAGTATACAAATTATTCACCGCACGTTGCTCACTAATCGTCGTTTGTTTCTCGCGCAATACGCTAACTGCATCAACATAAGTCTGTTCATAACTAATCAAGCGCTGATTCGAAATTTTAACTTCAATATTACCTTCAGACTCATATAAAGTCCCCCACTTCAGCTTTTGAACGTAAATTAAGTCGTTTTTGGAGGACAAATATGGTGCATATTTATATTGATCGCCAAAAATCGCATTATGTGGTTTATTCAAAAAACGCTGCACATAAATAGCTTGTTTTTGATGGTCCGCCGGCAACGTAACTGGTGAATTGAGCGCCACCGTCAATAAATTTTTATCAGCATCATAATTAGTCGTGACATTGTGTAATTTAGTTTGATTATTATGCCAAGTATGATCGCTATTTTGACTTGCTAAATAATAGCCGGAGCCAGTTTTCGTACTCAATTTACCACTAACAGTAATATTATCCTGGGCCATTTCCTTTTCCAAAGTAGCATGACCGTTATTACTCGTAATCACCACGGAATTTCGCGCTTGCGTGTAGGAAGTAAAGAGAAAAATATCCAGGAAAATAAATACTATCAAAAAAATTGCTTCAATTCGCCGAAAATCCATCTTTACCTCCCCTGACTTAATAGTTCATCATACGTATGCCATTGATTATTATAAAAAATGTAATAAGTTGGCGTTAAATCAATAATATTTTTATTTTGATCATTATTAGACCAACTATAACCGATCACAATATTTTGTAAATCTTTCATATTATATCCAGCATTTTCCAAGCGCGTAATTAAGGTCTGCGTGGAAGGCAATTCAACTGGTTGTTGATCTGTAGGAATAGGTACTTGGAAGAATTTCTTGGAAAAAACAGCTGTTTGTCCATCATTGGAATAATTAATCTTCACGGTGCCAATTTGATCCTGCTGAAAAATTGGAAAACCATCCACATAATTGCGGAAAGATAATTGGCGTTCTCGTTGATTATAATTAAATAAATATAGTCCTGACAAAGAAGTACCGATTTGCGTCAAGGTACGGTAAGAATTACTAAATAAATCCATCGTTGTTTGTGGCATTTTAGTCTTAGTGTAATCATTCAGCGTGACAAGTGATGTTTTATTATCTACAATCATACTACGATTGACGCCACTGCGATAAGTGGTTAAATTATCTTCTTTGCGCGTTGTAATATTGACGCCTTGATTAGAATTCAACAAATTAGCAATCAGCGTATTATTATTTTGATCAGCAACTAAATAACTGATTCGCTTAATTTTCATGGGTTGCAGATAGTAAACCTGCACGCCATGAGAATTAGTTTGCACATTAACCGGAACAGAAAAATTATTATCTTTTAAAAGGTTGTGCATTTTCTTACTATTTAAATCTGTAATTTGAGCTTGGTAAATCGTAAAATTTTGATCATCCAAAAAGTAAATCTGATGTTGCAAATTTTTATTGCGCAGAATAATGATTCGATTAATTAATTTATCGTTGTGGACGCTTAAATCTTTTTGATTCATCATTTCTGCAAAAGAGTTAATGGATATTTTTGTCGGGTAACTTAATTGCACCGACGACTGCAAATGCAAAAAATTTTGGTAGCGATTTTTATTTTTAGTGGAGATTTGCTTAATACCCGTAATATGTGCTTTTTTTATTTCTTTCACAACATTATCAATGGTATTAGATTGATTATTGTACATAATATATTGTTTCTCAGATTGGCGTGTCAATATCAACCTAGTCGGTGAAAACACATCATCCATATTCCGTGGAACTGATGTTGTCCGCTGATGCAAAGTCTGTAAATTATTATTAGACTGCACACCTTGTTGATATTTCGCATTATTCGACCAAATCATCCACGACAAAATCACACTAATGACCACGGCAATTAAGAGGGTGCCACGCAACACGGCATTGCTAAAACTTTTCATCCCAGTAGCCTCCATTCTCCATCGGATCATAAGGTAGTGAAATATAAAAAGTTGATCCATGATTTTCCGCACTCTTAACCCACATATGGCCACCTTGTGCTTCAATCACTTCTTTGGCAATCGCCAAACCTAACCCAGTGCCACCTTGCTTGCGAGAACGAGCTTTATCCACGCGATAAAAACGATCAAAAATATGCTTCAAATCCTTGCGTGGGATGCCCAAGCCTTGATCAGAAATACTCAAAATCAAGCTATGATTAGTATCAAGCAAGCGACATGTTATCAAGCCACCGTCCGGCGAATATTTCAAAGCATTGTTGATAATATTATCAATTGCTTGTGTCATCTTATCTGGATCAATTTCTACCCACAAATCTCTGCGCGTAAAAATCCGTTTAATCTTATAATGTTTAACTGGCTTGCCTTCTTCTTGTGCCTTTTTCTCATCTTTTTGAATCACTAAATCAAAGCGATCCAAAATATAATTGAACATTTCATTAAAGTTCACCAGTTCAACATTCATTTTGGCAGTACCTTGATCTAAACGCGATAAACTCAATAATGAATTCACCATTCGAATCATGCGTTCAGTCTCTTCTTGCGTTACCTTCAAAAATTGCGGTGCGATATTTGGATCTTGCCAAGCACCTTCGTTTAACGTTTCAATGTAACTATGCAGACTAGTTAGTGGCGTACGCAATTCATGCGATACATTGGAAACAAATTCCCGGCGATCTTGATCAATGCGCTGCTGTTTAGTAATATCATGCAACACACAAACCAGCCCCGTAACAAAGCCAGTACTACGCTTAGTCAATGAAAAATCCACTTGCAAAGTTAACTCATCACCGTCACTTGCAATGTTAGGACCAATAACTTGTGAAGATTGATCATTCAATAAATCATTAAAAGTAACGTGATCATCAAGTTTCAACACATCATCTAACTGCATTGTTGTAGCTTGCTCGGCATCGATATCCAAAAAATTTTGCGCCGCTTCATTGATAATGATGACTTTACCGTGACGATCGGTGGCAACCACTCCATCCGTCATCTGCCCCAAAACACTATCCAAGCGCAAACGTTCTGATTTAGAATTTTCTTGCTCTTCTTCAACTTTAACGGACAAATTATTAACTGCAATCGCTAATTGTCCCAATTCATCATTACTATAAACGCGAACTTGTCCCGAGTAATCGCCATTAGCCATTCGATTAGCTTGCCGTTTCATTTCGGCAATCGGTCGAGTAATCGCTCGGGCAACCACAATGGAAATCAATGCACCAAAAATCCCCGCAACCAGCGAAGAAATGAAGAAAATGAAAACAATCCGATTGATATTTTTATAAACTTGATCCATATCTGCACGAATGTAGATCGCACCTACCACGGTATTATTTTCGCCACTAGAATTAATTAGCGGAGTAATGGATAAATAATAGCTTCCCTCACGGTCACTATGCGAAATTTGCGTCACCTTGCGCCCTGAATAGATGGCATCTTTAATTTGTGAGTTGGTCGTTCTTTTCCCCACCAATTGCTGATTATTATCGTCTTTAGTAGCGACAATGCGGCCTTGATTATCAATAACTTCCATTTCTGAAATCTGCACATTAGTAAAATCCTTTACGGTGTTACGAATGTTACGCCGCGATTTCGTCGTGTTGCTGGACAAATCTGTTGATAATGGTGCCGTCATCCAAGATGGTAATTGCACTTGCGTTTTAAAGTTTTCGACGTTTTGTTGTTCTAAGCGGTGCACAAAATAAGCCCCGATCACTTCAATAGTGCTTAATAATAGTAAAATGAATACTAATGCAATTTTGTACTGCATTGAGCTAAAAAAACTAATTTTCTTATTCACTAAATATTTCCCCGGAAATAAATTTACCTAGTCTTCTTTATTATTGTCAGAACGTAAATAGTAACCAACACCACGGCGAGTCACTAAATATTCCGGACTGCTAGGGTCAGTTTCAACTTTTTCACGCAATCGCCGAATCGTTACATCGACAGTCCGCACATCACCAAAATAATCATAACCCCACACAGTTTGTAATAAATTCTCGCGTGTCATCACTTGTCCCATATGCTGTGCTAAGTAATAAAGCAACTCAAATTCTCGATGAGTTAATTCGATTTCCTTGCTATTTTTGGTTACAGTGTATGCTTCTGGTAAAATCTCCAAATCACCGATTTGAATATTTGAATTTTCATCAGTAGCATCGCTGCTTAAATTGACTTTTTGTCTTCTCAAATTAGCTTTCACCCGTGCCACTAATTCGCGATTAGAAAAGGGTTTGGTAACATAATCATCAGCACCCATTTCGAGGCCCAAGACTTTATCTAGTTCAGAATCTTTCGCTGTCAACATAATAATTGGCGTATCTTTGGTTTTTCGAATTTGCCGCGCAACTTCCAAGCCATCAATTTTGGGCAACATTAAATCCAAGATAACTAAATCAGGATTTTCTTGTTCTACTTTATCTAAAGCTTCTTCACCATCGAAGGCCACACTGGATTCAAAACCTTCTTTATCTAAGTTGTACTTTATTATATCGGATATTGGTTTTTCATCGTCCACAATCAAAATTTTATTCGCCATCAGGTAGAATACCTCCTTGGTTGATCAGTTACAGTATACTAATTTTCTGATCTATTGACAAAATAGTTTATAAATAATATTGCCAAGTCTGATTGGATGTGCTACTATAGTAAACGTGCTTACGGGTGGTTAGCTCAGCTGGCAGAGCAACGGACTCTTAATCCGTGGGTCCAGGGTTCGATCCCCTGACCACCCATTAATTAATAATACTAACATTCTTTTGGATGTTGGTATTTTTTTGTTTTCAAAAAAAAAACAGCCAACATCGAAAATGTCGGCTGTCATAAGCATTCTATTTTTTCTTGTTGTTAAACAAATGATAGAAAAAGTTAGTTTGAACTCCTGATAAATATGCTGAATAAAATATCAGCAAGATTAAATATATGATGTAACCCAAGTCGGGTAAAACTATTCTCACAATCCCCCAAATAACCACTATTAATACTATCCATCCTAATGTGCTAAGAATCAAAACAAAGTACTGCCATTTGTGACTTTTCATTAATTGACGGCTTTGTTTGAGAGAACTAAAAATACTTAGATTATCTTTATTGTTATCAATATTACGTTTTAATACCAAAATTGTTGCAAAATAAGGACACAAGATGACAAAGACTCCTACTGATATAAACATAAGAACAATACCAAGTAAAAGGATAATAAAAATTTCTCTGGACCAACTCAAACTATTTAGGTGCAAAAGTGCGCTAACACCGAAAATAATTACAATGCATAATATCGCATACACCACAATGAAGATAACTGCCTCTAATGAAGCAAGAGGCATGGTTTTTTTGAAGTATTTTGATCGAAACATCTTTGACCAAAAACCATGTGGCACTTCATTTCCATCCAGTAAATCATACAAATTAATCAAAACCATGTTGCTGACATTGAAAGTGAGTATTCCCATAGCTAGTCCCATTAGGATATAGATGCCCAATAAGAGTAAACTTGTAACATTTATAGGTCCTGATACTTCTGTAGTAAAACCTACTAGAAACGACATTACAAAACCTATTACAAAACTTAAAAGAACTGGTCCAATCATTATTTGGAAAACTTGTTCTTTTTCATTTTTATACAAGTACTTAATTTCTTTCTTTAATTCCTTACGCATTTCATGTGAGCTCATTTAAAGTCTCCTATCAATCGCACTCTTTGCACTAAATTACGAAAAAAATTAAATATTATCAGAAGTTTCAGAATTAAGTTTCTGATTAAATTTTTCCTTCACATCATCATAAAATGCAGCATAAGTTCCTGCTGTATAAGGAATTAACCATAGATATCCTATGAAAAGGGTAATCATGGAAAGTATAATCCAACCAAGAAAACTCAAATTTAAAACAAACATATGCCATTTATTTCCATTCATCATTTCACGACTTTTAGTAATACAGTCTAAATAACTAATATTAGTTTCCCCTGCATCAACGGCATCTTTGTAGATAAATAATGCTTGTGAATAAGAATAACTTTTGACAAGTCCAGGAATAATTAAAAGAAGCGACCATAAAAATGTAAAAAATACCTCTAATAAAAATATAATAATAGTTCCCTTGAAATATTTCGCATTAAAAACAGATCCCCAGGAAAATTCAGGCTTTTCTCTTGTTCTAAGCCAATTCAAAGACATGGATTGCACAGAAAACTTTTGATTAACTAACACAAAAGCAAATACAATAATTATAATAAGAATTAATGGATTAAAAAAATTTTCTGAAAAATACGAAAAACCACCACCATAAGTCATGGTCTGCTCTACTTCAGGTTTTGGTGCCATTCTATTAACAATTTGCTCAATTAATATGACCAAAATCATTGGCAATAACCCCATACTGACAGCTCTGCCCCAATGCCCCTTATAAGTTCTCTTAACTTCTCTTTTTAATTCACTACGTTTCTTTAAATTCATTATGACACCCCTCATTGTCAAAATTCAATTAACAAAATTTAAAACAAGTTGCCTTCAAGTCCTTTATTAACAGAACTTATAGTATCTTCTTCAACTTCACGACTTTGCATCCATTCTTGATAAGCTACTTTAAAACGCTCTTCATCCTCGTCAGCGAAACCGGCAAACAAAATGTCATCAATATCTTTGTGATTGAAGAAAATGGTCTGATCAGGATCAATGCCCTCTGGATAGCGACAACCCATATAATCCATAAAGTGGTCGCTGCCATCGTCTTCATAAGAAACGCCGCGCGCAATAACCATTAATTTTTGCGTACCTTCTTTTAATAAGACAATGGAGCCTAACGCTAATAATTCTTGTTCATCATTCATTTTGATACCATCCTTTAAATTTTATTTCCCGAGAAATATTGCCACCCACAAATATTACTTAACCCCCTCACCTCCTCTAGTTACTTTCAGGTAATCCTTGATAACTAAAATTGTATTCTTGTTCATATTCTTTGCGATACTTGAGCAAGTAATATGCTGGCAGAAAACACCTAATTGGAAAGTAGACAAGCACCAATAAAATTGTAGCTCCACAAAATAACGGGAGAAAGATCCAAATAGCCACAAAAGTTTCTATCTGATCATGTAAATTATTATGATGCAACACAAGATGACGTTTACGAAAAGCTTTTTCAAATACTATTGCTATACCAAACAAAATAATTCCTAAAGCTGTCAACTTTGCTATAATTCCTTTTATACTTTGTAGCCAATCAGGCAACGGCTTTTCAGTTTTAAATAATTTATAATTCAAATCATAATAACTTATTACTACTAAAATAAGCGACAAAATTATAATTACTAAGCATAAAATATTAAATATCCAATTTGTGTTATCTTTTGCTAATGTCTTAGATATTACTGGAATTATATCTATGAGAAACAAAGAAGTAATAATACAAACAGCTAACAACACAAAATTATCAATCAAGTAAAAAAAAACATAATTACGTTTAAAGCTCACAATAAGAGTGGTAACTAAACTCAATACAAAAACTGCAATGGTAACTAGCAACAAAATATTAGCAGATATAGTAAATTTTTTATGCATCATGTTAAAAAGAAAACCAAAAAATAATGGTAATAAAAACAGGCAACTAATCTTAAAGTAACTAGCAAGACCGCCTTTAGCAGTGACTGCCTTTTTTTGGCAAGTTTCTAGCAACCCTTTTTCTAAAATGTTGTTTGTAATATTTTTAGTTTGTTCATAAGATAACTGATTAAAATTAATGATATTCACTCCCAATAGATCGAATTGATATTTAAGGTCACACAATAAGATGTGACCCTAAAGGGAACCAAAAAATTTTTTTGTATTATTCCAAGCATTTTTAGTTGTTTTACCTACCCCCACTTCCAGATTATGTGCAGCTTTTTTAGTATCCTTTACTATATTGGGATCCAATTTCTTAGCCCCTACTACAACTGCAGATGCACCTAAGCCTATAGCACCACCTAGAACAGTACCTTCAGGTCCAAAAACTGAACCGATTTCTGCACCCAAAGCTGTCCCACCCACTATAGAAGCATTACCAAAAACGGTATCAATTGTAGAATCGCTGGTTGCACGAGATATTGAATGTTTTTTCTTATTTTGTTTTTTGTAATCTTTTATAAAATTATCACCAAAATCCAATCCCACAGAAACGTATGAACTACCTAAAATTTTTCCAAATGTCCCACCAAAGGTTGATAATTTATCAATTCCAAATTCTGCAAAACCCTTACCAAGACCATCACTAAGGTATCCCATATATTTACCAATTTTATTAAATTTTTCAATAACAAATTCTGGTAAGATAATATTTTGATATTTTTCTATATTCAATCCAATTTCAAAAAATAATTTTTCATTATTTGGACTTTTCTCAATAAATCTCATTAATTCTGAAGAATCAAATAATCTTAGCCAAGCTTCTTTTGTATTAGTAGACAACGCCTCTTTGATTAACTTATATAATTTACTATCCGTTACTGCTTTCATTTTATCCAAAATTTCTTTTTGTGCTATTTTTGATTGCGATAACTTAAAGTACGCCAGACCTTTATTATCCTTTTCAGCACCACCGGCAGCATCCAAAATATCTTTGATATTTTTATCGACAGTCTTAATATCCTGCAAAGTTGTCGACAATTTCTTGCCGTTAAAAGTTTTCAGCTGTTCGTTAGTCTTAGTAACTTTTTTGCCCAAAGCATTTAGATCTTTGGCTGCGACTGAATTAAACGTTGCCACCGCAGCACCCGCACCGCTAGCCATCTGCACTTCCTTATTTAGATCCGCCAATGTCTTTTGGTTAATCTTCTCCACCGACTTAATCATCTTCGACAAATCACTGAGATGCTCGCTATCCAGCACCGCCGAATCGCTATTATCAACATCGCTTTTAAAATCGTTCACCAGATCTGAAAAAGCTTGATTCAACCGCGATAAATTTTCTTGCAATTGCTGATTTTTCTGCCCGTGAACATTTATACCGAGTTATATTCTATTTAACTTCTGCTTTACGTAATGCTTTCATGAATGACTCAGATTCCCATAATTCTTCAAGAACTTTCTTTGGATTAGTAGACATTAATTGACTACTTTTTCTTGTGCTTTTCCCAACCACAAAAATCAATTTGATATTCATCCAAAATCTTTTTTTGATATTCTTTTTTATATTTCAAAAAGTAATAATTAGGCAAGATGTATCTTGTGGGAAATCTATAAAACAAAAAATAAGATACTGCAAAAATCATTAATGGAACCAAAATAACGATCATAGAATAATATTCTAGGGAATGTGTTAGAGGTGAGTGCTAGACAAATGTCCTTTTAATCAAATTCACAATCATACATAAACAAAATATTGCCCCACCATATTTAGCTATTACATTGTTCACACGTGAAATATTGATATCTGTCTTACTTCGTTCAACACCTAATGTTTTTTTTAAATACAGAATAGGAATGATAAATATTAATGAATGTCCAAATAATAATAAAAATATAGAAAATATATATAAGCCAAACCATTAGCCCTCTAGACAATGCTGCTAGACCTATCATCATAGCAGGAATAAGCAAAATTATAATTACAAAGTTGTTATATAACATCCCAAATGAAAAAATTTCATCCCACAAAACGCTTTTAGTGAAATATAAAATAATATAAGAAAAAATAGATAAAATCCACAAGCATAATACAAAAAAGAATAACAAATTCCCTAATTTTAAAACTAATTCTAATTTTTTATTTTTAACAACAAAGGATATAAAAAGTAAAAACAAAATCCAAAAATTAAAGAATGAATTGGCAAAAAAATGCTTAAAAGTGTATCCAAAAGTTACATGCTTCTTACCTTTGAGATTAACAACAAAATTATTTATTAAATCTTTGGTGATTTTTTCGCTTTGCTTAAAAGTTAGATTAAACACCTAAACAACCTCAATTATATTTTTTATTGTGTTTTTCCAAATTAAAGAAATCAACTTGATATTCATCCAAAATCTTTTTTTGGTATTCCTTTTTATATTTTAAAAGATAATAGTGAACAATAAAAACTTTAAAGGGCATATAAAAACCACACAGGTACACAATCGCAAAAATCATAATTGGCACAAATACAATCATGGCAATGAGTAACTTAAAAGACCGACTCAACATATTGTGGTTAAAGAAAACACACTTTATACCTTTAAAAATAAAAATCAGAGAAACAATAATGGATCCATATTTGGCTATGAATTTATCGAATTTTTTTAATTTAACATCAAATTTATTAGTACATATACCAAAAGTTTCTCTAAAAGATAAATAAGAAATCGCTGTTTGAATAATAGCCAAAATAAAAACAAATCCATAAAAAGTCACTAGCAACCAATTTATTTTCCCTATAAAAAATAAATAAAAAACAATATAAGCAGCAGCTATGAAAAATATAATATAGACATAAAAGCAAAGTAATCCCAGAGAAAATATATAATCAAATGCTATATTCTTAGTGAAAGACAAAACAATATAAACAATAAACGAAAGCACAACAGCAAATAAAATTAAGAACAAATAAACATAAGAAAAGATAGTAAATATATTAAATGTTTTTGGATCCATCAGGATAGGAGCGGCCATAACAATAGCTCCAACAACAAAAAATAAACTTGCAAAAAATTTTCGTAAAATATGCCATGTGGTAAATTTTTTCTGACCATTTAAAGATTGGATCAAAGACTTAACAACATAATCCGTAACTTTTTCACTCTGTTCAAAAGTTAAATTAAACATTTCAACTACTCTTTTCTATCAAAATAAATGCCCTAACGTATTACTGATGTTTTTCTCAACATTATGTGCATTTTTCTTGAGATGATCACCAAATTTAGGATCAGAAAATTTTTTAAGTGACATAAATCCACCTACTGCTGCACCTCCAATTGCACCTATCGCTGCACCTCCTGGGCCAAAAATTCCACCTATTTCAGCACCGGTTACCGCACCGCTAACTGGACCAATCCCTGTTATAGTATCAACCGCACCGTCACTAACTGCTCGTCCTAAATCATGTTTCTTTCCCTTTTGACTGGCATAGTCGAAAGCGATATTGGTAAATCCATCTATTGCCAGACCCACACCATTTTTATCGAGAAATTTGGAAGCTTTGCTGCCTGTTTTGACCACGCCTTTACCGAATTTACCAAGTTCTCCCCATTTAGGCGATTTAAATCCCTTCCAATCTTTAACTTTTCCAACACCATAATCAACTACACTACGTATCGGGCTCGCCAACTTATCCAGCTTTCCCATATATTTGGCCAGTTTATTAGCATATTTAGATGCCTGACTAGCATATTTAGAAAGTTCTTTGGGTAACGTATATCCAGCAAGCATGAAAGATGCACTTAGTAAATTCATAGTTTTTGATGCAAACTTATTCCCGCGAATAGCTTGCATCAAGTCTTTTGATTCAAGTAATTCTTGTAAAGCTTTTTTAGGATTGCTCTTCGATAATTGTTCAATTCGTTTGTATGCATCTTTACCTACAAAACCCTGGACATCTTTTAAAAGGCTATTAACGAACTTAAATTCTGGACTATCTTCAATTTCTTTTTGTGCTATTTTTGATTGCGATAACTTAAAGTACGCCAGACCTTTATTATCCTTTTCAGCACCACCGGCAGCATCCAAAATATCTTTGATATTTTTATCGACAGTCTTAATATCCTGCAAAGTTGTCGACAATTTCTTGCCGTTAAAAGTTTTCAGCTGTTCGTTAGTCTTAGTAACTTTTTTGCCCAAAGCATTTAGATCTTTGGCTGCGACTGAATTAAACGTTGCCACCGCAGCACCCGCACCGCTAGCCATCTGCACTTCCTTATTTAGATCCGCCAATGTCTTTTGGTTAATCTTCTCCACCGACTTAATCATCTTCGACAAATCACTGAGATGCTCGCTATCCAGCTCCGCAGAATCACTATTATCAACATCGCTTTTAAAATCGCTCACCAGATCTGAAAAAGCTTGATTCAACCGCGATAAATTTTCTTGCAGTTGCTGATTTTTCTGCCCATGCACATCTTCAGTGTAACTTTGCATGGCTTGTTGTGCATTGCCTTCAAAGCCTTCAGTCTGGGCAGTCTGCATCATCTTATTGCTGACAGACTTCAAGTCATCCTGAAAATCACTGGTTTGCTGTTTGATTTTTTGTTGGCGCTCCAGAACTTCAGATATTTTAACCTTTACCAACTGTAACCGCCCCCATTTGCTTAGCTTCATTGTCATCGGCTTTTTGCAACTCAGCACCAGCTTTTTTATATTGCTCAACGTCATGCGAGGCTAATTTTTCGTAATTTTGAATTGTCTTTTTTACGTCTGCAGCCACTTTAAAAAAATCGTTAAAAGGATCCAAGTTAGTCGTATCAAGCTTAGAAGAAGTCAACTTACCTTTTCCCAGAGCAGACACTGCACTTTTAGCTTTACCAGCATTATTATCCAGCGCTCTTTTATCTAATTTAATCTTTGTCATTTTAGCCTCCTACTTAGCAGTCAGATGCTTTATTTGAATATCAAGATCTTCAGATTGTGATCGCAAGCTACTAATTTTAGCTTGCACATTTGTAATATTTTGGTTATTGGTATTTATATTTTTAACGACAGATTGTCGGACAGACGTATAAATATTAGTAAACTCGTTCTTTTTTTGCCCCTTCCAACTGCTGGCATGCTTGTCCAAATCATTAACTTTATTGCTAACCGTTGTTAAATCATTGCCCTTATCTTGCATGTTCTTAAGACATTTCTTCAAAGTAGCAATTTTAGCATCTAAAATTCCTTTATCCGCACCTAGTTGCAAGGCTTTAGCCGCTTTAACCGCCTTATCTTCTGCCACAATATCCCCTCCTCACACATAAAAAGTCCATTCTGCCACAGTGGCAGAGTGGACTTTTTAAAATAATCATCCTAGTTCCAGGATTGACCAATTTGGTTATCAGCATCTTGCATTGCTTGAGCTGATTTGTCTAATTGACCCTTAATTTCGCGAAGTAATTGTGAGAATTCGGTAACTTTGCCAGATAATTCTTGGAATTTTTGGTCATACTTTTCAAAAGCATTACCTTTCCATTCACTACGAATTTGCTCCTGCATATTCTTCAAATCACTCAAAGTACTATCGACATTGTCAGCACCTTTTGTGTAATGTGTTGCTTGTTGACGTAGTTCATCAGGTGTGACGGCAATTTGTCCAGCCATTTATATATCCCCCATTAATAAAATTTAGAAACAAAACCAGATTAGCACTATTTATTAAAATTGTAAATAATTCCTTTATATTATGATGAAATACAGCTAATACTTATAGTTTTTATATCATTTTAGTTATACTTAGCATTAAACGATATTAACTTTAGCTGATTGTGAAGTGATTTGCTTTACTTGAAATAAAGCTCACAAAAAAAGCGCCCAATAAAGGACGCTTTTAACTAAATTATTTGGGATTGGCTGCTGTTAAAGATAAGTCACTCCAGAAATCTTCAGATTTACCAGCATTGATATTATAGCCTTTAACCCGATGATTAACTGGGGCGTAATCCATTGCATAAGACTCTGGTACATAAGCAGCCTGATCATTCATATATTTCTGCCAATCATAGAACTGTTGCTTACGATAGCTTTCATTCCATGATTGTTCATCATTCATTTTATTCAATAATTCAGTATTCTTAGCTGTGACAAAATGGCCATAATTAAATGGTGCATTAGCGCCATAAACAGACGTTTGCGATGGTTCATCACCTAGTTTCCAAGCACCGCTATAGATGTCAATTTTATTTTGCTTAGGCTTTTGCAAAGTAGAATAGAAACTATTCATTTCCATGGTTTTGCCATTGGTCATTTTGACGTTTAAACCAGCTTTTTGCCACTGCTGAATATTATAACGATAGGCAGATTCATTAGCCGAAGAACCTTGCATTGCACCGTAATAGATTGTCAAAGGTTTTCCATTCGGTTGCGTACGCCATTTACCTTTCTTCTTATAACCCGCTTGATCCAATAATTTATTAGCTTTTTTCATGTTATATTTGTAACCAACCAACTTGTCATCGTGATATTGCTTATAGAATGGTGGAATCAAAGTTGTGCCCCGCCATTTCAAACCGTTGCCAAATTTCTTATCAACGGAATCGATGTCCAACGCATACATCATAGCTTGGCGTAATTTCTTATTCCCCATTTTTGAATGTTTATCCATTACGCTGACTTGTTTTTTGGTGTCGAAGTGTCCAACATTAAAGCCAAAATAATTGTAGGACTGCGCCGGTTGACCAACCCAAGTGTAATCTTTCAGATGTTTAACACTAGGAAATTCACTAGTTGGTACACCTTGTCCACCTAAATAAAAGTCATATTTCTTAGACTTGATCGCCGCTGCGCTATTATGCGAAGAAACGACTTGAATAGAAATATGCTTGATATTAGGCTTTTTACCATAGTAATACTTATTAGGTGACCAACTGGTGGATTCTCCTGAAACCAAATGATCCAGCTTATAAGGACCAGTAAACAATGGTTTCTTTCTAATTTGTGAGGCAGAAGCTAATTTAGCAATTGGAACTTTCTTGATATATTCATAAGGATCAGCACTGCCCCAAATAAAAGTATTACCAGTATAAGCCATAGCTGGCGCCATTTTAGTGAAATGAATCACCACTTTTTTGCCATTTTCACCATCAGGAAAAGTAATTCCTGAAATAGTCTTGGCCGAACCTTCATGATACTCTTTCATGCCCTCAATGGCTTCAAAATCAGATGAATACTGCTGAGAAGTACTGTTCTTATTAGCAATTACTTCATAAGGGTACTCAACATCTTTAGCAGTTACGGGAGCGCCATTCGACCATTTGGCATTATCTCTGATTGTGATCGTGGCTGTTTTTGCGTCTTTATCAAGGCTTTGATTAGCCAAACCACCATCAACAATTTTATGATTATCATCTGTTTTAAACAGTAAATTAGAATTGCCTGGCTTAAAAGCTTGCGTATCTTCATCATTATCCGATAAATCAGCTGACGCAATACCTTTAAATGGTGCATCATTCATAATTGCCAATTTTAAAGTACTATTGTTGCCTGCTTTAGTAGATTTGCCTGGTGCACTATATTGTGTCGGCAAATCTAAAGGTTTATCGCTATTTTTGGCTTTAACCGGGCTAGCCATGCCACCAATTGTTGCGGTAAGCACCATTGCTGCAGTGCTGAATAATAGCCATTTTCTTCTATACTTCATTTATCTATCCCCCATCATTACTATCAAATTTTTCCAAATACTAAATTATCTGTCTCACCTCCTTTATTGTTGGCTAGCATTAGTAGCATGCCGAAATGCTTGCCCGATGTAGCTAATAGCTAAACATAAAATAATAATTTCCAAAGCTGCTGGTAACCACGTCCACCAATAAGTCGTAATATTTTCTGGATCATTTGCATTGGCAATTAAGGTTCCTAGCGATGGTGTTCCTAGTGGCAGACCGAAGCCTAAGTATGACAAACCAGTTTCTACACCAATATTTTCAGCAAATGACAAAGTGGTATCAACAATTATTAATGACGAAATATTCGGCATTATTTCCCGGAAAATAATTTTCCAATTACTCGTGCCTGACGTTTTCGAAGCTGCTACATAATCTTTTTGCGACTCTGCCAAAACACGTGAACGAATTAAGCGCGAAGTCCCCATCCAATAAAATACTGATAAAATCAGCGTTAACGTAACTGAATTATAAGTGGGAATAATAGTCACAATCACAATAATGGTCATTAGCATTGGCAAAATCATCATAAAATCATAAACACGTTGCATCACCAAATCAACTTTGCCGCCGAAATAGCCTGAAATCATCCCCCAACAAATGCCCCAAGTGGACGAAATAACTGTTAAACCAATGGCAATACAGATCGAATTACGCGAACCAACAATCAATTGTTTGGCAATTGATCGCCCACCAGAATCAGCACCCAAAATAAAATTTTTATTAAATGGCTTACTATAATAATCCATGATATTAGTAGTCATCATTTTAGGTGTATTAATAAATAGCGCCGCGATAATTACAAACAATATAAAAGTAATAACTAGCACTAATGAAGTTAAAGCTAAACGATTATTTTTAAATTCTCTCCAAATGATTTTGCCAAAAGTCGGTGTTGCTTCTTGACGTGCTTCTTGTGTCAAACGCACTAGATCACTTTCCGAAATTTGTGTCACTTCTGGAATCTTAGCTGCCATAAGCTTTCCCCCTCACTCAACGCGAATGCGCGGATCAACAATGCTCAAAATAATATCAGATAATAAAGTTCCTAATAAATTCAAAAATCCATATAATAAAACTAACGATGTGATCACCGTATAATCGCGATAATTGATTGCATTTAAAAATAGCAAGCCCATGCCGGGATATGAAAATACCATTTCTGTAAAAATAGAGCCGCCTAACAACCCTGTAATGGAATAACCAGCAAAAGCAGCAATTGGCAACAACGAATTTCGAAAAATATGGTGTTGATAAATATTTTTGGTAGATACACCTTTAGAACGCGCTGTTTTAACATAATCAGAACTTTTTGCATCAATCACTTCCGAACGTAAATACTGCACAATATTCACGGTGCCAAATAACGCACCCAAAAGACCCGGCAAAATGATATGTTGCAAACGCGATAAAATTGTACTACCTAGACCATTCGCGTTCGAGGCAATCGAACCACTCGTCGGAAACCAATTTAAGGTATAACCAAAAATCCACACACCAACAACTAAAACGACGAAAAAGGGAATTGACATTGTAATATAGGTATAAACACGAACTAACGTGTCGGGTAGCTTGCCTTCATGACTTCCTGCATAAATACCCAGCGGTAAACCAATTACATAGGTCAAAATCATAGTAAACAAAGCTAACCAAAAAGTATTCATGCCTCGTTGTGCAATTAAAGTGGTGACCGGCTCTTGATATTCGTAACTAGTACCTAAATCACCATGAAAAAGATGGACAATCCAATTCCAATATTGTTGATACCAAGGATCATATAAGCCATTTACCCTCATTAAATGATGAATTTGTGATGCATCAGCTTTGGGATTAATTGAACCAGTAAATGGATCCCCCGGCATGGCTTTCGCTAAAATAAAAACTAGCACACTTAAAATGATAATTTCCGGAATCATAATCAATAGTCTTCGTAAAATTGTTTTCCACATTTATCAAATTCCCCCATTAATCCGTCGGCGCTAAAGCCACAAAATGTGTCATTGAGACTGGTTGCAAGGCAAATGCTGCTCCATTGGAATCATAATATTTGGCCTGCTGCTCATTATAAATGCGCTCTACTTCTAAGCGCTTTTGTCGATGTTCCTGCCGGCTATTCACATTAGTCTCGGGAATCGCTGCCAGTAAGCGTTTTGTATAAATATGCTGCGGATGATTATAAATATCATCGCGCGTACCTACTTCTACTAAACGTCCCCGATGCATAATGGCAATTTGCTGACACATATGCCGCACTACCCCTAAATCATGGGAAATAAATAAATAAGAAATATTTAGTTCGCGCTGAATCTTTTTCATAAAATTCAAAATTTGCGCTTGCACTGATAAATCCAATGCTGACACGGGCTCATCAGCAATTATCAATTTAGGATTTGTAGCCACTGCGCGCGCGATACCAATCCGTTGTCGTTGACCACCAGAAAATTGACGTGGATATTTGTACAAAGAATCTGCTGACAAACCCACAATATCCAACAATTGCAAAACCCGGAGTTTTTCCTGATCTGCAGTTAAATTTTGAAAATTGCGAAGTGGTTCAGCAATAATATCCAAAATCCTTTTTTGTGGATTGAGACTGGAAAGCGAATCTTGAAAAATCATTTGAACATTGCGCTGATAATCAACCGAATTGCGTAATTTATTTTGCTGTACTTCTTGACCTTGATAGAAAATTTGCCCTGATGTTGGACGCTCTAAGCCAACAATTGTTTTACCGGTCGTTGATTTGCCTGATCCTGACTCACCAACTAAGCCATAAGTTTGCCCTTGCTCAATTGAAAAATTAATACCGTCAACTGCTTTGACTACATCGACTATCCGATTCCAAAAACCACCGCGGATCGGATAATGAACCTTTAAATTTCTAACCTCCAACAAACTCATCTCTCAGGCACCCCTTTTGATATCTGGAAACGAAAAATTCTGGTAACAAGTGCAACGTACAAAATGTTCAGGTGCTACTTGATGTAAAGTTGGATTTACTTCGTGCTTATCAGCGCTAACCCAAGGAATTCGTTGCGCAAAACGATCGCCCACCGTTGGCAATTTCTGTAATGATGGAACCATGCCATCAATCACATATAGTTCATCATTAAAACTATCTTTTTGAGGCATGGAACGTAGCAATGAACGAGTATAAGGATGTTTAGGGTTATTAAATAATTGCTGCACCGTTGCCAATTCTACGATCTGTCCCGCATACATTACTGCAACGCGATCGGCTTCTTCGGCGACCACACCTAAATCATGTGTAATTAAAATAATTCCGGCTTGATTTTCTTGTTGAATAGTCCGCAATAAATCTAATATTTGCGCTTGAATGGTCACATCTAAAGCTGTCGTTGGCTCATCGGCAATAATCAAATCCGGCTTGCAGGCAATCGCGATTGCGATAATAATGCGCTGGCGCATGCCACCTGATAATTGATGCGGAAACTGGTTTGCAATACGCTTAGGATCATTGATATCAACTTGTTCCAACAATTCTATAACACGCTGTTGGCGCTGTTGTGCTGTCAATGTTGTGTGGTAAAGCAGAACTTCTTCAATTTGCGATCCAATTTTTTGTAATGGATTTAAGGCTGATAAAGGATCCTGGAAAATCATACCAATTTTGGCACCACGGATTTGATTATATTGTTTCTCATTAAGTTGTAATAAATCAGTACCCGCAAAAATAATTTCCCCGGAAATATGTGTATTTTTAGGATCATGTAATCCCATAATTGTCGTAGCTAATGTACTTTTTCCACAACCTGATTCACCGACAATCGCTAGCACTTCATTAGATTTTACATGTAAGTTAATTGCATCAATGGCACGATAATATTCCCCATCGATTTTAAAAGAAGTATTAACGTCTTTAAGCGTTAACAAGTCTTCAGTGATTTCATCTCGCATAAAAATTCCCCCAGCACCTGTATAGTTTAATAATGAGCACATTTTAATTCATTTGTTTCTAATTTTCAAATAATAACCCCTGTTAAAAATAAAAAAGATCAATCTGTTAAGATTGATCTCCAAATATTTCCTAATTTAATCGCGTTGCCGAAAAATGATCAATTTACTAAATATATAATTGACTACCACGACCAGCACATTATCCAAAACTTTTACCAAAAATGAATTCATATGCAACCACGAAATGCCAATCGCTAAAATGGCAACATCCAATAAATAACTAGCTACCCGAAAAAAGAAAAAGGAACCTAGTTCACGTAATGCATCTTGTTTAGAACTTTGTCGCGAGTCAAAAACGTATAATTTATTAGTGATGTAGGCAAATAGCACCGACAACACCCAAGCAATTAAATTAGCCACTTGCACGCCACAATAATGTCCCCAAGTATATAGGAAAGTGAACACACCTAAATTAATTACCGTAGTTAGACCACCAAAAATCAAATAGGAAATCACTTCCCAATATTGCTTGATGATTGCTATTATCTTTCGCATTACTTTTACTCCATTGTCTTTTGATTTCCTAGGAAATATTAGTTAACTCGAATTACCGGATCACTCACATGTCCACCATAGCTACGGATTTGATTAATCAAATCAGTTAACTTTTGCTTTTGCGTCTCTTTATCAGAAGCATCACTTTGGTAAGCAGACTTAGTCTTAGCTAATTGATCTTGATACTGCTTCATCAAGCGATTAACTATTGCTTGTCGTTGAGCATCACGATTTTTTTCAATCGCACTTTTTTTACTTTCAAAACTTGCCAAATGCTTATCATCTTTTTGCGCTTGCAATTGAGCTTGCGCTAAATTCAGTTCGCGCTGTAATTGCATAATTTGCTTATTGAATTTCCTTTTGGCATTCATCCGTTTAACATTTTCATTTTTATAACGAATTTTTTGTAATTGGCCCAATTTATTGCCGTAATCACTTAATTTGGTCAAAGGATCGTACTGGTAATTAGCAATTGCTTGCTTAACAGTTTGCTCGCGTTGGTGCTCTTGCTTTCCAGTTAAATGATAAATCAGCCGATAGTCCAAATTAGCTAAACGCTTTTTATTTTGATTAATTTGATCACTATTAAACGTAATATAATTTTCTTGAATCATTTGATCAATACTTTTTTGCACGACAGCCCGCCGCACATACAAATTATCACCGTTGCGTCGAATCGTGTTAGGCATAGCGAAATCTTTTTGTGACTCATGCAAAGCTTTCACTAAGTAATCACCTTGCGCCTTAAAAGTTTTAATGGAAAGCGATAATTGATCGTCACTTAAGGGCTTTTGATGATCATAACCAGTCCAATTAGCGATCGTGAAATACGGTGTCATTCCTACAAAATAACTGTCCAAATTATTATCCGTCGTACCCGTTTTACCAGCCACATAAGAATAATTATCCAACTTTGCATCCTTGCCCAAGCCATCGTTCACAACACTTTGCATCGCATTTAGCATCATATAACTAGCATTTTTGGAATAAACCGGCACTTGATTGTGCGAATTTTGGTATAAAATCCGATCATTAGTGGTGCTATAAATACTTTTCAAGTTGCTAGGCGCCACGAAATTGCCGCTACGCGCAAATGAACTGTACGCTGAAGCCATTTCCGTGGTAGTAACACCTTTTGTAAAACCACCAATCGCAATAATCGGATTATTGTCGCTAGGATACAACCCTTGAAACTGCATTTTCGCCAAATCCTGGTAGAAAGATTTTTGTTTATCATTGACTGCTAGCTTGTAAGCCACAGTATTAATGGAATCCGCCAAAGCTTTGCGCAATGTAACTGAACCACGATAACCAGAATACCAATTGTGAACATTATTAATTGGTCCATCAACAACCGTACTTTGCGGCGCATAACCGCGTTCAAACGCTGGTGCATAAGCAATTAAAGGCTTAGCAGTCGAACCAGGTTGACGATAAGCATCCGTCGCGCGATTCAATTGATCGTCTTTAGTTGTCCGCCCACCAATAATCGCTAACACATTGCCCGTGCGATTGTCGATCACCGTACTTGCCACTTGTGGCTCTAACTTACCTTGTGCATCACGTTGTTGGTACGGTTCATATTGCTGCTGAACAATTTTGACTAATGCTTGTTGCAATTTAGGATCAATTGTTGTTTTAACAACATACCCTCCTGCTAACAATTCACCATAATATTTGTCGTAAACTTGCGCATAGCGTGCTTTATATTCGTTTTTAGCCTGATAGCTAGCAAAAGTATACTTCATTTCAAAACCACGCATCGTCATTAATTGCTGCACCGTATTTTGGACAGCATAATTTAAAGCATAATTTTGTGAAATATCATTGTCATACTTAAAATTATGAATCCGCAATTTAATTGGCTGCCGACAAGCCTTATGATATTGCTGACTGTTCAACAAACGTTGCTTATGCCAAGTATATAAGACTGTATTACGCCGTTTTTTAGCCTGCTTAGGATGTAAAACCGGATCATATAATTGCTGATTATTCGGAATTCCTACTAATAAAGCTGTCTGGGCAATATCCAATTTATCCTGTGGTTTAGAAAAATAATATTGTGCTGCACTGCCCATGCCGTAACAACCATGCCCCAAATAAACATCATTTAAGTAAAATTCCAAAATTTGTTTTTTACTAAATTTTTGCTCCAATTGCTGAGCAATCACCATTTCTTTGATTTTACGATCAAAATTCTGCGTTTGATCTTTCAAAACTACATTCTTCACTAATTGTTGCGTTAAAGTAGAACCCCCTTGCACCTGCCGTTTTAAAATTCCGGCTTTCACTGCGCGTAAAATCCCCGCCAGATCAACACCATGATGCTTATAAAACCGACGATCTTCCACCGCAACAATCCCTTTTTTTAGCAAAGGATTAAGCTTATTAGAACTAATATAAGTGGATTGGCTATGTGATAACTTTTTGAGAACATGATTATTTTTATCTTCAATAATAGTAGGCTGTTTCGGGTAAAAAGTCTTCGACGTAATTTCTGAATTAACTGCATAACCAGCCGCAATATCTTTTTGCAGCTCAGGAATATAAGTTCTAACTAATTTAATAATTAAAATAGCCAAAACAAAGATCATGATTATCAAAAAAGACTTAATTGTTTTTTTGACTGGATGTGCTTGCCACTGCCGCCAGCTTTCTTTCATTAATGCCTCTCCCTAATCGACATATAAAATGCTTGTATTTGCAATATTATTCAACAAACTGTTAATATCCGCGGAACTTACTGATAAATTGTTAGCCAAACCAGTTGCACTACTGATGAAACCAAGATTGCTATTATTTGCAACTAGCAAAGAAGTTTGCAGTGCTGCATTATTTTGCAACCAAAAGACTGATTTAGCTTGATTGAAATCACTCGTACTATTGGTGTCAAAGCCTAACTTGGTCGCATCTGCATAGTATTGCCCAAAATTTGCACTACCTTTATCTGTTACCACACCAGCCGTATCTCCAGGATTAGTAATAACTTGTTCAATCTGATAACTGCCGGCAGGCAATGAACCGCTCCGCACAGTCAAACTGCGCATAGCACTCACATATTTGCTGCCACTGCGATGCACCAAAGTCAAAGTTTGACTATCGCTGGAATAAAATAGCACACTTTGAGCTTTAATGCCGGCTTGCTGCAATTTTGAACTAATCTCATCTAATTGCTGCAAATCATCAATAATCGTCACGTTGGCTGGCGTATAATTACTGGTAGTAAGTGGCGCATTTTGCAAGGCCGTCAATTGTGCTTTTTCTTTAGCTAGTTGCGCCCGTGATTGACTTTGTTGAGATTGTTTAAAAGTAGCCAGCATTTTCTTTACTTTAGGTCGCCATTTTTTTTGCGAAGCTTTATTTTTGATTAATTTATAATAAGCATTAGCTTCTGACACGTTTGTCAAATTAAGTTTTTGCGGCTGTGTAACAAATTTATGATATGTTTTAGCTAAAAAGTGCTGGGCATCATGCGTTTGATCAAACCAAATCCGAATCTGATCCAACTTGTTCTTCTGCTTCTGATAAATTGTTTGATTTTTTTCTTGTAATAAATTTTGATCCACGTGATCTAATTTTTTTTTAGTAACCCCATTGGCATAATATTTACCCGCATAAAAATTCGTAATCTCTTGGGCATTTTGATCACGCAACGTCAGTAATTTTTCCGTATTATCAAATTTAGTTTTGACTTGGTCATTAAACACCAAATTCAAAGGATCCAATTGCATTAAATGAGTAAAAAAACTTACTTGCCAGCGATTTACATTGGTAACCAAAGCTTGTTGCTGCCTACCTTGATACTGTGTCTTGATGAAGTGTTGGGCGTAAACATTTGTACTGCCACCCAAAAATCCCAGACCAAATATTCCCCAGCCTAAACAGATAATCAAAAGCTTAATATTCCAATGACTGACAACATACTTAATAATTTTCATTGTCACTAATCTTTCTTCCAAATATAATTAGTCATATTGAGGTGTTCTTGTGAAAAAAATCCGATTCAAAAAAAGTTGTTTGATAGCTAGCCTTATTTTAATAATTTTAGCTATTACGGGTTATTATAACCGCAATATGCTAATTCAGCGCAGCAGTGATTGGCTGGCAGAACAAACGATCCCCTTCAATTGGTTAGTCAGCCCGCAATCTTTGAATAAAACCAAACATCAAAAGGGCTTAGCACTTAATGAGCTCAATACTAAAAACTATACTGACCAACTAAATAACATTGATCATATCTTAAATGGCTTTCATCAAGCAAAACAAAATTGCAATTTTTTATCCCAAAAGCAAAATAAGCAATTGCAAAATTGGGTTCAAAAAAAGCCTCATCGTTATCTTTATAGTGTCACACCGGTAACTTTAGGCAAGGATCTGCACGGTAACTATGTTGTAGTTAGTGCTAATCGTTACGATGATACTAAAAACATTGTCAGCTATCGTTATCGTGTTTATTTTCAGAATAACAAAGTGTTATACAGTCAATTTATTGGTCAATATCATAACAATCATCCACCAAAATTTATTGCTTGGAGTAATAATCTTGGTGATTCCGGTATTTCTAAGACTCCTAATTTCATTGAACAAATCAATTCCGTTCTGATTAATTCCGGCATAACCACCAAAACTAGCACTGCTACCAGCGAATATAAGCAACTAGCCCGCAATTTGGGGTTGCACACAACCAGCACTAAAGCTCTAGCTCAGTATGCCAAACAAAATGGTGCCGATGCTAACAATAGTGTCATCATCACTTATGAATTCAGTGATGTTCCACGTGAAACAAGATTTTTGCTGAAGCAATGGAACAACAATCGTTCTTATTACTATACTTTAATTTATGATCGCAACCAAAACAAATTCATCGACTTCCAAGTTGGCAAAAAGTTAATTTCACAAAATAAATAAGTTTCACGTGAAACAAAAAGCTGAAATACTAAAATTTCAGCTTTTTTATTTACTAAATATTTTTCAAAACAATTGTTTCATCGCGATTAGGACCAACAGAAACACTCAAAAAATCTAGACCTGTCAGTTCTTTAATACGTGTTAAATAGTTTTTGGCTTCCTGAGGCCATTCAGCCAGATTGGTCTTTCCTCGCAAATCTTCTTGCCAACCAGGAAGTGTTTCATAAATCGGCGCACATTGATCTACAATTGTCAGACTAGCAGGATATTCATCTAATACGTCGCCGTTCGGTAATTTATAACCTGTACAAATTTTAATTTCTGCTAAACCACTTAACACATCAATACAATTCAAAGCTAAATCACTTACACCTGCCACACGCTTAGCATGTCGTAACACGACCGTATCCAACCAACCAATACGTCGCGGACGTTTAGTGACAACACCGTATTCATGGCCAGCTTCTCGGATATAGTCGCCATTTTCATCGTTCAATTCCGTTGGAAAAGGACCATCGCCGACGCGCGAAGTGTAGGCTTTAGCAACACCTACCACGCGTTGAACCTTAGTTGGTCCCACTCCCAAGCCCGCCGTATAGCCACCGACTGGATTAGACGATGTTACAAAAGGATAAGTACCGTGATCAACATCTAACATAATCCCTTGAGCACCCTCAAACAAAATTTTCTTACCCTGATCAATTTGGTCATTCAACAACTTAGAAGTATCAACTACATATTTTTTTAACTGTTGACCATATTCATAATATTCATTGTAAATATCCGCAAATTCTAACGGTTCACTATGATAAATTTGTGTAAATTCGCGATTTTTCAATTCTAAATTCATTTTCAATTTGGCCGCGAAAACTTCACTTTCCAATAGATCAGCTATCCGAATACCAATGCGCGCTGCTTTATCCATGTAAGCTGGTCCTATACCGCGATTAGTAGTCCCAATTTTATTAGCGCCCTTGCTCTGTTCTTGCAAACTATCTTGCTTAATATGATAAGGCAAAATAACATGCGCCCGATTAGAAATTTTAAAGTTAGTAAAATCAACGCCTTGCGCCTGCAATTTTTGAATTTCTGTGACCAATGATTGCGGGTTGAGTACCACACCATTACCAATCATCGTAATTTTATCAGCTGCTAAAATTCCAGAAGGCACCAAACGCATTTTATATTTTTGTCCATCAACTTCAACAGTATGTCCGGCGTTATCACCACCTTGATATCGCGCAATTACATCACTATTGCGTCCCAAAAAATCAGTAATTTTACCTTTGCCTTCATCGCCCCATTGCATGCCAACTAGTACCACACCTGTCATTTTATACCACCCTTTATCAAAATTAAGTTCACCTCAATTTTAACAACACTGAACATTAATGACAATATTAACCAATTAATTCGCATTTAGTAAAGTAAGTGTTCAAATAACCCCACGTTACAAGATCAATTTCCGCAAAATCACAAACTATTTCTTGTGTGATATTCGCAGGTAAATCGGTAAAAACAGCTAATTTGACTTTGGTAGCTGTTAAATTCAAGCAATAAGCTAATTGCGTTTGCATTTGTCCTTTAATTTGCAAGCGAAATGTAGCTTTAGTTTGCGCCAGTTGTGCAAAAACACTTGCCCACATATTTTTAGGATCCGCTATAAAATGATTATTCAAAACTGGCTGCACAAAATCGCCATTTTGCTTATGCTCATCTTCATAAATTTGCATCATTTGCAGATAATCAGCTATTGCGCCAACGTAAGCAATTGCCTTAATCTTCAGCAACACATAACCGCCAAAGCAACCCACGCTATCCACTAAACTAACCAAAACTTCTGTAGCAGTAACATTTTTGACTTGCCCTACAAAAAAATTATTACTATTTTCCCCACAATAAATAATCAGCAATTGCGACTTAGCTTGCTCCAACATTTTCGGCAAAAATTTATTTTTTTTGAGTAGCACTGGCGCTTTATGCTCAGGTAAATTCTTAAAAAAAGCTGTTGCTTGCATCAATTGGCGTCCACCAAATTCTAGTGCCACGACTTTCGACAAATTAATAGTTTGCAATTGTCCAACACGCGCAAAATTAAAAGGATCAATCACTGCAAATTGCAGGCGATCTGCAGTTAATTTCTGCAAATAAGCCTGCTGAAAAATATCGCCCGTATTCGCAACCAACAAAACTGCACTTTGTTTTTGAATGCAATCTTGCACGATTTGATCAAGCAAAGAAGCTTCATTTAAATTTGGCAAAGGATATAGCTGACCCTTTAATAGTTGCAAACGTTTCGCCAGAGCAATCCGCCCATGTAAACGTTTCACATCCACACTGGTCGCCGATAAATAAGCAATGCCGCTATTTTTAACTAATACATAGCCATCCAACATGCCATAATCATTATACGTACGTAAAAGCACCCAGCGATCAGCAACAAAACACACTTCGCCCGTATACAAATCCTGCGTCCGTCGTAATACCAGATCAATTAACTGGTTATTTCTTTTGGCGGCTTGCAACTGCTCATATTTGGTCATTAACTATCCTTCCGTCAAAGGCGAGATTGAAGCAAATTTATTGTAAGATTTGACGAACAGCAGTTTCACAGTTCCCCGTGGTCCTGAACGGTTCTTGCCAATAATAACTTCCACTTCACCGACATCAGCATCATCTATTTCTTGATTTTCCTGTCCATCTTCATCACCTTCATTATAATAATCTTCCCGATACAAAAAGGCGACTACATCAGCATCTTGCTCAATGGAACCAGATTCACGAATATCCGATAAAACTGGTCTTTTATCCTGTCGTTGTTCCACGCCCCGTGATAACTGTGATAAAGCAATAATTGGTACATGTAACTCTTTAGCTAATTTTTTCAATTGCCGGGAAATTGTCGAAACTTCTTGTTGGCGATTTTCTTGTCCTGTACCTTCAATTAACTGTAAATAATCAATAATAATCAAACCAATTTCGCCAGTTTCTTTCTCCAAACGACGACATTTGGCACGCATTTCAGCCATTTTAATCCCTGGGGTGTCATCAATATAAACTGAAGTTTTCGATAAAATTCCCATCGCTACAATCAAATTATGCCATTCAGTTTCATCTAATTGTCCAGTTCGCAAATTGTTAGCATCAATACTGCCTTGAGCGCACAAAAGTCGACTTGCTAGCTGCTCAGCGCCCATTTCTAAACTGAAAATCGCAACTGTTTTTTGACTATGAACTGCCACATTTTCAGCCACATTTAATGCGAAAGCTGTTTTACCAACCCCCGGGCGGGCTGCTAAAATCACTAATTCATCAGCGTGTAAGCCAGCCGTAACTTTGTCCAATTCGCCGTATCCCGTTGATAAACCGGTCACCGCAGAATCTTCCTGTGCTAACTTATCAATATTTTCAATAGTAGAATTCAAAACATCACTGATTTTCTGAAAACCATTATTCGACTGATTCTCACTGACACCCATAATTTGGCGTTCAGCTTTATCTAAAATATTGGTAACATCTTCACTTTGCTCGTCATAACTTTGCGCTACAATATCTGTAGCTGTATTAATTAAATTACGCAAAACTGCTTTATCTGCTACAATTTTGGCATAATAAGTCACATTAGCAGCTGTTGGCACAATTGTCGCCAATTCACTCAAGTAACTCACGCCACCCACATCATCTAACTGATTTTTGTCAGTTAAATTATTTTTAACAGTAACCAAGTCAATTGCTTGATCAGCTTCGTTTAAGGCAACCATTGCCGCAAAAATCAATTGATGCGCATGCTGATAGAAAGAATCTGCCGCCAAATATTCCATGGCTTCAATGATTGCTTCCGGTCGCAACAAAATAGAGCCTAAAACTGACTGTTCAGCTTCTTTACTATTCGGAGGCATTCGCTGAATAAGGTTGTCGTTGCTCATATTTGAACCTCAATTTTCTAAATTACATATATATTATAAACACATTTATTAAGTAAACATTACCCTATTGCTATGTAAAAAAAAAGAGTATACCACTACTCTTTTTTAAAAGATAATCTATTTTAAATATGCATCAAATGAGCGAACAGCGGCACGATCAAATTATTGACGACACCAATAACAACAACAGCCACAGCTGCCATCGCTCCAGGAATCGAACCCAATTTAACCGCAAAGGCAGAACCAACCGTATGACCAGCTGTACCCATACCTAAACCTTCACCAATTGGATCCTTATCCAAACGGAACCATTTGATGAGCCATTTACCTAAAGCATAGATGATAACCGCATTCAAAATGCAGGCCATCGCTGTAACTGCTGCATTGCCACCAACGGCAGTTGACAATGGCAAAGCAATAGCAGTTGTTGCGGATTGACTGAGCATCGAAGCAGTACCTACGTGACTTAAGCCAACTAATTTTGAGATTCCCGTAATCGCAAATAATGATACGATCGTACCAATAACCAAACTGAATAAAATCACGAAACCGTGTTTTTTAATGACATCATTTCTTTTATATAATGGCACAGCAAATGCAATCGTTGCTGGATTCAAAAACCAAAAGATCAAATCGCCACCGGGTTTATAAGCTTTTTGATAAAACTGTGCAGTAGTCATCCCCATGCTATGCCCTAGCAAAGCTAAAACAACAATTCCCATAACCATTGCGAAAAACAAAGGTTGCAATAAGAAGAACCCATTAGTTTTGTCGAATAGCCACTGTCCTAAAACAAATAAAGCTAATGACAATAAAACGCCGAATAAAGGGTTTGAAAGTAAGATCATCATTTATTTATCCTCCTGCGATTGTTTTTCCATGCCAGAATCATGATGGAACCATTTCTCACTCAAAAGCAACAATAAGCGCGTCGTATAAGCTGTCACCACGAGCAATACGATAGTAGCTAAAATGATCACGATAACTAACTTGATCCCCTCATCATGCATGATTTTCAAGTTAGCTGCCAATGAGATTCCTGAAGGCACGAATAAAAAACCAATTAAGCCAATCATGGCGCCACCAAAAGAATCGACCCACTCAACTTTGATGATATGCAACGTTAAAAGCAAATACAACAACACCAAGCCCACAACTGCTGTCGGCAATGGGAAAGACTTTGGCATCGAATTGGAAATAAATTGCGATACAAATAATACAGCTGCATAAATCAGCATTTGAACTAATAAAGGTGCAGATTTTTTCTCTTGTGTCTCATTTTTCATAACTTTATTCCTTTCATGTAATCAACCCCACAACTTGATCTTTATGAATGTTTTCACAAAGACCATTTTAACCGATATTTGTGAAAAAATAAACAATTTCTCCTTCCTGAAATCGCTTTCAGTATAAACCATTTTTTTTAAAAAATCGAATTTAGCTAATAAAAAAATACGTAACTTTAATTACGTATTTTCTGTAACAAATTTATTTTTCAGCAACATGCACACGAATCGTTGCTTCAATACCCGGATATAACTTTACAGGCACATTGGTGTAACCCAAAGCCTTAATCGGTTCAGCAAGTTCGATCTTGCGCTTATCAATTTCAATTTTGTATTGCTGTGCCAAAGCTTGTGCAATTTGTTTACTAGGAATAGAGCCAAATAAACGTCCATCACTACCAGCTTTTGATGTTAATTCGACAACTGTTTCGTCTTTTTCAAGGACTTCTTTTGTCATGGTTGCTGCAGCAAATTCTTCGTCTTTTTCGCGTTGCTCAGCTTGTTTTTTACCATTTAGCTCGCTAACCGCCTTAGTTGTAGCCGCCTCAGCCTTGCCATTCTTAATTAAGAAATTGCGCGCATAACCGTCAGCCACTTCCTTAACTTCACCGCGCTTACCCTTACCACGGACATCTTGCTTAAAAATTACTCGCATCATTTCCTCCTGCTATGCCTCATCGTTCTCTTTTTTTCTATCTTCTACTTTTTCCTGCACAATTTCAATCAATTCTTTTTTAGCTTGTGCGATCGTAACATCACTAAGTTGCGTGGCTGCATTAGACAAATGACCACCTCCGCCCATTTTTTCCATGATAACTTGCACATTCAAATTACCTAAACTACGCGCAGAAATCGCCACTTTGCCAGTAGCTTGTTTAGTAATAACAAATGATGCTTCAATGCCTGCCAGCATCAACAAAGTATCAGCAGCTTGTGCTGCAATGACCGCATCATAATTTTGATCTTCTTCGCCCGCACATAAAGCAATTCCTGGAGAAATAATATCTACTGAATCAATCAAATGATTGCGTTCAATGTAAGAATCAATATTCTCTTTCAGCAAATTTTGCATTTGCGTACCGTCAGCACCAACTGAACGCAGATAACTAGCTGCATCAAAAGTCCGTGTTCCTGTGCGCAAAGTGAAGGAATGCGTATCCACCGCCATGCCAGCTAACATCGCTGTAGCTTCCAATTTAGATAGTGAATTAGTGGTTTGTGGTTGATATTCAATCATCTCCGTTACTAATTCACAAGCAGAAGAAGCATAAGGTTCAATGTAAGCCAAAACTGGATTTTTCGGAAATTCTTCGCCACGACGATGATGATCAATGACGACAGTTTTAGTTGCCAATTTATCATACAATTCCGGACTCATCGTCATGGAAGGCTTGGAGACATCAACCATAATCAACATGCTGCGTTGATCGGCATTTTCAACCGCCCAATTAGGTTTCACAATATCTTTTTTTAAATTAGGATCTTCATGAATCCAGTCTAATAGCCGCAAAACATCAGTATGAGCATTAGTCCCATCAACAACTATTTTACAAACTTTATTGTTCAATTGTGCGATGCGATGAATTCCCAAACATGCCCCAATCGAATCCATATCGGGCTTAGCATGTCCCATCACGTAAATGGTATCAACATGATTAAACAGATCACGCAAAGCTTGGCTAATCATACGCGCGCGCACTCGCGTTCTTTTCTCCATAGGATTGGTGTTTCCACCATAAAAACGTGCCTGCTCATCACCTTGACGAACAACAGCTTGATCACCACCACGTCCCAAAGCTAAATCCAAATTCTTTTGTGCATCCTGCGCTAATTCATTCAAATCGTTGCTGCCATAGGAAAAACCAATACTTACCGTCAACGGATAATTTTGTTGCGACGTTTCTCGTCGAATCTTATCTAAAATTTGAAAACCATCTTGTTCTACTGCTCGCAAAGAATAAGCATACGCAATAATAATAAAGCGATCGCTACTTACCCTTTTCAAAAACATTGAATTCTGTCCTGCCCAGTCAGTTAGCTGATTGGTCACATAACTATTCAAATTAGAAAGATCACGATCAGCCATAGTTTGTGTTAACTCATCATAATTATCTAAAAATACTTGTCCAACAGCAATTTTTTCATCGGCATATTGTTGCTCAATGCGCATATGTTCAGTTACATCAGATAAATAAATAACTTGTAAAGTACTCTGAATGTAAACTTGAAATTGAGAATCACCAATTTTTAATATTTGCTTAGCCTTAACGTCCTTTGTATCTTGGTTCACTAATTTATCTAATTGACCGCTGATCGTCGACAAACTATGCCCAATTAAATCCCTTTTGCCAAAATAATATTGCAAATTAGGATTAACCCACTCAATGGTGTGTTGCTTATCATTGTCATACAGCAGCATTCCAATAGGAATATCAATCATGGCTTCTTGTTCTCCCCGATTTTTACGAAAAGAAAGATCGTAAAGATATTTATTAGTCTGCTTAACAAAGTTATTCAGTGAATAAGCGCCTAAAATTGCAATCAAACAAATCACAATTGCTACGCACACTGCCATCAAAGGCTGTAGCATATAAGCTAGCACTACTAACAAGACAGTCAAGATTCCCACAATCACAAATCCAAACTTTAGCGGGCGATTGACTGCCAATAAGTGCCGCTTGGCTATTTTATTATTTTCCATAAGCTCCTCTTTTTAGTTATCAACTAAATGTATTTTAACATATCATAATTATCTAATTGCCATTAAGGATAAAGGATCAAAGTCTGGCGCGACATAAAAATAGCGTTTTTACTAGCCGACATCTACTTAAATTAAATAAATTTACGTTATATGTAAAAAAAGAGCCCACCTCGTATAGGTAAGCTCTTAACTGAAGTATTAATCTTCAGCAACAAATGGTAACAAGCCCATGACACGTGCACGTTTAATCGCAATTGTTAAACGACGTTGGTTCTTGGCGCTAGTTCCAGTCACGCGACGAGGCAAAATCTTTCCTCGTTCAGAAATAAAACGCTTCAATAAATCAGTATCTTTATAATCAATATATTCAATATGATTAGCAGCAATGAAGTCAACCTTACGGCGACGACGACCACCACGACGTTGTTGAGGCATTAGTGACACTCCTTTCATTCTTAAATATTAAAACGGTAAATCATCATCAGAAATATCAATTGATTGCGTATTAGCAGCAAATGGATCATCGGAAACATTATTATTGTTATTTCCGTCATTACTACCGTAACTATCATTAGGGTCAGGCATCGGTGCACTATTTGCACGATTTTGATTATTGTTTGCTGATTTGGGCTCCAATAATGAAAAATTATCAACTACCACTTCAGTAACGTATACACGTTGACCTTGTTGATTTTCATAATTTCGCGTTTGAATACGACCATCAATACCAACCAATGAACCTTTATGGGTAAAGTTAGCAAAGTTCTCCGCTGCTTTACGCCAAATTACACAATTAATAAAATCTGCATCGCGCTCACCGTTAGCATTGGTAAACTGTCGATTGACAGCAACGGTAAAAGTGACCACAGCAGTTCCATTAGAAGTATAACGTAAATCAGGATCTCTAGTTAATCGCCCAACTAGAACACTTCGATTGATCATATCTGCCATCTCCCTTTGCCTTAATCTGTTTCACATGAAACAAATCAGTTCAATTAATCTTCACGCTTGATGATCATATGACGTAAAATGTTGTCATCGATCTTAGAAAGACGATCAAATTCGTCAGTTGCACTTTGGTCATCAGCATTAACATTGATAATGTGATAAGTTCCTTCAGTGTAACCACCAATTTCGTAGGCTAAACGACGTTTTTGCCAGTCTTTAGAATCAATCACATCTGCACCGTTATCTTTAAGAATAGTGTCAAAACGGTCAATCAAAGCCTTTTTATCTTCTTCAGAAATATCAGGCTTAATAATATATGTGATTTCATAATGTGTCTTGGCCACAATTATTACCTCCTTATGGACTAATGGAGAAACTTTTTACAGATTCCCAAGGAGTATTTAACTAATCTTACAGCTAATACTCACAGATCATCAGTTTAACATTTTAATTTGAGAAATTCCAGTAAAAAAAGACTTTCCGTCATCTAAAAATCAAGCGCTACTTTTAGATTACGTAAAAAGTCTTTTAAATTTTTATTCTTCTAAATTTTTTTCTGTATCAGCTTCTTCTAAGTCTTCATGATCCACTTTAGCCATCGTCGATACAATTGAACCATCATCCAATTTAATCAAGCGAACACCTAAAGTTGCACGACTAGTAGTGGAAACATCTTGCACAGCAAAACGAATCATCACACCATTATTAGTCATGACCATGATGTCTTCATTGCCATGGGCTGTTGTGACGCCTGCTATTGGACCATTTTTAGTTGTCACGTTGGCAGTCTTAATTCCTTTACCGCCACGACCTTTAATTGGATAGTCGCTAGCTGGTGTTTGCTTACCGTAACCTTTTTCAGAAATTACCAAAACAGTGCTGTCTGCTTGCAAAATAGCCGAGCCAACCACATAATCTTCAGGACGCAGACGAATACCACGCACACCTGAGGCAGTCCGTCCCATATTGCGCACATCTGTTTCAGAAAAAGTAACTGCGTAACCTTGATGCGTTCCAATCAAAATATTTTGTTGACCGTCGGTTAACATTACATTATCTAACGAATCATCATCGCGCAAAGTAATCGCACGCAAACCATTTTTGCGAATATTTTGAAATTCTTCAATCGCTGTACGCTTCACAGTACCCTTTTTAGTTACAAAAAAGAGATATTTACCGTTTTCTTCACCATCGCGGTGTACGTGAACAACTGTTTGAATTTGCTCACCGGTATCAACACCTAGCAAATTAATAATCGGAATACCCTTAGCATTACGACCATATTCAGGAATTTCATAAGCTTTAGAACGGTAAATCTTGCCTGAGTTAGTGAAAAATAGCAGATTATCATGCGTGGAAGTATAGATTAATTGCTCAATAAAATCATCATCATTGACACCCATGCCTTTAATTCCACGTCCACCACGATTTTGGATTTTAAATTCATCTGCTGGCAAGCGTTTAATATAGCCATTATGAGTCAGCACAATCAAAACATTTTCTTCTTTGATCAAGTCTTCATCTTCAATACTCAAGACTTCACCAACAAGCAATTCAGTACGCCGCTCATCGCCATATTTAGTCTGAATTTCAACTAATTCTTCATAAATAATTTGATCAATCCGCTCAGGTTTAGCCAAAATATCTTTATAATCGGCAATTTTAGCCATTAAATCTTGATATTCTGACTCAATTTTATCGCGCTCTAAACCTGTCAAACGTACCAAACGCATATCTAGAATCGCTTGTGCTTGTTTGTCAGACAACTCAAATTGTGTGGTTAACGTACTTTTAGCAATTTCAGCCGTTTTGGAACCACGAATCACTTGAATAACAGCATCAATATGATCTAAAGCAATCCGCAAACCATCAAGGATATGTGCCCGATTTTGTGCCTTAGTCAATTCAAATTGTGTTCGCCGCCGAATAACTTGTTCTTGATGCTTCAAGTAATATTGCAAAATTTCTTTTAGAGTTAAAACTTTAGGTGCGCCCTTAACAATTGCGACCATATTAAAACCAAAAGAAGTTTGCAAAGCAGTCATTTTGTACAAATTATTTAAGACAACATTGGCACTCATATCACGCCGAATATCAATCGTTACACGCATACCGGTACGATCAGATTCATCAATTAAATTCGTAATTCCTTCAATTCGATGATCACGCGCCAATTCCGCAATTCGTTCAATCAATTTAGCTTTATTAACCATGTACGGCAATTCCGTAATGATAATTTGTTCGCGTCCGCTCGGCTTCGTTTCAATATCCACTTTACCACGCAAAACAATGCTACCATGCCCTGTTTCATAAGCACGCTTAATACCAGCTTTGCCCATAACAATTCCGCCAGTAGGAAAATCAGGACCAGGAATTGCTTGCATTAATTCAGCAATCGTCACATCTGGATTTTTCATCAGCATGTGAATGCCATCCACTACTTCTTTTAAGTTATGAGGGGGAATATTGGTTGTCATACCAACCGCAATTCCCGTAGCACCATTAACTAATAAATTCGGAAAACGTGCCGGCAACACAACAGGTTCGCGTTCGGTGCCATCATAGTTTTCCATAAAATCAATTGTGTCTTTATTAATATCACGTAGCATTTCAGTAGAAATCTTGCTCATGCGCGCTTCAGTATACCGCATTGCCGCAGCAGGGTCGCCATCGACTGAACCGAAATTGCCGTGTCCGTCAGCTAGTACATAACGATAACTAAATTTTTGCGCCATCCGCACCATGGCATCATAAATTGCTGAATCACCGTGGGGATGGAATTTTCCCATAACATCACCGACAATCCGCGCTGATTTCTTATAAGGCTTTTCTGGCGTGACACCTAGTTCATTCATACCATATAAAATACGGCGATGAACCGGTTTGAGACCATCACGTACATCTGGAAGCGCCCGTGCCACAATAACACTCATTGCGTAGTCCAAAAATGAACTCCGCATTGTTTTGGATAAATCAACAGTCTGAATTCGACGGTCGTCTGTATTACTCATGCACTAGTGACTCCTTTCAAATTAAAAATCCAATTCAGCAAACTTCGCATTTTGCTCAATAAAATCACGACGAGGCTCCACTTTATCGCCCATCAACATGGAAAATACCCGATCAGCATCGGCAGCATCATCACCAGAAACACGATCTAGACGCCGATTATCTGGATTCATCGTCGTTTCCCATAATTGATCAGCATCCATTTCACCCAAACCTTTATAACGCTGGATAACAGGCTTTGGACTAGGCTGCAAGGTCACCATAAAGTCTTTCAATTCTTCATCAGAATCAATATAACGTGCCACTTTACCTTGGCGCACTTGATATAGTGGTGGTTTAGCAATATAAACAAATCCTGCATCTAAAATTGGGCGCATATAGCGATAAATCAATGTTAAAAGTAACGTTCGAATGTGGGCACCATCAACATCGGCATCCGTCATGATAATTAATTTATGATAACGAGCCTTAGAAACGTCAAAACTTTCGCCAAAACCAGTACCCATAGCAGTAAATAAAGTCCGGATTTCATCGTTTGCCAAAATGCGATCCATAGAGGCTTTTTCCACATTCAAGATCTTACCGCGAATCGGTAAAATAGCCTGTGTTAAACGAGAACGTCCTTCTTTTGCTGAACCACCAGCCGAATCACCCTCGACGATAAACAATTCAGAAATTTCTGGATCCTTACTCGTGTTATCAGCCAATTTCCCTGGTAAATTACTAATCTCTAAGCCAGATTTTTTCCGAGTTACTTCACGAGCTCGCTTTGCAGCAACTCTAGCCCTAGAAGCCAACATACCTTTTTCGACAATTTTTTTAGCTTCACTAGGATTTTCCAATAAAAATTTATTAAAACGTTCCGCAAAAGTCCGATCTGTGACAGTTCGAGCATCAGAATTGCCTAATTTAGTTTTCGTTTGTCCTTCAAATTGCGGATCAGGATGCTTAATGCTGACTACAGCAGTCATCCCTTCGCGCACATCATCACCAGAAAGTTTTTCATTTTCTTTCAACAAGTTATTGCGGTGCCCGTAATCATTAATTACTCGCGTCAAAGCTGACTTAAAGCCGGCTTCATGCGTACCACCTTCATAAGTATGGATATTATTAGCAAAAGTTAGCAAATTAGAATGATAATCATCAGTATATTGCAGGGCAACTTCGACTGTAATGCCATCTTGCTTACCCTCAACATAAATTGGCTCTGCAAAAATAACATCTTTATTTTCATTCAAATAATCAACGTAACTCTTAATACCGCCTTCATAATGAAAAGTCAGTGTTTCTGCCGATTCTTCACGTTTATCTTGAAAAGTAATCCGTAAACCTTTATTTAAAAATGCTAATTCACGAATCCGTGTTACTAAGGTGTGATCATCATAAACTGTAGTTTCTGTGAAAATATCTGGATCAGGTGCAAAATGGACTCTTGTTCCATGAGCATCAGCTGGTGCATCACCCACTATCTTCATGGCTGTTTTAACTTTGCCTCGTTCAAAATCCATGTAATAACGCTGACCATCACGTGTAACTTCAACATCCAAGTTGCTACTCAAAGCGTTAACAACAGATGCCCCAACACCATGCAAACCACCGGAAACTTTATAGCCGCCGCCACCAAATTTACCACCGGCATGCAAGACATTGAAAACTGTTTCCAGCGCAGGTTTACCTGTTTTAGCTTGAATATCTACCGGAATACCACGACCATCATCAGTCACAGTAATACTGTTATCTGTTTCCACTATGACATCAATTTGGGTCGCAAAACCAGCTAATGCTTCATCAATACCGTTATCGATAATTTCCCACACTAAATGGTGCAGACCTTGTCCACTAGTGGAACCAATGTACATTCCCGGGCGCTTGCGCACGGCTTCTAGGCCAGATAAAACTTGAATTTGACTGGCATCATATTCTTTAGCCTTTTGGGCTAAATCTTGCTTATTTGTTTGTGAATCTTGATCACTCATATTATGCCTCCAGCCTTAATATTAAATATTTTGGGACGATTATTTTTGTCAATTTGCACGTTATCCAAGCTTGTCGTCGTAATGAAAGTTTGAATCCGCTCGTGAATAGCTTGCAATAATTGTGTTTGACGAACTTGATCTAATTCGGATAAAACATCATCCAGTAACAAAATGGGATAATCACCCACTTCCTGATGAAAAAGATCAATTTCTGCTAATTTCATTGATAAAACGGCACTTCTTTGTTGCCCTTGGGAACCAAATTTCTGAATATCTTTTTGATTAACCACAAAACTAAAATCGTCGCGATGCGGTCCTACACTAGTCGAACCAAATGCAATATCGTGCTGAGCTTGCTGCGTTAATCTGGTCAACAAACTCTGATAAATATCATTGACTTTTTGGGCAGGATCGCCTGCTAAAGTATGATAATCCAATTGCAAATTTTCTTGTCCCTGTGTAATTTCTTGGTGGATCGGCTGCAAAAAATGTTGGATTTTCTGCAAAAATTGATAGCGCGTTGCAATGATTTCGGAACCAAAACCAGCTAATTGATCGGAAATAACTTCTAAATACAACTTGTCGCTTGTTTTTTTACTGCGCAATTTTTTCAAATAATTATTACGTTGCTTCAAAATCTGACGATACTTAGAGATATTATTTAAATAAATTTTATCAATTTGCCCGATCTCCATATCAATAAAACGCCGGCGAACGCTGGGTGAACCTTTGACTAAATTCAAATCTTCCGGCGCAAACAAGATAACATTCAATTGACCAACATATTGCGATAATTTCTTTTGTTCAAGCTGATTCAAACGTGCTTTTTTACCGGCGCTACTCAAAATCAACTCTAACGACACGCGCGATTGATCTTTTTGAACTAGTGCTTGCAAACGGCTGAAATCAGTACCCCATTTAATTAATTCTTGATTATTACTTGTGCGATGTGAGCGTACCAATGCTAAAACCAAAATTGCTTCTAATAAATTAGTCTTACCTTGAGCATTGGCGCCAATAAAAATATTTAAGTGCGGATCAAACTGCAGATCAAGCTGACTATAATTACGAAAATTATTTAGCTTGATTTCTTGTAAATACATCTAAATAATTTCCACAATTATTTTTTCCGGTAATTCAATCTGATCACCTACACGCAACTTTTTGCCCCGTCTAGTTTCTAATTCACCATTAACTTTAACTTCATTCTCTTGCAAATACCATTTGGCTTGACCACCAGTACCGATCATACCGATTTCTTTTAACGCTTGCGTCAAAGTAATGTATTCCTTCGCAATTTTAATCGTTTTCATTATCGCTCACATCCCTATTACAGTAGCATTAAATACAAGTACAATTATAGCGTTTTTAACGGTAGATAGCAATTTAAAGGGGATTTTAGAGTTTTAACTGCTTCCGGGCAAAATAGCCGAAATAGGGTAAATCTGTCCTAAACAAAAAAATAAGAGGCTAGACGTTAATGTCCATCCTCTTATTTTTTATTTAAAATGTTCTAACTGGAGTAATTAGCTGAATAAAGTTCTCTTTATTATCACTTGGTTTCAAAGTGAATGGATGTAAAGCTGACGTAAATTCAACTTCAATTTTGGTATCACCAAAAGCTTGTAATGCTTCTTTTAAATAATCTGGATTAAATGAAATCTCTAAATCAGCCCCGCTTAAAGCCTCCGTTGTCAAATTTTCTTCTACTGTACCAACTTCAGGGGAATTGCCATAAAGAGTTACTTTGCTGGCATTAACATCAATAGCTAGGCGTACCACATTATTACGACTGGCATGCGATAACAAGGAAGCACGCTCGACAGATTGCAATAATGATTTTGCATCAAAAGTTAGCTGCGTGTCGGAACTCGTCGGAATCAAGCGATCCGTTCCTGGATAATTACCTTCCAATAACCGAGAATAAAATAATGTATTCTGGAATTCAAACAAAATTTGATTTTCCGAAATTGAAATCTTAATTTCAGAATTGTCTTCAATTAAGCAATGTTCCAATTCTTTCAAACTGCGCGCCGGCACTACAATATCATAATCATTATCACTTTGATTATTTACTTTTACAATGCGTTGCGCTAACCGATGACTGTCGGTTGCGACACCAAGCAATTTTTCAGCGGAAATTTTTAAATGGAGTCCTGTTAGGATGGGGCGATTTTCTTGTTTAGAAGCTGAGAATACAGTTTCATCAACTAGTTGGCGCAACATTTCAGCGGAAATACTTAATTTTTCATTGCTTTCAACTTCAGGCAAACGAGGATAACTATTTGCATCCAAACCGTTAATAGTAAATTCAGTTTTACCAGACTTGATAATTGTCTGATTATTTTCCACAACATTCAATGTAAACTGTTCACCTGGCAATTTCTTAATAATTTCATTAAAAAATCGAGCAGGTAAGACAATCGCACCAGTATTTTCAATGTGTAATTCATTGTCAGCATCACTAACCGAGATAAATGTTTGTATTGAGATATCAACATCGCTACCTGTGATAGTCAAACCTTCTTGGCTCAATTCTAATTTGATACCGGTCAAAATTGGAATAGTAGTTTTAGTAGAAATTGCTCTTTGGACGTTACTAATTTTTTTGATGAATTGATTGCGGTTGATTGTGAATTTCATTTGGAGACTCCTTTTATATTAATTATTAATAAAACCTAGTAGTAATAGTAGTAGGTCCTGTTAAAACTGTGGATTACTTTAAAAACAGTAAATATAATAGATATTCAGCTGTGGATAATTTGTTAATAAAATCTGAGGATAACTCGTACTTTATTCATTTTTATCCACAAGTTACTGTTTTAGAGTGCCCCGCAGGTTTGTGACGTCATGCTGTATATTTAAATCAGATTCGAGTAATTTAGCAATTTTTTCACAGGAATGCAAGACCGTTGTATGATCTTTCCCGCCGAATTCTTGTCCAATTTTTGGCAAAGAACTGTCTGTCAATTCTCTGGCTAAATACATGGCGATTTGGCGAGGCACAACAATTGTTTTAGTACGTCGCTTGCCTTTTAGGTCACCTACCGAAATCTTAAAATATTTAGCGACGACGGTTTGAATTTTATCAATACTTAAACCAACTTGATGTTTGGCATCTTTTAAATCCTTCAAAGCTTCAGCCGCCAAACTAACGGTGATATCCGAATTTTTCATTGTGGAATAAGCTTGAACGCGGACTAAAGCGCCTTCTAATTCACGAACATTACTATCAATTTGGCTGGCGATATAAGATAAAGCATCATCGGGAATTTCAAGATTTTCGGCAATTGCTTTTTTACGCAAAATAGCCGTTCTAGTTTCTAAATCAGGTGCAGTGATATCCACAGAAAGCCCCCATTTAAAGCGTGATACTAATCGTTCTTGCAATTTGGGAATTTCATTAGGCAAGCGATCAGATGTTAAAACAATTTGTTTTTTAGTGTTATACAAAGTGTTGAAAGTATGGAAGAATTCTTCTTGCGTTCCCTCTTTATCAGCAAAAAACTGAATATCATCAACTAAAAGCAAGTCTACAGTCCGATATTCATTGCGAAATTCTTCTTGCGTACGATTTTGAATAGAATTGATAAAATCATTCGCAAACGATTCACTGGAAATATATTTAACATTAGCTTGGGGATTACGATCTAAGAGTCGGTGACCGATAGCTTGCATCAAATGGGTTTTCCCCAAACCGACACCGCCATAAATAAAAAGCGGATTATACATAGTTCCGGGTTCTTCAGAAACTACTAAAGCAGCGGCGTGAGCCATTTGATTGCCTGTTCCAGTTACAAAAGAATCAAACGTGTATTTACTATTTAAATGAGCTTTTTGTAAAGGCGACTCGGCAGGTTGCACTTTATTTTGATTGTCGCTGGTAGGTTGCGTCATTTTCTTTTCGACGTCTGAATTTAATAAAACAATTGGCACAATCTCTTGGTTACTGTATTCATAAGCAGCTTCCACAACTTTAGTGCTGATATTGCGCTCCCAATACTCTTTATGCAGTGACGATGGGACGGCAATATAGATATTATTATTTTCTAACTTAAGTGGTTTGGCGCTTTCGATCCAAGTTTGAAAACTGACTACTGCGAATTCTTTTTTAAATTTTTCCTGTAGAAAATTCCAAAAAGAATCTAGTTCGCCGTTGGTAATTTCAGGCACAAAAAACTCCTCCGCTAAAACGTGTAATTATTAACTGTCTTATTCTAGCATCAATTAAAAAAGTTTTCCACAGGTTGAAATCTTAAATTAACTATTGCATTATTCAGGTAAAAAAATCTTTGACTACTGTTGATAAATATTTTTGTTTTTTTAACAATTTAATTTTTCCACAGCCAAAAAATACAAGATAAATTCTTATTACTAGGCAAATAGAAATAATTTATAGCAAGGGAATTCACTGCTGTGGAAAACATGTTGACAACTATGTTATTTGTTAATAAACGGGGATTATCGCTGTGTATAAGTTTACTTGTTTATTTTTAACCACTTAGTTTTACATGAGTTTTCAACAAGTAAAAAAACAAAGAATTGCAAGCAAACACAAAAAAAATTTATTTTGAAAAAAAAGTATGTTAAACTATCAAAGTGATTATCATTAGAACAATTTTGTAAATAATCGATACTAGTTATGGAGGTGTTTATACATGACTACAAAAAGAACTTATCAACCAAAGAAACGTCATCGTCAACGTGTTCATGGTTTTATGAAACGGATGAGTACAAGCAACGGTCGCAAGGTATTAGCCCGTCGCCGTCAAAAAGGTAGAAAAGTTTTATCCGCCTAAACCACTGAACTATTCAGTGGTTTTTTATTATGAAGAGGTTGGACGGTGTTATAGAGATGCGTAAAAGTTTTCGGGTCAAAAAAGAACAAGATTTTCAAGCCGTCTTTAATCAGCATAATTCGGTTGCTAATCGAGCTTTTGTTTTGTATAAATTAGATAAGCCTGGACAAAAGCATTTTCGTGTAGGTATTTCTGTGGGTAAAAAGATCGCTCATACGGCAGTTTTGCGGAATCAAGTAAAGCGGTATATTCGCCAATCGTTGTTAGAATTGCGATCGGATTTGCCGGCAGAAGTTGATTTTTTAATTATTGCGCGACAACCTGCAACTAGTTTGGATATGGCAGAAACGAAAAAAAATCTGATACATCTTTTAAAATTAGGTAAAATGATTTAGAAATACTTTTTGAAGGAAATTAATTTATGTCGAAAAAAAGCAAGAAGCGCTTTCTTTTAGTAGCAGTATTATTGATGTTTATCGTTGTCGTAAGCGGTTGTTCAAATATCAATCAACCAATTACGAAAAATAGCCCTGGTTTTTGGAATCACTACGTACTATATCAATTTTCTCGCTTTATTTTGTGGCTTGCGCATCTAGTGGGCGACAATTATGGTTGGGCGATTGTCTTATTTACGATTATCGTGCGGATTATTTTGTTACCATTGAATTGGTGGCAAACTAATAGCATGAAAAAGCAGATGGCTATTCAGCCGCAAATGAAAGCTTTGCAAAATAAATATTCTGCTAAAGATATGGATACACAGCAAAAATTGCAAGCTGAAACTAAGAAGTTGTATGCTGAAGCTGGTGTCAATCCCTTTATTGGTTGCTTGCCGTTGGTTATTCAGTTACCAGTTATGTGGGCTTTATATCAAGCAATTTATCGTACGACACAATTGCGTGATGGTAGCTTTTTATGGATGTCTTTAGGTAAGCCAGATCCAATTTACGTATTACCGATTTTGGCTGCAATTTTCACTTTCTTGAGCACGTGGATTGCTAATTTATCACAGCCTGATCAACCACAATCAACTAAAATGATGATGTGGTTTATGCCAATTGTGGTTTTAATCCCAGCAATTAGTTTTCCGTCCGCTATTTCTGTATATTGGGTGGTTTCCAACGCTTTCCAAGTAGTACAAACACTATTTTTGCAAAACCCCTTTAAATATCGGCGTGAACAACGAGAGAAGCAAGAACAAGAAAAAGAACGTCAAAAAGCTTTACGCAAAGCGCGTAAGAAAGCTTATAAAAAGCACAAATAGAGGAGTAGCCAATAATTTTATGACACAGTTTCAAGGAGCAACGATCCAAAAGGCGATTGCTCGCGGATTAGAAGAGTTAAATACATCACGAGAGCAAGTGTCGGTGGACGTTATTCGTGAAGGTCGGAATGGTTTCTTAGGTTTTGGTCGTAAGAGTGCGATTGTTGACTTGAATCCTATTGAAAGCGTGCAAAATATTCTGCAGGAAACATCAGCGACTGAACAAATTGCCAAAATAAAGGATTATTTAACTGATATTTTGGCAGTTACTGGACGTAGCGAGGCTGTGGAATGTAATCAGCAAGCCGATAGTTTGAAATTGGACATTATTACAGTTGATGATTATCAATCTTATTTGATTGGTAAACATGGAAAAAATATTAATGCATTGCAAACTATCGTTCAAGAATATGCTTATTGTTTGGGCTTTCGGGAGCAACCAATTTTGTTAGATACTGGTGATTACCGCAAGCGTCGCCAAGAAGCATTGATTTCACTATCAACCTTTAAAGCGGACCAAGTTTGTGCCACCAAGAAAGCTGTGTATTTGGATCCAATGCCAGCAGTTGAACGCAAGATTATTTACCAAAATTTGCAAGGACGTCAAGATATTACAGTGCGCACACACGGACGCGGTTTAGACAAATATTTAGTGATTCGTCCTTTTCGCCATGCTGGTTAATTACTTTTGACAAAATAGGTTAAGCAAGGTATATTACTTAGAAGATTATAAAAGTAGTCAAAGTGCTTTATATCTGAATTGTATATTCAGGTGAATTGCGCTTTTTTTGTGCTTTGAGGAGTAAATTAAATGACGGAAATTACTGAATTTGATACGATTGCTGCGATTTCTACGCCTAGTGGTGAAGGAGCCATTGCAATTGTTCGGTTATCTGGTGAGCAAGCGGTGGCAGTAGCTAATAAAGTTACGCGTGGTTGCAATCTTACCAAAGTGGCTTCACATACGATTAATTACAGTCACGTCATTGATCCACAGACACAAGAAGTGATTGATGAAGTGATGGTTTCAGTGATGCGTGCTCCAAAAACTTTTACGCGTGAAGATGTTGTAGAAATTAATACACACGGGGGCTTGATGGCCACCAACCGTGTTTTGCAAATTTTGTTGAGTAATGGTGCACGACTAGCTGAACCTGGGGAATTTACTAAACGTGCTTTTTTGAATGGGCGCATTGATTTAACACAGGCGGAGTCAGTAATGGATCTGATTCGTTCTAAAACTGATCGTGCAATGCAGCAAGCTTTAAATCAACTAGATGGCTCATTAGCTCATTTGATCAAAAATTTGCGACAAGAAATTTTAGAAGTGTTAGCACAAGTGGAAGTTAATATTGACTATCCTGAGTATGATAACGATGAATTGACGCTGCAAATGTTATTGGAAAAAGCGCAACAAGTGCAATCTCAAATCCAGCAATTACTGAAAACTGCTAGTGAAGGACAAATTATTAATGAAGGTTTGAAAACAGCAATTGTTGGCAAACCTAATGTTGGTAAATCAAGTTTATTGAACGTTTTAGCGCATCAAGACCGCGCGATTGTTACTGATGTAGCGGGTACGACGCGTGATGTCATTGAACAATTGGCTAATGTTAATGGCATTCCATTGCAACTTGTTGATACAGCAGGAATTCATGAAACAGCAGATAAAGTTGAAAAAATTGGTGTGGATCGTAGTATGCAAGCGATTGATACGGCTGATTTAATCTTGCTAGTTTTAGATGGCAGTCGCTTTTTAAGCGCAGAAGATCAACAATTATTGCAACTCACAAAAAATAAAAAACGAATTATCGTGGTCAATAAAGCGGATTTACCGCAGATCTTAGATCTAAAAACGATTGATTGTGATCCACAAGAAATTGTCCAAATTTCTGCTGTTGCTCAACAGGGAATCGACCAAATTGAGCAAAATATTCAACGATTATTTTTTACAGGAATTACTACGCAGCAAAATACGGCTGTTGTTACTAATGCGCGCCAAGTTGGTTTGTTAAAGCAAGCTCAACAAGCACTTAGTGATGTTGTTGCAGGCATTAAACAACAAATGCCTATTGATTTGGTGCAAATTGACATGACAAATTGCTGGGATAAACTCGGTGAAATTACTGGCGAAAGTGCTCCCGATGAATTAATTACACAATTATTTAGTCAATTTTGTGTGGGAAAATAAGGGTGAAAATTATTTATGAAAGAATATATTTCTACTGAAAATTATGATGTTATTGTTGTGGGTGCGGGTCATGCTGGTAGTGAAGCAGCTTTAGCAGCTGCACGCATGGGTCAAAAAACACTGCTGTTGACGATTAATTTAGATATGGTTGCTTTTATGCCTTGCAATCCTTCAATTGGTGGTCCTGCTAAAGGAATTGTGGTGCGCGAAATTGATGCTTTAGGTGGGCAGATGGCCAAAAATATTGATGCCACTTATATTCAAATGCGAATGCTTAATACGGGTAAAGGTCCAGCTGTTCGAGCTTTACGCGCACAAGCTGACAAAAATGAATACCATCAAGTTATGAAAAATACTTTGGAAAAAGAGCCTAATTTAACTTTGCGCCAGGCTATGGTGGAAAGATTGTTGGTTAAAGATGGTAGTTGCTATGGAGTGGTCACGAACACTGGAGCGCAATATCAAGGGAAAGCGGTTGTTTTGACAGCGGGAACTTCTTCGCGGGGGAAAATTATTATTGGCGAGTTAATGTATTCTTCCGGCCCTAATAATTCGATTCCTTCAATTAAGCTTTCTGAAAATTTGGAGCAATTAGGCTTTCAATTGCAACGCTTTAAAACGGGAACACCGCCACGTGTGGATAAAAATACAGTAGATTTCACCCAGATGGAAGAGCAACCTGGTGATCAAACACCACGTACTTTTTCATTTGAAACGCCAATTACAGATTATTTGAAGGATCAAGTTTCTTGTTGGATGACTTATACTAATGAGCAAACGCACCAAATCATTCGAGATAACTTGGATCGCGCACCAATGTTTTCCGGTGTTATTGAAGGTGTTGGTCCTCGTTATTGTCCTTCTATTGAAGATAAGGTGGTGCGCTTTGCTGATAAGCCTCGGCACCAAATTTTTATGGAGCCGGAAGGTCGTCATACGCAAGAATACTATGTGGGTGATTTTTCAACTTCAATGCCAGAAGATGTGCAGCAAGAAATGCTACATTCGGTGGCTGGTCTGGAACATGCACAAATGATGCGCCCAGGTTATGCGATCGAATATGATGTGGTAGAACCTTGGCAATTGAAGCCGACTTTGGAAACTAAAGTAGTGGCTAATTTATATACAGCGGGGCAGATGAACGGAACTTCTGGTTACGAGGAAGCTGCTGGACAAGGTTTGATTGCGGGGATTAATGCTGCCTTGCGGGTGCAGGGCAAAGATCCGTTTATTTTAGGGCGTGATGAAGCTTATATTGGTGTGATGATTGACGATTTGGTGACTAAGGGAACCAATGAGCCTTATCGTTTGTTGACAAGTCGTGCAGAATATCGTTTGATTTTGCGCCACGATAATGCGGATGCCCGTTTGACACAAAAGGGTTTTGAGTTAGGATTGATTAGTTCTAATCGTCAAGAAGTTTTTGTTAAAAAGCAAGCCCAGGTAGCTGCAGAAATTAAACGTCTGCAACAGACGCGTATTAAGCCAAGTGCTGCTATTAATGACTTTTTAGCTGGCTTAGGAATGAAACCGTTAAAGGATGGGATGCTGGCGGCGGACTTTTTGAAGCGTCCAGAAGTAAATTACGCAACTTTATTGCAATTCATTGCGCCAGCACCTGAAAAATTGCCGATTGCGGTGACTGAGCAAGTTGAAATTGCTTTGAAATATGCCGGTTATATCAAAAAAGAAGCTGCCCAAATTGCTCATTTGCAGAAATTGGAAGCTAAAAAAATTCCAGAAAATTTGGATTATGATGATGTCAAAGGCTTAGCAACTGAAGCTTTACAAAAGCTGAAGAAGATTAATCCTACAACAATGGCGCAAGCTAGTCGGATTTCTGGGGTAAACCCAGCTGATTTAAGTATTTTAATGGTTTATATTCAACGTGGTCGTATTGCAAAAGTGAAAAAAGAAGCTTAACTTCCTTAGAAGTCAAGCTTCTTTTTATAATTTGGCAGCGGCAGCATCATCAATAATTACGGTAGCGTGTGGATGCTGTTGTAGGACGCTAGCGGGACAGTTTTCTGTGATGGGACCATTAACCATCTGCGCAATTGCAGTGGCTTTATCAGCTCCCCAAGCCATCAAGACAATTTGTTTACTAGGCATGATAGAAGCAATTCCCATAGATATAGCTTGTGTTGGCACTTGCTCGTTGTCCGCAAAAAAACGCGCATTAGCAGCAATTGTGGAATCTGTTAGGTCAGTTACATGGGTTTTTAAATTAAAGGACGTCTGCGGCTCATTAAAGCCGATATGACCATTTTGCCCAATTCCTAAAATTTGAAAATCGATCGGATTTTCGTCAATGATTTGATCATATTGTTTGGTGGCGTTTTGCAAATCAGGCGTAGCACCATCGGGGATAAAAGACTGCTTGAATTGTTTATAAGCAAACAATTGCTTTTGCATAAAATAGTGATAACTTTGTGGATCCTGTGGCGCTAGACCTACGTATTCATCGAGGTTAATAGTAGTAATATCTGTGAAATCTAAATCACTAGCAATAATTAATTTATATAATTCTACTGGCGTACTACCAGTGGCTAAGCCCAACACTTTGGCACCGGCTTGGAGATTTTGCGCTAACAAGTTAAAAGCTTTTTGACTGCCTTGTTGTGCATTTTTGACGGTAATTATTTCCATGGGGAAACCTCTTATTCATTATTGGTATAGTCCGATTATAAATAATTGGTCTAGACATGTCAATAAGATAAATAAAAAAGCCACTACATTAGTGACTTTCGGTGATTATAATTATTTTTTACGCAAACCTTTTAAACCGCCAACTTCAAACAAAACTTGCTCAAAGGAGAAACGTTTAGCCAATGATGCGACTGAACCCTTTAACTTCAAATGTGGTTTAGTTATTTCAGCAATTCCATGAGAAGGTCCTAAGGAAGCAATCGTACCCTTAGATTGATAGGAGAACTTTTGTTGTGGCTTATTCTCAAGATCAGCAGCAATATTTTCTGCAGCAACTGATGCTTGAGCCAAGGCTAATTGACCAGTCGTTGGTAATGGACGATCAGTTTTTGGATCCATGGAAGCAGAATCATCACCAATAACATAAATATCAGGATGATCTTCGACATTTAAGTAATCAGTAACGGTTACACGATTACGACGTGCATTGAAACCAGATTCTTTAATTACATCGCTACCACTAACTCCGACTGTCCAGATAATGGAGTTAGAATAAATTCTTTGTTCTTCATCACTGTCGCCTTTCGTATAAACAACAGCATTAGGCTCGATTTTCTTGATTTTGGCACCAGTCATAATCTTGATACCATTTTTACTTAGAAAGTCGACTGCATATTGTGCCAAATCGGCATCAAACATCGGTAAAATTTGGGGTGCCATTTCAACACTAGTAATGTTAATTTCAGGCACATCATATTTTGCTTTAAGAATTTTTGCAGTGTCGATCAATTCACCTAACAATTCAATACCAGTAAAACCAGCACCACAAACAACGATGTTCAAGTCATTAGGATCTTGTGATTGTTTATAGTTACGAATATTATCATTGATAACTTCGTAAATCTTCTCAGCAGTAGGGATATCTTGCAATTTGTAAGAGTATTGATCAGCCCCCTCCATACCAAAGTTTTCAGAACGAAAACCTAATCCTACGACAACAAAATCATAAGTCATAGGTTCGTGGTTAGAGAATTCAACTGTTTTATTTTCGTAATCTAGCTTAGAAACATCAGCTTGAATAAAGTTGACATTATCTGGCAAGACAGAACGAATATCGAAACTTATTTCATCAGCTTTAGCGGTTCCTGCAGCGACTTGATATAATTCAATGGATTCAACATGTTTAGTGTTACGATCAATCAAATCAATCTGCGTTCCTGCTGGAGCAATCTTTGCTAATTTTCTAGCAGCACCTAAGCCGGCATAACCAGCTCCCAAAATTACAATATGAGCCATAAAAACCCAATCCCTTCCTTTATGGTATGTAACCAACTATCTATTAGTATAAACTTAATTGTTTCATATGAAAATACATATCGTACTTTTTTTAAATAATTTTGGCAAAATTTGTGATTAATGATAGATGTTTTTTTGCGTAAGCGCTACCATCGTTTTATAATTGGACTATCTTAAAGTTTGGGGGATATCTTAATGTTAATCATGGCAGTCAATGCGGGCAGTTCTAGTCTAAAATGGCAGATTTATGATTTACCTGCACAAAAGCAAGTTGCCCAGGGCGTTATTGAGAGATTAGGAACTGAAGCAGCACTCTTTAAAGTTAAATTTGGTGATGAGCAGGCTATTAACAAACAAGAACCCATTACATCACACGAGCAGGCGGTAATTTTAATTTTAACGCGGTTGAAAGAATTGAAAGTTGTTGACCATCTAGCAGAGATTCGGGCCGTGGGGCACCGCGTAGTTTCTGGTGGTGAGCAATTTACTGAATCCACTAAAATCACGCCAAAAGTTATTCAACAAATAGATGGGTTAAGCGAGTTAGCTCCTTTGCATAATCACATTGAGGCGTATTATATGCGTGTTTTTGCGAAATTATTGCCCAATGCTCAACAAGTTGCTGTTTTTGATACGTCATTTTATAGTACTTTGGAACCGGTTAATTATTTATATCCAATCGATAAGCGCTATTATGACGATTACCAAGTTCGTAAATATGGTGCACATGGTACGAGTCATCGCCATGTTATGCAACAAGCGGCTAACATGTTGCATAAAAAAGTACAGGATGTGAATTTGATCACGTTACATTTAGGGAGTGGCGCTTCCATTACCGCAATTGCCAACGGCCAAGCGATTGATACTTCAATGGGATTTACACCACTGGCTGGAGTAATGATGGGGACTCGTTCAGGTGACGTTGACCCATCTATTATTCCTTATATCATGAAAAAAGAGCGTATTACCGATGTTGCGACAATGATTCAAATATTAAATCAAAAATCAGGTTTGCTAGGAGTTTCTGGTGTTTCTAATGATAAGCGTGATGTTGATGAAGCTGCTGAACAAGGCAATCAGCGCGCTAAATTAGCACAGAAAATGTTTGTTAATCGCATTGTTAAGTATGTGGGCTCTTACTTAGCATTGTTACCTAAACAAGCAGATGCGCTTGTTTTCACTGCTGGTATTGGTGAGAATGATCCGCAATTACGAGCTGATGTTTGTGTAGCGTTAAGCCATTTAGGGGTTGAATTGGATGCCACTAAAAATAATGTGCGCGGAAAAGAAATGTTTATCAGTACTGCTGATTCACCTATTAAAGTATTACTAATTCCAACTAACGAAGAGTTAATGATTGCCAAAGATACCTATCGACTGCTAGATTAATTAGAGATACTTTTGTAGTAATGTATTTGATAACTTTATTGGAGGAAATTATATATGAGTAATAATGTAAAAATTGGTAAAAGTGATGTTGTGACTTCTGGGTTAGGTTTAGGTACGAATAAAGTCGGTGGACACAATTTGTTTGATAATTTAAATGATGAAGATGGTTATGCAGTGGTACGTGAAGCTTTAGATAGTGGGATCAGTTTGTTAGATACTGCTTATGTGTACGGTTTAGGCCGTTCTGAAGAAATTATCGGTGATGTACTGCAAGATTACGATCGCTCTAAAGTAGTGATTGCTACTAAAGCTGCACAAGACCCCAACAATGATTTACAAATTAATAATTCGCCAGAATTTCTCAAGCAAGCCGTTGATGATGCTTTGGCTCGGCTCAAAACAGATTATATTGATATTTTTTATATTCATTTTCCTGATGAAAACACACCAAAAAATGAAGCGGTTAAAGCTTTGAATGAAGTTAAAAAGACAGGTAAAATTCGTGCAATTGGCGTTTCTAATTTTTCACCAGAGCAGATTGAAGAAGCTAATGCTGATGGTTTAGTAGATATTGTTGAAGATAACTACAGTTTGGTGCATCGTGAAGCTGAAATTAGTGAATTCCCTTATTTGCAAGCTAATAATATTTCTTTCGTGCCGTTCTTTCCGTTAGCTTCAGGATTATTGACCGGGAAATATGGTGCTGAAGAAGGAGCTAAATTCGATCAATTTAGTGCCGATGAATATTATAATATTTCCCAGGCAATTGAACAGGTTCGCAAAATTGCCGAGGCCAAGCAAGCAACAGTTACGCAAGTTGTTTTAGCTTGGTATTTACAAAATCCTGACATTAGCGTGGTCATTCCGGGAGCGCGCACATCTGACCAAGTTAAGAGCAATGTGTCAGCTACTAAAGTTTCATTAACGGCACCTGAATATGATCAGATTGATCAATTGTTCCAAGATTTCAAGTAAATTAAAAGATCTACTTTAAATAGTAGATCTTTTTTATTGGTTAAATGAATAAACCTAAGGCAAAACAAAGGACTTGGGTAAGCGTGGCAATGAAGAGATTTTTAATTGCTAGCGGAAAAGTTTGTTTTTTGATGTGCACAGCAAAAAATTGTTTCGTATTTTTAAATAAAATTGGCGTAATTAATAATGTTAATAGCAAAGTCCAAGGAGCAAAGTGACAAATAACAGCGACAATCAGCATAAAATAACCGATGATCCAAAAGCTGACATAAAGTATTAAGCTTTTGTGCACACCAAGATAACGCACAATTGTGTGCCGTCCTAGATCAATATCTTCTTGATAATCGCAAATATTGTTAGCGAGTAACAATGAAGCAATGGCGCAAGCTGACAAGCCAGAAGTCAACAAAATAGGTCCTATAAATTGCCAATCAAAAGGAACTTGTGGATAAACGTTGATTAAAACTGCCAGTAAAAAAATCATAAAGCCCATAGTAAAACCGGCAAAAAATTCGCCTAATGGTAAAGAATTTAAGGGTTTTGGACCACCGGCATATAGAAAGCCTACAGCAAAACAAAAAATGCCTAGAATTAATAATAACCAGCCGACACGAATTACCAGCCAAATACCAATGATAGCAGCAATAAGCATTAGAGAGTAGTTAAGCCAACCAATTTTCTTAATGTTTAAATGATTGACACCAATAACATTCGTTTTTTGCCGAAAATCTTGGCTGGAAGTATGTTCAGCATTGCGATAATCCCAATAATTATCATTGATATCAACTGCCATGTTGAATAATAGCATCGCAACAAAGAATAATAATAAGTTCAACCAATTCAGCTGCTTATAATGGTAATAGGCATAACAAATTCCTAATAAAAAGGGGAAAATGCTGGCTGTTTTGGCTTTAATTTCGACTAATTCTAAAAAAACAGATAGTTTCAAAGTTTTTATAAACCTCACTTTAGTTTTTGATATACTATAATAGATTATTATACATGAAAAGGTGTCGTACATGATTAACCCAATGTGGGCAAAAGCTCCAGAAATCAACAAACAATTAGAAGACGTGCAAGCTATCTTGTTGCAAAGAGTTGATCAATTAAATGATCCCATGGCAACATTAGTAAAAAAACAAGTTGTTAGCGGTGGCAAAATGATTCGTCCAGTCTGCTTACTAGTGTTTAGTAGTTTTGGTAATGCTAGTTATGAAACGCGGATTCAAGGCGCTGCTGCTATGGAAATTTTGCATCTAGCGACTTTGATGCACGACGATGTGATTGATGATTCCAATTTGCGCCGCAATGTAGAAACTGTTCAAGTGAAATTGGGTGATCGCAACGCAATTTATGCTGGCGATTATCTGATGACTGTGTATTTTGAAATTGTCAGTAATATCTCTAATTCTCGGTCAGAAATTGTTTTGAATGCGTTTAGCATGGAAAAGATTTTGCGCGGTGAATTAGATCAACTATTGATTAATAATAATGTCAATGCGACGGTTAAAATGTACTTACGTGAAGTGGCGGGTAAAACGGCGCAATTAATTGAATTGAGTGCCCAATATGGAGCATTGTTAACTAATGCTGATTCGTTAATTGTGCATCATGCTCGTTTTATTGGTCATAATTTAGGCATGGCTTTTCAGATTCAAGATGATATTTTAGATTATCTGGGAAATAAAAAAACAGGTAAGCCACAATTAGAAGATTTGAAAAATGGTGTTTACACAATACCACTGATTTTTGCTTTAGAAAATTCGTCCGGCGATCTGCGTGATTTCTTGACAGACAAAAAACAATTAACAGAAGCCGAAATTACTTATGTGGCTCAACAAGTTGTGGAATTAGGCGGTATTGCCGCAGCACAAGATTTGGCTAGTAAATATTCACAAAAGGCTTTGCGTTTAATTGATGAATTACCTCAAACTAAATATGCCCACTTGATGAAGTGGGTAGTAGAAAAATTATTAAAACGGCAACAATGATGATAGCAATCTTATATTAGAAGTTCATTTTTAGTCTTGAATAGTTAAAAAATCTTCCAGCGGCAATCTTTCAGCAATTATCTGATTGATTGGCGCTTTTTCATCTCGATAACCCAATCCAATTCCCATAATAATTTGTTCATCCGATTCAAAAGATAATTCCTGTCGCAAAATATCAGGATAGCACACAAATTGATAAGCCGGTAAAGAGGCAATTTTTTTAGCTTGAGCAGCTGTCAAGAGAGCTTCCCCAAAAGCGCCTAGGTCATACAGTGACCATTGGGAATATTTCCTGGGTAATGTCATATATACAATTGCTTGCGCATTGAAAAGAATTTGTCGATGATCATCAAATGTATTTGACCAATCATCACCTAAAGTATTTTTCACTTCGTTAAACCAATGTTGCATATGTGGTTGTGTTGTGGCAGGCCATTGTTTGCTGGGTAAAGTTGGCAAGTCGGGTTGCGCCTCTTTTTGTTGTTTTAGAGCTTTTTGGTGCGCTTGGCGGATGGCTTTTAAATGCTGACCTGTTGCGATATGCACTTTTTGAGGCTGGGAACTAACCCAAGAAGGAGCATGTTGAGCAATTTTGACAATTTCGATTAGATCATCTTGAGGAATTTGTTGATTGGTGAATTGACGCGTGGATCTTCTGGTTATTAGAGCAGTTTTAGCATCCATAAAAGCACTTCCTTAACATTTTAATGCTTATTGTAACGCTTACACTGAAGCTATGGAAACTTATACTATTTTATTATTAATTAAAATAAATGAAAAAACCGTCATGATATAAAGAGCAGTTTAGTCAAGAAAACAATGAATGCTTGTTAAACAAAATTAGTACAACAAGTACGTTCCTAATGTTCAATCTTCAAGGAACACAATATGACTTAATTAGGAATAATAAAAAACGCGTAAGCCGAATTTTTGGCAGACACGTTTTTTGCTATAAACCTTGGTCCATTTTATATAGTTCTTGAAAATGCTGATTGTCTTGGTAAAGTTGCTTAGGATTACCTTGCATTTCGATTTTTCCGTGATTTAAAAAGATAACTTGATCTACGTGATTAATTCCTTGCAAATGATGTGTTACCCACACAATTGTCTTATCTTTTAAAACTGTGAAAATAGTATTTAACAATTCATTTTCCGTTATTGGATCTAAACCAACCGTTGGTTCATCCAATAACACAATCGGTGCATCTTGCAATAAGATGCGCGCTAAGGCAATTCGTTGCTGCTCACCACCAGAAAAACGCGCACCAGCTTCAGTAACGTTAGTTTCATAACCATCAGGTAATGATTCGATTAATTCTTGTAAATGGACAGCTTTTAAAGCCTGCTTTACTTCTTCATCAGACTTGTGCGGATTACCTAAGCGTACATTATTCATAATAGAAGTGTTAAACAAAAACGGTTGTTGGTTCAAAAAAGAAAATAAATTTCTTTGTTCATCTCGCAAGGTGCGCACATTGATATCGTTGAGCGTTACACTACCTTTTTGTGGTTGCAAATCACCATTAACTAGCTGCAATAAGGTAGTTTTACCGGTTCCGCTGGGACCAATTAAAGCTAACTTTTGCCCACGATGCAAATTTTGTTGAAAATCCTTAATCAAAACGGGTGAATCAGCGTCGTATTCAAATTGCAAATTATTGATTTTTAAATTTTGGAATTGTTGTGGATCCAAATGAGCTTGCTTAGGCAAATCCTGCACAGTTGGCTGCAAATCATTTAAGCGCTGAATAGAATCTTTATACAAAGGATATTCTTCAAATCCTTGGCTAATTGGCAAAATTGCTTCACCAACAGGCGACACGGCTAATACAAATGCTGCCGTGTAATTAGCTTGCTCTACAGATCCAGTCAGCCGATAACTAGCGAAAAACATCAGCGTAATGAAAATACCAGCTAATACCACTTGTAATAAGAAATCACGGCACCAACGAAAATGATTACTGTGCAACTTAGATTGATTGAGTAATTGAACTTTTTGCTGCACGTTATCCTGAAATTGTTGCTGATTACCTGCCAAGATCCAATCATTTACACCTAGAATATTGTCAGTCAATTGCGTGTAAAGTTGATCTTTATAAGTTTTTTGTTTTTGTCGTCGACCAGCTTCAATTGCGGTTGATAATAGAGGCACTACTAGAATTTCTATTAGTAGCAGCATTGCAGTTATAAAAGCAAACCACCAATCAAAATATCCTAACCCAAGCGTGACCACGATTGCCAGCAATACGCCAACGACTGTCGGAAAAACCGTTCGCAAATAGAGGTTTTGTAGATGATTAATGTCTTCAGCTAATAATCCTAATAGATTGCCGGTACGATATTTTTCCGTGAAAAAAGCAGCATCGGTTTCCACTGTTTTATATAGGCGGGTTTGCAATTTAGAAGTGACTTTCAATACCCAATTATGGCTGCGTAAACGTTCCACATACTTGAAGACGGGACGCCCGATTCCAAAAGCTCGGGTCAGTAAGATGGCTGGATAAATGAGCAAAATATTAAATGGATGAGTAGCTGATTTATCAATCGTGTAACCAGAAGTGAACATCAGTGCGGCACCACAAAAGATGGTGCAAACACCGAGAAATAAAACAGTAACAAGTAAAAATTTATACTGTTTTAAATAGGGTTTTACCCAAGTGTCTTTTTTCCACATTATTGCTCACCTCGCATATGAGAAGTTAATTCATAGAAAGGACCAGTATTCTGTTTTTGAAGTTGCTCAATGGGACCTTGCTCCACAATTTTACCCTGATCCATGACAATTACATAATCCATTTGCTGTAGCCAGTGCAAGCGATGTGTGGCAAAAATTACTAAATGGTTCTCGAATAAAGGCAACATCGTTTGTTTCAATTTATATTCGGTTTCAATATCTAAATGTGCTGTTGGTTCATCAAATAATAAGATGTGGCGCTGATTGGCTAGAAAAGCACGCGCTAGCATAATACGTTGCGCTTGTCCCCCCGAAATTCCACGTCCACCTTCACCGACGAGCGTATCTAAGCCATCCGGCAAAGAAGCGATAAATTCTGTAAGACCAGCTTGCTGGACCGCCTTTTGTAAGGCGAGAGGGGCTGCTTTAGGTTGATAAAACAAAATATTATTAGCAATGGTATCACTAAATAAATGCGGTTTTTGTGGTAAATAAGTGACTTGATTTTGCCAGTTAATTTGCGCTAAATTGGGAATAACTTGCTCATTAACGATTACTTGTCCAGCATTTGGTGTTAAAAAACCGCCTAGTAAATCCAGCAAAGTCGATTTTCCAGAACCGGATTGGCCAATGATAGCAATTTTTTGAAATCCGGCAAGTTGTAGCGACAAATCTTTTAAAGTCGGTTGTTGGTCATAATCAAAATCAATATGTTCTAAGGTAAGTTGACTTGTTTTGTTCCACGTGAAACTGTCAAGCTGCTTTTGCGGCGCAGTAATCGGCGTAGCAATTAATTCATTTACTGCAGTAAAAGCGTTTTTTCCGTTTAGAGTTGCATGATAATCACTGGAAAAATCACGTAAGGGCAAAAAATATTCGGGCGATAAAATTAGGGCAATTAAAGCCGGATAAAGGGCAATTCTACCATTCATTAATCCCAATCCCAAAAAGACTGCCACAATAGCAATTGACAAAGTGGTAAACCAATCAAGGGCAAAAGTCGATAAAATAGCTACTCTGAGAGTGCTCATCGTTCTTTTTCGATAACTTTCACTAACACTATAAACATTATGAGCATACTGTTTACTTAATCCAAGCATTTTTAGAGTAGGTAAACCGCGCAACGCATCTAAAAAATGGTTGGAAAGTGTAACATACTCGCTGTACTGATTATCAGCTTTTCTCTGTGCTGCGTAACCCAAAATAATCATAAAGAGAATAATCACAGGAAATACTAGGATCAAGATGATACCGGAAGTGTGATCTTGATAAAAAACAAAGCACAAAATTACCCAGGGAATAATGGCTAAATTCATAAATTTAGAGAGAATCAGATTGAAATAATCATGAACATCATCCATACCGTTCAAAACATTAGTAACAAGATTACCTGAACCTTTTTTAGCAGTCATTTGTAAACCGGCAGCATAAATTTTAGCCAGTGATTGTTGGCGTAGATGTTCAGTCGATTTAGTGGCAAACCGATCTAACAAAATATCTTTTAACCAAGTCAACAAGTGACGCACTAAAAAGGCAATCACGAAAAATACCAACGGAATCAACATTAAATGCCAATTTTGGCGGTGCCAAAGGATAACTAATGATTCTGCTAAATATTTAGCCTGTAATAAAATCGCAAATGCTTGCAAGATAGTTAACCCTGCAAGCATTTGAAAAAGCGACTTTACTCCAGGTAATTGGAATAAACGCTTATCTATCATATTTTTTAATCATTCACTTTCCCGTTGGAAGCCATACGTTTAGTAAATAGCGTATACGACCAAATGAAATAAGCCAAAACGATCGGCAACAAAACACAAACCACAATAGTCATAATTCCTAGCGCCATTGGTGAAGAAGACGAATTAGCAACTAATAAATCATTAGCAGGATTATTTGCGATCATTACCCGTGGGAACAAGCCATTGAAAATCAAAATGACAACGGATACCAGAGATAAACCGCTACCAGCTAAACTCCAACCTTCATGATCTTTCCACGTGCCCCAAGCGCCCATTAATGACATTAAAACAATCAATAAAATAATAATGGTGCTTGAGATTGGTTTCTTTTGGAAGAAGTCAGTTTGGAAAATTACCAGTAACGCAACAACTACTTCACCGACAAATAAAATCGGATATAAAATTTTGTTTAAATTGCGTGCACGCTCTCTTAAGACACCGGTAGTCGTCAAACGCGTGTAATTTAGACCATGGATTAATGATAGCAATACACCAGCAATTCCACCAACAATGGAAAGCCAATTGATAATATCAAAGAAAGCTAAATGTGCATCGCCTTTTGCATTAATTGGAATACCTTGAATCATGCTGAAAAAGATAATACAAAGCATTAAAGGTGCCAATAAGCTACCAACGACGAACACGATATACCACAAATTACGTGCACGGTGCGTCTCTGCATGTTCAACGAACTCGAATGAAACACCACGTAAAATTAAACCAGCTAAAACTAGTAAGAACATAATATAGTAACCAGAAAATAAACTAGCATACCAGAGTGGAAAAGAGGCGAACATGGCACCACCAGCGGTGACCAGCCAGGTTTCGTTAGCAACCCAGTGTGGGCCGATGATTTCTAGCATTGTAGACTTTTCTTCATCATTGCGCGCAATAATTCCAGCTGCCATACCAACACCAAAGTCGAAACCTTCTAGGAAGAAGAAACCGGAAAATAAAACACAAATTAAAATGAACCAGAGAAATTGTAAAGCAGTCATTAGTTAAAAGCCTCCTTTGAAAAAGGATCAGCAGTTTTAGCAGTTTGTTCAGTAGCGTCAGGCCCTTCAACAGCAGCTAAACCTTTGTGCATTGTTTGGCGACAATAATAAATCATAACGCCACCTAAAATAGCAAACAATAAGAAGTATAAAATATTACTAAAGATTAATTCACCAGCTGTTGTGGTGGCAGAAACAGCATCAGCAATTGTATAAAGTCCATAAACAATCCATGGATAACGACCTAACTCGGTGATTAACCAGCCACAGGTGTTTGCAACAATCGGTGCCCACATCAGTAAACCTAAAACATATAAGAACCAACGTTGCTTTTCGATTTGGAATTTTTTGCTACGTGAGAAATAAATTCCAACAAGGGCAACCAAAATAAACAGAGCTCCAAAGCCAGCCATAATTCTAAAACTCCAGAAGATAGTGGTTGTTGGCAAGTAATAGTCTTTAATGTCACGAATACTTTTACTCTTATTGTGATCAAATTTTTGTTTTAATTCTTTATTTAGAGTATTCATACCTTTAATGCCACCTTCAGGCTTGTGATAAGCTAATAGACTCAGCATATAAGGCACGGAAATCTCATGTTTTACTTTATGATCCTTGGTATCAAATGAGGCGACAATTTTCCAAGAAGCAGGTGAGCCGGAATCTTCGTATTCACCTTCTGTAGCAGCAAATTTCATTGGTTGATCTTGAATGATTTGTTGTGTCTGGTAGTCACCCGCGATTACCACACCAAAGGAAGATACTAAACCGATCCATAAAGAAAAGTACATTGATTTTTTGAAGAATTTAGTATCTTTTTGCTTGCGAATCAAGGCCCAAGCACTCATTCCGATGATTACAAAAGAAGCTAGAACAAAAGCACCCAAAATTAAATGAGGAAAAACCCGCCATAATTGAGGATTGCTAATGATATCGCTGAAACTGGTCATTTGGACCCGATGAGTTTTAGCATTAATGGTGAAACCTGTCGGATGCTGCATAAAGCTATTAGCTGTTAAAATCCAAATAGCAGACAACATCGTACCAATAGAAGTTAACCAAATGAAGATGGCATGGATTCCGGGCTTAAATCGATCCCAAGTAAACATCCAAACGCCTACAAAAGTCGATTCTAGGAAGAATGCAAGCAGCGCTTCAATAGCTAACGGTGCTCCAAAAATATCACCCATAAATCGTGAATAATTTGACCAATTCATTCCAAATTGGAACTCTTGAATTAAACCGGTAACGATTCCGACGGCAAAACTTAATAAGAATATTTTGCCCCAAAATCGTGCCATCTTGTTATATATTTCATCTTTTTTAATGGCATAAATCGTTTCCATAACGGCAACGATGAAGCCCATTCCAATCGAAAAAGGAACAAAGAAGAAATGAAAAATTGTTGTCATGGCAAATTGAATCCGTGCTAATGACAAGACTGATATACCTAAACTGAACATATCTTCACACTCCTTGGTAATGATACCAAATATCTTAATTGCTTTAGTTAATGGTTTATGGTATGTACCACGCCACTTATATTACTTTAACATAAAAAAAGCATAATAATAATTTTTTGTGATGTAAATAATTAAATATGAATTTTGGCTAAAAAAAAGCGACAACCAATTGTTGTCGCTTTTTCGGAGGAGTAAGGATGTGAATACAATTTATATGGTGTAGAAAGCGTTTATAGCCAACTACGATTACAAAGTCTAAGACTCATTTATGACTAAATTGTGAAAAAGGAGTGTTAAAAATTAGTATTTTGATCTGTAATCATAATTATTTGATTGCTGATTGCTTTGCGGTTGAGTTTTAAAACGCCGCCGTGTTGATTGGTTGTTGATATTAGTATTTTTCTTTGGTGTAACAGGTTGTTGAGGTGGTTGCTGGTAGTTATTTTGTGGCGCAACGGGTTGTTGAGGTGGTTGCTGGTAATTATTTTGTGGTGCGACAGGCTGTTGAGGTGGCTGTTGATAGTTATTTTGTGGCGCGACAGGTTGTTGAGGTGGTTGCTGGTAATTATTTTGTGGCGCGACAGGCTGTTGAGGTGGCTGTTGATAGTTATTTTGTGGCGCAACGGGTTGTTGAGGTGGCTGTTGATAATTATTTTGCGGCGTAACAGGTTGACCATTATTGTCATAATAACTGTTGCTATGGGCATTGCCGTATTGATCTACTGAAGGCTCTACTAAATAACGAGTCACCAGCGAAGCGATAATGACAGCAATTCCAATAATAATACCAATCCAAGACCAGACCATAATTCCTGGAAATCGCAGTGCATTAATGATTCCCATTGCACCACCGAGCAATAAAATTACGAAACCAACGACAGATGGCACAATACTTGGACTAGAACTGCAAACAATATAGACTGTGCCAACCACTAAAAAGGCTAAAGCTACTAGAATACTCGTTGTACTGCCTAAGTCAGCGTAGCCTAATAATGCTTGCAGAAAACTATCAAATTTAAATTGAATAACAATAATTATTGCCATAAGTATTAGTGCAATACCACTAATTATTTTGGTTAATTTCACAGATAAAACCCCCTAAACAGGAATAAACTAGCAAAAAATCAATCCTGCTTTTAATTAATAGTGCATAACTATATTTGATACTATTTACATCATTTTAACGCAAACAGTTATAGGACACCAACGTTAAATGCGTAAATTTTAAATAACTTATTTTTGTGCTAAAAATGTCACGCATTGTGATCATTTTGATTGTTTTTATGGGTTAATTAACAATTATTTTTAATTTACCATTGCATAAAAATTAACCAAGAATTAGAATGAGATTAATTTTTATGATTTGGAGGGAAAGGTGGATGATGAAGAAGTTATATTTACTTGGTTTGGTATTTTGCAGTGCATTTAGTTTAGCTGCGTGTGGACACCAATCTGCTAATGATAAACACGAAATTTCGATTGCTTCGCGCGCTGAATTAAGTACGGCAGATGTTTCTTTAGCAATGGATAATGAATCAGCTGAAGTGGCTGAACAAGTCAATGAAGGTTTGTATGACTTTAACGCTAAGGGGCAAATCGTGCCTGCTTTAGCTAAAGGACAACCGCAAGTCACTAATGGTGGGCAGACGTACACGATTAATCTAAAGCATGATGGCAAGTGGAGTAATGGCAAACCAGTCACTGCTAATGATTTTGTATATGCATGGCAGCGCACAGTATCACCTAAAACTAAGTCACAGCAAGCTTATTATTTAAATAATGTGCAAAATTATCAGCCAATTAACAAGGGACAAATGTCGCCGGATAAATTGGGGATTAAGGCACTGGACAAGTATCAATTACAAATTCAGTTGAATCATCCAGCACCATATTTCTCTTCAATTCTAGCAATGAGTGCTAGTTTTCCTTTGAATAAGCAATATGTTGAGGCACAAGGCAAGAAGTATGGGACAGATGCTGATCATACTTTATATGATGGACCTTTTACTTTGGCTAATTGGGATGGTACAAGCGATACTTGGACTTATGTCAAGAATAAGTATTATCGTGATAAAAAGCATGTTCATTTAGATAAAATCAATGTTGCGGTTACTAAAAGTCAAAATACAGGTGCTTATCAATTTGAATCTAAAGAGCTAGCGTTAGTGCCATTAATGGGTTCAGAAATTAAAGATCAGGCGCAAAACAAAGATTTATATGTGCGTAAAGTGCCCGCTACTATGTATCTGGAATATAATACACAGAAAAAATTATTCAGTAATGAACAAGTGCGCCAGGCCTTTTCTAAATCTTTAGATTTGAAGCAGTTGACAGGAAAAGTACTGCAAGATAAGTCAACACCAGCGACAGGATTTGTGCCAATGGGCTTTAAAAATTCACAAACGGGAGTTGATTTTGCCAAACAGGCAGGACAGTTAACACAATACGATCCCCAAGAAGCTCGTCAGTTATGGCGTAGTGGTTTACGGGAATTGGGCATGAAGTCCGCTAAATGTACAATTTTATCTAGCAATGACGATAATTCTAAGAAGATTGATGAATTTATCCAATCCAATTTAGAAAAACACTTGCCTAACTTACAAGTTTCGATTAAATCAGTACCGTTCAATAGCCGGTTGACAGCAGCGAAATCTGGTGATTTTGATGTTATTTTAAACGGATGGACGCCAACTTATGCTGATCCAACAGACTTTTTAAACTTGCTGCAATCAGATAACAGTAATAATGATGGTAAATTTAAAGATAGTCAATATGATCAACTTTTAGAAACAGCAAATAATCAATACGCTAGCGCCCCTGCTAAACGCTGGGAAACGATGCAAGCTGCCAATCGTTATGTGGTGGACAAAGCACCGCTTACACCCCTCTATTATTTATCAGAAGTTTATTTAATTAGCCCGAAATTGAAGGGTGTTGTTATGGGACCAATGGGCTTTCCATATTATAAGAATGCCAACTGGCAATAATTAAAGGAGCAAAATAATGAAAATTTATATTTCAACAGATGTGGAAGGATTAGCTGGAATTACCGATTGGAACATGGAAACACAAGATAGCGCCGAGTTCAGAAAGCTTTATAACCAACAAGTCGCTTGGGTTTTGCAAGGTATTCAAGCCTCGCGTAATAATGAGCAAGTAGATACGATTTTGATTTCTGATTCACATGCTAAGGGGAACAACTTAAATTACAATTATTTATCCGATATTGATGAACGAATTTCTTTAATCAATGGCTATCCACGCGAAGATTACATGATGAGTGGTTTGGATTCATCATTTGATCAAGTATTTTTCGTTGGTTATCATTCTGGCATTGGTAAAACGCATGGCAATATGGATCATGGTTATAGTGCACGTTCTGCTTATAAATTGTGGATTAATGGTGTTTATCAAAATGAAACCACAATTAATGTTGCTTATGCTAATGAATTAGGTGTGCCTGTGACGCTAGTTGTGGGTGATTCCGCTTTAGAAGAACAATTAGTGCAAGATAAGATGTATTTGACACCTAAAATTGTGGTAACTAAGAAATCATTAGCGCGTTATGCAGCTATGAGTTATCCACGAAAATTAGTTCGCGAACAAACAATTGCAGCAGCTGAAGCTGTGGTTAACGATCCGAGCGCTTACAACAAAATGGCACCTTTAGCTGATAGTTTTACTTTGAAGTTGCAACTAGCCAATACCGCACAAGCTGATGTAATTGATCAATTGCAAGAAGTTAAGCGTTTAGATGGGCGCACAGTTGAAGTGCAATGTCCATCAATGAAATCTTTACTCAATGAAATTATTGGTTTGGTTACTTTAGGTGGCACGCAAGCTTAGTTTTACAAACAATGGGATAAGGGGAAAGATAAAGCATGAATGAGCAACAAGAGATTGAGTTAATTAAGAAATTTTCAAATTTAAGCGGTGTTGCTGGTTTTGAAATGGATGTTGCGAAATTTTTCCAACAACAAGTTAAGGCCTACGGCAAGACGCACATTGATGGCATGTTCAACAGTTATGTGGAGCGGCGGCAAAACACTGGTGATCGAACGGTTGTTCAATTAGATGCGCATGCTGATTCTGTGGGTTTTATTACGCAAGCTGTGCGTCCTAATGGTTTGCTTAAATTTGTGCCCCTAGGTGGCTGGGTGCCAACTAATATTCCAGCGATGAAGGTTCGTGTTCGCAATCGGGTTGGGCAATATATTAAAGGTGTGGTCGCCACTAAGCCACCGCATTTTATGACGACTGCCGAACGCAATGCGGTGCCTGTAATTGCAGATTTATCAATTGATGTGGGTTCAACTAGTCGAGAAGAAACGATTAATGATTTTCAAATTGATACAGGCTGCCCAATTTTTGTTGATGTGGATTGTGAATATTTCCCAAGTACACGAATGTTTTTTGGTAAAGATTTTGACAACCGAGTGGGAGCTGCAGCTTTGGTATCTGTGCTAGATCAATTAGATGGTCAAGATTTAGAGGTTGATGTTTCTGTGGCTTTATCAACGCAAGAAGAAGTGGGTACGCGCGGAGCTCAAGTAACAGCGCGTAATATTGATCCTGATGTGGCAATTGTATTTGAAGGTTGTCCATGCGATGACACATTCAGTCCGGAGTGGCTGGCGCAAACTGGTTTGAAGCGTGGTCCAATGCTACGAGATATGGATACTTCTTTTATTGCCAATCCTTTTTTTGAGCAGTATGCTGATGATTTGGCTACAGCTAAACAGATTCCGCATACACGTTCTGTGCGGACAGGTGGTGGCGTGAATGGTGCACCAATTTTATATTATCGTGGTGCACCAACAATTGTTGTGGGTATTCCGGTGCGTTATGAACACACGGCATATAATTGGGCTAATTTGGATGATTTTCAAAATGCAGTACGTTTGGTTTCGCAAATTATTGCTTCTTTGGATGAAAAGACGATTGCTAGTTTTAAGTGTGAATCTTGAAAAATTAGCACAAATTAAATCAATCAGTTATTATAATTTTTGAGGTGAAAATTATGAAAATTGGTTTAATTGGTGCAGGGCGTATCGGTAGTGCTGTTGTAAAAGGATTGTTGAAATCTGGCATAGTACCTACTGATATTTTAGTAAAAAATAGCCGTCATAAAACTGCAGAAAAATTAGTAGATCAATATGAATTAACACTGGTTAATGATGACCAAAAATTTCAAGATTGTGCAGTTGTTTTAATAGCAATTCATGGTGATGCTGTTTTACAAGTAGTACACAATTTGGCTGATGTATATCACGGAATCATTGTTTCCTTTGGTGGTGGTGATATTGAAGCTATTAATCAACAAATTGCGCCGGCAAGTTTTGTGTTAGCTACACCAAATACAGCAGTGGAAATTTCCCAGGGAATAGTTCCCGTGAGTTTTGCGGCGACAGAAAGTGATACTAACAAGTCAATAGTAGAAAAATTATTTGAACGTTTGGGACAAGTTTATGTTGTCAACCCCGAACTACAAGGAGCCTATGGCACTTTAGCAGGATGTACACCAGCCTATTTAGCGGTAATGTTAGATGCTTTGAGCGATGCAGGGGCATTGACAGGTATTTCCCGTGCGCAAGCCGATAAAATTATTAAGCAAATGGTTTTAGGTACTGCGCAATTGTTGCAAGAAACTGATCTGAGCTTTGGTGAGTTGAAGGATTACACGGCAACTCCTGGTGGTTCAACAATTAAGGGGGTAGTTGCTTTAGAAGAAAATAACTTTCGCAATGCGGTAATTAAAGCAGTGCAAGCTGCAAATGGCAAATAAAAAACCTCTTAGTTAAGAGGTTTTTCTATATTCAATGATGTTTTAAGATTTAACGTGGATCAGTTTAGTCTGCTGTCCAATATATCAAGTTATTGCGAATACATTATTTTTCGCGCAATTGTTATTGATTTATAAACAAAAAGACACTTTTAAGGTGTCTTTTTCTATTATTCGGAGCGTAATGCCGTTGCGGCATCTTTTTTGGATGCCATTTTAGCAGGAATATGTCCCCCTAACACAGTTAAAATAGTGCTGATAATAATTAAAACGATAGCATGTACTGGGTTTAATTGAGCAACATTATTGAGTCCGGTCAAGCTTGTTAGTAAAACATTGGCTGGCAAAGTAAATAGCCAGGCGATGAGAACACCAAGAATGCCAGAACCTAATCCTAATAAAGTGGTCTCAGCATCAAAGACGCGGGTAATGTCTTTTTTGCGAGCACCTAAAGCGCGCAAAACACCGATTTCTTTGGTTCGCTCAATTACTGAAGTGTACGTAATAATGGCAATCATGATCATAGATGTTACTAGAGAAATGGCTGCAAATCCGATCAATACATAAGTTATTGCATCCATTAATCCACCAGTGATGCTTGTGATACTGCCAGCTAGATCCATGTACATGACTTGGTTACTGCGATTTCTATGCTTATTATACTTATCTAAATAACGTGTAATATTCTTCTTGTCTTGGAAATTATTCGGATAAATTTGAATAGAACTTGGCATCGTATTTGCACCTAAAGTAGTCATGATTAGTGCATGCTGTATACCTTTAAGCGGCTGCCCTGTAATCACATTGGTATCACTTTTGGCTTGTTGTACAGCAATTTGTGAATCTTTGTTAGTATTCACAATCTCTTTAGTTAGCTGATCGCTATAAGCTACACCACTAGTTAGTAAACCTGTAGAATTTTGCGATTTACTGCGCATAATACCTACAATTTTTAAATTAATAGTCTTACTGGAATGTGCCATCTGCTCATAATTAGAATTAGGAGCGAAATTACCAATTGGTGATTGTGTGTAAAAATCATCGTTGGCGATTAGTTGAATCTTGTGATTCAATATTTTATCAGGATTGATGGTTTGTTTATTTTTAAATTGAAAACCTAGATTTTTGAGGGAATCGAGGTTGAGATGATTTTTTTTATCAGTAATTAAGATGATTTCATTATTATTAGTAGGATAGCGCCCAGCCAAAACATGATAATTCTTTTTTAGAAAAGTTTGTTTACCATTACGATCGACCGGAAAGACATTCCCACTACTATTTAGAGCGCTATCTGAACTGCTATCAGTGCTTGTGGCAAAAGAGACGGTCTGATAATGATTGTGAACTTTTCGAATCAGATTCATACCAGTGGTATAGGTATACGCGATATTTTTGCTATCCGATTTTTTAATTTTATGGATATAATCGACATATTTTGGTGTAATTTTATTAATATGTTGCGCTGCTGTAAGTGGATTGGCTTGTGCGACTACCTTGGATCCCTTGACAGCAGTGTCATCACTATTATCACTAGCTAAGGCTTTTTGATCGGCAGTAACTTGTGAAATGGTGATCGGCATTTGTGCTAGCGCTTCAGATTGCGTCGAATTGATTTGCTTTTGAAAACCATTAGACAAGGATAAAACTACCCCAATACTGATAATTCCGATACTGGATGCGAAAATCGTTAAAAAAGTACGCCCCTTTTTAGTTTTAATGTTCGTGAATGACAACTTGAGAGCCGTCCAGAAACTCATTTTGGTACGTTGGGGATTGAAATGGGGTTCTTCGGAAGGCTCTTGATAAGGATTAGAATCATTAGTGATTTTGCCATCTGAAAACTCAATAATTCGATCAGAATATTGCTTGGCAAGTTGAGGATTATGGGTAACCATGATGACAAGTCGTTCTTTGGCTAAATCTTGGATCAGATTCATGATTTCTTCGCTAGTTTTGGTGTCTAAAGCGCCAGTAGGTTCATCAGCTAACAAAATTTGGGGATCGTTGGCTAGTGCCCGTGCAATTGCAACTCGCTGTAATTGACCACCTGATAATTGACTAGGCTTTTTATTGATGTGATCTTTTAAGCCCACACGTTCTAGTGCTTGTTGCGCTTTGACTTGCTTGGTAGCATTAGAAACACCACTTAACGTCATACCCAAAGTGACATTGTCCATGATGCTTAAGTGGCTGATAATATTATAATTTTGAAAAATGAAGCCTACGGTATTGTTGCGATAAGCATCCCAGTCTTTATCTTTGAAAGTAGAGGTTGATTTGCCATCAATAATTAGATCGCCGGCATCATAGCGATCTAAACCACCAATAATGTTGAGCATCGTAGTCTTCCCGGAGCCTGATGGACCTAAGATTGAAACGAATTCTTTGCTACGAAAAGCGACAGATACATCATCCAAAGCTTTGGTAGTCGTGTCACCTACGGTAAAATATTTTTTAATGTTTTTTAGTTGGAGCATCTTGCTTTCCCCCATTGGTAGATAGTTATTAGTGAAGTAATTGTATCATTTTTTAGTTACAAGATAAGTACAAATAAAAAATGACTCACTTTTTTCAGCAAGTCATAATGGAACTTTTCAATCATCGACTGACAATTTGTCGTAGCCGGAAGCTTGAACTAAATCTTCGTAATTATCCGCAAATTCCAATTCTTCATCGTCGCGGTAACCGAGAAAAATTAATTCCGCGATATCTTCATGATTGAAAAAGCACAATTCATTACTATCCTGCAAGCCCGCTGGATAAATTACGGAAGAATAGTCAAAATAACCGGTTTGTTCTTCAGTTTCGTATAGAGCAGCGCGATTAATGATCATGACGGGAGTGCCGTTGCCATTTTTGAGGGTGACGATCGAGCCAATTGGTAAAATTTTATCTTGCATAGTAAATTTCTCCTTAGTTTTCTGGATTAGTGTCTGAATCAGCAACCGGAATTGTCAATTTAGGATACTTAAAAGTTGCCTTGATATCATCGTAATTATTTTCAAATTCCAATTCTTCAGCGTCGCGATAACCGAGAAATAAAATATCGGCAATATCTTCTTGATTGAAATAATACAATTCTTGACCATCGCCGTCTAAACCTTCCGGATAGAGCACGGACGAATAGTCAACGTAGCCGAGGCACTTGTCTTTTTCGTAATATAAAGGTGTGCGGTTGATAATCATGACTGGCACGGCGGTACTTTGTTGCAAGGTTACGATGGAACCGATGGGTAAAATTGTGTCATTCATTGTGGGAGCCTCCTTAATATTTGATGTTGTATTTCTTTTTAACGATGTGGCGTTCTAAGACCATTATTAATAAATATAAAAGTAGAGCAATTACAAAGATAAACATTATGCTAAAAGTCAGTAAACTACTCAGGCTTTTTTCGTTAATTAATAAAATAAAACAACAAGACATCATAACGCCAGCGCCTATCCAAGCCATTATCATCTTCTTTTTGTACTCTTTTGTGAATGCAGCTGTTCCCTTTTTAGACTTCATTGTGACTACTAATTTTATAGAGCTTCTTTGTTCGTTTACAGCAGACTGAATGTACTGTTGCACTTGTTTCATATCAGTTACATCTGTATCAATAACGCCTGCGCGTTCTACCTGTTTTTCGATAAAAAATTGACATAACAAAGCACAAACTATTGTAATAACTAGATAAAATAATAGTATTTTAAAAAAATCATGACGGTATTTCAATGGCTGAATACGCGTACTATACTCACTTGATGACCTTATGAATTGACTGTATGCGTAGGGTGAAGCTGCAACTACAGAACCGATAACTATAATGACGGCTGCCAGCTTGCTGATACTTTCAGGTAACTTATAAGTCATAAAACGTTTACTGGCAAAGTCATACATCAACCGCGCATCTTTACCATCGCCAAACCAAACTCTTGTCAATACGGACATTCAATCCTCCGAATTAATATCGATGTTGTATTTTTTTTCGATGATGCGACGTTCTGATATTACTAATACTGAATATATAAGCAATGCCATTACAACAACAAAAATTAAGCTAGAGGTAATCATGTCTACCATTTTTGTCGTATTTATTAATAAGCAAAAACAAATAATCATCATTATTCCACATCCGATACCAACCAAGCTCATTTTTCGACTATATTCTTTTTTGAATTCAGATGTTCCATTTTTAGCATTAATTGTAATTACCGATCTAACAGAATTTCTTTGTATATTTACAGCAGCGTGAACATATTTTTGAATTTTTTCCATATCAGTTACATTAGCGTCAATGATACCAGCTCTTTCCACTTGCTTTTCAATAAAAAATTGAAAAAATATAGTGATGATAAATATAATCGCCAAATATATTAACAATATTTTCCACAAGTCAGGTCGATATTTCATTGGTTGGATTTTGTCACTATATTCACTGGATGATCTGATAAGTTGACTAAAAGCATATGGCGATGCTGCAGTAGCAGCTCCTATAGCCATAATTACCATTGCCCATTTACTAATACTTTTGGGTAATCTGTAGGTAATAAAACGTTTGGTAGCAAAGTCATACATCAACCGCGCATCTTTACCGTCGCCAAACCAAACTCTTGTCAATACGGACATTCAATCCTCCGAATTAATATCGATGTTGTATGTTTTTTCAACGATGAAGCGTTCTAAAAAAATCAGAATGGCATATAATATGAAAACAGCTAAAATTATGAACATTAGACTAGTGGTGATTAATCCATTGATGCTATTTTCGTTGATTAATAAGTGGAATCCATACGCTAACATTAATAAAATCCCTAACCATACCAAAAACATTTTACGTACATATTCTTTCAAAAACTCAGTAGTTCCAACTTTAGATTTAAAAGTAAATGATACTGTAAGAGGATCTCTTTGCCCCTTTATGGCAGCGTGAACATATTTTTGAACTTGTTCCATATCAGCTACATCAGCTTCAATGGCGCCAGCGCGCTCTACTTGTAGCTCAATTATAAATTGGCAGATTAGTGTACAAATAATGATAATTACTAAATAAATTAACAATATTTTCCACAAGTCAGGTCGATATTTCAGTGGTTGGATTTTGTCACTATATTCACTAGATGATCTGATAAGTTGACTAAAAGCATATGGCGATGCTGCAGTAGCAGCCCCTATAGCCATAATTGCCATTGCCCATTTACTAATGCTTTTGGGTAATTTGTAGGTCATAAAACGTTTAGTGGCAAAATCATACATCAACCGTGCATCTTTACCATCGCCAAACCAAACTCTTGTAAGAACTGACATATTACACTCCAAAAAATTTATCTGTTTTTTTGTTGATGGCTGAGCCCAATGAATCTCCTTCTTTTCCTCCAAAGTATCCACCAACTACTGAGCCTACGGCTGCTCCGATACCTCCGCCTATAGGTCCACCTAACGCTGTTCCCACTGCACCTAACACTAAAGCACCTGCTTCGGAGCCCACATCTGCACCTGCAGAACTAGCGACTGTTTTAACAGCTGTGTGCTCGGTAGCAATGGCGGCTGCTTTACCAGTATTGCCGCCACTACCACCATGTCCCTTTCCTTTTAATTTTTGAAAATCAGTATTCCAGTCAATGGCTGTGCCCAAATAGCCAGCGTATTTGCCAGCTTTAGCAAGCTTTCCAGCCCATCTGAATTGCTTATTATTCGATAAATCATTATGGACTTGACTGTGGGAGTAAGTTTTAATATTAAACTTGCGTTCTAAACTATAAAAAATGATGTTTTTAGAATTTTTTAAAGCTGCTTTTTTACTAAATTTGCCATCTTTCATAAGCAGATTTTTAATAGTACTTTCGCTGACTAAACCACGGGTAGAGCGACCAATAAATTTACCATTCTTGGCTTTTTTAAGAATACCCCAACTCTTCAACGCTAGGATTGCAAAGTCATTAATATTTTTGATGACTTTTTTGTCTTCCTTGCTGTTTACATAGGAAATTGCCAAATCTAAAGCTAAATCGTCAGAAATGTTAATTCCCTGCTTTTTTAAATAAGCTTTACATTCGTCCGCATATTTTAATTCGGCATCTTCTACTTCAAAGCGCTTTTTACCGTCTAACTTAGAATCACTGCCGGCTTTCACATCGGCTTCCACGCTCACCAACCGCTCAGAAACATCTTCCAGCTTTTTGCTGACTTTTTGATTATTGAAGTTGGCTAGATCATTCAATAATTTAGTAATAAACTGGCTTTCTTCTTGGAGCTGGCGCTCGGCATCGTCGTCTAATTTGCTGACATTGGCACCTTCATCGGCGGCATCCGCCAGCGCCCGGTTCATTTGTTGGCGCGCTTCACTTAATTGGCGCTGCACTTTCTGTAAATCGCGTTGTAAATCCTGCAAAACGTCACTATTGATGATTGCGGTCGGACTATTGTCGACGTTTTGAGAAAATGATTCTAATAACTTGCCGTATTGCGTTACGAGTTCGGCAGTGCTTTTCTGTAAATCAGCAGTGCCTTTTTGGTGCACACGCTTGGTATAATCTAAAATACTTTTTTGAGCAGTACCTTGAAAGCCCGCTGTTTGGGGCACCGCCATCATTTTGCCGCCCACATCTTTGAGGCTAGCTTCTAGCGTTTTGGCTTGCGCTTTGAGTTCGTCGTGATTGGCGACGAGTTGTGCCATATTGATTTTCATTATTTCCCCCATTACTTGCTGAAATTCTTACCGGCTTGGATATCCGCTTTAGTGAAATCTTTGCTTACTTTAGTAAATTGCTCAGTGTCATTATTGGCTAATTTCTGGTATTTGCCTACTGCTGAACTAATCTGTTTGGCTAAACTGACGATTTCAGTGAAAGGTTTCAAATCGGTACCACGGATATCAGTGGCGGTCAATTTGGTACTCGCTAAATCACCGACTGCACTCTTGGCAGTGCTGACGTTATCGTTAAAGTCATCGGTGACGATCTTGATGCTGCTCATTGGTTGGTCGCCTCCAATTGGGTGATTTGGTTGTTTAAATTGTTCAATTGGGTGGTGATAGCTTGATTATTGGTGGTTGTTTTAGTGCCGTAATCAGTAATTTTGGTACCGGTTTTGCTGTACTTTTCTTGGAATTTGTTGCATTTTTGCCCTTGCCAATTGTTTTTTTGCCAATATTTGGTGAGTTTGCCAAAAGATGTTTGCACATCAGTCACCGATTGTTGCGCCTTGTTGACTTTGGTTTGGGCGCTAGTTAAACGTTCGCGCTTGCCTTTGAGCTTCTTGATTTCGGCATCGTTTTTCCCCACTAAATTAACCCCTTTATATATAAATATTTGTTAATATTTGAATAATCTTAATCTAAATGTAAACATTCCCCCAGTTAAAACACAGAATATAAGTACCATATAAACTTAGCATTAAATTGTTATTTTGCAAAGCACAAAAAAAGTGCTCCATTCGAGGAGCACTTTAGATCTTAAGACCACCACAATTTAATTAAGGCTTGTGTTCCCAGATCACCGTCTTGCTTATCGTTAACTAGTTGCTCATATAATTGTTCGGCTTGTTTAGTAGCTGGCAGATTGAGTTGCATTTGTTGGGCAGTATCTAAAGCAATCCGCAAATCTTTTAAGAAATGCTTGCTGAAAAAGCCCGGCGAATAGTCTTCTTTTAGAATGCGCGGACCGTAATTTGCTAGACTCCAGTTGGCAGCACTACCAGCACCTACAGTCTGCAAAACATCCGGCAGATTTAAGCCAGCGGCGCGTGCGTAAACGAGCATTTCACATAAACCAGTCATGGTACCCGCGATCATAATTTGGTTAGCCATTTTCGTGTTTTGTCCTGCACCAGCTGCGCCAAAGAGATGAGCTGACTGACTAAACATGTTAAAAATAGGCAGTACTTTTTCAAAAGTCTTCTCCGAACCACCAATCATAATGGTTAATGTGCCTTTTTGGGCGCCAATATCACCACCTGACACAGGTGCATCCAAGACTTGCGCACCTTTTTCTTGACCGTAATTAAAGATCTTTTGCGCCAAATCAGGTTTGGAAGTAGTGAGATCGACTAGGATTTTGTCTTGCACATTAGCTTGAAAAATACCACTTTCACCAAAGTAAACTTGTTCGACGTCTTGGGGAAAGCCTAACATGGTGAAGATTAACTCACTGTGCTCCACAATTTCTTGCGGATTAGGACACCAAGTAGCACCTTGCTCCACTAAATTATCCGTCTTTTTTTGCGTGCGATTATAAACCCATAATTCTTGTTTGTTATGCAATAGATGTTGTGCGATAGCGTTGCCCATCACGCCTGTACCGATAAAACCAATTTTCATTTTGGAGCCTCCCCATGATTGATAGGACCAAATTGATGTCCCACCGCAATTTGATGTTGAATCGCTTGCTGTGTATAGAGCTTGGCTATTTGGATACTAGTACGCATGTTGTGACCCAGAGCTAGCTGTGCGGTAATGCAAGCAGACAAAGTATCACCCGTGCCATTAGTGTGATCGGTTGCCACAAAGTTGCCCGCCAACCACATTTCTTGGCCATCAGCCAGCAAAACATAATCTTCTACGATTTCTTGGCGATTATCATCATGTTTCCCCTTAATTAAAACATTTTTGGCACCTAATTGTTGTAATTTTTGGGCCGCCAGCTGAATTTCTGCTTTGTCAGCCAAGTGTAATCCTGTTAATTTTTGCGCTTCATAAAAGTTAGGCGTAATTAAAGTGGCCAAGGGTACTAATTCTTTGATTAAACTTTGGTAAGCAGCTTCTTCCAATAATAAAGCTTGATGCTTGGTGATAATTACAGGATCCAAAACAAAATTTGACCACTGATATTTTCGAATATTGGTTGCTACGCATTCAATCGTAGCTTGGTCGCTTAACATACCTGTTTTGAATGCTTGGATGGAAAAATCATCTGCCAACGTTTTAAATTGTGCTGTGATGAATTCAGGCGTCATCGTTACACTGTCAAAAATACCATAAGAATTGCCAGCCACAGCAGCGGTTAAAATCGACATACCGTAAACTTGTTGTTCTTGAAAGGTTTTTAAATCTGCTTGCGCTCCCGCACTGCCGTCGCAATCTGAACCGGCAATAGTGACAACTTGAGGAAATGAATTAATCATAATTTAAGCCTCCGTCTCCAAGCGACTAGCGCGTTTTTGTAAATTAGTAACTACTAGGAAGATAGCAATCACCGCGCTTAAAGCAATCATCGCTTCAAAAGTACCAATTAAAGTATCTTGATTGAATAATGGTGCGGTAAATTTAAAGAACCATGCCGAAAAGGCAAAGCCTAAACTTGTTAGTGCGGAAAATGTCCCCATGACAATAGGGTATACCTTGGCAGAAGCCAGATTGGATAATAAAAAGGGCACAGTAATTAGTGTCACAGAACCACCTGTTCCGATGAGAAATGCTCCCAAGGCACTCGACCAGAAAGCATGGAAGAAAATAAATAGAGAAGCACCTACCACGATTGCTCCAAAACCAGCTGCCAATAAATAGTTGCCAAAAGTCTTTCGGTATAGACTAATCAAAATTCCGGCGACAATGGAAGCAGCGCGAACAAAAAGTAACGCTTGTCCAGAAGTGCTGGGACCGCCAATTTGGTATTGATGTAAGTAAATAGCCATTTTGTTGGACATTACAGCAACTAAGATTTCCACAAGCATAGAAATCACAATTAAGCTGATGATTAATGTCCAGTGATTACGTGATGTGTGGGAAGTTTGTTGACTATTAGTATCTGTAGGATGCGTGTCCGGTACAAAGAGCCACGCTAAAATTAAAGCAACAATTGTGATCCCATAAACATAGTAATTATGCACCCAACTGATATTGGCTAAAAAGCCTCCTAGCACAATCCAGACCATCGCAAAACCATCTTCTAAAGCGACATTGAAACCGAATTGATTAGAGCGACGCTCACCTTGGTAGGAAGCAGCCGATAAACTGGGCAAAACAGTGGTAATAGCACCACTACCAAAACCAACGATCAGAGCAAAAAAGATCAATTGTCCGACACTTTGGTGAATGAAAATCGGTAATAAACCACCAGCTGCTAATAAGGTTAAGCCAATGACTGCAGCTTTTTTATAGGTGATTTTAGTCAAAATAAAACCAAATATAAATGAAGCGATCATTGAAGCAACGTCACCAATTGAAGCAATAGATTCCACTTGTGTCGGATCAGCGTGGGGGAAAGCTTGCTGAATTTTCACAATGGAAGGCGCCATGACTGAGTCTAAGCGCGTGACAGTGGTTAAAGCAATAATACCTACTAAAATTGATAAACGATTCTTGGTCAAATGCAAAATGATTCCTCCTAAAAATACTGTTACAATAAAAAAAGACTACCCCAGTTGTTGGAATAGTCGCAATAATTTAGCTCTCGGGTTTAATTATTATCATTACCTAATGACAAAATGCTCAACAGAATATTGATGAAATCTAGAATCAAATCTACTGAAGCATATAGTGCCAGAGCTCCCAAATTGCTGTCTTTATTTTCCGCATAAAGGTACTTCAAGTTTTGTGAATCAAAAGCAATATAGCCCATGAAAACAATAATTGTCAAAATATTAACAACCATACCCATAAATGAGTTATGCAACAAGAATACATTTACTAAAGAAGCAGCAAGGATTGCAATTAATCCCCAAAATAGTGTTTTTTGCCAAGTCATTAAATTGGTTTTTGTAAAATAGCCGTAAGCTGCTAAAGCTACGAAAATAACAGCGGTTAAAGCGACCGATTTAACAATAGCTGAGGCTGAATATAATACAAAAATAGGTACGCCCAGCACTGAAAAAGTGGCTATAAAGCCCAAATAAAATACGAAAGTCAAAAAGTAAGATCGATCCACAAACGCTCTACACAACATGATGAACACCAGACTAACGGCGATAATTGCGACCCCCGAAAGAAACGGATGGTGATTGGCTGTCTGCAGCAAAGAAAGCATTAGAGCTTCATGAACCATAAAATATTTAGTCAAAGCAGCAGCACAAAGCAGCCAAAAAGCGATTCCTAAGCCACTGTATAAATAAACTAATGATGTGAATTTAGATAGTTGAGTGCTATCTGTTTTTTCGATTGTTTGCATTGAACTCCCCCTTAATATATCTATTAAAACATATTTTATACTATTGTGAAAGGCTAGTGAGTGAATAGAAGTTGTGTGTTTTTTTTAATAAATTAGTATTTTGTATGCAATTACCAAATGTCATACTGTGAATTTTGCGGACTCCAATGTGTTTGTTCAATAAAGTGGCGCAAATCTGCTATTTTGTGAGCTTGGAATAACTTTAAAATGCTGGCATGTTCTTGGTTTGTTGCTTGCAATAAATCGGTGATAACTTTAGGTTGCAGGCGTGCATAATTCTTACCAATAAAACTACGCTTTTTGTTCAATAAATCGCGTTTCAATAAATCGTTGGGGCATTTAGCTAAATAAACGTTGTGAAACTGTTCTTGCAGCTCATTATATTTAATGAACAATTCGTTGCTAATCGCGGAATCCATGCTATCAACAAGAAAATTCATGGTGGCATAATCTTTTTTTGTCAAATACGGACTAGCCAAAGCGGCTATTTTACCGTCTAATAAACCGATTAAAGTATATAATTCTTGGCTATCTTTTTGGGTGTAATATCTAATCTTAAAACCTTTGTGAGCTTGTCGAACTAGAACACCATCAGCCTCTAATTGCAACAGTGCTTCGCGAATAGGGGTGCGACTGGTGCCTAATTGTTCGGCTAAAGACTGCTCAGTCAAGTGTTCGCTACGCTGAATTTTGCCCAGTACAAGTTGTTGGGCAATAAAATTGTATACAGTATCCTTTAATGTCATAGATAACTAACCTTTCTGATTAAGTAATGTCAAATCCAGATTATTGTAAGTTTTGTCACTAAAAAAAGCAGTTGTTTGTTGTCGACGGACCGAGGAGACATATCCTATAAAGGATGAGCTGACTTTGATTTGTTAGAAAAAAATTATTTAGTGCATTATTACACAAGTCGAAACAGCCACTTCTTTTGAAAGCGATTACTCATGCCTACAATTATAAACTTTTAATATACGCAAGAATGCATTAATTGTGCAGTTGACACACTTTTAGTGCATGCTAATATTTAGCTGTAATTCATTGAAAGCTAACATTTGGGGAGTGATTAGAAATGACAGAACCTGCAATCCATGTAACATCCGAAATTGGACCGTTAAAAACAGTGATTTTGAAACGGCCCCAGGCAGAAATTGAAAATATTACGCCGGACACTATGGAGCAATTATTATTTGATGATATTCCATATTTGCCCATTGCTCAAGCTGAGCATGATGATTTTGCACAAGTATTGCGTGATCATGGTACAAAAGTACTTTATATGAACGAGTTAGCTGCGCAAGCTTTGACGGATCCGCAAATAAAAGCAGCATTTTTACGGCAAATGTTGCAAGAATCCGGTTTTAATAAAGGAATTGTGTATGAGCAGCTATATGATTACTTACTAAATTTATCAGAACAAGCGATGGTGGATAAATTAATCGCTGGTGTGCGCAAAAAAGAATTGAATATGGAAAAATTGACGTTGCGTGATTTGGCAGAAGATCGTGCGAATCCTTTCTTGATTAATCCAATGCCCAATTCATACTTTACGCGTGATCCGGCAGCCGCTATCGGTGATGGTTTGTCTATCAACCATATGACTTTTGCTGCGCGACAACGCGAATCGCTATTTATGCAATATATTATTCAATATAATCCTCGCTTTAAAGGGCAAAATGTACCAGTTTGGCGTGATCGCAACCATCAAAGCCATATTGAGGGTGGCGACGAATTAGTTTTGAGTGATCATGTGTTAGCAATTGGTTTATCACAACGGACAACCGCTAGTGCTATTGAGGACATTGCAGGCAATTTATTTAAGAATAGTGCCTATGACACAGTTTTGGCAATCAGTATTCCGCATAATCACGCTATGATGCATTTGGATACTGTTTTTACCATGATTAATTATGATCAATTCACAGTGCATCCAGCAATTTTGAATGATAATGCGCAATTGGATATTTATATTTTGACACCTGGAGTTAATGGAACTATTAATATTAGCTATAGAAATGATTTGAAAAACGTTTTAAAAGAAGTTTTACACCAATCAAGCATTGATTTATTGCCTACTGGCGGTGGTGATGCAGTTGTAGCTCCTCGTGAGCAGTGGAACGATGGTTCTAATACGTTAGCGATCGCGCCTGGTGAAGTAGTCACTTATGATCGCAATTATGTCTCTAATGAATTGTTGCGTCAACACGGGATTATCGTGCATGAAGTACGTTCAAGTGAATTATCGCGTGGTCGAGGTGGTCCGCGTTGTATGTCGATGCCGATTGTACGTGATGATCTTTAAAATATGAGGGGGAAATGAATTATGGATTTACGATTTAATGGTCAACAAATGAGTCTTTTGCAAGGACGGAGTATTTTGGCAGAAACTTCAATGTCGCCAGCAGAAATGCAATATTTAGTGGATTTTGGTCTACATTTAAAATATTTAAAACGGCATAATATTCCACATCGTTATTTGGAAGGCAAGAGTATTGCGCTGATTTTTGAAAAAGCTTCGACGAGAACACGTTCTTCTTTTGTCACCGCAGCAGTCGAAATGGGTGCTTATCCGGATTATTTAGGTAAGGATGATATTCATTTGGGCGTCAAAGAATCTGTGGAAGACACTGCTAAAATCTTGGGTAGTATGTTTGATGGTATTGAATTTCGTGGTTTTAAACAACAAACGGTCGATGATTTAGCTAAGTATTCTGGAGTACCTGTTTGGAATGGCTTAACTGATGAATGGCATCCCACTCAGACGATTCCGGATTTGATGACTTTGAAAGAAAACTTTGGCTATTTGAAGGGTTTGACACTTACTTTTGTGGGTGATGGACATAACAATGTTGCTAATTCCTTGTTAGTGGGTGGCTCCATGCTAGGCGTTAATGTTCATATTGTAGCGCCAAAATCATTGTTGCCAGATTCTAAAAAAGTTGATTTAGCGCAAAAATATGCTGCTGAAAGTGGCGCAAAAATTATGATTACTGATGATATAGATAAAGGAGTTCGTGGTTCTAACGCAATTTACACTGATGTTTGGGTTTCGATGGGTGAAAACGATTGGCAAGAGCGCATCAAATTACTTCATCCGTATCAAGTAAACATGGATCTAATGAAAAAGACACAAATGCCAGACGATCAGTTGATTTTTATGCACTGTCTGCCAGCTTTTCATGATGCAAGCACCGAATATGGGCAAAAAATTGCCAAAGAATATGGAATTACTGAAATGGAAGTTACTGATGAAGTGTTCCGGAGCCAGTATTCACGCGTTTTTGAAGAGGGTGAAAATCGCAAACACGGTATTAAAGCGATTATGGCAGCAACTTTAGGTGATTTATTTATTCCTGAGCTGACTACTTTCAAAAAGTAGGCTTTAAAGGACACAGGAGAATGATATGGCTTCTAAGAAAGGAATTAGCAAATGGGGACTAACAGCTTTAATTGTTAGTTCTTCAATCGGTACTGGAATATTTGGTATTACGAGTGATTTAGCACAGGCAGCAGCAACTGGTCCAGCATTATTAGCTTGGCTGTTTTGTGGAATTGGGATTTATGCGCTAGTGCTGTCTTTAAATAATTTAGCTAAAAAAAGACCCGAATTAACTTCAGGGATTGTTGGCTACGCCAAAGCTGCATTAGGACCATTGAGCGGATTTATTAGTGGCTGGGGCTACTGGCTATCAGCTTGGCTTGGCAACATCGCTTTTGCAACGATGCTAATGAGTGCGGTAGGTTCATTTATTCCGTTATTCAAAGGTGGACAAAATTTACCTTCTATTATAGTGGCAATTATTTTAGTTTGGTTGCTAGCATGGTTAGTCAATCAAGGTGTGGAAAGCGCTAGCTTTGTAAATATGATTGTCACAGTCTGTAAACTAATTCCCTTGTTGGTATTTGTAATTATTATGGGCTTGAGTTTTAAAATGGGCGTGTTTACTGCTGATTTTTGGGGGAATATGGCTAATAACTTGCTCCATGGCGGCAAAACGGTGAGTGTTTTTGAGCAAATGAAGCAAAGTGTCATGATTATTATGTGGGTCTTCATTGGTATTGAAGGCGCCAATGTTTTGGCAAACCGTGCTAAGAAACCTAGTGATGCACAAAAAGCAACAATTATGGGTTTGGCAACATTGATCTTGATCTACGTGTTTGCTTCTATGCTACCTTACGGCGTGCTAACACAATCTCAGTTGGCACATATGAGTCAACCGGCTATGGCGAATATTTTGCAAACTGTCGTCGGTTCTTGGGGACGAATTATGCTTAATGTTGGACTCATCATTTCGACGTTGGGGGCTTGGCTTTCATGGACTTTATTGCCCGTAGAAACCACAGTCTTAATGGCGAAAGAACAGACTTTGCCATCTTATTGGGGTAAATTAAATGCTAAAAAGTCGCCTACTATTTCACTAATAATTACTGGTGGCATGCAAACTTTATTCTTATTCACTTTGCTGGCAACCAAGTATGCTTATAACTTTGCTTACACGCTAGCTACTGCTGCTATTTTATTATGTTATTTGCTAGTTGGCGTGTACCAAATGAAATATTCTTATCAGCAACGTGATTGGTGGCAATTCATTATTGGTATAATTGCTGCTGGCTTCCAGTTATTAGCAATGGTTTTAGCAGGTTGGCAGCAAGTCTTATTGACCAGCATTGCCTATTTGCCAGGCTTTTGTTTTTATGCATTAGCCTGCAAAGAATATGGGCATAAAATTACGAAAATAGAAAAATTAGTGATGACGCTAGTTGTCTTTTTGGCACTGATTACGATTGGATTGTTAATTAAAGGCGTCATCAAAATCAATTAGTTGGAGGGAGCAAATGACAAAACAACGTATAGTGGTTGCTTTGGGTGGCAATGCTATTTTGACTAAAGACCCGACTGCGAAAGCACAACGGCAAGCCGTACAAAAAACAGCACAAGCTTTAATTAATTTTGTGAAAAATGGTGACGAATTGGTTGTGACACATGGAAATGGTCCTCAAGTAGGCAATTTATTGTTGCAGCAATTAAATTCTAATAGTGCGCAAAATCCAGCAATGCCACTTGATACTGTGGGTGCCATGACGCAGGGAAGCATCGGTTATTGGCTACAAAATGCGCTGCAGGAACAATTAGCTAATAACGCGATTACAAAGTCAGTTTTGACAATTGTTACGCAAACAATTGTGGCAAGTGATGATCCGGCTTTTGAACATTTGTCTAAGCCAATTGGACCGTTTTATACAAAAGAACAATTAACAGATATTCAAAATAAATATCCTAATTGGACCTTAGTAGAAGATGCTGGGCGTGGATATCGACGGGTAGTGGCTTCACCTAAACCGCAGCGCATTCAAGAAGCAGCAGCTATCAAGCAGGTGGTCGATGCAGGTATGATCCCGATTGTGTCAGGTGGCGGAGGTATCCCCGTGGTTGTCAAAGGCGATCAGCTGATCGGTCAAGAAGCAGTCATTGATAAAGATTTCAGTGCTGCCAAAGTGGCGGAATTGGTTGATGCAGATCGCTTACTAATTTTAACTTCGGTTAGCAATGTGTTTCGTCATTATGGCACTGCTGACCAGCAAGCATTGACCCAAGTTAAAGTCAAGGAATTGCAAAAATATATTGCTCAAAAAGAATTTGCTGCTGGCAGTATGTTGCCAAAAGTGCAAGCGGCACTAGATTTTGTACAGCATAGTGGCAAAGAAGCGGTAATTGGTTCTTTAGCTGATGTTACACAAATTATTGCTGGTCGAGCGGGTACTATAATTCAACCAGACTAAATAAAAAATCCTACCTAAGGTAGGATTTTTTTAGCGATCGCTGGAAACATCAATGTCTTTTAAAGGGATAATCTTGGTGTGATTTTTCCATTTATAAGCAAAATATAAAATTAATACTAATGGAACACTAATATAGGTAACACCAATTTGTTGCCAATCCCATTTGACAAAAGCTTCGATATTTTGTCCTCCAATAACCACAATACATAAAATTAAAGCGATGATTGGTCCAAGCGGAAATAATTTAGCATGATATTTTAGTTCGCTCAAGTCATGTCCTTGAAGTACGAAAGCTTTGCGGAAACGGTAGTGACTCAAGGCAATACCAATCCAAGCAATAAAACCGGTTAAACCTGAAGCAGCTACTAGCCACATATAAATTTTATCGCCAAAAATGCTAGTAGCAAAAGTTATTAATGAAACGACCGTTGTGGCAATTAAAGCAGCTAACGGAATGCCTTGTTTAGTAGTTTTAGCAAAAAATTTAGGTGCGTAATTGTCTTTAGCTAAGGCATAAAGCATTCTAGTGGAAGCATAAGCACCAGAATTAGCTGATGATAAGACGGAAGTTAGCACCACGGCATTCATTAAACCAGCCGCAAAAGCTAAGCCTGCACGTTTGAAAACGAGAGTGAATGGTGAAACAGCAATGTTACCGTTAGCAGCACTGAGTAGATTAGGACTAGTATAAGGAATTAAAGCTGCAATAACGAAAATAGATAAAATATAGAATAATAAAATGCGCCAGAAAACATCTTTAATTGCCTTAGGGACTGCCCTAGAAGGATCTTCTGATTCGCCTGCTGTTACACCAATTAATTCTGTTCCTTGGAATGAAAAACCAGCAATCAAAAAGACACTCAAAATAGCTGGAAAACCGCCGACAAAAGGTGCTTTTTTGTAGGTGAAATTCTTCAAACCAATTGCTGGTTGAGTCATAATGCCAAAAATCATCGCAAAACCAATAACTAAGAATATAATTACTGTAATTACTTTGATTAATGATAGCCAATATTCAGTTTCACCGAAAGTCGAAACTGTTAAAGCATTGATTAAGAAGATGACGACTAAAACCAATAAGCTCCAAATCCAGCCGGGAGTGTGTGGCAACCAATATTTGATTAATAGTGCGGCAGTTGAAATGTCCACTGCCACCGTAATGGCCCAATTAAACCAATAATTCCAGCCCATTGCAAAACCCAAAGCTGGATCAACATAGCGTGCATTATAAGTTGCAAAAGAACCGGAAACTGGCAAATTAGTTGCTAGTTCACCTAAGCTGGTCATTAAAAAGTAAACCATGATTCCCATAGCCGCATAAGCGATCAATCCGCCTCCTGGGCCTGCTTGTGAAATTGTTGATCCTGAAGTCATGAATAAGCCGGTACCAATACAACCACCTAGGGCAATCATCGACACATGGCGTGTCTTGAGATTGCGCTGAACCTGATGGTCAGTGTCTTGTTGTTGCATGAAAAATCCTCCTAGTTTTAGAAGAAACCTACAGACGATTAAAGCCCCTTTGCTAATAAGCAAAGAGGCCACTGATTGACAATCGTAGATAGCACTCCGTGATGTTATTTGATCACGACAGTTTCAGATCTCTTAAATCTGAACCCAACAGACTTTTGTAACAGCAAAAGTTGTTTCGGCTGAAAATCCTTTAGTTTAGTATCTGCAGTGCTGCTACACCTCAACTAAATTACTAATAAGTTCAGCAACCTCTTCTTTGATTTATTACTAGAAATTAATTTTAAATTAATTTTGCCAAAAGTCAACTATCTTATGACGATTACCAGTATAATTTAGGAAAATTAATTGACGTATGCTAAGAAAGTGCATTAGACTTATTATTGTATAGTATATAATATTCGTGGCTGTGTTGTAATAAAGGGGGAACCATATTATGGATAAAATGGAAATTTCTGCTGCTGTTCAAAAGGCAATTAGTGAAGAATACGATGTGATGGCGCAGAATTTGGCTGAACGCTTATCTGAAGCTGTTTCGGTTAATTTCAACGACTTAAATGAAAATTTAGTGGCGACAATGTATAGCGAATTAGAACAAACTTTGAAACCAGCTATTTTGCGACAATTATACTGATTTTTTGTGTAATTTTATAAAGAGCGGTTACATACGTAACTCGTTGTTGTTGTCGTGGATTAGTATAATAGTTTGTACATTGTAAACGAGAGGTGAATAAGGTGAACAAAGGTAAAGCTTATAAAATAGCTATTCGAGCAATTTTAATTGCAATCATTATCATTCAAACTATGACGCCTTTTTTAGGTTTTATACCTTTAGGCATTATTAATATCACAATTGTGCATATTACAGTTATTGTCGCGGCAATTGTTTTGAGCCCAGCAGATGGGGCTTTAATTGGCTTAATTTGGGGACTGGGAACAATGTTGCGAGCCTATACCGCGCCAACATCTCCGCTGGATACATTAGTATTTACTAATCCCATTATCGCAGTTTTGCCTCGTGTTTTAGTAGGCTATTTTGCAGGGATTACTTATCGATTTTTCAAAAATAAATTTCATAAAGCAGTTTTAAGCATGACGATTGCGTCCGTCGTAGGGACGTTGACGAATACAGTATTTGTTTTAGGCTTGATGCGAATTATGTATGCTTCAGCTATGGCTTCTTCTTATGGTACTAGCGTTAGTTTGTTGAATAAAACAATTATGGGAGTCGTAGCTTCTAACGGCATACCAGAATTAATTGCAGCAGTAATCATCGTACCAATTATCTGTAGTGCACTGTTCAAAGCTAATAAATTTTTACGAACGTAATCTTAATAAGGAAGGTTAGATTTGTCACTTTTTTTCACCGTATTATTAATGATCATTGCAACAGTTGTTGCTAATATTTTATATTCACTGTATTCCAAAATTCCACTAGCTTTTTACCAAATTGGCTTGGGGTTTGCTATTTCGTGGTTTCCGCAATTTTCCCATTTTCAATTGAAATCGGAAATTTTTTTTCTAGTAATTATAGCGCCATTGATGTTTCAAGAAGGCAAGAATACTGACTATAAAGTACTTAAAAAGAATTTGAAGAATGTTATTTCGTTGGCTGTTGTTTTAGCACTTGTGACAATCATTGTCGGCGGTGCTTTAGTGCATTTTTTGTGGGCAGCATTACCCTTGTCTTTGGCTTTTGTTTTATTGTCAATTTTGGCACCAACTGATGCTGTTGCAGTGTCATCGATTACTTCTAACGTCGAAGTTCCTGAACCGGTTATGAATACACTGGAAAATGAATCCCTATTCAATGATGCTTCTGGTTTAGTAGTAATGAACTTAGCTTTGCTATCTTTTGCAACTGGCAAGTTTCATTTGTGGAGCAGTATTGGGAATTTTTTGTTTGTTTTTATTGGCGGTGTTGTTGTTGGAGCTTTACTAGGATTTATATTTGTTTCTCTACAAATAATCTGTCAACGTCATTTGTTTGATTCAACTTCGATAATGGTTCCCTTAAATGTCATGACCCCCTTTTTAGTTTATTTGATGGCAGAAGAACTACATATGTCTGGTATTTTGGCAGTAGTAGCTGCGGGTGTTGTGCAGGGCATTTATCGCAAGCGTTTGTTATTGACGTCTTCATCACATCAAATGATATTGTCCTCTACATGGGATATAATTACTAATTTATTAAACGGTTTTGTATTTGTCTTATTGGGGACAACTTTGCCCCGTAATTTGCTATCCTTGGCAGAATATAGTAATTTGCATTTTACTTCTCTTTTGTTATTAGCAGTAATTCTTTATTTATTAATGTTGTTATTACGCTATGCTTGGAGTCAGTGGGACTTGGTCAAATTGCCAATTCCAGCGACCGAGAAGAAACGGAATAGCTGGGTAATTGCCTTAAGCGGAGTTCATGGGACAATTACTTTGGCGATGGCATTCTCATTGCCAGTCATGACGCATCGCCAGTTAGTGCCTTTGCGCGTAGATTTAATTTTTATTGCGGAAATTGTGATTTTATTGAGCTTGTTAGTACCGACTATTTTATTACCCCATTTGTTACCCAGCAAAATGGACCAATTTTCTATGGCAGAGTTTAATAATTTGTTAGATAGAATGGTTAATTATGCTATCCAGGAGTTACGAGAGAATGATGATCAAGATGCAGTTATTTTGCAACGTGTTATTACGTTGTTAAATAGCCAGAAAATGCACCGTGATCGGATTGATGTTAAGACTGTACGGCAGATTTTTGAAAAAACTGGCGCAGTGGAGTTTGAGAAGATTGATCAATTAGCGCAAGACGGGCAAATTAAATATCGTTTTGCATCGCAATATAATCGCCATCAATTAATTCATTTGCAGAGAATGTCCAATAATCCATGGTTACGCGTGAAATTATGGTTGAAATGGCTCCAGTTGCGCTGGCGTTTTAAAAAGTTGAGCCATAAATATCATTTTAAGTATGATCCTGAACATAGTCGGTTTGGTGGCGGAAATCGCAAGCAACTATGGCAGCGGCTTGAAAATCAAGGCTATTTAGCGGTGATGAATTATCTAAATGATTTCCAATCGACAGATAACCTCATTGAGGTACAATGGGTACGCCATTATTATGAGAATCGTCATCAGAAGTATAATCAGTCAGAGTTGGATTCCGACCAAGAACAACAATTGATTATTCAAGCTTTTCAGTATGAATATTATTTTGTGCAACAAGAAATGAAAAAACATAAATTGACGGCAGATTTGGTTTCTGCTTTAAATGAGAAAATTTCAGCTGATCAATTTGTTTATATGACATCAGATGATTAAAAAGCAGTTGCTAATTTAAGATAACTGTTTTTATTTTATTTAAAATTAAGGCTTGCCTAATAAATAATACTTTTTTATAATCGAATTATAAGGGGGGTACATATTTTGGTTAAAATAAAATCCGATCAAGCCGTTGCTCAACAACACGCGACTAACTTAAAAGTCCAAACTAACAAAGTGACACCTGCTAATGCGGGTGCCACTAATTTAAGTGGCGTGAAAGATATGGTCAAAGTTCAGACTAAATTAGGTGCTAACGCGACCAAGTTGCAACAGGCCAGTCAAACTTTGAGCACCAAATTGAATCGTGTGGCCAGTGGTTTAAGTAAACAAGATCAGCAGGTGAGTCAATTATGGAATCAAAAATAAAAGAACTCCAAGCAAAGGCGCGCCAAGTCGAAGAACAGTTAGCCGAGCAGCGTCATGAATTTCAGCGCCAAAACGAACAAGAACAATCAGTAAATAATTTTTTGCGCCAACAATTCAATCGAGTGGCCGATCGGGCACAAGCACAAGGTGATCGCCAATTGTTGGCTAACTTAAGTTCAGTACAGCAAGATGTTATCCAACGCCAACAACAGTATTTAACACAATTAAGCGATCAACAACAACAAAAGCAACATGAATTTAATGCACAATTAGACGATCTACAAGCAACTATTCAAACCCAACGATGAAAGGCAGAGCAATAATGGGCGGACTGCACTGGGGACAAAGTGATACGCAACAAGTTATCAACAGTTTAAAACAACAAATCAAGGCGATCGAGCCGGCAATTGCCGACTTAAAGCAAGCCATCTCAGCGCTCCAAAGTGATATTGGCACCGGGCAAGCCTTGTCCGGCACGGCTTACAGTAAAGTCAGTCAATCGCTAGAAAGCACCGTAATGCCAGTGATCACGGCTTTTTCAGATCTAAATGACAGTGTGCAAGGCAAAGTTTCGGTATTTCAACAAACCGATGCTACATTGCAAGGCTATGGCAATGTTTTGGATGAAGCCGAATTAGAAGCTAACATTCAATCTTTTCAGAAAATGACGAGTGCGCTCAGTTCCCTCAAACGCGCCACACCCATCGGCAAAAGCTTAGTGCAGCAAGCCATGGCGCCACTGCAAGCGATGACAAAAAATGAACAAAAGCGCTTGCAGGCACTCAAAGAAGCGCAACAAAAAACTAAATCCTTATTTGATGCGGAAGATGACGTTATTGCCCAGATTGCCCGAGGTTTGGCAGCCATTAATGACAGCACCATGAATCCCGACGGTTCGCTAAATATTAGTGCCGACTCCGACTGGCTGAAAAGTGTTGAACATTATTCGGATCATAAGTTAGACTATATTTTGGCAACGATCAGTTATCCAGCAGGATTAGATGCTGCGGGGCGCAAAGAATATCGTGCCGCAGTCAAAAAACAATTAAAGAAGCTAAGTAAAGAAGGCTGGCCGGCTAGTAGCCAGTTAGCTTATGTAAAATATTTGAATAAGCATCAACAAAAAGCCAGTCTCAAAACGGTCGACATGCAGCACTTGAATCACATTTACAAGCAAAGCCAAACCGTGGGTTCCAAAGTCTTCATGGACATGTGGAATGTTTGGCAGCTAGATAAGAGTCCGGCAATCGCTAAGCAAAAATTGACCACTTTGACTAAAGTACTGCAAGTTCCGGGCAATTTACCAGAAGATGCCGAATCCACCCGGAAACTGTTGGCGCACTTTGATAAAAAGTTAGCGCCAAATAATAAATTCTGGGATAGTTTGGCTAAAACCGTCCAAACCGCATTCCCAACGGAAAATGGACTCAACGACGGTTCCAATTTGGGACAAAAAATCCATAATTTGCGCTATATCATTTCTGCTCAGCAGGCGCAGTATATCCGCGATAATTACCCGGGAAAAACAGACGCAGAAAAGCTAGCCAATTACATGAAGGATTGTGGCAAGGGGTCTTATGAGCTGGAAGGTTCCCGATTGCATCAGAAAATGAATCGGTCTACAGGCGAATATCCCCAAGGCTATGGCAAAGGTGATTACAAGGTTACGCAAAATTTTCATACAGAGTTTCTTTTAAACAGCGAAGGGAAGTTCCAAAATGAAATTGATCCCGATGGCATTAATTCTAACGGGCAAATCAATGGCGCTAGTTTTAATTACGGTAATAAAAAAGGCAACACGCATAAATATTTAGATATTAATGTAGTTAAAAAATTAGATCCACAATGGCGGCATGACAAATCAGGAAATTATATATCACCAATCTTAGGATCACAAGCACCAAAAGGTTCAGATAAATATCCAGATAGCTATACTAATTCTCATGGTCATTATGCCATTAATGGCATGTCGTCTAAAGATAATGCGACACAACTAGGACATGAATTTGATCAGATGGTTAAGGGACAAAAAAAATGAAAACGCAAAAATTACGTAATTTCATAATGATTGTTTTTTTATTTATTCCTACTTTTACAGAAACAATAACTATTCCAAACACTAATGTAGTTCAAGCTAAAACCATTAAACATAAAAGAAAGTCTCATAAAGCTAAATCAGCTAAAAAAATTGAAATTGGGCAAGTTTATTGGAATGACAAGAGTTACAGTTGTATCAAATTATTAGATAAAGAAAATTATGCGGTTATAAAATTAGATAGTGCTCCACAGCAGGCTTTTAAAGATGGCGATTTTTCTCAAACGTATTTTTATACTGGTAAATATGTTCGTAATGGTAGCACTTATATATTACATGGCCAAACTAATGATGTTGCTTCTGTGTCTTTTATGGACATGCATCAGGTCAATAAAAAAGAATATTCTTATAGTTACGGACCTCAGCGAGGTAAACAAAGCAATATAAATATATATCAAAAAAGGGGGATATACTACAGCACAATATATCAAGATGGTAAGAAAAATGTTGGGGCACCTTTGATAAAACAAAGTAATTCTATTAAGTACGTAAAAGGGAGTATTTTTCCTAATAATTATCAGGAGTTTTTTCAACAGTTTACGTATGTTCCAGATAAGTAAATTATTGATAATTGTCTAAAAATGAAGAACAAAAAATTATATATTTCAATAGTTGTATCTTTATTGTTGACCTTAGTTATGGTGGAAAATCCATGTCATGACGGTAATAATGTTATTCAAGCTCAAATCAAAACATCTAAAAATCAGCGTAAACAACAATATCAAGTTAAAAAAATTAAAATTGGACAGGTGTATTATTTTGTCCATAGATATAATGATGAAAAATTGTACATCAAATTACTTGATCAGCAACGTTATTCAGTAATTATATTGAATAGCAATCCTAGTAGAAGCTTTAAAAACGGCGATTTTTATAAAATAGATTTTTATACGGGACAATATTTTATTAAAAATAATGATTATATATTGAACAGTCCAACTAATGATTTTTCTTCTGTTTATTTTACGAACAATAAAAAATTAAAGCGCAAACAATATTCATTTATTAGTGGTCCCGAATATGTAAAAGTTGATGCAATGAATATGCATTTAAAGAAAGACAAATACGTCATTGGATTGAGTAAGATAGAAATAGATCCGTCTTACCCGTTGTTTAAACACAATAATACCATTCAAGGATTCAAGGATAGTATTTTCCCCAATAATTCTGATGAGTTTTTCCAGCAATTTAGTTATGTTCCAGAATGAATTGATCCAGAAGGGGCCAAACCCAACGGTGTGATCAACGGGGCTAGTTTCAATTACGCTAATGAAAATGATGATATGCACAAACATCTGGATATTAATGTGGTGAAAAATTGGACCCTAAATGGAGAACGAATATATCGAATGGATACAAATCTCCAGTTAGAAATGATCAAGTGAAAAATTTGAGCGATCGTAAAAATAGTTACAGTAACAAAGATGGCAACTATGCAATAAATGGACTATCATCTAAGGACAATACTGAACATCTAGCTAATAAATTTGATCAAATGGTGAAATAAGCTGAATGAAAAATAAAATATTACGTAATTTAATTATTATTATTATTTTATTTGTACCTATACGTACAGAGATAATCATACCAGCCAGCAATATAGTATCTGCTGGTGCATCTCATCATTTCAAAACTAAAAAATCTTCAAGACCAGTCAAAAAAATAAAAATAGGTCAAGTTTATTGGAATTATGGTTATGGATATGGTATTAAATTTGTTGATCAAACTCATTATGCAATAGTTAGAGTAGATAGTTCACCACAAAGGATATTTGCCGATAATGATAATGCTGTTATTGACTTTTACTATGGGATATATTCTCGTAAAGCAAATCATTACTTATTATCTAAACGAGTTAGTAGTGTTATTTCTATTTCCTTTATGGATATGAAGAGATGGCGGGAGAAACAATATACCTTTATTGATGAATCTTATAATCAAAAATCTAATAGGTCCGAACTATATTTAAAAAATGGTCGATATTATATAGCCAGTGTTAGTAAAAAAAATAAATTAGAAGATGCCTATGCTCTAAGCAAATATACAAATAAAATAAAAGGGGTGAAAAACACCACCTTCCCCAATAACTCTCAAGAATTTTTACAACAATTTCATTATCTATCATTAGATAATTGGAAAAATAAAGTAAATCACTTTTCCAAGCAAAAAAAATAGCCAAGACGAAATAGCAATCTCATAGTCTACCCGGAAACTGTTGGCGCACTTTGATAAAAAGTTAGCCCCAAATAATAAATTTTGGGATAGTTTGGCTAAAACCGTCCAAACCGCATTCCCAACGAAAAAAGGACTCAACGATGGTTCCAATTTGGGACAAAAAATCCATAATTTGCGCTATATCATTTCCGCTCAGCAAGCGCAGTATATCCGCGATAATTACCCGGGAAAAACAGACGCAGAAAAGCTGGCTAACTATATGAAAGAATGCGGCAAGGGGTCTTACGAGCTGGAGGGCTCTCGATTGCATCAGAAAATGAATCTGTCTACGGGGGAATATCCCCAAGGCTATGGCAAAGGTGATTACAAGGTTACACAAAATTTTCATACAGAGTTCCTTTTAAATAGCGAAGGTAAGTTTCAAAATGAAATTGATCCCGATGGCATTAATCTCAATGGACAAATCAATGGTGCTAGTTTTAATTATGGTAATAAAAAAGTCAACACGCATAAATATTTAGATATTAATGTGGTTCATGATTTGGATCCGCAATGGCGACACAATAATTCGAATGGATATAAATCGCCATATTTAGACAGTGATGCACCCAAAGGTTCATCTAAATATCCAGATAGCTATACTAATAGCCATGGTCACTATGCCATTAATGGAATGTTATCAAAAGATAATGCCACACAACTGGGGCATAAATTTGATCAGATGGTTAAAAAAAGTACTGGACAATAAAAATGAAAATGCAAAAATTACGTAATTCCATAATAATTATGTTTTTATTAGTACCTATATATTCAGAATTAGCTCTTCCTTCAAATAATAATGTGTGTCAAGCTAGAACTCATAGTATTAAGCCTAAGCAGACACAGAAAAAGTCTGTGAGTAAAATTAAAATAGGAAAAATTTATTCCGATCCATATGGTTTTTCATGTATCAAATTCATAGATAAATGTAATTATGTAGTGTTACTTTTGAATGGCAATCCTGAGAGCTTTTTTCGAGATGGCGAGTCATATCCACTAGAATTTTATATAGGAAAATATACCCGAAAAGGAAGTAAGTATATCCTTCACAAGGATACTAATCAACATACTAGTATTTACTTTCTGGATATGAAACGCTTTAGAAAAAAACAATATTCAGATATCGATGGTCCAGGATCCAATTATACCAATCCTAAAGACAAATCATATAGCATGATTATGTATTTAAAAAATGGTAAATACTATGTAAGAAATTACTACGATAGTAAAAGATCCATGGGTTCTTATCAATTGAGACACTATCCCAATCATATTGGTGGTGTTAAAAACAGTACCTTTCCCAATAATGCTCAAGAATTTTTGAGCAATTTTACGTACATTTCTAGAGACAGAGTACGTGATCTCAGTAGCAAAGGTAAATAATTTTTAAAAACCGCATTTCCAACAAAAAAGGACTGGACGACGGTTCCAATTTGGGACAAAAAATCCATAATTTGCGCTATATCATTTCCGCTCAGCAGGCGCAGTATATCCGCGATAATTACCCGGGAAAAACAGACGCAGAAAAGCTAGCTAACTATATGAAAGAATGTGGCAAGGGGTCTTATGAGCTAGAAGGCTCCCGATTGCATCAGAAACAGAAAAAAGGAAAACATAATGAACTAATTTACCCTGAAGGCTATGGCAAAGGTGACTATAAGGTTACACAAAATTTCCATACAGAGTTTCTTTTAAATAGTGAAGGCAAATTCCAGAATGAAATTGATCCCGATGGCATTAATTCTAACGAGCAAATCAATGGCGCTAGTTTTAATTACGGTAATAAAAAAGTCAACACGCATAAATATTTAGATATTAATGTGGTAAAGAGATTAGATCCGCAATGGCGTCATGATAAATCTAGTGGATATAAATCGCCACTTTTGGAGGAAGAAGCTAAAAAGCTTGGTAAATTAAATGATAGCTATACTAATTCTCATGGTCGTTATGCCATTAATGGTATGTCGTCTAAAGACAATGCGACACAACTTGGACATGAATTTGATCAGATGGTTAAGGGACAATAAAAATGAAAAAATTACGTAATTTGATGGTGATCGTGTTTTTATTGATTCCTACCTTTATAGAAACAATAATTATTCCAAATAATAATGTAGTTCAAGCTAAAGTCAGGAAGCATAAAAGCAAGACGCGTAAAGCTAAACCAGTCAAAAAAATTGAAATTGGTCAAGTTTATTTAGATGTTTATAGTTCCTCTTGTATCAAGCTTTTAGATCAAGACAACTATGCATTACTAGACTTCAATGATCGACCCAAGCCTTACTTTGATGACGGTGAATTATACATGTTGGAATTTAATATGGGTAAATATACCAAAAAGGGTGATCAGTATATATTCCATATGGAAACTAATCAATTTACCAGAATTTCATTCATGGATATGAAACGTTGGAAAGCAAAGCAATATTCCTATAGTGATGGTCCTGCTGCAGATTATACAAGTCCCAATGACACTTCTCACAGTATGATTATGTATCCTAAAAAGGGGCGGTATTATGTAAAAAGTTACTTTAAGGGTAAACGTTATATGGGAACTGATAAATTAGAATATTATTCTAATAGTATTAAAGGTGTCAAACATAGCACCTTTCCCAACAATGCCCAAGAATTTTTACAGCAATTCACGTATATTTCTGAAAAAGAAGTGAATAAGTTATATTTAAAAGGTAAATAGTCGTCTAAATAGTTATTCAACGAGGCGCATAAATTTAATCAAATGGTCAAGGGACAATAAAAATGAAAACGAAAAAATTACGTAATTTCATAATGATCGTATTTTTATTGCTTCCTGCTTTTACAAGCACAATAACTATTTCAAATACTAATGTGGTTCAAGCTAAAGCTAGCAGGCGCAATATACTCGCGATAATTACCCGGAAAATAAAATTTGTTTCAATTAATAGTATGTACGAAAAACAAGTTCATAGAAGAACTTGTCTTTTAGCTATTTGTCTAAATCTGCCATAATTTTTTGCAATGATGGCTGACTATCAGCTGGCAAAGCATAATGTTGACGATATTCTGCAATTGTTTTTTGATCAAATACATCTTCATTTAATGGCATAGAACTCGTATCAATCGGATCGATGTTTTGAATTTTAGCGTCTAAAACAATTGGCAATGTATCGCCTTGTTTTTGCAATTCCATAATTTGTTTCATGGCTTGTTGTAATTCTGCTAAATTGTGTACGCTAAAACCGTGAGCACCCATTCCTTCAGCTACTTTAGCCCAATCAGCACCGATTAAATCAATACCATATAGTGACTGATTATCTTGCAATTTTTCATGTTCGATATAACCAAAAGAATTATTTTCCAGCACTACATTGACGACTGGCAAATGATATTTGACCTCAGTCAGTAAATCAGGCATTACCATCGCAAACCCACCATCACCGGAAATACTCCAAACTTGTCGATTAGGATAATTTAACTGGGCAGCCATCCCTGCAGGCAAACCAAACCCCATTGTGCCGTACCATGGTGACATTGTGAATTTTTGTTCTTGATCAAATGGTAATTGGCGAATCGACCATTCTGTGTTATTTCCTACGTCTAAACCAAAAACTGCATTATGACTACTATTTTCTTTGATGGCCTGGATAACGCCTTCGGCTCGCAAACCATTTTGATCATCTTTAGCGGCTTGCAATAACCATTGATCCCAGTTTTTCTTGTCTTGCACTGCAGCTTTAAAGAAAGTTGTTGATTCACGCTCGTAATCTAGCTCGGTTAAAGCTTGCAAAAAGGCCTTAGCATCAGCCAAAACTGTTATCTTAGCATCGTGTTGTTTACCTAAATCAGCTAAATTATTATTGACTTGGATAAATTCAATATTATTTGGCAAGAAACGGGCAAATGGATAATTTGTGCCTATGAATAATACTAAATCACTCGCACTAGCGACCTCAAAGCCGGCTTTAGTACCCAATCGACCCTTGGAACCCATAAAATTTGGATGATCAGTTGGAAATACACCTGTTGCAGGTACTGTACTTAACACCGGTAAATGGAATTTTTCAGAAACTTGCACCGCTAAATCGCGTGCACCACTAGCACCGCGACCTAGCCACATAATAGGACGTTGGGCTTTTTGCAAAGCTTCTTTAACTTGTTGCATCTCCGCAGCATTAGGTTGCAAAATATTACTTGGTTTCGTTGCAATCTTAGCTGTTTGAAATCCATCAAATTCAATTTCTTGCCCAGCCAAATCGTCCGGAATAATTACGACAGAAACGGAACGTGTCGCGTAAGCTGAACGAATCGCTTCATCCACAACATGGGGAATTTGCTCAGCAGTTGTCACTTGCTTATGAAATTGAGCAACGTCGGCAAAAACAGGATCTTCATTCATTTCTTGGAAAAAATTAGTATTCATAATGTTGGTTGCAGATTGACCCACTAAAGCGAGTACTGGCGTATGATCCATTTTGGCATCATACAAACCGTTTAACAAATGTACGCCTCCCGGTCCAGCGGAAGCAAAGCTAACACCAATTGTACCTGTTAATTTTGCGTCGGCAGTTGCTGCTAAAGCGCCAATCTCTTCATGACGCACTTGAATATATTTGATATTGCGTCGTTCTTTATACAGTCCTTCTACCGTGTTATTAATTGAAGCAGCTGGAATACCATAAAGATGGTCAATTTTCCAGCCAACTAGTACTTGGGCAAGTGCACGCCCTGCAGTCATTTTTGGCATATTACCACACTCCTTAAAAACACATATTAAATCATTTTGTATATTTAAACAAAAAAACATTCTTGACAGAATGTTTTAAACACGATATTTTAGGTAATTTGCAATCATTTTATCAGCTAACACCATGGCGACGTTTGTATTTTTGAGTAGCGGACCATGTGAATAGCTACATATTACCGATTTGTAAGCCACGCCATCTACGCCGTCTTCTGGATTGTTACCGTACCCTTCGATCATTTTGCCAAAAGGCTGTAAATTATTATCATCAAAGAATGTTTGACCACTATGATTTTCAAAAGCTTTCACTTCACCATAAGCGGTGGTACAGCGTGTGTCGCCAATCATGCGCTTTTGTGGGTTGAAAATGGTGTGAAAAGGTAAAATGTTTAAACATTCAATTCGATCATTCTTACTAGTCTGATAATAACTACCCAAGAATTGATAGCCGCCACAAATGCCCAAATACAAACGATCATCTTCAATATAATCAGTCAAGGTTTGGCGATGTCGCAAGAAATCTTTAGCTACCACCGTCTGTTCAAAATCTTGTCCGCCACCGCAAAAAACTAAATCATAGTCAAAGGCATTAAAGTCGTCGCCCAAACTCACATTTTGTACGGAACAAGCATAATTTTTCTGCTTTAAAAAGTGCCGTAAAATCTTCACGTCACCGGCATCACCGTACGTATTCATTAAATCTTCATATAGATAAGCAATTTTGATTGTGGGCATGCATAATAACCTCAATTATTTGTTGTAAAACTAAACATCAATAGTTTAAACTGTCCGCTGGTAAATGTCTACCAGAACCGGATTATACCGCTATAAATTCAATTCATAAGCCACGCGCACACCACCTTGCTGGTATTGTAACTCAATCATGCCACGTTTTTGAAAGCCCCAATTGTTCAAAATGTGTTGCATCCGTAAATTATCTTGATGCGTGTCAATGCGCACATTGGCCAAATCGTGCTGGATTGCTAAAGTAAGTAAATTAGACATTAAGTAATTGGTCAAGTGCTGCCCACGAAATTCTGGATTCACAGCTAAGCGATGAAAAGTTGCATACGGACCATTTTGTTGCCAATGACCTTGCCGCAAGGTTTGATAACTAGGGTCAGGTTGCGTTAAAAAAGTTGCCATTGCCCCAATTTGCTGGTTCACCATTAATACATAAGCTTGCTTGTTTTCAACATCTGCCCGTGATTGTGCTAAATTAGGATAGCCGTCTTGCCATTGATCAATATTGTCATTTTTTAATAACTCTTTAGCAGACTGGATAATTGCTGACATAGTAGGCAAATCTCCCAGGGTCGCTGATCGTAAATAAATTGGGTTCATCACCAAAACCTCCTATATAAATATCATCATTCTAGCAAGATAATTATTCGGTTACAAATTAGACTTCAGTTTCTTTTCAGTTTGAAAAACATGTATAATTAGCATTGATTAATTGCGTTTAAATAGAAACTAAATTAGGATTTACCGTGAAACAAAGTTCGTTTCACATAAGGAGTTAACCATGAGTCCCACTCAATTACAACGAAGTTTACAGCAATATGATATTGAATTGACTGCACAACAAATGCAGCAATTGCAACAATATTTTCAGTTATTAGTTGAAACAAATAGAGTTATGAATTTAACCAATATAACTAGTGAAGCTGATGTTTATCTGAAACATTTTTATGATTCTTTGATGCCCATGTTTGTTGAACCAGCTTTAAAACAAGCAGTTACTTTAGCTGACATTGGTTCTGGCGCAGGTTTTCCTGGTTTAGTATTGAAAATTGTCAATCCTAATTTGCAATTGACAATTGTGGATTCTTTGCAGAAACGGATTAATTTTTTGGCGCAAGTGGTGCAAACTTTAGGCTTGCAAAATGTTACTTTAATTCATGCGCGAGCTGAAGAATTTGGGCGCCAGAAAAAGTATCGCGAACAGTTTGATTATGTCACTGCCCGTGCTGTAGCCAATTTACCTGTATTATTAGAGCTATGCTTACCCGTTGTCAAAAATGGTGGAACTTTCATTGCTTTGAAGGGTGCTAAAGCGCAAGCAGAATTACAGCAATCGCAGCATGCCTTGACTATTTTAGGCGGTCAAGTACAAAAAGTTGAAACCATGGAGCTGCCAGAACAAGCTGGTCAAAGAGAATTGCTTTTCATTGAGAAAGTAAAATCCACGCCTAATAAATATCCCCGTAAAGCGGGAACACCAGCTAAAGAACCTTTGCTTTGACAGTATTACAAGGAGGATGACGCTAAATGTCCATTTTTGATAAAATTTTAGACAAAAATACCGCTAAAATCCAAGAGATTGCTGTGAATCAGATTGTGCCAAATACGTATCAGCCACGTCAAGAATTTGATAGTCAGCAAATTGCAGAATTAGCACAATCTATTCACACTAATGGGCTGTTGCAGCCAATTGTGGTACGTCCGAGTGCTGAACAAAAATATGAATTGATCGCAGGTGAACGTCGTTTTCGGGCCGTCAGTTCCCTAAAATGGACGAAGATACCAGCCATTGTGCGTAATTACGATGATGAACAGTCAGCAGCGCTGGCTTTAATCGAAAATTTGCAGCGTCAAGATTTGAATCCGATTGAAGAAGCACAAGCCTACTCTAATTTGGCGCAATTAAATGGTTTTAAGCAACAAGATTTGGCAAAAAGTTTAGGCAAAAGTCAGTCTTATGTTGCTAATAAAATCCGATTGCTTAAGCTGGATCCTCAAGTACAAACAGCTATTGGTCAAGGCTTGATTTCTCAACGTCATGGGCGTGCTTTACTAGCGCTAGATATGAAGCAGCAACAAGAAAGTTTGCAAGAAATTATCAAAGCTAATTTGAATGTTGTCCAAACTGAGCAACTAGTTAAAAAGTTGTTACAACCTGCTAAAACAAAAGAGCATAATAAGATTCGTGCTTTGAAGTCCACTAACACTAAGTTGGCGATAAATACAATTCGAGACTCTGTAAAATTGGCGCAGAAGAATGGTGCGCAGTTTACTTATGATGAAATAAATAATGATACAGAATACCAGATGATAATCACAGTTAAAAAGGAGCGCAAGAATGGTTAAAGTTATATCCTTAGCTAATCAAAAAGGTGGTGTTGGCAAAACCACAACTACCATTAATTTAGGTGCTTGTTTATCTGAATTACAGCAACGCGTCCTAGTAATTGACATTGATCCGCAAGGGAATGCTACTAGTGGTTTAGGTATTAAAAAAGTCGATGTCACACAAGATATTTATGATGTTATTATTAATGAAATGCCTCTGCATGATACGATTATGCATACGCAACGTCAGAATTTAGATATTGTACCCGCAACGATTCAACTGGCGGGTGCCGAAATGGAACTAACTTCCATGATGGCACGCGAGACGCGTTTGAAGGAAGCAATTGGTTCTATTGCAGCTGACTATGATTATATTTTGATCGATTGTCCGCCATCTTTAGGACAGCTATCAATCAATGCTTTCACTGCCAGCAATTCCATTATTATTCCGGTACAAAGTGAATATTACGCTTTAGAAGGTTTGAGCCAATTGTTGAACACGATTCGCTTAGTACAAAAGCATTTTAATCCTGATTTAACTATTGAGGGTGTCTTATTGACAATGTTTGATGCGCGCACTAATTTAGGTACGCAAGTGGTCACGGAAGTGCAAAGTTATTTTGGTGATCACGTCTATGAAACGATCATTCCGCGTAATACGCGTTTGGCAGAAGCACCAAGTTACGGCTTGCCAATTATTGATTTTGACCGCAAATCGCGCGGTGCAGAAGTATATTTGCAATTAGCTGAGGAGGTTATGAGACACGATGACTGATAAAAAACGTAGTGGTTTGGGTCGCGGCATTGATGCGATTTTTTCAGACTTTGAAAAAGATGAAATCACTTCTGAAAATGTTGTCGAAATCGGACTTGATGATATCCGTCCCAATCCTTATCAACCACGTAAAACATTTGAGGAAAAGCCTTTAGAGGATTTAGCTCAATCAATTCGTGAAAATGGTGTTTTTCAACCCATTGTGGTGCGTAAAAGTGTTAATGGTTACCAAATTGTGGCCGGTGAGCGTCGTTTTCGTGCTAGCAAAATTGCTAAGCAAAGGACGATTCCAGCCATTATTCGTGATCTTGACGAAAGTCAGATGATGGAAATTGGTGTCTTAGAAAACTTACAACGCGAAGACTTAAATCCGATCGAAGAAGCGCAAGCTTACCAAACTCTAATTGAAAAATTGCATTTAACACAAGAACAGGTTTCCGAAAAATTGGGCAAAAGTCGCCCATACATTGCTAATTATTTGCGTTTATTGAGTTTGCCGGAAAAAGCTACTAAATTGTTGATATCAGGCGATTTGACGATGGCTCAAGCACGGACTTTATTGACGCTCAAGGATCCACAAAAAATTGACCAGATGGCCCAATTAGTTGTCGATCAAAAAGTAACCGTGCGCCAATTAGAGGCAATGGTTGCTAAACGACAGAAACATACTAAAAAAGAAACCGGCAGTCGTTCACCGTTTATTAAAGAAACTGAAGGTCAGTTAGTTGATAAATTCGGCACGAATGTGCATGTTTCTGAAAGTAAGAACGGCAAAGGCAAGATCCAAATTGATTTTGCATCTATCAAAGATTTAAATCGAATTTTGGATATTTTGCACATTTCGTTGGATTAGGAGGTCGCTATGTATAATCTGGGTGACATTATTATGATGAAAAAGCCACATGCTTGCCAGAATAATCGCTGGGAAGTGTTACGCTTAGGTGCTGATATCAAGATTCGTTGTTTAGGCTGCGGTCACCAAATTATGATGGCGCGCGCGGAATTTAACAAAAAATATAAAAAAATTATTACTCAGCAAAATGAAGTTCATCGTGATCAAGAAACTTTTTATATTGATCCTCGAAATATCAAATCACCGAATCAATTACAACAAGGAGTTAACTTATGGCATTAACAGCAGGAATTGTCGGTTTACCTAATGTCGGTAAATCAACATTGTTTAACGCAATTACTAAAGCAGGCGCGGAAATGGCTAATTATCCGTTTGCTACAATCGATCCTAATGTTGGCATGGTAGAAGTACCGGATACTCGTTTGGCACGCATTGATCAGATTTTACCTGCCAAAAAAATTGTGCATACAACTTTTGAATTTACTGATATTGCAGGGATTGTGAAAGGTGCCAGTAAAGGTGAAGGCTTAGGCAATAAATTCTTAGAAAATATTCGCCAAGTTGATGCGATTGTGCATGTTGTACGCGCTTTTGATGATGACAATATTACGCACGTGAATGGGCACATTGATCCACTAGATGATGTCGAAACGATTAATTTGGAGTTGAGCATTGCTGATTTAGATAGCATCAATAAACGTTATGCCAAAGTTGAAAAAGTAGCACGTACCAAAGATAAAGAAGCGCAAGCTGAATTGGCTGTTTTACAAAAAATTAAACCTGTTTTGGAACAAGGCGGTGCAGTGCGCAGCATCGAATTCACTAAAGAAGAGCAACGCATTGTCAAGGGATTGTTCTTGCTGACTTCTAAACCAGTTTTGTATGTGGCAAATATTGCTGAAGATGATATGGCTGCACCACAGGATTCTAAATATTATCAACAAATTAAAGAATATGCTGCTAAAGAAAATGCTGAAGTCATTGGAATTTCTGCCAAAACCGAAGAAGAAATTGCAGAACTAGATGATGAAGAACGCCAGGTTTTCTTAGAAGCTGAGGGCGTTAGTGAATCAGGGTTAGATCGCTTAATTCGTGCTAGCTATCATTTGTTAGGTTTAGCGACCTTTTTCACTGCTGGTGGCACGGAAACTAGAGCTTGGACATTTAAGCAAGGTATGAAAGCACCGCAAGTAGCTGGTGTGATTCATTCTGATTTTGAACGCGGTTTTATTCGGGCTGAGACTGTCTCTTTTGCTGATTTAGATCAATATGGCAGTATGCAAGCTGCTAAAGAAGCGGGACGTTTACGCTTAGAAGGTAAGGATTACGAAGTTCAAGATGGCGATATTATTGAATTTCGTTTCAACGTTTAGGAGGAAGTATGGATTCGCGAGAAAAAAATGCCAAGGCTCAAGTTAATCAACAAGAACGCCATGAAAAAAAGCAACAGCAAGAAGTGGTACAAGAGCAGATTCAAAGTACGGATGTTGATAATTTACGGACTAAATTAAGTAATAAAAACGCAGATTACTTGTTTAAATTGCGCCGACAATTATTGCAAAAGGGCCAAACTGAAGAAAAAGCGCAAGAATTGACCGATAGTTTGTTAGTAGAAGTGATCAATAATCAAATCAAAGGTATTCCAGCACGTCAACTTTATGGCACAGTAGAACAACAAGCACAAGTTCTAGTGCAACCACCCAAAAAATCTCAAAATGTTGCTGATGAAAAATTATGGAAATTAGCGGTGGATAATTCCTTGTTATTTGCGTCATTATTCTTAGTTATGTATGGCTTTATTGGTTTATTCAGCAAGCAAGCCAAGAATACTACGCAAAGCGGTTTGAGTACGATTATTTTAATCTCCATATTGTGGGGTGTGCTCTTCAGTTGGTTCAATCAAAAAATGGCTGCTGCTAAACAAAAGCGCGAACCGATTTGGAAAGTGGCTTTAACTTTAGTTTTAGGCATGGTAATTATGTATTTAGTGGTTGCCTTGACTATGATTTTACCACCATTCTTGAATCCAGTGTTCTCACCGACAGTTTATGTTATTTTGGCAATATTGGCGTTTGGTGGACGATGGCTATTTAGAAATTATTACGATATTCATTATAATACCTTTAGTGGTAGATAAAAAAAGCCGCCTTATGGTGGTTTTTTTTATTGCTGAATATCGCGGGCAATTTGTTGCATACCAATTTCAATATCGTTAATTTTTTGCGAATATTCTTGTAATTTTTGGATGTGTTCTGTCGTTTTTTTTGAACTATTTTTATAGTGCAGTCGATGCTCTAAACTAGCCCACAATTCCATGCCACTAGTTCGTAACTGAACTTCAACGGGTACAGCTTTATGGGTTTGATTAGCTAAAAATACAGGCACGGTCACGACTAAATGAATGCCACGATAACCGTTTGATTTGGGATGATTTAAGTAATCTTTGGCTTTTATTAATGTTACATCATCTTGACTCACCAAAGTATTTTTGATGCGCAAAATATCGTCTAAGTAATTGGTTACCACACGGATACCCGCAATATCCAAAATTTCGGTGTTGATACTTTCTAGCGAATAATCAAGGTGCTTACGTTTAATTTTTTCAAATAGGCTAGCTGGACTTTTTAGCCGTTCTTCAATTAAATTAATCGGATTGTGGTTGTGAATAGTAGAATACTCATCATCTAAATTTTCTAATTTAGTGCCAATTTCTTTAATTGCCGCTCGACGCAGCACATACAAATTCATTAATTGCTTAATATTAGGGACAACTGAATTGGCTGACAGATGATTTAATTTGTTCTCAATTTGTCCCATAGACATAAAGTTATTTCGTTCTAAAATCATAGAAACCTCCGAGATTGGATACATAATAGCACTTTTTCAAAAGATCACAATAATTATTACTTGGCAAAAAGAGTAAATTGTATTAAAATTACAACTTGTAGCTTTGATTCTACAATGACAAGGGAAGTGTCTTTCATCAGTAATCAACGTATAAATAAAGAGCAAATCATTCGAACGGCGCAACAACTTATTTTTGATAATGGTGTGCAAGCTTTGACTTTTCCTCGGTTAGCGTCAGAATTGAATATTCGTTCGCAATCCTTATATAATTATTTCAGAAATGCTAGCGATTTGATTGGGCATTTAGGCACAATTTTTATGCAAGATCTTTACAAATTGGTAATGGAAGGTCTAATTGGATTGTCGGGGAGGGCTGCTTTTAAGCGTTATGCAGAAGTAGCGCATGAATATTTAGAAAATCAGGGACGTTTGGTAGAATTAATCTATTATGTGCATGATTTTCCAATTGATAGTGCATTCTATCAAGCTACAGCTCAAGTGATAGACTTATTGCATAAATTAGTTGCTAGTACCAAATTGAAACACATGGGTAATGATTCTTATGCCCAAACACTAATCAGTGCAGTATTAGGTTTTACATTGATTGAAATGATGGGCTTTTTACCCACTGATCAAAAATTACGACAACATCAATTTACTCAATTGCTAGATTTTCAATTGAGTGAAATCGATGAATCCACAAATTAGGAGTAGCTACAACTGATGATTAAAAAAGAATGGAAATTTATCGGGCATAATCGCTTAATACTGGTATCACTTTGTGCTATCATGTTGATTCCTTTCCTATATTCAATCTTCTTCTTGCGTTCGGTTTGGGATCCTTATGGTGAAACTCAGCATCTGCCAGTGGCGGTAGTCAATGAAGATAAACCAGTGGTCTATGAAGGTAAGAAATTGAACGTTGGTAAACAAACGGTTGCGAAGCTGAAAAAAAATGACAAGCTTGATTGGCATTTTGTAGATGCAAAAAAAGCTAAGCAAGGTTTGAAAAATCGTAAGTATTATACAGTAGTAACTATCCCCAAGAATTTCTCTAAAAATGCTGCAACAGTGTTAGACAAGCACCCTAAGAAAATGATTTTGCATTATGAGACTAATTCATCTTTAAATTATTTAGCAGAAGTTTTGAGTGGAATGGGTGTTAGTACTTTAAATTCTGAAATTCGTTCTTCGGTCACTAAAGCTTATTCTAGTGCAATGTTTGCTGGGTTACATTTGATGAATGGTCAAATAAAGCAAGCTGCGCAAGGTGCTGGGCAATTAAATGATGGTTCTGTAGTTTTGAATGATGGGCTTAATCAATATGTTGCTGCAGTGTCGCAAGTAAATGATGGTGTGCAAACCTTGAATGTTAGTGTGCAGCCTTTAGTAGGCGGTTTAGAGCAATTACAGCAAAAAGTTGCCCCCCTATCTTCTAGTGTCAGTCAATTGTCAAACGGTGCTAATCAATTAAATGCCGGTTTGCAACAATTGCAAAGTGCTGTGGGATCTAGTACCAGCGGTTCACAACAAGCACAATTAAATTCAGTTTTAGCGGCACTACCGCAAATTAATAACGGTTTGCAGCAATTGAATTATACTTTGCAAAATGGTACGAATACTAGTGCTTTAGCTGGTTTAACTGCTTCTTTGAATGGTATTGGTGCGCAATCTATGACGATTGGCAGTAATTTACAACAAGCTGAACAAACTTTAGCCGGCATGCAAGCTAATGGTGGCGAAGGTACATCTTCTGCCCCATCAGCTAGCACAGTGATTGCCCAAAGTAACCAAATTTTAGCTAATGCTGGTTTGGATCCGCTAACTGCACAACAACAAGATGCGATTGCACAGGCTTTGGCAAGTAATTCAAGTGAAGGTAGCGGTACTGCCGATTTACAAAATAATTTAGCCACAGTGGCTGCTAATTTACGAGCTGCAGGTGCTGCTAATGTAGCAATTGGTTCTTATTTGCAACAAACTCAACAAGTACAACCACAACTGCAACAATTAAGTGGTCAATTAGCACAATTACAAGGTAGTATTCAACAATTGGCAGGTGCCTCTAACCTAGCTTTGCCTGGTGCTACTCAAGCGATTACGCAATTGAATTCTGGCTTGCAGAGTATTCAAGGTGCTTTAAGTGGCAATGGTAGTCAATTAGGATTAACTTCTGGTGCTAATCAATTGGCAGGTGGACTCAATCAGTTGAACCAAGCTGTGCCAACATTAGTTACTGGCGTTCAACAATTAAGTTCAGGTGGTCAACAATTAGGTAATGGTGTACAAACTTTGGCAGCCGGAACACAGGCTTTAGATAGTAATGGTGCTGCTTTGACTTCTGGTAGTCAAGAACTGTCTACAGGGACTAATCAGTTGCATCAAGCATTAGGTCAAGGTGCAGATACCTTAAATAAGGTCAAACCAACGTCTAAAACTGCAGATATGATTGCCGCTCCTTCTAAAACAAAGCAGCATAATTATAGTTATGTGCCTAATTATGGTCACGCTCTAGCACCTTATGTATTGTCCTTAGCACTTTATGTCGGTGCTTTAGTATTCAATTTCATCTATCCAATTCGTAAAGTGGCGCAAAAAGGTCAGCCGGCTTGGAAATGGTATTTAAGTAAAATTAGTGTCGGTGCTGTTGTCGCAGTTGGCATGGCAGTAGTGGAAGCCGGTTTAATGCTAGTCGGTGGATTGCGACCTGATCATCTTGGTGAGTATTTCACAGTGGCGATTGTTTTCTCCTTGTGTTCGATGTATCTCGTGATGTTCTTAGCGATGGCATTGGATAATCCGGGACGATTCTTAGCAATGATTTTATTGATGCTCCAATTAGGTGGATCAGGTGGAACGTTCCCAATGCAACTGACGAATCATTTTTATAATGTGATTCATCCATATTTGCCAATGACTTACTCTAATGATGCGTTTCGGGAGGCTTTGACCTCAGGATTAGGATCTCATTTCTTCTTGCAAGCAGTAATTGTCCTAGCTTGCATAGCAATTGTTAGTTTAGCATTGCTGTATATTAGCATGGACTTATTGCAAAGAAAGCATTTAGAAGGCAAATCACAGTTAGATAATAATCAAGAATTACAAGCTGTCGAAAAATAAAAAAACCACCCCTTAGGGTGGTTTTTTTATTAACTAATGGTTGCTACCAAACAAATTAACAATGACAATTCCAATCAAAATAAGTAATAAACCTAAAACAGTTAATAAATTAAGATTTTCGTGCCAAATAAAATAACTAACACCAGTGGTTGCGACAATGCCTAAGCCTGACCATAGTGCGTAAGCTACGCTTAAATCAATGGTTCTCAGTGATAACGATAAAAAATAAAAACATAAGCCATAAGATATTAAGGCACCAATACTAGCTCCCAAATTAGTAAAACCATTAGAGGCTTTGAGTAATGATGTGCCAAAAATTTCGCCCACGACAGCAATTAATAAATATAAATAGCTCATAAAACACCTGCACAAAAATATTTTACTATTTACGATAAAGATTGTTACGCTGAAAAGCAAGTTAGAGCTTGCTGTTTAATTAGTGGCGTGACTGTCGGCGACCGCTTTTAGTTTGTTGAGTGCGGCTGTTAATTTTTGGTTACTAGTATTAATATTTAAATCTTTGCGCAGTTGCAAGTCATCTTGGTTAAAAGCAGCCTGTTTCTTTTTTAAATCGGTAAAATTATTATTAGCATAGCAAGCAATGACTTCTTTTAGTGCGTTATTCATTTTGATGAAATTATTGCTAATGTTTTTGTTTAATGTGCTTTTTTGCAGTTTAGTGTTAATACGATCAATTGTTTGGTTGGCTTGCTGGGTAGGCTTTTGTGTTTCTATTTGGTTATCGCGCAAGCTATCGGCGTAACTGCCAATCACTGTCGCATATTTATCGATTATTTGATTATAATCTTGAATCATAGTTGTTTTACTTACCACGTTCATATTTTGTTGATTAGTTTGGGTAGTGGATTTTTGTGTTTGACAACCTGCCAAACAAATTGTCGCTAAAATACTTGTTATAATGCTTATAAAATATTTTTTCATAGCTACTTGTCCTCCGAGCTAGTTACTAAGTTACATTGTAACTCTAAGGTGGTTATACAAAGGCAAAAAAGTTTATGAAAAATCCAGCTACAATAACAAATATTAATTTTTTGAGGAAAGTAGGTTTTGCAATATGCGTTTTTTGCATACCGCTGATTGGCATATTGGTCGCCGATTACATGGCTTTGATTTACGAGAAGAACAGCAATTTGCTTTTCAACAAATTGAACAAATTGCTTTGCAAGAAAAAGTTGACGGAATCATTGTGGCTGGTGATCTGTATGATCGTAGCTTGCCATCTGAAGAATCGGTCGCTACTTTGAATCAAATGTTGCGCCAATTAAATTTACAGGATAAGTTGCCACTTTATGTGATTTCAGGCAATCATGATAGTGCTACACGTTTAGGAACCGGTCAAGAATGGTACACGACAACGCAATTTTATTTGCATACTGATTTACAGCAAGCTTTAACGCCAATTGAATTGACAGATACGCAGATTTTTTTGGTGCCTTATTTTGAGCCATTTGCTGCTCGGCAATTATTTAAAGATGATTCTTTGCATAATTTGCAATCTACTATGCATTTGTTAATTACTAAAATGAAGCAGCAATTTGTACCACATAAAAAACATATTTTAGTGGCACATTTTTTTGTATCAGGAAGTACTAAAAGTGATTCCGAAACAGCATTAACTATCGGTGGTTTAGCGCCTATTAGCGCTGATTTATTACAAGATTTTGATTATGTTGCTCTAGGGCATTTGCACAATGAGGCAGCTTTACATTTACCCAACGCTCGTTATAGTGGCTCGCCAGTTAAATTTTCTTTGTCTGAAGCTGAGCAACAAAAAGGTGTATGGATCGTGGATACGGATCCTCTGCAATTGACTTTTAAGCCGTTAAAAATGTTGCATGATGTTCACCAATTAATTGGTGATTTTGAGACTTTATTATCAGAATCTTTTTACCATAACTTAAATTTACAAGATTTTTTTGGGATTACGTTGACTGATAAACAACCAATTCCTAATGTTTTGGCCCGTTTGCGAGAAATTTATCCTAATATAATTTCTTTAGAAAGAAGTCAAAATTACTTGATGCCGACAAAACAAATAACTGATGCGCAAATTCGCCAGCGAGATCCTTTGACGTTATTGACACAAGTTTACCAAGATGCTACGGACAGTAATTTAACTGAGCAACAACGTAAATGGGCAATCAAAGCACTAAAACAAGCACAAAATGAGGTGAAATAATGCAGCCGCTAAAACTTAGTTTGAAGAATTTTGGACCATATGCTAATGAGGAGATTGATTTTTCTCGTTTTAAAAGTGCCGGTTTATTTTTAATTTCTGGGAAGACTGGGAGTGGTAAGACGACTATTTTTGAAGCGTTAACTTTTGCTTTATATGGTGGTGGGACGAGTGATGACCGCCCGCCGGATAGCTTGCGTTCTGATTTTGCGGCGGCAACCAGCAAAACAGAAGTTAAATTAGAATTTACGCATCAAAATAAGCGCTATATTGTTACAAGGTCGCCAAAGCAAACTTTGCAAAAAAAGCGTGGTGCTGGTTTGAAAGAGTATAAAAGTAGTGGATCTTTGCGAATTTTTCAAGGTGATCGACAAATAGCTGAGTTGAATAAATTGCAAGATATCAATTTAAAATTGGGGGATGTTTTACAATTGAATCGCGAGCAATTTATACAGATTGTTTTATTGCCACAAGGTGATTTTCAGCACTTTTTGCTAGCTCCTAGTTCGCAAAAAGAAGGTGTGCTCCGCAAAATTTTTAGAACTCAACTGTATCAAAAATGGGGACAAATTTTAAATGAAAAGCTAAAAAAGCAAAAAAGTATCAATGCTAATTTACAACAATCTTTAAAAGCGGATTTACAAAAAGTTGATTGGATCAAAAAGCCTGCTGAATTAGGTTCTGTGAAGAAACAAGTAGCAGCCTTGTCGACGCAACAACAACAAGAGCGATCGTATTTGGATAATTTGGCACAACAACGTGATCGAGCTCAAGATACCTATCACTTAGCACAACAACATTTAGCGCAAGCCCAGCAGTTAAATAACCAGATTGCCATTTTGGAAGATAAACAACATCGGCAACACCAATTACACCAGCAATTACCGCACATTACACGACTGGAAGAAAAAGTGGAGCAGTTGATGTGGGTTCGTGATCGTCATTCAACATTGCAACAAATTACGCAGTTGCAGAAACAAGCAGAGTCAAGTAAGCAAGAGTTGCAGCATTTAAATGGTGAAGCGCAACAAACGCAACAAGCGCTAGAAGTTCAACAAGATCTGCAAGAAAAATTGACTATACAAGAGCAGAGCAATGCTGATAAACAACAAGAATTAACGTTATTGCGCAGTAAGGTACCATTGTTTGAACAATTGCAAGATGTTCAACATATGCAGCAAAATGTTCAACAAAAGCTTGTTGATTTGCATGTTGATTATGAACGGCAAAAAGCGATATTACAGCAAGTATCACTTGATTATCAACAAGCCCAAAAAGCACAACAAAATCAAGAATTAGCAACAGTTAAATTACGTACGCAACAAGAAAAAGTTCAACAATTACATGATTTGCAGAAAAATATTAAAGAAGTAGATGATTTAAGCAAGCAATTGCAGCAACTTACGACTAATGAGACCCAAGCTCAGCAAATTTACGATCACCTCAAAAATCAAGCGTTGCAACAACAAATTGCTGTTTTGGCAGCACAATTAACGCCTGATGCACCGTGTCCGGTATGTGGCAGTGTTGACCATCCCAAACCAGCGACTGCAACAGAACCTTTTATTTCTGATCAAGCTTTATCTGATGCTGAACGCAATCTGTCAAAAATTCAACAGCAAAAAGCCAGCTTAAAAGCTAAAATAGCTGTCAATAGACAAACAGTTCTTCACCAACAAAAAACGCTCGATTTGCAGCGAGTCGATGCACAATTGCTGATGCAGCAAAGCGATTTAGTGGCGCAATACCAGCAAGCTTTAATGACACTAACAAAGCAGGCGGCACAGCTACCTAACTTAAAATTAAAGCAACACCAACAGCAAGGATTTGTAGAAAAGTTAGAACAACAACTCACACAGTTACAGCGACAAAAGCAAACTTTAGATATTCAATTGACTAATGTTCAGGAAAATTTGCCTACACAATGGTCAACAGTCACCGATTTTAAACAGCATTTGCAAGAGTTAAAACAGGAATTGGACGAGTATCAAGCAGCTCAAACGAGCAATCAGCAGGCTTTGCAGGCTTTAAAGCAGGATCAAATTGCTCAAAAGACACAACAACAAAATTTGCGTACACAAATTCAACAAGAGCAAGCCCAGCATGATCAAATGCAGCAGGAGTTAACAGCGACGATCCAAAATTATTTTGGCGGTGCTGATGCGGACGCACAATTTAGGCAATTGATAACAGAACAGGATCAATTAGAACAGTTACAAGGACAAGTTCAAAATTATTATGATGAATTGACGACTTTAACGACTGAAATTGCAACATATCAGCAAATTATTGGTACACAAAAAGCGGTTGATATTCCTGTTTTACAAGCGAATGTTCAAACTAAACAACAAAAATTAGCGAAGTTAAAGCAGCAATTTGATAATTTGTCACGAAGAACTTTGAGTAATGATGTGTTGCTGGAACGTCTGCAAACGACCCTGCATAATTTAGGCAACCAGCAGCAAGAAGTTGATCAAATGCAGTCTTTAGTGGAAGCAATTAATGGAGGTTCGACTACTAAATTAGGTTTGGAGCGTTTTGTCTTGCGGGCGCAGTTAACTGAGATTTTGACAGTTGCTAATCAGCATTTGCAACAATTGAGTTCGGGACGTTATTATTTGCAACTCAGTCAAGAAACAGGTCAATATCAGAAAAATACTGGCTTAGAAATTGATGTATATGATGATAATGTAGGTCATGTGCGCAGTGTGCATACGTTATCAGGCGGTGAAAGTTTTATTGCAGCTTTGAGTTTAGCATTAGCTTTAGGTGAAGTGATTCAAAATGAATCTGGTGGAGTAAGTATTGATGCACTCTTTATTGATGAAGGTTTTGGCTCGCTGGATCAAGATTCGCTAACTGTAGCGTTAGATGCGTTGGAGCAGGTAGAAAGTAAGCATCGGCTGGTGGGCATTATTAGTCATGTGGCTTTGTTACAAGAACGAATTCCTAATCAAATTCAGGTACAAACTAGTGGTCAAGGTCAAAGCACGACGAAGATTATTGCGTCCACATAGTTAAATACGTATTTTTAGCGGAGTATTTTTAAAATACTCTTTTTTATTTATGACAACCGGTTGACATATGGAAACGAATACATAATAATATTAATTGTAAGCGCTTGAAAGTGCTACATATTAATTGATTCATTCTAGAAAGGGTGGAAAATAAGATGGAGAATATAAAGAAAAATATAAAAAATCCGTCATATCTACAAAGTTCATTCACATTATTGATGTTTTTTGCCGCTTGGGGCATTTGGTGGTCATTTTTCCAACTTTGGTTAACTAAAAGCGGAGGGCTACACTTATCCGGAGCACAGGTCGGCACAGTATATTCAGCAAACTCTTTGACCACCTTGATATTAATGTTCTTATATGGATCGCTACAAGATAAATTAGTCATTAAACGATATTTATTGATTTTTTGTGCCATTTTAGCAGCATTAGTAGGACCATTTTTTGTTTGGGTTTATGCACCGCTATTGCAAAATTATTTTTGGTTAGGCATTGTGGTTGGTTCTATTTTCTTATCTGCGGGATTTTTGTCAGCTTCAGGAATTTATGAAGCCGTTGCGGAAAAATTAAGTCGTCGCTTTGACTTTGAATATGGTCAAGCACGTGCTTGGGGTTCCTTTGGTTATGCGATTGTCGCTTTTATTGCTGGCCAATCCTTCACTATCAATCCACAAATTAATTTCTGGTTGGGTTCTGCTTTCGGGATTGTGTTGTTGTTAGAATTATTATTCTGGGTTCCCAAAGCTGAGCGAGAGGCTGATAATAAGATTGTTTTGCGAGGCGAAGGCAGTGATACGCCATCTGTGAAAGAAATGTTTGGCTTGCTCAAGATCAAGGAACTTTGGTTTATTATCATTTTAATCATGTTTACGTATACTTTTTATACCGTTTTTGATCAACAGATGTTCCCAGATTTTTATACTGGATTATTCTCTACATCAGCAGCCGGTGAAAGAATGTATGGCATACTAAACTCCGTACAAGTCTTTGGTGAAGCTTTAATGATGGCAATTGTACCGATTTTGATGAATAAAATTGGTGTTCGCAATGCATTATTATTAGGTGTTTTAGTAATGTTTGTACGGATCGGCGGTTGTGGTTTAGCACATGATCCGATTACAGTTTCATGCATCAAAATGTTGCATTCATTAGAAGTTCCTTTATTCACGTTGCCTATTTTCCGCTATTTCACATTGCATTTTGATACGAAATTGTCAGCGACTTTATATATGATTGGTTTTCAAGTGGCTGCCCAAATCGGACAAGTTATTTTATCGCAGCCTTTAGGTAAACTACGTGATATTATTGGTTATAATCATACCTTTTTAATTATTTCTTCCATCGTTTTTGTTGCAGCAATTTATGGTTTCTTCGTTCTTAAAAAAGATAATGAAGATGTGAACGGCGATCCTTTCATCAGATCCTAAAACAAATTTATTCAGTGAGGTATAAACATGGCAGATTTAACACCGATCAAATTAACGAATGAGCGTTACCGCTTAGATTATCATTTGCAGGCACCTTCGGGGTGGATTAATGATCCAAATGGCTTTTGTTATTTTAAAGGTTACTATCATATGTTTTATCAATATTATCCTTATGGGGCGCAGTGGGGACCGATGCACTGGGGACATGCACGCAGTAAAGATTTAATTAATTGGCAAACTTTGCCGATTGCTTTGACACCTGGTGACGCAGAAGATCGTAGTGGCTGTTTTTCTGGTAGCGCAATTGTAAAAGATGATACATTATATTTAATTTATACTGGGCATAATTGTTATGATGATAGCGATCCAGATCGTTATTGGCAAAATCAAAATTTAGCTTATAGTACGGATGGAATTCATTTCACTAAGTATGAACACAACCCTATTATTGCTACACCACCAACCGATAATACACAAGAATTTCGCGATCCGAAAGTTTGGGAGCATGATGGTGCTTATTATGTGGTCTTGGGTAGCCAAACTAAAGAACATTTAGGTCGTGTTTTGCTTTATAAATCAACTGATCTACGTTCATGGGATTATTTAGGTCCGCTCACACAATCAAAGCAAGCTGATTTAGAAGGTTATATGTGGGAATGTCCAGATATTTTCCGCTTAAATGGACAGGATATCTTATTAACTTCACCGCAAGGTATTGTTGCCCAAAAAGAACAATATTTGAATTTACATCAAACAGGCTATTTTGTTGGTCAATTAGATTATCAAACACCTAAATTAATGCGCAGCGATTTTCATGAATTAGATGCTGGCCATGATTTTTATGCACCCCAAACGATGCTTGCACCAGATGGTCGGCGGATTATGATTGGTTGGTTGGCAATGTGGGAAAGTGAAATGCCTGAACAAGCTGATGGTTGGGCAGGAGCTTTGACGATTCCCCGTGAACTAGTTTGGCGCAATAATCAGATATACATGCAACCAATCCAAGAAATGAAACAGTTGCGACAAAAGCAATTAGCTAAGCAAACTTGGGATTTAGCAGATACGCCGTTTATTTGCCAAGGACAGTCTACGGCAGAAGTTAATCTGACGCTAGATTTAAAACAGTTTGCTGGTCAAGAATTTACAATTCAATTGCAAGATGATCAAAGTACAGCACAAGTAGAATTAACTTACACACGAGCAGATAATAAGTTAGTTTTGCGCCGCTCTGATCGCCCAGATGTACGTTTTGCGTCGCTTCATGAACAAGATCTATTACAATTGCAAATTTTTATTGATAAAAGTTCATTAGAGATTTTTATCAATGAAGGAGCAGTCGTCTTTACTGAGCGCTATTATTTTAAAGGACAGCCTTCAGTTCAATTAAAAAGTGATGCAGTGGGGCAGATTGATGGAACAGTCTATCAATTAGCTAATGATGTTGTACAATATCATTAGAATGGAGTGATGAGTGTGCCAAAACTTGAGGATGTTGCTAAACTAGCGCAAGTTTCCAAAACGACTGTTTCACGGGTTTTAAATAGACGTGGTTATTTAAGCAAAGAAACTATTGACAAAGTGAATCAAGCAGTGAAGGAACTGAACTATCATCCTAATGTGGTGGCACGACAGCTCTATAATAATAAAACGGATTTAATTGGACTTTTATTTCCAACTGTCGCCAACCCTTTTTTTGGTGAATTGACGGCTAATTTAGAGCATTATCTTTATCAAAAGGGTTATAAAGTGCTAATCGGCAATTCAATAAATGATCCGCAAAAAGAAGCCGATTATTTGGATCAATTATTGGTTAAGCAAGTGGATGGACTAATTGTGGGAACGCATAATCAAGGAATCTCACAATATCATAATGATAATTTACCGATTGTGGCGATTGATCGGGTTATGAATCAAGATATCCCTATCATTGCTTCTGATAATTATGCTGGCGGAAAGTTGGCTGTTGAGCATTTGTTAGTGCAAGGTGCACGCAAAATTATTCATATTAATGGACCGCAAGAGCTAGCTACGCCAGCGCAAAAAAGACGTGCAGCTTATGAAGATGTCATGCACGATCATCATTTGCAGCCGATTACGTATGAGGTTGATTTTAATATTTCCAATACCGACAAATTAAAAGTTTTTCGACAAATTTTTGTGGAACATCCTGATGTGGAAGCAATTTTTGCGTCGAATGATTTAGATGCTGCACTGATTATGCAAATTGCCCGCGAACGTCGTTTAAGAGTACCGCGTGATTTGTTATTGGTCGGCTATGATGGCACGCAAACGGTGCAAAGTGTTTGGCCACAATTGACGACTGTTATCCAACCAATCGAATTTATGGCACAAAAAGCAGTCACAGTTTTGCAGAATCGTTTACACAATCAGGCAACACAATCCGAATATTTACTACCTGTCCAATTACATGTTGGAACAACTTGTTAAAAAATAGCATCCGTAATGGATGCTACTTTTTGTATATTTTAAAGAAATCTTTTAAAATAGTTTGTGTAATCGTTTACAACTGGGGGAGAAATTGTGAAAAATATACAAAAAATTTTAAAAAGAATAATTTTTGCTAGCTTATCAATCTTTGCGGCGATAGGCTTGTTGTCCGTGAGAAATGTACAAGCTACAACTTATCATGAACAGTATCGCAATCAATTTCATTATTCACCACAAAAAAATTGGCTTAATGATCCTAATGGATTATACTATGACGATCAAACTAAAGAATATAATATGTATTATCAATATAATCCCAAAGGCGCACAATGGGGCAATATGTCGTGGGGACATGCTATTAGCAAGGATTTGATCCATTGGCAAGAGCAGCAGGTGGCAATTCCAATGTTACAAAATCAAGCTTGGGAAGATTTTACTTATACTAACCAAACTGGCGCACAAGCTAATCAGCGCGTGCGTTATGTCGGTAATCCTACTGCTGATTGGGGCGAGACTCCCAATAGTAAAGCAATTTTTAGCGGCTCAATAATTGTCGACCACAACAATTTAAGTGGTTTGGGCAAAAATGCTGTCTTGGCTTTTTACACTAGCAGTTACCAATTGCCTGAACGAATTGATGATCATTTGGATGATGGCTGGGGCACTTGGGTTGGCTTGTCGGATATTCAAGAGCAGCATTTGGCTTATAGTTTAGATCATGGCAAAACTTTCAAGCAATATTCACCAGATGGTAATTCTCAGCAACCGCAACCAATTGTTCCTGTTACAGCTAATCCAGCTGGTGATGCGGCTAATTTTCGCGATCCTAATATTGTATATGATCAGCAACATCAACAATATATTATGACGGTAGTTTCTGGGCAGCAAGCGTTGCTTTATAAAAGCAAGGACTTGTTGCATTGGGATTACACATCTAACATTAAGCGCCAAAAAGATGTTGGTTTGGGTGTTTGGGAATGTTCGTCTTTGGTACCTATGCAAGTTAAGGGTACTGCTACGCAAAAATGGGTTTTGTTCATTAGCGTGCAGCAAGGCGCCCATGCAACTGGTTCGGGCATGCAATATTTTGTGGGTAATTTAGATGCTAAGGGTACTTGGCACCCAGATAGTGGGCAAACGTTGGCTAATCCGCACACATTGGATTATGGTGAAGATTTTTATGCGGGAATTCCGTTTGCTAATTTGCCCAACAATCAAACTATTATGATGGCTTGGGCCAATAATTGGTCATATGATTCTGACAGTCCTACCACGCAATGGAATGGTAATATGACATTGCCACGTGATTTACAATTAATCAATGATGCTAAAGCAACTGACGGTTATACTGTGCAAAATAATGTGATTGCACAAACGCAAAAAATTATACAACCTAATTCTTTGACCAAAGATCAACAAAATTTGTATTTAACTAATACGCAACAAAAATTACCATTTACGGGCAAACACTATAAGCTGGCAGCGACGCTAAAATGGGATCCGACTAAAAAACCACAAAGTGTGGGCTTTAATGTACGGCAAACGCCCGATCAAAAATATTGGTTCACGATTGGCTATGATGTTAGTCAAAATAAAGTTTATGCACAACGTTTCAACACGGGTGAACCTCAGATGGGTGCGCCACGCGATCAAATGAATGCGACTGTCAAAGCGGACAATAGTCAGGTCAAAATTACGGCATATATTGATGAAACGATGGCTGAAGTGTTTGCCAATGATGGCGCAGTATCGATTACCCAGAATTTCTATTTCCAACCTAACTTGATTAATCAGCAAGACACGCCTGGTATCAGTGCTTTTGTTAATGGTGGATCAGCGCAAATTACAGATTTAAAGCTACAACCAATGCAAAGTATCTGGTAAAAAATAAAAGCATAGCTAACTTGAAAGTTAACTATGCTTTTTTGCATGGTTCAGTATAAATGTCGCGCAAATGTTGCTGTTGTTTAGGAGTTAGGCGCAGCACGCTACTTTGAAATTTAGATAAACTACCATAAATACGCTCAATGGCAACTTTAATAGCTAGCACGGCAGCTTTATCGGCTTTCGTGAAATTAATAGTTTGCTGGTGTTCATTATCAGCATTATCCAAATAAGTTAAATCTTGGGCATTCTGATACATGAGATTGGTTAATAAATAGTCTTGGGCAATATATTCCACTGGAACCTGTAAAATTAATAACAACAAAATTGCCAAAATGCCGGTCCGGTCTTTGCCAGCTGTACAATGGAAAACTACTGCTTCTTGTTCTTGGTCATTTTGCAGTAATAGTTGGAAAAACTGGCGGAAAACGCGTTGTGCACTATGATCTAAAACGACACGTTGATAAATACCTGGTAGGCCGTTGAATTGGTCAGTCTGCGGTAAAGTTTGATAAACTAAATCGCCAATAGGCGTTTCTTGCACCAGTTGACAGGCAATTACTTTTAAAAATGGCACATCCGGGTCTGGCCAATTTTTTCTTTCATAAGGTGATCGTAAATCAAATGAATAACGCAAACCATATTTTTGCAAAAACTGCAGTTCTTCAGTTGTTAAATTAGTTAAATATCCAGCGCGCAATAGCCTATGCCAACGGATTTGACGCTGATCGCTGGTCGGATAACCACCAAGCTCTCGAAAATTGGGTGTATTAGCAAAAGGGAAAATTCTAGTCATTGAGAAACCTCGCTGAAATTAATACAATAGTATAGAATAATAATTGAGGTGTAGATATGACAAAGCTGTCCTTGGTGATGCCTCTTTACAATGAAGCACGACTTTTGCCTAGAAGTTTGGCATCGATTGTTAGACAAACTAATCAAGATTTTGAATTAATCATGGTTAATGATGCTTCAACTGATGCAACTTTAGAATTGGCACAGCAATTTGTAAAGCAGCACACTAATTTTAAGGTTGTGAGCCAGCCATATAATCAAGGTATTTCCAATGCTCGTAACCGTGGTATTGAAGAAGCTAGTGGTGAGTTGATTACTTTTATTGATGGTGATGATTGGTTGGATCCCAATTACGTAGATTATTTTTTAAAAGCTTTTGCAGATCCTAAATTAGATTTGGCAGTTTGTGGTTTCTACAAGGAATCACCTACATTAGTGGCTAAAAAACAGCGACAACAGCAATATAAGATCATCAAGCGCTCAGAAATGTTGTACCAGTTGACTAAAATCACGGGTAAAGTCATGGGTTACACATGGAACAAAGTGTATCGTTTAGCGGTGATTCAGCAAAACCATTTGCGGTTTTATCCTGATTTACCATTGATGGAAGATCAAGTGTTTAATGTACAATATTGTACATTAGTAAATCGTTTTGGGATTGGCACGCAGCAACTTTATCATTATTGGCAACACAATGAGAGTGTTACCCATACTTATAATTTACAAAATGTCAAAAGTATAGGGCAAGCTAATTATCGTATTGTTAAAACTATTCTAACACAGAAAAGCTGAGGTTCATGATGACAAGTGTAGAAGATTATTTGAAGCAAAATGTTTTTGGAAAACCCCAATTAAAGCCTGATGAACGTAAAAAATTTTTAGGTAATTTTCAAGAGCGTGTAGCATTAGCATTGACAGTTGCGCAAACTAATAATTTGGCTAATTTACCGATGGTTGAAAAAGTCATGCAGCGAAATCCGCAATATCATTTATATTTGAATGGTCGTTTGAATGATAAGGCGCGCCAAGCAGTGATTAAATTAGCTGTGCAAAATAATTTTGCTTTTACGATTATGGAGCAAGCCAATATGCGTACAGCAACCAAAGATCTGTCCGATCAGGATATGGGCTTAGTAATTGCTGATGATCATCAAGCCATCAAAAAACCAGTATTGTTGTAAGAAAAAAGCCACGAATTATCGTGGCTTTTTTACTATTCTTATGAGTTTATATAATCAATAACCTTTTTCTGAGATTTTGGTTCTTTCCAGTGATGATCTTGATTGATCTTTTTCTCGTCAGACAAGGCGGTTAATACAGACATTCCTGTATTCATTTCAAATTCTTTTTCGTCAAATTTCTTGCCCTTAATCTTGTTTTTCACAGCATCTGTAAAGACATTGATAGAATCTTTGGAGTCTTTACCAAAGGCGATAATTTGGCGATTTAATTTTTTGTTTTTCTTATTGTGCTTCAATTTACTAATGGAACTGTTAATACTTTTAGAGGAATCTTTGGCTTTCTTTTCTAGCGAGATTAGATCAGAAAGTTTGCTAGACTGTGATTCTTGCCACATAAAGGAATAGTATTGGTTTTCCATAGAATGGAGTTCTTTTTGCAAATCAGCAGTCGACATTTCTTGTTGCTTTGCTTTACCACATCCAACTAACACAAAAAGTGCAAAAAATGATACTACTATGGTAATTAATTTTTTCTTCATTAACATTCCCCTAATAATATTATTAATCGGCGTCGCTATCATTATTTTGATCAGTGTTAGAATCACTGTCGTCCATACTTTTTTCTAATAATTGAGTAGCTTGTTTAGTGAATTTCTTTTTGCTTTGAGCTTCATGCCAAGAGTGTTTTTTGTGTAAACTAGTTTCTAATTCGGCAGCTTGTTCGGCAGCATAAAAATTATCTTTGCTTGCTTTTGAGTCATCAAAGTCTTTACCCTTAAGAGCTTTTTTAAATGCTGTGGACAAAACGTTCAAAGACTTATTGGCTTTATGACCGTATTGAATAACTTTCTTTTTTGTGTCGCTATCTGCCTTGCTTTTTTTAACTACTTTGATAGTTTTATTGATATTTTTTTCAGACTTATCCATTTTCTTAATAGAATTTTGGACATCGTCGATGCTTTTAACCTTAGTCGTTGATAGTAAAGCTGGATAATATTGATCTTCCATGTAGTTAAGCTTATTTTTCAAGTCATTCATGGATAATTTTGGTGGTTGATCGGCAGCCTGCTTTGCTTTACCACATCCAACTAACACAAAAAGTGCAAAAAATGATACTACTATGGCAATTAATTTTTTCTTCATTAATATTCCCCCCGGAACAAATTATATTTGTGGCTTAATAATTAAACACACTAAATCATAATATCATAAAATGAAGTTTTTCTGACTATTAAGTTCAAAAAAATAAATAGCAACTAAAAAATAATAATTTGGTTGCTAGGAGCTAATTTTTAAAGCAATAACGTACGAGGATTTCTCTTATTAAATTGAATAAAGGATAGAAGATAATTAACAAGGCGATTGTCACTAGTAGGACAGGTGAGTGGAAAATGTTAAACAACTTAAATGGTGCACCCCAAATAGTGAAAAAGAGCATACTTAAAATGAAAAAACCAATGAAAATAATAATTATTCCGCGATTAATCGGTCGAGCGATTGTCCATAACGCGGCAAATCCCACAAGGCAAGTTACTAGCACACTTAAAGTAGAAGTATGCACATAAGTGAGACCAAAGCGCGTGCCACCAGAGTTAATTATTAGTATCAAAGCGGTGATTTCTAGGGCTGCTGGCAATGCTACTTGCATAACATTGCGATAAAATCTGCCTTCTGGTGCGCGAAAATCCGGTCGCAATGTGAGCACGAAAGTAGGAATTCCAATAGTTAAAGCATTAAAAGGCGTCATTTGCGCTGGGTAAAAAGGATAATTGCGGCCAATACAAATAAAAATCAGCGTCAATAATACAGAATACATGGTTTTCAATAAATAAAGTGAAGCCACACGCTCAATATTATTGATAACGCGGCGCCCTTCGTTGAGAACATAGATTAAAGAATCAAAATTTTTATTTAGTAAAACAAAATCGGCGGCGCTTTCGGCAGCCTCACTATTGCCGGCGATTGCAATCGCACAATCGGATTGGCGCATCGCTAAGACATCGTTAACACCATCACCTGCCATGGCAACTTGATGCTTTTTGGCTTGCAAACCTTGAATTAATTTTTGCTTTTGTTCTGGTAAAGTGCGTCCAAAAACAGTATATTGGTCGGCAATTTGTTCAAAAGTAGCTAAATCAGCTTCTGGATCTACGGTAGACATATCAATGGCTTGTGCACAGTCTTGGATTTCAACTTGTTGGGCAATCGTTTGAACAGTTGTGGGATCATCGCCCGAAATTATCTTAATTTGGACGCCTTGTTCTCGTAAATATTCAAAAGTCGTTTTGGCAGTGGTGCGCACTTCATCTTGAATTAACAAGAAGCCTAAAAACTGTGGTTGCACGATCTGCTCGACTATTTCGGCGCTGGTTTGCACGACTGCTAAGACACGTAAGCCTTGTTGACCATAATGATGCGCTGTTTTGATTAATTGGGGGTCTTGTAAAATGAAATTTGGCGCACCGATCGCATAGTGACGACCGTCACTGAAATTAGCAGCGGACCATTTGCGCTCAGACGAAAAAGCAACGACACTTTGAATTTGTTCAGAGGTTAATTTGCTTTGGCAATCTGCTAAAATTGCTTGTGCTGTTTCATTATTCTCATTATTAGCTAGCATAATTTGTTGGGCAATCTGTAATAATTCATTTTCGCTAATTTGTTCAGAAATAATGTGGCTTAATTTAAGGTTACCAGTAGTAATTGTACCTGTTTTATCTAAACATAAAGTGTCTACACGAGCTAATGATTCTAACGAAGTCATTGACTTAACAAGAACCTTCTTGCGACTTAAATGTAGTGCACCCACTGCTAAAGCCACAGAAGTTAATAATACTAAACCTTGCGGAATCATGCCAATAATGGAAGCTGAGGTGCCTAAAATAGCTTGATTAAATTGATGATTATGCAGCCAAGAAGTTGTGAACATTAAGATGCCCAAAGGCACAATAATATAGGTAAGTATTTTAATAATCCGGTTGATTAAATTAAGTAACTGAGAAACATTGTGACTTTGTTTGCGAGCTGAATGTGCCAAACGATTGGCAAAACTATCTTCGCCCACCGACGTCAGCTTAACCAAAGCCTGTCCGCTTGTTACTAAACTGCCAGACAAGAGTTGATCATTATTAGCTTTGACGACAGCGACAGATTCACCAGTAATATTAGATTCATCGACTTCCAAATGAGCAGTTTGCAAAATCGTGCCATCAGCTGGCACTTGTTGGCCGCGCTGCAACATAATTAAATCATGTAAGACTAATTCATCTTGGAAAATAGTTTGTTTCTGACCATCGCGCAACACAGTGACACGTTGGCGATTAAGTAAAGTAAGCTTGTCGAGCTGTTTTTTAGCGTAAATTTCTTGGCATGAACCGATGACAAAATTACCGATGACCGGTCCCAGAAAAAACAAATTTGCATAGCTGTGAGTACAAAAAATCAAAATTGCAATAACTAAATTTACCAAATTAAACAAAGTGAAAAGATTTTTTGATAAAATTTTAGTTACCGATGTTGTGTTTTTGGTACGAACTAGGTTAATATTGCCTTTTTGTTGCTGTTCTTGAGCTTGTCGAGCCGACAGCCCAGTTTGGCTATTAATTGGTTCCATGCAGCACCTCGGATATTTTATATAGTTATCTTAAGCTTAAGATGTAAATTTTTTGTGAAGAAGGTTAAAAATTGCCAAAAAATATTTTTTTTGATCTAGATGGAACTATTATTAATAGTGGTACAGGGATCACTAATGCCTTAAAATATGCCTTTAATAGGGAAGATTTAACGATTCCGCCTGATTATGTGTTAAAAAAATACATTGGACCACCCTTGTTAGAAAGTTTTGCTAAGTATAATGATATCGCGATTGGTAGTGATTTGTCGCGTAATTTATTGGTTGATTTTCAAGAATATTATGGGCAAACTGGTTGGCGCGAGATGGAACTGTATCCGCAAATTACCACTACTTTAAAGAAACTAAAAGCTAATAATAAGCGCTTGTTTATTGCTACGGCTAAACCACAAAGTTTTGCCGTTAAAATTATTGATTACTTAAATTTACAAAAGCTATTTACTAGGATTTATGGCTCTGATTTGAGTGAAACGATGTCTAAAGCAGATGTGATTGAACATGCTTTAGAAGAAGAAAACTTACATCCAGAAAATGTTGTAATGGTCGGCGATCGTTCGACGGATGTTTTAGGTGCTAAAGCTAATAATGTAGATACGATTGGCGTGTTGTATGGCTTTGGCGATCGGCAAGAGTTAATGGAGGCTGGAGCAATAGCCACAGTAGCACAGCCCCGCGATTTAGTGAAACAGGTGAACTTGTAAAAATGAAGAAACATTGGAAAGGTATTATAATCAGCCTTGTTGTTATTTTGGTAGTGGCTGATTTAGGCGGCGCTTATTATTTATTCAATTTTGCTTTTAAAAAAGGCGGTTACAGTGCACGCAATGCAGGCAAACCGTTGACAACTGCCGAATTATGGGCCAAAAAGCAACCACAAGAAACTTGGCAGCAGACTTCTAAAGATCAAGCTGCATTGAAATTAAAAGCCCGCTATTATCCTGCTACTAAAAAGACTGCGAAAACCATGGTGCTCGTGCACGGTTATGGTGACAACAGTCTCACTTTGGGACCTTATATCAAGATGTATCATCAAGCTGGTTATAATGTTTTGGCGCCAGATAATCGTTCCTTTGGGCGTAGTGAAGGGCAATATATCGGTTATGGTTGGCAAGACCGCAATGATCTGCAAACTTGGATTCAGCAGGTTATTCAGCACAATGGTAAAAATAGTCAAATCGGTTTGTTCGGCGTTAGCATGGGAGCTTCGACGGTGATGTATTATCTTGGGTTAAAGGTACCTAAGCAAGTGCAGTTTGCTGTAGCAGATTGTGGCTATGCCTCGATTAAGGGAGAATTGCAACATGAATTGCAGGTGCTCTTTAATCTGCCGAGTTTCCCATTGATTCCGACGGCTAATTTGTTTACGCAAGCGATCGCGCACTACAGTTTTTATGATGCCGACACGAAAACGACTTTGCGGCATAATAAGGTGCCATTGTTCATCATTCATGGTACTAAAGATAATTTCGTGCCGACAAAAAATGCAAGAATTAATTATAATAATGATCATGGTCCTAAAAAATTATGGCTCGTTCCCGATGCTAGTCATGCGCGCTCTTATTTTGTCCAGCCTAAACAATATACGCAAAAAGTGCTGAATTGGAGCCAACATTATTTTAATTAGTAATGAAATATAACTTTTTCATTTGCTTGAAAAATGGTAAATTAAAATAGCATCGAAATATTTGTTTCTGGGGGGCTATATTTTGATGCTAGCGATTTATCCAATTTTAAAGTGACCATCCCCAAACTAATAGATTAGTTTGGGGATTTTTTATTGGCAAAAGGAGGGAATTATTTGGGTAAAAATGATGCGCAGATTCATGCGCTACAGCAAAAAAAGGAACGCTTGCAAATCGCCAAAAATAAAATGGCTAATTTGCAAAGTAGTTTACAACAGCCGATGAAAAAGTTGAACAATGTGGTATCAAGGATTACGCCTAATAATTGGCAAGGGCAAAAGTTGAACCAATTTCAGGAGCGCTTTAGTACTGTGGGAACGCAAAATAATGCTATGAATGAAAAGGTCACTACTAATTTAGCAGCGGTGCAAAGGCGAATGGAGCGAATAAATCATGATATTCAAAGATTGGAGGCGGAAAATAAATGAGTGCTATTCAAATAGTTACGGGGTCCTTTGATAACAATGTTGCTGCAGCCAATCAAGCTGCTGCAACGCTCAAAGCAGCCCCGTTGAATGAACTGCATTTTCACGACACTGAATTAGCGCCGTTTAGATCATTGCAGAAATTGACTAATGTGATGAAATCCACGATAAATAAGTATAGTGAACTAGCGCATAATGATGCACAGCAATTTGAGAAAGTTAGTAGTGAATTTACTAAAGCAGATGTTGATGTAGCGCAAAGTTTTTCTAATTAGGGGGTCGTTATGAAAATTAAAGTTGAAGAACTGACGGCGATTCGAGAGCACTTAGCTGGGCAAATTCAAACAATTAATGAAGATTTGCAAGATGTCAGTGCCAAAATGGTTGCTGTTCCGCAAACTGAGGACTTTAAAGGTACCGCACAGAAAAATATTTTAAGTTATACCCAGCGAGTGCATCAAAAGGAAACTACTACAATTACGACAGACTTGAATGATTTGTTGCAAGAGTATAATCGCTTGCTAGAGCAGTTTGCGCAAGGTGTGGATAATAGTCCTACTGCGGTGATCAATACGGATTATTTGCATGACATACAACAGCAATTTCATCAAGCCATGCAACAATTGAATGTTGAGCGCCAGCAAATGAATCGCGCGATTTCCATGGCTGCCGATGAAGGTGCGAATGTCAGTCCCTTGGATTCTGGTATGGATCGCGCTATTCAAGAAAGTATTCAATTTATTAGCCGATTAGTTAATGCTATGGAGCAATTTAATGGCACTGCTGTGTCGAGTAAGGTAGCAGATATTGAACACAGCGCTATTAAAGTGCAATCGGTGGTTAATAATTTGGATGGCTTTCACGCTAATGGGAAGTCACGTTTTGCTAAATTGCATAGTGTGAAAGATTTTAGTAAGAAAATTCAGACGAAAAAGAAGCATAAAAGTTCCTCTAAACAAAGTCATTGGTTAGCTTCGCTACTGGGAATTAATATGATTGGGTTCGGCAAAAGCAAAAGTCATAAAAAAGGGTTTATTAGCGGTAGCTTTGCTGGCGGGGGTATCCATGGAACTTCTAAATTTTCTTTAGATAAATTTGAAAAGTTACTAAACTTTTACTCTTTCTCTAGTTTTTTTAGTAATCCCATCCTTGGTGTATTATTGACAGAATTCACAGGAACATTACAAAAAAAGTTACATCTCCAGAAATCTGGTAAATTAAAATTAGATTTTGAATCAGGTGATGGAATCTTTAAAAAGGGTAAAAAAGGGAAATTTTCGGGTTTACTAGCATCTGTGGATACTCATGTGCTTTCAGCAAGTATAGGTGGCGAAAGTAAAGACCGCTTGGTTTCAGCAGATAGTAATTTGAATGGAGATATTGGTAGTTTTAAGGCTAGATTGGATAATTATAAATCAGGCAACACTTCTAAACACGGATTTACATTATCTGCTGATGGTCTTGATGGATCATTTAGAGGTGGCGTAAACATTAATGATGGTAAAAAAGGACAAGTTGGTGGGATTCATTTATCTGGTTCTGCTGGAGTAAGTGCAGGAGCCACAGCTGAATGGACACATCAACATTTAGGAGATACTAAAGTACCTACTCTCTTTAATCATTTGCAGATAAATGAATCTTTCAATGCTGAAACAATAGAATTAGGCGGGAAATTGGGTTTGGGAGCAATATCTGATATTACTTTTCCAGTGGCTATTCCACATTTTAGTTGGAAATAAAAATTATTTGATTAAGTAATATTGAAAGGGTTATTGATATTTCGTTAATTCATTATTTTAAGTGCATATAATATATATCATTGATTTTGAGCACAGCTTTAACTATTTTTGTTGTTCTGTATCAATTTAAATTTAGCTCTTTTACTTTTGGTGCTACTATTAGTGTTTCTGCAGTTATTTTTATCCTATTATACTTATGTATCCACTGGATAAATTAATGTGGGGGATAAACAATTGCTTGATTTTTGGTCACACAAATACTATTTGTCTTTATTTATATACGCAGTTATTTTTATTTTTTTGTTTCTATATCAGATACTAGCAGGCTTTCCCAATGATGGTTCGCCATTTATTATGTTTACAGCTTTACTTGCTACAATAATTAGTTGCCTTTATAAATTTTCTTATTATATGTCTTCTATTCAATTTGATTTATATCATGATAAAGATTATAAAAATGTGAAACCAACTGCATTTACGGATCTGAGTAGAAATTGGAATTTATTAATTGGCAAATTTTCCACAATATTTATGTGGATATCAATGATTATATTTTTGGCTGTGTTCCACGTAATGTTATTAATTTGGGCTTTTTGGCTCAATTGGCGATACACTCCTTGGCTATTTTTATATTTTGGTGGATTGTTTTTCTTGATTAATAGTTTGTACGGTTCTGCTAGAGCTTGCATTACAGCTTATAAACATAAGTAATAAGGAGATTTTTATTGAAAATAATCCATTTTTTTACTAAAAAGTACTATTTATCATTAATCTTATTTATTTTATTTTCCATTATCATGACTATGTATCAATTTTACTTTAGCTCGCACGCTGTAGATATAGAGTCGGATATTTTTGTTGGGATTGTGGGTCCAGGAATGTTTTTTTCTATTTTATTTGTGCTTACAAAGAATTATACATCCATTCACTTTGATATAGCTAATTCGCCACAGTATAAGTATATGAAGCATACCCCTCAGCTTGAATTTAAGAGACAACTTTTTTTGACAGTTCTTCCTTGGTTTTTGATCTTAATGTGGATAGCTTTTATTTTATTTAACGTGATTGATTACTTTAGGGGGATGGTGTTTATTAAGGGTTTGGGACTCATGTATATCCCATATTTTTGTCTTTTAATTGTTGACTTGTTGTTTTTATTTTTGAGTCTTTATGGCGCTGCCACAGCTGGTTGGCGAGCTTATAAAGCGCCGATAACACATTAGTGAGGTGATTGATATTTCGTTAATCCGTTATTTTACGCGCAGATATAGTTTATCGCTATTTATCTTTTTGCTTATAAAGTTGCTTGAAAGCATTGTAATGCTAATATTGCTACCTCAAAAAGATTTGGCAATTTCCATGGGCATGGCTACAACATTGTCTGCTTTATTTACATTTGCATTCTGCAATTTATCTGTGCATTTAACTTCTAATAAGTTGAATAGTCATTTTGAATCTCAGCATCCTTTACCAAGATTTTATGTCAATCAGAGTAAATATTATAAACATGCTTTGAAGAGCTGGGAAGGGTATCGCTTGGCGGGCTTAATATTATTTTGGGGCTTGATTGCCGTAGGAAGCTGTTTTCAACCGGTGGCTAGTTTAATAAGTGGTGTTATTGGAATTTTTCGTAGTGGTAATAATATGATTTTATTTTTGACAAATGTATTGTTCTTGATGATTAGTTTCATAATATATAGCTTTTTAATAATGGGTCTTTATGGTTCTGCTAAAGCTAGTTGGCTAGCTTATAAGGCACCGATGAAAAGGAGTTGACATAATTTATTGAAATTTTTTACTAAAAGATATTATTTAATGGCTTTTTTAGCCGCTCTAGTAGGTTTAGCAATCAATTTTTGTCAGTATAAATTGGGGTGTCAGGGGATTATCTATTGGTCACCGTTTGTTTGGCTTTTCATGGTTATTTTTTACAAAGTAGGTATTTGGTTAGCTGCCACTAAATTGAATGGAAAATATATCTCACGGGCTGCACAAAGTGATGTTTCGCTGTTGACTTATTGTGCGCGGATGCCTTTACACCAAACTCTAGCAATTACTGTTTGGGTAGATGTGATTTGGCCGATAGTTTTCTTTAGTTCTTTCATCCTATTATATGGTCGATTACAAGGTTCAACTTTTTGGATAATTATGTATTATTTTTTCGTATTTTTATATGAATTATTGACAATTATTAGTTATGTAGTGGCGGGGCAAGCTTGTATTGCTGCTTACCGTCCGTCAAAATTTGATAAATATTGGGAGGATCAGCATGAATAATTTGCCAGTGGGGAGTGTCGTCACATTGGGCAACGCTAAGGATTTGTTGATGGTGGTGTCGCGTTTACCGATTACGACTAAAGATGATGAGGAAGTTTATTTCGATTATGCGGGTGTACCCTTGCCGATGGGGGTTATTTCAGATGAAGTGTTGTTTTTCAACGATGCTGACATTAACCACGTGCTCAGCTTAGGCTATGTTAATGAGGCTACACTGTCTTTTCAAGAAAGCGTCGCTGCTTGGAAAAAAGCAGGCACGGTGCAACAAGGAACGGCGTATATTAAATAGGAAGGAAAAATAAAAAATGCAAGATAAAATTTTACCAATCGGTTCGGTAGTAAGTTTACAGGATGGCGACGGTACGCCGTTAGTGATTGTCAGTCGTGCGGCATTATATAAAAAACCTGGCGATAGTGAAATTAGTGGTTACTTTGATTATTGTGCGGTAGTGCATCCGCAAGGATTGCAAGATCCTAATGATATGCTGTTTTTCAACCATGAAAACATTGATGAAGTCTATACATTAGGCTATCGCGATAATGAAGAGTTAGCTTTTGAAGATAATTATGCTGAGCTGGTGGAATCTTCAGGTTATCCAAAATTGTCAGTGGATAATGATTAAAAACGCCCTTCGGGACGTTTTTTTATTTGGTACGTAAAATGGCGTTTACTACTCTGGGATCATGATAGTCAAAAATGTAAGGCTCTTTACGATCTAGTGCAGTCAATTGCTGCATTTCAGCAATCGTTATTTGGAAGTCCCAAATATCAATATTAGCATGCATAACTTTTGCCTCTGCCACTGGAGTCAAAACGGTCATACCTTGTTGTACTAGGAAACGTAGCGCAATTTGTGTAACAGTTTTATGATATTTTTGTGCCAAATTTTGCAGTAATTGATTATTTAATAATTCAGGATTATTTTGCGCCAAGGGCTCCCAAGCTTGAATTCTCGTGTCATAATCTTTTAAATAAGGTGTAATTTGTTGTTGCTGAAATAAAATATGCGTCTCTAATTGATCAATTGCAGGCGTTATTTGGCTGAATTTAGCCAAATCTAAATAACGATCTGGTAAAAAATTAGCGACGCCAATGGCGCGAACCAAGCCTTCATGATATAAATCTTCTAAAGCATGGTAGGCACCATAGTAATCGTTAAATGGTTGATGCAATAATACTAAATCCAAATAATCAGTTTGCAGCTTGCTTAAGACTTGCTCAATGGCTTTTTTAGTACGGTGAAAGCCAAAATTACTTATCCAAACTTTCTCTGTTAAAAATAAATCTTCGCGCTTAACCTTGCTGGAGTGTAAAGCCTGTCCTACCATGCTTTCATTAGTGTAAATTTGGGCGAGATCAAAACTTCGATAACCGTTTGCCAGAGCATTTTCGATAATTTTCTGGTTAGCTGTTTGTGCCAGTTCTAAGCCGATTTGGGGCATTTCAACTTGATTATTTAACGTGATTTTTGGTACTTTGATCATGATTTTCACCTTCTTAAATTTAATTTTACGCGTCTCTATAGATCAAGTGTTGTAGAAAGCTATTTCTGGAAAACGTTTACATATTGTGAAGCGGTGTTCAAGCGCTTTGATTTGCGTTAAAATAACTATGTATGACAAATAGCAGATTTATTTTAGGAGGACTATCATGGCCTTAGTAAATGGTAAAGAAATGTTTGATAATGCACGTGCCGGTAAATATGCTGTTGGTGCTTTTAACACTAACAACTTGGAATGGACACGCGCAATCTTAGGTGCAGCCAAAGAAACGAATACCCCAATCTTGATCCAAACATCAATGGGTGCTGCTAAATATATGGGCGGTTACAAACTTTGCTTAGATTTAGTTAGTGATACTGTTGATTCCTTAGAAATGACAACACCAGTTGTAATGCATTTGGATCATGGTAACTATGAAGCAGCTAAAGAATGTATTGAAGTTGGTTACAACTCCGTAATGTTCGATGGACATGATCTTCCATTTGAAGAAAATTTAGCAAAAACTAAAGAAATCGTTGCTTTAGCACATGCTAAGGGTATTACTGTGGAAGCTGAAGTTGGTTCCATTGGTGGTACAGAAGATGGTATTACTGGTAATGGTGAATTGGCTACAGTTGAAGAAGCTAAAGCTTTAGCAGCTACAGGTGTTGATTACTTAGCTTGTGGTATTGGTAACATTCACGGTGTTTACCCTGAAAACTGGACTGGTTTGAATTTTGACCGTTTGCAAGAAATTGCTGCTGAAGTTAAAACTCCATTAGTATTGCATGGTGGTTCAGGTATTCCTAAGGAACAAATCATGAAAGCTATTTCTATGGGTGTTTCCAAGGTTAATGTTAATACTGAATGTCAATTAGCTTTTGCTGAAGCTACTCGTAAATATGTTGAAGCTGGCAAAGATCAAGATGTTGATGCTAAAGGTTACGATCCACGTTACCTTTTGAAGCCAGGTACAGAAGCAATTAAAGAAACTGTTAAAGAACGTATCGAATGGTTTGGTACACCTTCAGTTTAATTTTTAAATAATTATTAGATTAAAGTGTTGTGGGAGTTGCCGCAACGCTTTTTTATTTTGTCCAATATTGACTTTAATTGTGCGGTAATCTTATGTTAACATTAAAAGGTATTTTTAAATTAAATGGGGGTTAATTTAATGAGCGGATCAATTGCATCTAATCAAGCGACGGCGGGAGCAGCAGTTACTAAGTTATCAGGAGTAAGTGTGGTCAATGAAGGTAAAATTGACGTGCCTACAAGTACTATCGAAAGTATAGTTGATGGAACGCAAGTTAATAACGAAATGATATCAACTTTAAGCGATTTGGTGGAATATGTACAAATACAAGGCAACAAATTTCCACAAATTGATAAGCTGTTAGCCGAAGTTGATAATAGTATTAAATTTTAACTGGGGGAAATAAAAATGTCTGATAGCGAGCAAGATGAACAGCGCCAAGAATATAATCGTTTGATTATGAATAATGAAGAGCGAACTGATGATTTAAAGCTTGAGCAGAATAAAGTAGAAACGGCTTTAGATGAAGTACAACAATACTTACATCATGATTTTCAACAGTTGAATCAGTCGGATCTACATCTAAATGTTGATGAACAACGTGAAAATGATCAGTTGCAGTTAAAGTTTCAGCATTATTTTCATGATTTCCATGAACAAGTTAGTCATGATAGTCATACCCAGTTACGTAATCTGGATGATGAACGAGAAGAACTTTATCAAAAGCGAGGACATTTATCATGAGTTTGATTTATTACAGTTCTGAATCAGCTAAATTAATCAAAAGTTTAAAAAGTAATTTACAAGCATCAAAAAAGACAGTTGCAAGCGTCAAAGATGGTATTCGCAATATCATTGCGGCCGTTGATGGTAAAAAATTATCGGGAAAGTCTTATACGGCAGCTAAAAATGTTTTTGGCGATTTAATTTTGCCAACTATGGCACAAGTAACTAATGGTTTTGATGATATTCAAACAGAATTGAAAAAATATGAAAGTGCCAATAAAGAAATTGAAAATGAAGGGGACTTGAATGAAGATAAACTACTGCGGCAGATTAATTTAAAGAAAAATATGCGTTCTTCGCTTGAGGATGCTGCTAATCTGCTCAAAAAAGCTCAAAATAAATTAGATACTTCCGGTATTCAAAAAACAATGGGGAATATGATGCAGGATCTAACTAATGATATCCATAAGTTGGAGAAGAAATTAGATAAATTACGGACATTTTCCTCTACGACCAAGGGACTGTTTAGTGATAGTTTGCATAATTTAGACCAAGCCGTTAAAAAGTTGGCTGCCTTGAAAAAAACAGTTATTTCGAGTGATGGTCATTATGAAGATAATAAATCTCTGGGAAAATTGTTTAGTGATGATGAGATAAAAGAGATTAATAGTGAATTTTTAGATCATGGTTCTGAAGCTTTAGAAAAATTGTCTGAATTTAGTAAAAAGAAAAATATTGGACTAGCATTAGGCGCCAGACTCCAGCCACGTAAAAATGGATCATTTGTGAAGAGTAAAAGTAAGGCTAGGAATAAAGCAATTAGTTTTTCTAAATCTTCTATAAGAAAATATAATAACCCTATAAGCATTGCATCTAACATAGGAAGTAATTTTTTTGGTGTATTGGGTAAAATATTGGATTTTATGGATATGGCTGATGATTTCAATAAATTCAATAATAGGCATCATAATGTTGGGCGAGGAATGGTTTATGCTGCTGGATCCAAATTGCATGGTGATAAGGGATTGGCAGACGGTGCTTTTGAAGCATCTGGAACTACTCCTGGTAGTGCTAATTTTTCTCAAAGTGCTCATAATTCGTCTGGACTATTTGATAATATGATAAATAAGTCTAACGATTCCACTGCATGGTATCAAAGTCGATATGGTAAGGATAAAGCTATTACGGACCATATAAATCATTTAGGGGATGCTATAGATATGTTATATACAAATCCGTATAATCCTGGTGATACTTTTATTCAAAAGCCGATTCACTATGATAAGTAACTTGGATGTCAAAAATAATGTGATGATGAGGAGTTTAAAAATATGTTACCAATTGGTAGTGTTGTAACTTTAGTAAATGGTTCACAAAAATTGATGATTTTAAATATTGGACAAATTATTAAGCAGAATGAAAAAGATGTATATTTTGATTATAGTGCTGCACCATATCCAGTGGGCTTAGATACTCAAGAGCAGGTTTATTATTTCAATCGTGACAATGTTTCAGAAGTTGTTTTTCAGGGATTTCAAGATGAAGATGGTAAGCACTTTGGTGATCTTTATGAGCAATGGATTGAAGAAACAAAAGACGAGATTCAACGCGGTAAAGTCAAGAATGACACCGACATTTTTTAAAGGAGTTGGAGTATGCCAGAAACTGCTCATCGGATTAAGCTAGTTGGTCGAATCAACATGCAATATTATTTAATCAAGTACTGTGATCGGCATTATTTATTGGATTATAGTGATCCCAGCAAAATTAGTAATTATGGTCCGTTATGCTTATTAAGTGGTGATCGAGAATTAACCATTTATGATGTTGAGGAAGAAAGAGAACAATATTTACAAAATCTGACGTTTAATTATTTTAGTCACAGATTTTCCATTTTTTGTTTGTTTTTATTTTTAGTAGTTTTAATTAACTTAGGTTCAAAAATTAACAGTAATTTGACCGACTTTTGGTATATATATGAGCTGGCTATGCCCATTGTGATTTTCACAAGTTTTATTTTATTGACGATGGTAGTTTTCAAAATTGCCGCTCATAAGCCGATCGATGTTTCATCTTATGATTCAGTAACGTTGGAATTAATTGATTTAGAAGATGAACTTTTTTCACCGACTTTCAAGAGGATATTTTTAATTGCCAGTAGCTGTTTTTTGTTGTGGATGAGTTTATGGGTTGGGATTAGCTCATTGAATTTTGCTTTATCAATCATTTTTGGGCTGTTGTATCCTTGCTTTATTGTTTTTTATCGTTTTATCGTCTGTGGATTTAGTTTACCTGATAATAATAGCTACAAAAAACTTTATAAAATTAAATAAAAAAAGTATATAGGAGTTATTTATGTCAGAAACTGATTACAGGATTCATATAGTGGGGCGCGTTAATCTGCAATATTATTTAGTTAAGTATTGCAATCGGCATTATTTGTTGGATTATGGCGATCCGCGTCAGTTTGCCAATTATGGCCCGTTATTTTTCTTTAATAGTAATGAGCAGTTTACGGTTTATGATGTGGAGGCTGATAAAGAACAATTTCTGCGTCGAGCTAAACACAAGTATTTTAATTTTAAACAAGCGATTATCAGTTTATTGTTATTTTTGATATCTTTACTTGTCTTGTTTCCCCTTCTTTATAATGATAATGCTTTGAAATGGTATATGTATATTTTTGTTATACCATCTGTAACTATAGGAAGTGTTATCTTATTAATTGCCATGCTCTTGAAAAGAACCAATAAGCAGTTAATGGATATGCCACGTTATCCATCCATGCAATTAGAATTAGTAAGTTTCAAAAAAACGTCTATTCTTAAAAAAGTTTCTGTAGTCTACGGAAATTATTTCTTGTTGTGGTTAAGCTTAAATATTTATATTTATTCTTGTAGTAATGTTTTACTAATCATTTTTGGCTTTTTGTATCCGTATTTTATAATTTTCAATCGTTTCATTGTGTGCAGTTTAGATAGAGTGGGTGGCAAAAAGAGTTATCAAATAAAGTGAAGAGGAGAGATTAGTTGTCCAAAGTAGGCCATAAAATTCAGGTTATTGGACGGATCAACATGCAATATTATCTAATTAAATATTGTGATCGGCATTATTTATTGGATTATAGTGATCCCAGCAAAATTAGTAATTATGGTCCATTATGCTTATTAAGTGGTGATCGGGAGTTAACCATTTATGATGTTGAGGAAGAAAAAGAACGATATTTACAAAATCTGACGTTTAACTATTTTAGTCACAGATTTTCCATTTTTTGTTTGTTTTTATTTTTAGTAGTTTTATTTGCACTGGGTTCCAAAATTAATGGCAGTAATTTGACCGACTTTTGGTATATATATGAGCTGGCTATGCCCATTGTGGTTTTCGCAAGTTTTATTTTAGTGACGGTGGTTGTTTTCAAAATTTCTTCCCATAAGACGATCGATGTTTCATCTTATGGTTCAGTGACGCTAGAATTAATTGATTTAGAAGATGAGCTTTTTTCACCGACTTTCAAGAGGATATTTTTAATTGCCAGTAGTTATTTTTCACTATGGTTTAGCTTGGGAGTTGCTTTTTATACAGCCAGTGTGGGTTTATCAATCATTTTTGGCTTTTTATATCCTTTTTTTATTATTTTTTATCGTTTTATTGTCTGTGGACTTAGCTTGCCTGATAAAGACAGTTACAGGAGAGTCTATAAGATTAAGTAGTTTCAAAATTAATAATATTTAGGAGTTATTTATGTCAGAAAATGATCACAGGATTCATATAGTGGGGCGCGTTAATATGCAATATTATTTGATCAGATATTACGAACACTATTATTTATTAGATTATAGTGATCCACTGCAGATAGAAAATTATGGTCCTTTATTTTTCTTTAATAGTAATAAGCAGTTTACGGTTTATGATGTGGAGGGTGATAAAGAACAATTTCTGCGACGGGCTAAACACAGGTATTTGAATTTTAAACAAGCAATTATTGGTTGGATATTATTTTTATGTGCTTTGGTTATTTTATGTCCTATCATGGATTATGATAATTTGTCAAATCTTGACTGGTATTTACACACTTTTGTTCGACCATTATTTATTTTGGTTATCTTTATCTTATTAATTGCGCTGAACTTAAAAATAAATATTAAGCATCCCATAGATGTCTCGTCTTATAGGAAATCCACTTTGGAATTGATGGATGTGAAAGAATCGTCCATTTGGAAAAAAGTATCCATAATTGTTGGCAATTACTTTTTACTGTGGCTCAGTTTAAATATTGGTATGTACACAGCAAGTGTAGTTTTACTGATCATTTTAGGCTTTTTATATCCGTACTTTGTAATTTTCAACCGTTTTATTGTGTGCAGTTTGGATAGAGTGGGTGACAAAAAGAGTTATCAAATAAAGGAGAGATTGGGTGTCCAAAGAAGGCCATAAAATCAAGGTTATTGGTCGAGTTAATCTGCAATATTATTTAATTAAATATTGTGATCGGCATTATTTATTAGATTATAGTAATCCCAGAAAAATTAGTAATTATGGTCCATTATGCTTATTAAGTGGTGATCGAGAATTAACCATTTATGATGTTGAGGAAGAAAAAGAACAATATTTACAAAATCTGACGTTTAATTATTTTAGTCACAGATTTTCCATTTTTTGTTTGTTTTTATTTTTGTTGGCTTTAATCTGTTTGCTACCGCATTTATATAATGATCATTTAAATTATTTTTGGTATATATATGATTATGTGGTACCATTTGCGTTTTTAGCTGTTTTTATCGTAGTGACTACTATCACACTTCAAATAGCTTCAAAAAAGCAAGTTGATGTTTCAGATTATCAAGAGATAACTTTGGAATTAGTTGAATCCGATGAAGGGGTATTGTCACCTATATTTAAGCGAATATGTTTAATTGTAGGTAGTTACTTTTTATTTTGGTTAAGTTCCGACATTGGAGCATATGCGTCAAGCATTGTTTTATCAATCATTTTTGGCTTTTTATATCCTTTTTTTATTATTTTTTATCGTTTTATTGTCTGTGGATTTAGCTTGCCTGATAAAGACAGTTACAGGAGAGTCTATAAGATTAAGTAGTTTCAAAATTAATAATATTTAGGAGTTATTTATGTCAGAAACTGATCACAGGATTCATATAGTGGGGCGTGTTAATCTGCAATATTATTTGATCAGATATTACGAACACTATTATTTATTAGATTATAGTGATCCACTGCAGATAGAAAATTATGGTCCTTTATTTTCTTTGGGAATCAATAAACAATTCAATATTTACGATATTAACGCTGATAAAGAACAATTTTTGCGCCGGGCTAAACACAAGTATTTGAATTTTAAACAAGCGATTATTGGTTGGATAATATTTTTGCTTTCTTTTATAGTCTTAACTCTATTATTGTATAATAACGACTCTTCGTATTTGTATTCACTATTTTTCTTGTTACCCATTGCGCTTATAGTCTTATTAATTTTATCTATTATGTTACTTTTGAAAAGAAATAGTAAAGAAAAAATAGATGTTTCGCTGTATCAGTCAATGACATTAGAATTGATTGACAAAAAAGAATTATCTATATTCAAAAAAGTGTCTGTGGTTTCTGGATTTTGTTTTTTGCTCTGGCTCAGTTTAGATATTGGTTTCAATTCAGCCAATATTTTTTTACTGATCATTTTCGGTTTCTTATATCCTTGTTTTGTAGTTCTCAACCGTTTTATTGTGTGCAGTTTAGATAGAGTTGGTGGCAAAAAGAGTTATCAAATAAAGTGAAAAAGAGGGATTAGGTGTCAAAAGAAGAGCACATCATTCATGTTATTGGCCGAGTTAATCTGCAATATTATTTGGTTCAGTATTGTGAGCATTATTATTTGGTGGATTACAGTAGTCCAAAGCGCGTTAGTAATTATGGACCGTTTGCATTGATCAATCGCGACCGGGAATTATTCATGTATAATGTGGACGATGATCAAGAATTGTTTTTAAAAAAAGCTAAACCGCTTTACTTGAAGCGACCAATAGGAAATATGCTTTTTATTTTATTGTCATTATCATGTTTTATATTTGCAAGGATCCTGGCTGGATATCACGGAGTTTATGATCATCACGTAATTCATCCTACAATGTTTTTGATGGTATTTTTATGTGGCTTGATCATAATTATGCTTGCTTTTGGAATATATGATTTGTTAAAAATTGATGTTTCAAAATATCCCAAATATGTTTTAGAATTGACAGATACGACTAGTGTATGCACGACGGTTCGGCAGGAAGCTGAAATTTTAATCGCGCATTTTCTGTTCATGAAAGGTTTAGCCATAGGTAGGTTTTCTAACAACATAGAGCTGACGATTATTTACGGACTAGTGTATACGTATTTTATTATTTTTAGTCGATTCATAATATTTAAAATTAGCGACCATCATCGTACTAGAGGTACTAATTTGTATAAACTATTATCAATAGAAGAATAAAAGTATTGTGACCAGTTCACGATACTTTTTTTACTTGGAGTAAAAGCGCCAGCAAACCATAAATACCAAAACTCCAGTAGCTCAAAGTTAAACTATAACCACTAATTAACGGAAAGATCATGCTGGTGAGTGGCGGAGTTAGTGTCAATAACGCATTGGCAATAGTGACGATGCCACCTAAGTTATTTCCCGGGAAAGTTCTAATAATTTGGGCTGAAAAGCGTGGTGAAATAATACCCAACAAAAAGGCGCTGCCAGCAACATTAATGAGAACTAAATATAAATTGTTGCGCAACAAGCCCCAAGCGGCCAGCATCATGAATAGATCAGCAATAGTTGCAAGGAATTGAATGGATTGTTGAGTGAAAATTTTGATGCTGTAACTATTGCCGATAACCATAAAAATTGTGGTGATGACTGATAGTAACGCAATTTTAATAGGCTGTGAAAGTAGCGGTAAGTTGCGGTTGTTTTTGAGAAACATCACAAAAATTGGCGTCAGTCCGCCAAAAAAACCATTAATGAAAGCTAACTGTAATAAATTACGGGTAATATCCTTTTTTTGTAATAATAAATGAAAATTATTCCCCGTTGCCTGCGCCATATTTTCAGGATGATGAAGTGGCATTTGTTGTTCGACGTGCTGTAATTGTGTCTGAATGGCGTGATAGCTGAAACTGACTAATAAAAAAATACTGGCATTCAAAAAGGCTAGGTAATTAGGTTGCCAAATTGCCAGTAATAGGGAACCTGCCAAAGTTGCCAACACATTGATTAACTGATTGGTTAAGCTGAGCAGACCTTGCGCTTGCGTGAGATCAGCATCTTTGATCAGGGATTTTGTAAACGGAATTATTAAAGATGACGAGTAATTGCCTAATAAATCCGATAAAAAATTTAGTCCCGCCATGATCAGTAATAAACGTAAAGTGTGGTGATAGCCCGCTAAAATAGCAATTACACAGTATAACAGGGCACGCAATAAAGAATTTTGGCTCAATGCGCGCAATTTTTTAGCTTTTTGGTCAGCGAGGGTACCCAACAAAAAACTGGCGATAATTGGTAAAGTTTCTGAAACGGATACAATTGTGATCGCCAATTGGCTTTGCGGCAAAGTTGTCGCGATCGTGAGCATCGCAGTATAAAATAGTCGATCTCCCAATTTAGAAAAGAGATTAATGCTAGCTAGCTTAGTAAATGATAAATTACGGCGTAAGAAATTCAGCATAATTAATGATATCCTTTGTTTTTGCTAAAAAGATTATGCCGTGCTTTAATGTAATTAAATTAAAAAGTTAACTATTCTTAACTAGGCGGTGGATTTATGTATGGAATGACAGTTAAACAGATTCGTCAGCAAAAGGATCTGACTTTGAAACAAGTCTACGTGGATGTTTGCTCTAAGCCTAATGCTATCGCGTTTGAGAAGGATGAACGTATGCTGGCAGCAGATAAGTTTAGACAAGTTTTGGCTAACTTAATGCTTTCTCTAGAGGAATTTGAATGGATTGACAATCATTATCAGCCTAGTCTTGCCAATTACTATCATTATGTGACGGGCACTGCTTGGAATAGCGGTCAGTTGCAGTATTTTAATAAATATTTACAGCAAATAGAAGCCAATCATACGGGGGTGCAACGTGTGCAGTTGGCGAGTTATCGCTTGTTAGATTGCTATCAGAAAAATAATCCGTTTGACGAGCAGGAATCACAACTTGTAATTAATTATTTTGCCAATTTAGCGACCTGGACTTTGGCAGATATCAAATTTTTAGCGAATAATTGCTATGTATTGCCTTTAGAAATGTTGATTAATTTGTTGCAAGAAGCCTGGAAAGTTCAAAAGCGTTATGCAATGTATCCTCACAGCACGGAAATTTTTGCGACTTTATTAATTAATTGTGCTGATCGGTTGATCGAAGAAGAAGCTATTTCGTCAGCCAAAGTGGTTTTGAGGTTGTGTACTCAAGTTACGACGGGGAGTACCTTGGCGGGATATCAATTATTGTTCCAGTTTGAAAATGCTAAAATCGAATATTTGTTTGGCAATCAAACGTTCGGACGGAAGCAATTAGCGAAAGTTGGGGAGGTTGCAGAATTTTTGGACATAAAGACTTTAGTGGAAGAGGTTAATATGATATTTTTGAATTCACAATAATTGCAAAAATGTACATCATAAAGTTTAATTATTATTAAAAGAATAAATTGATTTATTATGTTTTTATTGGTAGTTTATATATGTCAATTGAATTTTAAAAAAATGTATTGTTTACGATTACAAATAAGTTTAGTTTATATTTTATTTCAAGCAAGATTGAATGTGCATTAGATAAAACAAAGAGACTTTGGGTGCTTAACCCCACTTGTTAATAGTGCTCTGAACTTTTTGGTGAAGCTGTATTAAACTAAATAATTCATTAAATTTATTGTTTGGGGTGTTTTCTGATCCAATGAGGTATAGAATCATTATAATATTTGTCAATAATTTTTTATGTTGATTTTATATAGTATTGTATCCCCCAACTGCTAAATGAGGCTATAAAAATGAATATAAAGATACTATTGAATAAACTATTTACGGTAAACTCATTAGAAAAAGTTATTTCTGGACAAAATGTTACTGTTTATAAAAATGTTATTAACGAGTTAATTGAACCATCCAGTTCTGTTTCTAATTTACAAGCGCTAAATATTATTTATGATTATATGTCTAAGAAACACCGCAATGAATATTTTTATAAAAATACATTGCTTAACAAAATATTGTTGGGACGGCATAGTATTAATACTTCAACAGCAATTAGAGAACTTCCTGTTAATAAATGTATTCTGGATTTTCTTATTATCAATGGAGTAGGTCAGGCGTATGAAATTAAAACTGAACTAGATAATTTAAAGAGATTAAAAGACCAAATAGAAAATTATTATCATGTTTTTTCCTTTTGTAATATTGTTACGGATATAAGCCACGTAGAACAAATAAAAAATAGTCTTGATATCCCTGAAGTTGGCATTATTGTTTTAACTAAACGAAATACATTACATGAGGAAAGAAAAGCAATTAAGTATGAAAAAAAATTAGATTATGAATCTATGTTTAAAGTTTTGAGAAAATATGAGTTTGAAGCTATTTTGAAAGATAATTTTGGATACTTGCCAAAAACTAAGGATTTTGAATACTATGATGCGTGTTTTCAAATATTTAAGGAATTGGATGTTCTTAAAGCACAAGAGGAAATGTTGTGGCAATTAAAACAAAGAAGGGGTGTAGACACTGATAATATAGAAAAGTTTAAAATGGTTCCGCGCGAAATAAAGAGTTTAGTTTATTTTTCAAGTTATAAGAAAGATAATTTTGAAAGATTAGATCGGTTTTTAACTAAAAAAATGGGGGATGTGTAGTTATGTATTATCCATTACTCAGGGGAAAGCAAAATGAATTGTTAGCTTTAAGAGAACTTCTTGAAGAGCAGAGACTTAGCGACAAAATTGTCCCTGTAATTGAACCTACTAATGCTTCATCATCATCAACCTTAAAAAAAACTTTAGAGCAATTTTATAAGATTAATAGATCTATTGCCGTTATTCAAGACTCTAAATTGGGTAATTATCAAGGTTTCAAAAACGATGAAGATATAGAGAAAATTAGAAATTCAAGTGAGTTCATTCGTGCCTATTTTTTAAATGATAATTTCAGTGAAAAAATTAGTACTAATAATAATCAATATCGCATGTTTATTTTGGATAAAAAATCTGAGATGAATATAGAGAACGTTTATGGTGATAATACATTATTGGTTATTGATACTTATAATAGAGACAAAATGCGTGATGCAAAGCGTGTTAATAATTTTAAAATTATTGAACTTAACGATGTATATGATAAAAAAGATAGAAATCAAGATTACGCAGAAGATACAGATCAAGTCTTTTCATCCGAGCATTTATTTTATAAGCAAGATGGATTTTATGGTTTTAGCGATTATTCAATGATAGGATCCGAATATATGGAAAAGGGTTTTGCTCCTAAGGCTATCGCTATACACATAGTTTATTTTGATAATGATAATAAGTTGCGTATTCATCATTTTGTATCTGATTCTAATGATGGTATCGGGAATCCAAGTAGAAAATTTAAAGAGGCATTGAACAAACTAATTGAGTGGTATGGGGATCAGAGTGCAAGTTTTAAGATAAAAAATAATTCTATTGCTATGAATGAATTTCAAGAATTACATCGTACGGGAGATTATCCTGGACTTGGTGTTGTTAAAAGAAAGTCAATCAAACATCATCTGGAAATAATGAGCAATTTCTTAGACGGTAAAATTAAATGAAGTGTTGTGTTGAATGTTTTCAAGATAGGGATATTATACAACGTATTAAGTCTTTAAATAAGAAAGGAACATGCGACTTTTGTAAAAATTCTTATACAAATGTTTTAGATTTAGATAATGCTGAGGATATTGCTTCAGACTTTGAAGGTTTATTAGATGAATTTACACACGATTTTGATGGACAAGTACTGGAACAAAAGAATTATAAACTATCTACATTATCAGATTATTTAAAGTATCATACTTCCATATTTTCCGAGACAATGTCATCTAACAAGATTTTGAGATTCTTGCAACATCTTCTTCCAAATAGAATTAAAGAAGATCCCGCTCTTTTTAGTGATGATATTATTCCAACTTATCTGTTGTATCCGGAGAAAATACAAGATGAAGGAATATTCAAAGGAAAAACTTGGAATGAGTTTAAAGAAGATATTAAATTTAATAATCGATTTCATTCACAATTAGTTAACGAACAAGTTTTAATTGCTTTTTTCCAGGATTGTGAGGTTCCATTAAAAAATGGAAATGAAGATAAATTATTTAGAGCAAGAATAAGTGATGATGGGATTGCTTTGAAGCCTGAAGAATTATGGGCTGCTCCTAGAAGGGTAGCCACTTCAGGCAGATTAAATGCTTCAGGAATTGGATATTTATATCTCAGTTATGACGAAGATGTGTGCTTAAAAGAGATCAGGGCATCCGTCAATGATGTATGTACGGTAGCAACCTTTCAAGTTACAACTGATGACTTAAGGGTAGTGGATTTAGGACAAATTGCAAATATTAGTATTTTTACTTCTCCAGTATTAAGCCGCTATCTTATGAATTATGATATTTTGCAAGATATTGATGCAGCCATGGTTGAATTTAGTAAAAAGGATAAATCTGAAATAGATCTTGTTCCTACTGAATTTATGAGTGACATAATTAAAGCACAAGATATTGACGGTATAATGTATAAGAGTACATTTGATAATAATTTTAAAAATGTTGTTTTATTTGACGGGTCACCAAATAATTCAAAAATACTTCAGATTGAATCAGATATTAAGACATATCGTATTAAAACAATACATTATGATAAACTAGAAATGAGATAATGTATTTATATAATCACCTAAATACAGTCATAAGTTATTTTTATGCTACTGTGTGATCAGAAAAAAAGCATAGTATTGATTAGGGGCGGTATCTCTGTCGTAGGCACTATGTCTTTTCTACTTTTTGGTAATATAATAGGTCTCTGCAAGAGAAATCTTTTGACTTTCTTAAAAACAAATGATTACATTTTCCTAATCGAAGTCCTTGCATTTCTAATATAATATGTTAAGCTATCGTTAATAAAACTAAAGACATTCAAAAAGACAGTAAAATGGTGAAATTTCACAGTGATTGGCGATTAGTGTGAACGCCAAATCCACCATTTGAAGAACACTTTTTGTAATTAGGTGCCTGAAACTGACAAGCAGTAGGGTATTTCGGTAATCATCCGTTATCATTTTATTATTGAGTTGGCTTTGATAAGCAACTAGGGTGGTACCGCGCGTCCGTCGTCCCTTTGATTAGGGATGGCGGGCTTTTTTAGTTTTAATAACTTTCGTGGGGGAACCAATTATGACTTTAATTTTACCAGAGCACTATCAAGCAAAATTATCCTTGCGCCAAACGCAAATGGCAGTGCAGGAGATTCGTACTACTTTTGCAAAAAAGTTTAGCTCTTCGCTTAATTTGCAGCAAGTAACGGCACCGTTATTCGTTCAATCAAAAACTGGTTTAAATGACAATTTAAATGGTGTGGAAACACCAATTAGTTTCACTGCTCCAGCTTTACCTGGACAAAAATTAGAAATCGTGCACTCATTGGCCAAATGGAAGCGTGTTGCCTTAAAAAAATATAGCTTTGCTGTGCATGAAGGTTTATATACGGATATGAAAGCGATTCGTAAGGACGAGATATTAGATAATTTTCATTCATTATATGTCGATCAATGGGACTGGGAGCGCGTCATTACGCGTGATGCACGAAATTTAGCGACGCTCCAATACACGGTACAGCAGATTTTTCAAGCTATTCAACAAGTTGCTGACTATATTAGGGAACTTTACCCGCAAGCTACGCCAACTTTGCCTGAAGAATTGTACTTTATCACAACGCAAGAATTGCTGGAGCGTTATCCTAATCTAACACCAAAGCAACGTGAAATGGAGATTTGCCGACAATGGGGGGCTGTTTTTGTGATGCAGATTGGGGCTACTCTCAGTGATGGGAAAAAGCATGATGGGCGTGCTCCAGATTATGATGATTGGCAGTTAAATGGTGATTTATTGTTTTGGGATGAGTTGTTGCAAGCAGTGTTAGAAATTTCCAGTATGGGTATTCGAGTGGATGCCAGCGCCTTACAAAAGCAAATTACAGTTGCTAAAGTGCCAGAACGCCTACAATATCCTTATCACCAAGCAATTTTACATGATGAATTACCATTGACCATTGGCGGTGGTATCGGACAATCGCGGCTATGTATGCTGTTATTAGGTAAGGCACACATTGGCGAAGTGCAAGCTAGCATTTGGTCGCAAGAAATGCGCCAACAATGTCAAACAGCACAAATTTCGTTACTTTAATTGTCTTTGTACGAAATGCCAATTTGCTCCGCGCAAAAGACAAAAATTAGTTTGTTGATTATCTTCGTTTAGGCTGACCAAAATACCGCAAACATGTTGTTGATTGGTTAAAGCAGCGCCAGACTCGCCAGGCTTAGATTCAACTTTAGTCCAGGCACTACCCACGTAATCATTTGTCCCGTTGGTGACAAGGCCTTGATTTTTGACGGCTAGTGTTTGCCTGATTTGTGGATGATGCGCGTTTTGCACTGGATAACTAGTCCAGTCAGCCAAAAAGGTGTTGGCAGTAGGGTTACTAAGTTGATAATAATGAGAATTATAAGTATTGGGTAGTTTGATTACTGCAATATCATAATTATCCGAATGAGCAGAATATTTCGGATTAAGAACAGTGTTTTGTTTGCTTACAGTATAGCGTTTTCCTTGACCGTCTAAAGTGAAAATAGGTTGGTTTTTTAGACCAGTGATTACATGCGCTGCTGTTAAAATCACGTTAGGTGCAATATATGTTCCCGTTCCCCAACTGGTGCCGTCTTGACTAAAAATAGGCACAACTGCAGTATTTTGTGTTGTTGCTATAGCTGTAAAAGTATTTGTTAAACTGAAAAAGCAAATGCTCAAGATGATCCAATTTCGTAAATGGTGCATGTACTTCGCCCCCCATTAGGCTAATGGTAAAAACATTCACGAACTTTGTCACGTAATGTGATTAGTAATGTTTAGCATGATCAATTTTTCGCCAATGCATGAACCCATAAATTGGTATGGCAACGATTAGTGCGCCTAAACCGAGAATTAGTTGTTGCCATTTGACTTGGATTAAGAGCCATAAACTTACTCCAATGGCTAGTAATGGTATTATTGGACCACCTTTTAAATGAAATTGCTTTGGTGATAATTTTTTGGTGTGCGCAAAAACTAAAACCGCTAAACAGGTCGGTAGATATTGCGCAAAACGCGAAATGGCACTAATTTGAACGAGAAACTTAAATGATCCCGACCAAACTAGAATTAAAGTCAGACTTAAACTAATGATGATGGTGACCCACGGTGCGTTAGCTTGATTTCTTTTGGCAAACCAACGTGGCAAACTACCGCCTTCGCCTAGAGCAACGCCAGCGCGCGGAGTTATAAAACTAGAGGTCACCATCAATCCACCAGTTGACAACAAAGTACCGGCAGCCACAATGTCGTTACCCACTGGACCTGTAATTTTTTGAAAAGCAGCTTGAATGGGAACATTATTGTGAGCCAGTTGTTGACCCAAGATGCCGGTCGTTGTAATTTGGATCAGCGCATAAATCAGAGCGACACAACTAATTACTAGCGTGATAGCTTTAGGTAGGTTGTGAGTAGCATCTTTCATGTCACCTGCTGCTAATACCATGCCTTCAAAACCGGTAAAGGCGTAGAACATTGTAATAGCCGCCGGAGCAAAAGAACCTTTTTGATAATGACCATGCGGGAAAAACGGTACAAAATTTTGTCCACGAATAAAGAAAATTCCGATAGCGATAAACAAAATTAATGGCAGGAGTTTAGAAATAGTCACCACGTTAATTGTAATTTTAGAAGCCTGAACACCTGTAAGATTAATCATTGCCAAAATAATAATGATTGCGCTGGCAATCAATGCTTTAAATGGGTGCATTGCAGGAAAAATGGTCACTAACTCGGTTTCAAAAGCAGCGGTCATAGTAGCTTGGGCAATGATGCAAATTACCCAGGTAATAAAACCCACTTCAAATCCAACAAAGCCTCCAAAGGCACTCTTAGCGTATAAGTAAGGTCCGCCATCTTGGTGGAAATAAGTAGCTGCTTGGGCAAAACAGAGTGCGATACTGATTACTAAAACAGCATCAAAACCAATTACCAATAGGCTAGCTGTACCCATCAATCGCGCAACTTGGTTAGGTAATAAGAAAATTCCTGAGCCGATGATGGCATTCAAACCTAGTAAAATAATGCTGCCAAATCCCAATTGCTGTTTATGCAAATTCCCATCCCCCCATTCTTATTTTATTATAAGTTTTTCTTGGAATTATTCACGTAAAAAAGCACCATTAATCTGATGATTAATGATGCTTTTTATGTTGACTTGTTAATCTGTCAATGATTTTAATTCATTATTGTTTTCAACAGGAGCGGTTTTATCAATTGTTACTTGAAATTTATTGACATAAGAATGCTCAAAATCAATTACTTTGAGTGTAAATTGATCTAGATGAATCACGCTATTAAGGTGCAAATTAGGATACTTATCAATAAAGTACCCTGATAAAGTTACGATATCGGATTCTTTGAATTCGCTGATTTCCACTTTAAAGTAACGTTCGAAATCATATAGTGTGGTTTGACCGCTGACATTGTAGGAACCATCTTTATTTTTAGTGATGTATTCTTCAGAAACATTATCTACTTCGTCTTTCACAGTCCCGAATAACTCTTCATAAATATCTTTATCTGTGACGATCCCGCTGGTACCACCATATTCGTCAACGACAACAACGATTGGCGTTTGCTTAGCAATCATCTGATTTAAAACGCTATGAATCGGCATGCTTTCAGGCACAGTCACCATAGAACGCAACATTCGGCTAATTGGAATGGAACCGTCAACTTGCTTTTGGCGTACCAAATCATAAACATAAACGTAACCTAAAATTTTATCTTTATCGTTATCAGCTACAACTGGAAAGCGCGAGAAACCTTGCTGCAAATAATCTTTTATAACGTCATTAACCGTGTCTGTAATATCAACTACATATAAACGGGTTCGATCAATCATGATGTCTTTAGCACTCTTATCGTTCAAGTCAAAGGCTCGACGCATATAAATTAAGTCGTTTTTATCCAGCTCACCGTTGCTTACAGAAGCTTGTGACAAGCGCAAAATTTCGGATTGCGTAAACGCCTCGCTCTCTGAATCAGCAGGTTTCATACCAATCATCTTAACAATACCGGTGGCGGAAACATTCAATAACCAAACAAATGGATAAGCAATCGTATGGAAAGCTTTTAGTGGTGTGACTGTTAATAAAAGCATTTTTAAAGGTAAATCAATACTAATATTCTTCGGGACAATTTCTGTAATTACAACTTGTAAATAGGTCAAAAGTAGCAAAGCAATTACGGAACTGATAGCATGAATGGTAGGTGAAGATTTCAGTGAAATATCTAGCACGTGATCAAAAAAAGCTTGTAAAGTATCTTCACCAATCCAACCTAATACTAAGCTGGTCACGGTTGTACCTACTTGGGTAGTCGATAAGTACTCATTAAGATGTTCCAGCATATATTTAGCACGCTTTAATTTTTTAACGTTGCCTTGGTTATTCTCTAAGGCGTCCTCAATTTGGCTAGGACGCGTGGAAACGAGTGCAAATTCCGCTAAAATAAAGAAAAAGGCTAAAACAAAAATTACCAGAATCCAAATAATGTTGATGAATATCTGAGCATCAGACAAAACAATTACTCCTCATTTCAAAATGATTTTGTGCTTAATTATACCAGTGATTTTTAGAATATTCTATGAAGCTGGTCTTGGATTATAAAAAGAATTATTGTGGAATTATGATAGTATGAAGAATTAATGGAGGTTAATGAATGAAAAAACCGCTATATATGCAAATTGCGCAGACTATTAAGCAAAATATTATTGATGAAAAATATCCGCATTGGCGCTTGCCGGATGAACGTACCCTGGCAGACAATTTTGCAGTAAGTCGCAGTTCCATTAAGCGTGCAGTGCAAGTGCTCGCTGATCAAGGCATCATTTTCAAAAAGCAAGGTGCTGGTAATTTTGTGAATCCATTGTTTTTGCGTAATCAAACTTCTTTGGATTATACGGGTGATAACGTGGGCTTGACTACGTCAATTGTAACTAATGGACAAGCACAAAAAATTACGGTTTTAGATTTGAATGTGGTGCAACCAACTGCTGAAATTCAACAAAATTTATTTCTAACTGCTGACGATTTTGTATATGTTTTTCAGCGCTTGCGTTCGCTGGATGATACGCCAATTTTGGTGGAAACCAGCTATATACCTGTGCGTTTGTTGCCTAATTTGTCCCATAAAGTGTTGGAACAGTCGTTATTCAATTATTTAGAAGTTCATGATAATAAGATTATTAATCGTTCTTATCTAGATATTACGGTGGCACCTTCAACGCTTACAGATCAAAAATTACTGCATTTGACTTCGGAACAGCCAGTAGGTGTGGTTAACGGTATTTTTTTTACAGATGATGGCTTACCTTTCGAATATTCCAGTATGCGTTTACATTATCAGTTTTTTAATTTTGCAACGTTTGTTGATCTTAACAAATAAATTGGAACGTACCATTTTTTTAACTGGTTGACAAAAAAACGATTTCAGTTTATAAATAACCTATGTTAATAAAGAATTTCGGTAAGTTGTGATTTAAAGGAGGATATTATGACAGATTACAGTAGTCCGGCGTATTTTGATTTAATGCACCAGTACTTTAATGCAGCCAATTATATTTCAGTGGGACAATTATATTTAAAAGATAACCCTTTGTTGCGGCGTCCCTTAAAATCCAGTGACGTTAAAGTGCATCCGATTGGTCATTGGGGAACTATTGCAGGACAAAACTTTATTTATACGCATTTGAATCGGGTTATTAATAAATATGATTTGAACATGTTTTATATTGAAGGTCCCGGACACGGTGGACAAGTCATGGTATCTAATTCCTATTTGGATGGTAGCTATAGTGAAATCTATCCAGAAATCAGTGCTGATGAAACCGGTATGCAAAAATTATTTAAGCAATTTTCTTTTCCGGGTGGGATTGCTTCACATGCGGCTCCTGAAACACCTGGTTCCATTCATGAAGGTGGTGAGCTAGGTTATTCTTTATCACATGGTGTCGGTGCCATTTTGGATAATCCTGATGTGATTGCTGCAGTAGTCATTGGCGATGGTGAAGCAGAAACGGGACCATTAGCGGCTTCTTGGTTATCTAATGTCTTCATCAATCCAGTTAAAGATGGTGCTGTTTTACCTATTTTAAATTTGAATGGTTTTAAGATTTCCAATCCAACTATTTTAGCTCGTAAAGATGATGAACATTTGAAACAGTATTTCCAAGGTTTGGGCTGGGATCCGATTTTTGTGTCAGGTACTAATCCTGATAAAATGAATCCCGAAATGGCACAAGCTATGGATCAAGCAATCGAAAAAATTCAAGCTATTCAACATGCGGCTCGTCAAAACAGTGCCGAAGATGCCAAAATGGGCAATTGGCCAGTCATTATTTTCCGCGCTCCTAAAGGTTGGACGGGTCCTAAAACTTGGGATGGGCAACCAATTGAAGATTCTTTCCGTGCACATCAAATTCCGATCCCTGTTGATGAGAATGATATGGAACATGCTGATCAATTAGTGAGTTGGCTACAGTCCTATCATCCTGATGAATTATTTGACGAAAAGGGTACGCTGAAATCGCAAATTAAAGCTTTGACACCAAAAGGCAACAAGCGCATGGCGATGAACCCAATTACCAATGGTGGTTTGGATCCTAAACCATTGAACTTGCCTGACGTTCATAACTATCAGCTACAATTTGATAAGCCTGGTTCTCTAATTGCCCAAGATATGGTGGAATTAGGTAATTATTTGCGCGATTTGATCAAGAAGAATCCGGATAATTTTCGGTTCTTCGGTCCTGATGAAACTATGTCTAACCGTTTGATGCATATGTTTGAAGCAAGTGATCGACAATGGATGGAAGCAATTAAAAAACCAAACGATGAATTTGAAGCACCGGCGGGTCGCATTTTGGACGCACAGTTGTCAGAGCATCAAGCGGAAGGCTGGCTAGAAGGGTATACTTTGACAGGGCGGCATGGAATTTTTGCTAGCTATGAAGCTTTCTTGCGCGTCGTGGATTCCATGTTGACACAGCATTTCAAATGGCTTCGTAAAGCTAACGAGCAACCGTGGCGTAATAAATACCCCGCTTTAAATGTGATTTCTACTTCCACATCTTTCCAACAAGACCACAATGGTTATACGCATCAAGATCCCGGTATTATCACGCATTTAGCCGAGAAGAAGCCGGAATATATTCGTGAATATTTACCAGCCGATGCTAATACACTATTAGCCGTGGCTAATCATTCATTAAACGATGAAGAGGTAATCAATTTGATTATTGCTTCCAAGCAACCGCGACCACAATTTTATTCTATGGCTGAAGCTGAAGAATTAGTCAATTCTGGTTTGAAAGTTATTGATTGGGCAAGTAACGATCACGGTCAAAAACCAGACATCGTGTTTGCAGCAGCCGGAACTGAACCTAATATGGAAGCATTGGCTGCGATTGATTTATTGCACGAACAATATCCAGACATGAAGCTTCGTTTTGTGAATGTGGTAGATTTGTTGAAATTACAAGTCCCAGAGCAAAATCCACATGGTTTAAGTGATGAACAATTTGATGCTATTTTCACAACTGATACGCCGATTGTTTTTGCTTTCCATGGTTATGAAGATATTTTACGTAATATTTTCTATGAACGGCATAATCACCAGATGTATGCACATGGCTATCGTGAAAATGGTGATATTACAACACCATTTGATATGCGAGTTGTTAATGAATTGGATCGTTTTCATCTAGCACAACATGCAGCGCAACTAGTTTATGGCACTGAGGATCAAGGCTTTAGTCAAAAAATGGATGATAAATTGCAAGCCCATCATGATTACATTCGTGAAAATGGTGATGACTTGCCAGAAGTTAATAATTGGCAATTTAAAGGGTTTAATTAGATTAAAAACCATAACAAATTAAAATTTGTTATGGCTTTTTTATTATGCTTAAATTTTAACAATGTTACTGCGCTACTATCTTAAATAATTTATAATAATAAATGTTCGTTTAATTATTATTATTTTTTGAGGTAGGGGAATTTATGCGTTTTTTTAAACTAAAAGGAGCGATTTGTGCAATTTCGCCCCTCTTTTTGGTTCATACAGTCTGCAATGTACAACCAATATTAGCTGCTGAAGGGGATGCGGCATTGCCTGCTTTAGGTGATTCTAATTCTGCTTCAGGGAATTCTGGAACATCAAAAGCGGGAATTGCTTTTGAAAGTGGCGATTTAGCTTTAGTGCAAGTACCTAACTTAGACTTTGGGACGGTTAAACTAGGTACTGAGGGGGACATGATATCTTCTAAGAAGCAACAACGCGTGGCCGTTGTAACGGATGCAAGAATTGATCCTGGAGTCAGTGATCCTGCATTTAACTGGAATTTAAGTGTCAAACTGGGTTATTTTTATGCAAATGGTGATTCCAGTACTGATAGTAATAAAGTTGATTTGCCTTTGCGCTTTTCTCTGAATCCTAGTTCAACAGCACCCACTACACCTGCTCGTAACCCAATTTTTGATCCTGGTGATCAGATGCCTGTATATAACAATAAATCAGGTACTGTGATAAATGATGCTTCTGTTCCTTACACATCAAGGGGGATTGTTTCTGCTAAAGGAGATAACAATATTTTTTGGATAGTTAAGGGTGCTCGACGTGGAGGTACAACGGCGGTCAACTTTGGTCCGTCCGGTCCTGAAAGCAAGGGTGGTTATGTTCACATTGAAACAGCTGCTGCAAATAGTGATCACCTACAAATGAATGAGGAAAAGCCAATTCCTTATATAGCTGACTTAACTTGGACGCTATCTAGTGATGTGACCCAATCTAATTAAAGTATGTATTAAAAAAGTTTTCTCGACCAAATAGGTTGGGAAAACTTTTTTATTTAATCATCTGCACGTTTAGCTAATTTCTGGATAGTTTGGAAAAATCTAGCATTATCTACGTCATGAACTAAAGTTACGGGACGACCATCTTCTTTTAAGAAAGTCCGCCCATCACTTGGTGCAGTAATTGAAACATCACAATTGACACGTTTAGTTTGTACTAAAGATGCATCATAGAAATAACAAGTCGTTAAAACGTCCCAAAGATAATAGGTGGAATTAGTCTCAAATTGGTTTAGTTCAGGTACAAAGGCATAACTGTTGGCTAAAAAGTCCAAGCCAACGTGTTCATGTTGTTGTGCCCAAGAATTACGGACGGAGTTAGTTAATGGCACATTAATGGTACTTTCTAAGGCGACCATTTCGATCGGGATATCAGTGTCGAAAACGATTTTGGTAGCTTCTGGATCCCAGAAAGCATTCCATTCCTGGGTGCCGTCAGAATCTGGTTCTGCAACATTGCCAGCTTCCATGAAAGTACCGCCCATCCAAACAATGCGCTTAATTTTAGTGCTGATAGCTGGCTGCAACTTCAAAGCACGCGCTAAATCACTTAATGGACCAGTCATAACTAGAGTTACAGGTTCAGTACTTTGCATTAATTTATCAGCTAAATCTTCATGGGCCAATTTATCAGCTAAAGGCGTTTTGATTGCAGTTTGTTCATTTAAAATAGCTAAATTGTTCTCGGAATAAGAGTCTAAACGCCATTCTTTAGGGAAAGGATGGGCGGGGCGAGAATTAGATTGTGCGACTTCTAATTGAGCGCCGTGTCCGAATCGATCAATGATCTTGCGACTGACACTGACTGCCGGTTCGACATAACTGTCGGCGCCAATGGCGCCTACGCCGATTAATTCAACATTTTCCATTTGTAAAAGTAAAAATAAGGAAATAAAATCGTCGACAGCACCGTCATGACTAAAATAAACTTTTTCCATCAAAGGATCCTCCAATTAATCTAGATAAATTGCTTGTAGTTGCTTGATTTCTGAATCAGTAACCTTTAATTCAGTACGTAAATAATTTTGCCAAGTACCAGATGTTTTTTGCACTGCAGCATCGGCAGCTTGCAAGTAATCTGTTTTAACAGCTAATAATGCTTTCACAGAAGTAATGAGATTGGGATCTAATTTTTTTTGTTGCATTTGTTTAATTTGATCATCAATAAAAGGTTTAGAAGCTTGATTGGTTAATAAATAATCTTGAATTATAGTATCACGATCAACATCTAGAGCCGTTAGAACAAAGATGGCACCCATGCCGGTTCGATCTTTACCTGCTGTACAATGAAATAAAACGGCTTGCCCATCTTGATCATTAGCTAATAACTTGTCAAAAAACAAACGATAAGCTTTTTTGGAACTATCTAAATTGATTAAATCATGATAAGTCTCTAGCATATCGGCATTTCCATCAGCTGGAATACGGTCAACGCCCTCTAATTTGTGTCCTTGATCTTGCTCTTCTTGCTCGTTAAATTTGGAAGCTTGAGTCAAATCAACATCAAAAACTGGATCAAAAATGTATTCTGCTTGATCAGGTACTTTGTCTGGAACACTTTTTTGTTCGTCAATGGAACGAAAATCAATATCGTAACGCACACCATAATCTGTCAAATATTGCAGATCAGAGTCAGATAAATTACCCAAACTAGCCGAACGTACCAGTTTATGATATTTAAGTTGGCGACCTTCTTTATTTTTATAGCCACCTAATTCACGAAAATTCATTCCCGATTTAATGTTTAGGAGACGTTCATTTTGCATATACTGGTCCCTCCAATAAATTATTAAACCTATTCTATCAAAGATTGGCATCATAGGAACAGTCAAATTTATAACAAGTGTCTATTGTGCTTAAGTTTTGGCGCGTATGCTACAATTAAAATGTATTAAATGAAATAAATTTGATCCGTAAGTAATTAAAGGGGTGGATCTCATGAAGGAATACCGTAGGATTTTAATACCAGTCGATGGTTCTAAAGAATCAGAAGTATCATTGAAAAAAGCCACGCAAGTAGCAATTCGTAATCAGGCAGATGTTGATGTGCTTAATGTTTTGGATACGCGGCAATTTGTCGGTGCGTATGGTGGGATGTTGACTGGGGATATTATTTACGAAATTACTGAAGATACACAGAATTATTTGCAACAATTGCAAGAACAGATGATTGCTGACGGCTTAGATGCTGATAAAATCAACATTCACGTGCGCTTTGGTGATCCAAAAACAATTATTTCTTTTGATTTTCTCAAAGATCATCATGATGATTTGATTATCATTGGTGCTACTGGGTTGAATGCTGTGGAACGCTTGCTAGTGGGATCAGTGTCTTCTTATGTGACACGCAATGCACCCGTTGATGTAATCGTGGTAAAAACGGATTTAGATAATAAAACTATTCCTGAAAAAACAAATAAATAATTATTGTCGGAGGATCCTTGATGGACGAAGTGCAACAATTACCCTTGCGATCGGAAGTTCCCGTGGAGTTGACATGGGATACTACAAAAGTTTTTGCTGATGATGTAGATTTTGAAAAAGCTTTATTACAAGTACAAGAACATACAGCACAGATTGGTGAATTAGCTGGAACGCTGATTGATTCTGCTAGTCAACTGGCGCAAGAAATTACAGCAGTACTGCAACTTTATCGCCAATTAGAAAAAGTCTATGTTTATGCCAGCTTGAAGAGTGATCAAGACACCAAAAATAATCATTATCAAGGCTACCAGGCTCAAGCTGATGCCCTAGTGGCACAAGTTAGTTCTGCAACCGCCTTTTTGGAGCCTGCCATTTTAAACATTGATACGGAAACTTTGCAGCAATATTTGCAGGAACCGCAATTGCAAATATATCAGCATTTTATTGCACAGATTACTAATAAGCGTGATCATGTTTTAAATGCAGAACAAGAAGCTTTGCTTGCCGGTGCTAGCGATATTTTCAATACGGGTAGCAATGTCTTTAATGTATTGACGAATGCCGATCTACAATTTCCGGAAATCCAGGATGTGCAAGGTCATTCGGTGCAATTATCTGATAGTGTGTATGGCATTTTGCTGGAATCATCTGCACCTGAGGTGCGTAAGCAAGCTTTTGCTGCATTGTACCAAGTTTATGGTCAATTTAAAAATACTTTAGCGTCTTCTTTGGCAGGTGAAGTTAAAAAGAATAATTATTATGCTAAAGTTCATCATTATGCTAGTGCGCGACAAGCTGCATTAGCGCAAAATCAAATCCCACCAGTCGTTTATGATACTTTAATAACGGAAGTCAATGATCATCTAGATTTGTTGCATCGTTATGTTAAATTACGTAAAAAAGTTTTAAGATTACCAGAATTACACATGTATGATTTATATACACCATTAGTGGGTGAGGCACCTATCAAATATACACTGGCCCAGGCTAAACAAACAGCCAAACAAGCTTTGCAGCCATTAGGTGTAGATTATTTGCAACGTGTCCAAGAAATTTTTGAGCATCGTTACATTGATGTAGTGGAAAATCAAGGCAAGCGTTCCGGAGCATATTCTGGCGGTTCTTATGATACCCCGCCATATATTTTGTTAAATTGGCAAGATAACTTGGATAATTTATATACATTGGTTCATGAAACGGGGCACAGCGTGCACAGCTGGTACACGCGCAATACGCAACCTTATGTTTATGGTGATTATCCGATTTTTTTGGCAGAAATTGCATCGACTACCAATGAAAATTTATTAACAGAATATTTATTGCAGACGCAATCTGATCCACACATCCGTGCGTACGTCTTGAATTATTATTTAGACGGCTTTAAGGGGACTGTTTTTCGTCAGACGCAATTTGCGGAGTTTGAGCATTTTATTCATCAAGCTGATGCTCAAGGTAAGCCGTTAACTGCAGAGTTTATGTCACAATATTACGGCGATTTGAATGCCTGTTATTATGGCATTGATGTCGTTAATGATCCGCAAATTGCTTTGGAATGGGCGCGCATACCACATTTTTATATGAATTATTATGTTTATCAGTATGCAACTGGTTTTGCGGCTGCTAGTGCTTTAAGTCAGAATTTAGTGCACAATAATGCTGTAGCACAAATTAAATATTTGGATTATTTAAAAGCGGGCAGTTCTAAATATCCGCTTGAGATTATGAATGCTGCGGGTGTAGATATGACTAAACCGGATTATTTGCGCCAAGCATTTGCTGTTTTTGAACAGCGCTTAGAAGAATTAGAAAAATTATTATAATATAAAAAAAGCGACCCGCTATTAAACGGATCGCTTTTTTTAGTGTTTTCAATTTATTCAGCTTTTGGTGTAACATCAATCAAATCGTTATTGTCAGCTTGTGTGTCTTCACTGAAATGAAAATCATAATCTTTAGAGTTAGTAATGATCATCATGACAGTGTTGTCATAACCAGAATCTTTGATTGCTTTATAATCAAATTCAATCAATGGTGTACTAGCAGCTACTTGCTGACCTTTTTCAACTAACATCTTAAAATGTTCGCCGTTCAAGTTGACCGTATCAATACCAAGATGCAAGAGCACTTCGACACCATCATCACCCGTAATACCCACAGCATGACCTGTTGGATAAGCGACACTGATAGTTCCAGAAATTGGAGATGTGACAACATTATCTTCGGGTACAATAGCAATCCCTTTACCCATAGCTTCAGAAGCGAAAACTTGATCATTAACATCAGAAAGTGGCAACACGATACCCTTAACAGGGGCCATTAAAGCTGTTTCACCATCATTAGTAGCAGCTTTTGGGGCAGCATCTTTAGTGGATTTATTATTTACACCGCCAAAGAAATAAGTCAAAACAGCAGCTAAGATGAATGCTACAGCATCCCCAACTAGAGAAAGCGGTAAACCTTTACTGATGAATGTTGGAATGGACAAGATACTTGCTAAACCAACAACATTGGCATGTACACCAGAAAAAGCAACGATTGCACCACCAATACCACCACCGATAACAGCACAGTAGAAAGGCTTCTTGAGTTTCAAAGTAATACCATAAACGGTTGGTTCGGTAATCCCAAAAATAGCTGTAATTACATTAGAACCTGCTAAACCTTTCATTTTATCGTCTTTGGCTTTTAAAAAGACACCTAAAGCAGCACCTGCTTGTGATAAAACAGCTGGTAATAAGATTGGCATTAGCGGATCATAACCAAATTGTTGCAAGTTGTTCATCATCACTGGTGCAAAGGCCCAATGGACACCAAAGATAACAAATACTTCCCATAAACCACCTAAAACAAGTCCAGATAATGCTGGCACTGCTTTATAAAGTATAGTTACGACGCCGGCTAAGAAAGCACTGATAGCGTTACTGATTGGACCAACGATTAGTAATGTCAAGGGAACTAAAATCATTAATAAACATAGTGGCGTCAGGATATTTCGGACTGATTCGTGCCAGAATTTATCGAATAGCGGTTCAAGAAATTTCTGGACAACAACAACCAACAAAATCGGAATAACGGTTGTCGTATAAGTTGCTGATTGCACTGGTATCGACAGAAAATTCAAATGTAGATGAGTGTTTGAAAAAGTCGGATAAACCAAAGCCATCGCAATTGCCACGGAGACGAATTGATTGACTTTTAATTGCTTAGCCGCTGTAAAGGCTAAAACGACAGGTAAGAAGTAAAAAATACCATCAGCAGCTGCATACCATATTAAGTAAGTTCCACTTTTTGGTGTCATCCAGTGAAGGGCTACGAATAAAGCCAACAAACCTTTCAGAATACCAGCACCAGCCATTGCACCAAGAAATGGCGTGAATGCACCTGATATGAATGTAACAAAACCGTTAAAAGCACCTTTAATTGACCATTTTGATTTAGGTTGATCTGCTGTGGCAGTGCTATCATCTTGCCCTTCACCTAAACGTGAATCAATAGCAACTAAAGCATCATAAACTTTGCCAACGTCATTACCAATGACGACTTGATATTGCCCGCCGGCTTGTACAACTGTAATGACATCGTCTAAATTGTCTATTTCCTCAGTTTTGGCTTTGTTGACGTCTTTTAAAGTGAAACGTAAACGCGTAGCGCAATGCCACGCAGCATTGATGTTGCCATCGCCACCAACCAGATCAAGGATCTGCTTGGCTAATTTATTTGCATCCATTTTTTTCTACACCTCAAAGTATCAATATTTAGTTCATTAGGTTAGTGGTCAACTACGATTTTTTCATTTTATACTAATACCGTATGATTAGCAATTTAATTTTGAAAACGAATTCAATTTTTAGTAATTAGTGAAAAATTAAATGACTTTTTCATAGATCTAATTTGAGCAGTTGCCCTAGCATCACTTATGAAAAACAGTTATAATCATCGAAGAGATGTTTCGGGAGGAAAATGGATGAAGTCCGATAAAGTAAGCCAGTTAGCCGATTGGCTGGAAGACAATGTTGAACAAATTGTGGCGCACAAGCAGTATTTAGATGTGCAAAAAGTCTATGAATTGCTGGATAATTTGGCAGTTTTACGTCAGCCGGTTCAAGATTATTTAACAATGACTGAAGAAGATTATTATGAAAATGAATCCGACCATCGTTTGACTTTGCATAATTCTGAGCAGGTTTTGGCTGATTTAGCGGATCGAGTTTTGGTTAATCACGTTGATGGTAGTTTTATCAATAGTGAAATCAATTTTTCTTACAATCATGAAAATCCTTATTTCACCGAAAATTATGATGTGCAAGTTGACTTGCACTTAATTGAATATGCGCTAGAAGTAATCGGGGCAGTGGCTTCCAATACCATCATGAGTGATGTGCGCAATAATTTATCACCGGATGCGGTTTTATCAGTTGCTTTGGCTGCGCATGCGGTAGGTAAATGGCAGCAAAAAAACGCATGATTTTGGTTGCATTTTAGTGGTGATTTCGTTAATATGTCTCGGTGTCTAAATTTGCAGGAGGGATAATACAATGCCAATCACACATTTGCGTAAAGTGCAATCCAATGAATTAGCTACTGTAACTGCCATTATTGAAGAGGCAAAGACCGTTTTAAAAGGTCGTGGTGTAGATCTTTGGCAAGAGGGCTATCCAGATCAAGCCATTTTGCAGGATGATATTGATCGTGGCATTGCTTATTTTTTGGTCAAAGATGGCAAGGTTGTTGGTGTAGCAGCTTTGGAAACCCAAGGCGAAGCCAGTTATGATCAAATCCATGAAGGTCAATGGCGTCCAGATTCTAAGGAACGTTACGCAATTTTGCATCGAGTAGCGATTGCTAAGGGACACCAAGGCGAAGGTTTAGCTTCTATTTTTATTCAACACTTAATTTCGGCTGCTGTGGCCTTAGATTTTTCGGATATTCGGATTGATACACATCTGGATAATTTGGCTATGCAGCATGTTATCACTAAAAATGGTTTTCAAGAGTGCGGCGTTATTTATAACAATGACCAAAAGCCGTGCGTAGCTTATCAATGTTTTGTTTAATATTATAAATAGATCGAGACGATGCGTCTGGATCTATTTTGTTTTTGGGGGACTAATTAAGATTGACTAACAGACAGGTTCGACAGAGTTCAGCTGATGAAAATTATTGGAAACAGATTCATTTTCCTTATTATATTCACTGGCCTAAAGATGGGGGACTGCCTTTATATCGCTATTTGCATCAACTTGATTTTCGAAAAATACCAGTTATGCCGCGGCTCTGGGCAACGCGATATTTGCAAAAATTTGCTTATGATATCAAGCAATGTATAAGCCCGGATTCTTTAATTATAGGTGCTATTACAGATACACATATTAAATTTACCGACAGCAATAGCTACTATGGCTTCAATGGTTTGCAACATATTATGGAGTTTTTGGTTTTGAATAACTTTGTGCCGCTGGATTTGCTGGTGCATTTAGGCGATATTATTGATGGCAGTGATGATCCATTTATTGATCAGCAAATGTTGCAATTAGTTACTACACAATTTGTTCAGCAGGATACGCCGTTTTTGATTGCGAAGGGCAACCATGACGAGCATGATAAATATGACGAACATACCTGGTTGCAGCACGCAACTTTTACGGAAAATACATTTTTTACTACAGTTTGGCAAAAAATGTATCAGCAACAAAAAATTAAGTATCTATCGCGTAATTTTGGGGTGAGCTATTTTGATAAAGCCAATATGCGTGTTGTGTTAATTAATACTTGTGACGTGCCCTATAAAGTAGATGAAACTGGCAAAAAGCAATATGATCATAAATTGGTGATGGGCTTGCGACAACAACAATTGACTGAAATTATTGCCATTTTAGAAAATTCTGAAGATAAACAAATTTTGGTGCTCGGTCATGGCAATTTGATTAAATCTAATGGCCAAAATGCCTTGCAATATAATGGTAAAGCTTTACACGACTTATTAAAGGCATTTAACGCAGGCTTAGCGGGGCGGTTGCAACACGAAGAAAAAGATGATAATTTTTCCTTAGATTTGCAATTTGATTTTAGAGACCATGGCAGTGGACGAGTTTTAGCGTATATTTGTGGTCATCGCCACATCGAAGATCAATTCACAGTGGACGGCATTGCGTATATTTTGTTAAATGTGTCGGCTTTGATGGGCAATAATCACGGCTTAACCACTATGTATAATCGATCTTGGAATCGTAAAAAAGATAAGGCGAATGAATTTGCAGGTTACGTAATTGCCCTTGATCCAAATAAGCATACTTTGAATTTATTCGGTTATGGTGCAGCAAGTTTTTGGCGGCAAATCTCGTTTTAATTATAATTTTGATCTGGTTTTTAGTGAGGGGTTTGTTAATATATTGTTATATGTTACGATGTATCACTGGGGTTAGTGTTTTTTTGCACTAATTCTGTTACTGTCTAATAGCAAAAGAACGAAAATTACTAAGTCAACTTTCGACTTTAAAAAAGGAACGTGAATTATTATTAATACTCAGAGTACACTCAACTTCACACCCATTATTTTAGGTAGCGACATTAATGCATATGGTTTTGCACGTTCATTTTATGATATTACTAAAAAGCCCGTACAAGCATACGCAGAAGCTGCTTTAGCACCAACTAGATATTCTAAAATCATTAATGTTAGTTTGCATGCTGGTTTTACGGAGGATCCGACTTTCATCGAGACAATGCGCGAGATTGCTAAGCAATATGCCGATCATGATGAGCCGGTTATTTTGTTGGCGATGGGTGATGGTTATGCGGAGCTGATCTCTAAGCATAAAGCCGAATTATCGCAAACTTTCATTTGCCCTTACGTGGAATATGATTTGTTGCGTAAATTGAACAATAAAGAATCTTTTTATAAAATTTGTGAAGAATATAATTTACCCCACCCTGAAACTGAAATTATCACAAAGAAAATGTATCAAGATAAAGATTTAACAGTGCCTTTTGATTATCCAGTAGCATTGAAACCGGCTAATAGTGTGGAATGGTTAGATATCCATTTTGAAGGTCGTAAAAAAGCCTTTATTATCCAGGATGAAGCTGAATTTAATGATATTGTCGGTAAAATCTATGACAATGGTTATACTTCTGATCTGATTTTGCAGGAATTTATTGGTGGTGATGATTCGCATATGCGAGTGCTAAATGCTTACGTGGATCAAAATCACCATGTTAAAATGATGTGTCTGGGGCACCCTCTGTTAGAAGATCCAACGCCACAAGCTATTGGTAATTATGTTGCTATTTTGCCGGAATACAACCAAAAATTATATGACGTAATTCAACGTTTTCTGGAAGAAATCAATTTCACTGGTTTTGCTAACTTTGATATGAAATTTGATGATCAAACGCAAGAATTCAAACTATTTGAAATTAATTTACGTCAGGGACGTAGTAGTTTTTACGTTACTTTAAACGGCTATAACTTGGCACAATATGTGATTGATGACTATGTGACTGGTGAATTGGATGCACGTGCTACAGTTTATGGCAATCGTAATAAAGCACAATATAAGCTATGGTTGGGTGTACCGAAGAAAGTCTTCAAGAAGTATGCTCTAGAAAATGAATACAAAGAAGTTGCTCTCGAACTCTTGCGTCAAGATCGTTACGGCACTACAGTTTTCTTTAAAGAAGACATGAATTTTAAGCGCTGGTTATTGATGGATTATATGTTTTATCGTTATAATGGGCGTTTTAAGCGCTACTTTGAAGAAAATAAGGGTCAAAATTTATAATTAGTAGGAGGCACTTTGGGTGAAACCAAATAGTACACAATTACGTAATTATCATGTTGAAACGGTAGAATATCAGCGCGCATTGGTGGCAGTTGATATTGATGATTTTACTTCTTCAGAGCGGGCATTTAATTATGCTTGTACAGTGGCACGCAATAATTCAATGGAGCTGGGCATTGTCGCAGTTCTAGAAACTAAAGATATCAATGTTTTTGAGAGCTTGTCACCTGATTCAATGGAAAACAAGCGTTTGCAAGTAGCACATGATTTGTTGCTGTATGTGAAAAAAGCGCAAGATTATGGTGTTGAGCACATCAAACCAATTTTAACAGAAGGTCAACCAGATCATGTCATTATGGAGAAAGTTGTACCTGATTTTGAGCCAGATTTAATTATTGTTGGTTCCGAAACCAAAAAATTCTTAGGTAAGACAGTTGGTTCACAGGCAGAAGGTATTGTTGAATATTCGCCAGTTAGTGTGATTGTCGTACGTTAAAACAAAAAAGATCTTTCTGAATTTCAGAAAGATCTTTTTTTGTGGTTAATTAGAGTTCAGCTTTACCTTCTCGTTGCATTAAATCGGCAGCAACTTTATCGATGTTGGCGTGATTATATAAAACATCATAAGTTGCTTCTACAATCGGCATTTCAATGTTTTCTTGCTGGGCTAACTCATAGGCTGACTGGCAAGTTTTGACACCTTCCACGACCATGCCCATATTTGCAATTACGTCGGCAGGATTTTGACCGCGCCCAATTTGATCACCAGCGCGCCAATTGCGTGAATGTACGCTGGTACAAGTGACAATCAAATCGCCGACCCCAGACAAACCAGTAAAAGTCAGAGGATTGGCACCAAGCGCTACACCCAATCGTGAGATTTCTGCCAAACCGCGCGTCATCAGTGCTGCTTTGGCGTTGTCACCATAACCTAAACCATGTAATGCACCTACACCTAAGGCGATTACATTTTTCAAAGCAGCGCCAATTTCGACGCCGATTAAGTCGGTATTGGTATAGACACGAAAATAATTATTCATAAAAACATCTTGAATACGTTTAGCCGCATCTAAGTCAGTGCTTGCTGCAGTGATAAGTGTAGGATCTTGGCGTGCCACTTCTTCAGCATGACTGGGACCCGATAAAGCTACAATTGCTTGGCACTGTGATTGTGGAATTGCGATTTCTAAAATTTGGGAGATACGCAAATGTGTATTTTGCTCCAAACCTTTGCTGGCGTGAGCAATTAGTGGTTGATTATTCTGCTCTTGCAGGATTTTAGCTACTTGAGTAGCAACATCGCGAATAGCAGGCGTCGGTACACTAAATAAAATAATTTGTGCAGCAGTTAAAGCTTGTTTCAAGTCAGCAGTCGCTTTTAAATTGCTAGGATATTGATAATTTTTTAAATAACGTTGATTAGTGTGTTTTTGGTTAATTTCGTTAGCTTGATCGGTGTGGCGTGTCCATAAAGACACATCATGACCGTTTTGGACTAAGACACTGGCGAGAATACTACCCCATGAGCCAGCGCCTAAAACAGCAATCTTATTCTTCATTTGTTTGTCCTTTACTTTTTTTGCTTCTTTAAGTGTACCTTAAATCAGCAGCTTAAGCTATCTACAGCGATAAATCCAAGGCGCTAAAGTGTGGTTGTGCGGTTTGATAAAGATCCTTATTATGCAATTGTGTTTGCTGAAACTGCTTAGGCGTCGTCGCAAATAAGTGCTTAAATGAGCGAATAAACACATCAGTGCTCGCAAAACCGGATTGGTTAGCAATAGTTGCTACTGAAAGATCTGTCGTACTCAATAAATCTAACGCATAGTCCACACGCAGCCTTGTTAAGTAATGTTTGGGCGTCATTTGAGTATCTTTTTTGAACACTTTAGTTAAGTGCGAGCGCTCAAAGCCAATGCTATGACTGATATTTTCAATGGTTAAAGATTTCTGAAAATTGGTGCCCATATATTGAATTGTTTTTTGCGTACAATCACTCAGATACGTTTTAGTATTTAAAAAGCGGATATCTTTTGTACTGCTTTGATTTAGTTGCGCCAACAGTTGATATAATAAGCCCGTTAATTGCAGGTCATCGGCGATATTTTTGTGGCGAAAATGGAAGCTTTGGTGAATCAATTGTTCAAAAATATCTAGTTGGTGAACGTTGAAAACACGTCGTTTTTGCGTGAAACCAATTTCCTGCAAGTAATCACGAGCTTTTTGACCTGAAAAACTAAAAAATAAATATTCCCACGGTTGTTTTTGGCTGGCTTGATAAAAAGTTATTTCGGCAGGAAAAATAATAAAACCCTGCCCAGCGCGCAAATGATAACGTTGGTTATTAGCTGTGAAAACGCCGTTGCCACGCAAAATAATGTGAATAATATAATCTTGACGTATGGCTGGACCATAGCTATGGCCTGGCAAAGTTTGGGCAATGCCAGTGCGCGACAAAGCTAGATCCTGCTTGGGGCGTTTATATTGATGGAAAATATTAATGATTTTTTGCATGAGTAATTTATCCTCTTTAATTGCACAAATCGTCTATTTTTAGACTAATAACTAACTATCTTTTTAGATGTAAAGGCTTACAATTTTAAGTATAGATATCTAGTTCTAAGAAATTAAGGCCGATAATTTATGAAAACATTTAATTGGAGGGCATTATGGCAAAATATAAAACGCGGATTTCATATCTGTTAGGAGCGTTTGGACATGACTTTTTTGCAGCCGCGATGTTAACTTATTTTATCATGTTCATCACAAATCATTTGTTTATTACGAAAGATAATAGTTTTAATAATCAAATGATTGGAATTGTTACCACCACAATGGTTGTGATTCGGATTATTGAGTTATTTATTGACCCATTTATTGGCAATACCGTGGATAAAACACAAACACGTTGGGGGAAATTTAAGCCATGGGTCATTGTTGGGGCTGTCGTTTCCGGGATTACTTTAGTTTTACTATATACTGATATGGGCGGATTAGCGACAAAAAATCCATTTTTATATATTGTAGTTTTTGCGGTCATTTATATTATCATGGATATTTTTTATTCGTTTAAAGATATCGGCTTGTGGTCAATGGTGCCAGCATTAACTTTAGATTCTGAAGAACGTGATACATTAAGTACTTGGGGTCGTTTTGGCTCGACATTAGGTGGCAATATTGTAACTTTAGTTGTCGTGCCAATTGCTTTGTTTTTCTCTGTTCATTATAACGAAGGTCAAGGCGATAAACGAGGTTGGCTGGCTTTTGGGATTATTACCGCTATTCTATCGATTTTAGGTGCTTGTATCATTGGTTTTGGCACTAAAGAACAAAAAACAGCTTTACGAACCAATAAACAAAATACGAGTACTAAAGATGTCTTTAGTATTTTATTCAAAAATGATCAATTAATGTGGTCAGCGATCACCCACTTTTTCTTTGAGATGGCGTGGGGGTTAGTTAATGCGTTGTTGCTTTACTATTTCACATTCATTTTAGGAGATTCAGAAAAATTCACCGTTTATGGCACAACTAATTTTATTATTGGCATGATTTCTGTGGCATTATTTCCTAGTCTAGCTCATAAATTTCAACGGCGCAAAGTATTTGTAATCGGCGGTTTAATAATGATTGTCGGATTAGTATTGCTGTTTTTTGCGGATAACTCGTCTATCTTGTCAGTTGCCGGCGCCGCTATTACTGCTGCTCCGCAACCACTTTTATTTTTAGTCATCATGTTGACGATGACAGATACTGTAGAATACGGACAATTGAAATTACATCATCGCGATGAATCATTGGTATTATCGGTGCGACCATTGATTGATAAATTAGCTTCTGCCATTGTAAATGGTTTGGTTTCTATTATTGTTATCATTGCGCACATGTCCGGTAATGCACGAGTTAGTTCAATTACGAATGCTGATGCCTGGAAATTCAAAGTATGTATGTTAGCAGTTCCAATTGTACTATTATTGATTGCAATTATGATTTTCGTGAAGAAAGTTACTTTAACAGAAACTGTTCATGCCAAAATCGTTGATCAATTAGAAAAAACTTGGGGACAAGATACAGCAAAAACAGCTCTATCGACTGATAGTACAACTATTATTACTGCACCTGTTGCTGGGGTGACGCGTTCTTTGCAGGATGTCAGTGATAAAGAATTTGCCAGTGGCAATGTAGGACGGGGATTGGCGATTTCACCAGATGAAAACGTAGTTACAGCGCCTGTTTCCGGACAAGTACGCTTGGTTTTGCCCACTAAGCATGCTGTTGGAATTGTTACAGCTGATGGATTGTTAGTCTTAGTACACGTCGGGATCAATACAGTTAAATTACATGGTCGTGGCTTTAGTTCAAGTTTGGAAAATGGTCAGCAAGTCCAAGCAGGCGACACATTGTTGCACTTTGATGATCAGCTGATTAAAAAAGCTGGCTTAGACGATACAGTACTAGTAACGATTTTAAATCCTAGTAAAGTCGCTAAATTCGAATTAACGGTTGCCGTTGGACAAAGTGTTCAAATGCAACAAGATATTTTTCAGGTGCAAACAATAAAGGAGCGACAAGATGACAATTAATGTTAATGAACAAACCCAATATTTTCACTTGCAGACTGCGCATACGAGTTATGTCATGCATGTGCTGGAAAATGGTTATTTAGAACAGGTTTATTATGGAGCGCGTATTCATGATCGTCCGCAGTATTTTAATTTGACGGAGCATGTGGAAAAAGATGCTACTGCTTCTTGGTCAGATGAGTATCCTAAACTGCAATTAGACAATCTTAAGCAAGAATATAGTAGTCTGGGGCGCGGTGATTTTCGTGATTTTGCATTTCAAGTGGAGTATCCGGACGGCAACCGCATTTCCGATTTTAGATATGATCATTATAAAATTATGCATGGTAAGCAAGCTCTACCTGATTTACCAGCAACTTTTGGGGAAAAGACGACTGTTGACACGCTGATCATTTATTTAAAAGATGACGTAGGTCAATTAGAATTGGTGCTCAATTATAGCGTTTTTGTGGCGCAAGATGTGTTGGTACGGAGTGCTAAATTTGTTAATCAAAGTGCGCAAACAGTTATGTTGCAACGCGCTTATAGTTTACAGCTGGATTTACCTGATAGCGCGTATGATTTGATGCAATTTTCAGGTGCATGGGCGCGTGAGCGACATTTGCAAAGAACCCCATTGCGTTCAGGCGTACAAAGTATTGGTAGTTTGCGGACAGCTTCTAGTCACCAACAAAATCCTTTTATGATGCTTGCTCGCAAGCAAACTACAGAAGATCAAGGCAGTGTATACGGTTTTAATTTGATTTATTCAGGGAATTTTTTGGATAGTATTGAAGTGGATCAATTTCAGACTAGTCGCATTTTAGTAGGAATTAATCCGACTGAGTTTGCTTGGCAATTAGCGCCTGGGGAAAGTTTTCAAACACCAGAAGCGTTGGTTTCGTACACGGATAATGGTTTCAATCAATTAAGCCAGCAGCTAACTGATTTTTATCAGCAACATCTGGTAAACCAGCAGTTTGCTAAAAAAGCGCGCCCGATTTTGATTAATAATTGGGAAGCAACTTATTTTGATTTTGATGAGCAAAAATTGTTGGCGTTTGCCGATCAAGCTAAAGAATTAGGTATTGAATTATTAGTACTAGATGATGGTTGGTTTGGGCATCGTGATGACGATACGACTTCTTTGGGGGATTGGTTTAGTGATATACGAAAGCTACCTCAAGGAGTTGAACATTTAGCAGCAAAAATTCATGAACGTGGCTTACAATTTGGTTTATGGTTTGAGCCAGAAATGATCTCGCTTGATAGTCAGTTATATCAAGCACATCCAGAATGGGTCATTCATGTGCCGGGTCGTAAAATGACGCCTTCGCGTCATCAATATGTTTTGGATTTGACGCAACCGCAAGTCGTGGATTGCTTATTCAACATGATGTGTAAAGTTATTAAGGCTACGCAGTTGGATTATATTAAATGGGATATGAATCGCTATATTACGGAATTTTTCAGTCCGGCTTTTCCAGCCCAGCAACAACAAGAATTAGGCCATCGTTATATTTTAGGTGTTTATCAGTTGTATGCTAAGTTGACACAAGCTTTTCCGGCAGTTTTATTTGAATCTTGTGCATCAGGTGGCGGACGCTTTGATTTAGGGTTGATGTATTATGCGCCACAAGCTTGGACTAGCGATGATACAGATGCTGTGGAACGTTTGAAGATTCAATATGGTACTTCTTATGGCTATGCGCTATCCATGATGGGGGCGCACGTTTCCGCGGTTCCTAATGATCAAGTTGGTCGGCAAACAAGTTTGGATATGCGGGCCAAAGTTGCTTATTTCGGTGATTTTGGTTATGAATTAGATATTACTAAATTAACAGCAACCGAAGTGAAACAAATTAAACAGCAAGTTGCTTTTTATAAAAAATATCGACAATTATTTCAATACGGTACATTTTATCGTTTGCAGAGTCCGTTTACTGACGATCACAATGTGATTAGTTGGCAAGTGGTCAGTGCGGATCAAAAGCAAGCTATTGCGGCACGATATCAACTTTTTAATATGCCTCAATCTAGTGAAAAAAGGCTTTATTTCCGCGGATTATGTCCAGATTGGCAATATAAAATTAATGGATATAAAGAAATTTATTACGGTGATGAACTGATGAATGCCGGTTTAATTTTACCAGTACAACAAACTGCTGGCGATTTTCAAGCACAAATGCTTGTTATTAGTGCGGTATAGGAGGAATTATGGCAGCTATTACGAAACAAGTTTTGCAAAATAATTTTATGCAACAATTTAGCAAGCAACCGACAGCTTGCTATTTTTCACCGGGGAGAATTAATTTAATTGGCGAACACATTGACTATAACGGTGGTCTGGTTTTGCCATGTGCGATTAGTTTGGGGACTTATGCCGCCATTGCGCCACGCAACGATCAAAAATTACAATTATATTCAGCCAATTTTCCAGATGACATATTGACAATAGATTTACAAAATTTGTCGACTAAAGCACAAGGATTGTGGAGCGATTATGTGATTGGTGTTTGCCGTGGCTTACAACAACAAGGATATCAATTACCACATGGCTTTGATATTTTTATCCAAGGCGACTTGCCTGCTAGTGCAGGTCTGTCATCTTCAGCTTCTCTAGAATTATTAATCGGTATGATCTTTCGGGAACAATTTGGCTGGGATTTATCACTCGAGCAATTGGCACAATTAGGACAGAAAGCAGAAAATGATTTTGTTGGTGTCAATTCAGGAATTATGGATCAATTTGCGGTAGCTTTAGGCAAAGAAAACAATGCGTTGATTTTGAATACGGCGACTTTAGCGTATGATTATGTACCCTTGGATTTAAAAGATTATTGCATTGTGATCATGAATTCCAAGCAGCCGCGGCAGTTGGCTAATTCAAAATATAATCAAAGAAGAAACGAATGTGAGATGGCGTTGCAATTACTACAAGCTAAGCTTGCTATAGCGCAATTGTGTGAGTTAACGCCAGAGCGATTAGACGAATATGGTTATTTGTTTGCTGATCCATTGTTATTTAAGCGGGCGCGGCATGTTGTTTGGGAAAATAACCGAACTTTGAATGCACAAAAAGCTTTGCAGCAGCATGATTTGGCGACTTTTGGGCGCTTGTTAAATGCGTCACATTATTCGCTGCAGCAAGATTATGAAGTGACTGGTGTTGCTTTAGATTGCTTGGTTACTACAGCTTGGCAACAACCAGAAACAATCGGTGCGCGCATGACGGGCGCAGGTTTTGGAGGCTGTGCTATTGCGCTTGTGGCGCAAGCGGGCGTGGATCATTTTGTGCAAACTGTCGGTGAGCAGTATCAACAAGCAATTGGTCATGAAGCGGACTTTTATATTGCCCATGTGGCTAATGGTCCCTATCAGTTAAAAGATTAAGACGGGAGGTATTTTTGTGCAAGATTTAGCCGAGTTACTGGCGGACCAAATAATTGCCACGCAACAAACTTTTGCGCCATTAGATCGCCGGTATTTAATTAATCGTATTTATCAATTGGTCAAGACAGATTGTGATTTTGATGCTCAGGGACTGGATACACCTTTGAAAACAGCACAAGCATTAGCGCAATTGCCACACAAAAATATTACAGAAACTGAAATTTTACAGGCCCAGTTGACAGATTTATATACGCCGACACCGGCAGATTTGAATCAACAGTTTTGGAATAAATATCAAATTGCTCCGCAGGAAGCTACTGATTATTTCTACCAAATTAGCACGGCTAATGATTATGTTAAAACAGCAGCGATTGCCAAAAATATTCACTTTGCTTTTGCTGGGCAATCTGGCACGCTGGAGATTACGATTAACTTATCCAAACCGGAAAAAGATCCCAAAGCCATTGCACGCCAACAAACTGCACGTTCGACAGATTACCCGTTAGATGCCTTAAGCTTTACTAATGAAGGCTTTGCAGGTGATGATAAGCATGCTGCTCGCGCTAATCATCGTTTGGTTCGGCTGCTATTGAGCGGGGAAACTTGGGGCTTGCAGTATTCGCCGTATGCTTATTTTGCGGAGCATTGTATCGTGGTTGCGGCTGCCCAGCGATCAATGAAAATCGAAACTACGACTCTGACTAATTTGCTGGAATTGGTCCGCTTGTTTCCGCATTATTTTTTTGGTAGTAACGCTGATTTGCCTATTGTAGGCGGCTCAATTTTAGCGCACGATCATTATCAAGGTGGACGCCATGAGTTTCCAATGTTTAAGGCACCAATACGCCAAAAATTTGTTTTGCCACAATTTACTCATGTAGAAGCGGGAATTGTTGATTGGCCCGCTACCACAATTCGTTTGCAAGGCACAAGTGCTTCTGAATTAGTAGTTGCAGGTACGCAAATTATGCAAACGTGGCAGCATTATTGTGATGAAAGTGTTGATGTACGGGCATTTACGAACGATATACCTCATCATACAGTTACGCCGATTGCGCGGAAAAAAGTGGATCACTATATTTTAGAATTAGTATTGCGAGACAATCAAACTTCGGCACAATTTCCTGACGGAATTTTTCATCCGCATCCACAATGGCAGCATATTAAACGCGAAAATATTGGCTTAATTGAAATTATGGGGTTAGCGATCTTGCCACCGCGTTTGTTGCCGGAATTAAAGCAAGTGAAGCAATATTTGTTAGGTCAATCTGCGACGGTGAAGGATTACCATCAAGCTTGGGCGCAGCAATTGCTTCGTGAACACCAGATTACGCCAGAAAATGTGGATCTGATTTTACAGAAAGCTCTTGGACAGATTTTTGAGCAAATCTTGACAGATACTGGTGTTTTTAAAAATAATGCGCAAGGAAAACAAGCTTTGCAGCGTTTTTTAACAGCAGTAAACCAAACGAGTGGTGAAGCGTTATGTTAGAATGCTAACTATATAGGAGGTATCTGTTATGAATAATCAACAACCTAAGATTTTAGGTGGTAGCGGTGACACTACGAAAGGCGCCACAGCTACTTATAAAGATAACTTGTACTTAGCTGTCAATGGTGAATGGCTCAAGACCGCACAAATTCCGGCTGATAAATCACGGACGGGCGGTTTCTCTGATTTAGATTTAGCGATTGAAAAACAATTAATGCAAGCTTTTGCGGATTGGTCAGCAGACAAGAAACCTGTGCCCAATGATTTGATGCAGGAGGCAGTTAAATTATATCAAGTTGCTGCCGATACAAAAAAACGTGATCAAGATGGTTTTGCGCCGGCACAAGCGCAATATGATGAAATTAAAAATCTGTCTGATTTGCAGTCTTGGGTAGATAAGTTGCCCCAATGGCTGACCGCAGCTTATCCGTTGCCGTTTGCTTTTTATGTCACAGCGGATATGAAAGATACTAGTAAAAACGTGGTGGATGCCTCGGCACCAAACTTGATTTTGCCAGACAAAACTTATTATGCTGATGATAATGAAAGTGGCAAGCAGTTGTTGAATATTTATCAACAAACAGCATGTGCTTTATTAGAACAAATTGGTGAAACTTCGGCTGATGCGCAAGAAATTGTGACGCAAGCTTTGCGTTTTGACCGTTCTTTAGTAGAATATGTGAAAAGTGCTGAAGAAAAAGCTGATTACGTCAAAGATTATAATCCTACTAATCTGTCTGATTTAGCTAAAGATGGTGGCATGGTCAATTTCCGTTCGCTAATTGAAGGGGCAGTAGAAGATGATGTGCAAACCGTTAATGTAAGTGAACCGCGCTATTATCACTATTTTACTGAGATCGTGAACGAAAAGACGTTTGGCGATTTACGTGCTTGGACGTTGGTTAGATTTGCAATGAATGTTAGTTCTTATTTGAGTCAAGATTTGCGGCAAACTGCTGGTAAATTTAGTTTAGCCTTAAGTGGCAATCAAGAATTGCAAAGTCCAATTAAGCAAGCTTATCATGTTGCGAATGCTTTCTTTGATGATGTTGTTGGGCAATATTATGGACAAACCTATTTTGGTGCACAAGCCAAGCGAAATGTGGAACAAATGGTTCATAAAATGATTAAAATTTATCAACAACGAATCGAAAATAATGACTGGTTAAGCGAGCCAACTAAGCAAAAAGCGATTGTTAAATTAGATAAGATGGTGCTCAAAATTGGTTATCCGGAAAAATTAAATGCTGTTTTCCAACAATTTACGATTGAATCTAGTGAATCATTGTGGACTAATGTGCAAACATTGAATAGTATTTTGACAATTGATAATTTTGCCAAGTTTAAAAAGCCAGTGGATCGCTCTGAATGGGCCATGCCTGGGCAATTAGTAAATGCTTGTTATGATCCTTCTAAAAACGACATTACATTTCCAGCAGGTATTTTGCAAAAACCGTTTTACAGTTTAGAGCAGAGTGCCAGTGCTAATTATGGTGGGATTGGCGCAGTTATTGCGCACGAGATTTCTCATGGTTTTGATAACAATGGCGCGCAATTTGATGAATATGGTAATTTGAATAATTGGTGGACAGATAATGATTATGCTACCTTCAAAGAGTTGACACAGGCGATGATTAATGAATTTGATGGTCTCGAATTTGGTGGCGGTCATGTTAACGGAACTTTAGTGGTCAGCGAAAACGTGGCCGATGCTGGTGGTTTGAGTTGTGCATTGGAAGCTACTAAAAGTGAAGATGATGTTGATTTGAAAGCTTTCTTTATCAATTGGGCACGCGTTTGGCGGACTAAATCCACGCAACAATTGATTGAAATATTCCTCAACACTGATGTGCATGCGCCAGCGCCATTACGTGCTAATGTACAAGCGCAAAATATGGACGATTTTTATACGACTTTCGATGTGCGTGAGCATGATGGCATGTGGCTAGAACCTGAACGGCGCGTTAATATTTGGTAAAATACTATTTAACAATCTGGGACAAAGCAAAATTTGCCTCAGATTTTTTTATGTGTTTTTCTCGCGATTAATGCGCTACACTATTTACAACAATTTCAAATTAGTAGGAGAAAGTTATGCTAAAAAAAGATTTTTTGTGGGGGGCATCACTATCAGCCCATCAAACTGAAGGAGCTTATCAAGAAGACGGCAAATCTTTATCCGTACAAGATACACGACCGCGTTCACGAAATGAGATTGCTGATTTTACCGTTGCTAGCGACCATTATCACCATTATCGGGAAGATATTAAATTAATGGCGAAAATGGGTGTTAAGGCAATGCGGATTTCGATTCCATGGACACGTATTATTCCGACAGGAATTGGTGCAGTTAATACCCAAGCGATCGAGCATTATCGTGATGTTTTCAATGTGATGCACGAGTATCATATTGAACCAATGGTAACTACTTATCATTTTGATCTACCACAGGAGTTGCAAGCTCAAGGTGGTTGGACAAACCGGCAAACAGTTAATGCTTATGAACAGTATGTGCGTGTTTTATTTGCGGAATTTGGCGAGCAAGTCAAATATTGGCTGACGATTAATGAGCCTAACATTATGCTGTTGGCTGATAAAAAAATTCTTGGCTTCATATATACGCATGAAGAGCGTTATAAAGCTTTTTATAATTTGATGATTGCCGAAAAATTAGCGTTTAAAGCGTGTCATGAACTTTGTGCGCAAACTAAAATTGGCCCGGTGCCTAACATTTCTTATGTGTATCCAGCTACATCTGATCCACGTGATGTGCGGGCAGCGGAGTATTTCAATGCGGTGCGCAATTGGGCTTATTTGGATTTCTCGGTGCGCGGTATTATTAATCCAATTTTTAAGAATTACTTAAAGAAAACGGGTATTGAGTTGGCAATTTTGCCGGAAGATCAAGATTTGGTGACGCACAATTTTCCTGATTTTCTAGGACTCAATTATTATACTAGTGTTACTGTGGAATACCCGCGCGTGGATCAAGATCGTGCAAGTGGCGTCAGCGATCAACAATCTGAAGATATTTATGAAAAGGGCTTTTACAAGGGGTTGACTAACGTTAATTTGGCGAAAAATGATTTTAATTGGACGATTGATCCGCTCGGTTTGCAGACGACTTTAGAAGTGGTGAATGATCGCTACTTGTTGCCGATTTATATTACGGAAAATGGTTTGGGTGCTTATGACGAGTTGACTGATGATCATCAAGTACATGATGATTATCGAATCGCTTATTTGCAGCAGCATTTACAAAGCGTGCAGCAGGCTGTAGATGCGGGAGTTGATGTTGCTGGTTATTTGCCGTGGTCGGCACTGGATTTAGTTAGTGTTCATGAGGGGATGAAAAAGCGTTACGGCTTTATTTATGTCGATCGTACGGAAACAGATCTCAAAAATTTGGCGCGGTATCCCAAGGATAGCTATTTTTGGTATCAACAAGTGATTCATAATAATGGAGTTGATTAATATGCAAAAAATGTTTGATTGGTTAAACAAATATCTGCTGCCACCATTAAATAAGTTAGCGAATACAAAAGTTATTAAAGGGATTATGAATGCCAGTTTAGCTGCTGTTCCTTTTACGATTGTCGCTTCGATCTTTTTGATTATCAATAATTTGCCGCAGATTTTACCGTTTTGGTCGCATTTTTTTGAAGGCACAATTTTGCGATACAGTGCATTTTACATGCTGGGAAACCAGATGGCACTGGGTTCAATAGCATTATATTATGCTTTGGCATTGGGATATTATTACGTTGAACAATACCAACAGTCCGGTGAAAAACAGCTTAACGCTTTTACCGGAGCATTGCTGTCGTTATTTGCCTTTTTGCTGACGATCCCTTCAATTGGTTGGCATAATGGTGTTGCAGTCGGCGCTACGAAAACCGTGGCTAAGGATAGTTATGTTGTCAATGGTGTTTCACTGGTCAATGGCTGGCTGGAGCGCCTCGGAGGCGTGGGTATTTTCATTGCAATTATTACGGGGATTTTGGCGGTGCAATTGTATCGTTTGTGCGTGAATCGCAATTTGACCATCAAAATGCCTAAAGGTGTGCCCGATGGAGTAAGCCGTGCTTTTGCATCATTGATTCCCTCAATTTTAGTGGCATTTGTCATGATTATCATTAACATCGTGTTGAGTTTTTTTCACACGGATTTGCATGGCTTGCTGGCGGCGCCATTTGGTTTCGTCAAGAATCTGACGGGTTCGTGGCTAGGCGTGATGCTTATCTTGTTGTTAATTCATTTGTTGTGGGTAGTCGGCGTGCATGGCACAGCAATCATCAAAAACAGTTTTATCAACCCGATTTTATTAGTGGCCTTGTCCGAAAATGCGGCAGGCAAGCATAATATTTTTGCGGGCGACTTTATTAATATGTGGGTTTTCATTGGTGGTGCTGGTGGAACCTTAGGATTAGTATTATTGTTAGTTTTTGCTGCCAAATCCACGCAACTGAAAACTTTAGGTAAGACGGCGTTAGTACCGGCTATTTTCAACATCAATGAACCGGTTATCTTTGGGGCACCGATTGTGTACAATCCTTATTTGATTGTGCCATTCATCGTTAGCCCGATGGTAATGGCTTCGGTGGCTTATTTTTCTATCAAAGTGCACTTGGTGGGCTATGTAAATGCGGCGATTGCATGGGTATTGCCGGTCGGTATGGGTGCTTGGCTCGGGACTAGCGGCAATTTGATGGCGGTAGCGATTGCTTTCATCAACTTGGCGTTATCCGTGATCATTTACTATCCATTTTTTAAAATGTACGATTCTAGTTTGGTTAAGCAAGAACAAACCGCTACGGCAAAATAAAAAAGACGTTCTCTATGGAGAGGACGTCTTTTTTTTACTAATCATCAACCGACAATTTGTCGTAGCCGGAAGCTTGAACTAAATCTTCGTAATTGTCAGCAAATTCCAGTTCTTCATCGTCGCGGTAACCAAGAAAAATTAATTATGCGATATCTTCATGATTGAAAAAGCACAATTCATTACTATCCTGCAAGCCCGCTGGATAAATTACGGAAGAATAGTCAAAATAACCGGTTTGTTCTTCAGTTTCGTATAAAGCAGCGCGATAACGTCAAAAGGAATTTTATTTTGAATGACTAATTGTTTGGCAGCCACTTTAAGATAGCCATTTAATGACAGGCCAACGGATGCTTAACCGTGATTCTAAATCTTTTCTTAACTGATAGTCTAAGATGATCGTGGTGGGTGTTGTTGTCACAAGAAATACTCCCCCTTTATTTATTTTGATACAAGACAGCAATTGAATGGTGGAACAAAACAAACTTATTTTTATATATTAAATCCACATAATAAAAAGTTAACGAAGATGATTGACTTTTAAAAATAACCGTGTCATAATTATACTTTTAAAAATAATCGTGTCATAATTACATTATATTTTAATATTTATTATATTGAAATATAATAAATATATAAGGGGGTATTTACGATGAAAACTTTGAAGAAATTATTATCACGCAATTCTATCAATGTAGGCTTCGTAACTGTTGGCTACAGGGGTAAAAGATAGCATTGGTAGGATGCAGTGAAATGCAGTTTTGTTTAAGCGATTGGTACTATTTCAGTCGCTTTTCATTTAACAAAAAGTAAGTTGAATGATGAATAAGTATACAAAGACTGAAAACATTGTCTTATGTATAGTTCTAATAACTATATCTGGTCTGATTATTAATTTGGGGGATGTTTTATTACTAATTTTTCATATAAATAAAACTATGGACCATAGAATCATATTTTACAATTTATGCTTTTCTAGGATTTATCATTATACCTGGTTTAATAGCAAAAAAGCTGAGAGCGGTAATCTATCCTTTTTCCTTTAACATAAAGGCTACGATATTCTTAATTATTTCAATTATAGTTTTTTCCCATTTTATTATTGCTGTAGATGAGGAATTTTTATTTCGTTATATTATTTTTAATATTTTGTTATAAATTTGTTAACGAAATTTCCAGCTGGAATAATTCTTTATTTTTTAGCTGATAAATTTGGATTTCAGAGTTCTGTAGCCTTTCATTGGTTATACAATATTTTGGTTGGTTATTTAGATAAGTAAAAAGTTGGGGGATATTAAATGATTGTTAGTTTGTTTATGTCTGTCATTATTAATGTGTTAATTTATATATTAAGTACTAAGTATTTATTAAAGTTAACAATATTTACCTTGCTTATTTTATTATATTTGGTTCCACTAATAGTAAATAGTGGTGTATCAGTTTTTTTATATAAAAAAATTAAGCATTCAATCACACTTTATATATTTCCATTCATTTCATTGATAAATTATGTTGCAATAGGTCTTAATTTGTTACACTCTAAGGCTTGATATCAATTTATTAATCAATATAGTATTAAAAATAATGATATATCTTTGACAATTGAGCACAACCTCGTATCAATAAATCAATTAATTTTTGTGATCTTACTTTATTTTGCATTTGAATTTTTAACTATTACATTCATTAAACGGCAGAGGGGAAAAAGATGACATTATTAACAGTCAATGCTTTAAGTAAAAAGTTCAAGGCAAATGATTTCTATTCTTTGCAGGATGCTACTTTTACGGTCAATGAAGGTGATATTGTTGGTCTAGTTGGTAAAAATGGAGCTGGCAAAAGTACGCTATTAAAATTATTGACTAAAGCATTGCGACCTTCCCACGGAAGCATCCTTTTTGAAGATAAGGATATTAATGTACAAGCCAATGTTTTAGATGATTTTGGTATTATGATTGAACCGGTTTTTTATCCACATTTAACGGTTGAAGATAATCTAGATTTTTTCTTAAATATCCATGATAAAAAAGAATACTCTCAAAACATCGAAAGTACATTAAAGTTAGTTGATTTGTGGGAAGTACGCAAACGTAAGCCAAAGAATTTTTCTTTTGGAATGAAACAGAGGACTGCGCTAGCAATAGCTTTAGTTACTGAGCCTAAATTTATTTTGTTGGATGAACCATTTGTAGGCTTGGATCCCGTCGGGGTCAACAATTTAATCGAAATATTAAAGCAATGGTCTATTAAAAATAAGACTTCTATGATTATTTCCAGCCATCAATTAAAAGAACTGGAAAGTATTTGCAATCGTTATATTTTTATCGATGCTGGCCACATCAAAAAACAAATTAGTAATTTGGAACAACCATCACAAATGTCAATTATCCTAAAATCTTTAGATGATAAAACTAGTGCGGTGCTAGAAGAATTGGTTCGAAGTTACCAATTGCATTATAAAAATGACCGCCTTATAATTCCTAATTCTTTATCAAATCAAGATTTGAATGAAGTTCTTGGTAAGTTAGCAGCTCAGGATTTAATTGCTGAGATTGAAAAGCAAGAAGATGAATTAGAAAATTTGTTTGTGGAGGATTAAACCAATGAATCGTTTAACGATACCAACATTGAAAATGCTTTTAAAAAAGAAAGAAACCATCATTACTCTTTTATTTAGCCTGTATCCATTATTGCTATTTATCGTCGATTGGTTTCACACTAATTTTATGCAAATTGGTGCCCCGAAAAATTCACTGGGTTTTCTGGAATTTTTTAGTGGGGTGGAATCCACACAATATCAAATCGCTTTACCGTTGGTCGCTTTTATTTATTTAGTTTGTACTATTTTTCACGATGAAATTAGTAGTGGTGTGTTATTTCTTTATAAAGACATCGATCGTACCAAAATTTTGAATGCTAAATTAGGCGCATTGTTTATAATTTATTTTATTTATTTTGGTCTGACATTACTGTCAAGTCTGATAACTTACTACTTTAGCATTATTAAAAAGCCCTATGCTTCGGGTAAATTTCTGCCACAATCTAATAGTGATCTCCAATATGTGGTTCTGACAATTATTTCCATTATGTTGGTTACTATCATCATTTTATCTTTTGCCAGCTTATTATCTATCAAATTCGGTAATGGTGTGACTATTATTTTAGGCATTCTAATGATGCTTACCGCTAGTATTGCGCCCCAGTTGAAGACGGTGAAGTACTTGTTTCCAAATGGATATGTTAATTCAGCATTTAACATCGCTTGGATAGTAATGATTGTGATTTCGTTGGTTTATTGCTCTATCATGTATATTATTTCTGATAAAATTTTTAAAAAGCTGGAATTTTAAGAATAATAAATTTTGAAGTCAAAAAATAAGGACACAAATACGGTACCACGAAAAACGGTACCGATAGTTTTATCATTATTAAATTCCTCAAATAGCTATATATCTATTTTAGTTTCCATTACAAAACTGGATGTGCTTAATCATCGCTTGTTGTTTAGCATAAGTTTTCTACTCCCATCCTGTTAAAACAACTTTGCCAATCATAGTTCCGGCTTCCACGTTAGCATGAGCTTTTTTCATGTTTGCGGCATTGATTGGTGCATAGTGAATCGTATCAATAGGTTGCAATTTTTCATTTTCATATAGTTGAGCCAACTCGTTCAAAATATCATGTTGCGATACTAAGTCAATAGTTTGGTAATAAGATTTGCTGTACATCCACTCCCAAACAAAAGTAACCCGCTTTTTAGTTAGCTTTTGTAAATCAATTAAATGCCTGTTTTCAGTAGTAGCACCTACTGTACCATCAGGTTTGATCAGCTGTGCAATTTCATTCCAATGTGCATCCAAATTATTTAAATTTAAAATATAATCTACAAAATGATAACCTAATTGCCGAATTTGCGTCACTAGATCTTCGTGATGATTTACGACATAATCAGCTCCCAGTTGTTTAACCCATTCAATAGCTTGGGGCTTAGACGCGGTGGCGATTACCTTTAAACCGGCCAATTTAGCTAATTGAATCGCTATTGAACCAACACCGCCAGCACCATTGATAATTAAAATGGTTTTATTGTCATTGTTAATTTTGTTGATTTTCATCTTTTCAAATAAGACTTCATAAGCTGTTAAACCGACCAAAGGGATGGCCGCAGCTTGCTGGATACTTAAATTTTTAGGTGCACGTCCGACGATTCTTTCATCAACTAGTTGCTCTTGGGCGTTGCTGCCAGATCTGGTGAAGTCGCCCGCATACCACACGCGATCGCCGACACTAAAAAGGTTCACTTCACTACCAGTTTGGATAACTTGACCAACTGCATCCCAACCGATAATTTTCGGATTAACTAATGGCTTACTATTGCCACTTTGCCGAACGCCAACGTCGACGGGATTAACAGACACACCTGCTACTTTTACTAAAAGATCGTGCTTACCCACGGTAGGTTGAGGTACTTGCAAGTCTACTAAACTATCATGATTATAGATGGGCAAATGCTGATAAAAACCAACTGCTTGAACTTTATTTTTCATCTTAAAAACCTCCTGATAATTGCATAGTAAACTTATGATTTTAGAATGGAAGACGTGAATTTAAAGACACTTAGGTACATTTTATTCACCTAGTGATTAATATTTCACCGGTGCTATAAAGTGTATACTTATCTATATTTTTGGTGTATCGTTTTATGTATCGTAAGTTGGGGAGATGGTAAAGAGTTGAGAGAAGTTTTTGATTGTGATTTGGGTTGTCCCATTCAAAATACATTGCAATTTATATCTGGAAAATGGAAGAGCGTCATTTTATATCATTTGTTTGATAATGCAGTATTGCGCTTTTCTGAATTAGAAAACAAATTACCCTATGTGTCTAAGCGCATGTTGGCTAAACAATTGAGCGAACTGGAAAATGATGATTTGATTGTCAAAAAGGTCTATCCAGTAGTGCCACCCAAAACCGAGTACCGTTTAACTGATTTTGGACGAACTTTAATGCCAGTCATCAGTGCGATGGAACAATGGGGTAACGCTTATTCTCAAAAGTTGGCACACCAAACTACTTAACAAATAAAAACATCCTTTCGGTTAACGAAAGGATGTTTTTAATTCTTGCACGGACTCGCGCGTTTTTAGTTGGGGGTGATTAATAATGGATGTGACTGTTTGCCCACGCAATAAACGCAAAATAGCTTGACCAGCTTGTTTGCCAACTGTATTGCTATCATAACTTAGCGACGTGAGACTGGGTGACACGTAGCGCGCGGCCTCATAATCGTCAAAGCCTGCTAACGAGATATCATTAGGGATTTGAAAGCCCCACGTTTTAAGCTTTGCGGCGATACGCATAGCAAGCTCATCGTTGTAACAAACAATTGCGGTCGGTGGGGTGTTTTGGATAAGCAAATTTTTAACTTGTTGGGCGATATTGGCAAAAACATCGTGCGAATTATACATAATTAATTGATCGGATGCGATATTTGCGGCCTGTAAAGCATCTTGAAAACCATTCATGCGCGCGATACCTTGACGATCATCAATTTGAAAAATACCTAAGATTTGGCGATGACCCATTGTGATTAAATAATTTGTTAACTCTTGTTCAGCATGATAATCGTCATTTTCGATACTTGGGAAATCCAGTTGTGGATAATGGGCATTTAAGAAAAGCAGGGGGATATGGCTTTCAGCAATTGTCTGATAAATATCCAAATTGGGATTCAATTGTGCGCTGGCACTTGGCTCCACAATTAATCCAGCGACTTGCGAATCCAAGAAATTTATTAAACGCAGTCGCTCTTTTTGCGGATCGTTATGAGTATTGGCAACTAATAATGAGTAACCTTTTTGCGCAATAATGCTATCAATTTGTGAAATGATTTGTGGAAAAATATAATCGGCAATATGCGTACAAAGTAGACCAATTGTGTTGCTGGTAGGATTAGGTTGCCAGCGCTGTTGCCAATCGCAAACATAAATACCACTGCCTTGAATCCGATAAATTAGCTGTTCTTGTTCCAATTGCAACAAAGCTTTGCGTGTCGCATAGCGCGAAACTTGGAAATATGCCATGAGCTCATCTTCTGTTGGAAGTTTAGCAGCAGGGGGATATTTGCCCCAAGTGATCGCATGCTTGAGCTGTTCTTTTACCAAAATAAAATCGTTTTTCAATATTTTCCTCCATCTGAAACAGTAATAAGTTTAGCATATTTTTAGAAAACGCTTACATCTAGCTAAAAAAATAAATAAAATTTTTGGACCGAAATATTGCGTATTGTAGCCCTTTTTTGGGTTAAAAAATTATTCGAATGAATTTGATGAGCTATTGCTTTATGAAAATTTCTTGATTAAGATAATAGCGATCTTGAAAGCGTTTACCAATAGGAGGGCTGTTCATGGTAGTGGCGCGCAAAATTTCCAGCAAATTTATTTATTTTTTTGGCTCTTTTGGCGGTATTTTATTTGGCTACGATATTGGAGTGATGACGGGTGCTTTGCCGTTTTTGGAGCATGATTGGCAATTGCATAATGCTGCTGTGATTGGTTGGATTACTTCGGCTGTTATGTTTGGGGCTATTTTTGGTGGTGCACTAGCGGGGCAGTTAGCGGATCGTTTTGGGCGTCGCAAGCTGATTTTAGTAGCTGCAGCGTTATTTGCTGTGGGTGCCATTTTGTCGATGCTTGCTCCCAATCATGGTAGTTATTATTTAATAGGTGTGCGAATTATTTTAGGTTTAGCAGTTGGTGGGGCTTCAGCTATTGTACCTGCCTATATGTCAGAAATGGCGCCTGCCAAGTTACGGGGGCGTTTATCAGGACTTAATCAAACCATGATTTGTACGGGGATGTTGTTGTCTTACATAATGGATTATTTGTTGAAAAATTTGCCAGCCAACTGGGCATGGCGGTTGATGCTCGGTTTAGCAGCAGTGCCTGCTGTAATTTTATATTGGGGCGTGCTTTATTTGCCGGAATCACCGAGATTTTTATTACAGCAACATCAAGATGCTAAAGCGCGTGCTGTATTGATGAATTTGCGTACAGATGATGTGTCAGTAGTGGACCAAGAAATGCAATCTATGAACAAAACCTTGCAAACGCATGATCAAGAACAAAAGACTTCCTGGTTATCTTTATGGCGTCCGCGCTATCGTCCTTTAGTAATAGCTGGAGTAGGTGTGGCAGCCTTACAGCAATTTCAAGGTGCCAATGCTATCTTTTATTATATTCCGTTGATTATTCAAAAAGCCACAGGACATGCAGCTAGTTCAGCGCTCCTATGGCCAGTAGTGCAGGGGATAATTTTGGTGAGTGGATCCTTACTGTTTTTGTGGATAGCGGATCGCTTGCCACGACGTTTCTTATTAATCTTAGGTGGCAGTGTGATGGGGATCTCGTTTCTATTGCCAGCCATGGTGAATTGGTTATTGCCTAATGCCAACCCTTTATTGATTGTGCTTTTTTTAAGCATTTATGTAGCCTTTTATTCGTTTACGTGGGCGCCATTAACTTGGGTAATCACTGGGGAAATTTTCCCATCAGCGATTCGCGGCAAAGCGGCGGGGGTAGCATCATCTTGCAACTGGATTGGTTCTTGGGCAGTGGGGTTGCTGTTCCCGATTATGACTGCAGCCTTACCACAAGAAGTCGTGTTTGCAATTTTTGGCGTCATTTGTTTATTAGGGGTGCTTTTTGTTCAGCGAAAAGTGCCGGAAACGCGTGGACATAGTTTAGAAGAAATTGAACAACAGAGCATGAAGAAGACGGGAGATTAAACATGATCGACATACCAGCAGCTAGAGCTATTATTCAAAATAATGAAAGCGTTTTAGGTATTGAGTTAGGCTCCACTCAGATCAAAGCTGTTTTAACCACGCCAGATTGTCAACCTCTAGCGACAGGAAGTCATGTTTGGGAAAACCAATATTTAGACGATACGTGGACTTATTCATTGACGGACGTTTGGCAAGGAATTCAAAGCGCTTATCAAGAATTAGTTGCGGAGGTGCAAACCAAATATCATGTTCCCCTACAGCAGATTAAAGCAATTGGCGTGAGTGCCATGATGCACGGCTATTTAGCTTTTGATCACCAAAATCAGCAATTAGTGCCATTTCGGACGTGGCGTAATAATACGACGCAAGAAGCAGCCAAAGAATTGACTAAGTTGTTTGGTGCGAATATTCCATTACGTTGGAGTGTGGCGCATTTGTATCAAGCTATTTTGCAACAAGAGCCGCATGTGGAACATTTAACTTTCATGACGACCTTAGCGGGCTATGTTCACTGGCAGTTGACCGGTGAGAAAGTGCTAGGTGTAGGCGATGCATCGGGAATGTTTCCTTTGAATAGTGCAGGAGAATTTGATCCACAACTTTTGCAACGTTTTGCCGAATTACCTGCAGTAAAAAATTATGCTTGGCATATTGAAGACATCTTGCCACGAATTTTAAAAGCGGGACAAACAGCGGGTTATTTGACTATTCATGGTGCGCAATTATTAGATTCCAGCGGTACTTTACAAGCGGGTAGTTTGCTGGCACCACCAGAAGGTGATGCGGGGACGGGTATGATCAGCACCAACAGCGTGCGTGTCAACACGGGGAATGTTTCCGTGGGAACTTCAGCTTTTGCCATGGTGGTGTTAAATAAGCAATTAAAAACTGCCCAACCCGACATTGATTTGGTGGCAACGCCCGCAGGAGAACCGGTAGCGATGGTGCATATTAATAATTGTTCGTCGGATATTAATGCGTGGGCTCAGCTGTTTGCGGAATTTGCGCAGCGTTTAGGTAGCAACCTTTCTGCGGATCAAATATATGAAACTTTGTTTTTGGATACAGAATTTGCGCAAGCCGATGCGGGAGGCTTGGTTAATTACAGTTATTTATCTGGTGAAAATATTACGCAAGTGGATAGCGGGCGACCGCTATTTGTGCGGACGCCAACGAGTAAATTCAATTTACCTAATTTTATGCTTGCGCAATTGTATGCGGCGTTTGCACCTTTGAAATTAGGTATGGATATCCTATTTAATGAAGAAAAAATCAAACCGCAAGTTTTGATCGCCCAAGGTGGGTTGTTCAAAACGCCTGTGGTAGGGCAACAAATTTTGGCTAATGCTTTGAATACGCCCATCTCTATTATGGAAAATGCGAGCTTGGGCGGACCGTGGGGCATGGCAGTTTTGGCGCAGTATGCAACTTCTGATACGCAATTATCGCTAGAACAATATTTAGATCAAGAAATTTTTGGGCAGGTACAGACAATGACTTTAAGTCCCGAAACCGCTGGTGTCCATGGTTATGAACATTTTATCAAGCGTTATCAGCAAGCTTTAAGTGTCGAGCGTGCGGCGCAAATTTTAAATTAAAAAGGAGTGTTTTAAATGTTACAAGTACCTGATTATGAATTTTGGTTTGCAGCAGGCAGTCAGCATCTTTATGGCGAAGAAACACTAAAAAGTGTGGCTAGTGATGCACAAAAAATTGTCGATGCTTTAAATGCGAGTCACAAATTACCTTATCATATTGTTTTTAAAGCGGTATTGACCACTGCGGAGGAAATTACGCAATTTATGAAGCAAGCTAATTATGAGAATAAGGTTGCTGGTGTAGTTACGTGGATGCACACTTTTTCCCCTGCTAAAAATTGGATTTACGGTACGAAATTATTACAAAAGCCATTACTGCATTTTGCGACGCAATATTTGGATCATATTCCGTATGAAACGATTGATTTTGATTACATGAATTTGAATCAGAGTGCGCATGGTGATCGCGAATACAGTTATATCAACGCGCGCTTACAGAAGCACAACAAAGTGATTTACGGTCATTGGGGTGACGAAGCTGTTCAACAAGAAATCGCGGATTGGCAAGATGTTGCGGTAGGTTATGCGGAATCCTTTAAGTTAAAAGTGGCTCGCTTTGGCGATAACATGCGCAATGTGGCAGTTACGGAAGGCGATAAAATCCAAGCGCAAATTGATTTAGGCTGGACAGTCGATTATTTTGGCGTTGGTGATTTGGTGGCGGTGATTAAAACCATTACTGATGCTGAAGTGGATGATGCTTATCAACAATTAAAATTACAATTTATTGTAGATAAGGGCGATTGTGATGCTGATAAATATGAGCACGCGGTGCGTTATCAATTGCAGCAATATTTGGCTTTGCAACGGTTTTTAGCACACGGTGGATATTCAGCATTTACGACGAATTTTGAAGATTTGTGGGGGTTAGAAGCCTTGCCTGGATTATCAGCACAATTATTGATGCGCGATGGTTATGGTTTTGCGGGTGAAGGCGATTGGAAAACAGCAGCTTTATTGCGCGTTTTTAAAATTATTACACATAATCAACAAACGGCGTTCATGGAAGATTACACGTTAGATTTACGACCTGAACATGAGCAGATTTTGGGTTCGCATATGTTGGAAGTAGATCCGTCGATTGCATCAACCAAGCCTAAAGTGGAAGTTCATCCCTTAGATATTGGTGGCAAAGCTGATCCGGCACGCTTAGTATTTACTGGTTCAGCCGGTACAGCGATTGATGCAACATTAGCAGATTTTCGTGATGGTATGAAGTTGATTTATTATCCAGTGATTGCTAAGAAACCAGAACAGGAAATGCCACATTTGCCTGTAGCCAAACAAATGTGGACGCCCAAAGCAGGTTTAAAAGCCGGATCATTGCAGTGGTTACAAAATGGTGGTGGGCACCATACAGTATTCTCATTTAGTATTACCGAACAGCAAATTCAAGATTTAGCCACTTTATATGGCATCAAAACAGTGGCAATTGACTAATAGGAGTTGAGGAAATGGCGACTTATATTAATCCGTTAATAGTGCAACGCGCCGATCCTTATATTTATAAGCATACCGACGGTTATTACTATTTTACGGCTTCAGTGCCTGCTTACGATCGGATTGAAATTCGGCGAGCACATACATTAGCAGGTTTGGCCCATGCTGCTCCACGGACGATTTGGCACAAACATCAAACTGGTGCAATGAGTCAGTTGATTTGGGCACCTGAGATTCATTATTTGGCGGGCAAATGGTATATCTATTTTGCAGCAGCTGCTACGACGGCTTTTGATACTAATGGGATGTTTCAGCACCGAATGTTTTGCTTAGAATGTAGTGGTGATTCAATGCAAGAAGCCGATTGGCAAGAGCGGGGACAAATTAAAACACCCTTGGATACATTTGCGCTAGATGCAACCTGTTTTGAGCATGCAGGGGAGTTGTATTACGTGTGGGCACAAAAAGATCCCCAAATTAAAGGAAATTCTAATTTGTATATTGCCCAAATGAGCAATCCTTGGACACTAAAAACCAAGCCGGTGATGTTATCAAAGCCTGAATTATCTTGGGAAACGCGAATTTTTTGGGTGAATGAAGGGCCGGCGGTGATTCATCATGGTGATAAGTTTTTCTTGACGTATTCAGCGAGCGCTACTGATGAAAATTATTGTATGGGTATGTTGCAGATTTCTGACCAAGCGAATTTATTAGATGCCAATCAATGGCAAAAAGGTCAACAACCAGTCTTTCAAAGCGATTTGGCGCACCAACAATATGGACCTGGCCATAACAGTTTTACGGTAGCTGAAGATGATCAAACGGATATTTTGGTCTATCATTGCCGTGATTATACGGATATTCAGGGTGATCCATTGTATGATCCGAATCGGCATACTAAAGTGCAACCCTTTACTTGGGATGCTACAGGACAGCCTGATTTTGGTAAGCCGGTGCCATATAACTATCAGTAAAAAGGGGAGCTAGGGATGGATACAAGTAAGACAAGCAAACATTTTTGGGGATTTCCATTAACACATTTTAGTTACTTTTTTATTTGGGCCACTATTTATGGTTATTTGACTTTATGGATGGAAAATGTTGGTCATTTGAATGGGATGCAATCAGGTCTTGTTTTCTCCATGATGGCAGGTATTTCTCTGATTTTTCAGCCCTTTTTCGGCATGATTTCGGATAAATTACTATTTAAAAAAACTTTGATTCTCTCCATTGCTATTGCGGCGATCTTCATTGGTCCTTATTTTCAGTGGGCTTTCTTGCCATTGATGCGACTGAATTCGTTGTTAGTGGCGATCGTGACCGGTATTTTTTTGAGCTTTGTTTTAAATGGCGGAGTTAGTGTAATTGAACAATACATTCAACGTGCTAGTTTAGCCAATGGCTTTGAATATTCGCACTCGCGTTTAGGTGGATCATTAGCGGGTATCGTGGCTTCTTTAGTGGCTGGACGTTTATTTTTATGGCAACCGAATTCAATTTTTTGGCTTTGTTCCATGGCTGCTGTGCTCTTAGTTGGTTTATTGTTGTTCAGCGACAAAATCAATTTAGCGAACGCGGCAGCTGCTGGTGACACTTCTAACTCTTTAGATATGTCATTAGTAAGGTCCGTTTTCAAGAATGCCAATTTTTGGATTTTATCAATCTTTTATATGGGAGCAGCTGCTATTTTTGATGTTTTTGATCAGCAATTTATTATCTTTTTCAAAACTTTCTTCACGCATGCTGGTGATGGTACTTTAGTTTATAGCTATATGACTTCTGGACAAACGATTATTGAGTTTTTATTGATGTTTCCAATGCCTTTTATAATCAATAAAATTGGTTCGCGCAACGGCTTGATTATTTATGGTTTCTTAACTTGTGTGCGTATTTTAGGATCGGCGTTAGCACCTTCTTGGGGTTGGGTCGTTGGCTTTCGATTGTTGGCAGGACTAGAAATGCCATTATTATTGACTTCGATCATGAAATATATTGCGGGTGCCTTTGATATTCGTTTGTACGCAACAGTTTATGCGTTAGCTTCTAATTTTGCTAAGCAGATTTCGGTATTTATTTTTTCAGCGGTTGCAGGCAAGTTGTACGATCAAATTGGTTATCAGCACACTTATATCATGATGGGTGTAGTTGTGTTCGTCATTACTTTATTTGCTGCTTTTTTCCTGAGGAAAGAAGATCCAGTGCAGGCTGGTGAAGTGTCGTCAAATGTGCAACAAGAATAAGGGGGTAAGAAATGTTAGAACAGTTAAAACAAGAAGTCTATGAGGCTAATATGCAATTGCCGAAATTAGATTTAGTAAATTTCACATGGGGTAATGTGTCAGGCATAGATCGTGAACAAGGTTTATTTGTTATCAAGCCATCAGGTGTAGATTATGAAAAGTTGCAACCCGCTGATCTAGTGGTCGTGGATTTAAATGGCGAAGTGGTCGAAGGTAAGCTGAATCCTTCTAGCGATACACCGACGCATGTAATTTTATACAATCAATTTTCCAAAATTGGAGGCATTGTGCATACGCATTCACCATGGGCAGTAGCTTTTGCAGCGGCACAAATGGATATTCCTGCTTTAAATACGACACACGCGGATACTTTTTATACAGCCATTCCTGCAGCACGACCGCTTACCGCAGCCGAGATTGAAGCTGATTATGAAGGCAATACGGGACAAGCAATTGTGGAAACTTTTGCTCAACGAGGTTTGGATTATGAAGCAACGCCCGCAGCTTTAGTTAGTCAACATGGACCATTTACATGGGGAAAAACGGCAGCACAGGCGGTTTATAATGCTAAAGTTTTGGAAATTGTCGCGCAAGAAGATTACCATTCCTTGCAGTTAACTTCGGCTAATTTAGCTTTGCCAAAGTATTTACGCGACAAACACTATTACCGCAAGCATGGCAAAAATGCTTATTACGGGCAAAGTAATGATTAGTAAGGAGGAGTAAGCGATGAAACAAAAAAAGATTTGGCGCTTAGGATTGTTATTGTTATTTGGTGGCTTAATTTTTGGTGGTAGTCGGCAAATGAAGGTTTACGCTGACTTATATCATCCACAACGTGTAGCAGTGCATGATCCATCAATCTTTCGTGACCCTAAATCTAATGAATTTTATATCTTTGGCTCGCATCAAGCGCAAGCTAAATCGAATAATTTATTAGATTGGACGCCAATGTTTAAGCAAGAATACGAACAACCTTCGCAGATTTTTACTAATTATGATCAAGAGTTAAAGCCGATGTTTGATTGGGCAGGTCATAATGATGGTGATACAGCAGGCGGTAATTATGCAATTTGGGCGCCCGATGTGGTCTGGAATGCACAATATCGTTGGAATGATGGCACAAAGGGTGCTTATATGTATTACTTTTCAACGTCATCAAGCTGGATTCGTTCGGTAATTGGTTATGCGGTTTCTAAAAATGTTGAAGGACCTTACCATTATGTAGATAGTGTAATCTATTCGGGTTTCACAAAAACGGGACAAAAACAAGCACCTAGCACTAAAAGTACCGCTTATCAACAAACTAACGTTGCTAGTTTAATCAAGCAAGGCAAGATTTCCGGTTTTAATAATAAATGGGTTCGCGGCAATGGTTATTATAATAATGATTATGCGCCCAATGCGATTGATGTGAATGTAACTACGGATAAGAATGGGCAAATGTATTTGGCTTATGGTTCGTGGTCGGGTGGTATTTTCATTTTGCCACTCAATGCGCAAACAGGGCAAGCAATTTATCCAGGTAAAGATAGTACAAATGCTGCTGGACAAAATGTGGATCGTTACTTTGGTACGCACTTAATTGGTGGTTATCATGAATCAGGTGAAGCACCCTATATCAAGTATGATCCAAAAACAGATTATTATTATTTATTCACGACTTATGGTGGATTGTTTAGTAACGGTGGCTACAATATGCGCCTATTTCGTTCTAAAACCATCGACGGCAAGTATGTCGATAGTAATGGCAAGCAGCCGATTTATACTAAAGAAGCTAATAGCGATGTAACTAAGCAAGATAATCAGCAATACGGTGTCAAAATGATGGGTAATTATGATTTTAATTGTTTGCCATCTGCTTATATGTCACCAGGGCATAATTCTGCTTATTTAGATAATGATCAGACAATGTATATTGTCAATCACACACGTTTTAATAATGGTGCTGAAAATCATGAAGTGCGCGTGCACCAAACAATTATGAACCAGGATAATTGGCCGGTGTCGTTGCCATTTGAATATACGGGACACGAATTGCAGATTGATCGTAGCAATCAGCAAAAAATTATCAATCAGATTCCGGGCACTTATGAGTTTGTGAATAATAATACGCAAACACAAGTTACTGCTATTCCCAAAGCACAAGTGACGTTGGATGCTCAACATCAAGTCAAAGGCGCGCTAACGGGAACTTGGAGTGTGCATTCTAATGGCTATCAGCAATTACAAATGGAAATTGTGAGCGCGAATGGTCAGCATTATACCGGTCAATTCAAGCTGCAGCAAGATGAATCTGCGCAACGTAATAACGTGCTTGTTTTTGCAGCTATGGGTAATAATGAAGTGATTTGGGGTTCCAAATTATACAATAAATAAATTTTCTATCATAATAATACTGAAATCGAAGTGGTTTCAGTATTATTTTTTGCATCTGCGATAAAAAACCTTTATAGTAACACTGTACTAAATAGTAAGTATTCACTAAATGATTAGGGGGGTGATCTAATGGATGATGCTGCTTTGTACGCGCTCTTTCCAGAAGCACGCCATTTTACGGCAGTTAAATATAAGTTGTTCCTTAGCGCTATTGAATTGTTTGCTAAACAAGGCTATAGCAATACGGCAACGCATCAGATTGCCCGTAAGGCGCAGGTTTCTGAAGCATCATTATTTAAGTGTTTCACCAACAAACAGGGTATTTTAACGATGATTTTGAAACCCGTGGCACACCATATTTTGCCAGATGTGATTAAGGAATTTTCGCAAAAAGTATTACAAAAAAAGACGGCTGATCTCAATGAATTGATTACTTTAATGGTTCATAATCGTCTGGATTTTTGCCAGCAGCATCAAGAATTGACGCAAATTTATTTGAATGAAATGATTACGGATGCTGTTTGGCGGCAAAAACTAGTACAATATTATCCGCAAACTTTGATGCAAGATTTTGATACGGAAATCAATTATTTGCGCGCACGTCAAAAGATTGTGAATTGGAATAATACAGAAATTTTCCGCTTTATTCTAACGAATATTTTTGGTTATTTTTTGGAGCACTATGTATTATTTCCGCAAAAATCATGGCAACCGCAAGTTGGAGTTTGTCATTTAATCACATTTATTACGAATGGTTTATCAGCCAATTAATTAAGGAGGTCTAGCGTATTAATATTTTGTATTGCGGTGATGATCAAATGTTTCACGGCATTTTATTATCGATGCTGTCGATTGCTAAGCATGCGCCAACACCGTGTAATTTTTATTTGATTACCGCTTCTCTAAATAATAAGAACCACCAATTTCAGGCTTTTAGTGCAGAACATGAGTCATTTTTGGCAACAGTTTTGCATCACAAAAATCCACAGCATACGCTAAATAAAATTGATTTAACGGAGCTTTTTAACCATTATCCGCCGGTAGCTAATCTCAATACGATGTTCACGCCTTACAGCATGTTGCGCTTGTATTTAGATTTGGTTCCGGCTATTCCTGAGCGAATCTTGTATTTGGATGCTGATGTGATTTGTCATCATGATTTTACAGAATTTTACCAGCAAGATCTTACAGAAACTGAATTAGTGGGCGTTTTAGATTATTATGGGCGCTGGTTTTTTCATTATCAATTACAGAAATTCGATTACTTGAATTCCGGTGTGTTGCTGTTAAATATGCAAAAAATTCGACAGACGGGATTGTTGGCTAAGTGTCGCACCTATTGTCGCAAGCATAAGCTTATCATGCCAGATCAATCAGCAATTAACAAATTTGCGCGCACAAAACGCTTTGCTGAGCGCAGATTTAATGAGCAGCATGGGGTGGACACTAATACAGTTTTTCAGCATTTTTCTACGAATTGGAAGTTGTTGCCCGTAATTCATACAGTGAGCATCAAGCCTTGGGAAATTGATAAAGTTTTGGAGCACGATTTAACCGGCAATGATAAGGACGTTTTTCTAGAATATTTGGCATTAATTCGTTAAAAATTGGTCCTGAAAATAAGCACGATACGGTGGGTAATTTTGCAGTAGCTCATCATGAGTACCAACGTTTTGCACTTGCCCATCTTTAATAAAATAAATTTGATCTGCGTTAATGATTGTGTTCAACCGGTGTGCAATAATCAGGGTTAAGCGCCCCACCATTAATTGATCTAGTGATTGCTGAATTAAGGTTTCTGATTCTAAATCTAAGCTAGCAGTGGCTTCATCAAGTAATAAAATTTTTGGATCACGCAAAAAGACGCGCGCAATCGCTAGACGTTGGCGTTGTCCACCGGATAAGTTCATGCCATGTTCACCAACTTGTGAGGCTAATTGCTCCGGCATTTGTGCCACAAATTCTTTGGCATGGGCTAATTCTAAAACGTGCCATAACTGTTTGTCACCATAGTTCTCTGGTAAGCCGTAAGTGAGATTCTCGCGAATAGTACCCGTGACAGCTGCAGAATTTTGATCAACCAAACCTAATTGTTGGCGCCAATGAGCTAAATTGATTTTCTGTAAATCAATGTCGCCGATTTTAATCGTGCCACTGCTAGGATAATAAAAACCTTCCAATAAATTGAAAATTGTTGATTTACCGCTGCCTGAGGGCCCCACAAACGCCACTGTAGTTTGGGGCTGGATTGTTAAATCTATTCCTTTCAAAGCTTGGCGCCCATCAGGATAAGCGAAGTGAACATCATGGAAAGTTAATAATTGTTGCTGGTAGTTAACGCGCAAACCTTTATTTTGATCTTCGGCAGGTTCAGCCAATAGGTCGCGAATTTTGCTGGTGGAACCATCAACTTTGGCTAAATCAGTCAAAAATTGTCCTAGAGTAGTGAACGGTACCATTAATTGCACTAAATACATCATGAAAGCAAGCAATGTGCCCATGTCTAAAGAGCCACTTTTGATGCGAATTTCACCGTATATTAAAATACTAAACACCGCTGCTAGCATAATAATGCCGGTTACGGGACCGACGATGGCATCATAAACTGCTTCTTGACGCCCGACGTGATATAATTGTTGCAATTTCCGGTGTCCGCTTTGATGTTCTAGTTTTTCAGCATTATCTGCTTTGACCAACGTGATTGCGCCAATCATTTCACTGATTTGCCCGTTAAATTGGGCAAGTAAATTTTGCCGTTGTCCAGCTATTTTGCTGGAACGATGAAAGACTGGCAATAAAATAAGGATTAATAATGGCACTGCCAAAAATAAAATCACGGTTAATTGCCAATCCATGGCTAGCATGAAAATCAAGGCACCAATTAATTGCAATAATGATGTTAGCATTTTAGGTAGGGAGTTCGCTAATAATTCTTTGACTTGATTAGCATCGTTGGTAACGCGTGAGGCAATTTCACCGGATTGCTTGGCATCAAAAAAGCCGAGTGGCACAATTAAAAGCTTGTCCCATAATTTTAAGCGTAATTTAAAGACTACTTCTTCACCGAAAAAGCCGAGAAAACTGCCCGAAAAGGCGCCAATTAACGTACTCAATAAAAAAAGTCCGCCTCCCAAAATTACTAAGCGAATATCGACGTGCGCCAGTGATTTTTGCACCATTGCCACTAATTGTTTTGCAATTATTGGGACGATTAGTTGAATGACAATTGACATAGTCCCTAGGGCGAGCCCAGCCACTAATTGCCAATAATTCGGGTTGATTTTATGTATAAGATCTCTTAAATTATGATAACTGTTACTGAGGTTTTGTCGGTTGAAATTTTGCACAAAGCTTACTCCTAAATTATTATTCTCTGTCATCTTAAATGAAGCAACTTACAAAAGTAAAGGATTAAATGATGTATCAAAAAACTATCCATTATCAATCTTACAGCGATGATGTCGTGATGTCTAAAAAACAAATGACTAAACTCACTGATAAACATCGCTGGATCCATACAAACTTCTTTTATCGTGTGATTTCTCAGCTATTTTATTATGTGATTGTTATTTTTAGTAGTTTGTATTGTTACGGTTGGCTGCATTTACGGTTTCGAGATATACATAAATTGCGGCACAATAACCAGAAAGGCGGTGTTGTCTATTGCAATCATACCCAACCTTTAGGAGATGCATTGTTGCCCTTTATAGCAGCTTTTCCTAAGCGACCATATATTATTTGTAGTCAAGCTAATTTAGGCATTCCCATCATCGGGCATTTGTTAACGCTGGGTGGTGCGCTAGTGATTCCAGACGGTAAAACTAGTTTGGGGAACTTTAACAAGGCTGTCAAAACACGTTTGCAACAAAAACAATTGGTATTTATTTATCCAGAAGCGCATGTCTGGCCTTATTTCACAGAAATTCGTCCTTTTACAAGTGCTAGTTTTCATTATTCGGCGGTGTTACCATTGCCTAGCTTTAGTCTGACTATAACTTATCAGCATGCTAAATTGTCTCGCCGCCCTAAAATGGTGGTTTATGTTGATGGGCCTTTTGCTTTTGACTCCCAGCTTACTCCTAAGCAAAATCAACAAAACTTACACGAGCAAATTCGCTCTAAAATGCAGATGCGCAGCCATAATAGCAATTTTAAATATTATAATTATATACAGGAAAGGAATTCCTCTAACTATGAATAATTCTAATCATGAAATTCCCGTCTTTTTTTCCGTAGACGATCACTATGCCCCTTATCTAGCGGTAGCTTTAAATTCACTTGTGCAAAATAGTAATCCTGATCGGTATTATCACGTTATCGTCTTGTGCGATGATTTATCAGCGACCAATCAGCAACAATTGCAATCACTAACGCAAAATCAGGTGCAATTGGAGTTTGTTTCTATTACGGATCAAATTAAAAAACAAATTACGGATACTGATAATAAATTACGCGCAGATTATTTTACTTATACGATTTATTTCCGCTTATTTATTGCTGAGTTGTTTCCGCAATTTGATAAAGCCATTTATTTAGATGCTGATACCGTGGTTAATACGGATATTGCTAATTTATTTGATATATCATTAGGTGCTAACTGGATTGGTGCAGTAGTGGATCGTTTTATTGTGGAAAATCCTGAAACTTTCAATTATGCGCAGCAAGCTATTGGCGTGAAGGGTGATAAATATGTTAATTCTGGTGTTTTGTTGATGGATCTCAAGGCGTTGCGCGAGAATCATTTTGCAGATCATTTCTTCCAGCTTCTTAATAAGTACCATTTTCGTAGTTTGGCGCCAGATCAAGATTATTTGAATGCCATTGCGAAAAATAAGATTCAGCGGTTAGATTCTAAATGGAATGTCATGATTACTTTTCCAGAGAGTACGCCTGCAGCGATCATTCACTGGAATTTATTTGAGAAACCTTGGTATTACGCTGCTGCTCCGCGTCAAGAATATTTTTGGCGTTATGCTAAAAACACGCCTTACTATGAGCAACTACAACAGCAATTGCAGCAAGTTGACCCAACAGCTGTACAAAAAGACGATAAAAACGCAGCGGAATTAATGAATTTAGCCGTCCAAATTGCCAAAACGGACACTACTTTTCGTGCCCGGGCCGAGCAAGGAGTGCAAATTTCCTTATGATGATTGACCATTTTGTCGATTTAGGCGATCGCCAGCCGGTAATTCAAAATATTCAAACTAATGTTCGCGATGAAGCTTGGCACGCTAAAGTCGAGATTAATGATCCAATCATGAGTTTAGCGGACGAACAGCAGGCAATTAGCGATTTCGAGCAATTATTACCCACTGTGAAGTATCGCTTAAATAATCATGCCGCGCGAACTATCATGAATTTGGCAGCGGCGACGCTGAGTAAAAGCTTGCAAGTTACGCCAAACAATAATTTGCCAGCTCTAAAAATGCCAGCTATTATTACTTCCAATCATTTTAGTCCGATTGATAGTTTGCTGCTTCGCCGGGGGTTGCAGTTGCGACGGATGGCGATTGTCATTGAACCGACCAATTTGAAAATGCCTGGAGTTTTGGGTTATTTGATGAATTACACGGATACGATTCCAGTGAGCCAAAGCTTTACCTATATGAAGAAGGATTTTCAAAGTTTAATTACACATACTTTGCATCAGCAATTGCCACTGCTAATCTACCCAGAGCGGGAAATGTGGTTCAATTATCGCAAGCCGCGACCTTTACAACGCGGGGCCTATTATTATGCGGCTAAGAATCAGGTGCCTATTTTGTCTTGTTTTACGGCAATGTATGATGCACCAACCAATAAAGATCCTCACGCGATCCGCTATGAATTAATGGTCTTAAAGCCGATCCTGGTAGATTCGAGTTTGTCAATTAATGCAGCGTCGGAAAAGATGCGCCAGCTTGATTATCAACAAAAAGTGGCGGCTTATGAACAAGCCTATCACAAAGCTTTTAAGCCGGAATTCGAAGCTGCAGATATTGCTGGGAATTATATGTAAAAGTGAGATATTTTATTAATGAAACGCTATTCTTAATGTTGATGACCTAATTCAAAATAAGGATAAATTTATATGATTAATCACTTAAGTGTGATAAAGACAAATAAAAACTTAAAATATCTTGTTTCAGCTAAATTTCTTTCTGATATTGGCTCCCAAATGCAACGTTTTGGTTTGCCCTGGCTCGTCTACGAATATACTAGTCTGGTAGCCTGATGGCATTAAATTTCACACTGACCTTGCTTCCGGGATTGTTATTTGGAATTATTGGTGGGAAAATTGCGGACATCGTTGATAGAAAAAAGATTCTGATATTAGGTGATATTATCTCGGGTCTTACAACAATATGTTTATTTGGTTTGCATCTCATTGAGCCCAATATTTCCGTAATTATCATCTTTGTTTTGACTTTTATTTTGTCGGCGATATCCTCATTTTATACACCGGCATTCACAGCGATTTTGCCCAATATCGTTAAGAAAGATGAAGTTGTTGATTCTAACAGTCTTTTGAGTCTTTTTGATTCCATTGTTAGCTTAATAGGACCGGTGTTTGCTACTTTGATTATTGGTGTTATGGGCGTTGCTCATTAATGCGGGTTCTTTTGTCTTATCAGGCTTCATTTTATTTCATTTAAAATATGTAAATGATGATAATGTAGCAACAGCTAACAAATCTCATTGGAATTTTAAAAATATGTTAACAGTTTTCGCCGATTTTTCTTGGCTAAAATTTTATCTGTATATTATGGTCGTGTTATATTTCTCTTTGGGGTGCATAGGAAGTATCTTACAATACTACTTCATCCATAACTTGCATTTAAAGGGAATCTATTTAGGTTTAACTTTTGTATTATTTGAGTTTGTTCCGGTTTTGTTAGCTAGTCTGCTCATTAATTATTTGATAGCGAAGTTTTCTTATAAATTCTCGATAGTTTTAGGTGTTGGTGTATTTGCTATTAGTATAATAACAATGGGTTTGAGTACTAATTATTTGATTGTTGTACTATCAGGAATGGTTCAAAACTTTTTTGGAACGATAGCCTTGATTTCTTGGGAATCAATTAGACAAGAAAGAATCCCCAGTAATACGTTAGGAACAGTATCAGGAGTTGTAGTTACTGTTCAATCGGTTCTAACACCTATTGGAGGAATTATCGCATCAATTTTATTGAGCAAAATTCACGTGCAAAATATATTCATATACTCAGGCTTATTTTGTTTAATATTAACGTTAATAATTTATGGAGTATTTGAATTTAATGATGCAACAGATTAATATTTGGTAGCTGATTGCGGGCTGATTAAAATATTCGCCCAAGAGAATTTATTAAGTGGAGTACTAATGGTCCACTGTTATATATAGCCCCACTGGGAAGTCCTGTTAGCGCAGGGCTTTTTTGCGTCCTTATCATGGGGCTAGCCAGTAATACCGGTTTAACACAATTGTGATTTTTAAAATAAAGATGTTATTGCATAGTGCGCAAGTCGATAATTGGTTTTTTTCAGCATAAAATGTTATTTTGAAAAATTATTGAGGTAAGGTAATCAAATTACTCAAAATCATTCAAGCAAAAAATTTACGACGAAGGTATAAATCAAACCGTATAAGGGATTATGTAACGTTGTCGCAATGTTAAGGAGGTTACAATGTGTGTAGCTGATGATATTTATTTTTATTTGCAGAAAAGTTAAATGAATTTATTTTAACCGAAAGACAAAAGGCTGTTTTACGTGCAAAGTTAATTTTATTGTCAGCGGAAGAACAGTTTATCAATAATTTAAAGCAAAATATTAATTGTTAGATACTATTATTAATCTGATTATTGCGTATATAATTTCAAAATTAGCAAATGTCAAACAATTACGGGTTGACGAGTAGCGAATTTTAAACAAGTTTTGCGTAATTTAAATGCGGATCAGATCAATTTGTTAAGCATAACTTGCCTACAAATATTGAATATTAGCTACAATAAGGATATTTGATCATGTATTAGCTAGTTATGTGGTTTCAATGTTGAACAAGTAAACAACAGAGTTTTTAATACAAGAATTAATATCAATTGAAAAAATAAAGAATGTTAGGAGTTGAACGGTAAAAATGATAAATACAACGCCTTGGTATCAATGGGTTTGGCCCTGGATTGGTTTAGGAGGGGCTATCGTAATTATAATTTTGCTATTTTGTACTAATTTTTTACGGCGCAACTTAAATATCACACGTTGGCGTGACCCAGCTTGGCTAGCTTGGGCCTTAACAGCAGCTTATTTAATTCATAACACGGAAGAGTATGGGATAGACTTAACAGGTGCTCTGTATAATTTCCCAACGACTATGTCAAAAATGTTAAATACTGGGGCAAGTGTCGGCGGTAATCCACCTGCAGACTTTTTTACCGCAGTCAATATATCAATGTTTTGGATTGCATCACCAATCGCAGCTGTACTTGCACGCAAAGGTCATAAAGTTTTTGCTGTTGGAATGGCAGGTGAAGAATTGTTAAATGCTTTTTCTCATATTGTTCCTTTCTTTATTGGTCGTGGTTATAATTCAGGAGCTTTATCAGCAATAGTTATTTTCTTACCACTTTCTTTGTGGACTTTTTATAGTTGTTTCGGGAAAGGAAAGCTGAAGTATGTTACAATGTGGCTTGTTGTTGGAACCGGTGCCTTTTCCCATCTATTTTTGATGGCTTCCATTATAATGTTTACACATGGACTAATTGGCTCACAAATTTTAGTTTTACTGCAAATTATTAATGCATGTCTAGCCTTATTCTTATGGTGGTTAATTGAAAATGTAGATGGAAAGCGGTTTGTGCAAATAAAATATTAGTCATGTTAATTTAACTGCATGATGAACAGATATTGGAGATTTTTTTTATGACAGAACAAAAAAAGACGATGGAAGCAGCATATTATAATGAATTTGGTGGACCTGAGGTTCTTGAAGTTGGTCAAATGCCAATGCCTCAAATTAGTGACAATCAAGTGTTAGTCAAAGTTGCCGCTGTTTCCTTTAATCCCTTAGATGGTTATCAAAGAATGGGACAATTGGGAGATGTTCAGTTCCCACATATTCCGCAAATTGATTTTTCTGGGATAGTTACGGAAGTTGGAAGTCAAGTTACAGATTTTAAATCTGGTGACAGAGTTATTGGAGCTAACGTTGATTTTCAAAAAGATGGTGCGGCAGCTGAATATGTTGCTTTGGCAATTGATGATCCGACAAGTATGCTGGTCCATGCACCAAGCAATGTATCACTTGCTGATGCTGCTACCTTGCCTTGTGCAGCCTTGACTGCTTACCAAGGTTTATTAACACATTGCCAGGTCAATAAAGGTGATCGTATCTTCATTGCAGGAGGTGCAGGAGGAGTTGGTTCTTTTGCAATCCAGATAGCTAAAGGGCTAGGAGCTCATGTTATCTCATCTGCTTCTTCGAAGAATTTAGATTTTCTGAAATCTTTAGGTGCAGATGATGTTTTTGACTATGCAAATGATAGCCTAGAAAACCATGTGAATGAAAAATTAGATGCTGTTTTTAGTATTGCGCCGATCTCGACGGAAGCACTGGATCAATTTATTCCTAGCATAAAAGAGGGTGGTCATCTTGTATCTACTCTAAATCCAGCAAGTGAAGAGCTGGCTGAACAGTATAAAATTAAGGCTTCTACTATGGCAGTGACTCCTGCAACCAATGATCTACAAGAAGTTGTTAAATTAGTGGAAAACAATGTTGTTAAACCATATGTTACTGAACGTTATCCGTTAGACCAAATTGTGCAAGCCCATGCAACTGCTGGACAAACACATGGCAAGGTAATAGTTGTAGTGGACAATGATCTTAATTAGAAAATTTTAGCGTATAGGATTATTTTGTAGCCCACTTCATTTTAAGCGTGTGGATGATGGATTTAATTTGAGGAGAATGTTTTATGACTGAATTTTCAATACCAGAACCAGAAAAATTTACTGAGCTTTTATCTTTAAAAAACAAAGTAGCTATTGTAACGGGTGGTAGTCGCGGTATCGGGAAACAAATAGTTAAGCGATTATCTGAAGCCGGGGCTACAGTAGTTTTTACGGCCAGAGGAAAAGACGCTTTACAACAAACTCAAGAAGAAATTACCGCTGCAGGTGGCAATGTTGTGGGAGTGCAAGCTGATTCTAGTAAAATACAAGATTCTAAGCGGGTGGTTGACTACACCGTTGAAAAATTTGGAGCAGTTGATATTTTAGTTAATTGTGCAGCTGTTTTTCCCATGAAAAATGCTATGGACATGGACGAAAAAACTTGGGATCAGACTTTTGCGATTGATACTAAGGGAGCCTTTTTCTTTGCTAAGTTAGCTGCAGAGAAAATGATTGCTGCCGGCAATGGTGGACGAATCATTAATATTTTGTCGACGGCCGCTAATAAACCACTTAGTTCGTTGATTGCTTATGGTGCCGCTAAGAGTGCATTATGGTATGTTACACAAGCATTGGCACAAGAGTTAGGACAAAATGGTATTGTTGTGAATGCAGTAACTCCTGGTGGAACGATGACCGAAGAACGTTTGGCAGCTTTAAAAGGCGGTGACATGGGAGATCTAGCTCAGTCATTTGCGGGTTCTGATAGCGCTAATGGATCGGATGGACCTGATTTTAATACTATTTTAAATAAATTACCTCAAATGATAAAAAGCATGATGCCTTTAGGTCGATTAGGCTTCCCAGATGATATCGCGAAGGCAGTTTTGTTCTTAGCTTCTGATATGGGTCAGTATATCAGTGGAGTGAACATCACTGTTGACGGTGGTCAAAGCTTAGCAGATCCTAAATCTTCTATGATGCAAAAAATTCAAGATTCTAGTAAAAATTGATAAAAATTATTTGTTCTAAAAATTAAAGTTTATTTTAAAACACCTGTATTATTAGCATTCACTGTTAATATTATGGGTGTTTTATTTTGCTAGTCCTGCAATTCATACTATTGTACGACCGTCTACTGTCCATTTTGGCTTGTTTGGTCTAATGCATTATCTTGAAAGGGATCAATAAATTATAATAAAAAAATTTTAACCGTAATAGTATAATCAGTAAGCAAAAGAGGGTTGCTTCCGTTACGCCTTCTTAAAAACAAGCAGGAGATGACTTAGATGTTAGTTAAAATAGCCAAATCAAAATGGTTTGACTTGCTAGGAATTGCCATTGTCATAATAATTTCCATTGCTTCAGGTTACTTAACAGAAACCTTAGCTGATGTAGTCAACTGGGGTTCGTGGACACGTTGGGTGCCCTTTGGTATTATCAGTATTTTTAATACCGTTTTGTCAGTTATGTCAACGCGCTTGACTGGGCGCATGTTAAACTCTGGTAATATAGTAGGAATTATTAATACTGTTTTATCAGGAACGATTGACTATCTACTAGGAAATAAAGCTGCTGTTATAACTTATCCCATTACTTTTATAATTTATGTACTAGCCATTAATAAGTGGAAAAATAGTGAGAAATATAAAGCAAGTAAGCCTTTAACCGGCAGGAAAGGTTTGCTGACGGTGTTAGCTATCTTATTAGTTAGTTTTGTGTTTAGTTATCTCGTGAATTATGCTGGTTATCAAGGCAAAATTAGTCTTTTGTTCTGGTTAACCACGATAGTTTTTGGGTTATCAATGGCGGCGAATATTTTAAATGCGATGAAATTATCTGTTCAGTGGAGTTATTGGTTCATATATAATATTGCTCAGTTAATTAAAGCTTTTGTTCAGGGGAACTTTGCTAATGTCGGAAAATATATTTATTATATTATTAATGCTGTTGCTGCAGCTAGCTTCTGGAAAAAGCCAGCCTAGATAAATAAAAAAAGAAGAGACAATTTTCTCTTCTTTTTTATTTAATGACTAGCAATCAAGTAATAAGAAATACTATTTAAAATTATTGTCACCTCATACTAGCTAGTTAATTATTTTGGTTTTACTACTGCTAAATCCTTAAGGGTACAAAAACTACAATTCTCTCGCGGATACTACTTGTTTAGTTTTACTACTGCTAAATCCTTAAGGGTACAAAAACTAAAACATAGATCAAAGATAACCAGTTATAGTTTTACTACTGCTAAATCCTTAAGGGTACAAAAACCTCAAATCAAATAAAAAGTCTAATAATTATTTTACATATGAAGTTTTTGCACAATTTAATAAAAGATTTATTAAACAAAATGACGTCTCATAGCCTAATAATTTCTCATTGATTTTATCATAGCAAAAACATTGACAAATAGTAAAGTTCTTTAATATTTAATTACACTGAAATTATTAACAATACCTAAATGTATATACAAATGTATTGATAATAACTATATTTTAGTATATTCTTTGACAAAGAAGGTAGGTGATTTTCAATGAGTAAATTTGTGACGCTTCGAAAATCTGGCAATAGTCTTGTTTTAACTGCTCCATCGACTTTAAAAGATAAGGTTGGTTATAAGTACGAAGTTGAGAATAGATCTGACGGTTCTATTGTTTATCAACCAGTAAAAAAGCAAAATATTTTTGATAATTTAGATTGGATGCAATATGATTACCAAAAAGATTTATTAGAGGATCCTGAATTACAACAGCTTAATCCAGTCGGAAAAGAATGGCCGAAAGAATGAAAATGCCAGAACAAAAAGATGTTGTTATTGTAGATGCGGAACCTTATTCAGGAAGAGAATATGGTGGACATGCACCGCATAGTGGCAATGTTAGACGACATATGGTTGTTATGAGTTCGAGTAGTTATACAAAGGCAACGGGCATGATCTTAGCAATGCCAATTACAACATCAAATAGATATATGAATAATCCACGTTATCTGCCTATTCTATTAAGTGGTGGCAAAAATGCAGGTGTTAAGGGATTTATCGCACTTTGGCAATTGCAGAATTTTGATTTTATGGCCCGCAACGGTGCGATTGTAAACAAAATTAGTGATAAAACTTATCAAGACTTGTTACCTTATGTAAAAGACATGTTAGGTTTGTGATAATTTATGCAAGAGATTTATAAGTAGTGCTATTCTGAAATCTTTTGGGAAATTCTTACGTATAATTAATACGTAAGAAACTGAAGGACTGCAACAGGGTAACCAGAATAAACAAAAAAATTGCTTCACATGACTTTGGCTGTTGCAGCGCCTTTTTTATTTATAAAACGATTATGTTATTTTGAGAGACTTCGTAAAAAAATAAATTTAATTTGGGCAATGTACCTTTCTTTTTAGTTTTGCTGAATTTTTAGGAGTACAAAAACTGATCATGAATAGAATCAATTTAAAAATACGTTTTACTACTGCTAAATCCTTAAGAGTACAAAAACAAAACCGTCACTTTGATGTCCCCGTCGAGTGTTTTACTACTGTTAAATCCTTAAGGGTACAAAAACATAAAACTTTTTGCGCTGGAACGATAGCCAGTTTTACTACTGCTAAATCCTTAAGGGTATAAAAACCTCAAATCAAATAAAAAGCCTAGCAATTATTTTACATATGAAGTTTTTGTACGTTTTAATGAAAGATTTATTAAACAAAATGACGTCTCAAAGCCTAATAATTTCTCATTAATTTCATCATAGCAAAATGCGCCGTCAATAGTAAAGTTCTTTTGATAATCCACATAAAAAAATAGCGCCGATCAGGCACTATTTTTAATGATAAAGTCGCGTATTGATGAATTCTAAAATCGCTAAAATCATTAAGCCAATTCCTAAAATCCTAAAGAATAATTGCAGCATGCCAAACGGGTTAAAGATTAAGACAACACCTACAATAATCAGTAGCAACGAATAAATATAATCTGGCCAAGGCGTGATATTAACATATTTGCGATTCACACGCGCATTGAAGAATTGATTGACGCCATTAATTAGTAAGATAATCCCTAAAATTAGTGGCAACAATGGCAATAGAATATGTGCCACCGGAAAAATTAAAATTGCTAAAATAAAAGAAATCGTTGCTGTTGCAAAGGGACTATTGTTATCGCTATTGTTTTTAGCTAATAGCCAACCATCACGCAAAGCAATGATGCCTAAAAAAACCAAGTAAGCTGCGATGAGATAAAGTATACCATTTAAGCTTTTATTAGGATTGAGCACAATTAAAAGCCCAGCTAGAAACAAAAATACAATTCTCAACCAGCGATACCAATGAAACTTGCGTGAATATTGATTCATATATATCACCTAAATTTAAAATGTAAACAATTAAAGTAACTCGAAAGATAATTTTGCTAATGCATGGCGCTGGATTTTACCACTGCCAGTGCGCGGAAAAGCCGATATTCGGCGAAATTCCACCGGCACTTTATAATGTGCTAAGTTTTGACGTCCAAAAGCTTGTAATTGTGCTTTAGTTAAAGAAGCATCGTCTATGAGATAAGCAATCGGTACTGCGCCCCACTTATTGTCTGCTTGGTGGTCAACCACGATTTCTTTGATAGCCGGTATTTGCTGGTAAACAGCTTCAATTTCGTTGGGAAAAATATTTTCGCCACCAGAAACGAACATATCATCACTTCTACCTTGCACAAATAAATAATTTTGTTCATCTAAATAGCCGACATCACCGGTTTTAAACCAACCATCTGGTGTTAATTTTTGTTGGAATAAAGCATCATTTTGCCAATAACTTGGGGCTAAAGCAGGTGACTTAAGTTGGATCTCACCTGTAGAACTAATCCGCACTTGATTGGTAAACAGCGCTTGACCGCACGAGCCCGGTTTGCGTGTCGCGTCAGCTGGATTTAAAGCCACAATATTGGAACAAGTTTCGGTCATACCGTAAGATTGTACCAATGGAATTTGCCGTTCTTGACATTGTTGCAAAGTTTGGCTGTCGCTAGGTGCACCGCCCAAAAACATTAAGCGAAAAGCTGAATTATATGGCGTTGCCTGTGGATTGACTGCTAATAATTCTTGTAACATTGTCGGCACTACAGAAAAAATTGTTATTTTTTGCGTAATTAATAATTGATGACATGTGGCAGCAGAGAATTTAGGCTCCAAATAAATCGGAATGCCATAAATTAAAGAACGCAGAAGAATTGAAAAGCCAGAAATATGAAATAACGGTACTACACACAACCAAGCATCTTGTTGAGTAACTTGGAAATTTAATAACGTGTTCATAGCCGAAGCCCAGTGATTACCATAAGTTTGGATAACGCCTTTGGGCTTGCCGGTTGTGCCAGAAGTGTACATAATGCTGGCAATATCGCTATCTTGCAACTCAGCTGCTTGATAAGATATATTTGCTAAGTTTTGTAACATTTTTGGTGTTAAAATTTTAGTATTCGTGACTGCTCGTAAATTTTCTGGTACTTGATTTTGGTCACAGAAACAATATTTAACTTGTGCATCAGCTAATTGATCTTGCAACTCATTAGCAGCTAGTCGCGTATTTAACAAAACTAGCGTGACATTAAGTTGCTGCAAAGCTAATATATTGAGATACATTTGCCAACTATTTTGTCCAAAAAGGGCAACGCGATCTTGTGATTGTAAGTTTAAAGTCGCGATTTTTTGTGTTAGTGCGCGAACTTGTTCATAAACTTGCGCAAATGAATACGCTTGTCCTTGATAAACAAGTGCAGTTTGTTTTGGCGATAAAGTGGCACGTTTAGTTAACCAATTGTCCATTATAGCTGATCCTTTTGTCCAAAAAGCATATTATTAGGGAAACTTGGGGAATTTATCAAAATCCGGTTCACGTTTTTCTACAAAGGCATCGCGCCCTTCTTTACCTTCATCGCTTTCATAAAAGAGCATTGTTGAATCGCCGGCGATTTGTTGCAAACCTGCTAATCCGTCGGTGTCGGCATTCATGGCTGCTTTAATGAAGCGCAAAGCTGTAGGCGATTTTTTCAAAATTTCTTGACACCAAGCTAAAGTTTCTTTTTCTACGTCAGCTAAAGGAACAACTTTATTGATCCAACCCATTTCTAAAGCTTCTTGGGCTGTATAAGGTTTGCACAAGAACCAAACTTCTTTAGCTTTCTTATGACCAATGACGCGTGCCAAGTAAGCTGAACCGTAACCGGCATCAAAACTGCCGACTTTAGGACCAGTTTGCATGAATTGAGCATTATCAGCAGCAATAGTTAAATCACAAACTAGTTGCAAAATATTACCACCGCCGACAGACCAACCGCGCACCATAGCAATAACAGGTTTAGGAATAACGCGAATTAAACGTTGCAAATCTAAAACGTTGAGGCGAGCAATCTTATCTTTGCCGACGTAACCACCGTTGCCCCGAACTTTTTGGTCGCCACCAGAACAAAAAGCGAGATCACCTTGTCCGGTTAAAATAATTACGCCAATACTTTCATCGTCGCGGCAATAAGTGAACGCTTCGATCATTTCTTGAATGGTGTCGGGAGTAAAAGCATTGCGTACTTCCGGACGATTGATTGTTATTTTAGCAATGTGGTCCATACGTTCAAACAAAATTTCGGAATAAGTAGTAATAGTTTTCCATTCAGCCATAATAAAACTCCTTTAATATTTAATGAGGTAATTTAATGAATCTAATCGAATCTTTGCATATCCAAACTGTAACTAAGACGCCGGAAAAAGTCGTTTTACAGATGCCTGTGACGGCTGAGGTGAAACAACCTTTTGGTTTGGTACATGGTGGCATTAATGCAGTTTTAGCCGAGACAGCTGCGAGCATTGGTGCTAATCTAACTTTAGACACTGAACATGTTGCTGTAGGCTTACAAATTAATACGAATCATCTCCGCAGCGTCCAAACGGGAATTCTATATGTTCAAGCTGTTCCTGTCAAAATCGGACATCAGGTGCAAGTTTGGCAAGCAACCACATATCAAGTTGATGTTACTAAAGCGACCAGTTTTAGTACGGTTAATCTTAAGATTCAAAAAATTAGCAGTTGATTTCTGGGTATCACTTGTAATAGCATAGTTAATTAGTGCTAATTGGTCAACTGCAAACAACATCGTGTTAATATGTGCACAATCATTTGTGAAAAAAGCTTTCAAAGCCTAGTTATGGAACCACATTTATTTAACTTTAGTTTGTGATTGATTAGTGTTAAAGTATCTAATATGTAGTTAGAAATTTATTCGGAGAAGGATTATATTATGACAAAAATTAATGCAGCCGATAAAATGGTCCAGGTCATGGAAGCTTGGGGCATTGATAATGTATATGGTTTGCCCGGTGATTCAGTTGATACAACAGTCGAAGCTTTGTATCGTCAACGTGACAAAATTAAGTTTACACAAGTGCGCCACGAAGAAGTTGCTGCTTTAGCTGCTGCTGCACATGGCAAGTTAACAGGTAAAGTGAGTGTTTGTTTGTCCATTGGTGGACCTGGTGCGATCCATTTATTGAATGGTTTATACGATGCTAAGATGGATCATGCCCCAGTTGTGGCTATTTTAGGTCAAATTCAATCGCATTTGTTAACGACCGGCTTTTTCCAAGAAGTTAACACACCAACATTGTTTGAAGATGTCGCTGTTTATAATCAAATGGTTACCAATCCCAATACTTTGCCCGCTGTGATGGACGAAGCTATTCGGGCTGCTTACACACATAATGGTGTAGCTGTGTTGACGATTCCTGATGATATCCCTAATCATACTATTTCTGATACTTTCCAACCAACGGCTGAGCAATTTTACATTGATAAACCACAAACTAATATTACAGATATTGATAAAGCTTTAGCAATGATCCAAAAAGCTAAAAAACCAGTTGCTTTAATTGGTGGTGGTGCTAAGAATGCTCAAGTTGAAGCTAAAGAATTCGTGGAACGCTATTCTATCCCATTTATTCAAACTATGCCTGCTAAAGGTACAATTGATGACGATCATCCTAATGCCTTAGGACAAATTGGTAAATTAGGTACTAAGCCGGCTTATGAAGCTATGTTCAACTCTGATTTACTAATTTTAATTGGAACAGATTATCCTTATGCACCTTACTTGAATAAGAAGATTCCAGCTATTCAAATTGACAATGACCCAGAAAAAATTGGTCACCGTCATAATATTGATTTAGCATTGGTAGCTGATTCTAAAGATGCGCTAACATTATTGAATACTCGCGGTGAAGTGGTAGCGCAACGTCCATTTTTGTCTGCTTGCCAGAAAAATATGAAAACTTGGCGTTCTTGGATGGAAGATGCTAAAAATAAAAAACATACTGGCGTTTTGCCATCTAAAATGTTTGCTAAGATGAGTGAAGTTGCTCCAGATAATACAGTTTGGTCCATTGATGTTGGTACTTCTACTTCCTTTGGTGCGCGTTTCATCGATGTTAAGTCTACTCAGAAATATACTATTTCCGCTTGGCTTGGAACAATGGGCTGTGCTTTACCGGGTAGTATTGCTTCTAAATTAGCAATGCCTGAACGTCCGACCTATGCTATTTGTGGGGACGGTGCTTTTGCTATGGTCATGCAAGACTTTGTTACTGCTGTTAAATATGATTTGCCAATGGTGGTCGTAGTATCTAATAACCACTTGTTAGCTTTCATTGAATACGAACAACAATCTGTAGGTCAACAAAACTACGGTATTGATTTGGCAGATATTGATTTTGCTAAATTTGCCGAGGCTTGTGGCGGTATCGGTGTGACTGTTAAGACAGACGAAGAATTTGCACAAGCTATTGAGCAATACAAGAATCCAACTAAGCCAGTTTTAATCAATGCTGCAACTTATGATGAAGCGCCTTTACCAGGTAAAATTGTCAAGGATGAAGCTGAAGGTTACTTGAAATTTGGTTTTGAATACTTCAAAGAAAAATTCGAAATTCCTAAGATGCCACCATTGAGAGAAATCATGCGTCAATTCTTATAGAATATAAAAATGCTGTCTCTTCAAAAAAAGGCAGCATTTTTTAGTTATAATACGCCAAATAAAAAACGTACATCGTTAACATAATAGTTGAAGATGTGCGTTTTTTATTGAGTTGTTTTATCGATCAGGGTAACTGATCTGATTTTTTTGCTCCGTGTACCAATTCTCCCAAGCTTGGGGCGTATCTAGAGTATCAACCGCCAAATCGGCATTTTGGATCAAATCATCCAGCAACAGATTGATAATTTCTATGTGACGGTTGATGAGGAGCGGAACGATGTCCTTCAGGCGAAAACTACGATCCCAAGCAATAAAAGCATTCAATTCATTAACATGATGATCCACATCATATTGAGAAATAACTTCCAAGTCATCAGCATTGAAATGATGAATATAAAAGGTTAAAAATGATGTGATGAATTTCTCACTGTAACGCTTATCCACACAATTCCTCCTTAGATACTACTTTTCATCATACACTAAAGAAGCCAATTATAAAAGATTTACTATGATTTGTGATTTTGCCAATAAGTTGTGCTAATTAATAATATTCCCATGACGGTAGCGATAATTAGCTGCATAATATAAGTTCCTTGTAACAAGTTTTTGGTGAAATGTCCCACAATGCTATTAAATAACAAAGCAGAACTAGAAAAACCTAGGCTAGTGATCGCTGAAAAAATCCCCATTACTAACGGATAATGTTGAGCAGGCGTTAAAGTGGATAAAATATATGGTACCGTCATTAAGGTGGAAGCACTAGCAGCACCAATGACAAAGGTTGCTATAGCAATACTGAACGCACTATGCCAAGTTAACAGCAACAAACTGCCGAGGATTACTAGAGAAAAGTTGAACACTAAAATATATTTTTTAAACAAGCGACGCAACCACCTAATAATTAAGCCGACCACAATGGCTGCTAAGCCGTCTAACATCATAATTTTACCAGCTAAAGCGGGAGAACCAAGCTTAAACTGCTGAATATATAAAGCATTTTTGTTGTACAAAACAGCTTCTAATAAAACCATGACGCTAGCAGCTAATAAGTAATAAATAATTTGGGATATTTTAAGAGTGGTTACCACCTCGTTGGCTGGTGTACCTTCATTTTTTTGATCGGGTCGTCGATTAGGAATAACGATGCAAGTAATGACGAGTGTAATTAAAGCTAGGAAAAATAGGTAGTAAGCATGTAGCCAATTTTGACTAGCCAATAAGCCACTGAAAAAAACGAGTAACATTGAAGAACCATTCTCAATAGCAACTACAATGCCCAACATGGTGGCTAATTTTTCTCCGTCAAAGGCATAAGCTTGTAAACTCGGCAAAAGTGTTGTGATACCGCCAGTACCCAAACCAGCGATGAACCCCCAAAGTAGTAACTGATTGACTGATTGATGTAAGAGTAACGGTAAAAGTCCCCCCAGACTTAAAATGGCAACACTTATCAGCGCAATCCATTTGAAAGACCAGCGATTGAGCATCTTGCCGATTAGTAAGGCAGAGATTACTGCTGCTGCGTCACCAATGGTTGCGATAGATTCGACAGCAGTATCACTAGCTTGTGGAAAAGCATGTGCAATAGCTGCAATAGCAGGTGAAGTAGAGGACGATAAGCGGGCAATTACAGCTAAAGCGATGATCCCTATGAGAATATGAGTTGACTTTTTAGAAGACATAAAAGTTCCTTTCTGAATAACAATTTAATTTTTATGAAAAATAATAACGAACTACCTACATTAATTGTATAGTAGTGATATATTAAATTTTGCGGAGGACTGTTGATGGAATTTGATCAAGTACAACCAAGAAAGAATACTTACAGTATTAAATGGGACGGCGCAGCAGCCGTTTACCACCACAAAGAAGTGTTGCCGATGTGGATTGCGGATATGGATTTTCAATCGCCACCAGCCGTTGTTAAAGCGATATGCGAGCAGGCACAACGTGGTATTTACGGCTATGTAACGGAGCCACAGACAACGCGGGTGCCCCAAGTGATCGCCGATTGGTTGCAGAAACAAAATGACTGGCAAATTAATCGCCATTTTCTAGGTTATAGTGCGGGAGTGGTCAATGGTTTGTCACTAGCGATTCGCGCCTTGACACAAGAAGGTGATGCAATAATTACGCAAACACCACTTTATGGTCATTTTCAAAGTGCCGTAGAAAGCAGTAAGCGCCGTTTAGTTACTAACCCTTTACATCAGCACAATGGTCGTTATGAATTTGATTGGCAATTATTTGAACAGCAAATTCAAACCAAACAGGTTAAAATGGCCATTTTATGTAATCCACATAATCCCACGGGACGCGTATGGACTATAGCTGAATTAAAACAATTTGCGCAAATTTGTGAACGGCATCAAGTCATTATTTTGTCTGATGATATTCATAGCGACTTGATTTTGCCAGGTTATCATTATCAGCCATTAGCTAAAGTTTATCCGGAATACCAAGATCAGATTATCACTTTTAAGTCGCCTTCAAAGACTTTTAACTTAGCGGGTTTGCAGTTCGCTTACTATTACACCACTAATAAGCAATATCGGCAACAAATGACGCAACAAGCTGCTTATGCTTGTGATCCTGATCTACCAACGGCGTTTGCTTTGCCAGCAGTGATCGCAGCTTATGAGCAATCGGATGAATGGTTGCTCGATTTATTATGTTATTTGAAAGACAATTTGCAGTGGATGACTGCTCAAATCGAAACAACTACGGCTGCTAAGGTTACTCGCAGTGAAGCAACTTACTTATCTTGGATTGATGTCAGTTATTTACGAGTTTCTGAAAAAGCTTTGCAAACAGCTTTAGCGGATCATGGTGTGGGCTTGCAAACTAACGAAGATTTTGGTTTGAGTGCCAAAGATGGTTTATTCATTCGCTTGAACTTTGCTACAGCGCGCAAAACGCTAGAAGAAGGCGTGAATCGCTTGATTGAAGCTCTGCAAAGTTTAGAGCATAAGTAAAAATATATCACATGTGACATGTAGATTTCGTTCAAAATTTATTACCTTTATTTTTGCGAAAATTAGACAATTAACTGGTTTAAAGACTAGATGTTATTCAGTCGCCTTCAGGCGGCTGTTTTTGATTGCATTGTGCACAAATACCCTGCAATTCGACAAGTTGTGTTTTAATGATACAATTGCCCAATTCAGCTTGCGCAGTGGCAAAATCGGGCAACGGAATCTCTGTGGTACGTCCGCAATTTTGGCAAATGAAATGACTGTGTTTTTGTGATAGAAAGTCACATTGAAATTTAGCACGTAAGCCATTTTGAAAATGCTTAGTCTCGACAATGCCGATATCATGCATTTCTTTAACATTACGATAGACTGTTTCATGACTCATTTTTGGAAACATAGCGCGTAAATGCTGATCAATTTGGGCTAGCGCAATATAATAATCCGCATTTGTAGCCAAATATTGCAATAAAGCTTGGCGTTGCTTAGTCAATTTATAATTATTAGCTTTTAAAACAGCGAGTGCTTTTTGTAAATCGGACAATTGCTCACTTCCATTATCATTTATAGACGTTACGATAAGATTATGCTAAAATGTAAAAAGTAATTATTACTGTTTAGAGTATATAATTAACTATTTTATCCGTCAATAAGGAGTTTATCATGTTCAAGAAACGTTTATTTTGGCTAGTTCCTGTTTTACTGCTGTTAGTTGGTTGTCAAACTACCAAGTCACAGCAAAGTTCCAAAGCAACAACCAAGATTCAAGTGGTAACATCAACCCCTACGTATGCCCAAATGGCACGCAAAATTGGCGGAGGGCAAGTTGCGGTCACTTCTTTAATTAGTAATCCTAATGCTGATCCGCATGATTTTGAGCCGAGCGTGCAAGACGCTAAAAAAGCCAGCCAAGCCGCCGTGGCAATTTATAATGGACTTGGTTACGACAGCTGGATGAATAAATTGCTGGTTAATAATGAGCAAGTGCACAAGATCAATATTGGTCAGCTAATGAATAAAAAAACTGGTGATAATCCGCATATTTGGTACGAACCGAAAGCTTTACCTGCAGCAGCCAATCAGCTAGCGCGTGAATTGAGTGCCCAAAGGCCAGCTAAAAAGAATTATTTTGAAAAGAATGCACAAAAATATATTGCTGATTTAAAACCAATCAATGAACAACTTCAAACTATTAAACAAAAGCGACAACTCAAACAAGTTGCAGTCAGCGAGCCGGTTTTTGATTATTCATTAGCAGCTATGGGATACGAAATTGTGGATGCTGATTTTGCCAAGGCTGTGGAATCTGGTTCTGATCCAGCTCCTAAAGACGTAGAAGCTTTGCAAGAGTTGATCAAAAAGCGTGAAATTGCGTTTTTTGTAGTGAACAAACAGACTACCAATCCGGTTGTAGGCAATTTAACTAAGCTAGCGCAACAACACCAAGTTCCAATAGTCAAGGTTAGTGAAACCCAGCCAGCCGGGCAAACTTATCAACAATGGATGCAAAAGCAATACCAGCAAGTTTTAAAAATCGAGGCGCATTAAATTGACAGCACAAGCATTAATCCAAGTTAAAAATCTCAAAATGAGATTTGACCAACACTTAATCTTTGAAAATATTTCCTTTGAAGTCCTTCAAGGGGATTTTTTTTGTATTGTGGGACCAAATGGTTCTGGCAAGACCACACTGCTCAAAATTTTGTTAGGGCAATTGACACCGACTAGTGGCCAAGTACAACGGCAAGTTGATAATTCTAAAATTGGCTATGTGCCACAATTTCGTAATTTAGATATTGAATATCCTTTATCGGCACGCTCGTTTGTTGCGCTGAAGTTGAGCCATTCGCTAATACCTTGGCTGAGTAGGAGTGAACGCCAACTGGTGCAAAACTCTTTAGCACAAGTACATTTAACTTCTAAAAGTAGCTTTCGTGTAGGACAAATGTCAGGTGGAGAAAAACAACGTGCTTATTTAGCACAAGCAATTGTCAATCAGCCAGAAATTTTGATTTTAGATGAGCCGACAGCAAGTTTGGATGAACACGCTAAATTTTTGGTGATGGATGTTGTACAAGAATTGAATGATCGTGGTACCACGGTGATTTTGATCTCGCATGATTCCTCGGTGCTACAACGTTTTGGTAAACACAAATTAGAATTAACGGGGGCAAAAGACTAATGCTGCAATATGAATTTATGCAAAATGCGTTCATCGTCGCGACAGTTATTTCAATCTTGTGTGGCGTGATTGGCGTTTTTATTACCATACGACATTTATCATTTTTGACGCATACTTTATCTGAAATTGGTTTTGCAGGAGCCAGTTTTGGATTATGGTTAGGCTGGACACCTTTGAATGGTATGTTACTGTTTACTATTTTTAGTGCTCTGGCTGCTGGTACAGCGAATCGTAATCGGCCTTTGAAGAGTACTGTGATTAGTTTGATATCTGCTTTTTTTATGGGTTTGGGCGTTTTATTTTTGTCAATTTCACAAGCCAATTCTTCATACGCGACTAATATCTTATTTGGTAGTATTGTAGGAATTAGTAATCATGATGTGATACAAATTTTGTTAATTGCACTTGGTGAATTAGTGGTCGTCTTTTTATTATATCGGCGCCTGAAATTTACTTTTTTTGATCCGCTTGGTGCGCAAAATAGTATTCGGCATAGTTGGGCAATCAATTTGTTGTTTTTAATTATGATGTCACTGAGCGTAAGTGTTGTTTCACAGATTGTCGGCTCGCTATTAGTCTTTGCTTTATTGACTTTGCCGGCTGCTGCAGCGCAATTTTTTGGTCGATCAACCAGCAGTTTAATTGGTTTGAGTATTGTTTTTGCCTTAGTTGGCACTTGGCTAGGATTATTTTTAGGCTATTTGACTAATTTGCCGGTTACTTTCTTTATTACTACCGTGGAAACAATTATTTATTTAGGTTCAGCATTGATTAATAAAAGTTTAACTCTTGGAATTTTTCACAAAAGTTAATGATAATGTTAAGAAAATGTAAAGCTTTTTTAAAGATTTTGGGTTTCTTGTTGATGTTAATGCTGTTAAAATGTATTGCAGATGTTTAGGATAATGCACCCAGGCAATTTATTGTGGTTCATTATCACAGGAGGACAGTATTTTGCGTAATTTAAATTATATTTTAGGATCGTGTTTGGTTTGCGGCGCTATGTTGACAGTTAATAATGTCACTAATGTGCATGCTGCTGATGTGAAACAAGCTGAAACTGGACAAGTACAATCACCAAACAACAATAATGAACAGTCATCCTCTCAGATTGGTGTTGCTGATCAGGAGGTGACACCTGCTATTGAGCAGAATCCTGCTAATGATTACCAGCAAGAACAGAATGTTGCTGGACCAGATGTAGCTAATGATATTGAGGCTGAGACCTCCGTAGCAACACAGAATTCTACTTATACAGTTACAAATCAGTCTGTTGCTAGTTCAGCGTCCACTACTCCAGCAGATCAGATTGATTCCAGCGCTACTGCCAATAATATTGAAGCTACTCCCAACCAAAATGACACGTCAATAACAACTGCAACTAATGATGTTGATGTGACGGCATCGACCATGCAAGATAATCAAGTTGTTAATCCTGCACCTGCTAGTGCCCCAAATATTAGTGTGGCTAATTTTGCCTCGACTAGTCCGAGCGCTTCATATACGCAAACACAAATTGCTAATGCCCAATATATTTATAATTTCTTTATTCAACGTGGTTGGACGCCTAATGCAATCGCTGGTTTGATCGGAAATATTGTTTCAGAAAGTGCTTTATATCCAGATACTTGGGAAAATGGTGGTGGCGGTGGCTACGGTTTGGTTCAGTGGACGCCAGGTAATAAATATATTACATGGGCCCAAAATCAAGGTCTAGATCCTAAATCACTTTACGCTCAATGTTTACGCATCAACTATGAAATGAGTAATCCGAGTGCTGGACAATATTATGCAACTTCTAAATATCCAATGACAGCAACACAGTTTACTCAAAGCACCCAATCTCCGGAAACTTTAGCTTTAGTTTTCTTAGCCAATTATGAACGACCGGCTAATCCTAACCAGCCGCAACGTGGCACGCAAGCTAGATACTGGTACAATTATTTAAGTGGTACTACTGATAGTAGCGATGTGAATGGTACTTATACTTTTAAAGTGGATACTAATATTCGGTTGAGTCCTAGTTTGAGTGGCCAAATTGTCGGTCGGTATGCTGCCGGTGAACAAGTAAATTATTTCACTGTTGTGCAAGCTGATGGTTATAGTTGGCTAGGCTACTATACTGCTAGCGGGCGAATTTGTTACGTTGCAGTAGTCGATAGTGGCAGTAATACAGATAGTGCTGATATTGAAACGCCAGATGAAGTGGTTGACAATACTGAAGTGCCAGCCAATGGTACTTATACTTTCACTGTTGATACCAATATTCGCTTAAATCCTAGTTTGAGTGGCCAGATTGTTGGTCGCTATAGTCGCGGTCAAAGTGTGAATTATTCGTCTAAAGTTGAAGCCGATGGTTATACTTGGCTTGGTTATGAGACCAATTCAGGTCGTCGATGCTATGTGGCTGTAGTTGATGGCAATGTACCGGATGACAATAATACGCCGGTTGTTGCCCCACCAGCTAGTGAAAGCTCGACAGGCACTTATACCTTTACAGTGGATACCAATATTCGCTTAAATCCTAGTTTGAATGGTCAAATTGTTGGTCGCTATAGTCGCGGTCAAAGCGTGAATTATTCTTCCAAAGTTGAAGCTGACGGTTATACTTGGCTTGGTTATGTGACTAATTCAGGTCGCCAATGCTATGTTGCTGTAGTTGATGGCAATGTACCAGATGACAATAACACGCCGGTTGTTGCCCCACCAGCTAGTGAAAGTTCGACAGGCACTTATACCTTTACAGTGGATACCAATATTCGCTTAAATCCTAATTTGAGTGGTCAGATTGTCGGTCGCTATAGTCGCGGTCAAAGCGTAAATTATTCTTCCAAAGTCGAAGCTGATGGTTACACGTGGCTGGGATATCAGACTGCTTCTGGTCGGACTTGTTACGTAGCTGTTGTGGACAATTACGACACACCAAGTTCTGCTGTATCTCAACAAGGCAGTTATTATTTCACTCAAACAACTAATATTCGTTTAAGTCCTAGTTTAAATGGTCAGATTGTTGGGCAATATCAACCTGGTGAGACCGTTTATTATTATCAAACGGTGCAAGCTGATGGATATACTTGGTTAACTTATAAGACCAATTCTGGGCGAACTTGTTATGTTGCAGCTTTATAGACAATTCCAAAGCGTTGCCAGCAAGCAGCGCTTTTTTTGTAGAATAGATCCATTTTTCTAATTGTGATTTAATATACGCATTTGGTTATTTTTATTTCTAAATATATTATATTGATGCTGTCATTCCATGTCGATTTGACAGTAGCATCAATTTAATTTATCCTAAAAATTAAATTTAAATTAAAGGATGATACCTATGTCAGTTTGGAAACAGATGACCCAAAAAGCAGCCGTTCAAGACTATTTGCAGGCTGATCAGCGATTTGAGAAAACCATGACCGCTAAAGATTTGATGGCTTTAGGCATTGGCGCAGTTATCGGTACTGGTATTTTTATCTTGCCAGGTACTGTGGCAGCTACTGTTAGCGGTCCGGGTGTTATTTTAAGTTTCTTGTTGGCAGCTGTAGTTTGTGCAACAGCAGCGATGTGTTATGCCGAATTTGCTTCTGCTTTACCAGTTGCGGGCAGCGCTTATTCTTATGGAAATATTATTTTTGGTCAATTTATCGGTTGGGTGATTGGCTGGGCTTTGATTTTGGAATATATGTTGGCTGTAGCAACTGTTTCTGTTGGCTTTTCAGCTTATTTTCATTCTTTTTTGCAAGGTTTTGGTGTGCAATTACCTAAAGCGATTTCTGGGGCGTGGAATCCCAGCCAGCATACGTATATTAATGTTGTCGCAATCTTGGTAGTACTAGTTATTTCATTAATGTTGTCACGAGGTATGCAAACCTCCATGAAAATTAATGATTGGATGGTACTTATCAAAATTGCCATTATTGTGTTGTTTGTAGTTGTCGGTTGTTTTTATGTGAAACCTAAAAATTGGTCACCTTTTTTGCCATTTGGAACTAATGGTATGCTAGCGGGTGCCTCGACGGTCTTTTTTGCTTATCTAGGTTTTGATGCAGTGTCATCATCAGCACCAGAAGTGAAAAATCCGCAGCGCAATTTGCCAATCGGCATCATTGGCACTTTAATTGTAGCGACGATTTTATATATGGCAGTATCCACCGTTTTGACTGGGATGTTACCATATAGCAAGTTAAATTTAGCGGATCCAGTTTCTTATGCTTTGCAATATTTTCATTTAAATAAAATTGCAGGAATCATTGCGATTGGTGCCATGGCAGGCATGTTTACGATGATGATTACCATGATTTATAGTAGTTCACGTTTAGTTTATGCAATTGGTCGTGATGGTTTACTGCCTAATTTTTTGGGTCAAGTTAATAATAAACATTTGCCAAACCACAGTTTAACTGTAGTAACAATTATTATTGCTTTGATGGGTGGATTAATCGACTTAAATCAATTGGCAGAATTGGTTAATATTGGTACGCTGATTGCCTTTTCCTTCGTTTCACTAGGTGTGATTTTCCTACGTAAGCGTGACGACATTGTGAATGATGGTTTCAAAGTTCCTTTATATCCTGTGCTACCAATTATTTCGTTGTTGTTATGTATTGGTCTGATGCTGAAATTACAGCGAATTACGTGGATTGCATCGCTCATCTGGTTTGCAATTGGGGCAGCCATTTATTTTGCATATGGCATGCATCATAGTCATATGAAGAATCATAAGATTTAGTCGCATAATTAAGCGGCTTTATTGCTACATAGATGGGGAAAAACGGGGGATTTTGATGCAAAAACCAGTAGTATTAAAACATGATGATCAAGTAGCCATTGTAAGTTTATCAGCAGGTACTTTGGGTGAATCATTTGCTGCCCATCAGTTGCATTTAGGCACGCAACGTTTGCGCCAATTTGGCTTGAAACCAGTCATGATGCAGCATACCTTAGCAGGGCAGGATTATTTAAAAGCACATCCTGAGGCTCGTGCCGCAGATTTAAAACAAGCTTTTCATGACTCCAATATTAAGGGCATTATTGCTGCCATTGGTGGTAATGACACTTATCGCTTGTTACCTTATTTACTGGAAGATACTGACTTTAAGCAAGATGTCTATGATCATCCTAAACTTTTTACTGGTTTTTCTGATACGACAATTAATCATTTATTGTTCTACAAGTTAGGTATGCAGTCTTTTTATGGACCTAATTTTTTGAATGATTTAGCAGAATTGGGTCCAGAAATGTTGCCGTACACGCGGCAAACTTTCATGCATTATTTACAAGATCAAGCACAAACACCAATTGAATCCAGTCCCAGTTGGTACGAAGAGCGTACTGATTTTTCTGTTTCTAGTGTTGGCAGTCAACGCGTCATACATCAAGAGCAGCATGGCTATCAAGTTTTGCGAGGACGAGGAATTGTTAGCGGACAATTATTAGGCGGTTGTCTGGATAGTCTTTTTGCTGCCTTAGCAGGTTCAGATGAAGAAGTGCAATTGATTAAGCACTATCATCTTTTCCCACCGGCAGCACAGTGGCAAGACAAAATTTTGTTCTTGGAAACCAGTGAAGAATGTCCAAAACCAGCTTTATATCGGCAAATGTTGCAAAGCTTAGCTTCCACAGGAGTGTTAGAATATGTGGCAGCTATTATCGTTGGTAAACCACAAAATGAAAAATATTTTCATGAATATAGGGAGATACTACTAGCACAAACGGCGCAATGGCAGATGCCAATTTTATACAATGTTAATTTTGGGCATGCTTATCCACGGACGATTTTACCATATGGTGCGCAAGTCCAGTTGGATCTAGATCAACCTGGCCTGACGGTTATGGAACCTTATTTTCAGCACTAAAAAAGCAGCCCATTATTGGACTGCAATTAACAGATTAAGCACCAACATCTTCGGGAGTAACTTTGGTCCTTCCTTGTGAAGCGGCTTTTTGAATACCACGAATGATGTCGCTATCACTTGCCGCTTTTTCTTGGACACCTTGTTCTTGTAATTGCTGGCGGGCCTTTTGAATATCTTCAGCGGTGATTTTCTTGCCATTGGCAGTTGGATTTTGTATGGTGTCTGTTTCACCAGGTGCAGAATTGTTCTGATTATTGGTAGCATTTTTATTAGTATCATTATCAGTTTGAGAAGGATTATTCGAAGTTTTTTGATTGTTAGAACTTTGAGAACTCGTTAGCAAAATTTCGACAGCTTGGTCATATAAATCACGGTAATAATTCTGGTGAAATTTGGTTGTTTTCAAGAGCTTAGTAACTTGCGCATGAGCTTGTTGGGTATTGCCCTTGTCATTATTTTGCTCCGCTTGTTCAATTTGTTCGTGGTACAAGTGGCGATTTTTCTTGACGGTTTTCAGAGTTTTTAGTTGCTGTTTAGCGACTTTGATCATCTTGTCGGAACCGTTATCAATGTGCGTAACGGCTGTCAAAGAATCCTTAGCATTGGCAAAATAAAATTTGGCAATATAGTTTTGCGCATCTGCTAAATGTTGAGCTTGCTTTTGGTAAGCACTAGTCTTAGTATTATTTTTTTCTAGACTGGCAGATTTGAAATAAGCTTTGGCGGCTTGATAATTTTTTTGTTGCACAGCCTTGTTCCCTTTTGCCATAATAGTTGAATATGATTGGGTACTATTTTGATTCTGGCAACCAGCTAGTGTCAGAGCGCTGATGCCTAAAATAATGATTGTCGTTAATCGTTTTTTGATCACAGTAAAGACCTCCATGTTTAAGACTTATTTATTATAGCATGCACAGGATCAATCTAATAGTTTAGGAAGATGGAGAAGTAAGATGTCAACAGGACGAGCTCAAATTAAATATTCGGATATGCAATTAAAAGAGTTGCTGCCAATGCGAGAATTACAAGGGCCAGCTGGTCAAAAAATTAGTTTAGAAGTTCCTAAAATTAATAATTATGTTTATTTCATGACGACGGCTTTACAAACAGTTGCTCAACAACAACCTGTTTTTCAAGCAGAGACACTGCAAGTTTTTGAGTTGCGTTACTTATCAATTGCAGAAAGTGAAAGAATGATTGCCGCTTCTAAGCAAGTTACGCAAAATAGTCGGCGTTGTTTTCAAGTAAGATTGGATAAGATGATTGTGCCAGTAGTCAACCAAGATAATCAGCCGTGGTTTTACCGAACTTTAGTTGCGGGTACTTATCATGTATATCAAGGTATTCGCCAATTGCGAGATACGAAATTGTATCGACTGGGGGGCAATCAGTGGGTGCGCGCTAGCGATGTTGCTTTAATCAATCATTCTTGGCAAGCAGATCAAAGCATTTTTGCGAAAACTTTACAGAAAATTAATCAAAAAGTATGTGTGCAAGTTCCACAAGGTTTAGCAGTTACTTTGTGGGATATTGATAAGCAAACGGCAACTGCTTATCAGTTGCCTCAACAGCGTGTTTTAGCAGGGGAGATTCTAGACATTGATCAGCAAGTTCAACTAAATGGCGAACTTTTTAACCATATTGTCAATGGTCATTGGATTAAACAGCGCCGTGTAGTGCAATTGTGAATACTTTATCTATATTTCAAAGCAGTATATACTATTTAGTGTTATTCAAAAAAAGGAGCAATTTTATGGGTTTACATTTACCTCTTAGTGAAATTATTATTCGGTTGTTATTGGCGGTTTTTTGTGCGGGTTTAATTGGTTATAATCGCCAACAACGTAATCATTCGGCTGGCGTGCGGACACATATTTTGGTTTGTGTGGGTGCTTGTATTATTGCCATGATTCAAAAAGAAATTGGCTTTGATGCGTTGAATGTGGCTGCTAGATATCCTCATTATGCCGGAGTTTTACGAGCAGATAATGCACGTTTAATTGCTCAAGTAGTCAGTGGCGTCGGCTTTTTGGGTGCGGGTACAATTTTAGTGCATCATCATGTGGTACGCGGTTTGACGACAGCAGCCAGTTTATGGACGGTGGCTGGTTTGGGCCTAGCCGTTGGTATGGGTAATTACGAAATTGCTGTTGCTGGAACGGTGGTCATTTTTCTAGTTTTAACAGCTTTAAAGCGGATTTTTCATATTGTGCCTGTGAAAAAAATTATGATTGAATATCGCCATAAAAAAGAAACTAAAGAATTTATTCAAAAATATTTTGATATGCATAATATCACAGTGAGAGATGTAAACTTTAACGTCAGCAATAGTGATACTGATAATCGGATTTACACTAATATTTATGAAATTGAAATCCCTAATAAATTGAATTATGCCAATATCATTGAAGATATTTCTATGAATAAGAATGTCATGGCGATTAAAATGATCAGTGTTTAGCTGAGCTATTTAGTTGTGTTATTTCTCTAGCGAGTGGTTTACTCAATAAAAGAGGAGATGACACCCATGAAGGAAGTTCAAGTTCAACAAATTGGTCAACGGCTATTTTTAGAGTTACCTGCAGATGGTTCTTTTACAGTGGAACAGCAATGGTTGTTGATCCCACAAGCTGGTAACAATTACTTATTGATGAAAAAAACAGCAAATCCTTATCTCAACCCCAATTTTCAGAAGCAGTATGTGCCTGAAGAGTGGGGTGATTTTGATTTCTTTGAGGTGGAGTGATGGATTCTAGTCGTGTCCGCCAACGCGATTTGGTCTGGGTAGATTTTGATCCTCACCGAGGTCGCGAAATAAAAAAACGACGTCCCGCGTTGATTTTGAGTAGTGATGCTTTCATTGCTGACACGGGTTTTATTATTGTGGCACCAATAACTTCGACAATTCGTCAAAAACACGGTTTTTTTGACTTGGTTGGCTACCATACAGCTGGTCAAGTCGTTGCTCGGCAGATTTATTCCTTTGATATTACAGCCGATTCCAAACGGCACGTCGAGTTCATTGAACGGATGCGTTACGCTGATTTTTATAGCGTAGCACAGCTGATTGCCTTTGATTTTGGTTTTATGTAAACAGCTTCTTCTGATTTTGTAAGCGATTTATTTGACGATAATTCATTTAATATTGTACGATGCGCTCGTCAATAGTGAAACAATTCTCAATAATGCAAATTGATTTATGAGGAGATAGATATTATGCCAAGTAAAAATAAAGTTTTACTAACAATGGGTGTTACGTTATTTTCAACTACCTTGTGGTTATCAATGAATGACAACAAAGTAGCTGCCGACAGCGTTGACAATCCACAAGTTGAGACTGCTGAAAATTCTGCAACTAGTCAATCAGAATCAAAAACGCCTCTATCAAGTCAGACGGATGTCCAACAACCAGCAACAACGCCAGTTGCTAGTCAACAGGCGTTAGCTTCCTCAGCCGACTCGTCCACGGTAAATACAAATACTAATCAAAATAGCACTAGTCCAGCTACTAATAGCAATGCTGACAGCACAACAGCTAGTAACAATATTACAACACCGACTACTGATAATTTAGTTGCTAATAAAGCCACGGATCCTAGTGATAGCGCAACAGTTGCCCCTCAGCAACCAACAATTACTAATTTAGATAGTACCGTAACGCATGTTACCAATAGCCAAGAGTTTAAAACAGCTTTGAACAATCAGGATATCAATACGATTTATATTGATAATGATATTACGATGAGTGGTTCAGGTATCTTATCAACCCCCGCGCGTAATTTAACGATTCAATCAACTGCCGGAAATCACTTTTATATTGATTTTAAAGGTACTTATGTTCAATTATCTAGCGCAGTGGATAATCCGATAGTGACTTATCGTGATTTAGATTTATACGGGACTTCTTATTGGGGAATTGCGCAAACCGGAAATATTGGTGCAGCAACGATTATTTTAGATAATATTAGCTACACTGGTTCGCAGATGATTTATGCTGGTAATAATCAAACTTTCATTATGCAAGGTCATGTTACTTCTAATTCAGTACCGACTTATGTAAGTCCATCAGATAATGCTTCCAATGTGACAGACGATAATTCCCAACAAGTTTTTGAAATTGGAAATGGTGGGAAAGTTATCTTTGATGAAAATTCCGTTTTTGAAGGTACTACAGACCGTGATAATGTAATTTATATTTCTGGTGCCGGCAGTGTAGATATTAGAAAAGGTGCACAAGTTACTTTTAATCCGCATTCTCATGGTAATCTTGCCCAAAATACTTGGAGTAGTGGAGGAGGTATTTATTTAGCGGGTACAGGTAAAGTAACTTTAGAAACCGGGTCCACGTTAAATATTAATATTACTGGTTCCGGTAATGATACGGCTAATGCCATTTATATGGCAAGTTCTGGGTCAAGTTTAACTGTTAATGATGGTGCTACGCTTAATGTTACAACAAACGGCAATATTAAAAGTACTAATGGCGATAACGCAATTACTGTTGGTGGTACTTTTACTACTGGCAAAAACTCGGTAATTAATATTATTGGCGATGATATGGGTACTTACAGTGGTAGTTTGGTGGCCTTGACGGGTTCTAATGCCGCACTAAAAATTACTGGTAGTCAATTTAAAGTTGCTTTGAATGATACGACCGGAAGTGGTTCGGGAACTGGCAATATTAAGTTATTGAATTTGACTAATGGTGCTCATATTACTACCGATAATCCTGAGGACTTTGTCCTAGATGCCGGTAAAAATACGACAGCTAGCTTAATTTCTAGCGGTGTAATCTTGACTTTATCGACAGTTAGTTATGTTTTTACTGATTCGGAAAATAAAGATAAATCAGATCCTTTAAAGAAAATCAATTTACAAATTGGTAATGACAATACGGTGGTGCCGATCACTGATGATAACATTGAAGGTATTGATCAAGACACTGAACAAGCTGTTACAGCAGATTTAGATAGCAAGAATCCACGGCGTATTGAATTTGTCGCTGCTGGTGATTTCGTAGATATCGTTAATGGCAGTGTCACAGCACATAAAAACACCGACGGTTCATGGGATATTTCTGGTAAAACTTCTGTTGGTGATGCTTATTTATCTGTGAGTTCAGTGGTTAATGGTAATACCACTACGATTGAAGGTACGTTAGATAGTCCGTATTGGCGTGAACAACAAGATGGTAATATCGTGAAATACTTTGCCAAATCTGATGATAATGGCAACTTCAACTTCACCATTAGTGCTGATCAAGCTAACCAAATGGGTACAGATCCTACTGTCTCCATTACCGCTACGAAAGATTTTGTCTACAGTGATCCAATTCAAATTAATTTGGAACAGGCAGTCTTTAATCAAGATAAAAATGCAGCTGTGACAACTTTACAAACCACACTTGCTAACGCTAATGACAAAATCAATGGTATGAATGTATCCCATGATGCTCAACAGCAGTTAAAACAAGAGGCACAAGAAGCTTATAATGATGCAATTAACGCTTTAAATTCTGCCACAACACAAGATGATTTGACGACTGCCACTAACGACGGTGTGACAAATATTAACACAGTTGTGCAATCTGGCTTGGGTCAAGCATTATCTGGCGCACAAACAGATGCTTTAAATGGTTTGCAAAATGTTGCTACTAGTGCCAAACAATCAATCTCCGGCATGAATTTAACTAATGAGCAGAAAAAAGATTTTGATAATCAAATTCAAACAGCTTATGAGCGAGCTGCAGCTAACATCAATAGTGCTACAACGGTAGAAGATGCCACTAAAGCACAAGATCAAGGAATTTCAAATATTGATGATATTTTGCAGACCGCTAATAAGCAACATACTTTAGGAGAGGCACAATCTGATGCTTTAAATGCTTTGCAGACGGCAGTTAACACGGCTAATCAAACTATTGATAATATGAGTTTGTCACAAGAACAAGAAGACCAATTTAAACAAAGCGTTAAAGATAAATATGATGCTGCTGTTACAAATGTGAATAATGCGACTAGTGTTGATGGAGCTTCAGCGGCGCGTGATTTAGGAATTAGTGATATTAATGGTGTTGTTATAGATGCTACTAATTCTGATTTGGCACAAGCTAAAACCGATGCCACGCAAGCTCTGCAAAATGCGGTCAATTCGGCTAAGCAAGTTATTGATAACACAAATAGTTTGACTCAGGCACAAAAAGATACTTTGAATCAACAAGTGCAAGATGCTTATAATACAGCAGCTGATAATGTGAAAAATGCAACTTCGCCTGCCAGTGTGCAATCGGCTTCGTCTGCGGGGGTCACTAACATTAATAGTATTGCTAATCAGGCAGTCAGTGATGATTTGTCACAATCTCAATCTGATGCCAATGCTGCTTTAGAATCTGCAGCCAATAAAGCAATCACTAACATTCAAGGTATGAATTTGGATGATGATACTAAAGCTGGTTTAGTTCAGCAAGTTAATTCTGCTTTAACGACTGCTAAAACGTCGGTTAATGACGCTACTTCCTCGACAGAGGTTGCTGTTGCACGTGATACAGGTGTTAATAATATCAATAATGTGCAACAAAAAGGTACTCAGCAAGTTTTGCAAGCTAATAAAAATAAAACCAATTCTGAGTTAGCTGATGCAGCTGCAACTGCTAAAAGTAATATTGACAGTATGGGTCTTTCAGCTGAAGATACAGAAGATCTCCAAAATCAAATCAATGCTGCTTTGCAAGATGCGCAAAATAATGTTAATAATGCAAATAGTGAGTCTGAGGTAACGACTGCGCAAACAGCTGGCAAATTAGCAATGCAAAAGGTTAATGCCAATGCTGCTTTGCAACAAGCTGCTAACAAGGCTAATACCGCAATTGATGCTACTGATCTTTCTGCTACTGCTAAAAATGATTTGAAACAACAAGTCAGCGATAAATTAGTTGCTGATAAATCAAATATTAATAATGCTGACACATCTGAAGCCGTCACTAACGCACAAGATAATGGTGTTGCAGATATTAAAAGTGTGCAAACTGATGCTGGCAACCAAGAACAAGCGCTCACGCAAGCTAAAAACGATGCTAATAATGCTTTACAGCAAGCTGTGGATAATACTATTGCAAAGATTAACCAATCCGACTTGCCAGAAAGTGATAAAACCAACTATGTTAATCAAGTCAATGATGCTTTAGATACAGCGAAAAATAATGTTAATACGGCGACAAGTACTGACGACGTCACCTCTGCCCAAACAGCTGGTGAGCTTAATATTCAAAAGTTGAGCGCAAATACTTCACTGCAACAAGCTGCTGATAAGGCGAGTGCAGCAATTGATGCCACTGATCTTTCCGATGAGGTTAAGACTGACCTTAAACAACAAGTTGCTGATAAGTTGAGCGATGCTAAAACGAATGTCGAGAATGCTACAACAACTGACGATATTAATAATGCGCAAACAGCCGGCGAACTTAATATTCAAAAAGTGAGTGCTAACGCTGCATTACAGCAGGCTGCTACTGAAGCTCAAAATTCCATTGATCAGACTGAATTATCAGACACAGATAAAAATAATTTGAAATCTCAAGTTGATAGTGCTTTGACTACAGCACAAGGAAAAGTCAATTCTGCCACAACTTCTGCTGATGTTACGACAGAACAAAACACTGGTACAAACAATATTAATGACGTTAAAACTAGTGCTGCTAATCAGAATGGTTCTCTGCAAACCGCGCAAAATAACGCCGATACTGCTTTAGATAATAAAGCGCAATCTGCTAAAGACGCTATCAATGCGACTGATTTATCTGCCGATGATAAACAAGCTTTGCTTGATCAAGTAGATTCTGCTGTGACGACTGCTAAGAATAATATAGCTGCAGCCACGACACCAGAAGCAGTTACAGACGCTCAAAATACCGGCGAACTTAATATTCAAAAAGTGAGTGCTAACGCTGCATTAGAGCAGGCTGCTACTGAAGCTAAAAATTCCATTGATCAGACTGAATTGTCGGACGCCGATAAAAATAATTTGAAATCTCAAGTTGATAGTGCTTTGACTACAGCACAAGGAAAAGTCAATTCTGCCACAACTTCTGCTGATGTTACGACAGAACAAAACACTGGTACAAACAATATTAATGACGTTAAAACTAGTGCTGCTAATCAGAATGGTGCCCTGCAAACCGCGCAAAATAACGCCGATACTGCTTTAGATAGTAAAGCGCAATCTGCTAAAGACGCTATCAATGCAACTGATTTATCTGCCGATGATAAACAAGCTTTGCTTGATCAAGTAGATTCTGCTGTGACGACTGCTAAGAATAATATAGCTGCAGCCACGACACCAGAAGCAGTTACAGACGCTCAAAATACCGGCGAACTTAATATTCAAAAAGTTAACGCTAACGCTGCTTTACAGCAAGCCGCTACTGAAGCTAAAAATTCCATTGATCAGACTGAATTATCAGACACAGATAAAAATAATTTGAAATCTCAAGTTGATAGTGCTTTGACTACAGCACAAGGAAAAGTCAATTCTGCCACAACTTCTGCTGATGTTACGACAGAACAAAACACTGGGACAAACAATATTAATGACGTTAAAACTAGTGCTGCTAATCAGAATGGTGCCCTGCAAACCGCGCAAAATAACGCCGATACTGCTTTAGATAGTAAAGCGCAATCTGCTAAAGACGCTATCAATGCGACTGATTTATCTGCCGATGATAAACAAGCTTTGCTTGATCAAGTAGATTCTGCTGTGACGACTGCTAAGAATAATATAGCTGCAGCCACGACACCAGAAGCAGTTACAGACGCTCAAAATACCGGCGAACTTAATATTCAAAAAGTTAACGCTAACGCTGCATTACAGCAGGCTGCTCAACAAGCTGATGCAGATATTGACCAAACGAGTCTTTCCGAAGCAGCTAAGTCAGAATTAAAAGGGCAAGTTAATGATAAATTAAGTTCTGCCAAAGCAGCTGTTAATAGTGCAAGCACTAATAGTGCCATAACAGACGCAAAAAATGATGGTGTTTCAAATATTGAAAGTGTACAAAACACTGCGCATAACCAAGATAAAGCTTTATCAGATTCTAAAACAACAGCTAATAATAATTTGACCCAAGCAGCTGACAATGCCAAAAATGCAGTTAATGCCTTGAATTTGTCTGAAGATGTCAAAACAGATCTCATTGATCAGATTAATTCGGCTTTGTCCACCGCTCAAACAAATGTTAATAACGCAACTAGTCCTGACGATGTTAATAATGCGCAAACAGCTGGCGAATTGGCAATGCAAAAAGTTAATGCTAACGCTTCCTTGCAACAAACAGCTGACGATGCTACAAATGCAATTGATGCAACCGATCTTTCCGATGCTGATAAAACTGACCTCAAACAGCAAGTCGCGGATAAATTAAGTGACGCAAAAACATCTGTTGATCATGCTACAACGTCTGAAGCCGTCACAAATGCACAAACAGCTGGCAATTTAAGTATTGATAAAATCAAGGCCAATGCTACTTTACAGCAAGATGCTAAGCAGGTTGACGACTCAATTGACCAAACGACTTTGTCGAATTCTGATAAAGCTGATTTGAAAAATCAAGTCGAACAAGCTTTAACTAACGCGCAAAATCAAGTTGCAAGCGCTATCGATTCTGATGCTGTCAATACGGCTCAAGCAGCTGGTTCTGCTAAGATTACCAATATTCAAAACGATGCTGATAAGCAAAACTTAGAGCAAGCTCAAGCTGGGGCTAACGCTGCTTTACAGCAAGCTTATAATAATGCTAACGCGGTAATTGATAATTTGGCTATCTCGTCTGTCGATAAAGCCGCCGCTCGCCAAAAGCTTCAAAATCAATATAAAGGTGCAAAAGCAAATATTGATCATGCAACAACGTCGACAGAAGCACAAGTAGCAGGTCAAGCTGGTGCACAACAAGTGCAAGAAGTTGTTTCTTTGAATCAAGATAATAATAATTTAGATCAAGCTAAAACTGATGCTCATCAGCAATTGGATTCTGCTTTAGCAGCCGCTAATTCAGCTATTAGTGGTCTGCCATTATCGGCGACTGATAAGCAAAGTTTGCGTGATCAAGTACAAAATGCCTACCAAAATGCACTCAATAATGTGCAAAACGCTACCACTGCAACTGCTGCTAATACTGCTGCTAATAACGGGGTTGTTGCCATCAATGAAGCTGTGACCCAAGCAACTACAAATAATGATTTGGCTTCTGCCCAACAAGCAGCACTTTCTGGCTTGGATAATGCTAAGACGACAGCTAATCAACGGATTAACGCTCTCAATGTTCCCGACAGTAAGAAGAAAACTTTGCGCGATCAAGTCAATAGTGCTTATACCGCTGCTAAAGATCAGATTAATGCTGCTACTACGTCTGCTGATGCCATGGCTGCTGGCTTGTCTGGTAATTCTGCCTTGGATGCGATTGCTAATAGTATTAAGGGTTCTGATATTGATCAAGCTAAGCAAGATGCTTTGAACAGCTTAGCTAATACGCAAAATAATGTGAACGCAATTATTGATAACTCGAACTTATCGTCTGAAGCTGTGACTGCTTTGAAACAACGAGTGAAAGATGAATTTGCTAAAGCTTCCACTAATGTGAACAATGCTACAACGCAAGATGGTGTTGGTTCAGCGGCTAACGTCGGCATTTCCAATATGAATGGTTTGCTCACTGATCAGCTGTCTGATGGTGATTTAGCTGATGTTCAAGCTATGGTGCAACAAGCTTTGGCTGCTGCTAAAAAACAAGCTATGGATCAAGTTGCTGGTTTGAATGGTTCCACTGCTGATAAGCAAGCTTTGGAAACTAAAATTACTCAAGCTTACAATGATGCTTTAAATAATATTACTAGTGCGCCAACTAATTCAGCAGCAATTGCAGCTGCGATTAATGGCATTGATGATATCAATGCGAATATTACTGATTACCAAAATCAGCACCCTAGCGTACCAGCTTCGACTAATTCACAACCTGGTCAATTAACTGACAGCCAACAAGCAATCTTGCTAGCTGCTGGCGATGGTGGAAATTTTGTTCAGATTTATGATCAAGATGGTCAACCGATGGCTTCTGATACGTTTTTGACAAGTGGTTCTTGGTTCTATATTGATAAGAAAGTTAGCGTTAATGGTGAAGACTTCTATCGAATTTCACCACACCAATTTGTTAAAGCTAGTGATATTCAGCAAAAGATGGATGCTATGGGTACGTTGATGATTGCGCCTGAAAGTCAAGCTTCTATTTATGACGCTAATGGTCAGTTGACTGCTACAGTGGTGCCGGCTGGTTCGCAATGGATTGTTACAGATAAAAAGAAGTTGGTGGACGGTCAAGTGTTGTATCAAATTGGTGATAACCAATATGTTCATGCAGAAGATATTGCTGCTACATTAGTTCATAAAACTGATCATATGAATGATATCGGTGCTAATCATGCTGTGATGATCACTACAGCACCTCAAGCTAGCTTGTATCAATTGAACTACGCTACTGGTGCTATGGCTAAGATTAGTAATTGGGTCTTGCCAGCAGGTACGAGTTGGCAAGTTGGTGTGACTGTGCAAATTTCTGGTCAAACTTATTATCGAGTATCGACTAATGCATGGGTTAAATCAATTGATGGTTTACTGAATTAAATTACGCAAAAAACCAAATTGTTTTGCAAAGCAATTTGGTTTTTGTACATAAAGTTAATGTGCTATTTTAGTTATTTTTTGGTTTTGTGTGGGCAATTTACTTTAAATAATTTATATAGTGAAATAATAAACATACCCGTTTTTGTGTAGTATAATAGCGATGAGGTGATACATTAGGATTCTTTTTTGACTCTCAATGATATCTTATTTATTACCATAAATCTGTATGGACATAATATAGATATCATTGTTTATCTCGTGTCATAACCATAGTATTCTCTTAAATAATTATAACTAATATATGTTTTACGATATTGCATACGATCATTGGGGAGATATTATGTTTAGTAAGAAGTTTATCAAAATTTTAGGTAGTCTATTAATGACTGCCTTTTTATGTATTCTGGTTATGTCTAATGTCTATAATGCTGTTAACGCTAGCGATATGCAGCAAACCATAGATTTTAATCAAAAATTAACTTCCAAGACTCCAGTTTCCACTGGTGATAATGATACTTCCTCTCCCCTCACTTGGAAAGTGACTAATAATTTAGACGCCACCACCACAACAAATGTTCCTGATTTTAGCGTTAATGATCCTAATGATTCAACAAAGTGGTGGTACATAAAAGATAATGTCTTGCACATCAGAAATCATCAATTAAACTACAGTAATGATGCGCTTTCAGGTGTTTTGAATGATCCTAATGCCCCTATTGCAATTATATCTCGTCCGTGGCCTTGGACAAAGTATGCGCAATACATTACCTCAGCAGTGATGGAAGATACTACAACTGCTACTTCAATTCCCGCATTGTTTCAAAATTGTATTAACTTACGTCATGTGACTGGTTTAGATAGATTGATTAGTAGTGATATTACAAGGCTAAATTCTTTATTTGCTGGATGTAAAAGTTTGACTGACGACGATCTTAATGAATCTATCGATTTTTCTAAATGGGATACCAGTAATGTGATTACTGTTGAGTCCATGTTTGAACAGTGTTCTTCTTTAACTACTATTGATTTGAGTGATTTAAATTTATCTAAGGTAACATCTACCTCAAAGATGTTTAGTAAAGACACAAGTTTGCAAAGTGTCACTTTGGCACCTACCATGCTTGCGGTCGCAGGTTGTGGAAGGATGTTCTCTTACGATGATAAACTGCAAAAAATTAATTTTAATGATTTCAATATGCCTCCTGACAGGAGTGCTAGACAAACAGATTCACCATTAACCGGTTGTAGTAGTCTCTGGCAGTTTTCTGTGGGACCTAATGCTAAAATTAATATCAATGTTGTTGATGTACCGGGAATTTCCGGAGGACAATCTTACTACACTAATCTCTTTCCTACTAGGGATCGTTCAGCAGCTCCTTACGAATTAGCTGCTGAAGACGGTGGTGCTTGGAATTGGAAGGAAATGGGAGGCAAAGTTGGTATTCCTGAAACCGATCCTACTAAGGCTAATGGGGTAGCTACTCTGTCACCAATGCTACTTATCGATGATATTAACTCTCACAATAGTAATAGTGTCAATTCTATAACAGGGTTGCCTATTTGGACATATGTTTGGGAGCCACAGTGGTGGACAATTGATGATCAAGGAACTTTACACATTGCTCACCATCAGTTGTCTGACACTGATCATCAAACTTTCTATTGGCCTTGGAATTCAGAATCTTCGGCTAATATTGGTGCAGTACAACGAGTAGTTATCGATGATGATGTAACGGTTAAAGGTAGTAGTCTGAATGGTTTTTTTCAAAGCATGTACAATCTAACTGAAATTAAGGGCTTACAGCATTTGTTTAATTCTAATATTTCTTCGGCTGAATCTTTGTTTGCTGGATGTAAAAGCTTACAGACCCTTGATTTGACTGGATTAAATTCTAATGGTGGTGCATACACAACTAGTATGCTTTCAGGTTGCACAAGTTTATGGCACTTGCATGTTAATGGTAAATTTAATGCGAAGGATGCAGGTTTACCTAGTCATACAGCTAATCAAGTTTTTTATGATAGTGATCACCCTAAGTATCTATTGAAAGCTGCTAGTGCTAATTGGCGCGAAGTTAAACCTAGTGATAATCCTAATGAACCAGCAGGAGACAAATTTTCACAGGACGATGTGTATAAAGCCATGGCAGACGGGAAAGATCATGATTTCGTCTGGGATCAAAATCCAGGTTTATTAACCATGAGTGCGCCTACTAAGTTTAATTTTGGTAGCCACTTTTTACTGACAAGTAACTCTTCACAATTGCATCCATTGGGTACTGGTTCTGGCGATCTAAAAATTGTAGACACGCGCTATGATCGCTTGGATCGTGATGCTGTTCCTAATGATGTGACCATGACTGCTAGTCATCCTGCAAGTGCTGATTCTTTCGATCTGGCTAATCATTTATTTTTCCGTCAGAGTGAAGATAGTCCTTGGCAGTCACTTGAAAAACCGATAGGTTTAACTGATGTTGATTTAAACAAAACAGTTGCTGCCGACCAAGTTAGTTATAGTAAGACAGATCTAGCTAGTTTATTTCAGCTACAATTTCTACCAAATAAATATCCTAAATGGGGTACCTATAAAACAGCAATTACCTATACTTGGAACAATACCCCCCACTAATATTGCAGTTATGTAACAAATTATTTACGGATCCCCAAAGAATATGATTATTCCTTGCAAACGAACTCAAATGCGTTAAAATAACTATGTTGGTAATAATATCGATTAGTTGACGGTAACTATGATGTATCTGTTCAGTACTTGACGACTATCAACGATTCATTCATTGTGCTGGGGTTTGGATGCAATTTAAGTTATACTGCGAGTAATCGATGTTAGTTTAATATTATGATAATTTCCAAGGAGGAATACCACACTATGAAAAAATCTTCATTAATGGGTGCTAGCGTTGTGGCTGCTGCTTTATTGGCTGTTGCTCCAGTCGCTGCTCCCGCTGTAAGTGCCGTTTCTGGTACACAAGTAGTTAAAGCTGATAATGCTCCTACAGATGCTCAAAAAGATGCTGCTGTTTCTAAGGCTTTATCCGCTTATAACTTTGCCAATAGTAAAGATGAGAGCGTTTCTGTTTTAAGGCCTAGCTCTGATGGTAGCGTTCCTGCTGAATTGACAGTTGACGGATTTGATAAAGATGGTACTACTTTGGCTGATTTCTTTAATGGAACTTCAGCTAGAAACGCGTTTGCAAAGTACTTCCAAACTGGTGCTTTAGCTGGCAAGGATGATGTAGCTGCTTTGGCTGCCGCTAGTGGTTACAATGTCAAAGTAACTTACAGTGATGGAACTAATAATTTAGGCCAAGATGATTTATCTACAGCTATTAGCAAAATTTCTGCTGACAATAAAGGTAGTCTTAAAGAAACAGTTACTGTAACTGCTAAGAACACTGATGGTAGTGAACGTACGGTTGCTACTTTACCAATGACTCTTAATTTCACTCCTGCAGCTACTCCGGCCCCAGACCCAGCTGCCGAAACAACATCTTTGTATGTGAGTGGTAAAACTGATTTCACTCCCGCAGCCGGTGATAGTGTATATCCTTACCTTTTGAATTCTTCTTTTAAGAATGAAGGCGGCACTATTTATAATCAAAATGCTGATAGTGTAGGTAGCGCTGCATCAGGCAAGATGTATGTTGCTGATGCTTCTGGTAATGCTACTGGTGATGCTTTGACTTCATCTGATAAGTTTGAAGCTGGTAAAACTTACACACAAGATATTAGTATCGCGACTAACGATTTTAACTTGAGTAATAATGATGTTGATCGTAACCCACTTATTTTCGTTAACGGTAAACCTGTCGCAGCAGATGCTACGGGTAATGTTACTTTAAAACGTACTTTCACAGTTCCTAAGGGTGATGGCGTTAATGTTACTCCAGCACCTGCTAAAGAAGAAGCTGTTGATGGCGTTGTTGTAATCAACAGTGACGTTGCTCATGGCAATGCTCAATTATATGATGAAGCTGGCAATCCGATTGTTGACTGGGTCTTACCTGCTGGTACACCTTGGTATACAGGTATGAAACGTACTATCTTGAAAGATGGTCAAGCATACTACCAAGTTTCCACACATGCTTACGTTAAAGCTAGCCAAGTTAAATATATCCCTGAAGCAGATTGGCAAGCACAAACTGCTAAAGCTGATATCACTAACGTTAACGGTGTCTTCACTGTTAAAGTCGATGGTTCCGATATCTTACCTTTAAAGACGGTTGCTTTGAATGATGCACAAAACTCTTTTGTATCATCTGACCGTGTCTTAAATGGTGGCACATCTTGGGCAGTTGACCAAAAGGCTGTTTTAAATGGTGAAACTTACTACCGTGTATCCACTAACTTATGGGTACGTGCTTCCTCAAACGGAATCAGCAACGGTAACTTTGTTGAACGTTAATCTTAATTGATTGTAAAAGACGAGATCTTTGGATCTGGTCTTTTTCTTTTACATAATATTAATATTTTATTTGTGTTACATCTTTTTAATAGCTCTTGTTTCACTTTCTTTTTATCGCTATCATGAATTTATACTTGATTTGCAGGAGGCTTTCCTTTGAAACGTACTATTTTTAATTCGGCTTTGGTTGCTACTTTGTTAGCAACGGCGATTACACCTGCTATAGCTAATAGCACGCAGGCAGCTGACAATAACAATGTTGCCGCTAGCCAAGCTGACACCAATAATAACAACCAACAAATTGATTCGGCTACTGCCCAAGCGGCTAATCAAGCTAGCAACAATCAACCACAATTTTCCACGAAGGACCAACAAGTGGATCCAACGGTTAGTCCAGTAGCACCAACTGCAACACCAGCAGTTTCGACGAAATCAGTAACGACTTCTAACTATGCTTCACCACAAAGTTTCATTCAACAAATTGCGCCTTATGCACAGCAATCGGCTAATAATTATGGTCTTTATCCTTCCGTCATGATGGCACAAGCCATTTTAGAAAGTGGTTGGGGTTCTTCGACTTTATCGCAAGCACCAAATTACAATTTATTTGGTATCAAGGGTTCTTATAACGGTGCTTCTGTATCCATGCCTACATTAGAATGGATCAACGGTGGCTATGTCACGGTTAATGCTAATTTCCGCAAGTATCCGAGCTATTTAGAATCTTTCAATGACAATGGTGACAAGCTGCGCAATGGTATTTCTGGTGCTCCTGATTTTTATAAAGGTACTTGGCGTGAGAATACTAGCAGCTACAAAGATGCCACTGCTTGGTTGCAAGGACGTTACGCAACGGATCCTAGTTATGCTAGCAAGTTAAATAATATCATCCAAACTTACAATTTAACACAATATGATGGTAGTTCTACTACTGGTGGTAGTACAGGTACAGCCACTGAAGGCAGTTATGTAGTCCGGATCACTAATGTTGATCAATATGCGAATATGTATGATGATCAAGGCCAGTTAGTCGATGGTCCTGTCTTATTGAAGAACACTGATTGGAAATCTGACAAATTAGAAATTATCAACGGAGTGCAATATTTCCGTGTTTCTACTCATTTGTGGGTGAAAGCTTTAGATGTTACGCGTATTAAATAATTTAGAAAAGTAATACTTTTGAGTAAGTATTACTTTTTTGCATTTGTGTTACACAATGATTAAAGATATTGTTGTCACAGGCACAGCTTGCTAAAATAAAAGTAACAATATAAGAGAAGGATAAATAGATGTTGAAGTCAAAAAGTAAAGTCTTCACTATTTTGTGGAGTAGTTTATTAGCGCTTTTAGCAGTGCTAGTTTTTCATCAGCGTGTCAATGCGCAATCAGTGAATGATTACATTGAACAAAATAATATTCAACCAACCAATATTCAGCGAGTAGCAGGTACTTTTGATCAGTGGTTCGGCTATCGTAATGGTGTTGGTAAGCCAGAAGGGGTTGTGATCCACGAAACAGCTACGCCTGGTGCTACTGCATGGAATGAAGTAACTTATTTCAATCGTGAATGGCGTAATGCCCAGACTTATGTGCATGCCTTTGCCGATGCTAATAATATTTTGCAAATTCACGATACTGATTACGGTGTTTGGGGTGCAGGATTATGGGCTAACCAGCGCTTTATCCAGATTGAACTTTGTCGCGAAACAACTTGGGATAACTTTGCTCGTTCTGTAAATAATCAAGCTTATTTTGCTGCTTACATGCTCAATAAATACGGTTTGAAGCCATCCTTGGCTGATAATACTGGTAGTGGAACAATTTGGTCACATGATGCTGTTAATAAGTATCATCCATCTGCTGGTATGCACACTGATCCGATTGGTTACTTTAATCAATGGGGTTACAGCATGCAACAGCTGTTTGATTTAATTCAATACCATTACAACAAGTTGCATGGCGATCCAGGCAATCCTGCAGCTGGCAGTGCTGATAATGGTTCTAATGCTGATCAAGGTATTGTGCGTGTTAATAGCAATATTCCGTATACGCAACTATACACTGAACAAGCCGACGGCAGTTTGACACCGATTGATTCTTGGGTGCTATTAAAGAATACAGATTGGTTGACCAACAAAACAATGGATTACAATGGTCATCGTTACTACCGTGTTTCCACGCATGCTTGGGCAATTGATAGTGATGTGCATATTACCAAACCAATTCCTAATCAAAAATAAAATAAAAACGCCTCTTGATTGAGGCGTTTTTTTGTGAGCGTTTGGAGATAACAAAAAAGAGCGAACAATGTTCGCTCTTCTTCGTATTTTCAATAAGCGACCTTACTGAAAAAAGGATTTGACAATACGGTCTGGGGGAACCTTATCGTCAGCTGGGGATTCGTAGTACCAACGTACTACGACAATAGTTATTATATGATACCATCTAAAAAATAGCAAGATATTTATTCGATTTTTCAATAAAAAAAATTGATCTATCTTTTTTAGTTACGCATTTATAAATTATCAATAAATACTAAAAAAAATCGCTTAAATTTACTACCAATTTACCACCTTATATTTAGATTACCATAATTAGATAGCTAATTGCTTCCAGAGATATTATAGTAGTAATAAGAGCTAAATTCGAAGCTGGGAGATAAATATTTTTCATGTTTAAAAAAAATTTCCGTATTTTTAGCGTAATATTAATTAGCTTGCTTTTGTTAGTAGGGTGTCATTCACGTGTGCCTTTCAACCAGCAAATTACTCAAAGTAATAAGGCTTGGTATTTGTACCGGCAAGATAGTCATAAGCATCCACACAATGTTATGCGTCTGCAATTTTATAATGATAAAAGTGTTAGTGTGCAAAATGTTAATCTGTTAGGTGATCAACACGGTTATAATGTTTTGGATAAGGATTTTGCTAATCCGGCTTACCATCTCAATCAAGATGGTAAAGAGATCATTATTGAAACGGCGCATCCACGTATGGATTTAGCAGTTAAAGATGCTTATCAAGCCACCGTAGCAGGTTATAAGATGCAAGGTTTTCATGTGACCTATCAAGGCGCAAATTGGAATCTCGCACAGATTAAAGGGCAAAACAAGAAGCAGGTACACAATTACCAAAAGCAAGCTAAAAAGACGAATTATATTTCTAAAAAGCGTTCTGATCAATTGGGGAAACATCTTATGCAACATTTAGTTAAGATACCAGCGAAAGCATCTAAAAGTGTTGAAATTGCGCAACACAATGTCGCTGGCAATTACAATTATCGAGCAATGCTTGAAAATAAGCGAGTTTATGGTCATTTAATGCTCACCCAAGATGGTCAATTTACGAATACACTTTATATTCATGCTAAGCAAAGCAAAAAAAATCCCACTATCGATAATCCTGTGATTGAGCAACAACAAACAACAAATGGTTATTTACAAAGTGCTTATGGCAAGTTGTATATGAAGCCCTTGAATCAGCTCACGATTAAGTATTTCACGACTAACCAAAATCCTGATAACCCAGCCATTGATCAAATTAACTTGCACACTAATTCCAAGCGTTCTGGGCAAAATATTCGTACTGCCAGCTATCGGCTAGAGCTCAATAATGATAAGTTGTTTTTGTATAATAATACTTTAGCTGCTTGGACAGACGATCAACAAGCTAATTCGACAGGAATTATTTTGTATAGCGATGATAATGCGCAGACTAACTTATCTTTGCCAGAGCAGTACAAGGAACTTTATCAACATTATCAACAGCTCAAAAAACAACCAATCGCCTCTAATAAGGATTTGCGTCAGTTTGTTGGCATCACCGCTCAGCAACATGATGATGCAATTGCTGGTATTGATATTAACTTAAATGGTAAATTTAGTGTGACACAAAAAACAACCGACTTTATCGGTGTGGCGCGTTCGGGTAAGAAGCAAGCAAAAATGCAATATTTGACGATGCTTGAACCAGCGATTATGCAAGAACAAAAAAGTAAGCATACAATTAATACCGCTGTGGGACAATTTTTGGTATTTGGCTATCGTCAGCAACAATTATACTTGTTGCAACAACCCAACACTGATTCGCAGACAGTTACTTGGACTAAATTTAATAATTTGCCTGTTCACTTGCCACTTGCTAACATTACTTTAAATAAATAATTATTCATGGGAGTTACGATGAAAGCATATCAGAATTTTGTTGCTAATAGATCTTTGCGCCGAATGGTGGTACTACTGTTTTGTATTGTCTTGATCTGGTTTATGCGTAGCATTATGAGTACTGTTTTATTGACTTTTATATTCACCTTTTTGTCTATTAGTTTGATTCGTTGGGTGCAAAAATATCTCAAGTGGAGTCCTTTTTGGATAATTACTCCGATTTATTTGATTATTGTAGGTTTAGTTTATTTGGTGGCGACGCATTATATTCCCAGTATCGTGGATTCTACGGTTATATTGGGTAAAAAAGTTTTTCACTTCTATAACAGCAGTCAAGTTCAGCACAACCCTAATATCAGCGTGTTAGTTGATTGGCTCAAAACACTTAAATTAGATGAACAGCTTAAAACGGGGGTAACACAAATAGTTCACTATGTTACAAGTATCGGTGCTATGGGTGTCACTTTGGTTATTTCATTTTTATTAAGCTACTTTTATAGTTTTGAAGCTGATCGGATGAATGCTTTTGGTCGCATGTTCAAAAATGGGCGTTTTAGTTGGTTTTTTGAAGATGTGCAATATTTTGCACAAACCTTTGTGAATACTTTTGGGGTAGTATTAGAAGCGCAATTAATTATTGCTTTTATCAATACGATTCTAACGTCAATTGTTTTGATTGCTTTGAAGATCCCCAGTGTACCAAGTCTAGCTATTATGATTTTTCTGTTATCACTGATCCCGGTGGCTGGTGTTATTGTGTCTTTGGTGCCATTGTCAATTGTGGCTTATACCGTCGGCGGCTTTCGAGTGATGGTCTATATTTGGATTGCCATAGCTTTAATTCATTGTTTAGAAACTTATGTTTTGAATCCAAAGCTAATGTCAAGCCGTACCCATTTGCCGATTTTTGTTACATTTATTATCTTATTAATCTCCGAAAAATTATTGGGGACTTGGGGATTAATTGTTGGTATACCAATTTTTACATTTTTCTTAGATATTATGGGAATTCGTCAAGGAAAAGTAAAAAAATGAATTTTATATGATGTTTAGATGAGCTACTTTGTGCTAAACTAAAGTAGCTAGTATAGGATTGTGAGGGGACTTATATGTCATTATTTAAGCAACAACCTAAAAATCAAGAAGCAACGCAAAATTTTCCAGTACCTGATAATCCAGATTTGAGATCGCAACAAGCTAATGAGTCTGGGGATCAGCAAAATCAACAACAATATTTTCAAGATGTTACGGAATACCCGGTTAATACAGCACCGGCTTCCGGCACAGAAGATAATTTATATAGTTCAAGTAGCAATAGTGATCCAATTGCTATGCCAAATAGTGCGCCAGTACCTAATGAGCAGGCTTTTCCTAATGTGAATGAATGGCAAGCTACGGAGGAACAGTTGAATAATTTGGAGGATCAAGCCGGCAATTTAAAGCGTATTCTCAAGGATCAATTACTTAATAGTCGAACTTTTTATAATCAAAAATTACAAAGTACGACGGTTGTTAATGATGCTTATTCTGCTGATTTGCAACAAATTCAGCAGATTAATGATTCTTTAAAGCGTTGGTTCGGTACGGATGCTATTTCAGGCAGTATTGCATTTGATTCAGCACGTAAATATTTCATTATGTCCGAGAATTTATTCACGGACACGGATCAGCGCCAAAATAATATGGCGGATTTAAATTATTTTTTAGATGATTATGGTATTTTGCCAACAATGATGACGATCAGTTATGATGAAGATTTGACTGGTAAATGGCAAGATTACATTAATGCTGGAATCGTTAATCCTGAATCGAATTTAATTAACATTTATCAATATTTTCAAAACGAGAACCAAGCCAATACTCCAGCAGCTTTACGCAAAGGAACTATTGAGATTAGTCCACATGCGCGAGTTGAAAATGATGCTGAAAATAATATTGACCGGATTTATGAGGGCAATAGTCTGATTATGCGCGTGGTTAAGGATCTGAATAATCATCCTGCTCAGATTTTTCATTATTTTGATGATATATTGTTAAGCTTAGATCACTTAGATGTGCAAGGTAATAATTTATTGACGCAATTTTTCGATAAAAATGATGCACAGCATATTTTGCGGGAACATTATTATCGTCTTGATGGTAGTTTGGCTGTAATCAAGAGTTTCCAAGATACAGAGCCATATGTGCAAGTTATGAATCAAGCTAACGTGTTGGTGCAAGCTTTTAATACTGAACAAGATTTTATTGCTTGGTGGTTGGTCAATAAGATTTTGGATGAGCAGACAACCATTATTTTACCTATTGATTCGCCAATTTTGCCGATTTTATTGGACTATCCGGATGCAAGTTATCAAGTTATTCCTTATATCACTAATTATCATAAGCAAGAAGCTTTGGTTGATAAATTGCTAGCACGTAACTTGGAAGCTGGTCCCGGTATTTTGGTTAATGATCAGCAAGCACAGCTGAAAATTAGTGAATTGACTCAGGGTCAAGTGAATGTGTCAGTCGTTTCTGATACGAATGCTTAAAGATTTTATTTTTCAGATTTTTGAAGAGTAAAATCTTTTTTATTAGTCAGGTATTTAAAGATAATTGACACGTTTTTCATGAAAACATATAATATTTGTGAGTTTGTAAACCGAAAAGAAGAGGTATTTCAATTATGGCAAAATTAGTATTTATTCGTCATGGCCAAAGTCAATGGAACTTGTCTAACCAATTTACTGGTTGGGAAGATGTTGACTTGAGTGATGAAGGTGTACGCCAAGCCAAGAATGCAGGACAATTATTGAAAGCAGAAGGCATTGAATTTGATCAAGCTTATACTTCTGTTTTAACTCGTGCAATCAAAACTTTGCACTATGCTTTGGAAGAATCTGGTCAATTATGGATCCCAGAAGAGAAGTCTTGGCGCTTAAATGAACGTCATTACGGTGCATTGCAGGGTTTGAATAAAGAAGAAACTGCTGAAAAATATGGTGATGAACAAGTGCATATTTGGCGCCGTTCTTATGATACTTTGCCACCATTACTAGATGCTAGTGATGAAGGTTCTGCTGCAAATGATCGTCGCTATGCTTATTTAGATCCTCGTGCTATTCCTGGTGGGGAAAACTTGAAAGTTACTTTGGAACGGGTTATCCCATTTTGGCAAGACAAAATTGCCCCTAAATTGATCGACAATAAGAATGTCATTGTTGCTGCTCATGGTAATTCCTTACGCGCTTTGACTAAGTATATTGAAGATATCTCTGATGAAGATATTATGGATGTTGAAATGGCAACCGGTGAACCAGTTGTTTATGATTTGGATCAACAATTAAATGTTATTAGTAAAAAGAAATTAAACTAGTTTATAATATTTGCTGAATATAAGATTCGCGATGATTAGGATTTTGTCCTGATTGTTGCTAGTTTTTTTGTGCATAAAAAGAATATGTATTCAAAAGATAGAGGGAAAGCATCAGATCAATTCTAAAAATCAAGAATGCAATATGATAATTTTTTTCAACATGTAAAATAAATCCAATAACTTATGTTATTGAAATTTAGTAAATAGTGTTCAGTAAATTAAGATAAATTAAAAACCATCCTTAAGGATGGTTTTTAATTTGCATATCTGACAAAGACGGATTATTTTGTTGTACCCTCGTTTTTATTAAACTACTTTTACCAACTACCAGTTGCTCCCCCGCCAGAAGATGAACCCCCGCCGAAAGAACCACCACTGTTGTTTTTGTAATCAGATGTGGAGTAGTGATGTGTCAAGATAGCACCGTCATAATCATATAGTGTATCATCATATAAAAAGTGTTTGCGCTTGATTTTACCATCAGGAAATTGGAACTTGAAGCGGCGTAAATTGATTTTTTGCTCAAGTGATTCTGATGTTAACAGCCATGGGAATGTGCTTGTTGTCAGCATAAATAAATCAATTTGTAGCACAACTTCGTAAGGTAATAAATTATCTGGATAGTTGTACACAATTTGTTTCATTTCTGCATACATTTGATCTAAATACCTCTTTGTGTAAGGCAATTCAAAGTTGATATAAAAGGCGATAATTAAGTCAACGATAATTAGAACGACAAAGCAGATGATCGGAAAACGCCATAAATGACGTAATAATTTTTTGTCAGAGTGAATTAAGGTAGTCTTAGAAGGATGCATGAGCGGTGTTAACATATTAACAGTCCTTAAAATACCATCGGAGTAATCATCACCGCGATAATCTTTCTTGACTGTTTTGTCATCGACAATTGTCTGGCAAGTGCCATTATCTAAAATATTTTCTAAACCAGTGCCCACTGTAATCCGCGTTTGATGATCTTCCACGTCAATTACATACAAAACGCCGTTATTAAGATGACGTTGACCAATTCCCAACGTGTTGAAAGCCTTTAAAGCGAATTTATCAATCTTTTCATCTGAGGATAAACTGTCTAGTGTAATGACCATCAATTGCGCGCCGTTAGCATTTTGCTTCAAATCCTGATTAATATCATAAATCTTCTTTCTGGCACTTTTAGGAATAATATCGGCGTTGTCGGATACATAAATATTATTGTGATTGACAGCAATGTCGCCATAGTCACCAATTTCGACATCGTAATTAGCTGCTTTACTATGATAGCCACGATCTTGGTGATATGAATTTTGTTGCAAAACTTGAGGTTTAATTTTGTGATTGCTTTGTAACTGGGCGATTTGAGTTTTTAGAGCTTGACGATAAGGCTGGGTTTGTTGGTGATGAATGATAATTATGCCCACTGTAATTAAAAAAGTAGCTAAAATGATCCAACTAAAACATTTTTGTAAAATACGAATTGTTTTAGTAGCACGTTTATAAAATTTAGCACTTCGAATTTGAATAGTGGGGCGATGATATTTTTGATTGAGTAACTTACGCGGAACCTTGTCTAAAGCAATAATTCGTTTTTTCTCAGTTTGGCGTCGGTTATCGAAATCTTCATTGTATTCTTGCAGATTTTCCTGTTTAGTTTTTATAGGATAATCTTTACCATATTTGGCTTCATCGCGCTGATTTTTGTTTTTGGACTCCATTTATTGGCATTTCCCCTTCTGTTTGTTAATAAAATTTTTACCAACCACCAGTTGCTCCTCCGCCAGAAGATGAACCCCCGCCGTAGCCACCACCACTGTAGCCTCCGCCGAAGCCTCTGCTATGAAAAGGAGCAGTCAAGATAAAGAATATGCAGCCAACGCATCCCATGTTATACCAGTGCTGACTAGCATATACAGATGTCCTGAAATGTTTAGTTATCACTTTTCCGTTGAGATCATATAAAATATCGTCATCTACAAAACCCGCCTCTTTAAAATGGCCATCTGGAAAGCGAAATTGTAGGCGACGTTGATCAGTTCGTTTGGTTATATTAGCAGTAGTTTGCTTTATAATTTGATCGCCTGTAGACAACATAAATAAATCAATTTTGAAGACTGCTTCAATCGGAACTTCTGTGCCATCATTATCTTTTAGACTATCCTGCATCTGTTGGTTCATTTGTCGCATCAATTGGTCACTTTTGGCTAGGTCCCAATCGGTATACCAAATTGTGATGCTGAGTAGTACTAGTGCCAGCAGGATTATTCCAATTGGTATATACCACAATTGTCGCAATTTTTGATGAATGATTTTTATACGACTATCTTGTTGTGGTGTCTTATTTTTCATTTTGGAACTAATTTTATTTACGACATCCATGACACCTGTTGAATAATCATTTTGTTGATAGGCTCTACGTGATTTTTTAGCGTCTAAAATTTTTTGACAAGTACTATCCGTAAGAATCTCGTTATAACCAGTGCCGACAGTAATACGATCTTGGTGATCTTGAACCGCGATTAAATAGAGCACACCGTTGTTCAAGTAGCGCTGCCCGATACCCGGCGTATTAAAAATATCCAGTGCATAATCTTGAATATCGCTAGCTTTATCTGGAACATGATCGACTGTGATGACGACTAATTGAGTCCCGTTAGCTTGTGTTTTCAAGGTTTGATTGAGCTGATAAATCTGCTGTTGTGTTGTTGACGGAAGCACTTGGGCATTATCGGAAACAAAAATATTATCGCGATGAATTGTTAGCGTGGAACCATCAATAAATGCTTTATAAGTACGTGAACCGTGTGAGAAGTGATACGAATTATCCGTGTTTTGAACCTTTTCGGTCACTATTTTTTGCTTATGATGTTGCTGTGTAGTTAATTGGGTGTGTAAATGTTGTTGATAAGGATGTATTTCATGAGCATAAAATAAAAGTATTATTGCCGTAATGCTTAAGATCACAATTAACGGAATTTTGCGCCATTTATAAATTTTGGCTTAGGTTTTTTACGCTTGTAAGCTTTTTTGGTGTACGACTTAATGCGCGGAACTTGATAATGATAATTTTTTGCAGTTCTAATTGTAGAACGCCCCCCCTATATGTTTAATAAAAATAATTTTAGCATAAATTATCCGTCAAACGTTTTTTTGTTGTGGCAGCAGCATGTGTTAGAATGGATTTATATCAAATAGGAATGAATTTGGATGATTGATAGTAAAAAACGTTTTTTAATCGGACAAGACTGGTCGAGTTGGGGCGATATTTCACTACAAAGTGCTACGACTATTTTTAATATTCTGGGTGTTCCGGCGATTAAATTGCCAGTTCATTTGTTGGCGGCCCACCCAGGTTGGGATCCCAAAGCACCTCAGCAAGATTTGTCAGCTTGGATTAAGCAAGTGTTGACGTTTTGGCCTGCAAATAAGTGGGCAGGTGTCTATTTAGGATATTTGGGGACCACCGCAATGGTTGAGCAATGGTGTTTTTATGTTAAAGATTGTCCGCAGTTGGTGATTGTTGATCCGGCGATGGGTGATCATGGTCATTTGTATCGTTCATTGGATGCTGATTATGTGTTAGCGCAGCAAAAATTACTTGCCAATGCTGATGTGATTACGCCTAATGTCACGGAAGCCCAGTTATTATTGCAACATCCGATCACTGATTTAAAGCAAGCTTTGTTAGAATTACAGGAACTCATTAAGGGTTCACAGGCGGTCATCACAAGTGTGATTCAAGGCTCACAAATTGGTTGTGCTTATTTGAGTCATGAACATTTGCAACTGCTGATGCAGCCACGCCAAGAACGTGATTTATTTGGAAGTGGGGATTTATTTACGAGTTTATTAGCAGCCCTTTTGTTTACCGGCATTGACTGGGAAGAGGCTTTAGAACAAGCTACGCAACTGGTGACCAAAGCAGTCCGTCAAACGGTGTCTTGCCAAAAAGATGTCCAAATTAAACCTATTGTGGCAGATCTGATGAACCTGGGAGGTAATCTGGAGTGAAAATTAATCAGCTACGTAAAATTATTTTGACTGGTTTATGCGCGGCAATTATTTTTGTCGGAGTAAGTTTATTTCGCATTCCGATCCCGGCCTTGGTTGGGCGTCCGTTTATCCATTTTGGGAACACTTTTGCCGTACTCACTGTGCTGATCTTAGGTTTTCGCTACGGTGCTGTTGCAGCCATGATCGGCTTGGGTTTGTTTGATTTGTTAAATGGTTATGCAGCTACAGCTTGGCTGACAGTCTTAGAAGCATTGGTATTGGCAGCAGTTGTAGCGGTTGTTTTCAAGGGGGTCAATTATCAACAAAAGCCACGCGTTTTGAAATTATATGCGGTGTCCTTGGCAGCTGGTTTAATTAAATTGTTGACTTCATGGTTAAGTGGAATTGTCGAAAGTATGATGGTTGGCACAAGCTTTTCAGTGGCGGTTATTAGAGCATTTTTGAGTTTGCCAGCAACGTTAATTAATTCGATTGTATTGTTTTTAGTGGTTCCGTTATTGTACGTGGCATTAGCTAAAACGGTTTTGCAAAGGTTGAAAATCTGATGATTGAACAAGCAAATGGTACGCTGCGACGTTTACGGTCTTTTGAAACGATATTTTACTTACTATTTTCTATTGCATTAAACTCTCTGGCCAATGGCTTGACGATTGCTACTAATTTGGGTAGTGCCGTCTGGACAGCTTCGGCGGTTAACTTAAAAGATCAGTTGTCTTGGAGTTTAGGGACCATTTTGTTTGTGTATGCCATTTTGGTGCAATTGGTTAATATACTTATTCGCCGGCGATTTTTAGGTAAGCTTGTTGTTAGTAATTTGCTTTTTGCTTTTTTATTTAGCTATTTAGTGCAATTTTGGCACCAAATATTTTTGCGTTTAGGTGTGACTAATTTGCCACTTGGTTGGCGCTTAGTTTTAGATCTGGTGGGGATTGTCTTGATTGCAACGGGGGTGTCTATTTACCAAAGAGTTAATGTAATGTTGCACCCTAATGATGAATTGAGCTATTTGTTGCGTTTTCGTTTTTTTCATGGCAATGCGACAGTGGGGCAGATTGTGAGTTACGTCACGCCAGTGACAATTATGTTGTATTGTTTGTGGCGAGCTAAAACCTTGTATGCAGTGGGATTAGGAACTGTGTTTGCTATTGTGTGTCAAGGGGGGTTAACAGGTTGGGCTGATAAGCATATTTTCAAGCGTTTGCATCATCGTCGAGTAAAAAGTAGCTAGTTTGATAATTTTATCACAAAAAAGCCAAGTTATTTATGATTAATTTGACTTTTTTTAATTTTTAATTACAATGAGATGTAATTACATAAGAGCTATAATATCGAAATTCTGGGGGATTTTGTTTGTTGAAAGCTAAAAGTGTCTTTAAATGTATCTTACAAATTGCAATGGTTGTAGTGTTATTAATACCTGTCTGGGGGGGAGATGTTGCACCAGTTAGTGCATCAGCTACTAAAAGTAAGCAATTTTCCAGTAGTTTGCACAGCTTACAGGTCAAACAGACAGTGGCTCCAGTTACTTCTGCGCCTGCTGACAATAAACCTGACATCAAAACTACACAACATGATCAAGCAGGTCAAGCTATGCAAAATTTGCCGCGCCAGTTTTCGGGAAAAAGTGTTGATTTGAAGGATGGTACTGATGCTGTTGATTTAACGTTAGGCACCAATTGGTGTAAATTGATACCAAATGCGGACGGAACGACTTATACACTAGATATTTATCAAAATGGGCCTGATGGCAGGGGTATTAATTATTGGAATGATACTGTGAGGAATACTGATTATTCCCCAGATCCTGATGGTACTGTTTCCTATCAAGCTTCTAGGTGGTGGCCATGGCAAGAAAATGAGACTGTAAGATCATCAGTAAAGGATATTGATATTGAAACTAAGCTGACCGTAGCTCCTACCGACAATTCAATTTCTGAAGCACCTTCCTTGGAATATTTATTTGGCTCATTATCTGATTTGGATTCAATTATTAATTTAGAGAGGCTGGATACAAGCGGAGCTACCAGCTTGCAGGCAATGTTTACCAATGATAGAATGCTTAGCTCATTGGACGTGAGCAATTTTCATACAGAAGATGTTATTAATATGAGTATGATTTTTGCATTTGTTGGCCTTGATTATGATTATCCATCAGAATCACCTACAACTTTGTCTTTGTCATCATGGGATACTAGTAAAGTTACAGATATGTCAGGACTTTTTATGGGTTGTGATGAGTACCTTGATGGCTATGAGGACTTTGATACCAGTAATGTACAGAATATGAGATCAATTTTTGAGTCGTATTTTGTAACCAATATACCGGGGGTTGATCAATCCGTGCCTATAGATATTAGTAAATGGCAAACACCATCCTTAACAGCTGCTGATTCTATGTTTGAGAGCAGTAATGTAAGTGAGATTAAATTTTTCTCCAGTGATCCTACCACCGGCCCTACCACTGGTCTTGATACTAGTCGTATTACGAACATGTCACATATGTTTGCAGGAACTAAACATTTAAAACAGCAGCCCGTAGCAGATGGAGTATCTAAAATAGACCCTACAAAAGATATTGCTAAATTAAAGACTGATAATGTAACTGATATGTCAAATATGTTTTCGTTAACAGCTTTTTCGACAATTGATCTGAGTGGTTTTGATGTTAGTAATGTCACGGATATGAGTGCAATGTTTTATAGCAATAGAAATTTAACGACAGTAAAAGGTATATCTCAGTGGAAGACTGGTAATGTAACTGATATGTCAAATATGTTTTCGTCTTGTAAATCTTTAACGCAAATTTATAATGGTGATGGTGATCTGAGCGGTTGGGATACTTCTAACGTTATTAGGATGAATGCTATGTTTCAGGGTACGGGTATTGATTATATTGATGTCGGTAATTGGGATGTATCTAATGTTATATATATGCAATATATGTTTTATAAATGTTCTAATTTAGTACATTTAGATTTATCCAAGTGGTCTTGGAATGCTGAAGGTAATGGTAATTTAAACCAAGCTGCGTCTATGTTTAGTAGAGATAGTAAATTAGTTTCTTTAAATTTAGGTGGTATGAATACTCGTCTAGCTGCAAGTAATACTGAGGGTGGTGCCTTAGAAAATATGTTTAAAGGTGATGACAGCCTTTGGAAATTAACTATGGGTAAAGATACGGTTTTCACTGATATGGGCAATGGGGGTACTGCGCAGACATCGGGGTTGAACGACGCTTTAAAAGATAAAGTTATTGCACCTGATCAATTAACGAATACACCCAATTTTCCTACATCGTATGTTTCTACTGGTGGGTGGCGAGTTTTACAAGTTGATGATAAGGATGATCATCATCCTACTGGCTACGTACCTGTTGAAGAGGAAACTGACGACAAGGGTACTGGTACAGCTGTTTTGACGGATCCCAAGCGTAGTGGCTTAACAACTTATGTATGGAATCAGCAAGAAGGTGATGTTTCCTTAACTGCTATTCCACAATTTGATTTTTCGGGTTCTAAACACATAATTGATTTAGACAAGAAAAATATTAAAGGTGAGTTTATGAAAGACGGGGTTACAAATCAGCCTTTGAATTCTCTGAGTGTGAGTGATACCCGGTTTGGCTCGCTCCAAGGGAATTTTAGGATCAATTATAGTTTTACGCCATTTAAGAATTTAGATAATTCTAATGCTGTTGAGTTAACCCCTGTAATCACATATTATGGATTGAATGATACTGATGGTATAAAGGGGGCTAGTGGGACAATGGTCTCACAAGCACTAGGATCTCCTTCAGATGGTAGTTCTGCTTATACGTGGTCATTTAATAAGGTACCATTTGTTTTTGACTTCAGTAATAGTAATCAAATATCTAGCGGTAGATATGAATCTACTTTAACTTATCAAATAGTTTCGGGAATAGACGATTAATATTTTTGATTTATAGGTTTGGTAAATCAACTTTAATGCATGGTTCTGACATTTTGCTGGCATCATGTGTTTTTGTTACATAATTTTTAATATGATATTCGGATTTTACTATTTTAATTATAAAATGAAATAATGGATGTTTGCTAGGTTACAACTATATCACTAAATTAAAATATATATTTACAAAATTAATTATTTGATTTACAATTTCTAATTGTAAATCAGTTTTATACGCAATAAACAAGGAGGCTGTGGGAGAGTAATATAGTAATATTAGTAATTTAATTTTATGATATTGAAGGGGAGATTTATTTTGAATAAGCGACAAAAAGGTTTAACTTCGGCTGGAACATTTCTAGGATTAGTGTGTGGATTAGTGCTAACACAACAAGTTGTTTCAGCTGACACTAATGCAAATACTGACCAAAATACACAGGTAACGGTTCAAACAACAAGTAATAATATGACAAACACTGCTGATAGTGGTAGCACAGCAGCGCCAGTCGAACAGCAACAGGCTACAACGCAAGCGTCAGCTACAGATGGTAATAACAATATCGTAACTAATTCGTCGCCAGCTGTTGTTTCAGATGCATCGTATGCTAGTGACGACACAGCAACAAGTAATAATACTGTAGCAAACAATGTTGCTCAACCAGTTGCCGAGACTACTTCAGATAGTTCAACTTCAGATGCAACTACTGTTCCGATAACGTCTGACACTGTAGCTAGTGGCGTTTGGGGAACTAGCGCATGGGATTTAGTAAACAATGATTTTGACTATACGCTAAACTTTCATGCTGGAACTTTAGGATCCGGATCAATTAAAAGTAATGTTTTAGCTGATAATGCCGACTGGATTAACAGTTTAACTACGATTAATTTTGATCAAGGTGTTGTAGCAAATGAAGATTCAACTTACCTGTTTTTAAATTTAGATCATTTATCCAACATTAACTTGGCCAATTTAGATACATCTAATGTTACTACTATGCAAAGCATGTTTTATGGTGACAGTAATTTAACAAGTTTGGATCTCAGTAATTTAGATACATCTAAGGTTAAGAATATGTCTTATATGTTCGAGAATGACAGCAGTTTAACCAGCCTAGACCTGAGTAATTTTGACACGTCTAACGTTAATAGTATGTTTGAAATGTTTTATGGCGCTAGCGGTTTAACCAGCTTAGACCTGAGTCACTTTGATACGTCTAATGTTACTGACATGTATGGAATGTTTTCTGATGATATTAGATTGTCTCATTTAATTCTAGGGTCCAAAACGCGTCTTGATAATGATTCTGGTTTAGCAAATGTTCCTGGTATAGGTACAACAATTGCCGGAACCAACAAAGTAGTAAAATCCCCTAATTGGGTAGCTACTAGTGGCTATCAACAAGGACAAAAATATAGTTCTAAAGATTTGGTTAATTTAACTAGCCGCGATCAGGTGACAGTCTATGATTGGGACAGCATGCCTGAAACAACTCATGATTCAATACTCGTAACAGATGGTGTCTGGGGTACCAGCGCATGGGACTTAATGTTGCAAGATGGTAGATATACTTTGAATTTTCATGCTGGAACCTTGGGAGCTGGATCAATTAAGGATAATATTTTAGCTGATAGTGACAACTTAGTCGTTAAGTTAAACAAAATCAATATTGATTCCGGCGTGGTAGCAAATGAAGATTCATCTTATTTATTTGCTGATTTACGAAATTTGATTAATCTAGATTTGTCCAATTTGGACACATCTAATGTAACCGATATGAGTTATATGTTTACTAATGATGATAGTTTAACGACTTTGAATGTGAGTGGTTTGAATACATCTAATGTAACTAATATGATTGGTATGTTCGCAGCCGATAATTCTTTAAATAGTTTAGATTTAAGTAACTTCGATACTTCCCAAGTAACTTATATGGATGGAATGTTTGATGGTGATAGCAGTTTAACCAGTCTGGATGTAAGTAACTTTGATACTTCCCAAGTAACTGATATGAATGGTATGTTTGCTAATGATAGCAATTTAACCAGTCTGGATGTAAGTAACTTCGACACGTCCAAAGTAACTGATATGTCTTATATGTTTTCTGGTGACATCAGTTTAACCAGTCTGGATTTAAGCAACTTCGACACGTCCAAAGTAACTGATATGATTTGGATGTTTGATGGTGATTACGGTTTAACTAGTCTGGATGTAAGTAACTTCGACACGTCCAAAGTAACTGATATGAATGGTATGTTTGCTAATGATATCAATTTAACCAGTCTGGATTTAAGTAACTTCGACACTTCCCAAGTAACTGATATGAATGGTATGTTTGATGGTGATTACAGGTTAACTAGTCTGGATGTAAGTAACTTCGACACTTCCCAAGTAACTGATATGAATGGTATGTTTGATGGTGATTACGGTTTAACTAGTCTGGATGTAAGTAACTTCGACACGTCCCAAGTAACTGATATGAATGGTATGTTTGATGGTGATGACGGTTTAACTAGTCTGGATGTAAGTAACTTCGACACGTCCCAAGTAACTGATATGAATGGTATGTTTGATGGTGATGGCGATTTAACCAGTCTGAATGTAAGTAACTTCGACACGTCCCAAGTAACTAATATGGGTGGGATGTTTGATTTGGATATCAGTTTAACGAGTCTGGATTTAAGTAACTTCGACACGTCCCAAGTAACTGATATGAGTTGTATGTTTAATGGTGATGACAGTTTAACTAGTCCGGATGTAAGTAACTTCGACACTTCCCAAGTAACTGATATGAGTTGGATGTTTGCTGAAAATATCAGTTTAACCAGTTTGGATTTAAGTAACTTCAACACATCCCAAGTAACTGATATGTATGGTATGTTTTCTAATGATAGCAGTTTAACGAGTCTGGATTTAAGTAATTTTGATACCTCCCAAGTAACTGATATGAGTGGTATGTTTTGGTTTGATAGCAGTTTAACGAGTTTGAATTTAAGTAACTTTGACACGTCCAAAGTTACTAGTATGAGTTATATGTTTTCTAATGATAGCAGTTTAACGAGTCTGGATTTAAGTAACTTTGACACGTCCCAAGTAACTGATATGATTTGGATGTTTGATGGTGATGACGATTTAACCAGTTTGAATTTAAGTAACTTCGACACGTCCCAAGTAACTGATATGAGTCGGATGTTTTCTGGTGATAGAAGTTTATCTCATTTGATTTTGGGATCCAAAACCGATTTACGTGCTGATAATTCTTTAGCAGATGTTCCTAAAGTTGGCAGTTATATTCCGGGAACCGACAAAACGGTGACTTCGCCCAATTGGATAGCTACTAGTGGTTATCAACAAGGGCAAAAATACAGTTCCAAAGATTTAATGAATTTAACAGGTCGTGATCAAGTAACGGTTTATGATTGGGACAGTACACCTGTAGCTGCTACTAATACCTCTGTAGTACACAGTGTTACCCGCACAATCAACTTTCATTTACCGAACGGCTTGACACAAACCCAAACGCAGCGCGCTTTGATTACGCGTACTAAAATTGTGAATAGTGATGGCACCATTAGTTACAGCGCTTGGACACCAGCTCAATGGTCTAACGTGGATATTCCAAGCGTGCCTGATTATCAAGCTAGTCAGCCGGAAGTTCCCGAAGTAGATATCGACAGTGACACAGCTGATCAAACAATTGACGTTTATTACACGCCAATTCAGCACACTTTAACGATTAATTATGTAGATGCCGATGGTAAGACAGTGAGCTCGCAAAAGTACAGTGGCGCTAAAGGATCTACGATAACCCCGCAATATTATTTGCCAAATGGTTATCAATTGGCCAGTGTTCCACCGACAACTGTGCAAATGGATAATACTGATCAAACCATCAATGTTTTAGTTAGTCATGCGCTGGACTTCAGTGACGAACAACATTCGATTGTGCGCTTGATTAACGTGCACCAACCGAACGGACAAACACAGACCATCACGCAATGGGTTACTTTAAAGCGCAGTGTGAAGATTGATCGTGTCACTGGTGCTAAGACTTATGGTCATTGGTCGATGGATTATTGGGATGAATATGAAGTTCCGACTTTTAATGGTTATACCCCAAGTCAAAGTGTAGTTGAAGAATCACCAGTAAGTAGTGATATGACCGACCAAGTGGTGGATATTTATTACACGCAAGTTTAACTGAACGCAATTCAATATCAATACACGATTCTGTTAATTTAACGGAATCGTGTATTTTTGTTTATAGATTATGATAATGAAGTAATAAATATTTATTAGTCGATAATAATCTCGTTAGATTAAATTATATATTTACAAAACTAATAAATGAGCTTACAATTTCAACTGTAATTTAATAATAAAAGGGGCTGTGAGTAAAATAAACAATATTAGTAATTTGATTTTATGATATTTAGGGGGAGATTTATTTTGAATAAGCGACAAAAAGGTTTAACTTCAGTTGGGACATTTTTAGGTTTAGTATGTGGTTTTGTACTAACGCAACAAGTTATTTACGCTGATACTAATTCAACTGCTAGCCAAACTCAAAATATACAGGCAACAGTTACATCGACAAGTACTGGTTCGCTGTCGAGAACTGCTGATAGCGATAATGATCAAACGCCTGTTGTATCACAGTCGTCATTCGCAAATGATAATAATAATACGGCTAGTTCGTTGTCAGATACAAGTGCTGATACGGTGGAAAGCAATAACAGTGGTTCATTCAACAATGCAGTACAACCAGTTGCGGACACTGCTACAACCTCAGATAGTTCTACTCCAGATGTGACTACTGATCCAGTATCATCAGAACCTGTAACTAGTGGTGTTTGGGGAACTAGTGCGTGGGATTTAGTGCAAAATGATGCTGACTATACTTTGAATTTTCACGCTGGTAATTTAGGATCTGGATCAATTAGCGACAATGTTTTGTCTAATAATGCTGACTGGATAACTGGATTAACTACGATAAATTTTGATTCTGGTGTTGTAGCTAACAAAGATTCATCTTATTTGTTTCATAATTTGAGAGATTTGGCACAACTGAATTTATCTAATTTAGACACTTCAAATGTTACTAATATGAATCACATGTTTTCCATGGATAATTATAGTCATTTAGTTAGCTTGGATTTGAATAATTTCGATACGTCCAATGTAACGGATATGTCTAGTATGTTTGCAGGAGCTATGTCATTAACCGGTTTGGATTTGAGTAATTTTGATACTTCTAACGTTACAAATATGTCTAGCATGTTTTCTATTGGCAAGAATTTGAAAAATCTGGATTTAAGCAGCTTTGACACATCTCATGTTACTAACATGGCTTATATGTTCAACGGTGATCGTTGTCTAACCGGTTTGGATCTAAGTGGTTTTGACACATCTCATGTTACTAACATGGCTTATATGTTTTCAGGAGATAGGTCATTAATCAGTTTGAATTTGAGTAATTTTGATACTTCTGACGTTACAGATATGAGGGCTATGTTTTACGGTAACAGTGCTTTAACCAACTTGGATATTAGTAATTTTGATACATCTCATGTGCTACTCATGCCTAATATGTTTGCTAGTGATAGTAATTTGACGACTCTAGATTTAAGCAGTTTTGATACGTCTAATACAACTAATATGATTGCTATGTTCTCTAATGATAGTAGTTTAACGAGTTTAGATTTGAGTAATTTCAACACTTCCCAATTGCATAGTATGGATTCCATGTTTCAGGGAGACAGTAGTTTAACTAGTCTAGATCTAAGCAGTTTTGATATATCTAAATTTACTAATATATACTATATATTTTCTGGTGATTATGGATTATCTCATTTAGTTTTAGGTCCCAAAACTTATCTAAATGCTAATGTTGATATGCCTGACGTTCCTCCTGTCGGTACTCTAATTCCTGAAACCAATAAAGTAGTCACTTCTACTAATTGGGTATCTACAAGTGGTTACCAACAAGGACAAAAATATAGTTCTCAAGATTTAATGAATTTGATCGGTCGCGATCAAGTAACAGTTTATGACTGGGACAGCACAGAACCCATAACTACTGAATTTCACACTGTGACACGGACAATTAATATTCATCAACCTGATGGAACTTTGCAAGTTAAAACGCAATATGCGTTAGTAATGCGCAATAAGATTCTGAATAGCGACGGTACCATTAGTTATGATTCTTGGACTTCGGCTCAATGGCCCGGTTTCACTGTACCAGAATTTGATGATTATCAGACTAGTCAAACTAAAGTTCCAACAGTTACTGTAGATGGTAATACAGCTGATCAGACAGTTGATATTTATTACACACCTATTTGTCATAATTTAGTAATTAATTATGTAGATCAAGACGGAAGTACAGTAGGGTATCAAAAGTATAGTGTTTCTAATGGTGTTACAATTACACCGCAGTACAATATACCTGCAGGTTATAAATTAGCCAGTGTACCGCCAACATCAGTGCAAATGGATAATGTCGATCAAATTATCAATGTTTCAGTTAGTCATATTATTGATTTTAGCTATGAACAACATTCTATTACACGGATAATTAATTTGCATCAACCTAATGCGCAAATACAGTCTATCAAGCAATATGTTACACTTAGACGCAGTGTTGAAACTGATCGAGTTACAGGAACTAGAACTTATGGTCAATGGTCAGTTGGTAACTGGAATGAATATGATGTTCCAATGTTAGATGGTTATATGCCAAGTCAACTGACAGTTGCAGCAATGCCGATAACTATTTATACACCAGATCAACTGATAGATATTTATTATACTCATAATTAGTTGAGTGCGATAAAAAATTATATATTTTAGTTGTTAATTTTAAATGCACGAATTCGTTACTTAACGATTTTGTGTATTTTTTTGTGCTTTATACAATGCAAAAATAAATTGTAAGTTTTACTTGTAGATTAAAGAATAGCTTTAGGAATAAAATTTTTTGTATGTTTATTATGTAAGGTGATTTTATAGTCTTAAAACAAGCCCAAAATGGTTTTTAGCACCAGCATATTTCCCAGTATTTATGAAAATATGTTACAACGAGTCAAGTTTTCAGTTATATAAAATATTTGTTAATAAAAAAAGTGTTCATAACAATCAGATTTATATCTGACTACTACGGAACACTTTAATTTTACTTGTTCATGTGGCTAATACTGTAAAAAATAATTTCCACAAAAAATAAATCTAGTTTGACCATACTACAGTAAACGGTGCAGTTGCTTTTTGAGAATTATCTATTACATTTTTGGCCGTGCATATATCACCTATAGGATCATAGTCACTACCTTCACCAACAATAGTCCAAGTAGCCTCTGTATTCGGAATGTCGGGATTTTCTGGCATAGGATTACCGTCATCGGGAGGGTTAGATAAACCACAGTCAGATATTAGGTAGCTATAATTTCCAAATTTAATTTTCCATAAATTGAATTTGGCTGACATCTTCAACATGTTTGTTTCAACTACTTTTTTATCGGTTGTATTCCAGTTGCTTAGGTCTAACTGTAACAAATTATTATCATAATAGAATAATCTTGTTAGATTGACAGCGCCATGAATGTTCCAATTGGACACATCCAATTTCTTTATAGAATCTAGTCCTTCAAACATTGATTGTAGATTAGTTGCGTTATCAACGTTGATTAAATTAGCGTCCAACGTTTCCAATTTAGTATCGTTTAAGAACATATTTTGAAAATTATTAACGTTGTCTGTTTGAAGTTTGTCTAGACCGTCAATCTTAGTTAAGTTAGGCATATAAGCAAACATATTGCTAACTGATCCATTCTTAGAACTTACTTTACCGTCAAAGATAATATGATTAACTTGATCACGAACGTCGTTCCATGGCCAATCACTTGAAGATGGATTAATGTTACCATTAAAATCTTCACTATTCATATCATGTTTGTAAATTGTTAAAGTATGATCTTTCAGACCCCACCATTTAACATTTACAGTCGGATCTGGCACTTTAACTGTTTTTTTGTCACTATCTTTGTCGTTGTCTAAAGTAGTATCACCCTTCAGATCTCCTGATTCACTAGTGTCACCAATTTGTACTTTATAAGTTTTAGTAGTGGATACAGGGTTTAGGTTAAGATCTACAATGTTAGATTGCGTTCCAGAAGGATCCGTATACATCCAGCCAACTGGCAATTGATTCTTTAAATGAATATTCTTCCAACCGGATTTACGGTTATCTATTGTGAGTTTATATTCTAATATATCACCTCTGCCTCGCTTGGGTATATGATGAATAATCAGTATCACCGTTAGTTATATTTTTAACAGTTTCAGTAGCTACAGGACTTGTTGCTTCTGATACTGTTATGACAGGTTCATTGTTCACTTTAATGTCTTTATGGTTAGGACTTGTTATAGTAGTTGAACTTTGAACCTCACCCAGTGGCGTTTTACCAACTTTGACCTTGTAGGTAAGTGGATTAGTAGGTGTCAAATGATTATTTGACGGATTATCTAGTTGTAACGTAATAGTGTTACTACCATCAAGTGGTGATTTCCAAGTTCCTGGTAGTGTATCTATTAGATTTACAGTGTTCCAATTCTTGATACCATTACTGTTATCCACAGCTACTTTATATTCTAAAGTATCACCAGGTTTTGCAGTAGCCGTCTTGGTGAATGGTGCATTAGGATCATCGGTAGTGTTTCTGACAGTCTTTACGATAGACGGTTCATGATCACTACTTTGAATATTAATAGTGGGATCACTCACTTTAACATTCTTATAGTTACTACTCTTGAAAACAGTTGTACCTTGAGCTATACCTATAGGAGCATCATCATTAACTTTTACATTATAAGTTGTTTTAGTTGGTGTAGTACTGTTAGTAATGTTTTTATCAAACACGAACTGTATTGAATTGGATTCATTGAGAGGTGATGATAAACCATCAGGTAATGTATCAGTTAGTTTAACATCGTTCCAACTGCCATTCACACCTTTGCTGTTATCAATGACAACTTTATATTTCAATTTATCGCCTTGAGTGGCATTAGTGTTTTTAGAGAATTTAGTGTCACCGGCAGTAATATTTTTCACTTTGATTTTGATACTTGGATTTTGATCACGGCTCTTTATATTAATAATTGGGTCGTCAACTGTAACTGTCTTGTAATTGCTACTACTAAAGGTAGTCTTACCTTGAGCTAGACCCACAGGAGCATCTTTATTAACTTTTACCTTATAAGTTTTTTTGGTCAATGACAAGCTGTTAGAAATATTCTTTTCAAAGTCGAATTTTATTTCATTTGAATCATCCAAAGGTGATGCCAATCCCTTTGCTAAGTCATCAGTGAACTTGACATCGTTCCAACTGTCTTTAACACCGTCACTATTATCGATGGAAACTTCATACTGTAAAGTATCACCTTGTGTGGCATCAGTGTTTTTAGTGTACTTATCAGCCCCAGTAGTGAGGTTTTTAACTTTTGTAGTGATTACCGGGTCTTTATCGTTACTTTTGACGTTAACTATTGGTTCAGATTGTGGTCTAGCGATCATTCCATCACCTGGCCAATTTTTTCCGGTTAATTTATCTGATTGACTTTGTAATAACTGGTTTTTCGTATTTTTATCAATCGTTGCGCGATAAAAGAAAGATACAGAGCCAGTATCTAGACCAACATTGCCAACATATTTATCAAAAGTATTCTTACCATCTGTGGCCGATGACATTCCAGTAGGTAAGACGTCATGATATTGAACATCATACCAAGGACAACCAATACCATGTGCAGTAGAATTGTTAATTGTAACTTTATATTCCACTATATCACCTGGGTTTGCATCTACTGTATTGGTATATTCAGAATTAGGATCTTTTGTAAAGTTATGAACTGTCTTCGTTATTGAAGGACCACTAACAACAGTAGGTGTTGTCGGATTAGTTGAGGTATCTTGTCCTGGTAATGACGTGGAGCCAGTAGGTGCAGTCTTTACATAGTCCAAAGCTACAGCAGCATTCATTGTTTGATTACCTGTGGCAGAAGTAAAGCCCCAGTATACAGGTTTATTGCTGTCATAGTCGCTTAAGTCTTCAACATAGCTGATTTTTTGAGAATAATTATCAGGAACATTGGTTTCTGGGAATACAGCATCATCTTCTTGAAAAACTGTTAAAGTGCCTTTGTTAGTTAGATTATTTGGATCCCATTGAACAGTTACATGTTTCCAGGCATTGGAGACCATCTTAGCATCGTAAAATTTGTTCCAATGATTGATAGCATAATGACCGTTACTCATACGAGTAGTACCGTCAGTGATTGCTACGTGAGAACGATTTACTTTAACAGCATCCCCAGTATCCAATGCTAAATCACTGTCACTTGTATTCTCATTATACTTAGGGTCAAATTCTACTGTTAAACCACCATCATATGGTTTGGTGTAGCTACTAGAATTACGCAGACTGCCGTAAATACCTATGGCTTCGCCGGCAGAACCCAGTAATTGGTTACCGGAGTTTTGCATAGTGAAAGTTAAACCGTCACCAGTATGAGTGGTATCTTTACCATTCATGTAGTAGTAAAAAGAAATGCAGAACGGTTTATGGATATTGATTGGTGTCTTGTTCCACATTGCCTTGCTGGCATCGTTTTCCCCTGAAGCCATTTTTTGTGTTTCCGGGTGACCAGGAATAATTGTTTGACTACTTGAGCCTAAGTTACCACCCAAAATGTTAAAAGTGTCATTATTAATGGCATTTGTAGCATTTAAACTTGTGGGTGGGTTCGTTAAATCTAAAGTGGGTGTAGTTGCTGCCGATGCTTTGACAGCAGTGAAAACACCCAAAATAAATAACGTGGAAAACATTTTCAGTATTGAAAATACTGAACGTAGTTTGTTTTTCATTGTATTTCCCCCTGTAAAATTTAGTTGAGTGTTTGTACAAATTGAAGCTATGATACAAATACTCACTACTATATTACAACTAATTTATGCGGGAAAAGCAATGCCCTTATTCATCATTTATTCATTAAATTATATTAAAACGTCAATTATTAATAATATTTTCATCAATTAAATGATTTTTTTAGTGTAAAAAATGATAAAAGTGTATTTTACTAGTCCTAATTTTTGGCAAAATAGTTATTTATTAACTGTTTTAAGCCACCAAAAAATAATTAAATTTATTATCTCAATTTATACACGCTTATTATTTCATTAGTTATTAATAATTACTTAGTTAACTCATATAAGGCGCGTCGGGCAACACTTTCATTAGTGATGATGTGGGTAAATAATTTGCCACGTAAAGCACCTAATAAAGCCTCAACTTTAAATTTGCTATCAATAATGCCAAAGCGTGTCGGTGTTTGTAAAATAGTCTCCAAGTCAAGGCCAAATGTTTTATCAGTTTCAGGATTTAAAAAGTGTCCATTAATATCATAAGGTCGCCCATAAGCCATACCGGCGACTTGATTTAAGTCGACTTGTGCAAAAATTTGTTGCCGGTTACGCCACCAAATAGGAATCGACTTCACGGAGTGGAGCGTGCCAATGCCGGTAAAGATCATTTCCATGCGTTGTGCTTTTTTGATAGTTTCTTGTGTGGCGATTTCTTGAAGCATTCCGTGCCGCGTCTCGTCATTCAATATATATAAAGGCCCTGATAATGTCGAGTAATTACTAGAGAATTGGTTAGCTGCATACTCCACCATTCTTGCAGACCCTACAGCAGAATTATATTTCATATTTTCACCAATAAATTGCACAAATTGCAGATCTGGCAAACTGCGTCGTTCAAACTTAGTAATGACATTATAAACAGTACTACCCCAGGCGGTACCAACGATATGACAATGTTGTAATTTTTCTTCAATTTTTTGTGCTGCGTAACGTGTGAGAATATCCATATTTAGAGCGGCATCATTAGAATCTTTCAAAACATAAATATTAGGAATTGCAGACAACTGTTGCAAATCATTTTCTAAATTCCAGTTACGGGCAGTCGGTGATTGAATAGAGAAAGTAACAATCCCTTGTTGTCGCGCTTTATCCAATGCTTGGTTCACTAAATAGCGACTAATATGGTATTTTTCAGCTAATTCAGCTAAATTTAAGCGATTTACATAATAATCTTTGGCTAAATTAGCTAATAACTCATTTTTAAGCATGATTTTACCTCCTGCCATCAGTGTAAACTTCTTTTTAAAAAAATTAAATCATTAGAATTTTTTTGTGTTAAATAAAAACATGCTTTAAATTTTTTAAAAAATGGTAGTTTATCATTTTAAAATTTAAATTTGTTGCTACAATGATGACGTTTTTATAGATAGATGAAAGGGGAGAATCATTGTGGCACAACAGCAAGATGAATTGTTGCGTCTGCATGAACAGCACACTGGTGTTTTGCGTATTGCAGGTGAGCTGCCTGTCACCAACCGTGAGCAATTAGGGCAAGCTTACACACCTGGAGTGGCTAAACTAGCTAAGTTGATTGAGCAAGATCCAGCTACCAAGGCTAAGTACACAATTAGTGGCAAGCTAGTGGCTGTGATTACAGATGGAACAGCGATTTTAGGCTTAGGTAATGTTGGTCCAGCAGCAGGATTACCAATTGTGGAAGGCAAGGCATTGCTTTATAAACAATTAGCCGGCGTGGATGCAATTCCATTAACTTTACAACAAGTAAAGACAGACGAATTAGTGCAAACGATTGTTAATTTTGCCGATTCGTTTGCGGGTATTCATTTGGAGGATATCAAAGCACCACGCGTATTTGAAGTCGAAGATCAGCTCAAGCAAAAGCTAAATATTCCTGTTTATAACGATGATCAAACGGGAACAGCGATTGTGGTGTTGGCTGGGCTCATTAATGCAGCTAAAGTAGTGCACAAAAATTTAGTCGACTTAAAGATTGTGATTAATGGTGTTGGTGCTGCTGGAGTTGCCACGGCAAAATTACTATTAGCTGCAGGTATTAAAAACATTACTTTGGTGGATATTCATGGCGTAATTCAAAGCTCTGATGAACGCTATAACCATTATCAACGTGATTTGGCAGCACAAGTTTCACCAGCAACGGGGACAACATTGGATGAAGTTATTACGGGACAAGATGTTTTTATTGGCTTATCAGTAGCTGATGTTTTAAATGCACAACAAGTACACAAAATGTCCACGGATCCAATTATTTTTGCTTTGGCTAATCCAGTACCTGAAATTAATCCAGAGCAAGCACTGCAAGCAGGCGCCAAAATTGTAGCGACAGGCTCTTCACAATGGGCTAATCAGGTTAACAATATCTTAGTATTTCCTGGTTTATTTCAAGGTTTGCTGCGTTATGACGTTAAACAAGTGGATCTAAAACTTCAACAATCAGTGGCGGTTAAATTAGCAGCATTAATTAAAGAACCAAGTGCACAAGAAATTGTTCCGGGCGTCTTTAGTTCAGGCGTTGTGGCTGCAGTTAGTTCTGCAGTCGAGGAATATCAAAAATAGAATTAATTTATTATTGGGGGATCTAACAGTGATTGCTAAATTGAAAAAAATAAAGATTGGTTTTATGCCTTTACCGCTTTATTTGGTATTAGCGTTGGGCTATGTGTTATTGACATTGACTAATGTCATGCCAACTAACGACATGCTGATCTCTCTAGGAGTAATGGTTGTGTTTTCTTATTTGTTGGAAGAAATAGGTCAGCACATACCAGTTTTGAATAATTTGGGTGGTAAAGTTTTAGTTGTTACTTTTGTACCCTCGTATTTGGTATTCATGCATTGGCTACCCCAAACGACAATCAAGACAGTGTCGGATTTTATGAATCATAATAATTTCTTGATGTTTTTTATCACGATGCTGGTAGTCGGTGCGATAGCTTCGATGAATCGGCGTACACTGCTAAAAGCTACTTCACGCATTATTGTTGTTTTAGTATTGTGTGATGTTATTGGTTCTTTAGTAGGAACAGGTGTTGGAATGCTGCTGGGACTGTCGGCTTATAAAGCTTACTTTTTTGTGGTAGCACCTATCTTAGCTGGTGGCGTTGGTGAAGGTGCTATGCCGTTATCAATTGGTTACGCTGCAGTGATTAGTGGCATGACGCAGGGAGATATTTTCGGCTCTATCTTGCCAGCTGTAATGTTAGGCAGTTTAGTGGCTGTTGTGTTAGCTGGTTCATTGCGACGTTTGGGTGATAAGAAGCCAGAATTGACAGGCAATGGTCGCTTAATAGATGATGACGATCAGCTAGCTAATTTGAAAAGTGGCAATCAAGAAGTGAGTGTCGAAAAAACTTTAATGGCTGGTGTTTTGGCTATTGCACTGTACTTTTTAGCGGTATGGCTTAATTTTGTGATTCAAAAATATTTGCACATCTCGATTCCATCACCAATTATTCTATTAATTGTCTTGATGGCCGCTAAAATGCTGGGTTATATTCCTAAAAGCATTGAAGAAGGTGGGATTTCATTAAACAGTTTCACAGTGAAAGGTATCACGCCACCACTATTATTTGGCGTAGGTGTGGCACAAACAGATTGGAATAAATTGATTCAAGTTTTTAAATCACCAGCTTCTATTGTGGTAATTATCGCTACGGTGGTGGCAGTGGTGGCAACTGCATTCATTGTTTCAAAGTTACTAGGAATGTATCCTGTGGATACAGCAATTGCAGTTTCTTGTTGTTCTGGACAAGGTGGAACCGGAGCACTAGCTATTTTATCGGCGGGTGATCGAATGGAATTAATGCCGTTTGCTCAAGTTTCAGTACGAATTGGCGGAGCTTTAACAGTTACACTAGCCATTTTTTTGATGGGGTTAATAGTTCATTAGGAGCAGCGAGCATTTATGGAAGTCATTAAAGATTTATATTTGCTAAATAGTGCTGTAAAAAAACAGTGGGAGTCATTTCTACAGCAGCATGGAATTGATAATTTTAATAATGCAGAGACTAAATATCTGAATCAGACTGTTGGTTTATTTGATGAGCATGATCAGCTGGTGGGTACCGGATCCATTGCCCAAAATGTCATGAAATATGTGGCAATAGAGGTGCATGGGGAAATCCATGCTGGTGTGCGATTCAATAAAATTATATCAGCCTTGATTCAACGTCTAGACCAAGCGCAAATAAGCCACTATTTTGTTTTTACAAAGATCAAATATGTTAGTAGTTTTAAGCACATTGGTTTTCATTGTTTGGCGCAAGTGCCGCAAGGTGCACTATTGGAAAGTGGATTTCCAACGATTAAGAATTATTTGGCACAATTATCGCAGCCTAATAGTGAGCAACAACAAGTTGCTGCAATTGTAATTAATGCCAACCCTTTTACAAAGGGGCATCGCTATTTGATTGAAAAAGCTGCCCAAGAAAATGATCTAGTGTATGTGATCGTAGTTCAACAAAATGCTTCGTTATTTACAACACCGCAACGCTTGTATTTAGTACGCTTAGGTGTGCAGGATTTAATGAATGTAAAAGTTATTGATGGTGGCGAGTATACTGTTAGTTTTGCCACTTTTCCCGCTTATTTTTTGACTAGCAGTGATGCTGTCATTGACTATCAAACGCGTTTGGATGCACAATTATTTAAAAATTGGTTTGTACCGGCTTTGCAAATCAAGCGTCGCTATTTGGGTACAGAGCCAACATCGCATACTACACGATTATATAATGATAATTTACAAGCTATTTTACAGCCCGAAGTTGAAGTGCTTGTTGTGCCTCGTTATCAGTTGGCTGATGGACAAATAGTATCTGCTTTTCAAGTACGTCATTATTTGGTGACCCAAAATTTAGAGCAGATTGCTCGGTTAGTTCCAGCGACAACCTTTGATTTTATCAAGGCACATTGGGCTATTTTGCAACAACGAATTCAGAAAGGATGGCATGGTAATGGAAATTAAAAGGATTGCTACGGCAGGAACCTTAGAATCATCTGATATCCAAATAACTATTGCACCAGGTAATAATGGTTTACAAATTGAGCTGCAATCTGATGTTATTAAACAATTTGGCGCGCAAATCAAACAGACAATTATTGATGTTTTAACAAATTATGGTGTTCAAAACGCGCAAATCAAAGCAGTTGATAAAGGAGCTTTGGATTTAGTAATCAAAGCGCGTGCGATCGCTGCCGTACAAAGAGCCCTGGAGATTAGTGAAGAGCCACGTTGGGAGGTGCTTTAAATGTCTGATTCTGCAACAAGATTAAGACGCACAATGATGTTTGTTCCAGGCAATAATCCTGCCATGATTAAGGATGCAGGTATTTATGGCGCTGATTCAGTGATGTTTGACTTGGAAGATGGCGTTTCTTTAGCTGAGAAAGATGCAGCTCGTTATTTGGTTTATGAAGCGCTAACTAATATTGATTACGGCGATACAGAACTAGTTGTGCGAATTAATGGTGCTGATACGCCTTTTTATGACAATGATATTAAAGCTATGGTTAAAGCGGGTGTTGATGTAATTCGTTTACCTAAAGTGGAATCTGCAGAAATGATACAAGATCTGGAAGTTAAAGTAGCTGCTGCAGAAAAGGAATTTGACAAGCCGGCAGGTTCAATTAATTTAATGGCAGCAATTGAATCTGCGCAAGGTGTTTTAAGCGCTGCAGAAATTGCTAAAGCTTCTAAGCGCATGATTGGTATTGCACTTTCAGCAGAAGATTATACGACAGATATGAAAACGCATCGTTATTCAGACGGTGCAGAACTATTTTTTGCTCGGAATATGATTTTGCATGCTGCACGTGCTGCCAAAATTGCTGCTTTTGATACCGTCTTTACTAATATGGATGACCCTGAAGGATTTTATCGTGAAACTAAATTAATTCATCAATTAGGTTTTGACGGTAAATCGTTGGTTAATCCACGACAAGTAGAAATGGTTAATAAAGTTTATGAACCAACCAAGAAAGAAATTTTGAATGCCCAAAATGTGATTGCTGCTATTGCACAAGCCCAGAAAAAGGGTTCTGGTGTTATCTCGATGGATGGTCAAATGGTTGATCGTCCAGTAGCGTTACGTGCACAAAGAGTCATGATGTTGGCTAAAGCTGCTCATTTGGTAGACGAGGAGGGGAACTATCTTGGAGAATAGTCTAGGTCGCAATTTATCAGCTGAATTATTACAAAAATTAGCATATCAACCTTATCAAACAACGGATTTTGGTCATCCAAAAATTCAACGTCATGCGCCAATGGTGACCGCTACTACTGGTAATGATAAAGTCGTAAATTCCTTAAAAGAGGTCGTGCAAAAAACGGTACGCAATGGCATGACTATTTCGTTTCACCATCATTTTCGGGAAGGTGATTTTGTTTTTAACAAAGTCATGCGTATTATTATTGATGCAGGTTACCAAGATTTGACGTTGGCGCCATCTTCATTAACTAATGTAATGAATGATATTGTTGTGGAAGCTATTGAGAAGGGTGTTGTTACAAACATTACTTCATCGGGGATGCGTGGATCTTTAGGTGATGCTATTTCACACGGTGTGTTAGATAATCCGGTTATTTTTCGCTCACATGGTGGTCGTGCCCGTGCTATCGAAGAGGGTTCTTTGAACATAGATGTTGCTTTTTTAGGTGTTCCCAACGCGGATCGCTTAGGTAATGCGAATGGTATGAATGGTAAAACAGCTTTTGGATCCTTAGGCTATGCCCTCATTGATGCGCAGTATGCCGACAAAGTGGTGTTGATTACTGATAATTTGCAAGAATATCCGAATACACCCGCTTCCATTAAGCAAACACAAGTTGATTATGTGGTGCCAATTGAGCAAGTGGGTGACCCTGATAAAATTGGTTCTGGTGCAACACGTTTTACGAAAGATCCAAAAGAGTTAAAAATTGCGAAAATGGTTAATCAAGTCATTGTTAATTCACCTTATTTTAAGGAAGGTTTTTCTTTTCAAACTGGATCTGGTGGAGCAGCATTAGCGGTAACTCGCTTTTTGCGCGAGTCAATGTTGGAAAAGGATATTAAAGCTTCCTTTGCGCTGGGAGGCGTCACTAAACCAACCGTTGATTTATTAGAAGAAGGATTGATTGGGCGAATTATGGATGTGCAAGATTTTGACAAAGGCGCCGCTAAATCAATGCACTTGAATCAAAATCAGCAAGAAATTGATGCTTCTTGGTATGCTGACCCTGCTAATAAAGGGGCCATGGTTGACCAACTCGATGTGGCGATTTTATCCGCGTTGGAAGTGGATACTGACTTTAATGTGAATGTGATGACAGGATCGGATGGTGTGATTCGTGGTGCTATTGGCGGGCACCAAGACGCAGCAACTGCTAAATTAACAATTATCTGTGCACCACTTGTGCGTGGACGCATTGCCACGATCGTACCCAAAGTGACTACTGCAGTTACACCGGGGGCTTCGATTGACGTGATTGTGACGGAAATTGGCATTGCCATCAATCCTAAACGTACCGATTTGCAACAAGCCTTAGCGCATGTGCCAGGGCTAGTTGTTTATACGATTGAACAGTTACAACAAAAAGCGGAAGCAATTGTTGGTAAGGCTCAACCATTACAATTCAAGCAACGTCCTGTAGCATTGGTGGAATATCGCGATGGTACAATTATTGATGAAATCAATGAAGTACAAGATTAAAAAATTAAGGGGCGAAAGCCTCTTTTTCTTTGAGGTGTGCATGTGATTTTAGATGAAGGAAAACCGCAATCCTTACTTAAGATTTTACAAAATAAAGAATGGCGTCAATATTATCAACGACAATTATTGGATCGCGCACCTCAAGCTAGTTTGGTAGCTGTAAAATTGAATATTCCAGGTGCAATTAAAAATAACTTTTATTTACAAAAAATGTTTCAAAGTGGATGGCAAGAATTACTTGCACAAATTAAACTTGAGTCGACTATTTTAGAATCCGCTGTTTATTTACAATTATCCACAGGACCTGAAGCTTTTGCCACCACGAAGTTGAATAGTACTGATTTAAAGCAAATAACGATTGCATTTGAAGATAATTTTGCTTTAGGACGACTATTTGATGCAGATGTTTTGTGTTCTGACACACCCCAACCGTTTTCACGACAAGATTTAGCACTTCCGCCTCGGCGCTGCTTAGTTTGTGATTTGCCGGCTAAGCAATGTGCCCGCGAACAGACACATTCTAAAGCACAATTGCGACAGGCTATTGAAAATTATTATCAAAATTATTTTGGAGCGTAAGTCATGTCAGAGCAGACGAAATTTTTAGCGCAAATGGCGCAAAAAGCCTTACTTTATGAAGTAGTCGTGCACCCTAAACCCGGTTTAGTGGATCCGGTTGATACCGGCTCGCATACGGACATGGATATTTTTACTTTTTTAGATAGTACAGTTAGTTTATTGCCGTATTTTCAACAAGCCAGTCAATTGGGAGCAAGTTTTGTGGGTGACAAGCTGCCAGCTTTATTTCAACAATTGCGGGTTTTAGGACGGCAAGCTGAAAAAACTATGTTTGCTGCCACTCATAATATAAATACGCATAAAGGGGCAATTTTTTCTTTAGGAATTGCAATTGGGGCAACTAGTTTTTGCTGGCAACATGAAAAGCGTGATTTGCCAACAATTCAAGCGACTATTCAAGGTATGCTGGTCAACTTAATTCGAGATGATTTGGGCGCTGCAATATCGAAAAAAAGCCCACAAACTGCAGGTGAGCAGCAATTTGTGCAATATGGTTTATTAGGTATTCGTGGTCAAGCCCAAGCTGGTTTTCCAGTGGTTATAGAACAAGCTTTACCATTTTTGCGACAAAGCCACGGCACTACTAATACACGGTTGTTAGACACTTTAATGCTTATTTTGCAATATACGGATGATTCCAACTTAATTAAACGCGCGCACAGCCAACAAATCATGCCTTGGGCACGTCAACAAGCCCAACGATATTTCGACTTAGGTGGTGCGAATACACGATCTGGGATGGCCTTTTTGCACAAATTAAACCAAAAATTTATTCGATATAATTTGAGTTTAGGTGGGTGTGCAGACTTGTTGATCTTGACGATTTATTTTGGTTTACTGGAAAATATTATTTGAGTTGTATGCTACTTTAGTTCTTTTAATTTATAGATGCACTATAATAAGTATGAATTTATGAAGGAGGTCATATTATTATGGCATATCAAACGATTTATCCATATACTGGTGAGTTATTGCAAAAATATGATGATGCGACAGAGGCAGATTTGGAAGCTGCGTTATCGACTGCTAATCATCTGTATCAAACTAGGCGAAAGCAACCAGTTTCTGAACGTGCCCAAATTTTACACCAAATTGCGAAAGCGCTAACAAATCATGAAGATGAGTTAGCTAAAGCAATGACTTATGATATGGGTAAGTTACTGACTGAGTCCAAAGGCGAAGTTGAATTATGTGCTTCTATTGTGGAATATTACGCTCAACATGGCGAAGAATTTATGCAACCAGTCCCATTGGATTCACAATCCGGTAAGGCTTATTATTTGAAACAAGCTACTGGCGTGATTGTGGCTGTGGAACCGTGGAATTTTCCTTTATATCAAGTTATTCGGGTGTTTGCTCCTAACTTTATCGTGGGTAATCCAATAATTTTGAAGCACGCTTCTATTTGTCCTACTTCAGCACAAAAATTGGCTGATGTTGTCTTGGAAGCAGGGGCACCTAAAGGTGCGTTGACTAATTTGTTTATTAATTATGATTTAGTAGCTAAAGCTATTCATGATCCTCGAGTTACGGGTGTTTGTTTAACTGGTTCTGAGCGCGGGGGTGCCTCGGTAGCCAAAGAAGCCGGCGATGCTTTGAAAAAATCTACCTTAGAGTTGGGCGGTAACGATGCTTTTATTGTTTTAAGTGACGCTGACGATGCCCAACTTAAAAAAATTGCCCCGAATGCGCGGTTATATAATGCAGGGCAAGTTTGTACTTCATCCAAACGTTTTATTGTCATGGCTGATAAGTATGATAATTTTGTGGCGATGCTAAAGGAAGCTTTTGCGAAAGCTAAAATTGGCGATCCGATGGATCCAGAAACGGTAATTGCGCCACTGAGTTCACAAAGTGCTCAAGAAAAATTGCAAAAACAAGTTGATACAGCTATTGAACATGGCGCTAAATTAGTTTATGGTAACGAGTCAATCAATAGTACCGGTTTCTTCTTTCAACCGACCATTTTAACTGATATTAATAAAGATAATCCAATTTATAATCAAGAAATGTTTGGTCCGGTGGCTACTGTCTACAAAGTAAATTCTGAACAAGAAGCTATTGATTTAGCTAATGATTCCAGTTACGGCTTAGGAAATACGATTTTTTCTAGTAATGTGGAACACGCGAAAGCTGTGGCAGCTAAAATTGAGACAGGAATGTCTTTTATTAATTCTGGCTGGGCTTCCTTACCAGAATTGCCATTTGGTGGTGTGAAGAATTCCGGCTATGGTCGAGAATTGAGTAGTTTAGGTTTAAATGCTTTTGTGAATGAACATTTAGTATTCGAGCCTAATAATTAATAAGAATAGCCTTGAGCTGACCATCAACTTAAGGCTATTTTTATTCTTAATTTTAATGAAATTTAACCATAATTGTTTTCCATTTAATAATAGCGGTATAATTAAGGCTTACAAGTTTACGATAATTGCTAGCCAAATATAGAAAGGGACTCATTATATGTTTGACATGGAACAAAGAATGAATACGGTTGCATTACAAATTAAACCTCAAGATATTTTTTTGTTTAATGCGCGTGCTTTAAAAACACCGGGTATCATTAATATGACAGTGGGTGAGCCTAATTTTGCTACGCCAGAGCATATTCGCCAACACACCAGTACACAACTTTTGCAGCAAACTATGCACTATACTATTCCTGAAGGAAAGCCTGCATTAACAGCAGCAATTGCCAATTTTTTGCATGATAAATATGATTTGAATTATGATCCAAGTAGTCAAATTATCGCAACGCTTGGTGTGACTGAAAGTGTTTATACCACTTTGGCTGCTATCTTAAATCCAGGTGATGAAGTCATTGTGCCCACGCCTTCTTTCACAATTTATGGACCTGATATTATTTTAAATCAAGCCAAACCAGTTTTTGTGGATACCTCTAAAACTAATTTTCGTTTGGATCCTGCAATGCTACGTGCAACATTGCAAGAACACCCTCGAGCAAAGGCTTTAATTTTGAATTATCCTAATAATCCTACGGGAATTACTTATGATAAAGCGCAATTACAAGCTTTAGCTGAAGTTCTGCAAGAATATGCTATTTTTGTGATTAGTGATGAGATATATAGCGAATTATCTTATGCACATAAGCATGTTAGTTTTGCAACTTTATTACCAGAACAAACGATTTTATTAAATGGTTTATCAAAGTCGCATGCGATGACTGGATGGCGTGTGGGCTATATTTGTGGTCCACAAAAAGTGATTGCACATATTTTGCATGTACATGAGTTAATCACTACTTCTATTCCAGAAGTGACGCAAGATGCCGCTATTGAAGCTTTGACTAATGGTCAAGACGATACGCATACTATGAGTGTTCAATATCAGAAACGACGGGATATTTTGTATAATGGCTTGCAGCAATTAGGGTTTAAAGTCGCTAAGCCACAAGGTGCTTTTTATATTTTTGCTAAAATTCCAGCGCAGTTGACGCAAGATGATGTGAAGTTGGCAGAAGACTTAATTGCCAAAGAAAAATTAGCATTGTTGCCAGGAAGTTTCTTTGGTATTGGTGGTGCAGGTTATTTGAGGATTAGCTATGCTGCCAGCCTTGAAAATATCAAGATTACATTAACAAAATTGCAACATTATTTAGTTGAAAATGGGGTGGAGACTAAGATTGAGGGGAAGAGTTAGGCTTTATACAACCAATTTATTAAAGATAGTTTTAATTATATTTGCTTCACTGATAGTCGTGGGTGCCGGTTTAGCTAGTTGGCAGTTATTGTATGCTGATCCGCTAAGTGGGCGCTTGAAAATATTATTTGGTTGGTTATTGATCGCAATACTAGTGCTGGTAGCTAGCTTTATTTTAGTTAAAATACCTGACCAGAGATCAACTAATTATTATGTGATCGGTAGTGTGCTTGGTTTATTTGCCATCGTCTATCTAGTTTGGATTAAGCAAACACCAGTCCAACAATCTAGTGACTATCATACTTTTTGGCACACTGCTGATGCAGCACTTAAAGGCGTGCCGATATATCACAGTGACAATGGTTATTTTGCTAAATGGGCTTATCAAACAGGTTTTTTAGCTTATGTGATATTAGTAGTTAAGCTTTTTGGTCATCAAATTCAAGTGGTGCAGTATTTGAATGTCATACAGCAAATGCTGATTTTGCTGTTGACTTATCGTTTAGCAGTTAAAGTTACTGGCAAAACCACTATTGGGCGACTTAGTTTGTTATTGGTGGGAATTAATATTGAATGGTTTGCTTTAAATAATCGAGTCACCAATCAATATTTAGCTACGATCTTTTTTTTAATTGCCATAATTTTAGTCTTATCACCAAGACGCTTTAATTGGTTGTGGGCAGCATTTTCGTTAGCGATTGCTAATATTTTGCGTCCACTCGGGATTGTTTTTTTAGCAGGAATTATTGTGTTTGTGGTGATTTATCAACTATCAAAAGTAAAACGGACACAATTAAAAGCTGCTATAAGTAAATTAGTTGGCTTGATAATCATTTATTTTGTTACTTTGCTGAGTGCTAGTTTTGCTGTTAAAGCAACTAATTTTAATTCTTATGGACTCAGCAATCAAGATAATCCGTGGAAATTTGTTTTGGGCTTGAATTATGAAAGTAACGGTACTTATTCGACAGCTATTAAGAACCAAATTAATCCGCACGCTGATCGCAAAGCGTGTTTAGTTCAGGAAAATCGATTGGTCAGGCAAAATATTATATTTTTGCAACAACGCCATTTATGGTGTCGATTATTTATACACAAATTTTTTATTTTGTGGGCGCAACCATCCAATACATTGGATTTTTCGTTATTTGCCAACAACCATAGTTGGGTACACACGCAACAATTAAAATTAATAGCTTACGGAATCAGTGTGTTGGAAATGCTGGGAGTGTTTTTAGGTGCACTTGTTTTATGGCGCAAGTCAGTGGGAGATGATTTATACCTATTATTGTTGACTTTATTTGCTTATGCCAGTGCGCAACTGCTGATTGAAGTGCAAGGGCGCTATCGCTTAGAGTTTGTTCCCTTTTTAGCGATTATTGCTGCGATTGGACTGGATTTTGTTTGGACTAAAATCACATTGATAAAATTTAAAGATTGATTATGGTGATTTGTTGGTATAATTAATTATTGATATGATTACACATAAATTAATACTTAAATAAGGATTATTTTTCAGGAGACCAAGATGACTAAAAATATAATAGATGAATTAATTTGGCGTGATGCCATTAACCAACAAACCGATGCTGCTGGTTTAAGGGAATATGTAAATGATCACCACATTGCCTTATATTGTGGTGTTGATCCGACCGGCGATTCTTTGCATATCGGTCATTTAATTCCCTTTATGATTTTAAAAAGATTTCAGTTATTAGGTCATAAGCCGGTTATTGTGATTGGTGGAGCGACAGGATCTATTGGCGATCCTTCAGGCAAGAAAGCCGAACGCGTTTTACAAAGTAAGGAACAAATTGAGCACAATCAAGCTGCTTTAACACAACAGATGATCAACTTGTTTGGTACAGAGAACTTTGAAATTGTGAATAATTATGATTGGCTATCACGTTTAGACTTGTTAACTTTTTTGCGTGATTATGCCAAGTTATTTAATGTTAATACTATGTTGAATAAAGATGTGGTGGCTTCACGGTTGAAGACGGGAATTTCTTATACAGAATTCACATACCAAATTTTGCAAGCTATCGATTTTTTGACGTTGTATCGTGAACATAATGTGCAATTGCAAGTTGGCGGTGGCGATCAATGGGGTAATATTACCGCGGGTATTGATTTACTTCACCGCGTTGAGGGTGCTGATACTAAAGTTTTTGGTCTAACCATCCCACTATTACTAAAAGCAGATGGTACTAAATTTGGTAAAACGGCTGGTGGCGCAATTTGGTTGGATCCTAAGAAGACTAGTCCTTATGAATTTTATCAGTTTTGGTTAAATACTGACGATCGTGATGTGATTCGTTATTTGAAATACTTTACTTTTTTAGATGCAACGGAAATTGCTGATTTAGAGCAGCAAGTTCAAAGTGCACCAGAAAAACGTATTGCCCAAAAAACTTTGGCACAAGAAGTAACGCGTTTTGTGCACGGTCAAGCAGCAGTAGAACAAGCAGAACATATTTCTGAAGCTTTATTTGCTGGCGATTTATTGAGTTTAACAGCAGTTGAAATTGAACAGGGCTTTAGCTCGGTGCCTACAGTAACTTATGATGGTGCCACCTTGAATTTAGTGGAATTTTTGGTAGATGCTACAGCAATCGAACCGTCACGTCGCCAAGCGCGCGAAGATATTCAAAATGGCGCCATTTATATTAACGGTACTCGACAGTCCGAACTGGATTACCAAGTGGACCCTAATGCTGCTTTTGAAGGACGTTTCGTTATTGTTCGCAAAGGCAAGAAGAAATACACGCTAGTGCGTGTTGCAACAAATGATTAGGAGAAAGTATGCAACATATTAGTATAATTAAGCGTGAAGCTAGACATGTATTAAGTAAAAAGCCACATAATCTAGTAAATTTGGGTTTAATACCCACGATTGTTTTAGTTATTTTGTTCATATTACTTTTTAGATTATCAACACAAATTGTGTTGCAACTGAATTTAACGCAAATTGATAAGCAATTTTATGCTGATGTACAAAGTTTTTTGACTAATAATCCACAGATTTCATTGTATTATTTAGAAGGATTCTTAGCTTACGGAATGTTTGCAGTTAGTGTTTCGTTTGCTGCTTTAGATCAATTGCGTGAAACTACCAAACAAATGGGGATTGCACAAAGTTTACAGGTTTTTTCAGGCGTCTACTTTTTTAAAGTTTTAGTTTTATGGTTAGTAATCTATTTGATTTATTATTTAGGTAATTTAATTTTGTTGCCAATTGGTCTATATTTTTATTACGGCTTCAAGTTAACCTATTTCATTTTAAAAGACTTGACGCAAGGATCTGCCCGTATTTCTTGGCGCAACGCATTAAAAACTTTAGGTTATAGTTGGACAATGATGCGTGGTCATAAATGGCAATTATTTGTTTTAGATTTGAGTTTTATTGGTTGGGATCTCTTGAATTTTATGACACTAGGTCTTTTTAATTTATATGTGGCGCCTTATCGGGCTGCTAGTTATGCTGTTTTCTATCAAAACTTATTAGATCAGCAAATTGGTGCAAGGTTATCATAATAAAAAAATCGTCTGGCTTAGCCAGACGATTTTTAGATTTTCTCAACAAATATATAATGGGTCAATTCTTTACTAACGGAAATTTTTTGGTGCTCTTTGGTTTCCAATAATAAAGAATGATCAAAATTAGAACGTTTCACAACAGTTAATACTTGGTTTAATTTCAAGCCTAAGCTGTGAAAGTAACTTAGAAAATCGCGATTATCAAAAATGCGCACAATTTTAATTGTTGTATTTTCTGTGATGTTACTCAATAATAAATCATCATCATCACTTTGTCCTTGTCCGTTACCTGGAATAATTCCGCCGTGCGGGCATTTTTGTGGATATTGGAGATATTGATTTAAAGCTTGCGCTAATTGAGTATCAGTAGCGTGTTCTAGGTCATCAGCAGCTGAATGAACTTGATCGATATCATAATGTAATTTATTTACCAGAAACACTTCCCATAAACGATGCTTTTTGACCAAATCTTTCGCCAATGCTTGACCATTTTTAGTTAAAAAAATCTGGTTATACGGAGTATGCTCAATCAAGTCGTCTTTGGCTAAAGGAACTAACATTTCTGTTACTGAGGGTGCGCTAACTTGCATCATTTCAGCCAGACGTTTATTGGTAACTTTTTGGGAACTATGCTGCAATTCGAAAATGTTTTTAAGGTAATTTTCCTTATTGGGTGACAAATTTTTGCTACCTCTCCTATTATGGTATATCCTACATTATAGGATTTTCCGTGGGAACCTGCAATTTTATTTATGAGGTGGAGTTAGTATGAATAGTAAAAAAGGTTTTGATATTTTTAGTTTGATTATCGGACTTTTCTCGTTGTATGTGGGTTATTTAGTTATCAAAAATCCGATAACTGGTTTGTTATCAATAGTGATTACGATTGGTATTTTTGCTTTAATTCGAGGGATTTATCAGTTGTACTTGAGCTACAAGTTACGCAAATGGACCGATAAAAAAGTTGGTTGGTTGATTTTTTCGGGGATTGTTGATATTTTATTGGGCATTATTTTCATGTTTAACCTCGCTTTAGGACTACAAACTTTGATATTGATTTTTGCTATTTGGTTTATTATTGATGGAATTGCTGAGCTGAGTTTGGCTCCCATTTATGATCTTGCTGGCAAAAGCTATCGTTGGCTGATTATTGTTTTGGCTGTTTTAAGTATTATTGCGGGGATTATTTTATTATTTCGACCGTTATTAGCAAGTGTGTTAATTGTTAGTTTAGCAGCTATTTATTTCTTTGTTGCTGGGATTTTAGAAATAGTTGAAGCTTTTTAATAAATTAGTTCTTGGCAAAGACTGTTACTTTTGCTATCATAAATAGGTGCTCAGTTGCCATCTTAGCTCAGCAGGTAGAGCGCCACCATGGTAAGGTGGAGGTCGTCGGTTCGAATCCGACAGATGGCTTATTAGAAAGCCTGTCTTGATAGACAGGCTTTTTTGTTTGGTTGATTGTTAGATGCTAATCTTGTAATCTAGAAGTTGACCAGTTAAAATTTACTCAATTGGACGAAATAAAAATATTATAAGGTAAGGATAATGATAGAAGTTAAAAGATTTTATGACACTTTTGTACCAGAGCACTATGATTTGTTTCTGGATATCAATCGAACGAAAAAAACAATTACTGGTCAAGTTAAGGTGCAGGGAGAAGCCAAGGAGTTAAATATTTTATTGCACCAAAAAGATTTGCAAATTGTCGGTGTGCACTTAAATGATCATCCTGTTTTATTTCAAGTTTTGCCACAGCAAGATGCTTTACAAATAACTTTGCAAAAAACAGGCATTGTACAATTGGTTATTGATTATACAGCCGAACTAACGGATTCAATGATGGGTATTTATCCTTCATACTACCAAGTCGATGGTGTTAAAAAGCAGATCATAGGAACGCAATTTGAAACAACTTTTGCACGACAAGCTTTCCCTTGTGTCGATGAACCCGAGGCTAAGGCAACCTTTACACTAGCTTTGAAGTTTGATGAGCATCCTGGTGAAATTGCTATTAGTAACATGCCAGAGCAAAAAGTTGTTGGGGGGGTACATTATTTTGAACCAACAGTGAAAATGTCTACTTATTTAGTTGCCTTTGCTTTTGGGGAATTACAAAGTGAAACTACACAAACTAATAGTGGTGTCCAAGTTGGCGTTTTTGCGACAAAAGCACATCCAACAAAAAATTTGAAATTTGCATTGGATATTGCTAAAAGAGCGATCGAATTTTTTGAAGAATATTATCAAACACCTTATCCGTTGCCACATTCTTGGCAGTTAGCATTACCGGACTTTTCAGCGGGTGCCATGGAAAATTGGGGATTGATCACTTATCGAGAAGCTTATCTGCTTTTGGATCCAGAAAATGATTCTTTAGCCACTAAAATCAGTGTAGCAACTGTGATTGCCCATGAATTAGCGCATCAATGGTTCGGGGATTTGGTAACTATGAAGTGGTGGGATGATCTTTGGTTGAACGAAAGTTTTGCCAACATGATGGAATATGTAGCCATTGACGCATTGGAGCCGGATTGGAAAGTTTGGGAAACTTTTCAAGATAGTGATGTTCCCTTAGCTTTACAAAGAGATGCGATTTTTGGTGTACAGCCAGTGCACGTGCAAGTTGAACATCCTGCTGAAATTGATGCTTTATTTGATTCAGCAATTGTTTATGCTAAAGGTGCACGAATGCTTGTAATGGTACGTTCTTTGATTGGTGAGCAAGCTTTGCGTACAGGATTGAAGAATTATTTTGCACAGCATCAATATCATAATGCGACAGGTGAAGATTTATGGACAGCTTTAGGTGCTGCTGCCCAATTAGATATTAAGTCTATTATGAATACTTGGTTGGAGCAACCCGGTTATCCTGTGGTGCGCGCGCAAGTTGTAAATGGTCAATTGACATTAACGCAACAACAATTTTTCGTTGGTGCGAGTCAAGATGCAGGACGTCTATGGTCGATACCTTTAAATGGAAATTACGCAGCTACACCGCAAATTTTGCAGGCAAAAAATATTACTTTAGGTGACTATCAAAAGTTACGTGATCAAGCAGGTCATCCTTTCCAATTGAATTGTGGTAATAGTTCTCATTTTATTGTGCAATACGATAAGTTGCTATTAACAGATTTGTTGACAGATTTGCCAAATTTGGCTGCTATTGATCAACAGCAGTTATTGCAAGATTTACATTTGTTGGCTGAAAGTGGTGCGATTGCTTATGCTGATTTAATGACTTTAATGACTAAGTTTGCCGACAGTCCATCTAATATTGTGATCAATGCTTTATATAAAATTATGAACGATGTTAAAAAATTTGCAGTGCGCGATGCAGTGACCGCCAATAATTTGCGTCAATTTTTTGATAAATTGAGTGGATCTAAATTACAAGATTTAGGCTATGAACCAAGGACAACGGATACTTTAGATGACCAATTGGTACGTCCTATAATATTAAAGGCTTCATTGTATGCTAAAAATAAGCAAACGATGCAAGCTTTGCATGCTATCTATCAACGTTATGATGCTGATCTAGCTACTTTGCCAGCTGACATTCGGTACTCGGTACTTCTAAATGAAGTCCAAAATTATGGCAATTTGGCGTTGCAGCAACATTTATTAACCACTTATCAGACAACAGCTAATAGTAGTTTCAAGCGAGATCTACAGCAAGCTTTGACTGGTTCACCGGATAAGCAATGGTTGAATAAATTGGTAACTTCTTTTGAAGACAGCAAAGTTATTAAGCCACAAGATTTACGTGCCTGGTTTGCAGGAATCTTGGCTAATCGCACGGGACAACAACTAGCTTGGGATTGGATTCGCAATGATTGGTCTTGGCTAGAAAGAACAGTTGGCGGGGACATGGAATTTACAACCTATATTACTGTCATCTCCAGCACTTTCAGTACAGCGCAACGTTTGCAAGAATTTACTGAATTTTTTGAGCCAAAACTAGAAACGCCAGGTCTGACACGCGAAATTACGATGGATACCCAAATCATTCAACAGCGAGTCACCTTAGTTGATAAAGAATATTTGGCTATGGTAACCCAATTAGCTAAATGCGCTAATAAATAAACAATTGGCTACTTTCTGAATTTTTGGAAAGTAGTTTTTTATTGATTGAGGTCTGTAACTACTTATTATAAAATGAGTTTGGAGGTGGATTGAGTGGGTAATAATGAGCAAGATTATTTCTGGCAAGACCAATTAGCCAATGGGCATACTTTAATTGGGTTAAATGAAAAAGGGCAAGAAGAGATTGGCACTGCTGCTTTTGTGGACTTTGCACCTAATTTAAAGAACGTTCAATTAGGTGACCCGCTTGTGGCGATTGAAGGATCCAAAGTAGTAACACAGTTTGATACGCCGTTAGCGGGTAAAGTAGTTCAAATCAATCAAGACTTGTTGGAACATCCGGAGAACTTGAACAGTTCGGATCATCAGGCAACTTGGATCGTGGAATTAGCAGAGGAATAATAATTTTAAGGTGGGGTAACAATATTATTGTTGATATGCCATCTTTTTTTGAATAAGCACTAATTAATTAAGACTTATAATTGCTCACTTATTTCTAACTATCTTGATTAGGTGTATAATATTTTTATTATTTCGTGAAGCACATCAATCAATCTAAATAAATGGATTATTAGAATGGAAAGAATAATTTATTCCGCACGCTAAATAATAGATCAATCATTGACGGAGGAATTAAAATGAAAAAACGATTGAGGCAAGTCTTCACGTGGTTAATGTTCCTAAGTGTTTTTGTGACTTGTTGGAACTTAACAACCACCAAAACACAAGCCAAAACTTATCAAATTGGGACAGATGTTACCTATCCCCCCTTTGAATTTGCGAACGATCAAAATCAATATGTGGGGATTGATATCGATTTATTAAAAGCAATTGCTAAAGAAGAGGGTTTCCAAGTCCACATTAAGCCAGTTGGTTTTAATGCGGCAGTGCAATCTGTGCAATCTGGGCAATTAGATGGAATTATTGCTGGTACGACTATTACCAAGGAACGCCAAGCTAAGTTTGATTTTGGAACTCCATATTTTAAAACGGGCGTCGTCATGGCGGTTGGCAAAAATAGCGCTATCACTAATTTGAAACAGTTAAAAAATAAAAAAGTGGCTTTAAAGACAGGGACAGCAGCTGCTAGTTATGCTAACAGTATTAAGGACAAATATGGCTTTAAAACCGTGACTTTTGACGATTCTAATAGTATGTATCAAGATGTAAAGACTGGAAATTCAGTGGCTTGTTTTGAAGATCAGCCAGTGATGCAATATGCCATTAACCAAGGTATGGATTTGAAGATTGTGACTAAGGCTGCTAATACTGGCTGGTATGGTTTTGGTGTGAAAAAGGGCACTAATCCAGAGTTAATACAAAAATTTAATGCTGGTTTTCGTAAGATCAAGCAAAATGGTACTTATAACAAGATTATCAATAAGTATCTAGGTACTAAACAGAATCCTGCGGTTAAAGGCAAGACTTTCACGATCGGAACCGATGTAACTTTTCCTCCCTTTGAATTTGCGGACAAGCAAAATAAATATGTGGGTATTGACATTGAACTGATGCAATCAATTGCTAAAGATCAAGGTTTTAAAGTTAAGATCAAGCCATTGGGTTTTAATGCTTCAGTACAAGGATTACAATCTGGGCAAATTGAAGGCATGATTGCGGGTACTTCGATCACTAAAGATCGGCAAAAAGTATTAGATTTTTCAGAGCCTTATTTCACATCAGGGGTGGTCATGGCAACTTCTGATAAAGGCGATGTTCATAATTTGTCCCAACTGCATGGCAAGAAAGTGGCTATTAAAACCGGAACCGCCGGTGCGCAATATGCCAACAGTATTAAGAAGAAGTATGGTTTTAAGACAGTTACTTTTGATGATTCTAATAACATGTATCAAGATGTGTTAACTGGTAATTCAGTGGCTTGTTTTGAAGATCAACCAGTAATGCGTTATGCCATCAAAAAAGGTACAAATCTGAAAATTGTTACGAAGCCGGCATTAAAGGCACCATATGGATTTGCCGTAAAAAAAGGTGAAAATAAAGCGTTGTTGAGTGCTTTTAATAATGGTTTGAAAGATGTTAAGGCTAACGGCACTTATGATGATATTAAAGCTAAATATTTGGGAACTAAGAAAGATAATAATGCAGCTGTTAGTAGCAATGACCAAGATGATCGTAGCTTTATGGGATTGTTGAAGCAAAATAAAGATGCTTTATTATCTGGTTTTGGGCAAACAATGTGGTTAACGTTGGTGGCTATTTTCTTTGCAACTATCTTTGGTATTTTAGTCGGTTTAATGGGTGTGGTGCCTATTAAATTCTGTAATTGGCTATCTAGTACGTTAATTTATGTTTTCCGCGGAATGCCCTTGTTAGTTTTAGCCCTGTTTATTTATACTGGAATTCCTAGTTTAACAGGACAGAAAATCCCCGCTTTTATAGCTGGGATCATTACTTTGACGTGTAACGAAGGGGCTTATATTGCAGCTTTTGTCAAAGGTGGTATTGAAGCTGTGGATTCAGGGCAAATGGAAGCGGCGCGTAGTTTAGGTTTGCCTTTTGGTAAAGCGATGCGTAAAGTTATTTTGCCACAAGGAATCAGGATTATGATTCCTTCCTTCATTAATCAATTTATTATTACCCTAAAAGATACTTCAATTTTGTCAATTATTGGTATTTTAGAATTGACGCAAACTGGTAAAATTATTATCGCTCGCAATTTGGAGGGTTTCAAAGTTTGGACCATTATTGCATTAATTTATTTGATCGTCATTACCTTGTTAACATGGCTTTCTAACTGGGTGCAAAGGAGAATTAAAGGATGAGTGCGCGAATAAAAGTAACGGATTTAGTCAAAACTTATGGCAACAATGAGGTACTCAAGGGTGTCGATTTAAATGTTAATAATAATGAAGTGGTCGTGATTATTGGACCCTCAGGATCTGGGAAAAGCACGTTGTTGCGGACATTGAATAAGTTGGAAGCGCCGACTTCTGGCTCAATTGTCGTAGATGGTGTGGATATTGCTGATAAAAGCGTGGACATTAACAAAGTACGTGAAAATATCGGTATGGTTTTTCAACATTTTAACTTATTTAATAATTTATCGGTTGGGGATAATATTACTTTGGCACCTTTGCAATTAGGTAAAAAAGATAAATCAGCGGCTGTGCAACAAGCTCAGAAGTTATTGGAAACTGTCGGCTTGGCTGATAAAATTGATCAACCGGTTAATTCTCTATCGGGTGGGCAAAAACAACGAGTTGCCATTGCCCGTGCTTTAGCAATGGAACCTGATATTATGTTATTTGATGAACCAACATCAGCTCTAGATCCGGAAATGGTCGGTGATGTTTTACAAGTTATGAAGAATTTGGCTAGTCAAGGTATGACGATGATTGTAGTGACCCATGAAATGGGCTTTGCCAAAGAAGTGGCGGATCGGGTAGTCTTTGTCGATGAAGGCAAAGTACAAGAGCAGGGCACACCAGAACAAATATTTAATCAACCAAAAAATGCCCGGTTACGTGACTTTTTAAATAAAGTGCTGAATATATAAAAAAAGGACAAACCTAATTGGTTGTCCTTTTTTTTATATTTTAATAATTTGTGCTAAAACAAGAATTAGAGCTAAGACGCCTAGAAAGATTAAGCAGATGACACCCCATTTTTCACGTTTGCTAAAAAGTGGTGCTGAAAGTTGGCGCCGAGCCAGATAATAGAGATAAATTCCCGGAAGATAAATAATTGTACAAACTAACAAATATTGAAGACCAGCTAAAGTAATGCCGACTAATTCGAATAGTAATGTTCCCCAACCAATTGCTAATTGTAGGCGATTGCCTTGTTGTTTAGCTTGCTTGATTTGAAAAGCAGCTACGATGATGTACGAAATGACAACTGCTGCTGTGCACAAACTGTAAGCTAATTCATAAGCTTCTTGACTGAATAGTAGGGTTATCAGAAAGATTTGCACCATTACTCCAGTAATAACTAAGGCAAAAGTTGGCGCTTTGTGTTTGTTCAATTGTCCAATTTTGGCAGGTAGGAGTTGTTTTTTAGCCATTTCACTGAGGGTTTCTGCAGGCAACATTGTCCAAGAAATCCATGCACCGAAAATAGATATTAATAAGCCAATGCTAATAAATGTGCCACCCCAAGAACCTACTAATTCTTTAAATAGGTAAACCATGGCTGGTTGTTTAGCGTTAATTAGTTGGACTCTTGTAAAATGACCATAAGGTAATATAGAAGCACAAATATAGATCAATAATAAACAAAGTACCCCAATGATGGTAGCGCGTCCAGCTGCTTTTTGACTGGAAGCACGCGCAGATAACACGGAAGCTCCTTCAATGCCGACAAACACCCACATCATCACCATGAAGCAATTTTTAATTTGTTTCAAAATGCTGCCATCACCAACAGAATTATGCAAATTACCCCAGAAATCTTGTGTAAAAATACCACTTTTAAAAGCAAAGATGCTAACGATGATAAATGTAAAAATGGGAATTAATTTGCATAAAGTAATAATGGAATTGATGAAAGCAGCATTTTCAACGCCACGATTGACTAGCCAAGTTAAAAACCAGGAACAAAGACTAGCAATAATAATTGATATAAGACTATTATTTTTGAGGAAAACAGGAAAAAAATAACCTAAGGTGCTCATGAATACTGTGGAAAAGGCAACATTGCCTAACCAACATGACATCCAGTAGCCCCAGCCACTAATAAAACCAGTGAAAGGACCAAAACCAGATTGACCGTAACTGAAAATACCTTGTAAATCTGGTCGTTCGTGCAATAAATTATTGAGAGTGGTAGCCAATAATAAAATGCCGCAACCAACAATGAACCACGATATTAAGGCAGGACCAGGTGACGCAGCCTTTGCTAAATCGCTGCTCAAGGCAAAAATACCGGAACCAATTGAGGTGGTCACCACTAATGAAACTAAAGTTAAACTATTAATTTTTTTATTTGGTGTTTCCATGAAATACTGACAACTCCTAACTTGCTTACACAATAATAGCAAATTTTATAAATATAAGATATAAAAGATTACTATGTAAAATACAGTATGTTAGATGGATTGACATTTGATAAAACGATCGGTAAAATGCTATCCAAGGTATACGTTAAATCCTTTAAATAATTCAGAGAAGTTATTAAGGAGCGTTAGTTGTTGATAGTGACTAGGCGCACAAGATAATAACTTGTGCGCTTTTTTTGTGGAAAACAGGAGAAATGTTGTGGGATTTAGAGATAAAAATGTAGTTCCAAAAGCACAGCGTAATTTGTCAAATTGGGATATGTTTGCTACTTGGATCGGTGCGAATGCCAATAATGGTACTTGGTATATTGGTGGCGTGATTGCTGCTTGTGGTTTTGTAACTTCTTCGACTTTATTGATTTGTGTGGGAATTTTATCTTATGTTTTGCTAGCTTTAGTTTCATTGGCAGGTTTTGAAACAGGTTTGAATTCTATGAACTTGATGCGGGGCGCTTTTGGTGTTAAGGGATCTTTGCTTCCTTCGGTGATTAATGTTATTCAATTCATTGGTTGGGCGGCTGTGAATACTTATATTGCGGCTATTTCAGTCAGCTTTATTTTGCGGGATATTTTTGGTTGGTCAGCCAGCAATCAACAGCTTGATCGTGTTGGCTTGTTTGCCGGTATTATCATCATGTCTTTACTCCATTTGTTGAGTATTTCCTTGGGTGAAAAATCTGTGCGTTGGATTGAGCGAATTGGGATTATTTTGGTAACAATTTTTGTGATTTGGGAATCCATCATTGTTTTAAAAATGGTTCCTTTTCACGAAATTGTTAAATGGCGCCCACAAGCTAGTTTACGTTTAGACAATGGTGTAGCAATTGATACGTTAGCTGCTTTTAATCTGGCATGGGTTACCGCTGCAGCTGATTTTAGTCGCTACGCTAAAAATAAAAAATCTGCGGTGAGTGCTTCATTTTTCGGCGCTAATATTGGTTTGATTTGGTTTGCGTTGATGGGGGTCATTGCTACCATCGCAACCGCTATTACTTTGGATAAATTTGATCCAAATAATTCTGATCCTAGTACGATTGCAACCAAATTGGGATTAGGTGTTTTAGCACTCGTTGTGATTATGTTAACCAGTACAACCGCTAATGCAGTTAATTTAATGGCTGCGGGATCAGCTGCAACTAATATTTTTACCAAATTGAAATTAAAGCCAGCTTTATGGATTGTAACTGGTGTGGCAACGTTAGTAACATTTATTCCAGCTTACATTGCGACCTTTTTAGAAACTTTTGAATTGTTTTTAAATGGTGTAGGTATGTTTTTGGGCCCAGAAATTGCAGTCTTTTTAGTGGACTACTTCATTATCCATCAGCATACTTATCAAATTGATGATTTTGATCAAGTACAAGGCCAATATTGGTACACTAAAGGTATTAATTTACGTGCTCTCTTGGCGTGGCTAATTGGTGTAATTTTGTACTTTGTTTTGCGCCAATTGCATGTAGTTAACGTTACTGTGGGTGCTACATTTATTTCAATGCTGGTTACAGCTGGTATTTACTTGTCGTTAATGAAGAGAATAAAAAATAAATAATAAATTCAACTAGCTTTTCTATACTTAGAAAAGCTAGTTTTTTATTTGGTTTGAAAAATGAGGAGAAATAAAGGTATCCACGCTATGCCAATAATGATATTATTACTCCTGTAAAAAAAATTGGGGGCGTGTCCATGCTACAAAGGTTTTATCGAATTATCCTGACTTTATTTTGTATTCCATTAATAATCGGGATTATTACCAATGTTTTTACTAAGCGTTATTGGCCGCTAACGCTAATTTTATTGGTGCTCCTAGGTTGTTGGCTATTTTGGCGACCCAAAGTGGCGAGATATTGTCAAACGTTAAGTAATAAACAAATTAAATGGCTAGTTGCGGTTGCTTTGAGCTTGATTTTGTTAATTCAACTTTTTTCTTTAAAAGAACTGCCAGTCAGTGTCTACCACGATCCTTACCGTGTTTTGTATCAAGCTCAGCGTCTGAGCCAAGGTAGCCACAATTGGGGCGAAACGACATATTTTTGGCATTATCCGACCAACGTGCCAGTGACTTGGATTCTAGCAGGCTGGTTATATATAACTGCCAAAATAGGCTTAAGTACAGTTTGGGCCATGAATTTAATTAATTTATTGCTGTTAGATTGTTTTATTTTGGTATCTGTAAAGCTGATATATCGGTATTCCATTAGTAGATTAGGTCTATTGGAATACTTATTTTTCTTGATTGTCAGCAGTTTTAGTTATACTTATTATTTAAAAGTATTTTATACAGATATGCCTTTGTTGTTAGCTTTGATAGTAGATTTTTATATCTTGCTGTCGTGGTCAAATAGTTCTACTAAGAAAAGAATTTTAGCAGTTATTGTGTTATTAGCTGTTAATATTTTTGCACAATTAGCGAAAAGTAATTTTGCGATAATTGCTTTGGCGGTAGTTTTAGTTGTTGCTTTATTTGCTAAGAAACAGCGTGCTTCTATTCATAGACTTTATCAGCCTTTACTTGCCATTGTGTTGGGGTGTTTGTTGGCATTACCGACGGGCAAAATTATGCAAAATCAAGTAGGTTTTCACCATAATGAGCAATATCAAGTTGCGTTGACTCATTGGATTCATATGGGGTATAATCCGCAAACCCACGGTATTTATTCCGGTGATGATGTGCATAATTTTATGAAGCATAAAGATCCACAGGATCAAAAGCTTTATTTAAAACAACAATTAAAGAATCGTTTACAACATTTAGGACCGTTAGGAATTGTTAAGCAATGGTTTGCCAAAACTAGTTCACTTTTGAATATTAATTCGTGGATATGTGCTTATAACGGTGGTTTCATCAAAATACCGCGTGGCTACAGCGCAGTGCAGGCATTCTTGCATTATTGGGGTGTCTTAATGAACCAACTTGGCTATATTATCTTATTTAGCGCAGCATTGATTGTAACGCTGAAAAATTTATTTAAAAAGACGTCCCCCAATTTAGTTAATTGGTTAAGCTTGATTACTGCAGGTGGTTTTTTACTATTTTATATTTTGATTTGGGAAGTAAATAATCGTTATGGACAAGTTTTAATCCCGTTGTTGCTGGTTTATTTATGCACTGCAAAACAGACACCGCAACTAGCCATTAAATGGCGCAAAAGTTCTGTATTGACAGTCGTAAGTTGTTTAGCGGTGATCTTTGGCATTTGCTTGGTGGATGATTTACACGCCAAACCACAGAAAATGTCAGTTGCTACACAAACTAGTCAATTATCGCATCAGTTTAAATTTAAAACGCCAGAATTTAGGCAGATTAGTCTGATAGAACAACAGATTACCCTTAATCACGCCGTTAATAATTTTACTTTACTGATTCCTAAACGTGCCAACTATACCACTACTTTGCAAAACACAAAAACTAAAAAATATTATCCTGTTCCAATGACGTATCCTTTAGCCAGCAATCAAAGCGTAATTCCCGCGGGAACTTATAAGTTGCAGCTGAAGACGATTGATCCACAGAATAAAATTAGAGTAGTTTTGACCAGTGGACTAGGGCTAAAAATAGCTCAACAAGATGTATTGCTTGATAACAAGCCTTTACATCATACTTCACTAGTTTATAAAGCTTCTTATGACAGATAAATTTTAAATATGTAATTAAAAAAAGCAGCAGTTTTCAAAACTGCTGCTTTTACTATACCAACGTACCATTGGCGATAAATTTTTGCACGTCAGGTTGTACATGGCAATATTTTTCTACAGTCTCATCAAAGTCAATGAAGTACAATTTGTACCAGGTTAAGAAAGTATAAATATTCCATATTTGCCGCCGTGCGTCAATGTTCTTTTGATAATTATCATCCAAGATAGCAATGATTTTAGCTTGATCAAAAATGTCAGCGACCCAATCTTCACTAAATAAATCATGAACTTGTTGATAGTACTTTTCTTCCCGCAACCAAGAAGTGATTGGGACAGGGAAACCTAATTTTGGACGATTAGCCCAGTCTTCTGGCAAATGTCGATGAGCGGCTTTACGAAAAGCAAATTTTGTATCGTGATTGTTTAACAACATCCTTGATGGAATGGAATTGGCTAATTCTGCGACCGCTTTATCCAAATAAGGCACCCGCAATTCCAAAGAGTGTGCCATTGATATTTTGTCAGCTTTTTGCAAGATATCATTTATCATAAAATGATGCAAATCAATATATTGCATTTGCTTAACATCTTCAGCATTTTCAACTTTCGCAAAATCTTTTTGGTAAATGCCGTTAACAGTTAAATCATTTTGGTAATCATTTTGCAAAATATTATTAGCTTGCTGCGAAGTGAAAATCGTAGGCTGATCGAGATCGTAAATTAATGATTCACCAACATAATAGTCCGAAGGCTTGGCATTGCGGGTATAAAGATGAACTTTTCCCGGGAAATTTGGTAATTTTTTGATACCCTTAGCCAAAGTATAGCGAATGTTCCGCGGTAACTTATGCAAACCACCAGCAAATACTTTGACGACACTATTATGTGTGTGCATGCCATAATTGACGTACCCAGCGAATAATTCATCTGCACCTTCGCCAGACAAAGCGACTGTCACTTTTTTACGGGCCAAGCGACATAAATACCATAAAGGAATGACCGATGGATTACTGTCTGGTTCGTCTAGATGATACTGCATTTCTGCAAAATCACGAAATGCTTCATCACCATCTACCGTTGCTAGATTGAAATGTAATCCTTCTTCATCGGCTAATTCTTTAGCAACGCTAGCTTCATCATAAGGACCATTATCAAAATTGACGCTAAACACTTCTTGCGGGCGCAAAACAGAAGTTACATAACTTGAATCAACACCCTCTGACAAAAAACTACCCACGGGAACATCAGCAATGTTGTGCAATTTAACTGAATTCATGACTGTATCATCAATTTCGTTCACAGTTTTATTCAAAGAACGTTGGTGGTTAATATTATATTTAGCATCCCAATATTGATGTGTCTGAAAGTTATTATCATGCAATTCAAACCAATGCCCTGCCGGAAAACGATAAACATCTTTGAAGAATGTTTCATCCAAATCATTATATTGGTTCATCAAAAAAGGCTTCAAAGCTGTCTTATTGAGTTCCTTTTTAAAATGTGGATGCTTCAAAAAGGATTTAATTTCTGAACCGACAATGAATGTTTCATCTTTGTGATAGTAATAAAGGGGTTTAATTCCGAAAAAGTCGCGAGCTCCAAAAAGAGTTTGCTTGTTGCTGTCCCAAATTAGATAGGCGAACATACCGCGAATTCGATCCAGGGTGCCTTGCATACCCCATTCTTCATAACCGTGCAATAAAACTTCGGTATCTGTTTGGGTCTTGAAATCATGTCCCGCTTGAATTAGTTCAGTTCTTAAAGTTTGATAGTTGTAAATTTCACCATTAAAAGTTATTAAAATTGAATTGTCTTCGTTATAAATTGGTTGGTGACCTCCCTTGAGGTCGATAACACTTAGTCGGCGAAAACCCAAGGCAACTTGATCATTTGTGTAAAATCCACTGCCTTGGAGATTAGGACCACGGTGTTCGATCATTTTCATCATGGACTTGATGGTTGTTTCTTTGTCTTCAACAGCCGGGTCACTAAATGCAATAATGCCGCACATTAATTATTCCTCCTATACCATAATAAATTAAGTTTAATGAATGAATTGAAGTGTGTCAATTTGATTAGATCTAGTAATGCTAAGTTTTATTATTTTATTTGTTTGCTAAGATGTGTTTATACTATCTATAATAATTAACTACTAGGAGGAGTTACTTTGCATAATAATAAAAAAGTTCAACTTTTGGGAACTGTTGCCGCTGTTGTCTGTGTATTGATGTATGTTTCCTATATTCCACAGATTATATCCAATTTTTCTGGTAATCCTGTCCAACCCTTGCAACCATTAGTGGCCATGATTAATGCCACTTTATGGGTTACTTATGGTTGGCTATTGAAGCCTAAGTCTTGGCCAGTGATTATTGCTAATTTTCCTGGTGTGATTTTTGGCTTAGTAACGTTTGTGACGGTTTATATCCACTAAAAAAACTTGCTGGTTATAAGCAAGTTTTTTGTTTGCATTAATTTTTAGGGTAGATAGTTTTAGTTTCATTCAAGTAAGCCTGATCAGAAGGATCATGACCATTTGGCTGGTTTTTATCTAGTTGTTTAATTTGTTGCATCTGCTCAGCAGTCAGCTCAAAATCAAAAATATCAAAATTTTCTTGCAGTCGATTTTGATGGACTGATTTTGGGAAAATGATTCGTCCAGATTGAATATGCCAGCGCAAAACGACTTGTGCGATACTTTTGTGATGTGCAGCGGCAATTTTTTGAAGCACTGGTTCAGTTGATAAATCATTGCTGCCTTGTCCTAAAGGACCCCAAGCTTCTACAGCAATATTTTGCTCAGCTAAATAATTAGTTAATTCCGGACGTTGATAATAAGGATGCAGTTCAATTTGATCCACTGCCGGCGTCACGCTACCGCGCGTTAAGATATCTTGTAGATGTGATGGTAAGAAATTAGAAACGCCAATTGCTCTAATTTGCTCATCATGATACATTTCTTCCATTGTAATCCAAGCTTTCGCATATCCTGGAGCTGGCCAATGAATTAAATAAAGATCTAAATAGTCAACACCAAGGCGTTTACAAGAATCTTGATAAGCTTGTTGTGGATCGTCAAAATCCGACGGCCATAATTTGGATGTTAAAAACAAATCTTGGCGGTCAATTTCAGCATTGTTGATAGCTTCACCAAGCCATTTTTCATTGCCATATATCGCTGCCGTATCAAAATGGCGATAGCCAATTTCTAAAGCCCAATTAAAGGCTGCCATAAACTGCTTTTTGTCTTGCATTTTAAAGACGCCTAAGCCCAATTGGGGAATTAGAATATCATTATTAAGCGTTACTGCAGGCACTTTTGTCAAAATAATTCCTTCTTTCATTCAATTTATAGTTATGATAAATCAAATAAAGCTGGAAAGGTTGTACTAAGTTTAGATGATGTCACCTTGATACAGCTTAGTAGGTAATAAGTTAAAGTCGTAAGTTTCCAGTTCCGACGTTGTAGTCAAATAAGCTTTAATCCCCTTGACGAGCATTAGATTCAAACCTTCAGTTTGTACATCATCTTCGCAAAACATAATTACTGGTTTTTGGCTGGCTAACATGTAACCCATTTCCCAAGCTGTACCCGTATCTGGATTTTGATTGTCCCAAGAGATGACCGCTAAATCGGCTAGATTCATGGCTGTTACATCGTTGTTATAAGTTTCATTAGCCCATTCATAACTACCAAAAATACCATCTGGATCGTGGTCAATGCTGGCATTTTTGTATTGATGATCTCTAGGACTGTGGATGTAGCCAACAGTTTCGTTATTTTTTAAGGCGGCTTCCACGCGATCTAATAGTGCGATTTGTTTCGGGTTGAAGAACCCACCTGCTAAATAAATATGCTTTTGCAATATTATTCTCCTTTGTGAACGTATTTCTGTTACAATTTTATTCTAAAATATTAATAAATCCTAGTGTTTAATCCTAGTTTAGTTAGGTAAATATATGAAGATAACATTTTTAATTAATGAAACACAACCAACCACTTTAAAAAAATTTTTACAGCGGCAGGGAATTAGTCATCGTTTATATCGCAAATTAAAAAATGATTTGCGTAATTTTCGGGTGAATGAGAAGTTAGTTGATGGCACGCAACTGGTTCACGATAATGATTGCTTAGAATTATTTTGTCCGCCAGAGCCCAGTGATTCCAATGTTGCTATTAGTAGTCAAGCTTTGGAGATTGTTTACGAAGATGCTAACTGGTTAGTTGTCAATAAGCCAATTTTATTGAGCTCAGTGCCGGGCCCCAGCAATCGTGTGGATACTTTAGTTAATCGAGTGAAGGGTCATTTGATATCACAAGATAGTGAATATTTGGTTCCCCACGTTATAACGCGCTTAGATCGCGATACACAAGGCTTAGTACTGATTGCTAAAAATTTATTAGCCAATAGTTTAGCCAATCAGCAGTTAGCCCAACATCAAATTATTAAATATTATTATGCGCTTGTTGCTGGGCAGCTATCCAGCGATCATCAGCTAATTGATGCACCGATTGGACAAGTTGATGGTCAAATCGCTCGTCAAGTAATTGCCACTGGACAGCCTTCCAAGACAGAATATTGGGTGATGGAGCGTTTTGACGATTGTACTTTGGTGAAAGTTCAATTGCACACAGGACGTACGCATCAAATTCGGGTTCATTTTGCTAGTTTAGGGCACCCGTTAGTTGGCGATCGCCTGTATGGTGGACCGCTAATTAGAGGCTTTAAGCAGCAAGCTTTGCAAGCTTATCACTTATCATTTTTTGATCCGTTACAGCAGCAACAATTGACTTTTACATTGCCTAATAAATTAATAGCACACCAAAAAAGATCATAATCTGATGTGTCCCAAATTTGAGACAGCTTAGTAACTTAGGATTGATTGTCGGTAATTATATCGGCATCAATCCTTTTAGTTACTTGACGCTAGCCGTGGCGCCGAGTTAATTGAGATATTCATATGTCTATTTTAGATGATTTGACCATAAAAAATGCACCTCCAAAATTGTCTGAATTTGGGGATGCATTTTTTTTACTAATCATCAACCGACAATTTGTCGTAGCCGGAAGCTTGAACTAAATCTTCGTAATTATCCGCAAATTCCAATTCTTCATCGTCGCGGTAACCGAGAAAAATTAATTCTGCGATATCTTCATGATTGAAAAAGCACAGTTCATTACTATCCTGCAAGCCCGCTGGATAAATTACGGAAGAATAGTCAAAATAACCGGTTTGTTCTTCAGTTTCGTATAAAGCAGCGCGATTAATGATCATGACGGGAGTGCCGTTGCCATTTTTGAGGGTGACGATCGAGCCAATTGGTAAAATTTTATCTTGCATAGTAAATTCTCCTTAGTAAATTTATTTTGTTGCCAGATCTTGCACCGTTAATTTGTGGTGAGTATCATCTTTTATCATGGTGTCGTAATTTTGTTCAAATTCTAATTCTGCTGGATCGCGATAACCTAAGAAAAGTAAATTGGCAATATCTTCGCGATTGAAATAATATTTATCATCACTCGGATCATCCAATCCTTCAGGGTAAAGCACAGCTGAATAATCCAGATAACCTAGACATTGCTCCTTTTCGTAATATAACGGTGTGCGATTGACGATCATGACCGGCGTATTACCACTGTTTTTGAGAGTGACGATCGAGACAATTGGTAAAATTTTGTCGTTCATTTGGTAGTTCCTTTCGTTAAAATTCCAAATTATATTTATGCGTAACTAACTTGCGGGCAATACCGATCCACAGTAAATATTCCCACAAGGCGGTCCAAAAAATAAAGAAAAAAGAATCCGCAATGAAATAATATAAGCTGGTTCCACTGATAAACATACATAATAATAAGATATCCATTGCTAGTGCCGCTAATATAAATAAAGGTATAACCAAACCCGTATGCTTTGGTAAAGACTTTGCATTCTCTTTACGATCTTCATGACAGTATTTTTTCAGCAATTCTAAATCTGTAAAATTAGCTTGCAATAGCTTGCCACTTTCGGCTTGCTTGCCAAATAAATAGTACATAACTATCATTAATACCACTGCCGAACCAAGATAAATTAATATTACTTTACCCATATTTGGTGTTTGAATTAACGGCTTAATATGATAGCCAGTTTCTTCGATATAATGCTTTGTAGAATAATCTTTGGCGGGCATGACTCCCAAAAAAGTTAGTACTCCAATAGTAATAATAAGTGCTTTATTAATCGTTTTAGGTTCCTGATACTCACTAAATTTTTTAGTTGCAAAGTCGTACATGATATAAGAATTAGGTGTTTTACAAACGCGAATGTGCGCAAAGACTGTCATTTGTTAACTCCGGTGTTTTTGGCTTCTCTTTTGCAAAGATGTTTTTCAATTAAAAGACGCTCTATATATATTATCAACATATAAAAAATAGGCACAAAACCACACCACGTCAAGAATATGAGAGCTCCAGCAACAAATATACTATCATCATATATTGCAAATATATTGAAAAAGTTTAGAAAGAGAAAACCGCATACAAAAGTAAGCATTATAATACTAAATAATTTAAAATTAAATTTTTTAGAATATATATTTTTTTCCTTGATCTTAAACTGTTTTATATAAGCTTGACGTAAAAGTGTAAAAGCTTTTCTGAGATCTGTATCGTCTAAATCTTGGTATAACTTTCCCGATCTTTCCAATTCATTTTGGATTAACATAGAAAGTAAAAATCCGCCAATAACAATTGAAATAAGATACCACATTGCTAATTGTGGAAAATTAGAATATCTGATTAGAGGTATCGTTTTGGCAGTTTCTCGTCTGAAAACTCTCACAAATGCCGCCAAAGAACTAGAAACTCCAGAAACAGCTATACAAATAGCTAATACTTTAATAACTAATTTACTAGGCTGTTTTGGCTTGTGGTAGCCGATAACTTTGTGTGTGGCAAAATCGTACATAATTCGCTTATTTTCATTGTCGCAAATCCAAACGCGTGTTAATAATGACATAATTATCCTTAATTTTGATTTTTTTGAATTCTTTTGTTCAAGCCTATTTCTACTAACTTTCTGTAAATCGTTACAATTAGTGTATATGTCATAGGTACGTATCCGAACCAAAATAGAATAAAGACTGCTAGTACTATCAAGAAATTTTTATCATATAATTCCACACTGCCAAAAAGTGATAATGCTAAAAATCCCAGTATAATAGCCAATATATTGATTAAATTTAAGATGACTTTGAATTTTGTAGAATCAGTATCTTGAATATTAATTCAAAAAGCTTTTTTATATCTTTTTCTGTTCAGACTAAAGTATCTTTTCAGCTCTAGATCACCTACGTGCTGATATGGCATTCGTCCTGCACGTTCGATTTCTCTTTGAGTAAGCCAATACATAATTAATCCGCCAACTAATACTGAAATAAAATAGTATAAAAGAACCTTAGTTAAATATGGTTGCTTAATTAAAGGATCCATTTTAGTTCCAGTGTGCATAATAATACAAGAAATTCCCGCTAAAGCACTGGAACCACCAGAAATAACTATACAAACAGCCATTAATTTTATAAATAATTTACTGGGTTCTTTTGGTAAATTGTAAGCAAGAAGTTTTTTAGTTTTAAGATCATAGACCAATCTTTTTTTATCTAGATCTGCTATCCAAATGCGTGTTAATAATGACATATTTACCTTCGGTTTTTATTTACTCTAGTATCTAGTCTTTTTTTAGCAAAATATCTAAATATTGAGACAATATTGCCATAAATAATAGCTGCTGAGCAGAACAAAAGTAATGGTGAGATACTCAGGATTTTGTTTAAAATTGTTGTAGTCACGCACATTAATAGCATAATAAATAATATTAAATATGATACTAAAAATATCAGTATATATTTATATTTAAAATTATTATTGAATATTTTAGACGTTATTCGCCCCTTAATTCCTAAAGATTTTTTGTATTCTGAATCCAGTTTATTTAAAGCTTTGCTTATTTGTTCGTTGTTTAATTCGTAATTTACTTGTCCAGCGCGTTCCAATTGTTGTTCTGATATTATGTGAAATAATATAGTTCCTAAAATTGCCAAAAATAAATAAATTAGAAGTATTTTCCAGAAGTAAGGCTGATCCTTCAGTGGTTTAATCCGCGGTGAAGTTACAGCGGAATAATGAATGGTTCTTCGGGAAGAACCGCCAAACCAGATTGCGATTCCAATTACTACAGTAAACACATAAAAGAAGATTACACTAGTTTTCTCGGGCTTTTTGTAACCTAAGACTTTTTTAGCATGTACATCATAAATTACGCGAACGTTATCAAGATCAATAATAAAAATTCTGGTCAAAATAGACATAAAATCACCCAAATAAATGAAAGTGCTTATCAGTTTTATCGTTAATGGCTGAACCAGCAGAATCACCAATCCAACCACCAATGATATCACCAGCGACAGATCCTATAGCAGCTCCTGCCTCCGTTCCCAATCCTGGAAATACAACAGTTCCGATTGCGGCACCCATGGCAGCACCGACTTCTGTACCAGCGCTAGAACCTAAAGCTGTGGTTCCGGCTGTAACTGCTAAATGTTCGCTAGCATAAGCGGCTGACGATAAAGCGCTGTGTTTACGATTCAGATTTTGAAAATCGTCTACCCAATCAATGGCATCACTAATAATTCCTAATCCTTTGCCAATTTTAGAATCCTCTATAGCATTAGCTCTGTGATATTTATTAGTCATTTCTAGGTCATTGCTAACTTGACTGTGTCCATATAATTTTATATTACCTCTACGTTCCGCTTGATAGAGATGCTTAGTAAAGAATTTTTTGAGCGAATTCATAGAATATAAGTACCATATAAACTTAGCATTAAATTGTTATTTTGCAATAGATGATTTTTAAGTTGACTAAAGTTTTGCTATTTGAGGGTTTTATTTATCATTGATATTATTTAATTTTCACTGCTGTATGTGTCTTAAAACGGTACACTTTATCATGACCGCGTCATAGTCCATATCCGGAGCGATGAGTTAATTCTTCAGGGTTAAGATGATCATGTGTCCACAAATAATAAAAATCCATTTTATCCTGTTTAGATAATTTAACTATAAAAAATACACCTCCAAAATTGTCTTAATTTTGGGGATGCATATTTAAACCAGTAAAAAGCCGATAGTTCCTAAAATAGCTAGTAAAACAACATTTAAAGCAAAGGAAATTTCTAAAAAACGTAAGGCTCCTTTTTTATTGGTGAAAAAAACATATTGCTTATAGGAAAGTAGGTTTGCCATGGAAGCAATAATTGTCCCCAAACCGCCGATGTTAGATCCTAATAAAATGGGATAAATATGATGGGTAAACTTAGCGATAAGAATTGTGGATGGCACATTACTAATGAATTGACTGAGCCCTAAAGAAGTCAGGTAAGTAGAATGTTCTTGAGCAACCAAACGATTGATAGTATCAGCAATCCAAGGTGAGCGACTAATGTTGCCTACAGCAATAAAAAAACAAATAAAGACTAAAATTGTTGCGTAATCGACTTGTTGCAAAATTTGCGGCTTAAGCCAACAAGCGAATAATAAAGCAATTATCACTGCACTGAAAGTCGGCACTACCTTAAAAATACCCAAAAAAATATAGATCGTTAATATCAAAGTAGCCATAATTTTCTTATAGTTGATCTCAAGGGGCACAATTTTTACTTCAATGGGTTTAGATTTAGTTAAAATTAAAGTGATAATTAAAAGCAATACAATGCCAATGAAAGTTATTGGCGTCGTCATCTTAAAAAAACTGAGCGGTGATAAATTGTAATGTGATAGTAAGAATAGATTATGTGTATTGCCAAAAGGTGTAAAGGCACTGCCTAAATTAGCGGCAATGGTGATTAAAACAATCGTTAAAGTGCGGCTCAATGGGACTTTTTTAGCAATTTTAAAAAATAAAGGGGCAATGATCAAAATTGTGACATCATTAGTCACAAACATAGCACTAAAAAAAGCCAGCAAAACCAATGCTAGCATCAGTTGCCGGGTATTTTTGGCTTTAGAAGTTAAATTAGTTGAAATGTATTGCAATAAACCAACGTTTTCTAGTACTTGGACGAGAATCATCATTGCTAAAAGGGAAAAAATTGTATGAAAATTAATATCAGAAATTTGGGGACTACTCACTAAGGTTGATAAAATGGCAGCAGTAGCGGAAATCCAAAGCATCTTATCAGTGAAAATATTTTTTAACAGGGCCATTTAGAAACCTTCTTAACTTATAATGCATAACTATTACAGCACTTAATATTGTACTTTAAAATTATTTTATAATAAAGAGTTAATTATTGCTGTAAACTTAACTTTTATGACTTTCATATCAAATTTATTCCTAGTATACTGTAGTAAATTTTTATATTTGGAGGGAACAAGATGACAACTAATTCTGCAGCTTCGGCTTTAGTTGAAACAATGATTAATTATGATATTAAATATGTTTTTGGCATTCCAGGAGCGAAGATTGATAAGTTGTTTGAAGAATTGGAGTACAATCAAAGTCCTAATAAACCACAGCTAATTATTGCTCGCCATGAGCAAAATGCGGCTTTTATGGCGGCAGCTGTAGGACGTTTAACCGGTAAGCCTGGGGTTGTATTAGTAACTTCTGGTCCTGGAGTTGCTAATTTAGCAACAGGCCTTGTAACAGCAACTTCAGAAGGTGATCCAGTTATTGCTTTGGGTGGTCAAGTGCAACGTGATGATTTAGCGCGTTTGACGCATCAAAGTATTCCCAATCAGGAATTATTAAATCCAGTTACCAAGTATAGTGTAGAAGTTCAAGATCCTGATAATTTATCTGAAGCCTTTGCTAATGCCTATCAAGAAGCTTTAGCTGCCAAAAATGGTGCAGTTTTTATTTCCATTCCGCAAGATGTTATTGATGCCAATGTTAAGCGTGAGGTGATGGTTAAAAGTCCGTTAGTCGAGCAAGGAGTGCCCGCTAAAGATCAGTTGAAGTCTTTTGTGCAAGAAATCAAACAAGCGCAGATGCCCGTTATTTTAGCTGGCATGCGTGCTTCACAACAAAAGGCGACACGAGCTTTGCGTACTTTATTACATGATGTAGCTTTGCCAATTGTAGAAACTTTCCAAGGAGCGGGCGTACTATCGCGTGATTTGGAAAATTTATTTTTTGGACGAGTAGGTTTGTTCCGCAATCAAACTGGTGATACGTTATTAAAACAAGCTGATCTAGTTATCACAGTTGGTTATGATCCGATTGAATACGAAGCGCGTAATTGGAATAAAGAACGCCAAAGTAAAATTATTCATTTAGATAGTGTAGTACCAGAATTAACGCAAGAATATCAGCCAGAATTGATTTTGCAGGGTGATATTGGTGATACATTATTAGCTTTGCGAGAAATTTTAAAGGGTGATTATGCCTTGTCTACTTCTACCAAAGAGCATTTACTTGCAATTAAAAAAGAATTTGACGATAAAGATGTGCCACCGACAACACAAAGTAATCAAGGTTTACATCCGTTAACTATTGTTAATGAGTTGCAACAACATGTTTCTGATCAAATGGTAGTTACTGTTGATGTTGGAAGTCATTATATTTGGATGGCGCGCCATTTTCGCAGTTACGAACCGCGCCACTTGTTGTTTAGTAATGGGATGCAAACTTTAGGTGTAGCTTTGCCTTGGGCTATTGCGGCATCGTTATTGGATCCTAAGCGTAAAGTGGTTTCAGTAGCCGGCGATGGTGGTTTTATGTTTTCTAGTCAAGAATTGGAAACTGCAGTTCGCTTGCATTCTAATTTGGTTCAATTAGTTTGGGTGGATGGTTATTATGATATGGTGCGTTTCCAAGAGCAAAGCAAATACGGGCAAGAAGCTGGTGTCAAATTTGGACCGATTGACTTTGTGAAATTTGCCGAAAGTTTTGGCGCAAGAGGACTGCGTGTCGATGAGCAGCATGATTTGTCGACGATTTTGGATGAAGCTTTTGCTATCTCGGGTCCGGTAGTTGTGGAAATTCCTGTTGACTATTCGCAAAACTTCAAATTAAACCAAAACTTATTAACAGATCAATTTAATTAGGAGGGCAAGATGAATTCAACTTTATATCAACACGGTACTTTAGCGCTATTAGTTCCTGGTTTATTGAAAGGTACAATAACTATGGGTGAACTTTTAAGCCATGGCAATACGGGTATTGGTACGGGCGAAGGTTTAGATGGTGAACTTGTCATTTTAGATGGTACGCCTTACAAAGTCGGTGGTGATGGACAAATTGTACAAGTTCCAGCGACTTTCACAATGCCATTTGCCAACATCCATCAAGCAGATTATCAAACATTAACTTCTTTGACTAATTCAAATAGTGCGGCTACCTATCAAACAGTATCTGAGCAAGTGCAATCTCCCAATACTTTTTATTCGGTTCAGATTAAAGGTCTTTTCCAAGCTGTTAAAACTCGGGCAGTTAATAAAGCTTCACGACCTTATCCGACTTTGGTGCAAGCTTCTCAAGCACAATCTGTTTTTCAACAGGAACAAGTAGCAGGTACTTTAGTGAGCTATTATTCGCCGGAAGTTTTCCACGGAGCAGCTGTGGCTGGTTTTCATAGTCATTTCTTAGCCGACGACTTATCAATCGGCGGACATGTTTTAGATTTTACGGTGGAACAAGCCGCTGTCACTGTACAGATTTTTGATACGTTGCAACAACATCTACCTGTTGGCGACATCGATTATATGCAGCATGATTTTTCTGCGGATAATGTAGCACAAGATATTAGCACTGCCGAACAGTAATTTTAACAAAAAATTAAATAAGCTTAAAAGTTATGTTAAAATGTTAGTAAAAATGAAGGAGAATTATATGTCGACCACAATGTGGATTATTTTAGCGATTATTGTTTTGGTGGTTATTGCCTATATTATTTGTTATAACGGTTTAGTGCAAAAACGTAACCAAGCGCAAGAATTCCAAAGTCAGATCGACGTGCAATTAAAGCGCCGGACAGATCTTATTCCCAACTTAGTTGAGACGGTTAAAGGTTACGCTGATCATGAAAAGCAAACGCTGGCTGATGTTGTTAAATTACGTAATTCAGTTATTAGTGCTGATTCTTTATCAGAAAAAGTGGCTGCCGATAACAAATTAACAGGTGCTTTGCGGCAAGTGTTCGCACTTGCTGAGAATTATCCGGATTTGAAAGCTAATCAAGAATTTGGCAAATTGATGGAAGAATTAACTAACACGGAGAATAAGGTGGCTTATGCTCGCCAAGCATATAATAGCTCAGTGCAGTATTACAACACTGCTACAGAAACTTTTCCTCGCAACATCGTGTCTAGTATTCATCATTTCCGTAAAATGAATTTCTTAGAAGTTCCGGAAGCTGATAAGCAAGCTCCGCAAGTTAAATTTTAAGGAAATTAATTGATGTTATATCAACAAATTGCTAGTAATAAAAGAAAGACTTATTTAGTTTTTGCAGTATTTTTTACAATTTTAGCGACTATTGGTGCAGTCATTGGTTATTTGTTTTTTGATTCTATTGGTAGTGGTATTGTTATTTCATTGGTGATTACGGTCATTTATGCATTATTGATGTATTTTAAGTCTACTAGTTTAGTTATGCAGATGAATGGGGCCACAAAAATAACAGCCAGTGATCAAGCTCCAATGCTATGGCACATTGTTGAAGATTTATCATTTGTCGCTAAAATACCACAACCGGATATTTATATCATTGATGATCCTAGTCCCAATGCTTTTGCGACGGGACGCGATCCTAAACATTCGGCAGTAGCTGTAACTAGTGGATTATATGATATGATGGATCGTCAAGAACTAGAAGGTGTTTTGGCGCATGAAATATCCCATATCCGCAATTATGATATTCGCGTTTCTACGATTTCGGTAGCTTTGTCATCCGCGATCGTTTTCATTTCTTCTATGCTAGCTAATATGTACCGTTGGAGTTGGTTGTTTGGTAGTAATGATCGCGACGATGATGATTCACGTGGCAATATAATTCGTTTAGTTTTGTGGTTAGTAGGCTTGGTCTTTGCAATCCTCGGTCCTATGATTGCGACAATTGTACGTTTAGCAATTTCTAGAAATCGGGAATATTTGGCAGATGCTTCCGGTGTAGAGTTAACGCGTAATCCGGCTGGATTGATTGGTGCTTTGCATAAATTGGCAGATAATACGCAACCGATGCAGCAAGTAGATGATGCGAGTGCAGCTTTATATATTACTAATCCACTTAAGCATCAAAATTTTGCACATTTATTTGATACGCACCCTCCTTTGGCAGATCGAATTAAGCGTTTAGAAAAAATGTAATATAAAAAAACACATCGCATTAGGCGATGTGTTTTTGTGACTTATAAAACTTTTAAAACATCTGCAGGCTGTTGAAAAAGATATTCTGCGTCAGAAAAATCATCTTTTTCATTAGCTCCCCAACCGGCTAATCCAAAAGCAACATTGGCACCGTGTGCACTACCAATATCGCTTCTTGAGTCGCCGATAAATAGGGTCTCAGAAGAATTAGCTTGTAATAATTGCAAAGCCTTTTTTGTTGGCTCAGGATCAGGCTTTGGATTATCAACTTGATCGGCGGTCACTGCTTGATTGAAAAAACTATTGATCGCAGTTTGTTGAAAAATCGCCTTAAATTCTTGTTGATCTTCAGAAGTAACAATAATTAAATTAATCTGCCGTGCTTTCAATTGCGCCAATAGTTCAGGGATGCCGTCAAAAGTTTGGACTTCATTAATAAACTCAAAAGCATTTTTCATGACACTTTGGGCTGCAGTAGCATGTTGCTCTTCTGGAATGTTAAAGCCATTAAAAACTTGTTTTGCCGTACTAGAGAAAGCAAATTCTAACTCGGCGATGGTTTTATCAATTTGATAATCATCTTTTAAAGTTTTTTGTAAAGCTAATAAGCCAACTTCCTTAGTTTCTAGTAGAGTGCCATCAACATCAAAAATAATATTTTTAATCATCAAGATCATTCCTTTAGTAAATGATATAGTAATCATTATAATATTATTGTTCCGTTAATGGTAATAGTCATAGGAGGATAATTATGAAATTACAAAAAACATCAGCTAATTTTGATATTGCGGGGTTATACTTTGTCGGTCGCTGGGCCCATACTGAGCATGGTATGTACACTAGTAATTTAGGTGCACAGATTTTTACACAATTAACGGATTGCGCACAAATTGAATTTGTTTTTTCCACTAAAGCTAGCTTAGAAGATACTTGGTTAGCCTATCAGATTGATGATGAATCCTATCAGCGACAAAATTTGACTGCTGGTAATTTGAAAATTATCTTGCCCGACAAAAAAGCACACTCAATTCGCGTATTTTATAGTGGTTGTGATGTTGAAAATAATTTATGGAAGCGTCATGAAGGTTTATATTTTGATAAAATAATTGCTGATAAATCTGCTAAATTAACACCTGTGAAGCCAGTCAATGAAGCAATTGCCTTCATTGGTGATTCGGTTAGTGCTGGTGTGCGTGTCAAAGGTACACAAGCTGGTTCAGATACTTGCTCAGAATTAAGTTACGCAGCCCAAGTAGCTAATTACTTTGATGCATCAGATATTCGTATTGCTTACCCGGGTGCTTCAGTGACCCATCCTGGAAAAGGTAGTGTACCTAAAATTGCTTTGACCTTAGATAAAATAGATGTCAGTCATTTATGGCAACCAATTCCTAGTGCTGATGTAGTAATTAATATTGGTACGAATGATCAAAAAGCTAATGAACAACTTTTTAGAGTAGATTTTGAAGTTCTAATGCAAAAAATAAAATTATTATATCCTACTAGTCGTTTATGGGTAGTGATTCCTTTATCGCAATTACATGCACAAGTAATTCGCGAAGAAACCAGAGAATACGCAAATGCACAAGTTATTGAAACCAAAGATTTAGATTTAGTATATACTGACGGATTGCATCCCGATGTTGCTAGTTCGAAAACATTTGCAAAATGTGTCATAGATTCTATACAGACTAAGCGCAAACCAGAATATTAGGAGTTTATAGCATGACTAAACAAGAAGCTAATAGTGACAATAAGTTGAAACAAGATTCTTTATTGTCAGGTTCGGCTTGGATTACGGCTAGTGGCATTGTTTCGCGAGCCTTATCAGCACTATATATTATTCCTTGGAATATTTGGATGGGTTCAGCAGTCGTGGTTGCGGCAGCGAATGCTTTATATGGTAAGGTTTACCATATTTACGACTTCTTTTTATTAATTTCCACAGCAGGTTTACCAAGTGCGATCTCCAAACAAATTTCGCATTATAATGCGCTGGGTGAGTACGAGGCTAGCAACCAATTATTTAAGCAGGCTTTGAAAGTTACGGCATTAATTGGAATTTGTTTTGCGGCTTTGATGTATTTCGGCGCTAGTTGGGTAGCAACTTTATTTACGAATGGCGATCCGCACAGTATTCCTGCTATTAAAGCCTTGGCGATTGCAGTTTTGTTGTTGCCGACTTTAAGTATTATGCGTGGTTATTTGCAAGGTCATGCTCAAATGGGACCGTCGGCGATCTCAATGATGTTAGAGCAATTGGCGCGCGTCGGTTATATGCTGTCGATTACGTATATTATTATGCAAATTAAACATGGTAATTATGTGGATGCAGTTACTAAATCAACATTCGCTTCATTTGTTGGTGCTACAGTATCTATCTTGTATTTGCTATATTGTTTTTGGCGCCAGCGACATACCTTTGCTGATTTAGCTAAAAATGGCAAGCACGAAATTAGTTTTACGGCGCGTGATTTCACGAAAGAAATTTTGCTTCAAGCTATTCCTTTCATTATTATTGATTCGGCTATTACGGTGTTCAATTTATTTGATCAATCAACTTTCAATCCTATGATGCGCAGTTTTATGACTATTTCGCAACAGCAACTAGATTATTATTACTCTTTATTCGGTTTTCAAGCTAACAAATTAATTATGGTAGTCGTTTCATTAGCGACAGGCGTCGTATCTTCTTCCATACCACTAGTTTCATCGCTATACACTACTAAAAATACTAGTAAAATTAAGCAACAAATTGTCAGCATTTTGCGCTTGTTTGGATTTTTCATGGTTCCTGCAGCTTTAGGTATGTTAGCAGTATCAAGACCTTTATGGAGTTGTTTTTATGGCTATGATCAATTAGGTGTTAAAATCATGCAATTGTCTTGTTTGATGGCACTATTGTTTGGATTTTTCATGGTTTTAGCAGCGATTTTGCAAGCTTTATACCGGAATACTTTAGCAATTAAGTATTTAGTCTATGGTTTTGTTTTGAAAATTATCATCCAATGGCCTTTAGTTTACTTGTTTCATGAATATGGACCGATTGTGGCTACGATCATTGCAATGATTTGGATTTGCTATTTAATGTTAAACAAAATCCATGAACTGTATCCCTTTAATTTGCGCGATTTTATCTTGAATGATTTGCGTAAAATAACTGTAATTGCAATCTTAATGACTATTGTAGTGTTGTTGCTAGATTGGATTTTATATGCAACTAATCAACATGTTGGACGTATTATGAGTACTGTCTATTTGCTGATTGAAGTAGGACTGGGTGGCATAATTTATGGTTATTTAGTTTTGAAAACTAGATTATTGGATCAAGTATTGGATTTGAATGCGCAAAAATTGCGTCAACTGCTCCATATTAAATAATATGCAAGGCAAAAAGAGGTAAATTATGATTCAAGTGCAAGATGTCACTGTTAGTAATGGTAAATTGGTTTATTATTTTGAAGATAATCAGCAAACTAAAAATACGATCTTTTTGCCAGATATGACGCAAAGTGTGAATAGTTGTTTGCAAATAATGATTTATAATGGCTTAACTAATAGTTATGCGTTAGATTTTCGCTATCATGGGCTATCTTCGGCACAAGGTGCTTATGATTTAAATAGTTTAGCGTCAGATTTGACAGAATTTATCCAAAAAATAGCTTTGACTAATTATCAAATTGTCGCCGCTGGTAATGCAGTTTGGGTAGTGGAGCAAGCTATTTTGCAATATCAAATTCAGCCACAAAAAGTTGTAGCATTAGATTCAGATTTTATTACTGATAATACTTCAATTTTGGATGCTGATTTTGCGGATTACTCCACTCTACTAGCAACGAAAAAACAAGCTATTAATCAACAAGCAGCAACTTTAGATTTGCAGGAATATCAGCAGCAGATGATTTTAAATGCTCAAATGGCGGACTATCATAAAGTTGAGCAAGCATATCAATTATATGTAACAACTACAAAACAGCAAGAGTTCAATGCTAGTTTACCTAGACGTAGTTTTAGTAGTTTAGCAATGCCAACTACACTGTTGTTGACCAAAGCTTCCCAGCAAAAAATTGTGACACAGAAACTAACGCCAACTCAACGAAAAAGTTACGCAGCCTTTGAATGTTATGTTATTGATAAAACACCACATGAACTTCTGTGGTATGCACCGCTAACAGTTTTAAATTTTATCTAAGCAAACAAAAAAACCACTCCTAAGAGTGGCTTTTTTAATTTAAATATTGAGGGGGGATTCAAGATTTAAATATTTGAGGGGGGAGAAGAGAAGTATTGTTAAATACCTCATCAACTTACAAAACATATTCTAAAGCTTAACTGTGAATCCTTGACTACTAAAATGTGAATTATTTATGAAATAATATTAAATTAATGGTAAATATAACTTAATACTAATCGTTGTATCCATTAGGATGCTTTTGCTTCCAAGTCCAAGCGGTTTGTACAATATCGTGAATATTATCATATTGTGGTTGCCAACCCAAAATTTTGCGAGCACGGCTACTATCAGCCACTAAAATATCTGGATCGCCATCTCGGCGTGGGGCAATTTTAGCGGGGATTTCTTTGCCGGTAACTTTTCTAGCCGCTTCCACAATCTCTTTTACAGAAAAACCGGTACTGGAACCGAGATTGAAAATATCACTGGGATTACCAGCAATTAAATATTTCAAAGCTAAAATATGTGCTTTTGCAAGATCTAAAATATGAACATAATCACGTACATTAGTACCGTCAGGCGTATTATAATCATCGCCATAAATTTGCAAAGTGGCTTGCTGACCAATGGCAGTTTTCAAAACAATCGGAATCAAATGTGTTTCCGGAGTATGATCTTCACCCATCGAACCATCAGCCATCGCTCCTGCAGCATTAAAGTAACGCAAAGCTACGTATTTGATCCCATAGGCTTGATCTACCCACTTCATGATTTTTTCCATCATTAACTTACTGTCACCATAAGGATTGATTGGATCCTTAGGCGCATCATCTGGAATAGGTGTTTTTTGGGGATTGCCAAAAGCGGCAGCTGTCGAGGAAAAAATCAAATATTTAATATCCTGATCGCGCATTGCTTCTAATAAGGCAATCATGCCGATGACATTGTTGTCAAAATATTTCAGCGGATCCTTGACTGATTCCGGAACGATAGAAAAAGCATCCATATGAATTACAGCAGTAATATCTTCTTTTTGAAAAACTTGCTGCAAAAATTGTTTATCACGCGTATCGCCCTCGTAAAAACGAGCGGCAGGGTTAATTGCTTTTTGATGACCAGTAGAAAGGTTGTCTGCAACAACTACATCATAATCTTCATCAAGTAACTGTTGTACCATATGCGAACCAATATAGCCGGCACCACCCGCCACCATAACTGTTTGTTTCATTGCCAAAACCCCCTTAAATTTACTTAATTATAGCATTGATCAATATTTTTGAGTAAAACACGAACATTAATTAATTTATCAATTAAAATATTAGTAAAAAATACTTTAAAATGTTAAATATTACTGTATAATGAATGATGTTCTTTGAAATAGTTAACATTATGGAGGAAAACCATGGGAACAAAATCCAACAAAGTTAGTCAAGATAATATTTTAGAACGAATTTTTAAGCTAACTGCTAACCAGACGAATATTCGCCAAGAAGTGGTTGCTGGAGCAACTATTTTTATGGCAATGTCTTATATATTATTTTTAAATCCAACTGTTTTGGGCGCTGCAGGGATGGACAAGGGTGCTGTATTTGTGGCAACTGCTCTAGCAACAATCGTTGGCTGTGTGGCAACCGCTTTTTTGTCTAATTATCCGATTGCGATTGCTCCTTCTTTAGGTAGTAATGCCTTTTTTGCTTATACAGTGGTTCAAGGTATGAAGATTCCTTGGCAAACAGCATTGGCAGGGATATTTGTAGCTGCATTGCTGTTTTTACTGGTAACTCTTTTTAAAATTCGTGAAAAAATTATTGATAATATTCCAGCAGACTTAAAATCTGCGATTGCTGCCGGCATCGGTTTATTTGTGGCTTTTGTTGGTTTGCAAAATGGTGGCTTAGTTCGAGCTAGCTCTTCCACTTTATTAACTATTACAGATTTTCATGATCCTACTGTTTGGTTAACCGTATTTGGTTTGATTTTCACTTTGATTTTGATTTGTTTAAAAGTCCCAGGTAATATGCTTTTGGGAATGGTCGGAACTTCAATTGTCGGGATTATTACAGGCTTAATTAAAATGCCACAAGCTGTGGTAGCGCCAATTCCGAGTCTGAAACCGACTTTTGGGCAAGCTTTATTTCATCTGCAAGATGTTTTTAATCCGCAAATGATTATAGTTATTTTGATTTTCTTTTTAGTTGCTTTCTTTGATACTACGGGTACTGTAGTTGGTTTAGCTGAACAATCAGGCTTGATCAAGCGCGGTGGAAAAGTTCCGCCAAGATTAAGTAAAGCTTTATTGAGCGATTCTTTATCTATGATTAGTTCTTCTGTTTTTGGTAGTTCACCGACAGCAGCCTATGTTGAATCTTCTACCGGAATTGCAGTGGGTGGGCGCACCGGCTTGACTTCTTTGACGGTGGCAGGATTGTTTGGTGTTAGTTTGTTCTTCTCGCCATTGTTAGCTGTAGTTACTTCGCAAGTTACAGCACCAATTATGATTATTGTAGGTGCTTACATGATTACAGCAGTTGGCAATATTGATTGGAGCAAATTTGAAAGCTCATTTCCGGCGTTTGCGGTCATGGTTGGTATGCCACTGTTTTATGATATTGCGTATGGTTTTGCTTTTGGCGTAATTTCGTATGTTTTGATTATGGTTGCACAAAAAAAGGGGGAACAAGTTAGTCTAATTATGTATATTGCTGCAATCATTTTCTTAATATTATTGGTTGCTATGAATCAAGCACATTATTAATAACTAAGCCTACTAATCTTTTGGTAGGCTTTTTTTGTGGCTTTGAAGTAATTGTTTTGTATTATACAATGGAGTGAGTTTGAAGCTGGAGGAAATATGAAAAAACTGCATTTAAAGCCTTTATTAATAGTTGCCTTTTTAAACGAAACAGCCTATAGCATGATGTGGCCTTTGGCGACGATCTATATTCATGATATATTGCATAAATCGTTGACAATAGCGGGAATTGCCTTACTACTTTTTTCCACGGCTAACGTTATTGGAGCGGTAGTTGCCGGTAAATTATATGATCGCTGGAATCAATTCTGGTTAACGATTGGCGCCATGATTGGATGCATAATAGTTTGTATATTAGGGGCTTTTTTCGTGGATTGGCCCGGATATGCACTTGTTTTGACAGGTTTTGGTTTTGTGACTGGTTGGCTAACTACGGCAGTAAATGTATATGGTACGTTGATGAGCGGTCGTTCCACTACTAAGATCTTTAATGAATTATATTTAGTTTTGAATTTAGGCTTAGTAATAGGTACTATGGCGATCAGTGAAATTTTTAAAAATTCAGTTGTGCCAATTTTTATTTTAGTTACCATAATTTATATCGTTTCCTTAGTAGTTTTGTTGTTTTATTTTCCACAGCAACGTTTGGAATATACTAGCTTTCAAGCTGACAAAAAAGTTGCGAGCCAGCCAACTAAGCGACTTGATTCACGGATATTAGCCGTTAGTTTTTTAAGTTTGGTAATTATGTGGATGATGTATACGCAGTGGGAATCTAATTTTTCAATTTATTTGTTGGATAATGGTTTTAAATTGCGCTTTTATAGTTTGCTTTGGGCGCTCAATGGCGTGGTTATTATCATTGTGCAATTATTATTAGCCCGTTGGCCACAATTAATTAGTAAATTGAAAAATCGCATTATCGTGGGATTACTGTTTTTGGCAATCTCGTATTTCGTCACTTTAGCGACCAATAGTGTTCTTTTGATTTGTGTCGGCATGATTTTATTGACGATCGGCGAAGCTTTTTATGTACCGACAGTGCCCGCTTTGATTAATGCAGGCACACCTGTGGAACAAAAGGGGCATCGGCAAGGATTGGTTAATGGTTTTTCTTCCATAGGTCGCGCGATTGGTCCCATGTTTGGTGGCTTGATTGTTGATCATGCGTCTTTTAAAGTATTATTCATCGTGGCTGGCTTTGCACTTTTAGCGATCACTTTGTTGAATTATTGGGCAAGTAAAGGAATACAAGAATGAAAATTTTTGGTGTATAGTGGAGGACGTTTGATATTCATTGCTTGATAAATATCTCTTTGAATAAAATTATATATTTACAAAACTTATGAATACGTTTACAATTCTAAACTGTAAATTAATATTGGAAATGATAGGTTTTTCTTTTTTGTACATAGGTAAAAAGAGGAAGTGAAAGTTCAATATTAATAATTTTATTTTGTGATATTTGAGGGGTGATTTATTTTGAATAAACGACAAAAAGGTTTAACTTCAGCTGGAACATTTTTAGGATTAGTTTGTGGGCTCGTACTGACACAACAAGTTGTCTCGGCTGATACTAATGCAACTACCGATCAAAATGCACAGGTAGCAGTTCAAACAGAAAGTAATGACAATAATAATAGTAACAATACGGCGGCAGCGCCAGTTGCACAGCAATCAGCCACAGATGATGATAATAGTATAGTTAGTCCGTCGGTGGCTACAACTTCAGATATGTCGGTTGATGGCGCTGATACTGCAGCAAGTGATAATACCGATACTAACAACACAGCAAACAATGCGGCTCAACCAGTGGCCAGTACTACGACAGATTCTGACGGATCAACTTCAGAATCGACTAGTACTCCGGCAACTGACTCTGTAGCGAATGGAGTTTGGGGGACTAGTGCTTGGGATTTAGTGCAACAAGATAAGGATTACACTTTAACTTTTCACGCTGGTACTTTAGGATCCGGGTCAATTAAAAGTAATGTTTTAGCTAATAATGCTGACTGGATTAACAGTTTAACTACGATTAATTTTGATCCAGGTGTTGTGGCAAATGCTGATTCATCCTATTTGTTTGTCAACTTGGATAAAGTAGTTCAGATTAATTTGGCGAATTTAGTTACGTCTCAAGTAACCAATATGTATGAAATGTTTTCTGGTGATAGCAAGTTAACCAGTTTAGATTTAAGTAACTTTGATACTTCCAAAGTAACTAGTATGGCTAATATGTTTTATGGTGATAGCAGTTTAACCAGTTTAGATTTAAGTAACTTCGATACGTCTAAAGTAACTAGTATACATGCAATGTTTGAAGGTGATAGCAAGTTAACCAGTTTAAATTTAAGTAACTTTGATACGTCTAAAGTAACTAGTATGTATGCAATGTTTTATGGTGATAGCAGTTTAACCAGTTTAGATTTAAGTAACTTCGATACGTCTAAAGTAACTGATATGTCTTTTATGTTTTCTGGTGATAGCAGTTTAACCAGTTTAGATTTAAGTAACTTCGATACGTCTAAAGTAGCTGATATGTCTTTTATGTTTTATGGTGATAGCAGTTTAACCAGTTTAGATTTAAGTAACTTCGATACGTCTAAAGTAACTGATATGTCTTTTATGTTTTATGGTGATAGCAGTTTAACCAGTTTAGATTTAAGTAACTTCGATACATCTAAAGTAACTAGTATGCATGCAATGTTTGAAGGTGATAGCAAGTTAACCAGTTTAAATTTAAGTAACTTTGATACGTCTAAAGTAACTAGTATGTATGCAATGTTTTATGGTGATAGCAGTTTAACCAGTTTAGATTTAAGTAACTTCGATACGTCTAAAGTAACTGATATGTCTTTTATGTTTTCTGGTGATAGCAGTTTAACCAGTTTAGATTTAAGTAACTTCGATACGTCTAAAGTAGCTGATATGTCTTTTATGTTTTATGGTGATAGCAGTTTAACCAGTTTAGATTTAAGTAACTTCGATACGTCTAAAGTAACTGATATGTCTTTTATGTTTTATGGTGATAGCAGTTTAACCAGTTTAGATTTAAGTAACTTCGATACATCTAAAGTAACTAGTATGCATGCAATGTTTGAAGGTGATAGCGGTTTAATAAGTTTAGATTTAAATAATTTTGATACTTCCCAAATAACCGATATGTCTTTTATGTTTTATGGTGATAGCAGTTTAACCAGTTTGGATTTAAGTAACTTTGATACGTCCCAAGTAACTGATATGTCTTTTATGTTTGAAGGTGATAGCAGTTTAACCAGTTTAGATTTAAGTAACTTCGATACGTCTAAAGTAACTAGTATGTATTATATGTTTGAAGGTGATAGCAAGTTAACCAGTTTAAATTTAAGTAACTTTGATACTTTCCAAGTAACTAATATGTATTATATGTTTTTGTCTGACAAAAATTTATCGCATTTAATTTTGGGATCCAAAACCAATTTACATTATTATTCTTATTTAACGGATGTTCCTAAGATGGGTACTTCCGTTCCTAGAACTAAGAAAAAAGTAACTTCACCTAACTGGGTGGCTACTAGTGGATATCACCAAGGTCAAAAATATAGTTCCAAAGATTTAATGGAATTAACGGGTCGTGACCAAGTAACGGTTTATGATTGGGACAGTACGCCAATTGATACTATTGAAACACACAGTGTTACCCGCACAATCAACTTTCATTTACCGAACGGCTTGACACAAACCCAAACGCAGCGCGCTTTGATTACGCGTACTAAAATTGTGAATAGTGATGGCACCATTAGTTATAGTGCTTGGACACCAGCTCAATGGTCTAACGTGGATATTCCAAGCGTGCCTGATTATCAAGCTAGTCAGCCAGAAGTTCCCGAAGTAGATATCGACAGTGATACAGCTGATCAAACAATTGACGTTTATTACACGCCAATTCAGCACACTTTAACGATTAATTATGTAGATGCCGATGGTAAGACAGTGAGCTCGCAAAAGTACAGTGGCGCTAAAGGATCTACGATAACCCCGCAATATTATTTGCTAAATGGTTATCAATTGGCCAGTGTTCCACCGACAACTGTGCAAATGGATAATACTGATCAAACCATCAATGTTTTAGTTAGTCATGCGCTGGACTTCAGTGACGAACAACATTCGATTGTGCGCTTGATTAACGTGCACCAACCGAACGGACAAATACAAACTGTCACTCAGTGGGTTACTTTAAAGCGCAGTGTGAAGATTGATCGTGTCACTGGTGATAAGACCTATGGGCATTGGTCGATGGATTATTGGGATGAATATGAAGTTCCGACTTTCAATGGTTATACCCCAAGTCAAAGTACGGTAGAAGAAACCCCGGTAAGCAGTGATATGACTGACCAAGTGGTGGATATTTATTACACGCAAGCTTAACTGAACGCAATTCAATATCAATACACGATTCTGTTATTTTAACGGTGTCGTGTATTTTTGTTGTGCAATATTTTGTGGGCAAAATAAAAAGCCACCAGCCAAGCTGATAACTTTTTACTGTTCGGATTTAGTTTTGGTTCAATTGATCTAACGCCTTGCTATAATTGGGCTCATCAGTCATTTCGGACATGATTTCGGAATAAATAATTGTCCCTGAAGGATCTAGAATCCAAACAGAACGTGCCAATAATCCTGAATCAGCCATCAATAAATTGGTTTGTTTACCAAAATCTAGCTTTTCGTCAGAAAGTAAACGCATTTTCTGAACGCCTTCAGCAGCACACCAATTTTGCTGTTGTGCAACGGAATTAGTTGAGATCGTCACAAAGTTAATTCCGTTATAGTTGTCCATTTCTTTATTGAAATGTTGAGTTTGCAGACTGCATACGCTAGTGTTGATATCCGGTACTACGCTAATTAATAGCGGACGATCTAGCAACTTCGCTAATTCCACTTCCTGATTTTGATCATTGATTACTGTGAAATCAGCCATTTTTTGACCAACTTTAGGATAGTTAGTGATTGTGCAAAATTTCTCACCCTTGCGTGTAATGTCCATAAAATCACCTCTAAATTGATTATAACCTTTTTTGTGTTATTAGTCGCTGTCGTAATCTTATGTTATTTATTATAAAATTAGTTGAGAATTGGAGGGGGAACAATGAATTTTTTTATTAATACTGATCTATCAAATGCTTCTTCAGGTATTGAACATTCGCAAATTAAACGTTTACATTTATTTCAGCAATTCCAAGAACCAGCTAAAATAATTACTACTTTTTATCGCAACAATTGGGCACAGGGTCCTGGTAAATTCAATGTTGCTTTAGATGATGTAATCAATGTATTTGATTATTTTGGCAATAATCGAACAGACTATTTTCAAGTAAATACCCCGCAAACATATTGCAAGCAGCATGGCTTTCACATACAGCGATTTTTAGGTGTGGATAAGAATGAAGAAGGCTATTTAGCTATTACTGATGATCATCGGCAATTATTAATTCGCAGTGATACGCATAGCCATCAAGTAACTTCTGTGGTGTTTTCTAATCTTAATAGTTCAGTACCTACCTCAGCGGAGGGTTATGATACTCGCGGATTTTTATCGGCACATTATGAATATAATCGCCGGGGCCAGGCTGCTAAGCTAAGAATTATTAATCAGCAAGGGCAAGCTTTTTGTACAGAAATTTTCAAAGATGGCCAAAAAGTAATGTTATATAAATTACTTTTCCGGGGTCAAAAGCACAATTTTAATAATTTATACTCTTTTCAAGCTTTTTTCTTTGATAATTTGAATCAAGATTTCGGCGAAAATAATTTATTTATTTCTGATCGCGTTGAATGTACTCAAGGTTTATCTCAGATGCAAACACCAGCTAAAAAAGCAGTTTATATCCATAGTGTATTTTCCAAAGATGTAATAAAAAATGATCCTATGACTGACGAATTGAATTTCAATTATGAATACGCTTTGCGACATGCTGAGCAATTTGATTATCTTATTTGTCCCACACAATGGGAGAAAGATGAACTTAATCAGCGATTTTCTTTAGGAGATAAAGTACGAGTTATTCCGAGTGGAACTACTACGCCATCTCTGAAACGCATTCCGATGAAAAAACGTGATCCCTACTTAGTGCTGTTAGTCGCGCGGATTTCCCCAGAAAAACAAATTGATCAAGCGTTAAAAATTATTGCGCGTGTTAAAAAACATATTCCACAAGTTAAATTAGAAATTTATGGTGGGATAACTTATATGCAAGAAGCAACTAAAATTAATAATTTGGTCAATGAATTGCATTTAAAAGATACGGTTTCTTTTAAAGGTATTGTACCTAATTTAGATGATGTTTACGATCAAGCTTCTGCTTTAATGTTAACTTCTAGTAATGAGGGGTTGTCTTTGGCGTTGTTAGAGGGCTTGAGCCATGGCTTACCAGAAATTAGTTATGACTGCCGCTACGGTCCAAGTGACATAATGGTCGACAACCAAAATGGCTATCTTATTGCTCAAGGTGATATTTATTCAGCTACTAAAAAATTAACTACTATTTTGTCTGACAGTAAATTGCGTCAAGATTTGTCCGACAAATCTTATGAACTAGTGCATAATTTTTCGCCCAAAACTATTTGGCAAAAATGGCAAACCATTATTTAGAGATACAATATGGTTTGAAATATCCTTGCCACGGTGATATATTGTTCGTTGTGAACATGTATTGTTATGAGGTGCTTACGAAAGGGGTTATGGCTATGAAAAAACAGCCATCACATGATTTTAAGCGACTCACTTGGCGGAAAGTAATTGGGATTACAGTTGCTGTAGTAGCGACTATTGCCGTGGTAATTGGTGTTTATTCCACTTCAATGTGGGCTGGCACGGGTTATGATTATCAAGGTAATGAAGTTGCTCGAGCACTCCCAGTTACTAAGGGATCTAGTCAGGGGGGAAGCGATACTAGTGATAGTTCACAAAGCAAAGGTAGTACTGCTCGTGTTTTTGTTAAAGATAATGTTGGTGAACAAACAACGACTGTCCAACCAAAATTAGAACATTTGAACACTGAGGGTGGTGCCGTGAATGTTGTTCAAAATCCATCTTATCCACAAACTGGTGATCAGGTGAATTACGGAGCAGTTCTGCTAGGTTTTGCGCTGTTACTAGGTCTAGCATTTATATATCGCAAGAGTTTAACAACATTATGTAAGAATAATTTATCTATTATTCGTGAAAAATATTAGATATTTGTTGTTTTTTTTGTGAAAAGTGCTATCCTATTTATTGTATCAATTGCACCTTAAGGTGTGAAATATTTTTAGGGGGATTCTATTATGAAAATGAATAAATTATTTGCTTCAGTCGCAACTGCTGCTGTTGCTTTGTCAGCTATTGCACCTGCTACAATAGCTAATGCTGCTACTGGTGTTAATGGTGACAACATTAAGTTGAATGATTCAAACTCAGATCAAGTTGCGGAAGCTAATTCTGGTACTAACGCAGTTGCTAATTCATATGCTAGTGTTAATGTTGTAGAGGATACTTTGTCTCTAGATAGAGTACCTGATTTCAACTTCAACCCAGCAGTTGCTGGATCAGATGCTGTCTTGAAAAACAATTTGAACAACAGTGGCAAAGCTGCAGATGGTAATAAAGATGGTGTTTTGCAAATTACTGACTCGCGTGCAGATAGTTCAACTGGTGATGAGGGCTTAGGTTTTAAATTGGCACTTGGAATGGGTAAGATGAATGACACTTCTACGGGTTCAGCTGCAACGAATCCAGGCTTTGCTTTGAACTTGCCTACAGTGACATCTGATGGTCTAAGCACTGTTGGTCATAAAACTGTTACTTTTGGAGCAAATACTATTAAAGCTAATGATGCTGCAAAAACTGTCATTGATGCACCAAAGAATGAAGGTAAAGGTAACTTTGTGTTCAATTTCCAAGACCAAGATGGTATCACAATGACTGTTCCACAAAACACACCAAAAGGTAGTTACGCTGCAGAATTGACTTGGACTTTGTCTACTGATGTTGATCCTTCTACAGTTGGAAGTAATTAATAGTTTATTTTTATTTATGTAGAGAGATAGTTTCTACTATCTTTCTATTTTTTTGAAAACCATGATATGACGTTGAATTTATTTTTTATAAGTATACAAGTCTATCATAGTTTTACATAGATTCTATACTTGAGGTGTGGTTATTGATGAAAAAATTTATTAGATTGTTTGTATCTTTTGTTATGACTGTAAGCTTTGTGAGTTTGAGTAGTACGTTAGTGGATGCATCTGTAGGTAATTATGGTTTGAAGCCAGTGTATGGCGACAATCAATTGGGGAAGAGCGGTTTTATTGATATTTATGGTGATCCGGGGAGTACACATACTATTGCTACGACCGTAATTAATAAAGATACTAAATCACATAAATATACTGCTAATGTTTATACTGGTTATACTAATAATAGTGGGACATTAAGTTTTTCATCTAATTCTGCTAATGACCCTAGTTTGAAAATTAAGTTGCGTAATATTGTGCAACCTAAAGCCCAGACAGTTACGGTGCCTGCTGGTGGCATGGTTGATGTTAAGTTCCAAGTGCAAATTCCAGTTCAAAAATTCAAGGGATTTTTAATGGGTGGTATTGCTGTTACACCTGCTAAAGGTGAGAAGACGCAAACGACTGTTTCTAGTAATGGAACTTTGTTGAAGAATAAATTTGTGCAAGGTATGGGCATTGTTATTCGTCAAGATAAGAATTCCAAAATGCAACCTAACTTCAAAGTCCGGACAGTCGTACCGTTCGCCAATGCTACGTTGAAACAACGTGGTGTGAAAGCTAACTTGCAAAATTATGTTAAAGGTTATAACGCTAGCATCGACGCTAAAGCTACTGTAACGCGACGTCCTGATGATCATAAATTCAAAAAAACAGCTACTATGTCGGCTATTTCTCCTGCCCCTAATTCCAACTTTGATTATATGATTGATTGGGGCAAGACACCTTTACAAGCTGGTGATTATCATTTGCGGATTAAATTAGTTTCTAATGATAAGACAAAATCCTGGGTAGTTAACAAAGACTTTACAATTTCTGATGCTGATGCAGCTAAATATAACAAGTTGTCAGGTATTAAGCCCAACTATATGTGGTTATGGATTTTAATTGCCATTCTAGTTATCTTGTTAGTTTTAGGTTTAGGTATTTACTTTGGTCGGCGCAATCAAAAAAATAATAATTAACTGTAGTTAATGACACAATTTTTATAATGCAGATACTTTTAATAGGTGTCTGCATTTTTTGTACAAAGTGTGATATCATCATTATTATTGTGTGGGGTAATTATGAAGAAAATACGATTATTTCTATTTGCGATTTTATTTTGTACATTGTTTATTTTTACTAATAGAACTATCGCGACTCAGGCTAGCACTGAAAATGTGTCGGTAACACCAATTATTGATAATTCAGATATTACAGATCATTTTCAGATTATTGCTAAACCTAATCGCATGTATCAAGTGAAGCTTTCGATAACTAATTTTGGCGTCGGTAGTGTTAAACTGCGCGTTCGTCCAACTAATGCGTCAACTAGCACTGAGGGAACGATTACTTATCAACAGGTTATTAGTTCTGGGCAAAATGGTCTGCGTTATGCTTTTAAAGATATGACACAAGCTAAGAATGTTACTTTGGCACCCAATCAAACAAAAGAAATCGCTTTTAACATTAAAACACCAGCCAAGTCTTTTACTGGCTTGATGATGGGTGGCTTTTATATTTATGATCTTAGTCAGCCGTCTAGTCCTGGTTTAAAGGTTCCTGTTTGGTTGACTGAAGATAATAAAGCGGTTGGTGGTGTCTTAGTACTATCCGATGTTTCTGCAGAAGTTGTTCAAAAAAAGCCTTTTATTAATGTCAATTTATCCAATAATCAACCTGGTTCAATGAAAAATGTAACGGTGCACATGAATTTGAAACGCAAGGGGCTTTTAGAGTTACTCCATTTAGGGTTCAAACCGGTTAATGTGGATCAAACTTATAAGAATATTGCACCTAATTCAACGGTTCCCGTTGCTTTTGACCAGCAATCACTTCCTGTAAAGCCTGGTATTTATCAAGCTACCGGAACAGCGCGTAGTGGTAAAACGCATTGGAGGTTTTCTGGTAGTTATCGTATTACTCAGACCCAAGCTGATCGCGTCAATAAAGCAAGTAGTAATTTGATACCTGACCGGACAGTAATGTATTTAATGATTGTTTTAGCACTTTTGTTATTGATTTTCTTTGTAGTGTGGGGACTTTGGAGCCAATCCCGTCAACAAAAAACGAGATCTGTGCACCGTTAAATTTAATTAATGAACAAGAGAAGTGAGATTGTATGAAATATAAAATTTCGATGCTGATAATGATGATTTGTAGCTGGTTTGTTTTTCTACAACCAACCAATGCACAGGCTCGTAGTGGTGATCAGACGCAACCACATTCTTTTTCAGTTCGAGCCATTTTGCCGGATAATCAGATTAATAATAAAGAAACGTTTTATGATCTAAAGGTTACGCCCGATGCCCAGCAGGATTTAAAATTGGCAGTTATTAATTTGGGTACGAAGACTACAAAAGTAACTGTAGCGGTGAATGATGCTTATACTTCAAACAATGGGATTATCAGCTATGATCGCTCTAATGTAAAATTGTACAAGGCTAATCAGCCATCCTTGAGTTCTTTGATTGTGGGGAAGCATTCAAAGAAAGTCATCCTGAAACCTCAAGAAACAAAAGTGGTTAGCTTTACTTATAAAGCACCTAAAAATCCATTTTCTGGAATTATTTTAGGGGGAGTTTCGGCGACAGCCAATGCGGGGGAGTCGACGAATAGTAATTTTGCCATTCAAAATCGTGTTCAATATGTGACTGGTATTGTTTTACGCAGCAAGCCAGATGAAGCAGTGACGCCTAATGTTACGATGAGCAAAGATGTGGTAGCTCGCAGCCGTAATATGCAAAAGGGAATTGGTTTTGAGCTACGTAACTCTGCTCCTATCAATGTTAGCGGCATGAAATTGCGAGCAACTTTTATCCATAATGGTAAAAAAACGGTTAAAAAAATGGATAATTTGCAAATGGCACCAAATTCAATTTGGCATGTATTATTACCATTTGATAAATTACCAGCAGGGTCTTATAAGCTTACGTTAGTTATTAATGCTAAAAATGGTTATAGTAAGACTTTTGTTCGTCACTTTACGATTACTCAAAAACAAGCCACTAAAGTTGAGAAATCAACACAGCCTAAAAGACCTCATCGCTTCTTGCCATGGTTGTTTATATTTGGCATTCTAATAGTTCTAGCTGTTGTTTTATATTTATTATGGATTTATATGAGGGGACAAAACCAGCATAGACGTTAAGCAAGATGATTGCTATAATAAATTTGAGGTGTGTATAGTGAATAAGTCAAAATGGGGTATTGTTTTATTTGCGGTTTTCCTAATGGGGGGAATTACTGCAGCCAATGATTTTGAGAGTGTTTGTGCAGACGATGTTACGGGAACAACGGATGTCTCAGTTACTTTTACTGATGCTAAGTTATATATTGTTAGTATGCCTAATTTAGATTTTGGGACGAATAAAAATTATCGTAAAACTAGTTTGAATTTGGCAAATACAAATACAGAAGAAACAGGAAAAGATAGATATTTACAAGTTAATTCACCTGACACTAATGTTCCTTTTAAGGTGTCGGTTCAAAATGGTACCAACTATTTAGTGAACCCTGCTACTGGTAAAAAAGTTGATGATGATGCGTCTGATTTGATTAGCGAAAGTGACAGCGAATCGGGTCTGGGTACTTTAAGTTTATCCAGCGATGCTAATTCAGTATCGGTTTCATCAACGGGGAATGCTAATGATTGGACTACTGAATCGGGGGTTGCAGGAGTTAGCGGTGATATTCCATTAGGTGGACAGACTCCTACCGATGTCTTTACTTCTGCTGCTGGTTTTCAAGGACAAGTCCGTGTAGCGCTTAATGATAAATCGTCTGCAACTTTACAATTAAATCCAGGTACTCGACGTAATTTAGAGGCAAAATTAGGTAGTTACGGAAATACTGGTTTAACCCTGATCATGCCATTAACTTGGACTATTTCCATTGATAATACTCAAAGTATGGGGCTGTAATTTGTGCAATTCCCGAATATTAATATAAAGCGGCGCTGTTTTTTTGTTTTAAGTTGTATCAGCTTAGTTATATTTACTGTATGTCATTTTAATACGCCTGTTCAAGCTGCAGGTGGCACTTTTAGTGTCATTCCTGAAGCTACAGAACATCAAGTAGGTTCTGTGAAAGGTGGTTGGTATTTAGCAGTCCAGCCACAGCAGACTTACACGTTAAAATTCAAGCTGATTAATCTGACTAACAAAGAAAATATAATCACCGTTACCCCAACAGTTGCACAGACTTCCAATGATTTACAAATTGGAATTGACAATCCTAAGAATAATCCTGGTCCGGGTGCACAGAACGATTTGCGTAAGCTAGTTTCTAAGCAGAAAGTAACGGTTCCGCCCAATGGTTCAACTGATTCGTCAGTAATTTTAACTACTCCTCAACGACCTATTAAGGGTACATTGATGGGAGGGCTGTTCTTTAAGTCAGAATCAGACGTTGCTCACCAGACTAGTCGGGTGAAGAAAAATCACAATCAGTCTGTTATTTCAACAGCGGCGATTAGTTATGGCTTGAATATTTTTCAAAAAAGAGCAGCACTGGCACCGAAGTTTTCAGTTGCTGCCCCAACATTGAAGTCAGAAAATGGCAAGGTTATGTTACGGACACCAATTAGTAATCGGCAGAATTATCCTTTGCTACGGGCATCCGCCCGAGTTAAAGTGGAGCAAGCTCCCAAGTCACGGCTTAATTTTCAGAAAACTTTCCCAAATGTGGAATTCGCGGGAAACTCTAAGCTTAATTGGTTGGTACCTTGGGGCAAGGGTCCCTTGGTAGCAGGAACATATAAAGTTACTTATGTTTTAAAGAATAAGAAGCGACATTATGTATTTCATCGCAATTTGATAGTTACTAAAAAGCAAGCACAAGAATTCAATAAATTATTACCCAAGAAAGATCCAGATTATAAGGTTATAATTATTGTGGTATTGGTTTTATTGTTACTAGTTATGGTTTTATTGACTTGTTTAGTTTACTATTACGGTGGTAATCAAGCTTTTAAAGGGGGAGAAAAATGAACTTAAAATTACAATTATCTGTTGGTGTCATTATGGCGCTGGGAGTAGGGAGTTCAATGGTCAATGTTTTACCTGTTAATGCAGACAATGCACTGGGTGGTAGTGGAGTTCCTAATGGAATTGATGGAGTTCCTAGTGGAATTGATCCGGATGGTGTGACAGCTGCTAAGACTTCTTCTAGTACAGGGACGTCTTATGCTGGAGTGAATTATACAACAGACTTAGTATCTGCTCCTTTGAGCCTGACCTCCGTTCCTAATTTTGATTTTGGTAGTAACAAAAGCAATATAAAGTTACCTAACTTCGACGATAGATATAGATCAACTTGGATATCCTTAAATAATGAAAAAAAACCTGGTGATCGTAAATTAGTAGTTGAAGATGGTAATAATAATGTTAATTGGAATGTGTCTGCAAACCTTGCATCACCTACCAATGCACCTACCAATGCTTCTAATAGTTATCCTAATTCCAAAATTAGTTTATATTTGAACCCTTCCTTAAAGGATCCAAATCCAGGTTCTCCTGCTGCTGCTGATGTTGCAACTTATAAGCCAACCTTGATAGCTGATGACAGTTCTAGTACTAGTAATCATGTGTTAGTATCTAGGAGTAAAAGCACTGATATTTCCAATCCCATCACTAGTACTACTTATTCTTTCACATTTTCTGATAATTCTTCTACTGATAAAAAGGTTCAATCGGGTCTTTTATATGTTCCTAGTAGCTATATTTCTGTCAATAAAACATATTTGATGGATATTACTTGGACCTTGTCCACAACAGCTTAAGGTTTTATTTAAATGATGAAAAAACACAGCTTTTCTTATTTCATGGTGATAGTTTTGATCAGCGCGGGATGGCTTTTTTGTAATCAACATGAAGTGCATGCAATAGATCAAGGAATGCCGATTACTACGCAACTGGAAGTTCCAGCAACTAATAAAGTTCTAGCGTCTAGTTCTGTAGTCAATGTTGATTTGCAGCCCGAAGCTACTGCCGATTTTGCGGTTCGTTTGAATAATACCTCTAATCGTGATCTCAAGGTGTTGGTTCGTGGCACAATTGCTCATACTGATGCTACTGGCAATATCAATCTGGTCGATCCTAGTCATCATAATTTGGATAAGTCGTTCAAATATGATCTGCAGCAATTGGGGTTAAAGCCGCAGAAAGTTACTGTTAAAGCACATTCAACAACACGTGTTCCATTGACTGTGGAAGCACCTAATAATTATCAAGGAACGATCTCTGGTGCAATTCTAGTCAAATTGTTACAAAAACATCATCGTCATAATCAAGTTAATACTTTTCAAATTGCTTATGGCGTACTATTAAATATTGGTGATTACAATCAATTGAAACCTAAAGTTGACTTGGGTAAAGTCGCTTTCCAGAGCAAATCAGGCAGTGTCAATTTAGTTGCCAATTTGCATAATCAGCAGCCACTTTATTATGGTAGTGGGGCGGTTGATTATCAGATGCAACTTAAAAATAGTCAAGGCAAGGTTATTAAGCAGCAGCATTTGACTGCCGGATCTTTGACAGCCAATGCAATTGCCCCATTGAGTTTAGATATGGGGAGGCAAATGATTAAGCCAGGACGCTATCAATATTCTATGAAAGTGGATACTGGTGATAGCAAATGGCATTTTAAGCGCTATTTAGTGGTTAGTGAGCATGAAGCCAATAGCTTGAACAAACATAATCTGTTTTTGAAACATGATAAGTTGCCATTTATTATTATTATAATTATTTTAGTTATTTTATTGTTTATGATTTTTTTATATGTTATGTTTAAGTATGCTTTTAACCGCGGTATTAAGCGGCAAAGGTAAATTATTATTTAAATGGTTACAATGTTTGTGACATAATTGTGACTTGTTTGAACTTTATTTGTGTTTTTAGTTAGCTTATAATGTTAAATTATAAGTGTTAAATATTTGAGGAGGGAATTAATTCATGAAATCTAATAAATTAAGTATAGCTTTTAGTTCTGTTGCATTGTTGGCTGTAGGAGCTCCGTTAGTAGTTCAAAATGTTCAAGCTGCTGGTAGTGGAGTATTAAGCAGTGATTCAGAGGAAATTAACGATGGCTCTGGCGTAGCAGCGACATCTGGTTCTGCTGCCACTCATGATAGCACAGCTGGTGTGCAGTTTGAATCTGGTGATTTATTGCTTGTTCAAGTGCCTAACTTTGATTTTGGCGCAGGCAATAAAGTTTCTACGAAACCACTTAATCTATTTAATGCCGATTCTGGTAGTGATGGTAGTGATAGGAATCGGGCTGCTATTGTTGTTGATAATCGTGATACAGAGGCCAACACTGCTCCAGATCATTCTTGGAATTTAACATTATCTATGGAGGAATTTGCTACTGCTGATTCCGGTGATGCTAAAATAAATATCCCTATGAAAATCAGTGGGGTTAACTTTAGTAATATAAAGACTACAATCGATTCAGACGGTACTCCATCATATTCAGTTGATAGTGGTAGTCCAAGTGCTACAGATAAGATTTCTTTAGATGGTCCTTCTGCTGATTCACCAGTCTCAACTGTTAGTACCAACCCATCGGTTATAGCTAGTGTCAAGCGTTTTGGACCTACTGGTATTAGTTTTCCTAGTGCAGATGTCACTTTAAATCCAACTGTTGACAACATCCAAAGTATAAAGACTGGTAAAGTTTATAAATCAACACTAAATTGGACACTTAATGCAGATCCAACACCTGGTAACTGATAGTAATGTTTTATTAACCTGCACATGAACTAAGCTAGGAGAATGATAGTGCGACAATTTCGACGAATATTTATAGTGGTAGCTATTTTAGTAGTTGCTGTATTTGGATTCCATACTACTGCTAAAGCTGCTATTAGCGGTGCAGCAGGTTTTTCTGTGGAGCCTACTACTGGTGCGCAACCTACCGCCAGTAAAGATGATTTTTTTACTGTTAGTGCGCAATCCGGACAAAGTTACCCACTAACAATGAAGATTACAAACAACCATAAGTATCCAATCAAAGTGGTTGTTGTACCAACCGTTGCCGGTACTACTAGCCAAGGTCAACTTAATTATTCGAATTTGTCGCATAAAGTTGACTCTAGCTTAAAGTATAACTGGACTAAAATGGGTCCTACCAAGAAGACTATCAAGATTCAACCAAAACAATCGCAAGATGTAGTGGAGAATGTTCAAGTTAATGCACCTAAATTAAATGGTGCTATGCTTGGTAGCTTTTATATTTATTCACCTACTGTGAATAATAAGGCAGCTAAAAAGTCAGCTTCTAAATCTGGTATGCACTTGAATAATGTTTATTCTTACGCTGTCAGTGTGTTGTTCAAGGTCGGTAACTTTGATGAGGCGCAACCTGATTTGCGTTTAGTTCGAGTTAAACCAGCGCTTTTAGCCAACAATCCTGCTGTATTTATCAATTTGCAGAATTTTGAACCTAAGTATATAACTAATAATGACATGCAGGTGGATGCTAAAATTTATCCTGCTAATAGTAATAAGTTGTTATTTAGAAGTAACCAGAAGCAGATGAATTTTGCCCCTAATTCTAATTTTGATTTTCCGATTAGTTGGGGAAATGAGCCTATGAAAGCTGGTAATTATCAGGCTCGTGTTCACGTTAAGACTTCGGCTCGTAGTTGGAATTTTAAAAAGAATTTTACTATTTCACCTGAAGATGCTAATCGTCTGAATAGACAAAATCCTGCTGTAAAGAAGAATTATTGGCCGTTGATTATTATTATTGTTATTATTTTAATTATTTTGATCGGGATTTTGTTCTACTGGTTTTATAGAAAAGGTCAAAAGAAAGCATCAAAATGATATATAGATAGTGGGGGGATAGTTTGAAAATTTCAAAGCTGCTAAATATATTTAGTCAATTTTTGAGTGTTCTGGCTATCATAACTGCATTAATTTGTAGTTATAATATTGAGGTTAGTGCAGAAAGTTTACCTGATAATGTGCCAGTTGATCCTACAAGTTCTAAGCCACCACAAAGTACAAGTGGTGTTGGTTTTGCTACGGGCAAACTGGGTGTTTATACACCCAGTACTCAAAACTTTTATTTCGGAAAGCAATTACAATATGTCAGTCGTAAGTGGCATTTTGTTCCATATTCTGATGGTACACAGCCTGTAGATAACGCTAGTATTTTACAAAATTCAGTCATTGTTGCTGACAGTCGGGGTGCTGATAATACAGGCTGGAGTTTAAGTGCTAGCATATCTCCTTTTAAAAATGGAGATAATGTGCAAGATATTGAATCACTGAATATTGAGTCGTCTACAGTTTATGCTGTTAAGAACTTTTATGAGAATGCTGGCGACCCTATATTTGAAAGTACTGCGGGAATGGCTACGGCGCCGTCTAGCAGTAATGTTAATAATAGTAATCCTATATCCATTAAGCCTGTTGAACCTGTTACTTCACAAGGTTTGCTTAAAGACGATGTACCTACTTCTGCTGTAGTTATGTCTGCTGACAAAGGAAAAGGTACAGGTGTATGGGGACTGTGTTTTAATAAGATGAATTTATATACTGGTCCTACTAGTGGTCAAAAAGTAGGTGATTATACTGCTACAATTACTTGGACACTTGCTGCGGACAGCACACAATAGTAAAAATACCTTCACTAAAAAGTGAGGGTATTTTTTTGTGCTAAATGTTATTTTTAAATCTCATTTCATGGATTTTTTTGGTGCGTTTTAAGGTCATAGGCAAGATAAAATAATAAATTATTGTTTTATTTGAATTTTTATCTTTAATAGGATAGATTATAACTAGTATCATAACAATATATTAGTTTGAATTATTTTGTTTATGATAATAGATTTGGGGAAATCTTATTAGAAGCTGGAGGATTGAATTTTGGATAAACATCAAGATATATTTTTATCGACTTCGGATTTAGAGAAATTAAAATTGTTTGAGCAAGTTCGACAGTCAAAGATTTTGGAGCACGCTAACAAAGCTAGTTTAGATGCGTATCGTGACCTGCAATTTGATATTTACGATATTAATTTTAGACAGATTGCTGCTCAAATGAACAAAAGTTACGGCAGTATTTATAACACTTATGACAGTATTGTGCATGATATGAAGGTTTTACTTGATAAATTAGATCCTTCTATTAGGGATATTTTTGCAGTTAGCAATGATGAGTATCATTATTTTTTGGTTAAGCAATCAGATACTTTTAATTTTATGAGTGCCATTTTGGAGGGAAGTTGCCAATCTTTTGAGAATTTTTATCAAGAACGTGGCAACAGCAAGGCTACAGCTTTACGTCATTTACGTTCTATGCGTATTTTTTTGAAGAAATTTGATATTCGCGTTACTTATGAGCCAATGCGCTTTGTAGGTGACGAGAAAGATATTCGTTTGGCTTTGGGTATTATGTTTTGGGATGCAACAAGAGGATTTGCCTGGCCTTTTAAAGAATTTGACCAAAAATCTGCTGTTTGGTTGATGCAAAATGCGCTGCAACAACTAAGATATTCGGACTTCAACGAAATAACTTTCTTGCTCTTTACTAATTTTGCTGCTGTCAGTTGTTTACGCAGTTATCATGGTCATTCATTGAAAAAGGATCCACGAATTAACTATATTCAATATCCGCATACTAATATTTATAGCTCACTTTTGAAAGATGCTGATAATAATAAAGTTACTGAATCTGGATTGAAACCTATTATTAAACATTTCTTGGATTTGCCCGATTCAATATTGATGAATGAAACTTATAATTTATATAATTTAATCCATTGTTCTTTAAATGATATTCCTTATCGTGCTGATAAATTAGGAGAAATTCTGGATTATGTGAAGGAATATGATACAACAATTTATCATTTTGTGATTGAATCTTTGCAAGCTATGCCTTACGACGTGCAACAGCGCCTAAATCTTGATGATGATGCCATGAAGTTGTTACAAGTGAATTGTGTACGCATTATTATTGGAATTTTGGCGTTTGGCAATAGTTATTATCAGATGGTAACTTTCTATGCTGGTGAAGAAATGGATATGTCAAGTATTGATTTACCGGAATATAAAAAGCAGATTAGAACAGTTTTGACTAATTTAGTCAATAATGAAGAGTTTTTGGATTTTGATGATAAGGTAACTCTTTTGACTGATACATTATATAATGTATCTCTACGTTTAATGGTTTTGTCTTCAAAACATTTTGCGGTGAAAGTATATCCTAGCATAGAAGAAGATTTCTTTTACTATGTTGACTTAATCGGGACTTTATATGCTTTGCCTTATGTAGAATTGGTTGATGATTCCACGACAGCTGATTTGATAATTACCACAAGTTCAACAATCAATGTTAAGCATAAATCAACTGCTTACATGTTTCAGTGGAATCATGATACTGATAGTATTCAATATGGTCAATTGTTGAGTCTGATTAGAGATATTTGGACTAATGAGAAAATTTCTAAGTAATTGCAATTTGGTATGCATTATATTATCATGTATGTAGTATATGGTACCTTTAGAATTTACAGAGAGCTAGAAGAAGTTGAGAATCTAGCAATTCGTCTTCCAGTATCATGAATATATTCTCAATTATTTAAATAAAAACATCAAAGTGGCAACATTAGTTTGTTGAACGTGGGTGGTACCGCGAATCTAGAGATTCGTCCCTATTGGGGATGAGTCTCTTTTATTTTTGGAGGAATTGTTATGTTAGATATTAAATTAATTCGAAAAAATCCAGCTTGGGCTAAAGAAAAAATGGAGCAACGAAATGTTTCAGGTAGTCAAATTGATGATTTATTAATTCTAGACGCAAAAAGGCGTGAAATAATGACTCAAGTTGAAGAACTAAAAGCTCAACGTAATGAAGTTTCTAAGCAAATTGCTACTTTGAAAAGAGCTAAAGAAGATGCAAATCAACAAATTACCAAGATGCAGCATGTTGGACAAGATATTAAGCATTTAGATGCACAATTGGAACAAATTAGTGAGCAAACGGAACAAATTTTAGTTCGCTTACCTAATTTTAGTGATGATTCTGTTCCTGTAGGTGCTGATGAATCAGCTAATACTGAATTGCGCAAATGGGAAACCCCTCGTGAGTTCAGCTTTGAGCCTAAGGCACATTGGGAGTTGGGCGAAAATCTTAATATCCTGGATTTTGAACGTGGTGCTAAAGTAGCAGGAAGTCGCTTTGTATATTACATGGGCTTAGGTGCTAAATTAGAACGTGCTCTATATAACTTTATGTTAGATGAACATCAAAAAGATGGCTATACTGAAGTGGTTCCACCATATTTGGTGAATAATGATTCTATGTTTGGTACAGGACAGTTTCCTAAATTTACGGAAGATGTTTATTCAATTATGGATGAAGAACGTCCTTTAACGTTAATTCCTACAGCTGAAGTTCCTTTGACTAACTATTATCGTGGTGAAATTCTTAGTGAAGAACAATTACCAACTTATTTGACAGCTTTGACACCTTGTTTTCGTTCAGAAGCTGGTTCTGCTGGACGTGATACTCGTGGTTTGATTAGATTGCACCAATTCAATAAAGTTGAAATGGTCAAATTTTGTAAACCTGAGGATTCATGGAATGAATTGGAAAAGTTAACAGCTAATGCAGAAAATATTTTGCGTAAATTGAATTTGCCGTATCGTGTAATAACATTATCAAGTGGTGATGCTAGTTTTAGTTCTGCAAAAACGTATGATTTAGAAGTATGGATGCCTCAACAAAATATGTATCGAGAAATTTCTAGTTGTTCTAATTGCACGGATTTTCAAGCTCGTCGCTCGCAAATTCGTTATCGTAATTCAGAAGGTAAGCTAGAATTTGTTCACACTTTAAATGGCTCAGGATTAGCTGTAGGGCGTGCTGTAGCAGCAATCTTAGAGAATTATCAAAACGAAGATGGTACTGTTACTATTCCTGATATTTTGGTTCCTTATATGAATGGGGAGAAAAAAATAACAAAATAAAGAAAAAAGTACTTGCCAAAAGGACGAAAAGTTGATAATATATCATTTGTTGTCAGCGAGACAGACACAGGCGTTGAAAGAAACGCAAACACTTCTAAAAAAAGTTGTTGACATGTGATCGTTGAGATGATATAATATGAGAGCCGACGCAAGTCGACGAGCAACAAAGTAGACCTTTGAAAACTGAACAAAGTTTCTTTTAAGCAAAGTGCAGGGTTCACAAGAACCTGTCAATTAAGAGCAATAAAGAAGACAAGAACGCAAGTTTGAGTCTATGAGTCACAAACTAAAAATGAGAGTTTGATCCTGGCTCAGGACGAACGCTGGCGGCGTGCCTAATACATGCAAGTCGAGCGAGCTGAGCTAACGGAATACCTTCGGGTAGGAAGATAGTAAAGCGAGCGGCGGATGGGTGAGTAACACGTAGGTAACCTGCCCCAAAGCGGGGGATAACAACTGGAAACAGTTGCTAATACCGCATAAACCTTTTGGTCACATGGCTAGAAGTTGAAAGACGGTTTCGGCTGTCACTTTGGGATGGACCTGCGGTGCATTAGCTAGTTGGTAAGGTAACGGCTTACCAAGGCAATGATGCATAGCCGACCTGAGAGGGTAATCGGCCACATTGGGACTGAGACACGGCCCAAACTCCTACGGGAGGCAGCAGTAGGGAATCTTCCACAATGGACGAAAGTCTGATGGAGCAACGCCGCGTGGATGAAGAAGGTTTTCGGATCGTAAAATCCTGTTGTTGAAGAAGAACGTATTTGAGAGTAACTGCTCAGATAGTGACGGTATTCAACCAGAAAGTCACGGCTAACTACGTGCCAGCAGCCGCGGTAATACGTAGGTGGCAAGCGTTGTCCGGATTTATTGGGCGTAAAGGGAGCGCAGGCGGTTTTTTAAGTCTGAATGTGAAAGCCCTCAGCTTAACTGAGGAAGAGCATCAGAAACTGGAAGACTTGAGTGCAGAAGAGGAGAGTGGAACTCCATGTGTAGCGGTGAAATGCGTAGATATATGGAAGAACACCAGTGGCGAAGGCGGCTCTCTGGTCTGTTACTGACGCTGAGGCTCGAAAGCATGGGTAGCGAACAGGATTAGATACCCTGGTAGTCCATGCCGTAAACGATGAGTGCTAAGTGTTGGGAGGTTTCCGCCTCTCAGTGCTGCAGCTAACGCATTAAGCACTCCGCCTGGGGAGTACGACCGCAAGGTTGAAACTCAAAGGAATTGACGGGGGCCCGCACAAGCGGTGGAGCATGTGGTTTAATTCGAAGCTACGCGAAGAACCTTACCAGGTCTTGACATCTCCTGAAAGCTGTAGAGATACAGGGTTCCCTTCGGGGACAGGAAGACAGGTGGTGCATGGTTGTCGTCAGCTCGTGTCGTGAGATGTTGGGTTAAGTCCCGCAACGAGCGCAACCCTTGTTACTAGTTGCCAGCATTAAGTTGGGCACTCTAGTGAGACTGCCGGTGACAAACCGGAGGAAGGTGGGGACGACGTCAAATCATCATGCCCCTTATGACCTGGGCTACACACGTGCTACAATGGATGGTACAATGAGAAGCAAACTCGCGAGGGCAAGCAGATCTCTTAAAACCATTCTCAGTTCGGATTGCAGGCTGCAACTCGCCTGCATGAAGTTGGAATCGCTAGTAATCGCGGATCAGCATGCCGCGGTGAATACGTTCCCGGGCCTTGTACACACCGCCCGTCACACCATGAGAGTTTGTAACACCCAAAGCCGGTGGGGTAACCCTTCGGGGAGCTAGCCGTCTAAGGTGGGACAAATGATTAGGGTGAAGTCGTAACAAGGTAGCCGTAGGAGAACCTGCGGCTGGATCACCTCCTTTCTAAGGAAAATAACGGAAGCACTTTGTAGAAACTTTGTTTAGTTTTGAGAGGTCTACTCTCAAAAATTAGTACTTTGAAAACTGAATATTAAGAGAAAGAAACAGAAAACACCGAGAAACTGCGAATCGAGAGATTCAAGAAGAAACGAATTATTGTTTTAGTAAGGTTAAGATGATAAGGGCGCACGGTGGATGCCTAGGTACTAGGAGCCGATGAAGGACGGAACGAACACCGAAATGCTTCGGGTAGCTGTAAGTAAGCGTAGATCCGGAGATCTCCGAATGGGGCAACCCAGCTAGAGTAAAAGCTAGTTACACCTTAACGAAAGTTAAGAGTGAGGTAAACGTGGTGAACTGAAACATCTAAGTAGCCACAGGAAGAGAAAGAAAAATCGATTTCCTGAGTAGCGGCGAGCGAAATGGAAAGAGCCCAAACCAAAGAGCATGCTTTTTGGGGTTGTAGGACTGGGACATGAGAAAGTCAAAGATAGCAGAATCAGTTGGGAAGCTGAACCAAAGATAGTGACAGTCTAGTAAGCGAAATCAGAGACACTCTACCAGGATCCTGAGTACGGCGGGGCACGTGAAACCCCGTCGGAAGCAGGGAGGACCATCTCCCAAGGCTAAATACTCCCTAGTGACCGATAGTGAACAAGTACCGTGAGGGAAAGGTGAAAAGCACCCCGGGAGGGGAGTGAAATAGATCCTGAAACCGTGTGCCTACAAGTAGTCAGAGCTCGTTAAAGAGTGATGGCGTGCCTTTTGTAGAATGAACCGGCGAGTTACGTTTGCGTGCAAGGTTAAGTTGAAAAAGACGGAGCCGAAGCGAAAGCGAGTCTGAATAGGGCGAAGAAGTACGTAGACGTAGACCCGAAACCAAGTGACCTACCCATGTCCAGGTTGAAGGTGCGGTAAAACGCACTGGAGGACCGAACCCACGTAAGTTGAAAATTGCGGGGATGAGGTGTGGGTAGCGGTGAAATTCCAAACGAACTTGGAGATAGCTGGTTCTCTCCGAAATAGCTTTAGGGCTAGCCTCGAGGAGAGGATCGTGGAGGTAGAGCACTGTTTGGACTAGGGGCCCGTCATGGGTTACTGAATTCAGATAAACTCCGAATGCCATAGATCTATACTCGGGAGTCAGACGGTGAGTGATAAGATCCATCGTCGAAAGGGAAACAGCCCAGATCACCAGTTAAGGTCCCAAAATCCATGCTAAGTGGAAAAGGATGTGGAGCTGCATAGACAACTAGGATGTTGGCTTAGAAGCAGCAATTCATTTAAAGAGTGCGTAATAGCTCACTAGTCGAGTGGCTCTGCGCCGAAAATGTACCGGGGCTAAGCATGGTACCGAAACTGTGGATGTGCACGTAAGTGTATGTGGTAGGAGAGCGTTGTAAGCACGAAGAAGCCAGATCGAGAGGACTGGTGGAGAGCTTAGAAGTGAGAATGCCGGTATGAGTAGCGCGAGATCAGTGAGAATCTGATCCACCGGAAGACTAAGGTTTCCTGGGGAAGGCTCGTCCGCCCAGGGTTAGTCGGGACCTAAGATGAGGCCGAGAGGCGTAATCGATGGATAACAGGTTGAGATTCCTGTACTAATCAGTTTTGTTTGAACAATGGAGGGACGCAGGAGATTAACGTGAGCATGCAGCTGGAAAAGCATGTCCAAGCAGTGAGTCTGGGAATGAGTCAAATGCTTATTTCTAAGGACGAGCTGTGATGGGGAGCGAAATTAAGTAGCGAAGCACGAGCGTCACACTGCCGAGAAAAGCTTCTAGTTAGAAACTGATTACCCGTACCGCAAACCGACACAGGTAGTCAAGGAGAGAATCCTAAGGTGAGCGAGAGAACTATCGTTAAGGAACTCGGCAAAATAGCCCCGTAACTTCGGAAGAAGGGGTGCTGGTGTAAAAGCCAGCCGCAGTGAAAAGGCCCAAACAACTGTTTATCAAAAACACAGGTCTCTGCAAAATCGTAAGATGACGTATAGGGGCTGACGCCTGCCCGGTGCTGGAAGGTTAAGAGGATGAGTTAGACTTCGAGTCGAAGCCCAGAATTGAAGCCCCAGTAAACGGCGGCCGTAACTATAACGGTCCTAAGGTAGCGAAATTCCTTGTCGGGTAAGTTCCGACCCGCACGAAAGGCGTAATGATTTGGGCACTGTCTCAACGATAGACTCGGTGAAATTATAATACCCGTGAAGATGCAGGTTACCCGCGACAGGACGGAAAGACCCCATGGAGCTTTACTGTAGCTTGATATTGAATTTTTGTGTAACATGTACAGGATAGGTAGGAGCCATAGAAATCGGTACGCTAGTATCGATGGAGGCAATGGTGGGATACTACCCTTGTTATATGAAAGTTCTAACCCACGCCGTTGAAGCACGGCGGGAGACAGTGTCAGGTGGGCAGTTTGACTGGGGCGGTCGCCTCCTAAACAGTAACGGAGGCGCCCAAAGGTTCCCTCAGAATGGTTGGAAATCATTCGTAGAGTGTAAAGGTAGAAGGGAGCTTGACTGCGAGACAGACAAGTCGAGCAGGGACGAAAGTCGGGCTTAATGATCCGGTGGCACCGTATGGAAGGGCCATCGCTCAACGGACAAAAGCTACCCTGGGGATAACAGGCTTATCTCCCCCAAGAGTTCACATCGACGGGGAGGTTTGGCACCTCGATGTCGGCTCATCGCATCCTGGGGCTGTAGTCGGTCCCAAGGGTTGGGCTGTTCGCCCATTAAAGCGGTACGCGAGCTGGGTTCAGAACGTCGTGAGACAGTTCGGTCCCTATCCGTCGCGGGCGTAGGAAATTTGAGAGGATCTGTCCTTAGTACGAGAGGACCGGGATGGACATACCACTGGTGTACCAGTTGTCTTGCCAAAGGCATCGCTGGGTAGCTATGTATGGAAGGGATAAACGCTGAAAGCATCTAAGTGTGAAACCCACCTCAAGATGAGATTTCCCATTCAGTAATGAAGTAAGACCCCTCAAAGAAGATGAGGTAGATAGGTTGCGCGTGGAAGTGTAGTGATATATGGAGCGGAGCAATACTAATCGGTCGAGGGCTTAACCAAGCAGTGAAGGTGAAGAATTATCTTAATATTCAGTTTTGAGAGGACTAAGGTTCTTTCAGAAGAGAAGAGAGCAAGTGTGGTGGCGATAGCGAGGAGGAAACACCTGTCGACATGCCGAACACAGAAGTTAAGCTTCTCAACGCCGAAAGTAGTTGGTGGGAAACTGCCTGCGAGGATAGGTCGTTGCCACGCTGTTTATTCCGGTTTAGCTCAGTTGGTAGAGCATCTGACTGTTAATCAGGGTGTCGTCAGTTCGAGTCTGACAACCGGAGCTATAGTCGGGATACCGGCTTTTTTTGTTTACTGGTTTTCTTTTCTTCGCCAGTTTAGCTCAGTTGGTAGAGCATCGGTATCGTAAACCGAGGGTCACAGGTTCGAATCCTGCAACTGGCATGAGCATTGATCAATAAAAAAACATAGTATATATTCAATATACTGTGTTTTTTTGTTGTATAAGTATATACCCTAAAATTAAGTGTGTGCTTGTTTTCCCCAAATATTAACAGATGCATCTCTTAATTTATTGTTTTTTTCATATTGTGGTGTTTTATTCCAGCATCCAGAAATTGTTTACTGGTAACTTCATAGCCTAATTTTAGATAAAATGGCTGAGCTTGATCTTGTGCTGATAGTTCTAAATAGGTAATATTATTCATTTTGGCCTGTTGTTCTATATAGTCAAGCAACTGTTTACCTAGTCCTTTATGGCGATATTCTTTTAAAGTAGCGACACGCTGAATATGCCAACCGGAATTATCTGAAGTTCTTAAAGAGCGAGCAGTAACTACGGGGATTTCGTTGTCATATCCTACATAGTGTGTATAAATTTCTTCGTTGTTATCAATTTCCAGATCAATAGGCACATTTTGTTCTTTTACAAATACTATTTTTCTGATTTTAAGGCTATCTTGATAAATTCTATTATTTAAGTTATTAGTTTTAATAATTTTAATAGTTCTCACTTCCTATCTAGATTTCATTTTAACATTTTGATTTAGGAGTAAACAATAATGAAGTCAGGGTTAACTGGATTTTGTCAAAATAATGTAACCTCACAAATTGCGCAAGATATCTTAGGGTGCGAATTGGTTTATCGGAATGGATCACAAATTACAAGTGGATTAATTGTAGAAGCTGAAGCTTATTTGGGTGGAGAATATTCGACTGCTCATGCCTATAAAGGACATCGGAGTCTTGCTAATGAAGCATTGTATGCTGATCCAGGACCTATTATATTTATTCTCTATATGGACACCTTATGCTTAATCTGGTTACGCAAAAAAGAGATTTGCCACAAGGAATTTTATTGCGTGGTTTGCAGCCAATAAGTGGAATTGATTCAATGGAAAAAAATCGCTCACAAACTGGTTTTAACTTGAGTAATGGACCTGGTAAACTGACACAGACCTTGGGAATTACATCGAAGCAATTAAATTTAGCGTCAATTTTTGACTCGGCGTTAACTATGAAAATACAGAGAAGTAAGATTCCTCGACGAATTATGAGTTCACCGCGCATCCATGTAAGCAAACGTGGTACATGGACTGATAAGCAACTGCGTTTTTATGTATCTGGCAATCCATATGTTTCAGAAATGAATAAAAGTAATATTGATTATAAAAATTATGGTTGGATTTGATATAATCTTATATTTATAGGTTTAATTATAAATTTATTTATTATTTTTGATAAGAACTGCTTTGACTTTATTCTTAATAAATATTAAAATATCTCTTGTATGTTTAATATTAGGAGATTACTATGGAAAATAAATCTGACAGAGCGTTTTTTGGTCAACCAAAGGGTTTAGAAACGCTTTTCATGACTGAGTTTTGGGAAAGATTTAGCTATTATGGCATGCGTGCTATTTTACTTTATTACATGTATTATGCAGTTAGTAAAGGTGGTTTAGGTTTTAATCAAGAAACAGCGGCTTCAATTGTTGCTATCTATGGTTCACTAGTTTATATGACTGGTGTGTTGGGTGGTTATATCAGTGACCGTATTTTAGGTAGTCGTCGCACAGTTTTTTGGGGTGGCGTCTTAATTATGTTTGGACATATTTGTTTGTCACTACCATTAGGTGCTCCCGCATTATATATATCAATCTTATTTATTACTATAGGTACTGGATTATTAAAACCAAATGTTTCTGAAATGGTCGGCGGATTATATAGTGAAACTGATCAAAGGCGTGATGCAGGTTTCAGTATATTCGTCATGGGAATTAATTTAGGTTCAATGATTGCTCCTTTTGTGGTTAGTCAATTTTGGAGTTGGTTCAATTTCCATGTTGGTTTTTCATTGGCAGCAATTGGTATGTTCTTTGGTTTAATCACTTACTATTACCAAGGTAAGAAGTATTTACCAAAGAACAGTTTAGTTGCCCCCGATCCATTGAATCATGCAGAAAAAATTAGTTTAATTAAAAAAGTATTTGTGGCAATTATAGCGCTTATTATTATTGCTTTAGTTATGTTTATGACTAAAACGGCTAGTCTAAATAATGTTATTTTGTTGCTAAGTATTTTTGGTGTTATTTTGCCAATTGCTTATTTTATAATTATTTTGAGTAGTAAAAAAGTTACTAAGATTGAAAAATCGCGAGTTAGTGCTTATATTGGCTTATTCGTTGCCGCAGTTATTTTTTGGGCAATTGAAGAACAGGGATCGTCCATTTTGGGATTGTTTGTTGCTAACAATACTCAGTTGAATATTGGTGGCTTCAAGCTGATTCCTAGTTGGTTCCAAAGTTTGAACCCATTCTTTATTATTATTTATACGCCGATTTTTGCTTTGTTATGGACCAAATTAGGTAAAAAGCAACCGTCTTCGCCAACTAAATTTTGGTTGGGTCTTATCTTTACTGGGATTTCTTATTTAGTTTTAGTATTGCCCTTGATGTTTGGTAATGGTGGCAAAGTTAGCCCATTATGGCTAGTCTTGAGTTGGGGTATTGTAGAGATTGGTGAAATGTTGATTTCGCCAATCGGTCTATCTGTTACGACTAAATTAGCTCCAAAGGCTTTTTCTTCTGAAATGATGAGCATGTGGTTTTTGACAGATTCTGCAGGCCAAGCAATCAATGCACAATTAGTGAAGTTCTATCCTGGTCATGAGATGGTTTACTTTGGTGCTATTGGTATTGTTGCCATTTTCTTTGCCATTTTATTAATGATTGTTACACCAAAAATAAAAGAATTGATGGCTGGTATTAACTAAAAAGGTTCGACTAATTTGTCGAATCTTTTTTATTTTGTGAAGTGCTAATTTTAGTTTTTTGGCACATTAATTGTTATACTTCTTATTGTATTAATGTTTTTAGCAAAATATTCAATAGAATTCATTGAAAAAATTAAATTAACTATTGCAATGAGTGATAATATTAGGTATTATTATTTGTGTTCTATTGATAGTTTTTTGGAAGGGTAGCGAAGTCTGGCTAAACGCGGCGGACTGTAAATCCGCTCCTTCGGGTTCGGTGGTTCGAATCCACTCCCTTCCATTATTGGGTTATAGCCAAGCGGTAAGGCAATGGACTTTGACTCCATTATGCGCTGGTTCGAATCCAGCTAACCCAATTCTTAGCTGAAACGTTAGTTTCAGCTTTTTTATTTTATAAAATTAATGGGAAGTAGGAGGGAGATCTGTGCAGGAAATGCCAATTTATGTACAAATACATAATACAATTAAGCAAGATATTGCTGCGGGTAAATGGAAAATCGGGCAGCGGATTCCATCTGAAAGAGAACTAGCTACTAGTTTTAAAGTTAGTCGGATGACTTTACGACAAGCAGTACAGACGTTAGTTGATGAAGGTATTTTACAAAGGAAGGTGGGATCAGGAACTTTTGTAGCGCGCCAAAAGGTTCAAGAAAAAATGTCGGGAACAACTAGTTTTACTGATATAATGTTAGCACAAGGTAAAAAGCCTTCTAGTAGAGTTGTTTCCTATCATATGGCTAAACCTACTGCTAGCGAACGTGATCATTTGCGGCTTGTGCAATTGGATCAAGTCTTGAGAATGGAGCGGATTCGTTTAGCTGATCAATTGCCTATTTGCTTTGAGATAACTACTGTACCAATTAAGATTGTAGAAAATTTGAGTCGTCAGGAAATTACCCAATCTTTTTACCATGCTTTGGAACAAAAAGGCTATGAATTAGGGCATGCACAACAAACAGTTTCTTCTATGCTATCTTCGGAAAAAGTATCTGATTTATTAAATATTAAACGAGGATCGGCAATTTTGCGACTGCGACAAATAACTTATTTAGCAAATGGACAGCCATTTGAATATGTTAGAACTCAGTATGTGGGTGAGCGTTTTGAATTTTATTTGGAAAGATGATGGATAATATTTTGAAGAAAAAGCAGCTACAAAATTTTGGTTTATTCTTAATATATTTTGTGATATTGCAACCCGTTTTGGATGTTATTACTGGTTGGCAAGTTAAATTAATGCCACACTTTGGTTTAACGATCGGTGTGTTGGTGCGCGCCATAGTATTATTAGCAGTTATTTGTTTTGTGGTTTTTGCAGCTAAAGAGAATAGTAATTGGTTAGATCGTTTGGTTCCTTGGTATTTAGTCACGTTATTAGTTTTTATTATTGTTAATTTAGTAGTTAGTAAGTTTAATAAACCTGTTTTTTCGCTGACTAATGAAGGCGTCAGTACTTTTAAAACGATAAATTATTTGTTAATTTTTTTAGGTATGTATTACGCATTACGTAATTTAAAAATAGAAACTGTTAGAGTTTTAGTACCTAAAGTTATCTACTGGGCCGTTATGATAATTAATATAGTCATGATTGGGGCAACTTTAACGCATAGTGGCTTTAATACTTATCCTCAGGGTAAAGTTGGTCAAAGTGGCTGGTTCAACGCTGGAAACGAATTAGGTGCTATATTAGCCATTTCTTTTCCGATAATATTATTATATGCGATTAATTATTCTTATAAACATGGTAGATATTGGCATTTTATTGGTGTTTTTTTAACAGTATCTTCTGTCGTGATGTTAGGAACCAAAAGTTGTTTTTATGGTATGATTATTGGCTTGATTTTTGCTTTAGTTTATTTAGTTATTAAATGGTTTACTAAAACTAAAAATGGCAAAAGATCACAAAATTCAGTCAATATTTTGTTGATTATGGTCACTTTTATCGGAATTGGGATGATTTATCCAAAATCGCCGGTGCACATGAATAGCGCAATTCAAGCGGATATTATTAAGGATAATCAAGCCAATAAGAAAAAAATTATTCGTGATAAAAAAGAACATAAACATATGGATCATTATGAGAAATTTTTGATTCAAAACAAGGAATTGAGCAACCCATTAGTTGCCAAATTATTAAGTGGTCGTACTAACTATTTTCGGGTAACTGCTGAGCAATACACTAGAGCCCCTGTAGCACAAAAATTGTTTGGGCTAGGTGTTGGTGGCAACTATAAAAATAGACCCCGAACAATTGAAATGGATTTATTTGATCTCTATTTCCAATTTGGTATTATAGGATCAATCTTAACAATATTACCTTTAGTTGGGTTGATTTTATATCTGGCATTTTATTTTGTTCGTTATTTAACCAAGTATGTTATTCAAGACAACTTACTGTACTTTGTGGCTTTTGGTCTAGGACTTTTCATGTCAATTTTGTCTGGACATGTGCTGAACGCTCCTGGTGTAAGTATTTATTTCGGATTAGTAGCGGCGTATTTAGTGAATCAATTGGAATATTTTTCGCAAAATAAAAAAAGATACTAAAAACAGTGCTCGATAATAGTTGGTTAGCCAGCTGATTATGCAGAGCACTGTTTGTTTAATTAGCAAGCAAAATAAAATCCGCTACACCTAAAATAGTCTTGGCGGATTTTATAATACTAATGTTGTTCTTTTTTTACTAGTTTAATGAACCGAGGTAAAACTTTGATGCGCTTCAACCTTGTAGGATGTGTAGCAAAGCGGTAGAACCATTCCAAATGAAGATCTTGGAAAATTTTTGGCGCGCGTTTGACTTTGCCTGATAAAACATCAAAACTGCCTCCGACACCAATCCATACAGCGTCGCTAATATTACGATTACGAGCGATAAATTCTTCTTGTTTGGGATAACCTAAAGCTACTGCTACGATGTTAGGTTGCTTTTCTTTAATATCAGCAACAATTGGCTGCTTATCAGTAAAATAACCATCATTGTAACCTACTAGCTGTAAATTAGTATATTTTTGCTGAATATTTTGAACAGTTTGTTGAATAATTTCGGGCTTAGCACCTAAAAGATATATTTTCAGACTATGATTATTGGCAATTTCTAGTAAACTAGTAAGTGTATCAAAACCAGTAATCCGCTCAGTCAATGGTTTGTTGAGCATTTGTGATGCTTTAACGATTCCAATGCCATCTGGGGTAATATAATCTGCCTGCTGAATTAATTGTTTGTAAGCGGGATTATCATGAGCATAAACGGCGATTTCTGGATTAGCAGTTACAATAAAAGTATTTAGTTTTTTTTGCAGGCGTTTAACTAATTCTTGATTGAACTTTTCCTGGGTAGTGTTGATAAAAGGTAAATCTAAGATTGTTATTTTTTGATTCAATTTATCTACTCCTTGCTGAATTACTTTAAGTGTACGATAACTGTAAAATTTTAACAATTTAATTGTGAGGGTAATTTATGAAAACTTTACAAATTAATGCTGGTAATGAAACCGGCGGTGGACGCACTGTAATTATTAATTTATTAGCGGCGTTGAATAAAGAAGAAAATCATAATTCGCAGTTGCTCGTTTTTGAAAAGGGACCAGTATCTGATTGGTCAATGAAAAAAGGTCTGCCGACAACGATTATGAATCAAAGCAGTCAATTTGACTTGCGAGTAGTTCATCGGTTGAAGAAGTTTATCAATGATAACCAAATTGATGTCGTTAACACCCATGGGCCACGAGCTAACTTTTTAATGAGCTTAATTCATAAAAAAGTCAAAGCTAAGTGGGTAATTACAGTTCATAGTGACCCTAATGTTGATTTTCCGGACACACTGAAGGGTAAAATTATGACTAAATTGAATGTGCGAGCTTTAAAGAAAGCTGATTTACTAACATTAGTGACACCTCGTTTTCAACCCATTTTAGAAAAATTAGGAGTAGCAAGAGCTAAAATACATCCTATTTTTAATGCAATTGAATTTAGAAAACAAGCGCCGCAAACGACACGTCAACCAATTTTTACGATGATCAATGTTGCTCGTTTAGTACCAGTGAAAAATCAACAATCTTTGATTCGTGCATTAGCAGATTTAGATTTTGATTATCGATTGCAAATTATTGGTAATGGTGTTGATGAACCAAAACTGAAGAAATTAACTAAAAGGCTCAATTTAGAACCTAAAATTGATTTTGTGGGTTTTAAAGACGACACTACACCGTATTATGATAATGCTGATCTTTTTGTGTTACCGTCCACTTCAGAAGGTTTCTCAATGGTGCTTTTAGAATCGGCTAATCACGGCCTGCCAATGATTGTTACAGATACTGGATCCAATGCTTCAGTCATTGCTCCCAATACTGGCTGGGTTGTAGAGATTAATAATATTGAACAGTTGAAGAAGGCAATCTTAGCTGCTCATGAAAAATGGGAAAACGATCAATTAAGGCCGATGGGACAAGCTTTTTATCAATATTGCGCTAAGAATTTTTCTAGCACCCATTTAGCAAAGACGGTAACGAGTATTTACCAAGATATGCTAAAATGAGTTCTATTTGGTAATGGGAGGTTTGAAAATGCGAGCTTTGCAAAAAGAGATTATTGAATATGAAAAAGTGCAACCAACAATTGATCCACAGTTGGAAGTGAAACGCTCAATCGGATTCATGAAAGAATTTTTGAAAAAAAGTGGTTTAAAAACTTTAGTTTTGGGTATATCTGGTGGGCAAGATTCCACTTTGGCTGGTAAATTAGCGCAAATGACTGTGGAACAATTACGTCAAGAAACAGGTCAAAAAAGTTATCAATTTGTAGCAGTACGGTTGCCGTATGGTCAACAAGCTGATGAAAGTGATGCTTTGCAATCAATCAATTGGATGAAACCTGATCAAGTTTATCGTGTTAACATTAAACCGGCAGTAGACGCTATGGTTGACAGCATTGCCGAAAATAATTTAGTTATTAATGATTTTAATAAGGGCAATATTAAAGCTAGACAACGCATGATTACGCAATATGCGATCGCTGGTGAATTGCAAGGTTGTGTTGTGGGGACAGATCATTCTGCTGAAAATGTAACCGGTTTTTATACTAAATTTGGCGATGGTGCAGCTGACATCACTCCTCTGTTCAGGTTAAATAAACGACAAGGTAAGCAATTACTAGAATTTTTGGGAGCACCTAGCATGTTGTATCGAAAAGTACCAACAGCTGACCTAGAAGAAGATCGTCCTGGATTAGCAGATGAAGTAGCTTTAGGTGTTACTTATCAGGAAATAGATGATTATTTAGAGGGTAAAGAAATTGCCGCTGATTCTGCGAAAAAGATTGAATCCTGGTACTTAAAAACAGCACATAAGCGACAATTGCCATATACAGTATTTGATAAATTTTAGTGAGGTAAAAACTTATGAATAAAGCACAACAGCGTGCAATTAAATATGTAAATACGTTGAATGAGATTATTGAAACAACGCAACAAGTTCAAGAAAAATTAAATCCGGGCTATCAAGAAATTAAAGCTGCTTTGGAGCAAGAAAATTTGATCAATATGGATGCTAGCCACTATTTGCAAATTCAAAGTAGTTTTCAAATGGGAACTGATGAATATGCTGAGTTGACAAAAAAATTACAACAAACTAAAGCACCTGCTCGTATAATGGGTGTTAATATGCTTTTGGTTGATGCTTATAAAGATTATGTGGTAGCTTGTCAATCGATGGTTGACAGCATGCATGATGATCGGACGGTAGATCAAGAACAATTTTTGGCTGCAGAACAAGCACAAGATAAAGCTACAGATTTAATCAGTAAGCATTTGCAAAAAATGAATCAAATGTAACTTGCAAATTTTGCTCATTCATATTATCATGAATGGGTGTTATTTTTGCGGGTATGGCGGAATTGGCAGACGCGCAAGACTAAGGATCTTGTGGAGAATTATCTCCGTGGAAGTTCGAGTCTTCTTACCCGCATTAGGTGGTCTTGTTATGAGGTTGCTTTTTTGTCGAGAATTATTTCTTAAAAAAACATTAATTTTTTAAGAAGTGTGATTGATTATATTTTTCGAACATGTTAAGATAAGAACGTATTTTTGAATGGTTATGGTTCGATGGTTCATGTGTAACTACATCCATATAGACCACAATGAAATGCAAAAAGTGTTTTGAGGAGGATGTTCACATGGAACATGGAACAGTAAAATGGTTTAACGCTGAAAAGGGTTATGGTTTTATCACTCGCGAAGATGGTAGTGATGTATTTGTACATTTCTCAGCTATCAACGGTGAAGGTTATAAGACTCTTGAAGAAGGTCAAGCAGTATCTTTTGATATTGAAGAAAGTGACCGTGGACCTCAAGCTGTCAACGTTAACAAAGACTAATTCCATCAGTTTTAGTTTGAACCAGCCATTTGGCTGGTTTTTTTGTACATAATTTGCGTACTTAAAAAGGGGATATCCGGAAGTCGGATAAGGGTTAATAATTTGGCAAAAAGGTTACGTTTTAAAAAATTCAAAAAAAATCCTGGTCGTTCATTACTGACTGTTGGTGCCTGCACAGTCGTGCTCGTGGTTTTATTGACAATAGTCAGTTTGTTACGTCCAACAGCTGATCACCAAACTAAATCTGTGACTGTTACTAATCAATATAATCAAAAAAATGAGTTCATTAAACAAATTGCACCAGCAGCAATGAAGTATGGCAATCAGTATGGTGTTTTTCCTAGTATTACGATTGCACAAGCTATTTTGGAAAGTGACTGGGGAAAAAGTCAGTTAGCTGCCGATTATCATAACTTATTTGGGGTAAAATCTGATGGCGGAGATCAGTACGTGTCTTTGCAAACTAAAGAATATGTTAATGGTGATTGGCAAACAGTGTCAGCTCAATTTCAAATATATAATAGTTTTGATGCTTCTATTGCTGACCATGATAAATTACTGGCTTACGGAACTAGTTGGAATACACATCAATATAAGCATGTGCTAGCATCAAGCAATTATGTTGAAGCTGCTCAAAATCTGCAAGTAGATGGCTATGCGACAGACCCTGACTATACTGATAAGATCATTAGTTTAATTGAAAAATACAATTTATATCAATATGATACCAAGTAATCATTAATTGCCGTATCATGATTGCTAAATAATAGTCTGGAGGAGATAGCTGTGAAAGAATTAGAAGATAAGATTCTGGAAAAGGGGCAGGTATTAAATCATGATGTTTTGAAAGTTGATAGCTTCTTGAATCATCAGGTTGACTCGCAACTTATGTATAAAATAGGTCAAAATTTCTATGAATATTTTAAAGCTCAACCGATTACTAAGATTTTAACAGTAGAATCTTCAGGCATAGCACCAGCAGTAATGACTGGATTGTTTTTTCAGGTGCCAGTTGTTTTTGCCCGCAAGCATCGTTCAGTGACGATGAATAGTGATATATTTGTGGCGGATGTTTATTCTTTTACTAAAAAAGTTAATAATAAAATTAGTATTTCTAAAAATTTTTTACAATCAAGTGATAATGTCTTGATCGTTGATGATTTTTTAGCTAATGGACAGGCAATTGCTGGGCTCACGGATATCATTAACCAGGCAGAAGCTACTTTATATGGAATTGGCATTGTTATTGAAAAGACTTTTCAAAAAGGTCGCCAAATGGTTGAGCAACAGCAAATACCAATTAAATCTTTAGCACGGATTGCAGGTTTTCAAAATGGTCAAGTTATTTTTGCTGAAGAGTGAGGAAAAAGATGAATTTTCTAGGACCGAATAGTACAGTTGGAATTATCACAGGTGATAAGCAGCCTCTGAGGCTTGCACAAAAAGCTAATGAAATGGGATTTAAAGTTGTTGTGCTAACTCAACAACTTGCTATGTGGAAATTTGTTGATTGTCAAGTGATTGTTGGTGATTCACAAAATAGAGTCGATTTGCAAAAATTATTAGACGTTAGTGATGTAGTTTTGTATGGAGAAGGTAACGTTCAACTAGCGGATCTACAGACTTTGACCGCTGCGTCTAAGTTGGTGCAGGACACGGAAATCTTAGATTTGGTGCAAGATGCGTATTTGGAAAAATGCTTTTTTAACGATAATAATATTAATATACCGCCATTTACGACTGTTGTAGATCAAAATGATTTGCAACAAACTGTACAAGAAATTGGTTTTCCTTGCGTCTTAAAGCCAATTCAGCGTAGTTTAAATCATTCCTTTCACAAAATCTTTACTAATCAAGAAGAAATTGATAACTATCGATTGCCGATGCAAACTTTTATTTTGGAATCTTTAGTAGATATTGAACAAGAGTTATTTGTTATGGTCGGTAAAGACCAATCTAAGCAAATTCAATTATATCCAATTATTAAAGTTAATCAGACGGATGGCCTACAAACAGCTTTTGTCAATCTAAAAGACAACGATGTTATCGCTAAAGAGGTCCAAGATATTGCACAAACCATTGCTACTGCGATCACTTATCAAGGCTTGTTAGCTGTTAAATTGTGTGTTACAAAGACTGGCATGCTTTATGTCGAACGAATTTATCCGGGGACGATTTTTGCTGCAGATATTTATCGCGAAGTAATGAATTTTTCACAAGAAGAGCTATTGTTGCGCAGTGTTTGTCAATGGCCGATGCCCTTAGGGCAACCTAGAATTAGTGGCTGCAACTTAATGGTTACACATGACAATTTAGACCAAATTATTAAGTTGGTTCAAGAACATCCTCAATGGAAAGTAACTTTTAATAATAATTATCAACAAGATGTCGGTTCCAATCACGTAGGCGTTCTAACGATAACGGCTGATAGTGAACAAAAATTACGCAGAATGGTAAATGCCACTAATTTATGGAAATTATAAGAGGTATAAAATTTGATGGTTATTAAAAGATATCAGCGTCCAGAAATGGCACATATTTGGAGTGAACAAAATAAATATCAAGCTTGGCTTGATGTGGAGATAGCCGTTGACCGAGCTTGGAATAAATTAGGTAAAATTCCGGATACTGATTTGGCAAAAATTGAACAAAATGCGTGTTTTGAAGTGGCTGATATTTTAAAAATGGAGCAAATTACCAAACATGATGTGGTAGCTTTTACACGAACAGTATCTAAGAGTCTAGGACCAGAAAAGAAATGGATACATTTTGGAGTTACATCGACTGATGTTGTGGACACAGCTTATGGCTATTTGTTGAAGCAAGCCAACGATTTATTACGAAATGATTTACGAAAATTAAAGCAAGTGGTGGCGCAAAAAGCTAAGAAATATCAAGATACGGTGATGATTGGTAGAACACATGGCGTCCATGCTGAACCGACAACGTTTGGCTTAGTTTTGGCTAACTGGTATGCAGAAATTAACCGCGATATTGACCGTTTTGAGCATGCAGCTACGGGAATTGAAGTTGGTAAAATCAGTGGTGCAGTTGGGACTTTTGCTAATATCCCACTAGAAGTAGAAAGTTTGGTTTGTGCAGAATTAGGATTAACTCCCCAAGATATTTCGACGCAAGTTTTGCCGCGTGATCTGCATGCAGAATATATCATGACCTTAGCATTAATTGCTTCTTCTTTGGAGAGATTTGCTTTAGAAATAAGACACTTACAACGTACCGAAGTACGCGAAGTGGAAGAATATTTTGCGGCCGGTCAAAAAGGTTCTTCCGCAATGCCGCATAAGCGCAATCCGATTGGTTCGGAAAATATTACTGGTTTAGCGCGTGTGATTAAGGGGCATGTTTTCACAGCTTTAGAAGATATTCAGCTGTGGCATGAACGTGATATTTCACATAGTTCTGCTGAAAGAATTATTTTACCGGATACTACTGAATTATTGGATTACATGTTGCAACGTTTCACTAAAATTATGCAAGAATTGACTGTTTTTCCTGATAAAATGGTAGCTGATTTGAATATTACGCATGGTTTAATTTATTCACAACGGGTCATGTTAAAATTGGTGGAAGCTGGATTGAGTCGTGAGCAAGCCTATGATCTAGTGCAACCTAAGACAGCGCAAGTTTGGGAACAACAAGTTGATTTTCGTCAACTTTTAGAGTCAGATAATACGATTATGCAGCATTTAACGCAAGCCGATTTAGATGATGCTTTTGATTACCAATGGCATTTGCGTAATGTGCAATCTGTGTTTGATCGCTTAGGCTTAATTTAATATTGATTATTTAGGCGGGATAAGTTTGTTATCCGCGCCTTTACTTTTTTATGTTGGTAAATCAGTTTTACAAGCCGTACTTTGCTATAATTAATTTGAATAATTACGAAAAAGAGGAAGATTTTCATGTCTGATGCAGCGATTTTGCAAGGCTTAAATGATAAACAGCAATTAGCTGTCAGCACAACGCAAGGTCCGCTATTAATTATGGCAGGAGCTGGCAGTGGTAAAACTAGAGTTTTGACACACCGTATTGCTTATTTAATTCAAGATAGGCAAGTTTTGCCGTGGCATATTTTAGCAATTACTTTCACTAATAAAGCGGCTCGTGAAATGCAAGAACGAGTTCAGAAATTATTAGGTGAAAGTGCTCAAGGTGTTTGGGTATCTACTTTTCATTCAATGTGTGTACGAATTTTGCGCCGTGAAGCTGAAGCTATTGGTTATAGTCGTGCTTTTACAATCACTGGTTCGTCGGAACAATTAACTTTGGTAAAACAGATCTTGAAGCGTTTAAATTTAGACCCTAAGAAATATGATCCACGTTCACTTTTGCATATTATTAGCAATGCTAAAAACAGTGTGCAGACACCGGAAGATTATCAAAAAGTGGCTGCTTCACCGTTTGAAAAGATCGCGGTTGATGTTTATCAACAATATCAGAAAAGTTTGCAAGATAATCAAAGCATGGATTTTGATGATTTGATTATGCAGACGATTATTTTATTCCAAACTAATCCGCAAGTTTTGCAATATTATCAAGATAAATTTCAGTATATTCACGTTGATGAATACCAAGATACCAATGATGCACAATATCAGTTAATTTATTTATTAGCACAAAAGCACCAAAATCTATGTGTAGTTGGCGATGGTGATCAGAGTATTTATGGTTGGCGTGGTGCAAATATGGATAATATTATGAACTTTGAGAAAGATTATCCTACAGCGCAAACGATTTTGTTGGAGCAAAATTATCGTTCCACGCAAAATATTTTGCAAGCAGCCAATGATGTTATCGCGCATAATAATTACCGTAAGCCTAAAAAATTGTGGACTGATAATCCAGCCGGAGAATTGATTACTTATTATCGCGCTGCTACAGAAAAAGACGAAGCAATTTATGTGATTGAGCAAATTAAAAAATTGCAACAAGAGCAAAATTATCATTTAACTGATTTTGCCATTTTATATCGAACTAATGCCCAATCGCGTATTTTAGAGGATCGTTTATTAAAAGCCAATTTACCTTACAAGATTATAGGTGGACATAAATTTTATGATCGTAAGGAAATTAAGGATACTTTAGCTTATTTACAGTTGATTGCTAATCCTAAGGATTCTTTGAGTTTTCAGCGAATCATTAATGAGCCTAAAAGAGGAATTGGTGCCGGTTCGTTAGAAAAGTTGCAGTCTGTGGCTTTGGAGCAAGATTGGAGTTTGTTAGAAGTTGCTTTGAATGCTGATACGGTAGGTAATTTGACTACGCGTGTCAAAAATAATTTACAAAAATTTGCCCAATTTATTACCGAATTGATTGATAATCGTGCGGGACAATCAATGACTGAGTTACTGACACAAACTTTAGAAAAAAGTGGTTATGTCGCGGAATTAGAGCGACAAGATACATTGGAAGCGCAAACCCGCTTAGAAAATATTCAAGAATTATTGACAGTTACCCAGCAATTCGATAAAGATTATCAACCTGAAGACGAAAATGCTGACCGTTTGGTAGATTTTCTAGCTGACTTAGCCTTAGTTAGCAGTGAAGATCGTACTGATGACAAACAAGATCAATTGACCTTAATGACTTTGCACGCAGCCAAAGGATTGGAATTTCCGGTAGTCTTTTTAGTTGGAATGGAAGAGGGAATTTTCCCATTATCGCGTTCTCTAACAGATGACAATGAGCTGGAAGAAGAACGCCGGCTAGCTTATGTGGGAATTACGCGAGCACAAACTAAATTATATGTAACTAGCGCTTGGTCCAGAATGTTGTATGGACGCACGCAAAGTAATGTACAATCACGCTTTATAGATGAAATTAGTACTGATTTGTTGGATGTGCAAAATAATTCTAATATGCAGCAAATGGAGGCCGACTACCCATTTGAGAATTCTGCACGTTCAGTGCGTCGACCACGTAAGCATAATCAGCCACCTAAAGCGCCTGAAGTAATGAACCATTTTGCGACCGAAACGATCATTTGGCAAGTCGGTGATCAAGTTCAACATAAAAAGTGGGGTACAGGTACAGTTGTCAAAGTAACCGGTAGCGGTGAAAATACTGAATTGGATGTTGCCTTTAGTGAACAAGGTATTAAACGCCTATTAGCTGAGTTTGCGCCAATTCAAAAAGTATAGGAGGTTGCTATTTTTGGATAAAAATCAAGCCGAGCACCAATTAGAGCAGTTGCGCAAAAAGTTAAATCAAGATCGCAAAGCTTACTATACTGATGATGCACCTTTAACAACAGATGCTAATTATGATCAAAAATATCAACAGCTATTAAAGTTGGAGCAACAATATCCAGAGTTGATAACTGCCGATTCGCCCAGCCAATTAGTGGGGGGAGCTGTATCACCAGAATTTTCTAAAGTTAGTCATGAAATACCGATGCTTTCGATGGGGGATGTTTTTTCTTTCGCAGAATTGGCAGAATTTAATGAACGCGTTAAGAAATTGATTGGCCATCCAGTAGATTATAATGTGGAACTTAAAATAGATGGATTAGCTTTAGCTTTGCTTTATCAAGATGGTAAATTAGTGCAAGCTTCTACACGTGGTGATGGATCAGTTGGTGAAGATGTAACTGCTAATGTCCAAAATATTGTTGATGTACCAAAAGTTTTGCCATATCCTATCAATGTTGAGGTTCGTGGTGAATGCTACATGTCTAAAGCAGCTTTTCAAAAGTTGAATGATGCCCGTGATCAAGATGGACAAAATGTTTTTGCTAATCCGCGTAATGCTGCGGCTGGCAGTTTGCGGCAGCTGGATCCGACAATAACTAAGCAGCGGCAATTAAGTACGTTTATCTACACTTTGGTTGATCCCGAAGATCTGCAAGTTACTGAACAGTCTGAAGCTTTGGCAAAAATGGCAGAATTAGGTTGGCATACTAATACTACTAGTTTTGTTAGTCATGATTTAATAGGAGTAGCAGACTATATTGCAAAATATCAAAAATTGCGGTTAGATTTGCCTTATGACATTGATGGTATAGTTTTAAAGGTTAACAATTTGAATTTGCAGCAAGAATTAGGTAATACAGTTAAAGTACCGCGTTGGGAAATTGCCTATAAATTCCCACCAGAAGAAGCTAAGACGGTTATTCGGCAAATTGTTTGGACAGTAGGACGTACGGGAGTGGTGACACCAACAGCAGTAATGGACCCTGTCCAATTGGCAGGAACAACAGTAACACGAGCTACTTTGCACAATATGGCGATGATTCAGCAAAAAGATATTCGCTTAGGTGATTCGGTAATGCTTTATAAATCTGGTGACATTATTCCAGAAATTGCCAGAGTCTTGGTTAATGAACGCTCTAAGAACAGCACTAGCTATCAAGCACCGACTTTATGTCCATCTTGTGGATCTAAATTGGTCCATTTGGAAGATGAAGTTGCATTACGTTGTATCAATCCCATGTGTTCAGCGCAAGTTAAAGAAGGTTTGACACATTTTGCTTCACGCGATGCTATGGATATTACGGGGTTAGGTCCACGAATAATTCAGCAATTATGGGATCAACAATTAGTTCATGATGTGGCTGACTTATATCGACTTACAGAAAGTGATTTAGCGCAATTAACAGGTTTCAAAGAAAAATCCATTAACAATTTGTTGCAGTCTATTGCATCTTCAAAGCGCAATTCGCTAGAACATTTATTATTTGGCTTGGGAATACGCCATGTTGGTGCTAAAGCTGCACGGTTATTGGCTCAAAAATTTCAAAATATGACTGCTTTATTGCAGGCTTCTAAAGAACAGTTGGCACAAATTGACAGTTTGGGTGAGATTATTGCAGATAGCGTGACCGTTTACTTTGCTAATCCAAAAGTTCAAGAATTAATTAGAGATCTGCAACAATTAAATGTTAATATGAATTATGTAACTGCTAATTTAGTGTCCGATGTATCTAATGATAATTATTTTACAAATAAAAAGGTGGTTATCACTGGCACTTTAGCACATTATAAGCGTCATCAATTAGGTGAATTGTTGGAACAATTAGGGGCTCGGGTTACCAATTCAGTTTCACAAAAGACTGATTTATTGATTGCTGGTCAAAAGGCAGGTAGTAAACTCGGCAAGGCACAACAGTTAAATATTACCGTTATGAACGAAACACAATTACAACAAAAGCTAGATTCATTGTAGGGGTTAAGTATGAAGAATTTTTATAAAGTAGGATTAATGCTAACAGTTAGTGCATTGTTGGCGGGTTGTGGCAATTTAACTAATTCTTCTTTGTCATCGCATTCTAATGGAACTAAGACCAGTAAAGTAACTACTACTGGTACTTCAAAATCAGGTCAATATAGCACATTGTTGCAAGGTGGTGAATACCATACGAGTGCGATTACCGGACTCAATTCTGAAAGTGATAGTGACAATGCAAGTAATCCTAAATCATTTGAAGCCGGACTTTTGGAGATATCCAAAAAAGAATTTTCACCTGATAAATATTTTTTCCAAGAGGGGAAAATGATCTCTGCTAGTCAGGCACAAAAATGGCTGGGGCGAAAATCTAAAAATAATCCGGAAGGTTTAAATCCGGAGGATAATGGTTCAACGGATGCTGATAAGCGCAATCCTATTTATTTACAGCAGTTATTGGAACAAGATTTTTATACACAAAATGACAAAAACTATGATTTATCAGGTATGACAATTGGTTTATCAATGAATGATGTAGATTATTATACCAAGGAAAAATATGGTGCTAAGTTTGAAACCAAGATTTCTGATGAGCAGCGTTTGAGCGAAGGTCGTGAGATGGCTAATGAAATTGTTAATCGTTTGCGGCGGAGATCCAATTTGAAAAATATTACTATTACAGTAGGATTATACAAGCAAAATGTTAATGATTCACTGGTTGGTGGTACTTTCTTTAATTATGGCGTAAGTTCTCCTGGGCAAAAAAAGGTCACTAATTGGAAAAATATCAGTCAGCAAAATCAAGTTTTGCCAGTAGTTAACGATGAAAAACCAATTAATAGTAATGATTCAGAAGATTTTTCGAACTTTAAGAATCATATTCAAAGTTATTTTTCAAATTTAAGTGGAGTAACTGCGCAAACGCATTATCAAGATGGTAAGCTAAAGGGTATGGCAATCAATATTACGACGCAATTTTATGGTGTAGCGCAGATTGATAGTTTTACACAGTTTGTACAAGATGCAGCCGGCAAATATTTACCACAGCAGCCGACAATTGAGATTAAAATTCAGACTGTGCAAGATCCTGAGGCAATTTTGGTGAAAGATTACAATACCAAACAGTATAGTAGTCATGTGTTTGCATCTTATTAATAGATATAAGTTGTAAGAAGAAAGGAAGTTTAAAGATGCTTGATAAAGAACTAGTACAACACGTAGCTCATCTGTCAAAGCTAGAATTTGACGAGGCTGATTTAGAAAAATTCACTTTACAGTTAGACGAAATTATTCAAATGGAAAATGAGCTAACTGCAGTCGATACTACTAATGTCCGGCCAACAACACACATTGCGCGCCAAGAAAGTACTTTTCGGGCTGATGAACCGCAAAAAGGACCTAGCCGGACTGAGTTACTATCTAATGTGCCAGAACAAGCTGATGGCTTCATTAAAGTTCCATCAATATTGACAACGGAGGAGGATTAACTGTGAATTATTTTGATGAAACGATCACTTCTTTGCACCAAAAATTGGTTACTAAACAAATTAGTAATGCTGAATTAGCTCAAGCAACTTTAGACAATATTGATAAAACTAACGATACTATTAATTCTTTTATTTCAGTAAATACGTCCATTGGTCAAGAACCGGCATTTGAGATTGCTGCTGACCAACCCCTACAAGGTATACCGTTAGCAATTAAGGACAATATTTTAACTAAAGATTTAAAAACTACAGCAGCTAGTAAAATGTTGGCTAACTTTCGGCCTATTTATGAAGCAACTGTAGTTGATAGAGCTTTACGAGCAGGCATGGTCAACATTGGCAAGACCAATTTAGATGAGTTTGCGATGGGTTCATCTACGGAAACATCATATTTTGGTGCAACTAAGAATCCTTGGAATTTGAATAAGGTTCCTGGTGGCTCTTCTGGTGGTTCAGCTGCAGCCGTGGCTTCAGGGCAAGTTATTGCAGCACTAGGAACTGATACTGGTGGTTCTGTGCGCCAGCCTGCTTCATTTAATGGTGTTTTTGGTATTAAACCTACTTATGGGCGTGTTTCACGGTGGGGTGTGATTGCATTTAGTTCTAGTTTGGATCAAGTTGGTATTTTATCACGTCATGTTGTTGATTCGGCGCAAATTTTAGAGGCTATCAGTGGCTATGATAAGCATGACGATACTACTTCAACACAGGAAGTACCGGCATTTAGTAAAATTAAAGCTGATGTTAAGGGATTGCGAGTTGCTGTACCAGAAGAATTTATGGGTTATGGTGTTGATCCTAAAGTTAAAGAGCAAGTTCAAAAAGCAATCAATACTTTACAGCAGCAAGGTGCCGTTGTGGAAAGTGTGCAATTGCCTCATGCACAGTACGCTGTCCAAGTTTACTACATTATTGCTTCTAGTGAAGCTTCATCTAATTTGCAAAGATATGATGGGATTCGCTATGGTTATCGGGCTGATGATGTTCATAATTTAGAAGATGTTTACATTAAATCGCGGAGTGAAGGTTTCGGTGATGAAGTTAAGCGACGCATCATGTTAGGAAGTTTTGCTTTGTCAGCAGGTTATTTTGATGCTTATTTCAATAAAGCTGCTCAAGTAAGAACTTTAATTATCGAAGATTTTAAGAAAATTTTTGCAGATTATGATTTAGTAGTTGGACCTACTGCACCGACTACGGCTTTTGATCTTAATTCGCGAATTGATGATCCTGTAGTTATGTATATGAACGATATTTTGACAATTCCTGCTAATTTAGCTGGTTTACCAGCGGCTTCTGTTCCTGTAGGCTTGGCTGATAATATGCCAGTAGGATTGCAGTTGATTGCACCTCCCTTTGCTGAACAAACGATTTTTAATGCGGCACAAGTTTTAGAAAATGAAAGTAACTTTTTGCAAATGCAACCAAAGATGGGAGGTCAAAAATAATGAATTTCGAAACGACAATTGGACTTGAAGTACACGTTGAATTAAAAACTAAATCTAAGATGTATAGTCCTTCTCCTGTTAGTTATGGGGCTGCTCCTAATACAATGACCAATGTGATTGATTTTGGTTTTCCTGGCGTTTTGCCAACTTTGAATAAGAATGCTTACCGTTTAGGCATTATGGTCGCACTGGCTTTAAATGCTGAAGTTGAGCATCATACACATTTTGATCGTAAAAATTATTTTTATCCTGATAATCCTAAGGCTTATCAAATTACGCAAAAAGAAAAGCCACTGGCCCACGATGGTTGGGTGGAAATTGAAGTTAATGGTCAACACAAAAAAATTGGAATTGAAGAAATGCATGTGGAAGAAGATGCGGGTAAAAACACGCATGCCACTGATGGTTATTCTTATGTTGATTTAAATCGGCAAGGAACCCCGCTGATTGAGATTGTTTCCAAACCTGACATTACTTCACCAGAAGAAGCCCATGCTTATTTAGAACGTTTACGACAAATTATTCAATTTACCGGTGCTTCTGACGTTAAGATGGAAGAAGGATCAATGCGTGTGGATACTAATATTTCGATTCGACCAATTGGTTCTGACAAATTAGGACAAAAAGTAGAGTTGAAGAATTTGAACTCCTTTAAGCACGTTTTAAATGGTTTAGCCTATGAACAAAAGCGCCAAGCTGATATTTTACGGGCTGGTGGCAGTATTGGACAAGAAACCAGACGTTATGATGAGGCAACTGGATCAACTATTTTGATGCGGGTCAAAGAAGGTGCTGATGATTATCGATATTTCCCAGAACCAGATTTGCCAGATTACCATATTACCAGTGAATGGATAGAACAAATTAGCCATGAAATACCAGAAATGCCTGATAAAAGGCGACAACGCTATATTAAAGAATTAGGAATTCCGGAATATGATGCTGGTGTTTTAACTGATACCAAAGAAATGTCAGACTTTTTTGACCAAACTGTAGCTTTGAATGCTGATCCTAAACAAGTTTCTAATTGGTTAATGGTGAATGTTAACGCTTATTTAAATGAAAATAATTTAGATTTAGAGCAAACCAAATTGACGCCACAGAATTTAGCCATGATGATTAATTTAGTGAAAGACGGTACGATTTCTTCAAAAATTGCGAAAAAAGTTTTTGCCGAAACGATTGCTAATGGTACTGATCCGAAGGCTTGGGTGGAGCAAAAGGGAATGGTGCAACAATCTGATCCTGCCGTTTTAGAACCTATCATTAACCAAATTTTAGATGATAATGAGCAATCTATTATTGATTTTAAAAATGGTAAAGACCGCGCTTTTGGCTTTTTAGTTGGTCAAATTATGAAGCAAACACGTGGTAAGGCTAATCCTAAAGTTGTTAATCAGCTTTTGACGGCAGAAATTAATAAACGCTAAGAGGATACAGTGCATGAAAGCTCGTTTAATTTATAATCCTACTTCTGGAAATGAAACAATTTTAAAAAGTGTAGCGGATATTCTTGATGTTTTAGAGCTGGCAGGTTATGAAGCTAGTGCTTTTCGTACTACACCTGAACCATTATCGGCCCAAAACGAGGCTAAAAGAGTTGCTGAAGCAGGCGTTGATTTAATTGTTGCTGCTGGTGGCGATGGAACTTTGAATGAAGTGGTCAATGGGATTGCCCCCTTAGCTAAAAGACCACCAATGGCCATTATTCCGGGAGGCACAACTAATGATTATGCACGTGCTTTGAAGATTCCACGTAACGATCCAGTAGCGGCAGCTAAAATTATTTTGAAAAAGCAATTGCTGCCAATGGATATTGGGCAAGCTGGTGATCATTATTTTATGAATATTGCTGGCGGTGGTTCTATTTCAGAGCTGACATATGAGGTGCCATCTGAATATAAGTCGATCTTAGGTTATTTGGCTTACCTGGTAAAAGGCGCGGAAATGATCCCACGGATTAAGCCGATGAATATGCATTTAGAATACGATGATGGTGTTTATGACGGTGATGTGACACTTTTTTTGTCTGGTTTGACCAATTCGGTTGGTGGATTTGAACAGATTGCACCGGATTCTGAGCTAGGGGACGGCAAATTATCATTATTAATCGTTAAGGGTGCTAATATTGCGGAATTAATGGTATTAGTTGCTAAGGCACTTAATGGTGGCAAACATATTCATGATCCAAAAATAATTTATACAAAAACTAAGAAATTGTTTGTTAAATCCAATGATAACAATCAGATTATGATTAATTTGGATGGTGAATATGGTGGTGATGCGCCGATCACATTGAGTGTGTTACGCCATCACATTAGTATGTTTGCTGATGTTGATGCCATACCAGATCAATCGATTAATTCGGAAACATTAGTGCAAAAACAGGCAGAAGATAACTTTGTGCAAGGTGTAAATGCCTTGCGACATGATGAAGACTAAGTTTTAATAACCCGAGTAGGTCTAGCTGCTCGGGTTTAATTCTAAGGAGAATTATGCAAACAACTAATTTAACCAAGAATCAACAAATAAAGCTCAATATTTTAGACTTGTCTTATGAGGGGTTAGGGGTAGCCAAAGTTGATGGCTATTCTTTATTTGTTGAGAATGCACTGCCAACAGAACAAGTGGTAGCAATTGTGACCAAAGTGGGCAAAAATTTTGGCTTTGCCAAAACTATCGAAATTTTGCGACCATCAGCTGATCGTGAAACACAATATGATCTTAAATATTTACAAACCGGCATTGCCCCTTTGGCGCATTGGCGTTATGAACGTCAACTAGAGTTTAAGCGTCAGCAAGTTGTTAATAATTTTGCTAAACAAAAATTAACGATCCCTGTTAAGGAAACATTAGGGTCACAAGATCCGGTGGGGTATCGCAATAAGGCACAAATTCCAATTCGAACGGTTGCTAATCAAGCTACGACGGGTTTTTTCAGAAATCGTTCGCATAATTTGGTGCCAATGGAAGATTTTTTGATTCAAGATCCACAAATTGATCAAGCAATTAAACAAATTCGTGATTATATGCGTGAATTGAATATTCAAGGTTATGATGAAATTAAGAATAATGGACAAATACGCCACATCATGGTGCGTCGTGCTTATTATACAAGAGAGATTATGATAGTGTTAGTTGTTACTAATTCTAAATTCGCTACTTTGCCACAGCTACTGGATAAAATTATGCAAAATATGGCACCAACTTCTTTGTACATTAATGTTAATTCAAAAAAGACCAATGTGATTTTGGGATCTAAATTTAAATTAGTTGCTGGACAAGAATACATTACAGATGAAATTCTGGGTAAAAAATTCCGCATTTCACCGCAATCTTTTTATCAAGTTAATCCTAAACAAACACAAAAATTATATCAGCTGGCAATTGATGCAGCAGATTTGAAAGGCAACGAAATTGTTGTAGATGCTTACTCAGGAATTGGAACCATCGGTTTGAGTATGGCTGACCGTGCGCAAAAAGTCATTGGCATTGAAGTTGTGGATCAAGCGGTGCAAGATGCTAAAATGAATGCGGCAATTAACGGCATTACTAATGCCGAATTCATTCAAGGTAAAACAGAAGATGTTTTACAAAAATGGGCCAAAGAGCAACAAAAGATTGATGTTCTAATAGTTGATCCACCGCGTAAGGGATTAGCGGATCGTCTTGTTCAAAGTATTTTGGCGTTGCAGCCACAAAAAATTGTTTATATTAGTTGTAATCCGGCTACTTTAGCACGTGATGTAGCAGCCTTGGCCGATGTCTATCAAGCTAGCTTTGCAACACCAGTTGATATGTTTCCACTTACCAAGCATGTGGAAAGTGTTACTACTTTAAATGTACGTTAAATAATTAGCAGCCTGATAAGGCTTATTAATTATACATATAAATAATTTTAGTTTGCTCTTTCAAATATTTGTAGCAATTGTTCTTTGGTTAACTGGGATTTTTGTGTGGCATCAAAATCATATTTGATTTTACCTTGATCTAACACTAATAAACGGTTGCCAAATTGCAAAGCGTCATCCAATTGGTGCGTAATCATTAAGCAGGTTAACCGGTCTTTATTAATATACTTGTTAGTTTGTGTCATTAAAGTGTGGCTAGTTTTGGGGTCTAAAGCGGCAGTATGCTCGTCTAGCAATAGTAACTTTGGACGCACTTGTACAGCCATTAAAAAACTTAGTGCTTGTCGTTGACCACCTGACAAATTTTCGGTGGCAGTGTTTAAGTGTTGATCTAAATCATTGTACATCGCTTGCGTAATTTGTTGGAACTGACCTAAATGCTGTTTCAAATGACGGTTACGTAAACGGCGTTTTTGTCCACGATGCAAAGATAATAATAAATTTTCAGCAACTGTCAACCGAGGCGCCGTACCAACTTTGGGATCTTGGAAGACGCGACTCAAAAATTTAGTTCGCTGGATAACTGACCAATTAGTTATTTCTTGCTCTTGCAAAAAAATATGGCCACTACTAGGTAATAAATTGCCACTAATAGTGTTAAATAAAGTTGATTTTCCAGCACCATTTGCTCCCAAAACGGTAATGAAATCTTTTTCATGAATTGTTAAGTTTAGATTATTTAGAATTTTGTGGTTATTAGCGGTCACGGAAACATTTTGCATGGTTAATAATGGTTTTTTAGCGTCGATCATAAGGAGTCAAGCCTTTCTTGAGAACATTACTTAAGTGTAGTTTATTTTTTAAGCTTGGCAAAATTAAGCAAGTTGCCAAAATCAGAGATGAAATCAAATTAAAGTCATTCGTATTGAAACCTAATTGTAAGACAATTAGTAAAACTAAACGATACAAAATACTGCCACAAATGACTGCCACTAGACGTTGATTGAGTGTAAGTTCACCAAAAGCTACTTCGCCGATAATAATAGAAGCTAGTGCAATAACAATAATACCAATTCCCATGTTGATATCAGCATAACCGTTATTCTGTGCGATTAAGGCACCGCCAACAGCGATTAGGCCGTTAGAAACAACTAATCCTAAAATAGTCATGTTATCCGTATTGATACCTAAAGAATGCGCCATTTTAGGATTGTCACCAGTAGCAATGAAAGCTTGACCTAAGTCGGTTTGTAAAAAGAAAGCTAGCAACAAAGTAATAACAATCATTAAAATTAAGCCGACGCAAACACTATCAAAATAGTTGGGTAAAGACTTTAGAAATGAATTACTAAAAATAGTTTTTTTGCCTAAAAGAGAAATATTGGCACTACCCATAATACGTAAGTTAACTGATAAACAAGCATTCATTACCAAAATACCAGCTAGTAAAACTGGGATTTTTCCTTTGGTGTACATCAAACCAGTCAAAAGTCCCGCACAACTACCAGCCACGAAAGCCAAAATTGTGGCTAATATGGGATTCAAACCGTGTGTGATTGCAGTTACTGCAGTAGCTGCTCCTAATGGGAAAGTCCCTTCTACCGTCATGTCTGCAAAATCTAAAATTCGAAAAGTCAGGTAAAGCGCCACACCCAAAATGGCCCATAATAGACCTTGACCAATGCTGGAAACAACCATACTCATTTAAAAATCACTCCCTTTTGTTGTGCGTTATGAATTAATTGATGAGGAAATTTGATGTCTAATTGTTTTGCTTCCTTGAAGTTCAGTACTACTTGCCCATGTGTTAAAAATTTGATGGGATAAGTTTTGGGGGCGCGCCCTTTCAAAACTTGTGCTGCTATTTTGCCCGTTGCTTTACCTACAGCAAATTGACTGGTGGACACTGTCGCTATTCCGCCATCTTTGACCATGGTGTCAACTGCTGGAATAACCGATATTTTGGCTTTATTAGTGACAGCAACCAATGTTTTCATGGCACTAGCAACACCGTTATCTTGTGGCGCGTAAACGACGTCTACCTGTCGACTCATAGTTTGGGCTATTTGTTGCATGTCATTGGTATTGGCGATCGTAAAGAGTTTGGGTTGTAAATTATTTTTTTGGCAAAGTTTTGCAAATTTTTTAGCATTATATTCGCCACCCTTATCAGAAGTTGTATAAATAATACCGATTCGTTGTGCTTGAGGAAACAATTGTTGTATTAAATTTAATTGTTCTTTGAGCGGGGATTCGCCGGAAGTCCCGGTAACATTATTGCCAGGTCGTCGCTCACTTTTGATTAAATGTCCACCAACTGGATCAGTAATACCTCCTAGAATGACTGGAGTTTTTTGATTAGCTGCTTTAGCTAAAGATTGGGCAGCTGGTGTAGCAATCCCCACCACTAATGCATCATTGTTATCGATAAATTTTTGACTCATCGTCTTCAGGTTGCTTTGATCATTTTGAGCATTTTGGTAATCAATTTTGATATTTTTATTGGGAGTATAGCCTTCTTGTTTGAGACCAGCGATAATGCCACGATGAATGTCATTTAAAGCCGGATGATTTACTAATTGTAAAATCCCGATAGTTGGAACTTGTTGAGTGGTATTATTTTTGGGCGATTGCATTTTAACAAAAGCAAATGTTAAAAATAAAAACACTACACTAATAAATGCTACTAATCTTTTCAATGAAAGTACCTCTTTTAAAATTAAGCAAAATAAAAGGACAAACCAGCAGCACTGATTTGTCCTAGGAGAACGCATTAGCTTGCTAGTAACTTTAAATTATTCCTGCAAGCTTGCTATGATATGAATAAGCTGGCAGAACACAAACTGGAAGCAGATTGTGTTCACCTTGGAACTACAATCTACACACTTGTGCTTTGCCAATAGCTATAATTGTAATTAAAGCTTATCAATGACATCATTTTCCCTCCACTGTTTGAATTACTAAAAATGATACTGCTTAATAAAATGACTGTCAACTCCTCAAATAAATGAGCAATTTGATAATGGTAATTGACATCAGTCAGTTAAATGGTACGCTGATAAACAATAACATTATTGGAGGTAATTAATTATGGTTAAAAAAGAAGATGTTGATTTTAATAATTTGGGATTCGATTACCTTAACTTGCCGTATCGATATCAAGCTATTTATCGAGATGGTGATTGGCAAGAAGAAGGCTTATTAACAGACAATGAAATGCATATAAGTGAGGCCGCGACAGCTTTGCATTATGGTCAAGCAGATTTTGAAGGTCTAAAGGCATATCGTACTAAATCAGGTCAGATTCAATTATTTCGTCCTGAAGAAAACGCGCATCGTATGCAAAAAAGCTGTGCGCGTCTATTGATGCCACAAGTATCAACTAAGATGTTTGTTGATGCAGTTAAAAGTGTGGTGCGTGCTAATGCGGATTTTGTGCCACCTTACGGTAATGGTGCCACCTTATATTTACGTCCCATTATGATTGGTGTAGGTGATACTTTGGGGGTTCATCCGGCTAGTGAATATATTTTTCGTATTTTTGCTGTGCCTGTCGGCAATTACTTTAAAGGTGGCTTAACGCCTACTAATTTCACTACTTCTCAGTACGATCGAGCAGCGCATAAGGGAACTGGTCAAAATAAAGTTGGCGGTAACTATGCGGCTAGTTTAATGCCTGGTGAACAAGCGCATCAAAACGGCTATTCTGATTGTGTCTATTTGGATCCCATCGAACATAAAAAAATTGAAGAAGTTGGTTCCGCTAATTTCTTTGGCATTACTAAAGATAATGTTTTTGTTACCCCAAAATCGGACTCTATTTTGCCTAGTGTCACTAAGTATTCGTTATTGTACTTAGCGGCTAATAATCTTGGTATGCAAACTAAAGAAGGCGACGTTTTCATTGATCAATTAGATCAATTTACTGAAGCAGGGGCTTGTGGCACAGCAGCAGTGATTTCACCAATTGGTGCTCTAGAACATGAAGGTAATGTACATGTTTTCTATAGTGAGACCGAAGTTGGTCCCGTAACTCAGAAATTATACGAATTGTTAACGGGAATTCAATTTGGTGATATTGAGGGTCCCAAAGGTTGGATCCTGCCAGTAACGGAATAAAGATTATTTATTTTGCCAATAGTAAATCGGCAAGCCCGAGAGGGTTAGTAAAATGCCAATAATTGCTAAGCTTGGTTTGGTTATTGTTGTGGTGATAATGATAAATAAGCCGCCTAAAATAGCAAGAATTGGAGTTAGTGGATAGCCGAATGTTTTATAAGGACGAAGTAAATCAGGCTTATTTTTGCGTAATTTAAAAACGCCGATGAACAATAAAATAGAAAAAATCCATGAAATATAAACAAGCATGTCTGTCAATGAGTCAAACGTGCCTGAAAAAATCATAATAATAGCGATGATGCCCTCAAATAATAAACTGTTTGTGGGCATTTTAGTAATAGGCGAGAGCTTTGCAAAAAATTGTGCTTTAGGCAACTGTTGGTTAGCGCCCATTGCGTAAGGCATACGCGATCCGGTAATGCAATGACCGTTAATAGCACCATAAACCGAAATTAAGATTCCTAGAGTTAATATTTTGCCACCACTGTTGCCGAGTAATTTTTGTGCAGTTAAGAAAGCTGTATTCTGATTGCCAATGATTTGATTTAACGGCAAAGTCCGCAAAAAACTCAAATTCAGTAGCAAATAAATAATAGTAATTGCAACTAAACCACCAATAATTGCTCGCGTGAGATTTTTAGCTGGATTTTTCAGTTCACCGGCCAGATTACCGATACTCAGCCAGCCATCATAAGCAAATAAAGTAGCTAATAAAGCTTGACTTAAAGCAGAAATGAAACTTGTATGTGTACCATTAGTTAATGGCCACAAATGTACTTGGACAGGATGGGTATCAACCAAAGATGCGATGATCAAAATGAAAATAGGCAATAATTTAACTATTAAAGTTAATTTTTGGACCCAACCGCTGAAGCGGGTACCCAACCAATTAATCAAAAGAATTGATAAAGTGGTCAAAATTGCTAAAGGGATGGGATTAGCTAGCGGCAAATTTAATAAATTAATAGCTTGTGTGGCAAAAACAATTGCTAAAGCAGCAATATTTGCTGGATAATAAATAATAATTAATGACCAGCCAAATAAGAAGGAAATTTTTGATCCATAAATTTCCTGTAAATATTTGACGGGACCACCATTTTCGGGGAAGGCAGCGGCTAATTCAGCAATGCACAAACCAGCAGTGATAGCAATAATGCCTGCTAAAAGCCATACAAAAAGTGTTAAGCTGGTACTGTGTGTCAGTGCAGTTATGGTAGCAATTTTGAAGAAAGCACCTCCACCGATGACAGTTCCCATCACGGTGGCTAGCGCTGACGTTAAGGTTAGTTGACGTTTCATGATTTTCATTCCTATCTTGTATTAAGCATAACTTAAAAAGTATATCGTAAATGTGACTTTTGAGGTAAATTATTGAAAGATAAATATCAATTACGTCATCAAAAAAAAGATTTAAGTTTTTCTCGTAATTTATTTTTGATGTTCTTGACTGTTTTTTTAGTAATGATTTTGTTAGGTAGTTGGCTAATACGCTATTGGCAACGTGATGGTCGTCCCAATATTAATGATTACCCGGTTTTGGGGGTTAGTTTGAGTCAAGAAGATGGATACCAAGATTTTCGTTTGCTGAAAAAGCACGGAATTGATTTTGTTTATTTAAAAGCGACTCAAGGCGCTGATTACTTCGATGATGCTTTTAATACTAATTACTTTTTGTTGCAAGGTGCGCAAATTCCTTTTGGAGTTTATCATTATTTCAGTTTTAGTACGACTCCGCAACAGCAATTCGTTAATTTCAAAACTAATGTTCAGCAAAATATTGGTACGCTACCAATTGTTATTCAGGTTAATAATTATCAGGAAACATTGCCCAAGCCAGCAACTGTTAAAAAATCTGTTTCGCAATTATCAGATTTATTGCTAAAATATTACCAGCGTCCGGTGTTGATTGAAGCTGATCCCCAATTTAATTATTTGAAAGATGTTACAAATAACAGCTTATGGTTGCAACAACGACCACATCCAACTAATAATTTAGTGGTGACTTTTTGGCAATACAGCAGTCACAGCAAAATTCCCAGTTTGGCTTCGGATAATCGTTATCATTTATCAGTTTTTAATGGCACACAGGAGCAATGGGATCATTTTAGGCAGACAGGGGGTAATTAAATGTTAAAACTAGGCGTGATTGGTACTAATTGGATTACGAAGCAATTTGTCGAAGCTGTGCAAGAAACAGCAACTTTTCAACTGACAACTATCTATTCACGTACTATGGAGCACGCTTTGGAATTTAAAGAACAGCTAGCGAATGGTTCTTACCAGCTAGAAACTAATTTAGAGCATTTTTTGAGTAGTACAGAAGTAGATGTTGTTTATGTAGCATCACCAAATAGCTTGCATTTTGCACAAGTTAAACAGGCAATTTTACACGGTAAACATGTCATTGTGGAAAAGCCACTTGTTTCGACTCGCACAGAATTTTTGGCGCTACAAGAATTGTTAGCGCAACATCCTAAAGTATATGTATTTGAAGCGGCGCGCCATATTCATGAGCCAGAATTTAAGTTTCTACAAGCGAGTGTTGCAGCATTACCCAAAATTGATGGTGCAACGATTACTTATCGTAAGTATTCTAGTCGATATGATCAAGTTTTAGCTGGGCAAACACCCAATATTTTTTCACCTGTTTTTTCAGGAGGAGCCTTATATGATTTAGGTGTTTATTTATTGTATGATGCGCTGTGCTTGTTCGGTATGCCGGAAAAAAGTGAGTACATGCCCCAAATGTTACCGACTAAAGTCGATGGTCAAGGCACGATTATTTTACATTATCCTACATTTGATGTTACTTTATTAGTTGGCAAAATAAGCAATTCTTTTTTGCCATCAGAAATTTATAGTGGGTCCAAGACTATCTTGTTTGATGATGGCGGGACAGTTCGTAAACTATGGAATAATGAAGTAACGACACCGATTGTTTTTCCTGAGCATAATCCGATGTTGGCAGAAGCACAAGTTTTCAGTCAAATCCTTCAAAAACAAGATCGTGGAGCTTTCAATAAATTATGGTCTTTAGCAGACCAAGTTAACCAATTATTAACTACATTACGTACCACAGCTGGCATTGAATTTGCTGCTGATTCAGAAATGAGGAACCAATGACAATCCCCCAAGCTTTTCAAGAATATTACCAAAAGCATCACTTTAAAGAACTAACACCAATTCAAGCACAAGTTTATGAACCTTTATCGCAGGGTGCCTCAGTATTAGCATTAGCACCAACCGGATCAGGTAAAACATTAGCTTTTGGCATGCCTTTAGTCCAAACAGTTCAACCAGAAGGTGGCGTTCAAGCTATCATTATTGAGCCTTCGCAAGAATTAGCGATTCAAACGCGCGATACAATCCGTGAACTGAATCCTCAATTACAAGTTTATGGCTTAATTGGTGGCGCTAATATCAAACGGCAAATTGAACATTTAAAAACTAAACCAGAAGTGATTGTTGGCACAATTGGGCGTTTATTTGATTTAGTTGAAAAGCGTAAATTAAAGCTTAAAAATGTGCAGCATGTGATTATTGATGAAGCTGATGTAATGTTAAGTGATAAATTAGGTGAGGTCCGTTCATTATTAAGTCGTATTCCGGCTGATTTTCAGTTAGCGCTATTTTCGGCAACAGTAGCACCAATTTTTGAGCAATTGTCGCGTTGGTTTAATCAACAGTTTATGACAATTGATTTACGGCAGACTGGCAATTTTCGGGCCGGCATTAAGCATTATTTTTTGTTGACATCCAATGCACATAAGGCTGATGTTGTTCAACAATTGGCGCATCGTTTGAAAAAAAGTAATCTGGTTTTTTATCAATCTAGTAAAGAACTGCATCATTGGGCGGCTGATATGCGCTATCGACGGACTTATTTTGCAGTGCTTGATACCAGTGATCCTAAAAAAAGACGTGAAGATGCATTGAAAGCTTTGCGTAATCATAAAACCTCGCTTTTATTAACGACTGATGTAGCAGCACGGGGCATGGATATTACAGGATTGTCCACTGTCATTAATTTTAATAATCCACAGGATCTGACCCAATATATTCATCGCAGTGGGCGCACAGGTCGTATGGGCAGTAATGGTGAGGTTATCACCTTAGGCAATGAACATGATTATCGCCAATTACAAAATATGTTACGCCCAGCTAAAATTAGGTTGCAACAAGTACAATTACAAGATAAAAAATTGCTGTTAAATAATGCTTCAACTGCTCCACGTGTAACTTTCAAGAAAAAGAAAACACATGGATCTAAAAATAAAGGTCAGCACAATAAATAATATCGGACCTTTACAAGGATAACTTTTCGTGGCAAGATAATGCTATGGTCTCGTAGCTCAGCTGGATAGAGCAACTGCCTCCTAAGCAGTAGGTCATCGGTTCGAATCCGATTGAGATCATGGTTTGAATAGTCATAATGACGAACACTGCTGAATTTGGCGGTGTTTTTTTATTAGCAAAGGTAATTGTATAAAATGCTGAGTAAAACAACGGTGATTAAAATAAATATGCTTAAAGCTAACCAACCCAAATATCTTTTTTTGGTACTTATTAAATAGTAAATTGTGAAAATACCGCCAAAGCCACAAATAAATAAGCCAAAACCTAGAATTAATAATTTTAACAATGTTATTTCCTGCTTATAAATAAATTTGATATAATTTGGAATGACGAATGGGAGTATAGTAATGCGAAAAATTAAAGTAATGACTGTTTTTGGTACGCGACCAGAAGCGATTAAAATGGCACCACTGGTTTTAAAATTGCAAGAACAAAAAGAATATTTTGAAACAACAACAGTAGTGACTGCTCAACATCGGGAAATGTTAGATTCTGTTTTGGATATTTTTAAAATCAAACCGGATTATGATTTGAACATTATGAAGCAAAAACAAACCCTGAGTGGTATCACGAGCTCTGTTTTGTTGGAATTGGACAGTGTTATTGAAAAAGTTCAACCAGATATCGTGTTAGTTCATGGTGACACAACGACAACATTTGCTGCGGCGGTATCTTCATTTTACCATCAAACTGCGATTGGGCACGTGGAAGCTGGTTTGAGGACTTGGGATAAATATTCTCCTTGGCCGGAAGAAATGAATCGGCAGATGACAGATGATTTAGCGGATTTATATTTTGCACCAACAACGCAAAGTAAGACTAATTTGTTAAAAGAAAATCATTCTGCAGAGCGGATTTTTGTGACGGGTAATACGGCCATTGATGCCTTAAAGCAAACTGTACAAACTGATTACCAACACGAAGTTTTGGCTGATTTAGATACCAATAAGCGTATGATTTTGGTGACAATGCATAGAAGAGAAAATCAGGGTAAACCTATGCGACGAGTGTTTAAGGCAATGTTAGCAGCTGTCCAGTCGCATCCGGATGTGGAAATTGTTTATCCGGTGCATCTGAATCCTGTAGTTCAAGCAGCAGCTCAAGAAATTTTAGGCAATCAAGCACGAATTCATCTAATTGATCCCTTAGATGTAGTTGATTTTCATAATTTAGCTGCACGCTCTTATTTTATCATGAGTGATTCTGGTGGGGTACAAGAAGAAGCACCCGCGTTAGGTAAGCCGGTCTTAGTTTTGCGTGACACGACCGAGCGTCCTGAAGGAATTGTTGCCGGCACTTTGAAGCTAGTAGGTACTGATCCAGCAGAAGTGCGTCGCGAAATGGAAAAATTATTAGATGATCAATCAGCTTATCAAGCTATGGCACAAGCTAAAAATCCTTATGGTGACGGTTTAGCTAGCGAACGCATTTGTGCAGCTATTCGCTATCATTTTCAACAAATAACTGAGAGACCGGCGGAATTTGAATAATTGTGCTTCATGGGGAGCAAAATATGGATCTGGATAAAATTATCCAATGGGCGGAAGTTGCGCAACAACAATTTGATTTGCCTAGCCTAGGAATTGGAATTAGTCAAGGAGATCAGCATTTTACTGCGGTTTATGGTGATGCTGATGAACAAACTTTATATCCCTTGGCTTCAATCTCAAAAACATTTTTAGCCACAGCAATTTGTCGGTTGGCACAGCAACAACGCATTGATTTGGATTTACCATTAAAAAAATATTGGTCGGATTTTCGATTGCAAGATTCTTATGCCACTACTCATCTGACATGGCGTGATGTGTTGTGTCATCGCAGTGGTTTGCCGGCACACAATGTAATGCGTTTTACTAATCGCAACAAACAACAGCTTTCGCTAGAACAAATAGCTACTAAAGTTCGTTATCTACAACCAAGTTGTGAATTGCGCTATAAGATGCACTATAGTAATTTGATGTATGCAGTGGCTTCTTACGCTTTTGAGCAAGTGGTGCAAGAAGATTATGGAACTTACTTACGTAAAAATTTGTTGCAGCCCTTAAATTTGCAGCACACGTATATCAATCATCATGAAAAATTAGATGCACCGATTGTTACACCATACATCAAAACGACTGCTGGGCAAGTAATATCGGTTCCGTTTATTGCACCAGGACCTGTTGGTGGTGCTAGTAGCATGTTAGCCACAATTGCTGATTTATTACATTGGGGCGAGTATCAATTAAAAAGTTTCCAAGAATCTGCTAATCCACGTTTTCAACCACAGATGGTGATGTCTTCTCGCAGTTCACTCAATGGTGCGGTTATTAACTATGGTCTTGGCATGATGTTAGAAAATTATCAAGGTTATCAATATTTTTATCACAGCGGGTCGTTCATTGGCTGTTGCTCATTAATGGGGATAGTGCCTGAACTGGATTTGACATTTGTCTTGACGACTAATTTGGATTCAACTACAGCTTTGTTCGCGCTAGCTTATCAAATTATAGATTTAGCCATTGGCAACACATCTACTGATTGGTTGCCAAAAGGTTTAGAAGTTGATCAGCAGCGTCGAGAACAAGTTTTACAGCGCCAAATTCGAGCTAAAGCAATGAAAAGTGTGGCGGTGGTTCCTGAATTATTAGGTGATTATCAAAATGCTGGTTACGGATTAGTAACGATCACAAAACAAGACGATTGTTTGCAAATAGTCTTAGGGCCAGTAATGGCACAAATTTTACAAGATGCACAACGGCAAATGTTTGTGCAGTTGCCAGAATCATCAGAGTTATTGCCTTTGACCATTAATTCCAGTGTCTTGCAATTACACACGGAACCAGCTATTAAGCAACCTACTATTTTTCAAAAAGTTAATTAAAAAAGACCATCATTTTAAATGATTGGTCTTTTTGATTTTTAAATTAAGATTACTAATATATTGAACTAAATGACTGCTTTCACGCGAAAAAATAGCTTGGGTGGATAAGTAATTTAGTAAACCAACTAAAATTTGGTCACCCACTTTGACTAAAATATTATTCCAGTGCAATAAATTAACACCTAGCCACATAAAAATGTTGTCACAAATTAAAGCTAAAATACGTTGGGATAAAAATAAGCAACTTTCACTGCCAAAAGATCTTAAACTCTTAAATTTGGATTTGAAAACAAACTTTTTGTTGGCAATGAAAGAAAAAATATTAGCAAATAGCCACGCCCACGTATTAGCTGCTAATATATTTATTCGGCACTGATTGTGTAACAAACTAAATATAATGACGTTCAATATGGAAGCTAAAAAACCGTATATGGAGTAAATAAAAAAATTATGATACTTTCTAAAATGAAATTTCATGTTGAGTTCTTTTCTATGCGAATTTTGCAATAATTTGTTGAGCAAATTCGTCCAAATTAGCGATATCTTGGCTGTTAGGAGCAAGCTCGACTTTGACACTTGGGGCACCTTGCAGAGCACCTGCTTGTTGAAAAGCAGTTGTGAAGTGATCTACTGCGACACCAAATTCCTCATAAAAAGTATCACCTGAACCACACACTCCAAAAGTTTTGCCTGTTAAATCACTATCTAATAAATCATGGTAGAAATCCAAACCCTCATCAGGAATATTACCTTCTAGACCATCAGAGTAAGTGTAGCTAACCATGATACATATATCGGCGTCTTGATAATCTTGTACGTCGGTTTGCGAAATTTCGGAAATATCGACCTCCATGCCAGCTTCTTCGAAATTTTCACTCAAAATATCGGCCATATCTTCATCATTACCAGTCATACTGGCAAATACTATCTTAACTTTTGTCACTAAACTAACCTCATTTTAAATTCTTTGATAATATTATAGCAAAATATCGGCAAAAGCTCAGAACTAGATTCTCTATTAGATCACAGTGTTATAATGTTAAGCAGAGAAAATAACGGAGGTATTGTATTTGATTACGTTAAAATCAGCACGTGAGATTGAAGGAATGCGCAAGTCTGGAGCTTTATTAGCACAAACGCACTTGGGTATTAGCAAAATTATTAAACCGGGAATTTCCAGCTTTGAAATTGAGAAATTTGCGGATGATTTTATCACTAAAAATGGTGGCCATCCTTCCGAAAAAGGTTTTGAGGGTTATCAATATGCAACTTGTGTCTGTGTTAATGATGAAGTTGCGCATGCAGAACCCCGTAAAAATTTAATTTTAAAAAAGGGTGACATCGTTAAAGTAGATATGACCGTGGAGTTGGACGGTTATCAAAGTGATTCTTGTTGGTGTTATGCAGTTGGTGAAATTTCTCCTGTTAAACAGCATTTGATGGAAGTTACTAAAAAAGCTTTGTACTTAGGCATTGATCAAGCGCAAGTTGGCAATCGTTTAGGTGATATCGGTTATGCAATTCAGCATTATGTAGAAGATATTGAACATTATGGCGTGGTGCGCGATTTGATTGGTCACGGTATTCAACCAACAATGCACGAAGCACCTAATGTGCCACATTATGGTGAACCAGGTAAGGGGTTACGTTTGAAAGAAGGGATGACCATTACGATCGAACCAATGGTTAATTTAGGTACTTGGGAAATAACTAGCAAATTTACACCTAATGATTGGGAATATTTTGTATCTGCAGATGGGACAACTTCAGCACAATATGAGCATACGATTGCCATTACCAAGGATGGACCGAAGATTTTAACATCACAAGATCCCATTGCTGATCAAAAATATTTATAAATATGAAATGGACAGAGCAAAATTACTGGATCAAGAAAATAATAGAATTTGTCAAATTAGTAATTCAAAAAATTAATAACGGTAATTTGAGTTTATCTTCTAAGGCGGTTGTTTATTATGGCTTGCTGTCCTTTTTCCCATTGATCTCCTTGTTAGGTAGTGTTTTACCATTATTTAATATTGATCGGACATTATTAACAGATCAAATGGCACTTTTGATGCCTAAGCAATTAAATCATTTTGTTGAGCCTATAATTGTTAAATTATTAACACAAAAAAGTGGTGGCTTACTATCTTTTGGTATTTTGGGTACGTTGTGGTCTAGTTCAGGTTTGGTAAATATTTTAAAGTATAGCATCAATGAAATTTATGGCTTGGACAATAGCAGTGTTTATACAAAACGTTCGATAGTTAACTATGTAATTTTGCGGCTGGCTTCAATATTGACGACAGCATTATTTATTGTTCTGGTAGTTGCAGTAATGTTAATCCTAGTAATTGGACAGCAGTTTTTAGATTGGGTGAAACCTTACTTTATCTTATTGCCCAATATTTTGACAGAGTTATTACGGTGGAGATGGCCTTTAGCTGTCTTAATGTTGTTATTTATGATGATTTTAGCCTATTACTTTTTGCCTAATTCACGCGAAAAATTTCGATATTTGTGGTCAGGTTCGTTATTTGCAACATTTGGTTTTATTTTATTAACTTTATTTTTCTCCTTGTATGTCAAGTACTTTGGGGGACGCTTGAATTCTTATGGTACGATCGGCACCTTTTTTATTTTAATTATTTGGCTTAATTTAGTTGCTTATATTTTTTTGATTGGTGCGGCAATTAATGCGGCAATGACACAAATAAAGACTGGCAAGATTGTCCAATCTAGTGGTTTGCAAAGATTTCAGCACAAGTAACGAGATATTTTTTATTTAACGAAATTAGTGTATGATTAATGCTGTAATTAATTTAAATGGGGTCAGGTTGAGGAAAATAACCATGAAAAAAGTTAGAAAAGCTATTATTCCTGCTGCTGGATTAGGTACTAGATTTTTACCAATCACTAAAGCAATGGCGAAGGAAATGCTGCCGATTGTTGATAAACCAACGATTCAATTTATTGTGGAAGAAGCTAAAGCTTCCGGGATTGAAGATATCTTGATCATAACTGGTAAAGGTAAGAGACCAATTGAGGATCATTTTGACTCTGCACCTGAATTGGAACAAAATTTGGCTGCTAAGCATAAAGATAAATTGTTGGATTTAGTGCAAGCAACAACTAATATTGGTGTTAATTTGTATTTTACCAGACAATCTTATCCTAAGGGGCTCGGCGATGCTGTCAATTTGGCGCGTTCTTTTGTGGGTGATGAACCATTTGTAGTCATGCTCGGCGATGATTTGATGTATGATACAATACCACTAACTAAGCAATTAATGAATGAATATGAAAAAACGCAGTCTTCCACTTTAGCAGTTATGCAAGTTCCTGAATCGGAGGTTTCTAGCTATGGTGTCATTGATCCGGACAAGGAAGTTAAGCCAGGGTTATATCAAGTGCATAATTTTGTGGAAAAACCGGCTGTAGAAGATGCTCCTAGTAATTTAGCCATTATTGGTCGCTATTTATTGACACCAGAAATTTTTGATATGTTAGACACCCAAAAACCTGGTGCGGGCAATGAAATTCAATTAACGGATGCAATTGATCGCTTGAATAAGGAGCAGCATGTTTTTGCGCATGAATTCAAGGGTGATCGTTTTGATGTTGGCGATAAATTTGGTTATATGAAAACCAGCATTGAATATGGTTTATCGCATCCTGAAGTAAAAGAACAATTGCGTGAGTATATTATTGGTCTGGCACAAAAATTACAGTCAACTAATGATTAGTGCGACATTATTTCAAATAAACTTTTCCGTCATCAAATCGTAAACCAAAGATTTGATGACTTTTTTGATGATCTAAGACATAAATTAAAGTGTCGTTTGGCAACTTTTGTAATAAAATTACCAGTTCCCAGACTTTCAGTCCATTGGCTGTATTTTTAGTAAGTAGATTAACACAATGCGTGTGATCGTATTTCAGACTAGTTATTCCCAATATTTTATTAATCCCTATTTCAAAAAAAACATGAGCATTTTTTTTGACGTCAGCTAATAATGTGATTAAATTTTGAACATTCATTTTTTGCCTCATACTTTACTGAACTCTAATGTATAATATAAGTTATTTTTAGTTATTTAGGAGTGATTTTTTGAAAACAAACGAAATTGTAATTGTAGCAGCTAAAAGAAGTGCTACTGGTAAATTTCGCGGTAGTTTAAGTAGGCTAACAGCGGTGGAATTAGCCACAAAATTAGTAACAGAGATGTTGGCACAGACTAAAATAACTCCCACAATGATTGACCAGGTGATTTTAGGAAATGTTTTATCAACAGGTTTAGGACAAAATATTGCACGCCAAGTACAAGTTAAGGCTGGTTTACCAGTTACTGGCACGGCAATGACTATCAATCAAGTTTGTGGATCTGGCTTAAAAGCGGTTCGTTTAGGGCAAACAGCCTTGATGTTAGATGATGCACAAGTAGTTTTAGCTGGTGGCGTTGAAAGCATGTCTAACGCACCTGCTTTTGCTGCACGTAAGGATAAAAAAGCTTTTGCACTTGATGATTTTCAAGATACTTTGTTTTATGATGGTTTAAATGATGCTTTTGGTGGTTACGCGATGGGGGTCACGGCGGAGAATTTAAATCGGAAATTTAATTTAGATAGAGTGCAATTAGATCAGTATGCACTATTATCACAAAAAAAAGCTACTCAAGCGCAACAAAACGGTTTTTTGACTGAAGAAATTGTACCAATTAATGGTTTGGCATATGATGAAGTAGTTAGATCGAATACGACACTTGATAAATTAGCAACCTTAAAACCCGTTTACCAAGAACATGGTTTAGTTACTGCGGGTAATTCTTCGCCTTTGAGTGATGGTGCAAGTATCGTAGCGTTAACTACTAGTCAAACCGCACAAGAACAAGGATTAAAACCTTTAGCGACAATTAAAGGATTTAGTGAGGTAGGGTATCAACCAGAATTGATGGGGTACACACCAGTTTTAGCAATCCAAAAATTGTTGCAGACTCAGCAACAAACAGTTGCCGATATTGATTGGTTTGAAGTTAATGAAGCTTTTGCTAGTCAAGCTTTAGTTGTACAACAAGAATTACAAATTGATTCGGCTAAATATAATCCTCTGGGTGGAGCTTTAGCTTTAGGACACGCTTTAGGTTCTTCAGGCGCCCGTATTCTAACAACTTTAGTGCATAATTTAAAGAGAACAAAGCAAAAGACCGGCATTGCCGCTTTATGTATTGGTGGCGGACAAGCAGTAGCGATGGAAGTGGAAAATTGTGAAGTCTAAATTTTATGAATTAAGTACGCAACAGCGTTTGCAAGAGTTGCAGAAAGCTGGTTATTTGACAATGGATGATCTGCAACTTTTGATTGAACAACCTGCTTTACCAGAAGTTGTGGCTAGCAATTTGGTAGAAAATCAAATTGGTAGTTATCCACTGCCTCTAGGATTAGCAACTAATTTTTTAATTGATGGCAAACAATATTTAATTCCTTTGGCAACGGAAGAGCCATCGGTCGTAGCAGCAGCTAGTAATGCAGCCAAAAGATCGCAAGCTAGTGGCGGTTTTCAAACACGAGTTCAGCGACAAGGCTTGAGTGCGCAGGTAGTTTTTCAAGGACAATTAACTGATGCACAGGTCTTTTTGCAACAACATTTGGCAAAAATTAAGCAAATTGCTCATCAAGCGCATCCTAGTTTACAGGAACATGGTGGCGGTTTACGACAAGTTAGTGTGCAAAATATTGTTGACTATGTCGAATTTAACTTATTGATTGATACGGGTGAAGCAATGGGGGCAAATATTGTGAACACAATTGCTGAAGCCATCGGTGATTACTTGCAACAGCAACTGCCCCAATTATCATTATTGATGGCGATTTTGTCTAATGATGCACCTACGCAAATGGCTAATGCTAGTACTAAGATAGCTTTTGATCAATTGGCAACAGCTGATCTTTCTGGACAGCAGGTAGCGCAAAAAATTAGTGCAGCGAGTGATTTCGCACAAATTTCGCCACAGCGTGCAGCTACGCAAAATAAGGGAATTATGAACAGTATAGAAGCCTTAATTTTAGCAACGGGTAATGATACGCGTAATGTAAATGCTGCTGCATATAGTGTTTTAAATGATACGCGTAAAACTTGGAGTAACTGGCACGTGGTAGATCAATATTTGGTGGGTGAAATTAGTTTGCCTTTACCTTTAGGTGTTGTTGGCGGTGCGATTTCCACTTTGCCCTTGGCGCAGTTGAACTTGCGCCTGTTGCAAAATCCTTCTGCCGAACAATTAATGGGGATCACGGCAGCTGTTGGCTTAGCGTCTAATTTGGCAGCTTTGCGTGCTTTAGTCACCCAAGGAATTCAGGCCGGACACATGAATCTACAATTACAAAGTTTAGCTTTAATGGCTGGTGCGACAGCTTTAGAAGTGGATACATTAACTGAGCAGTTGCGAAAGCAGGCAAAGCAAGCTAATTTGACTTTAGCTAAAAAGTTACTAGCAAAATTACGTAATTAATAGGAGAACGACAATGAAGATCGGAATTGATAAAATAGATTTTTACACTCCACCACAATATTTAGATTTGGTGGACTTAGCGCATGCCCGCCAAGTTGATCCTAATAAATACTTAATCGGAATTGGGCAAAAGAAAATGGCAGTGGCACATTTAGATCAAGATATTGTGGCAATGGCGGCCAATGCTGCGGAAAAAATTTTGACGCCAGCTGATAAACAAGCTTTGGGATTGGTGATTGTTGCTACGGAAAGTGGTGTTGATCAATCTAAAGCCGCAGCTTTATTCGTCCAGCAAGTATTGCAATTGACTACTAATTTACGGGCGATTGAAATTAAAGAAGCTTGTTATGGTGCAACGGCAGGCTTGCAAATGGCAAAAGATTTTGTACAGTGTCATCCTGATAAAAAGGCTTTAGTGGTGGCTTCAGATATTGCCCGCTATGGTTTGAATTCCGGTGGTGAAGTGACGCAAGGAGCTGGTGCGGTGGCAATGATCGTTAGTGTTGATCCACACATTTTAGCTTTAGAAGATCAATCTATTTATCAAAGTCAAAGTACCGGTGATTTTTGGCGTCCTAATTATTCGACAGAAGCTTTTGCACGTGGCAAATATTCTGAGGAAGTTTATTTACAAATGTTTAGTGATATTTGGCAGCAAGCTAGCTCGCAAAAAATGACACAAACTGAACAACTGCAAGCTTTATTGTTCCATATTCCTTTTTCCAAAATGGGTCGAAAAGGTTTGAAGACACTAGAAGATAAATTGGCAACTGCCGATTACCAGCGCTTGTTGCAGCGTTTTGAGCAGAGTATTATTTACGGTCAAGATGTTGGTAATATTTATACGGGATCTTTATATTTGAGTTTACTTTCATTGTTGGAAAATGATTCTACACTTCAAGTTGGTGATCGCATCGGCTTGTTCAGCTATGGTTCTGGTTCGGTAGCTGAATTATTTTTTGGACAATTACAACCAGATTTCAAGAAGTATTTAACGCCTCTTGTGCATCAGGAGTTATTGAAACAGCGAAAACAGTTAACGTTAGTTGAATATGAAAATATTTTTCGACAAAAGTTGGTAACTGATGGTTCAACGCAAAAATTGTCGCAAAGTGATTGTAACGCGCCACATTATTTAACAAAAATACAAGATCATGAACGTTTTTATAAATAAAAAATAATGGCAAAAAGAATTATTGCTTTTGCCATTATTTATACATAAAAGTTCATTACATTTTGCGCAACGAAACCACAGCTTCAGTTTGAGGTGTTTGTGGGAACATATCAAAAGGTTGAATGAATTCAACTTGGTAACGTTTGCGTAATATTTTAAGGTCTCGCGCAAGCGTGGAAGGATTGCAGGAGATGTAAATCATTTTAGCAGGACAATACTTCAATAATAATTGGGTGAAGCTTTTTTCCAACCCCGTTCGTGGTGGATCAACTATTAAAGCCGTGGGTTTAATACCTTGCTGTAACCATTGCGGATATAAGTTTTCTGTTTTGCCGACTTCATAAGTGATGTTGCTTAATTTATTTAACTTGATGTTTAATTGCGCATCATTTACAGCTGCTGGGATAATTTCTGAACCTATCACTTGTTTAACTTTTTTTGCTATCGCAATTCCGATAGTTCCCACGCCAGCATAAGCGTCAACAACAATATCTTGCGGTGTGAGTTTCAAAGCAGCAATTGCAGTTTGATATAATTTGGCAGTTTGGTGCGGATTTAATTGTAAGAAAGCTTGGGGTGATAGTAAGTAATCAAATCCTAAAATTTGTTCGTGTAAATATTTTTTGCCCCACAATAATTTAGTTTGGTCGCCCCAAACTAAACTTGTTTCACCAGGATTAAAATTTTGCGATAGTGAAATGACTTCTGGAATGCGTTCTTGTAATAAACTTAAAAATTTAGAAAGATGGGGCACTTTCCAGGAGTTAGTGACTAATGTTAGTTGTGCATTATGATCTGCCACAGACTCACGAACGATAACTGTTTTGAAAATACCCGAATTATGGGCGGGATCATAAATTGGCCATGCTAGTTCAGTCATAATATCTACCAAACGCTGCAAAATACTCAAAGTTAGTGGTTTTTGAGTGGGCATGTTAAGTGAATCAATAACGGTATGGGTCTGATTTTGGTATAATCCACAAACAATTTGATTGTGGATTTCACGTAGTTGAAACTGTGCTTTGTTACGATAGTGCCACGGATTTGTCATACCAATAGTTGGCTTAACAATGAAATTTTGGTAATCTTGGGGATGAAAGTGGGTCAAAGCTTGCATAATAACATCATGTTTATATTTTAGTTGTGCAGGATATTTTAAGTGAACTAATTCTAGCCCACCAACTTGCCCGTACAACTCTGGCGGATTAAGATTGCGCAGAGAGCTGAAATTATGAAATTGCAATACTTTAGCGCGCAAAAAATGGTCTTTAACCTGGGTTATTTCACAAGTTACGATTTCTTGCGGGAGTGCTTGGGTGATGAAAACTAGTTTTTTTTGTAAATAAGCTATACCTTCACCATTGATACCTAATTTTTTAATTGTTACTTTAATTTTTTGACCGACTTGAAAAACGGCAGTTTGATTTTTCACGATAATAATTCCTTATAATTAACAATTTAGCATTAAACCAATTTAGTATAGCATATTAATAGAGAGGAGCATTTATGGCAACAATTACCAAAATTACTACTCAAAAACGCCCGGGACGTTACAATATTTACATTGACAATCATTATGCTTTTGCAGTAGGTGAAAATATTTTATTGCAGCAACAATTAAGCAAAGGTATGCAGTTATCCAAAGAGCAAATAACGCAATTACAGTCTGCTGATAATAAGGATTATGCTTTGCAACAAGCTTTAAATTACTTAAGTTATCAGTTGCGTACCCACTATGAATTGCAGCAATTTTTAATAAATAAAGATATTGACACAACGATAGTTGATTGGGTTTTGCAAAAGTTGCAAGATCAAGGTTATGTTGATGATTTAAATTATGCACAAAGTTTTGTACGCACGGCGATGAAAACGTCCATGGACGGTCCAGCGCAAATTAAATACAAATTACAACAAAAAAAAGTGGCGCCAGTGTTAATTCAAAAAGCCTTACAATTATATACTTTAGAAATCCAAACTTCGATAGCTAACAAAGTAGCAAGCAAAGTTTGGCAACAAAATAAACGGCAAGCTTATCGCAAACGTTTAGACAAAATTAAGCAAAAATTACTTATTGCTGGTTTTGATCCTGCAGTTCAACAACAAGTTTTAGCACAATTACCACCAATGGAAGATGAGGAGGAACAAGAACAAGAGTTGTTGCAACAAGCCGTTCAAAAGCTGTGGCCGCGTTATCAAGATAAGCCCCAAGGAAAAAGAAAATTATATGCTGCTCTTTTGCGCCGGGGCTTTATGAGTTCTGCAATTGCTAGTTCTTTAGAAAATTTGGATAATTAGTGTCACATACTATGGATTTTGTTATAATTTATGTGCATTAGTAATTAGAAAGCCGGGTCGTCTATGCAAGTTCCGCGTGAAGGAGATTACATAGCAATCCAAAGTTATAAGCATGACGGTCATTTACATCGTACTTGGCGGGACACGATGGTATTGAAAACTAGTGAAAATGAAATTATTGGCTGTAATGATCATACTCTGGTAACTGAATCTGATCGTAGACGTTGGTTTACTAGAGAGCCAGCCTTAGTTTATTTTCACAAGCATTATTGGTTCAATATCGTGACGATGTTGAGAGATAGTGGACCGGCATATTATTGTAATTTGGCAACGCCATTTGTTTTAGATACGGAAGCTTTGAAATATATTGACTATGATTTAGATGTCAAAGTTTTTCCTGATGGTGAAAAGCGGCTTTTAGATGTTGATGAATATGCTGCCCACAAAAAAATGTGGCACTATTCCACAGATATTGATGAGATTTTAAAGTACAGTACTGAAACATTAATAGACTGGATCAATCACCAAAAAGGTCCTTTTTCTGCAGGATATGTTGATCTTTGGTATCGAAGATATCAAGAATTATTACATCGTGCTTAGTGGATTGACTATGTAAAAGGGGGTCGGAATGTTCTTGTTCCGGCCCTCTAGTCACATTAAAGTATTAGTTTTGATCAATACTGAGTGTTTGATATTCAATGTTAGAAGCAAAGACTAATGATAAAATAAGTAAAGCTATGATCCATCCTGTCAAGGTTCCTTGGATTTTATATAATGGAAATAAGTGATGAATTATAAGAGACATTACAATTGTCAAAATAAAATCAATGGCAAAATTATAATAAAAATTGCGAACGCTATAATCAATGTTAAAAAAATTAATAACATTTTTCAAAAAATTATTGGTCGTTTGCTTAGTAATTATTTTGATAGGTCGGTGAGCAATTGATTTGATCGCCAACATTAAAATAGAGCCAATCAAAGCGCAAATCATTAAGCGCCACCAGCTGCTATAATGTCTGATCAAGGCGTTATAACCCGTGGCAATCAGAGCTAGGCACAGCAAGTAGGGAATAATAAATAAAAAAGTATAAATAACGGATATTTTTTTGTTTGACATAACTAATTCCTTTCATTGCTTTTATCCTACAGTAAACCTTGATATTTGTCACACTGTTACATTTTAAGTAATTTATGGAAATAATAGAAATTTTGAGGTAAAACGATGAAAACAGAACAATTAGCCCAAGAAGTAGCTAAACGTCGAACTTTTGCGATTATTTCGCATCCGGATGCTGGTAAAACTACGATTACAGAACAAATGCTGCTGTTTGGTGGTGTTATTCGTTCCGCAGGGACGGTAAAAGGTAAAAAAACAGGTAATTATGCTACTTCTGACTGGATGGAAATTGAGAAAAAGCGGGGAATTTCTGTCACTAGTTCTGTCATGGAATTCGACTATCAAGGTAAGCATGTTAATATTTTGGATACTCCTGGACATGAGGACTTCTCGGAAGATACTTATCGAACTTTAATGGCAGTCGATGCTGCTGTGATGGTCATTGACTCGGCTAAAGGTATTGAAGCACAAACCAAAAAATTATTTAAAGTTGTTAAACAACGCGGTATTCCGATTTTTACTTTCATGAATAAATTAGACCGTGATGGTCGCGAACCATTAGATTTGATCGGTGAATTGGAAGATCTATTAAATATTGAAGGTTGTGCAATGAATTGGCCTATGGGTAGTGGTAAAACGCTACGTGGCTTGTATGATATGCATAATCAGCGTGTCGAATTATACCATCCAACTAATGAGGATCAGCGTTTTGTAGCTTTAGATGCTAATGGACATTTACCAGCGGATAATGAACTGACAGCTGATAGTATTTATCAACAAACTTTGGATGATGTTAGTTTATTGCAAGAAGCTGGTAATACTTTTGATCCGGAAAAAATAGCTCAAGGTAAGCAAACACCAGTCTTTTTTGGTTCAGCATTGACTAATTTTGGTGTACAAACTTTCCTAGATGAATTTTTACGTCTGGCACCAGCACCTAGCAGTCACAAGTTAGCAGATGATCAAGAAATTGCTGCTGATGCTTCACAATTTTCGGGCTTTGTTTTTAAAATTCAAGCAAATATGAATCCCAAGCATCGTGACCGGATTGCATTTATTCGTATTGGTTCAGGAGAATTTACGCAAGGCATGGATGTTACTTTGCAACGTACACAAAAAGATTTGCGTTTAAATAATGCGACAGAGTTTATGTCCGATCAGCGTGAACAAGTCAAGCATGCAGTTGCTGGCGATATTGTTGGTTTGTATGATACTGGTAATTTTCAGATTGGTGATACCATTTATACAGGTAAACAAGCATTAAAGTATCCAGCCTTGCCACAATTTACACCAGAAATGTTTATGGAAGTAACTGCTAAAAATGTTATGAAGCAAAAATCTTTTCATAAGGGCATGCAACAATTGGTGCAAGAAGGTGCCGTGCAGCTGTACCGCAATTATCAAACAGGTGATTATATTTTGGGGGCTGTTGGTCAATTACAATTTGAAGTATTTAAGTTCCGAATGCAAAATGAATATAATACAGAAGTGGTAATGAAGCCGATTGGCTCGCGAATTGCACGGTGGATTGATCCTGAGCAATTGGATCCAGCAATGTCTTCCACACGTAATATTTTGGTGAAAGATCTGCACGATCAACCATTATTCTTGTTTGAAAATCAGTTTGCGCAACGCTGGTTTAGCGACAAATATCCAGATGTTAAATTAACAGCTAAATTATAAAAAGAAGAAGTGTTATTGCCAATTGTCAATAGCATTTTTTTGTTTTATAATACTATATACAATATAATATTAGCGAGGAAATGATGTTATGGCAATTCAAATTCCTACGCGGTTGCTTGATGGTGCAGTCTTATCTTTTTTACGGGTAGATGATTTGTATGGGTATGCGTTGACACAAAAAGTACAGTCGATTTTCGATGTATCAGAATCAACTATTTACCCGGTTTTGCGTAGGCTAAAAAAAGATGACTGTTTAAGTACTTATGATCAACCTTACCAAGGTCGTAATCGCCGTTATTATCATTTAACAACCGTGGGACTGCAGTTGTTGACCGATATTCAAGACGAATGGCAGGATTTCAGTCAACAAATGAATAAAGTGATGAAGGAGACAAAGCTAAACGATGATTAATAAATATATTACAGAATTAGAATCTTATTTAACCGCTTTGCCACCACAAGAACGGCAAGATGTTGTGGACTTTTATCGTGAATTCTTACTAGATGCCCATTTTAATCAAGTTGAATCAATTTATGATGAGTTAGGAAACCCTAAGCAATTATCTCATAAAATTTTGGCTGATTATTCGTTGACACCTGCCATTATTCCCACTCAAAATAAGCAAATTTCGGGTAACAAAAAAGTTAGTTCTCGCCATAATCTACAAATGATTTGGTGGATTTTGTTAGGAATGATGGCTGCCCCTGTGGGCATCCCTGTGATTTTAGTAGTTGTTAGTGCAATTGTTGCATTGGTACTGATCTTTTTAGGTATTATGGTTATGTTTGCTGTCGTTTTGCTGACTTGTATTATTTTTAGTCTCTTTTTGCTTATTAAAATGGTGCCTCTGTTGTTTTCCTTGCATTGGTCTAGTGCTTTGTTTTATGGCGGAAGTGCACTAGCTTTGCTGGGAATAGGTGCTATAGGAATTGGTATTGGTCTAAAATTATTGCGCTTTTTGAGTAGTAAATTAGTGCAAGCAGCTCGGTATTTAGGTAATAAAATCTTTAAAAAACATTATTATCAAAAAAAATCCCAACATAAGGAGCCAAAAAAATGAAAAAATATTATTTTGGTAGTTTAGTCGTGGTTCTGGTGGGCTTTATTTTGGCAGTAGTAGGTGCTATGAATGGCGGTATTAAGCAAGTTGGATTAATGCAAAATTCTTTGTTATCTAGAGCTATTATTTTTAGCGATGACAAACAAGTCTACACTAAAAATCTGGCTTCTTTTAAAAAGATTAAAGTCGATACCCAGACGGCTGATTTGGTGATTAAACCGGGGGATAATTACCATGTCAAAGTGACTGATACGCCTAATTATGCCATTACCACTAAAGTTGACAATAATCAATTGGTTATTAAGGAAAAACAGCGAGCTAATATGATGATTAGTTGGGGTCCCAGTCATACTAAAGTGGAAATCACAGTTCCTAATCAAAAAGCTCTAAAAGAACTGACTGGAACAGCTCAAACTAGTAAATTAACATTAACGAATTTAAAAATGGATAAGCTTGATCTTCAGCAAGATGCTGGAAGGATAACTTTGCAAAATGTGCAATTCAGTCACAATTTTAAATTGCACGCCGATGAAAGCCGAATGAATCTGCATAATTCGCAATTGCAAAATGTCCAAGTTTTAGCTGATGAATTGAATTTAACTGCTGATAATACGATGTTGTCTGATAGTAGTATGACTAGTTCAGATAGCAATCTGAAGTTAACTAAAAGTTCGTTAGCCAATTCGATGGTGAAAGCTAGTGAATTAAATATTACTACAAAAAATTGTAAATTGACTGGTGATAATGTCTGGCATGCAGATGTGGGCAAGCTAAAGTTAGCAACCATGAATAGTCCATTAGTTTATTCTGTGGATCAAGCACGAATAAATTATTTTGGGCAACATAAGCGATCTTTAAAGCAGTCTGCGCATTCAGTTGATAAATTACAGGTTAAGATAGAAGATCCCTCAACTACTGTAGATATTTCATGATGATAAAAGCAAGCATTGGATTGCTTGCTTTTTTACATAAAAAAAGTTCTTATCAGCACTGATTTAACAGGCTAATAAGAACTTAAATATTACTTTTTATCTTTGGCTTGGTCATCTTTAGTTTTCTTGTCGTCTGCAGCAACTTCTTTTTCTTCAGCAGTATTATCCACAACCTTAATGTTGTCATTGTCTAGTACTGCTTTGAGATGCTTGCGTTTAGGATGATCCAAATAATAATCAGCAACTCGATCTTCGATCTGATCTTGAATTACTCGTCGCAATGGTCGAGCACCAAGACTTGGATCATAACCAAGATCCACGATTTTCTCTTTGGCTGGTTGGGTAACTTCAATATCCAAGCCTTGATCGGCGATCATTTTGTTAGTATCAGCAATCATGAGATCAACGATCTTTAAGAGATTTTCTTTAGATAATGGAGCAAATTCAATAATACCATCGAATCGATTAATAAACTCGGGCTTAAAGTAATTGCTTAATTTATCCAAGACAGAATGGGTCTTACCTTCGTTTTCAGCACCAAAACCAACATTAGCTTCAACTTCGCCTTGACCAGCGTTAGAAGTCATAATAATAATTGTGTCTTTAAAACTAACAGTCCGCCCTTGAGAATCAGTTAGACGTCCATCATCTAAAATCTGCAAGAACATGTGCAATACATCAGGGTGTGCTTTTTCAATTTCATCTAACAATATTAAACTATAAGGATGACGGCGCACTCTTTCAGTTAATTGACCAGCTTCTTCATAGCCCACATACCCCGGAGGTGAACCGATTAGCTTGGAAACACTGTGTTTTTCCATATATTCCGACATATCAAAGCGGATCATGGAATCTTCACTGCCAAATAATTCTTTAGCTAGTTGTTTAGCAAGTTCTGTTTTACCAACACCAGTTGGACCAACGAATAGGAAAGAACCAATTGGGCGACCAGTTTTATTGAAACCAACACGATTACGTCTAATAGCACGGCTAACTTGTTCGACAGCTTTATTTTGACCAATAACATTAGCTTCCAAGTCAGAAGTTAAATTACGTAATTGTTCTTGTTCTTGCGATTTCAATTCACCAACTGGGATATTAGTCCGTTGTTCTACGATGTGCTCAATATCTTTTTCGTTAACAGTAGGTTCTTTTTGCGTATCTGTTTTATTATCACGTACTGCTTCGAGTTTTTTGACTTGATCGCGATAAAAAGCAGCTTTTTCATAGTCTTCATTACGCAAAGAAGTTTGCTTATTACTCTCAGCTTCCTTGAGTTTTCTTTCAATATCTTTAGGATCTACAGGACTCAAAGTTAGATTCTTTTTAGAACCAGCCTCATCTAATAAGTCGATTGCTTTATCAGGCAAAAAGCGATCTTGAATGTAGCGATTAGACAAGGTAGCAGCTGCTTTGATAGCGCCTTCAGTGTATTTAACGTGATGATAACTTTCGTACTTGGGTTCCAAACCTTTTAAGATTTGGACGGTTTGATCAACAGATGGTTCATTAACTTCAACTGGTTGTAATCGACGAGCTAAAGCGGAATCTTTTTCGATTTGGCGATATTCATTGAAAGTAGTAGCACCAATTAATTGCAATTCACCACGAGCTAAGGCTGGTTTTAGCACATTACCAGCGTCCATACCGCCCTCAGCATTGCCAGCACCAACGATTTCATGAATCTCATCAATAAATAAAATAATATCTTTGTTATTTTGCAAAGCGTCGATTAATTCTTGCAAGCGTTGTTCAAATTGACCACGCACACCAGTACCTTGCACTAGCGAAACGACATCTAGGCGAATAACGCGTTTGTTTTGCAACTTTTCAGGAACTTCGCCGTCTACGATTTTTTGTGCCAGACCTTCAACAACTGCTGTCTTACCGACACCGGCTTCCCCAATCAAAACAGGATTATTTTTTGTTCTACGATTTAAAATTTCAATGACACGATCAATTTCTTTATCACGACCAACTACTGGATCAATCTTACCGTCTTTGGCTTGGGCAGTTAGATCAACACCAAATTGATCCAAGACACCACTACCCGAACCATTGTTGCCACCACCATTACCACCTTGTGGTTGCATTGGTTGTTGTCGATGTACGGATCTTTGGGGCTCTATGGCACCAAATAATTCGCTGAGATCACCAAAACCAAATGGATCATTATTCATATTTGAATTACCTCCCATTGCTTGTTGTTCTCTCAATTTTTGATAACAGTTTTGGCACAGATTAATTTCTGCACGATGACCATTAACATTAGTATAGAGATGGATGGTTGCTTCATTTTTGTGACAATTTTGACAAAGCATTAAACACGTTTCCACCTTTCTTATGAAAATATGATAGTCAATAAGCAACTATCACCTTGTTAGCTAAAATATTTTAGCTTGGTGCCAATTATACAATTAGCACTCACCTATATCAAGTGCTAATTGCTAAAAAGACACTAAATTACAGACAATCTTTACTTGATTGTCGACCATATTATACAAGGTGTGTCATAATTATTACAATTATTTGCATCGAGGTGATGAAAATGGATTACCGGCAATTATTGTCAGATTTAATAGACGGTAAAATTGATAAAATTGAAATAGATGAGCAGAGTTTTTTTGCCTTCAATCAAGCTTGGAAAGAATGTACGAAACGTAAGCAAATTATAGGAACCGCTGGGCGTGGCGGGCATGTTATATACCGCTTTTCTGAAAGCGACAACAAGTGAGTTATAAAGGGCAATCAACTGAGTATTTTGTTAGGAAAAAACTTGCCTTGTATTTTGAATAATGTTAATGTTGTTCATGTGTAAAGTTAACCCTTTTCATTTAAAATGAAAATTATATATTAGCGAGGTTTTAGACATGGAAAAGAAAGATTTTAATATTATTGCAGAAACAGGAATTCACGCACGTCCCGCAACAATGTTGGTACAAACTGCTAGCAAGTTTAGTTCTGATATCAATTTGGAATATGATGGCAAAAATGTTAATTTGAAGTCCATTATGGGCGTTATGTCTTTGGGTGTTGGTCAAGGCGCCAATGTCTCCATCACTGCTGAAGGCGACGATGCTAGCGATGCTATTGCTGCAATTAGTGAGACAATGACGAAAGAAGGACTTTCTGAATAATGTCGACAACTTTAAAGGGAATTGCCGCTAGTGATGGTTTTGCTAATGCACCAGCATATATGTTGGTGCAACCAGATCTTTCTTTTGACAAGAAGGAGATTACTGACATTGATGCTGAAGTAGAACGCTTACAGGATGCAATTAAACAGTCTGATGATGAACTAACAACTATTCGTGATATTGCTAAGGAATCTTTGGGCGAAGAAGAATCTCAAGTTTTCGATGCTCATAAAATGATTTTAGCTGATCCTGAATTTACTGGTGCTGTAGCAACACAAGTAAAAACAGATCAAGTTAATGCCGAACAAGCTTTGCAAGATGTTTCTGATAAATTTATTGCGATGTTTGAAGCAATGACTGATAACAAGTATATGCAAGAACGTGCTGCTGATGTTCGTGATGTATCTAAGCGCGTTATGAGTCATTTGTTAGGTGTTAAATTGCCTAGTCCTGCTTTAATTGATCAAGAAGTTATTGTGGTTGCCCATGATTTAACTCCTAGTGATACTGCACAATTAAATAAAAAGTATGTTAAAGCTTTTATCACTGATATTGGTGGACGAACTGCTCATTCAGCAATTATGGCACGTTCATTGGAGATTCCAGCTATCGTAGGTAGCGATACAATTACTAAAGATGTGCAAGATGGCACACCTTTGATTGTAGATGGTGTTAATGGTGAGGCAGTTATTAACCCTGATGCTGATGATGTCAAGAAATATCAACAATTAGCTGATAATTATGCGCAAGAAAAAGCTGAATGGGCTAAATTGCGCGATGCTAAAACAGTTACAGCAGATGGCAGACATTTTGAGATTGCTGCTAACATTGGTACACCAAAAGATTTAGCTGGTGTTAAAGAAAATGGTGCCGAAGCGATCGGTCTTTACCGGACAGAATTTTTATATATGGATTCTTCAGAATTACCGTCTGAAGACGATCAGTACGAGGCTTATAAAGAAGTCTTAAAAGGTATGGACGGTAAACCAGTTGTTGTGCGGACAATGGATATTGGTGGCGATAAGCATTTGCCATATTTGCCATTACCAGAAGAAATGAATCCGTTCTTAGGTTATCGTGCTATTCGGATCAGCTTAGATCGTCAAGATATTTTCCGAACACAATTACGTGCTTTATTACGCGCTTCTTCATTTGGTAAATTACGCATTATGTTTCCGATGATTGCGACTGTTCAAGAATTTCGTCAAGCTAAAGGCATTTTGCAAGAAGAAATGGCTAAGTTAAATGATGAAGGAATTGCTTTTGATGCCAACCTAGAAGTCGGCATTATGATTGAAATTCCTGCTGCCGCAGTTTTGGCAGATCAGTTTGCTAAAGAAGTTGATTTCTTTAGTATCGGCACGAACGATTTGATTCAATATACGATGGCTGCTGACCGTGGTAACGAACATGTTTCTTATTTGTATCAACCTTACAATCCTTCCATTTTGCGCTTAATCAAAAACGTAATTGATTGTGCGCATCGTGAAGGTAAATGGGTTGGTATGTGTGGTGAAGCTGCTGGCGATTCTGTCATGGTGCCATTGTTGTTAGGTATGGGCTTAGACGAATATTCCATGAGTGCAACTTCAGTTTTACGGGTACGCTCTTTGATGAAGCACTTAGATACCAACGAATTACAAGATTTAGTTGAACAAGCTTTGAATGTTTCATTAACTAATGCAGACAATGAAAAATTAGTTAATGATTTTGTAGCTGATCATCGTAAATAATTTTAATCAAAAGGTTGCTGTTTTAAACAGTAGCTCTTTTTTTGTGGTTTAATTTTTGATAGGAGTTTATTTTTATGCTAATTTTGTCAATATAAATTGAGTGAAAGAGTTGCAGTGTCTACTTGGTTGTGAGACTACTGAAAGTACAAGGATTAATGTTAGTGTAACTGAATTTTTTGATAGTTTATGTGCAAGTCAAAAAAGTAAGTCGCAATATTTAAGTTGTTAAAGACGACAATTATCAGTCAAAATGATATTTTAAAACTAGGACAAGCCTTGGTCGAAAAAAGTGTGCCGATTGAAGTGGCATACAATTGTTTGTAGGAGGGTACTTGTAATGAAAATGAATGACATGGACATGAATATGGACATGGGGCACCACCAACATGAAATGGGTGGTGGCGATATGATGATGCATGGTGGACACATGATGCACATGGGAAATTTAAAACAGAAATTTTGGGTATCTTTAATTTTGGCGTTACCTATTTTATTTTTGTCACCTGCGATGGGTGTTTGGTTGCCATTTCAGTTTAGTTTTCCAGGGGCACATTGGGTAGTAATTATTTTCGCTACAATTTTATTTTTCTACGGTGGGCGCCCATTTTTTAATAGTGCCTATTATGAAGTGAAAGATCACAAGCCTGCGATGATGACTTTGATTACTTTAGGAATTACTACTTCATATCTTTATAGTTTGTATGCTTTTGTTAGTAACACTTTTTTCCCTAATCGTCCTCATGTTACAGATTTCTTCTGGGAATTAGCTACTTTAATTCTGATTATGCTGTTAGGTCACTGGGTTGAAATGAATTCTATGATGAAAGCCAGCAGTTCCTTGCACGATCTAGCTTCTTTGTTACCGGCAATGGTGCATGTAAAAAACGGTGATAATTTTAAAGATGAAGCTTTGGATCAAGTTCAAAAAGGGTCAACTGTAATGGTGAAGGCTGGCGAAGCGATTCCTTTGGATGGTACTGTGATTTCTGGGACTAGTGATGTCAATGAAGCTTTAGTAACTGGAGAATCCAGTGCGGTTACTAAGGAAAAGGGGTCTTCAGTAATAGGAGGATCGTTGAATAATTCACAAACTTTGGTGGTTAAAGTTAGCCAACCAGCCACTTCTGGTTTTTTGGCAAACGTCAATAATTTAGTTGAAACTTCCAAAGAAAATAAATCTAAATTACAAACTTTAGCAGATCGAGTTTCTGGTTGGTTGTTTTATGCAGCGGTTCTAGTGGGATTACTAGCGTTAATTATTTGGAGTATTGTGACTAATTTTGCAACAGGATTGGAAAGAATGGTAGCTGTTTTAGTGATTGCTTGTCCGCATGCTTTAGGTTTAGCGATTCCTTTAGTCAATGCACGCAGTACTTCTTTGGGATCAAAAAATGGGTTATTGGTGCGCAATCGGCAAGTTATTGATATCAGTGAACACATTGATTATGTAGTTTTGGATAAGACAGGAACTTTGACACAAGGCAACTTTAAAGTAGAAGAATATCATACTTTTAATGCGAAGATTTCTGATGAAGAAATTTTGCAGTTAACTGCTAGCTTAGAGCAACAATCTGATCATCCAATTGCTAAAAGTATTACAAAATTAGCTAAAACTAAGCAGATAACTCTAAAACCGGCAACAGCCGTCCAAACTTTAGCTGGTCAAGGTATCAAAGGTAAAATTGGTGATGTTGAATATCAAGTTGTTAATGAAAAATCTTTGGCAAAGCAAGAAATTTTTGTGCCAAAATTAGCTAATAATGCTGCAACAATCAGCTACTTGGTAAAAAACAATACGGTAATCGGTTATTTGACGGTTGGCGATCAAATTAAAGCGGAAGCGCCTGAATTGATTAAGCAATTAAAGAAGCAAAATATAACACCGCTCATGTTGACGGGTGATAATCAAGCAGCAGCCAAAGCCGTTGCTGAAAAGTTAGGAATTAGTGAATTTAAAGCAGAGCTTTTACCGCAAGATAAACAAAAGATTATCAAACAATTGCAACAACAAGGTCATAAAGTGATGATGGTGGGGGACGGAATCAATGATGCTCCCAGCTTAGCCCAAGCAAATATTGGGGTAGCGATTGGTGCCGGAACTGATATTGCACTTGATTCAGCAGATGTTATTTTAGTCAATAGCAATCCAATTGATATTATTAAATTCTTCAATTTAGCTAATAACACCCATAAAAAAACTGTGGAAAATTTATGGTGGGGAGCAGGCTACAATATTATTGCAATTCCTTTAGCTGCTGGTATTTTAGCTTTTGCAGGCATTATCTTAAGTCCAGCAGTTGGTGCCATCTTTATGTCTTTGTCAACAGTGGTAGTGTCAATTAATGCTTCATTGCTTAAACTATAAGATATTCTATTAAAGATGAATTTAAATTAGCCACACTAACGTGTAACATTTGACTGACAGTCGCTAAAATATTTTGATCACTGGTCAAAATTAAAAGCACTTGTTGGTCATTTCTTTTATATAAAATACTCTGTGGGCGTAAAGCTGCTGCTTGATTAATGAGTAATGCACGATTTGTTTGATCTAAATCTAAACGTGCTGCATAAAATTTATGAGTCAATAATAAAGTAGCGTCGCTAGGAAGTGAATGCCAAGTGATATTTTCGGCAAATGTGGTTTGAATTAATAAATAGTCGTGAGGGTGTTGTGCATTATGAGCAAGTATACTATTCTTGTCCATACGTTGTTCTAAGAAATTCTTGGTTCCTAAAGTAAGATTGATTGTGGACATAATATTTTCTCCTAACGAGGTGTGGTTGATGAAAATAACAGTACTAGGTTATTACGGTGGCTATCCTTACCGTCAGCAAGCTACAAGTGGATATTTAATTCAAGATCAAGGTTTTAATTTGTTACTGGATTGTGGCAGCGGTGTACTGAATGCCCTACAAAACTATCTTGATCCGTTGCAACTGGATGCGGTGGTTTTAACACATTATCACCATGATCATATTGCGGATGTGGGTGTTTTGCAACATTATTGGCAATTAAATTCTGGTAGCAAAAAGCACGAATATTTGCCCATTTATGGTAATACCCAAGATCCGTTGCATTTTGCTAGTTTAAATTTTGGCGATTTTACTAAGGCAATGCCTTATGTTGACTATGATAAATTGCAGCTAGGACCTTTTACGTTACACTTTCAAAAAACGATTCATCCAGTTCCCACTTTTGCAGTTCGAATTATTGATAGTCAAAAGAAAATTTTTACTTTTACAGCGGATACAGCTTATTTTGATGGTTTAATTGATTTTGCCCAGCAATCTGACTTATTGATTACAGATACTAATTTTGGTGCTGCTAAAACAGGACGAATTTGGCATATGACGTCTACGCAATCGGGATATTTAGCACAGCAAGCGCACGTTAGGCACTTATTATTGTCACATTTGCCCCAAGAATATCCGCTAGAATTATTAGAGCAAGAAGCTAAAAAGGAAGTTTCTGGTGCAATGGTTCGGCGAGCTAGAACAGGGTTATCATTAATATTAAGTTAATGATTTAACTAACTTTGCCCTAATATTCGCTATTTTGATGTATATAATTATTAGATTTTAATAAAATGCTTATAGCTGGACAATATTTTTGTTGTTAGATACAATCTGATTGTGGTGATTTGTTATTAATAATTCATGTGAAAAGGAGAGATTTATCTATGGTCACTTTATATACATCTCCAAGTTGCACATCTTGTCGCAAAGCTAAGAAATGGTTTAAAGAAAATGCTATCCCCTATAAAGAACGTAACATTTTTTCGCAACCATTGTCTAAAGATGAAATAAAAAACATCTTGCAGATGACTGAAGACGGAACCGAAGAAATCATCTCCACGCGTTCTAAGGCTTATCAAGCTTTGAATGTGGACATCAATGATTTGACGATTGATTATTTGATTGACTTAATTGAAGCTAATCCTGGTCTGTTACGTCGTCCAATCATGATGGATGAGAAGAGTTTGCAAGTTGGTTATAATGAAGACGAGATTCGCCGTTTCTTACCGCGTTCTGTTCGAGTTATGGAATTACATCAACTGCAGCAAGCACAGATTAATCTTTAAGTATCAACAATATAATAAATCACTCAAAATAAAGAAGTAATTTAATTATTTAAATTACTTCTTGTTTTTTTGTAAGTCTGTAGCTTTACTTTCACTAATAGGCTGATAGAATGAAGTAATAAGTGAGGTGGTAGCTGTGGAAGTTGAACACGTAAATGAAAATATGATCCGTGTTATCTTAGAAAGAAACGATCTGCAAGAACGCGGTGTTGAAGTTTTAGATCTGTTAGAAAATCGCAAACAAATTGAAAGCTTTTTTTACAATATTTTAGAAGAAGTTGATACTGATCATAGTTTTGTGAAAGATCAGACCGTTACCTTTCAAGTAGTGCCTAATAATCAAGGTTTAGAGTTGTTGATCACTAAAGTGCCTTTAGATGAGCAAAATAATTTTGATGATAGCTCAGTGGTACAAGCTACTGAAGCTTTGGCAGAGCAATCAGAAGACAATGATAGTGACGGTGAAGAAACTATTGAAAAAACCAGTAATAAGTTTAGGAAAACGGTAATTTTTAGTTTTATTGACTTTGAGAATTTCGTTGATCTTAGCAAAGTTTTACGCATTGATGGTGCTAGTGTTATTACTAATTTATATCAATATAGGCATAACTATTATTTAGAATTGAGTTTAGATCCTGAAGAACTTCGCGAAACTAGTTGGGCTGATCTTATTGCATTGATGAAAGAATATGGTTTTCTGGAATCAATTGCACCAGCTACAATTGCAGAGTTTGGAACTTTAGTAATGAAGCAAACGGCGCTTGAACTAACACGCTATTATTTTAATTGAAAGACGCAAAAAATTGCGTCTTTTTTTGTAATTAAATAAGGGTGATTATAATACTTATTGCTAAAAATAATTTAGGACAATTAATTTATGCTGTTAATTATCAAGCAGGCATGCCAGTATTTTGTCCAGACTGTGACCGACCAGTAGAATTAATAGTTAGACCGCAGCAAAGACCTTATTTTCGTCATAAGGTTACACATCGTGGCAATAATGAAACAAAAGTCCACCAGCAAGGCAAAAATTGGTTGGCAGACTTTTGGCGACAACAGGGAAAAGTACGCTTAGAAGCTGTAATTACTAGTCAGCAACGCGTAGATGTTTTGGTGCAAATGCGTAATATACAATTAGCTGTAGAATATCAATGTTCATCAATTAGTGCCCAGCAACTACAACGGCGACAACAGCTTTATTTACAGCAAGGTTTGCATGGACTGTGGATTTTCGGGCCTTCGCACTATAATAAAGCTAGCAAATTAGTCCATTTGCAAACGATAATGAGCTATACTGCGCGGTGGGGCTTTTTCGTTATTTTTAAATTGCCCCAAGAAAATTATTTACGCTTGCAATATCACTATCAAGTGCATCCTACCAGTAATCAATTATATTATCAGCAGCAAAAAATTAGCACAGTTCAGCAATTATTGAATTTTAGACCAGTTCTAACTTCTAAAAAAATTGCCATGATTAATTGGCAAAATTGGTATCAATATCGCCAAAGACGTCCAGATAGGCAATTTATTTTGCTACAAAATTGGTGTTATCAGCGACAAATAAATTTATTGCAAACAATAAAAAAAACATCGCTATTCGCGGTGTTACCAATTTATAAATATTTAGCTTGTTATTTAACAATTGTTAGACAAATACCGAATGCACAATATTTGGTTGAAGTTCCTTTAGTCGGTGATAATATTATTCAACAATGTGCAGATCAGGAGTCTGCGCAGCAATTTGGTCAGATTTAACTAAATTATCCATTAAGCTGTCTAGATCATCAATGCTGCAGCGATCAATAAAGACGCCACTTTCATCACATGGCTTGCTATAATCATAAATAATTGTTGATGGTGTTGAAGAGACTCCTAATTCAGAAGCTCGTTGTTGATCAGCAAAACATTGTTTTAAAATTAAATCACTATGACTATCTTTTTCCAATGCTTCCCAATTTAAACCAACTTCTTGTGAAATATCATAAGCTAGTTGATTATTAAATTCTTTATTATCAACATTTAAAGCATTTTGCATGCTCATCAAAAATGCGCGAGCTTTTTTGTTGCCTTGTAAAGTAGCTGCTTTATAAAGTAAAGTTGTTCGATAGGTTTTTTGTGTAATTTCATTACGTAGGTCTATATTATGAATGTCAAAGTTATTGTTTTGAATATAATTATTAACGGTTTGGAAGCTGCTTAAAGCGATAAAACGGAAATGAGCTTTGATATTGTGCTTATTTGCAAATTCAATGATTGTTTGTTCTGTTTTTAAACAGTGATTTCCAATAGGATTAATAAATGAGAAAACTTCCCACATTGAAAACAATCCTCCTTCGTATGCTATTTTGTAACGCATAATATAAAGATATCAAAAATAAAAAATTTTACAACAAATTTGCTTAATCTGTTGGATTTAAATTATTAAATTAATTCGTTATAGTCTGTGTTATAGTTAATCACGGCGAGGTGATCATTATGGTTGAAACAAATTGGAATAGCTTTTTATTGCCGTATAGTCAAGCGATAGCTGAGCTTAAAATAAAATTACGCAGTATTCGAGCTGAATTCATTGAAAATGGCGAGCATTCGCCCATTGAATATGTGACCGGACGTGTCAAATCGGTTGATAGCATTAAAGAAAAAATGAAGCGTCGTTATATTTCTGCTGATTTATTAGAGCAAGATATGCAAGACATTGCAGGTTTACGTATCCAATGTCAATTTGTGGAAGATATTTATCAAATCGTAGATATTTTGCATGATCGTACCGATTTAGCAGTGGTGGAAGAGCGTGATTATGTAACCAATAGTAAGCCTAGTGGTTATCGTTCTTATCATATTGTCTTACAGTACCCTGTGCAGCAAGCTAGTGGTGTTAAAAATATTTTGGTGGAAATTCAAATTCGGACGTTAGCGATGAATTTTTGGTCTACGATTGAACATTCTTTGAATTATAAGTATCAAGGTGACTTTCCTGAGGATATCAATTCACGTTTAAAACGAGCTGCAGAAGCTTCTTTCATGTTAGATGAAGAAATGTCAAAAATTAGAGAAGAGATCCAAGATGCTCAAAAATATTTTACGCATAGTAAGTCATCTGATTTTCAATCTTTAAAGGGGAGCCAGCAACATGAAGGTGTGGATTCAAAACAATCATAAAAAATTATCACAGCGTATTGCCGAAGAACTGTGCGCTAAATTAGTGCAAAAAGGTGTACAAATTGCGGAATTGGATCCTGATTTAGTAATAACTATTGGTGGCGATGGAACATTTTTAAGTACTTTTCACCGCTTTAGTAATCGTTTAGCTAAAACCAAATTTGTAGGGATTCATACCGGGCACCTGGGTTTTTACACAGACTGGAAAGATAGTGAAGTTGATGATTTAGTTGATAATATCACGCATAAAGAACCTGAGGTTACGTTGTTTCCTTTATTAGATGTAAAGTTGACAATGGAAAATTTACAAAGTAGTCATTTTTTATCGCTAAATGAGTCTGTCCTCAAGCGGGTTTCGCAAACGATGCGTGCGGAAGTTTATATTGATGATGATAAGTTTGAGCGTTTTCGTGGTGACGGTATAGCAATTTCGACACCGACTGGTTCAACTGCTTATACTAAGTCAATTGGTGGCGCCTTAGTAGATCCCACGATAGCAGTCATGCAATTCAATGAAATAGCTCCTATCAATAATCGGGTCTATCGGACAGTTAATTCGCCTTTGATCTTGCCTCGAGGTCAGGTAGTCACGATTATTCCTGATCAACAAGATGATTATGTAGTGACGATTGATAATTTAGCTAATGCTAATCAAGCAGTAATTAAAGCTCAATATCAAATTGCTCAAGAGCAATTACAGATGGCTACTTACCGTCCTAAGAACTTTTGGGTGCGCGTTCGTAATGCTTTTTTGGTGGATGGAGATCAATGAATTATAAGTGGTATAAACAAACACTTATCTCGCAAAGTTTAGGGAGCTTTTTGCAGCAAAAAGGCTTTTCACGGACGCAATTAAAGCAGTTTAAGTTTAGACAAGGACAAATTTATGTCAATCATAAAAAACGGCACTTGGATTTTAAATTAGTCTTAAATGATGAAGTTATCGTGGTATTGCCAAAAGAAGTAACTTCCACCAAAATTAAGCCAATGGCTGGCAAAATTGATATTTTGTTTGAAGATGATAATTATTTATTACTCAATAAACCAGCAGGAATCGCTTCCTTGCCAGCCAAAAATATAAATACGCCAACAATGGCTAATTTGGTGAAATATTATTTACAACGAACTAACCAAGATAATGATGTTATTCATTTAGTGTCACGTTTAGATCGAGATACTTCTGGTGTATTGACTTTGACTAAGAATTCCTATGCGCATCATTTGATTGACCGACAATTTAGAACAGCTAATATTCAAAAAGAATATTTAGCATTAGTACACGATAAATTGCCGGTTTCAACAAAGTGGCAAACAATTGATTTACCGATCGGAATTAATGACAGTAACCCTAATTTACGGCAGGTTACAAATGATGGTAAACCTTCTGTGACTAAATATTTGACTGTTCAACAATTTAGCAATTATACGCTGGTTAGATTGCGCTTAATAACGGGACGAACGCATCAAATTAGGGTTCATATGGCTGCGATTGGGCATCCTTTGGTGGGCGATTTGAATTATGGTGGATCTCAAGATATCATCAAACGGCAAGCATTACATTGTATAAGTTTAACTTTTTGGGATTATATTGGTGATCGAAAGCTTCAAGTACGGGCTCCTTTGCCCAAAGATTTCAAATTATTAGCAGATAAAACAGTTGGGAAGTGACTATTTTGCAAGAATTAGAAAAGCGTGTCAAATTACAATTTCAAAAGTTGCATCAGTTATTAAAGGATGATCGTGCGAAACAATTTCGTAAAAATTTTTTGGATATGCATTTTTACGAGCAGGGGCAATTCTTCTTAACTATGAATGCTTCACAGCGAAAGCAATTCTATCAAATAATGAATCCTGATGAAGTGGGAGATATGTTTGATACCTTGCGAGATGATCAATTGGATATTTCCCAACTTTTAAGTGAGATGGATTTGAAATATGCTTCAGAAATGTTGAGTGATATGTATGATGATAATGCGGCTGATTTGTTGGAGCATTTGGATAAAGTTGAGGTAGATCGCTATTTAACAGTGATGGCACGCGAAGATGCCAACCAATTACGTGGTTTATTGCATTATGATACCGAAACTGCCGGTGGGTTAATGACAACTGATTATGTGGTCATGCAACAAGATGTGACAGTGCAAGAAACCTTAAAAGCGTTGCGCAAATTTGCACGAACTACGGAGACTATTTATTACATTTATGTTATAGATGTCAATAATGATTTAGTAGGTGTTTTGTCCTTACGTGATTTATTCGTGCACAGTGATAAAACTCTTTTGAGTAGTATTATGACGCACAATGTGATCTCGGTGTATGTTGATGATGAACAAGAAGAAGTCGCACAATTTTTCCGGGATTATGAGTTTACTTCTCTGCCAGTTGTAGATCATGCTAATCAATTAGTTGGGGTGGTAACCGTTGATGATGCGATTGAAGTTATGGATAACGAAGCCCAAGATGATTATTCCAAATTAGCGGGTGTTGATGTTGATGAAGATGACAATAGTCCAATTAAATCAGCCACCAGTCGTTTGCCATGGTTAATCACTTTACTGTTTTTAGGTATGATTACAGCTACATTGATCTCCCATTTTGAAACTTTATTGAGTAAAGCTAGTATTTTAGCTGTTTTTATTTCTTTAATTACAGGTACTGCAGGAAATGCCGGTACGCAAAGTCTAGCGGTGGCGGTACGCAAATTGTCTGTCGAAAATAATAAAGGACGGCATATTACCAAATTATTGTTAAAAGAATTAGTTACGGGTTTATTTATTGGCTTAGCGACAGGGGTTACCATTACAATTGTCGTTGGGATTTGGAAGCATAATTTTGTTTTGGGATTTGTGATTGGTTTAGCAATGATGGTAGCAATTACAGTAGCTAATTTTGCGGGAAGTTTGATTCCAATGTTAATGTCTAAAATTGGTTTTGATCCAGCGGTCGCTAGCGGCCCCTTTATTAGTACTTTAAGCGATTTAACTAGTGTTTTGATTTACTTTAATATTGCTAGCTTATTTATGAAATTTTTTGTAGGTATGTAAAAAGCCCATTATATGGGCTTTTTTGTTACTATCTAATAAAACCAAAATAGCCAATAACTATGATTGCCAAAATAATTCGATACCAGCCAAAGGCTTTAAAGTCGTTGCTCTTGATATAATTTAATAAGAATTTAATTGCAAAGTAAGCTACGATGAAAGATACTAGTGTACCAACGAGTAAGACAGTGACTTGCATGCTGGTAAAAGTATTACCCGCTATGAAGAATTTGGCTAGTTTTAGTAAACTAGCACCAAACATTGTTGGAATAGCTAAAAAGAAAGAAAATTCTGTTGCCACGAAACGTGAAGTGCCAATTAAAATGGCCCCTAAAATCGTTGCACCAGAACGCGAAGTTCCCGGAATTAGCGATAAAACTTGGAATAGACCGATTATTAAGGCAATGGAATAAGGTAAATTATTTAAATTAGTTAAACGTGGTTGGCGTTTTTTATTCCAATTTTCAATAACAATAAATAAAATACCATAAACTAATAAAGTCGCGGAAATAACTTGCCAATTATTAAAATGTTCATCCATAAAATCATTTAGCGGCAAACCGATAACGACGGAGGGAATACAAGCAATTATAACTTTTAACCACAAAACCCATGTGTCTTTTTTAGCACTAGTATTTTTTTTGGGGGAAAAGGGGTTCAATTTATGAAAGTAAATAATCACGACAGCTAAAATAGCACCTAATTGTATGACTACCATAAACATGTGGATAAATGCCGGTGATTCTTGCAATTTGATGAATTCATTAGCCAAATAAAGATGTCCGGTGGAACTAATTGGCAGAAATTCAGTGATTCCTTCAATGATTCCCAAGATTATTGCTTTGAAAATATTTAACATAAAAAGTTCTCCATTCATTGCCTGATAGCTTAATAAAATTTGATGCAAGTTCCTTCTGGTACTTTGCTGTCATTATTTTGAAATGTCAAATAACCAGTTTGTAAATTGCGTTGTAGTACAGTTACATCGTTTGATTTTTGATGAGGGACAAGCAAATAATTTTCAGTAGGATCCAAAATAAAATCGCGCGGGAAATCACCCTTTGTTTTGACAGTTTGTAGATGTTCTAAAGTACGTCCATCAGCGCTGATTTTAAAGGAAACAATCGAGTTATGACCACGATTGGAAGTATATAAATATTGACCGTCTTCAGAAATGCGGATAGCAGCAGCTGTATTTTGCCCGCTATAACTTTCTGGTAATAAAGTTTGTTGATCAATGAGTTTAAAATGTCCATCTTGATAGTTTAAAACGAGCACAAGAGATGCTAATTCACAAATACAATAAGCAATCTGTGGGTGCTTAGGATTGAAAATTAAATGTCTCGGGGCAGCTCCGGCAGGTGCATTAAATTCACTCAAAAATGTTGCCTTGCCAGCATCATCGAAGCTATAAGTAGTAATTTTGTCAGTCCCATAATCACAAATGACTAAATTATCGTCAGGTGTCAAGTGTGCCATATGCGGATGACTGGCTTCTTGTTCAGAGCGCACGCTATGTCCGGTTAGTTGAATTTGATCAGTAATTGTTAAAGTTTGATCAGCATTGATTTTGTGAATAGTGACAATTCCTGTATGAAAATTAGCAGAGAAAACAAGCTTGTGTTTTTCTGCAATTTCAACATAAGCTGGGGAATCAGCAGGCTGCAAGGAGCTGCCTAAGTATTTGAAATTGGCGTTAATATCATAGGCAGCAATCCCACCTTGCTTGTCAGTTTGTACAATTGTATATAAAATATTTTTAGCAGAAACAGTAAAATAAGTAGGTCCTTGTAATTTTACTGCCAGCTTAGCAGACGATAATTTACCTGTTTGCGTATTGAGGCTCAATTGGTAAATACCTTGACTAGTTTTACGCGTGTAACCGCCGATTAATAAATTTTCTTGCATAAAAATTCCTCCTTATGCAATATTTTATAACAATCTGACAGGAATTGCTGGCAGGATTATTTTTATTTGCTAATATATATGTTAAAACGGAGTAATGGTTTGCTTAAGGAAGCTGGTATGAATGAAAACAAAAGAAACTTGGTTTACAAAGTGGTTTCTAAATAATAAAATTACAATCTTTCTATTAAATATTTTATTGATTTTTTTGATTATTGCTATTTTTGCACAAATTGGTTATGTTTTTCGACCAATTAATAAAATTATTAGTATTGTGTTACCGCCAATTGTGGTAGCAGGTATTTTATATTATTTAATCAATCCGCTAATTAATTTTTTGGAAAAACGTTGTCATATTAACCGGATATTGTCGATTACTGTGATTTTTTTATTGATTATTCTTTTGTTGGTTGGACTGGTCTTGACTTTGATCCCGGCAATTCAGAGTCAAGTTAATTCTTTAATTCACAACTTGCCGCATTATTGGAATGATATTCAGCAAGCCAGCAATAATTTATTGGATAATCCACATCTGCGACGTTTTCATCTGGATGAGAATATTTCCTGGGATAAATTTACTAAGTCATTTATCAATAGTTTTGATGGTACTTTTAACACTGCTTGGAATAATTTCACTTCGGCGGTTGGCGTGATTTCTAATATTTTGATGATTATTTTAACTGCGCCGTTTATCTTGTTTTTCTTATTAAAAGATGATCGCAAGATCAAACCACTGATTTTAAAATATGTCCCGTTACGTTTGAGAAATTCAACATCCCAAACATTAAGTGAAATCAATGAATCTTTGAGTTCTTATGTACGTGGACAATTGACGGTAGCATTTTGGGTAGCGGTAATGTTTTCTTTGGGTTATTTAATTGCTGGTATGCCTTATGGTGTTTTATTAGGGATTTTTGCGGGACTTTGCAATTTAATTCCGTATGTAGGCTCGGCAATTGGTTTGATGCCAGCGATTATCTTAGCTTTATTGTCAGGTCATAATATGATTTTTAGTGTAATTATCATTTTTGCAGTTGAACAAACGATTGAAACACGTGTAGTTTCGCCTCTAGTTGTGGGCAATAAAATGAAAATGCACCCAGTAACCACAATTTTGGTGCTGTTAGTTTCAGGAGGGATGTTTGGTCTAATTGGCGTGATTGGTGGTATTCCGATCTTTGCTATCTTAAAAATTTTGGTCAGTCATTTCTTTGATTGGGTAGTGCGCAATTCTACATGGTATCAAAATAATAATGTTCCACAAGATAAAGATATGTAAAGCATGCTAAATTAGCATGCTTTTTTACTAGTCACCATTAAAAATAGAATTACGTACCACCACATAATCTACTTTTTGCAAATCGGCAATTTTATTACCACCAGCATAGGAAATGGCTGACTGGATATCTTCTTGCATTTCTTTTAAAGTGTCTTTGATACTGCCACGATAAGGAACAGTTAATTTTTTACCCTCAATATTTTTACGAATTTTTTTCTGAGCTTGCGAAGCTGAACCGTAGTAAACTTTAACTTTCTGTTCGTTAACTTCAAGTACTTCGCCAGGGTTTTCATCATGACCCGCTAACATTGAACCTACCATCACCATTTTGGCGCCGAAGCGCAAGGATTTAGCGATATCACCATTACTGCGAATTCCACCATCAGTAATAATAGGCTTTTGCGCAGCATGAGCACACATTCTGAGAGCTGATAATTGCCATCCGGCGGTACCAAAACCAGTTTTGATTTTAGTAATGCAAGCTTTACCTGGTCCGATACCCATTTTAGTAGCATCAGCTCCAGCGGCTTCTAGAAAATGAACTGCTTCAGGGGTCGCTACATTACCAGCGATGACAAAAGTATCAGGCAATTTATTTTTAATATAAGCAATCATATCAGCAACAGCATCGCTATGACCATGTGCAATATCAATAGTGATATATTCGGGGATTTGCTTTTGCATTGCTATATTATCAATTAATTGATAATCCTCAGCTTTAATACCAACACTAATTGAGGCAATTAGATTAAGAGAGTGTAATTTTTGGATAAATTTTAAGCGTTTCTGGGGTTCAAAACGATGCATGATATAAAAATAATTGTTTGTTGCTAGCCAAATAGCTAATTGCTCATCAATAATGCTAGCCATGTTGGCAGGGATAATTGGTAATTTAAAAGTATGCTGCCCCAACTTAACGGAAGTATCAGCTTGGTGACGATGTTCTAAAATACATTTTTTGGGGATTAATTGAATATTTTCGTAATCAAAAACTGGAAAAGCATTATTATTCATATATTAGACCACCTTATTCGTTATTTACGAACTATATTGTAACATAAATGATAAATAGTTCGATATTTATATCGAACTATCTTTTCTAAACAGCATATTAACTAAATTGATTATTGATAATCATCGTCAGTGATACTATAATGATTAACGTAGACTTATTTGAGGTCTTTTATTAGACTATGGTTTGATAAAAGAATTCAATTAGAGGTGGACTAACGTATCTTCTTGCTGCATATGCCGAGGGGATGCGTTTTTTTATGATCTATATTAAATAATAAGGAGTATTATTATGACTAATCATATTGCATTGTTTGAGCCATTGATGCCAGCTAATACCGGCAATATTGCGCGTACTTGTGCAGGGACGGATACTGTTTTGCATTTAATTCGGCCTTTAGGATTTAGCTTGGATGATAAACATATGAAGCGTGCGGGGCTAGATTATTGGGATAAAGTGAAATTAGTTTTGCACGATGATTTGGCTGATTTTATGGCTAGCGTACCCGACAAGAAACATCTGTATTTGATTACAAAATTTTCTGATCAAGTTTACAGTGATGCGGATTATTCAGATGTTAGTCAAGATCATTATTTTTTGTTTGGTAAAGAGACCACTGGTTTGCCAGAAAAATTCATGCGCGAATATCAAGAGCAGTGTTTACGAATACCGATGACTGAAAATATTCGGGCTTTAAATTTGTCGAACAGTTGCGCTTTGGTTATTTATGAAGCTGTGCGCCAGCAAAAGTTTCAAGGCTTAGAATTAACACACTATTACGAGCACGATAAATTACATTAAAATTTCTGGAGGTTATAAAATGCAAGTAGCTAGTGGACCAATAATTATGCAGTCGTATCATTATGATTTAGTGGAGGCTGATAGTGAAGCTAAAACCGATATTCAAGTGCAAATACAAAATTATGAAGTCGAAGATGAAAATGTATCTGGTACTATGATCCAGCTTTTAATACCTTTTGATGTTCATCCAGAAAATGTTGGTTTTGCGATTTCTGGATTGGTAGGACAAGTAATTCAACTGACAGATTTTACAGGTGAGATTAGTGATTTAACGGGTGAACAAGTTGAACAATTGTCTCGTCCCTTAATTACAGAAATTCAGTCCTTAACTTATCAAGTTACTGCTTTGACACTAGACCATGGTTATAATTTGGATTTTCAAGCTAACACAAATTGATATTTTTGCAAAAAAAATAATTTATTTTTTATGGAAACTATAATAAAATATTTATAAATTAGTTTTGGAGGATATAAATGGACCAAACCCTAAGCGTTGCTGCTTTCGGTAGAATTATGAAAAAGCATTGGCGAATTCTACTGAATAGTACAGTGGCAGGCATTGTCTTAGCTTTGATCGTTACTTTTATTGTGATGACTCCGAAATATCAATCACAAACGCAAGTCGTCGTTTCTTTGCCTAAAACAGCTTCTCGTAATGGTGCTAATGATGTCAGCAATAACTTACAGTTAGTAAACACTTATAAGGAATTTGTCACGGGTGATGTTGTCTTAGAGCGTTCATCGCAAGCTTTAGCTAAAATGGGCATTAAACGCAGTAGTGCTCGTTTGAAAAAAGAAATAAAGGTTACACAACCACAGAATTCTTTGATGTTTACTATTACTGTTACAGATACTAGTCGCTATGATGCTAAGGTTATTGCTGATACGGTTTCTGACTCCTTTCGCAATAATGTCACAAAATATATTAGTGTTAGTAAAATTGCAATTGTTTCTCAAGCGCAATTAGCTCAGGCACCTGCTACACCCAAAAAGTCTTTTAATCTAATGATTGGCTTAGCTTTTGGAATCGTTGCTGGTATTATTTTAGCGTTATTGCTGGAAATGACTGATTTAACTGTGAAGGATGAAGAATTTATTAAGGATAAATTGGGTTTGCCTATCATTGGTTATGTTTCACAAATTTCGCTCCCCGATTTACAAAAAACGACTAGAATTCGCTCATTTGCTGCTGATGAGCAAGCAGTTAAACCGCAAATGTCGCGTTTTCATTCGGAAGATTAGGTGAGTCAAAAATGTTTAATCGTAAGAAAAATAAGACCAAATTTGCGACACGACCACAACCAGTTAGTTTGATTAGTTTATTAGATTCTCGTTCTAATATTACCGAACAATATCGGACGATCCGAACCAACGTGCAATTTGCATCTTCCAGTGACCACCCAATTAAATCCATTGTAGTTACTTCTGCTGGTCCGAGCGAAGGTAAGTCTACAACTGCTGCTAATTTGGCGGTGGTTTTTGCTAAGTCTGGTCAAAAAGTATTGCTGGTAGATGCTGATATGCGTAAACCGACGGTTTGGCGCAGTTTTAAGTTAAATAATGAACAGGGTTTGAGTACTTTGCTAGTTTCAGCAAATGATGTTACGCAAGCAATACAAAAAACGGTTATTGAAGAGTTAGATATTTTAACTAGTGGACCTAAACCGCCCAATCCTTCAGAATTATTAGGATCTAAGCGTAAAGATGAAGTTTTGCTGCAGTTAAATTATTTATACGATATTATCATTATGGATATGCCACCAGTTGTAACAGTTACTGATGCACAAATTATGGCTTCTAAAGCCGATGGCACTATTTTAGTTACGCGAGAAAATATGAGTGATAAAACGGATCTAATCAAAGCTAAAGAATTGTTAGATATTGCGCATGCTCGCATTTTGGGTGTTGTTTATAATTGTGTTGCCAACACTAAAGAACGTAATGATTACTATGGTGCATTTGCCAAATAGTTTAGAATTAAGTAAAGTAATTGTTGATTAATTTTGTCACAAATGTCGTTACTTTTAAGGGAGACTTAATGAAATATTTAGTTACAGGTGGGGCAGGCTTTATCGGCGCCAACTTAGTAGAATATTTAGTCAATGCTAATGAACAAGTTGTGGTGGTCGATGATCTGTCAATGGGTCAATATCAAAATATTGCAGCATTGGTAGGCGATAAGTTGCGATTTTATAAGCATTCTATTACGGATGATGCTTTTATGACAGAATTATTGCTTGCTGAAAAATTTGATTATATTATTTTGCTGGGTGCAATAGCTAGTGTGGCGGATTCTATTGCGCGTCCCATGCAAACACATCAGGTTAACTTGGAAGCCAATCTGCATATTTTAGAAACTATCCGTAAAAATCAATTGCCCTTGAAGAAATTGTTATTTGCTTCTTCGGCCGCCGTATACGGCAATCAAGGTGAATTACCTAAAAAAGAAACCTCGCCAATTGATCCTTTGTCACCTTATGCGATTGACAAATTTGCCAGCGAACGCTATGTCATCAACTACGGTAAATTATATGGTCTAAAAACGGTAGCAGTGCGCTTTTTTAACGTTTATGGTCCTAAGCAAAATCCTGCTTCACCTTATTCGGGGGTACTTTCGATTATTAATGATTGTCTGCTGAATAATAAGAAGTTTACGATGTATGGTGATGGACAACAAACGCGGGATTTTGTTTACGTTAAAGATGTTGTTATAGCATTAATGCTACTCTTAAATGAGCCAACAGCGTTGCACGATGTTTATAATATAGCTACTGGTACACCAACCACTTTGACTGAAAATATTATGGCTTTTGAAAAAGTTTGGCATAAAAAATTAGTTGTGCAACATGAACCAAGTCGAGCGGGTGACATCCAGTATTCTTATGCTAATATTGCTAAGCTAAAAGCTCTGGGCTTCACGCCTCAATACGATATTCAAGAAGGCTTATTCGAGTACATTCAACAAACAAAAAAATAAACTGCCAGAAAGGCGCCAGAACTTTGTCCATTAATAAAGATATGAACAGTGTTATTGACCCACAACAGCATTTTTACAGCAGTTTACAACTCAAAATAGTAAAGTTTGTCAATTTAGTTGGGGTAACGGCTATTTTTGCTTTAACATGGTTGTTTAGTTATGCAACTATGACTGCTGCCCACCTTAATAATTACGGAAATCATTTAGTTATTTTTTTATTTTCTCTTATTTACTTTTTTTATGGTCGCACGTATGACGCTTTTGTTGTGTCGCTATCTTCGATAGGTGATAAAGTTTATAGTCAAGCACTGGCTTGTTTCTTCACGAATACGATTATGTATATTGTGATTGTAATTTTAGCAGGCTCGTTAATTCATATTGGACCCTTAATTTTGTGTTTTGTGTTACAAATTTTTTTCGCGCTTGTTTGGAGTAAAGTCACTGAATATTGGTATTTTAAGAAATTTCCAGCACAAAAAACACTTTTACTGGGTGATGAATTAGCGGATTTTCGCGCGTTGCTTCATAAGCATGGCTTGAAACGCAATTTTATTATACAAAAAACTATGAATCTGCAGACTTTTTTTTTAAATGATCTTTCTCAATTACGTAATTTTGATTGTGTTTTCTTGATTAATATTCATAGTCACGAGCGTAATCAAATACTTAAATATTGTGTAACGCACGATATTAAAGTTTATATTGTCCCACGTATTGGTGATCTTATTATGTGCAGCTCAACACCAGTTCATATTTTGCATCTGCCTTTACTATATTTAGGACGTTACAATCCTAAGCCAGAATATTTATTGCTTAAAAGAATATTTGATTTAATTTTAGCGGGTCTCGTCTTTATTTTATTAATTCCGTCATTTGTTTTGATTGCGATGGCAATCAAAATTGAAGATCGTGGACCAATTTTTTATAAGCAAGTACGTTTAACTAAAGATGGTCAATTGTTTAATGTTTTGAAGTTTCGCTCAATGCAAGTTGATGCAGAGCAAGCTGGCAAAGCATTATTGAGCACTGGTAGTAATGACAAGCGTGTCACTAAAGTGGGAACTATTTTACGAAAATTTCGCCTAGATGAATTACCCCAATTATTAAATATTATTCGCGGCGAAATGAGCATTGTGGGGCCACGACCAGAAAGACCGGAAATTGCTACTGAATATGCAAAAAATTTACCAGAATTTGTGTTACGCTTGCAAACTAAAGCTGGTTTGACGGGCTATGCACAAGTTTATGGCAAATATAATACAACACCTTATGCCAAACTCGAAATGGATTTAATTTATTTGGCTAATTCTAGTCTGCTTGAAGATTTAAAAATTATTTTTGCTACAGTGAAAATTTTATTTAAATCAGATAGTACTGAAGGATTTGAAACCGATGAATAAAATAAATTCACCCTTTATTTCGATTATTATTCCAGTTTATAATGCGGCTCATTATTTGCCACAAACGTTAGACAGTGTTTTGCAGCAAACGGAGCAAAATTTTGAAATATTAATTTTGGATGATTATTCCATAGACGATTCTTTTCTAATTGCACAAAATTACGCTCATTTATATCCGCAAGTTCATTGTTGGCAAAATCCTACTAATTTAGGAGTGGCAAAAACGCGTAATCGAGGTGTTAAAAAAGCGCAAGGAGAATGGATTGCTTTTTTAGATGCAGATGATCAATGGAAACCAACAAAATTAGCGCAGCAAAGGCAAGTAATGTTGGAAAATTCGACTGCTCAATTCATTTTTACCGAGGCTACTTTTTGTGATCAGAAGGGACAAATAATTGACTATCATTTATCTGTCCCTAAGTTTATTAATTATCACAAACTATTAAAGCAAAATAAAATACCGTGTTCTTCTGTATTAATAGCCAAAAGCTTGTTAGTCTCGCATCCGTTGCCTGATGGTGACGGTTTTCATGAAGACTATGCTACGTGGTTGGCAATTTTAAAAACAGGGGTTGTCGCTCAAGGAGTTCAACTACCTTTGATTATTTATCGATTAGATAAAACTTCCAAATCTGGCAATAAAATTAAATCGATTAGTATGACTTATCGAACTTATCGCCAAAGTGGACTGTCGGTTGTTCACACATTATATTATTTAACTTGGTATTTATTTAAAAATTCTATCAAATATTTTAAATTAATGACAAAATTGATGAAAGGTAAACTAAAAAGTGAAGCAGCCTGATTTTGCGATTGATTTTATTATTTCGTGGGTGAACTATGATGACCCGCACTGGCAAAAAAAATATCAACAGCATGCGCATGCCGACCACGATTATAGTTCCAGAATTCGTTATCGTGATTATGGTACGCTTAAATATGCTTTGCGTTCTATAGAAAGATATGCTCCGTGGGTTAATAAGATATTTTTAGTGACCGATCAACAAATCCCTACATGGCTTTGCACCACCAATGATCAATTGGTGGTGGTGGATCATCAAGATTATATTCCGCAACGATTTTTGCCAACATTTGATTCTAATGTTATTGAACTTAATTATTTTCAACTACCAGAATTAGCGGAACATTTCGTTTGCTTTAACGATGATATGCTATTAAATAAACCAGTCTCACCGAGCGATTTTTTTGATCAAGCGGGTAATCCACGAGATTCATTGGCTTTAAATTCGATTATGCCAACGGAATTATTCGATCATGTTTATGTCAATAATTTAAGTATTGTCAATAATTTGTATCCTAAAGCGACTACTATGAAGCACTTATTTTTTCGATTTTTTACTTGGCGTAACTGGGAATGGAATTTGTTGACGTTATTATTGATGCCATGGCCAAAGTTTACGCGATTTTATGATCCGCATATACCGTTATCATTTAAAAAAAGTTCTGGACAGCAGATATTGGAGCAGTATCCGGTAATTTTAGAAAAAACCGGTGCTGCTAAATTTAGAACTGCTGATGACTTTTCTATTTGGGTGATTCGTTATTTGCAATTATTGTCCAGTGATTTTACACCGCGATCAGTGCATTTTGGTAAACAATATAATATGCAAAATTGGGCTGGTTTTGTCCAAGATGTCCAACATTCTCGGCATGCTTTATTAAACATTAATGATTTTGATTTTTCTGATCCCCTTGACTTTCAAACAGCTGCCAAGGCAGTAGAGGAAGCTTTGACAACCAAATTTGCAACTCAGTGCAGCTTTGAGATTAAGGAGTAATTGGTGGATATTAAGCTCAAACAAAATGTCCTTGTGTTAATAATTTCCATCGGTTATCAAGTTTTTTGTAGTAGCGCTTGGCAAGATATTCATACTAGTTTTTATTGGAAAATAGCCAATTATTTAATGTATGTAGCAATTTATTTTTTAGCAGCTTATGAAACAGCCTTCATGAATTTTAACAAAAAAAGGGCGATTTTTTTCGTTGTATTAACTAGTTTAATTATCATAGGCTTGCTTAAAGGACAAACGGCAGCGGTGATGGTCTTTATCTACTGTGCATTAGCTATCAATATGTCAACACGTGATTTGATATCGGCTTATTTAGTAGCGCTAATCATTGCAATTTTAATGGTAATTGTTTTATGCGTTGCTGGAATTTTGCCTAGTTATACAGAAGCAGGTCTTTTAGCATGGGGATTTAGGAATCCTAATGCACTAGGATTTTATTTAGCATTGATCTTTTTATTGGGACAAACTTTAGTTACCCATTCTAATTGGATAATAAACATTGTGGCATTTATATTAGTTCTTGTAGTTTATTTACCGCTTAATGACCATACAGCGTCTTTAATGATTATTTTGGGATTGGTTTTAGGTTGGTGTAGCTCCATATTTAAATACAAGATAATTAATATTTGTATTTCCACTATGCCACTATTTTTTACCGGGTTAGTATTTTGGATCGGTCATAATTATACCAACTATGCGTGGATGCCTCGATTTAATGATTTTTTTACGCTGCGTCCGATGATTTGGCATTTTTATTTTGATAATTTCCCCGTTACTTGGTTAGGTACTGCCATTCCTGATATGAAGTTAATTGGTTTTGGTGCTTTTGATGGCGCTTACGCTTTTTATACGATTACTTTTGGCATATTATTTATTAGCACTGTAGTAGGTGCTTTAACGTGGTCATTGAAAAAAACTTTAAATAGCCAAAATTATTATTTGACGATTTTATTATTAGTTTTGACTTTGGCAGCTGTTTCTGAAAATACACCCTTTATTGGTTTCCAGTCACCACTGATTCCTCTAGCTTTTTTGATTTGTTACCATACTTTATCCACTAAAAATGAATCTGACGGAGTACTAAAATGAAGAAAAAAGTGTTAATTGTTGCTAGTTTTTTGGCGGGGCACGGTGGAGAAGAAACTGTTATTAAGCAATTTATTAATTTAATGGCACCGGAGTTTAAGATTGATTTATTGGTTGTGCCAGCTATCGGTACTCAAACTTGGCTCAATGACGACCATGTGCCGCTAAATAGGCTTTATGTGACTACTAAACAAACTGCATCTGCGAAGTTTAGCTTTCTTTTACATAACTTGAATAAAAGCCAGCCAGACATTGTAATATGTTTAACACCCAAATTATTATTTAATGTTTGGCTGATTCAAAAAATTTTACGACGTAATTTTCGTATATTATCTTGGATACAATTTACTTTAAAAAATAAATTTGCACCAAAAATTTTACGTTTTTTAAGATTTGCAGATGGACATTTAGCTCTGACACGAGAAATGGTTGCAGATTTAAAGGATTTACAAATTCCTGCTACAAAAATTTTTTTAGTGCATAATCCTGTTTTACCGCAAAATAAAGTTATTATTCCTGCTAAACCAACACGTTTTTTGTTTGTGGGGCGCATTGAATTTAAAGGTGACAAGAATTTGCAAGAGCTATTGCATGCTTTAGCTTTAATTGAACCAACACAAAACTGGCAATTAGATATTTATGGTCACGATGATTCGCCAAAACAACAAGAAACTCAACAATGCAAAGCTTTGATTGCACACTTACATTTAGCTACACGTGTTAATTGGCGTGGTTTTCAACCACAATTATGGCAAAATTTGCAAAGAGCAGATTGTCTAATTTTACCATCATGTTCAGAAAGTTTTGGGATGGCAGTCTGCGAGGCAATTAGTTACGGGTTGCCAGTAGTAGCAGCAAATAGCGCCTGTGGTCCTGTTGAGATTATAAATAATAACAATGGTTTCTTGTATTCAAGTGGCAATATACAACAGTTAAGTAGTTATTTAACCGGTTTTTGTCAGCATAAATATCAATTTGAAGCAGAGAAAGTTAAAAAAAGCATTGAACCATTTTATACGGATAATTATCAACAAAATGTTAGTCAGATACTCCAGCACTTGCTAAAAGAAAATTAAGGTGTAATACGGAAATATGCAATCAAAAAAAATTATTAATAACACCATCATGCTGTATATTTTAAGCTTCACCAAAATTATTTTGCCGTTAATAACTTTACCTTATTTGACACGAGTTTTGACGGTGGAAATGTATGGTGTAACAACATATGTTAAATCAATTATGACTTACATGCAGATGATTGTTGATTTTGGTTTTATTTTATCAGCGACTAAAGATGTTGTGCGCGCACGATCTGATAATAAGAAAGTTGGGTTGATTGCAGGCAATGTGTTAATTGGCAAGTTGATTTTAAGTATTTTAGCTTTATTAATGTTAATAGTTTTGATAATTACTATCCCCCTATTAAGACAACATTTAATATTTACTTTGCTATCGTTTGTCCCAGTGTTTTTAACAATTTTTTTGTTTGATTTTTTGTTTCGGGGTTTAGAAATGATGCAAATTATTACTTATCGTTATTTAATCATGAAGGGATTTGCAACTATTTTGACCTTTATCCTGGTTAAAAGTGATCAAGATATTTTGTGGATTCCTATTTTGGATATTATTGGAACTTTATGTGCTGTTACTTGGATTTTTAGCACATTACAAAGATTAAATATTTGTTTGCAATACGGTTCTTGGCGACAAATAATTAAGACATTGCAAGATTCTTTTATCTACTTTTTTTCTAGTGTTGCTACTACTGCTTATACAGCTATGAATACAGTAGTGGTGGGAATGATACTAGCACCATCGGATGTAGCATATTGGGGATTAATAATGCAATTTGTAGTAGCTGTACAAGCATTGTACAGTCCTATTGCCGACAGTATATACCCTGAGATGGTTCAAAAACCTAACCTGAAAATAATGCAAAGATTATTTTTGTTTTTGGTACCATTAGTTATTGGTGGTTGTCTAATCACGTACTTTGAAGCACCTTGGATTCTACGCTTGGTGGGAGGCAGTAAATATATTGGTCAAGCCTATTTATTACGTTGGACAATACCATTATTATTTTTAAGCTTTTGGTCAATAATGCTTGGCTGGCCTTTATTAGGGGCCATTGATAAAAATAAAGAAACTACTTGGACGACTATTTTAGGTGCTTTAGTGCAAATTATAGGTGTTATTCTATTAGTGATCTTGCGGCGATTTACGCTGTTAAGTTTACTAGTTTTACGTTCATTTACTGAACTAGTTTTAGTGATGGGGCGTTCATTTTATATTAAAAAATATAAGAAAAAATTTTATTAGAATTATCCATTATTTCCTGGGAAATAATCTGTGATCAGTTTATCTTTGTGGTTTAATTATGTCATAATAAGCGATGAAAGATTGTTTAGGAGTATGCTATGTCTGCAAAAGTAACCAAAAAATCATCGAGAACCAAAAAAAAGGCTTCTAAAAAAACTACAGTCAACTATACAATAAATGTTGTAGGATTAATTTTGATTTTTATTTCTTTAATGGCTGACTTTAAATTCGGTATGTTAGGACGATTTTTGGCTAATATTTATCGCGTTATTGGTGGTAATACTTTTCAAATACTAGCTTTATTAACTGCTATCTTTGGAATTTCGCTTTTTGCTTTTAGTCGCATGCCAAAATGGGGCTTGAAACGTTATTTAGGAATTTGCCTGTTGATCAGTAGTTGTTTAACTTTGATGCATGTACAACTATTTCAGAAAATAACTTTGAATAATGATGTTACGATGATTTCTTGGCGTTTATTGCTAGAAGATTTAGCTAATAATCAAGTTGCTAGTGATGTTGGTGGCGGAATGATCGGAGCATTTTTATATAGTATCTATAAGCCGTTATTTTCTTTGCCGGGTACAATTATAATTAATGGCGTTTTGGCTATTATTGGCATTTTATTGTTATTCGATGTTAGGTTAGCCCAAGTTATCAACATTTTTCATTGGTTGCTTATTCAATGCCATAATTTTGTAGTATTACTACAAAATAAATGGCAACAACGTGAAACAACTAAAAAGAGTTCTAGGTCAAAGCATGCAAAAGTTCCAAAAACCGAGGCTGATCCTATAATAGCAACCAAAGAAATGAAAAAAGTTGATGATTTTACAATTGAAGGTCCAAAAGACACCCCACATAAAAATGTCAAAAGACCATCATTAGCTTCATCAACAGAGTCAGCTAAGGTTAATGATAACTACCAATTACCTACGCTAGATTTATTGACACCGGTTGATTCTAATGATCAATCAAGTGAATATCAATTAATTGAGCAAAATCGTAAGAAATTAAAGACTACTTTGGATAGTTTTGGGGTACCAGTAGAGGTTAAAAAAGCTACCTTAGGACCAACAATAACTAAATATGAAATTCAACCTGCAGTTGGCGTTAAAGTGAGCAAAATTGTTAATTTAACTGATGATTTAGCGCTTGCTTTAGCAGCTAAGGATATTCGAATTGAAGCGCCAATTCCTGGCAAGCCTTATGTAGGCATCGAAGTACCTAATCAACATCCAGTGATTGTGTCTTTTCACAGTATTATTGCTAATGAGCCACCACATACTCATCAAAAATTGGCTATTCCGATCGGTAAAGATGTTTATGGGCAAATTGCGATGTGTGATATTGCTAAATTACCTCATTTATTGATTGCTGGTTCTACAGGAAGTGGTAAGTCGGTAGCTATTAATACGATTATTACGGGAATTTTAATGCAGGCCCACCCAGAAGAAGTTAAAATGATTTTGATAGATCCAAAAATGGTTGAATTAAGTATTTATGATGGCATTCCGCATCTTTTGATCCCAGTTGTGACTGATGCTAAAAAAGCCAATAATGCTTTGCAAAAAGCAGTGCAAGAAATGGAACGGCGTTATGAATTGTTTCAACAACATGGCTATCGTAAGATTGAAGAATATAATGATGCTGCACAACAAAGTGATATAGAACCTTTGCCATACATCATTATTGTGATTGATGAATTGTCTGATTTAATGATGGTTGCTGGTCGTGATGTGGAAAATTCGATTGTGCGCTTAGCGCAAAAAGCACGTGCGGCAGGCATGCACTTGATTATTGCTACGCAACGTCCTTCTGTAGATGTTATTACAGGCTTAATAAAAGCTAATATTCCTTCCAGAATGGCATTTGCCGTTTCTAGTAGCATTGATTCCAGAACAATATTAGATGCTACTGGTGCTGAAAAACTATTAGGTCGTGGTGACATGTTATTTGAACCGATTGGTCAAAGTAAGCCTCAACGAATTCAAGGAGCTTATATTTCTTCACAAGAAGTAGAACGGGTTGTGGAATTTGTTAGCAAACAACAGCATGTAAAATATGATGAACAATTAATTCCACAAGACAGTGCCGAGCAAGATGACAAACAACAAACGCCCAATGATGAATACTGGAACGATGCTGTTAACTTAGTGGCACATGAACAAAAGGCTAGTGCTTCTATGCTACAACGGCGTTTTCAGATCGGTTATAATCGTGCAGCCCGTTTGATTGATGATATGGAAGAACGGGGCATTATTGGACCAGCACGAGGTGCTAAGCCTCGTAAAGTATTGGTTGAACGTCCAGAAATTGAGGATATTAGACAAGATGACTAAAATAATAAATTATAATTTGGCACCCGGAATTGAAGTTATTTGGTTGCCTAGTAACAAATTTAGTGCGCTTAAATGGAAATTTAATTTTATTGCTCCACAAATTGGCTCTAAAACTACGGCTAGACGTCTGCTGGCTGATCTTTTGCAACGTTCCAACCAAAAATATTCTAGTGAGGCACGATTAGCACAACGACTAGCTTTTCTATACGGAACGGATTTAAGTGCGCAAACGACTATTTTGCAAAATTTGAATATTTTGTCTTTGGCAGTTACGGTACCGCAAGTGCCTCATAAAGATGTCAATAATCAAGCATTGACGCTTCTATGGCAAACTTTACAGCATCCTAATCTAGTGCCGACGCATGACCAGTTTCAAGAGCAAGCGTTTCAGTTAGAACAATATAATTTAGCTAACTTGTACGAGTCATTGACAGATAATTATGCTTTACGAGCAAGTCTTGCTATGCACAAGATGCTCTATCAAAATAACCCTGAATTGGTTGTACCAGATTTTGGTTGTGCCAAGCAGCTTTCGACTTTGAATGCCGGTCGATTGTATCATGAATATCAGCAATTACTTACTACTAATCGCGTTATCATTAGTATTGTAGGTGACCCACGACAAGAAATCGTCCCCCAGCGTTTAGAGCAGCTTGACTTTTTGGCAAGCAATTATGATTTGTTGAAGTTAGAATCCAAAAATTTAGTTGAATTACCAACCAATTTCATTAAAAAACAAACTATTGAACCGCTTCAACAAACACAATTAGTTGTGGCTTATAAAATGACGCAAAATGTTTCCAAAGCTATTTCACATGTTTTGAATATGTTATTGGGTGGTGATGATCAAGCATTATTGTTCCAGCAAGTACGCGAACAAGCCGGGCTAGCGTATTCTATTTATAGTGAAGTCAATGTACGTCAGCAGTTTATAATAATTCAGGCGGGCATTACAGCCAAAGATATTGTGCAGGTGGAAGATTTAATTGACCAGCAAATTAAAAATTTAACGCAAAAAGTTGATGAACAAAGTCTAGCACATGCTAAATTAGCAATTATTAATCGACGTTTGGTAGGTTCTGATAGTCTGAATCAGCAAGGTGAACGTTTGCTAATGAAAGCTTTGGATCCAAAAATTATTTTGGATGATCAATATTTCATTGAGCAGATTCAAGCGGTCACAGTTCGTCAAGTAAAGCAAGCTGCTGCTGATTTAGTTAAGGTGGCTGAGTATGATTTGATAGGAAGTGTTGAAAATGGATGAACTACAGGCAATTAGAGTTGATAATGATTTAAATTTGCCTCTTTATGTGCTTGAAAGACCGCAATTTAATCAAACTTATGCCGTGGCAATGGTGGATTTTGGCTCTATTGACTCCGCCAGTGGACAAATACCTGCAGGTTCAGCCCACTTTCTAGAACACAAATTATTTGCTAAGCAAGGGTTTGATAGCTCACAAAAATATGCGCAATATGGTGCTAGTTCGAATGCTTTCACTAGTTATACTAAAACCGCTTATTTATTTAAAACAGTTGGTCAAGTGGAGAATAATTTAGGTGTATTATTGGATTTAATTAGTGAACCTTATTTTACAGCGGATAATGTTCAAAAAGAACGGGAGATAATTGGACAAGAAATTCAAATGTATGCTGACATGCCAGAGTGGGTTATCGAGCAGGTAACTTTAAATAATCTTTATCCCCAAGATGCTTTAGGTAATGATATTGCTGGTGATTTAACTTCCATATCGCAGATTGATGCCAAAGTATTGCTGGATATTTACCAAACTTATTATGTTCCTGACAGATTTCGCATCTATTTGGCTGGATCTGCCTCCACTACAGCGATTCAACAATATTTAACGTCAATTACCAAACAATATCCACATTTGCAGGAATTTGCTCAGCGTGTGCCGACAAATGCAATTCAACAATATCCTGTTTTAAATCCGGTAAAATCAATGCAAAGGATTACTTTTAAAGCACAGCGTCCACATTTGATGTTTGGTTTACGCATTGACCCACAACAACGTAATTTACAACAAATGATCATTTTACAAAATCAATTAGAATTATTGTTTGAATTGATTTTAGGTGATACAGCCACTTTTCATGAGCAAATGGTGGGGCAAAATTTAATTGATGATTCGTTTTCCTATAGTGTCATTGTGGAACGTCACTATTCGTTAGTGCTAATTAGTATGCAAACGGATCAACCGGAAAAATTAGCGCAAGCGCTGCATGATTATTTATTTAGTGATAGAATACTGCAGGAATTATTACCCGAGAAATTTGTAGCGGTTCAACGGGATAGCTTGGGGAGTTATTTGTTTGCACAAAATTATATGGAGAATTTAGCTTTAGAGTCTGCGGAATTAAATTTTTATGGTTTAACTTATCAGCAAATGTTTGAAGTTTTGTCAAATATTAATTTGCAAGATTTATTGGAGCTGGCAACTAATATTTTTCAAGAAGCCAATTTAACAACAACTTATTTGGAGCCAAAAAAATGAAATGGGCATTAATTTTAGGAGCTACCGGAGCTATTGGACAAGAAATTGTCCAAGAGTTAGCTCAATCTGGCTGGTCATTATATTTACAAGGTTTCAGTCAGCAGGAACAATTGCAACAGCAAGTGGAACAACTAAATTCAGACTATCCTGATCAGGATTTTTTACCGTTGATAATTGATATGACCAAAATTGATGAATTAGATATTATAGTGAATAATGTTTTTAGTTTGGATGCTTTGATTGCTGCTCAGGGGGTTACTGATTATCATTTATTCGCGCAATTGCCAGCTGATAAAATGACGCAAATTTGGTTAATTAATTTGCAATTTACTTTACGTTTAATTCAACGATTGCAAGTCAAATTAGCTAAAAGTCCGACGGGGAGAATTATTTTATTGGGGTCGGTTTACGGCAAACAAGGTAGCGCTATGGAAGTTATGTATAGTACGACTAAGGGAGCTTTGTCAGCTTTTGCTAAGTCTTATGCTAAGGAAGTTGCTAGTTTAGGCATTACCGTAAACGTTTTGGCACCAGGTGCAGTGGATACGCAAATGAATAATATGTTGAGTGAAAATGACAAAAATGATTTGATTGCGCAGATCCCCCTTGGCAGAATGGCTCAACCACAAGATATTAGCTATTGGGTAAAAGTCATGTTAGATGAACGAGCACAATATTTCACAGGTCAAACTCTTTACGTCACTGCTGGTTGGCTGGAATAATGTTTTTTGTTTGTGTTATACTTTACGAAGACTAATAATGGTGGTTATGTAATGAGTGAATTAGGAGATAAGTTACGTGATGCCCGCTTGCAAAAGGGGTATTCGATTGATGATTTACAGAAAATAACAAAAATTCAAAAACGTTATCTGACAGCAATTGAAGAAGGTGCTTTTGATCGTTTGCCAGGTGATTTTTATGTGCGAGCTTTTATTAAGCAATATGCACAAAGTGTTGGTTTAGATAGCGCTAAGTTGTTCGACGAATATGTCGCAGAAATTCCTACAGTTCAAACAGAAGAACCCAGTGAGGATGTTCCGGTTATTAAGAAAGAATCTTTACTGAGTAATTTAAAAAGACATTGGCCGCAAGTGACTATTTTGGCGATTGTTATTTTGATTGTAGTATTTATCGCAGTTGCGGTAGCGCAAACGCATAAAAAAAATGATGCACAAATTCCAGACTCTGGGCAAGAACAAGTTGCCAAAAAGCCGGCTGCTAAGAAGAAAAAGCCAGCTAAATCAAGTAATAAAGCGCCTGATAATAAAAAGGCAGAGCAACAAAAAGAGCGTAACCTAAAAATTGTGGCTGATCAGGATGCAACAGATCAATTTACTATTGAAAATTGGCAAGCTGAACAACAGCATACAGTTAATGTTACTACACAAGATGCTGATGCCTGGATTACTGTCAAAGTTGCAGATACTGTTTTGTGGCAAGGTACAGTCACTGCCGGTTCCAGTAAGGACATTAGTGTTGGTAATGACGTTAAAGAATTGCAAATTAAAACCGGTAATGCTCCAGTTACGAAAATTAAAATTAATAATCAAGATTTACCTGTTGCAGAAAAGCAGACAGGGACAGTTCATAACTATACTTTGAAGATTAAGGAGTAGTTGCATGAATTTACCCAACAAATTAACAGTAATTCGAATGTTTTTGATTCCTGTATTTATGGTTTTTATGTCTTTTAATTTTCATTGGGGACAAGTTCGTTTTTTAGGAACTAGTATTTCTTGGGAAATATTGATTGCAGCAGTTATTTTTGTGTTTGCTTCTTTGACTGATTATGCTGATGGACAAATTGCCCGTAAACGGCATTTAGTTACTAATTTCGGTAAATTCATGGATCCTTTAGCTGATAAGATGCTAGTTTTAACGGCCTTCACTTTTTTAGTGGCTCGTCAACAAGCTCCTGCTTGGGTGGTTGCGATCATTGTTTGCCGTGAGTTATTAATAACCACATTGCGCTTACTGATTATAGAACAAGGTGGTTCGGTAATGGCAGCGCAAATGCCAGGTAAAATTAAGACAACTACCCAAATGTTGGCAATTGTCTTTTTGTTATTGAATGATCCTATATTTAGTTATTGGCATATTCCGTTTGGAATGATCATGCTTTATGTTTGTTTATTGTTTACTGTCTATTCTGCTTGTGATTATCTTTGGCAAAATAGGCAATACTATTCTGATTTTAAATAATTATGGACCGGCCACTGAAAAAAAGGTGAGGCGGTTTTTTTAATTGTTAAATATTTTGGACAAAAAAAGTGTAATTAATAAAGGGGCAAAATAATGAATACGTTGCAGGACTTTATTGAACAAGAAAGTAATAATCTTCACTTTGATCTGGCTGCTTATAATCCTGTTATCAAGCAAGTGGTAGCAACTTTGAAATTGCAAAAACAGTCAATTACCGCAGCAGAAAGTTTGACAGCGGGATTGTTCCAAGCAACTTTAGCGAATATTTCGGGTGCTTCCAATGTTTTTTCTGGTGGTTTAGTTACGTATTCAATGGAAATGAAGAGTAAACTACTAAAAATTAATTTTAATTTACTGCAAAAATACGGTGTAATCAGCCAATGGACAGCAGAGCAAATGGCGCTACAAAGTGCTACTGTGATGCAAAGCGACTGGGGAGTAGGTTTGACAGGTGTGGCAGGACCTGAAACGTTAGAACAACGGCAAGTAGGAACAGTTTACATTGGCATTAGCAATAAAACCGATTTGTGGTGTCAGGAATTTTTGTTTAAAGGTCAGCGACAAATGATTCGTGAAAAAAGTGTCGTTGCATCTTTTATTATGTTAGCTACTCAGTTATAATGATGTTGAAAGAACAAATGTTCGGGAGGTATATTCGTGGCTAAAGATGAACGACAAGCAGCACTTAATATGGCTTTAAAAAAAATTGAAAAAGATTTTGGTAAAGGTGCTGTGATGCGATTAGGTGATAATGCGCAAACCCAAGTATCTTCAATCTCTAGTGGTTCTCTATCATTGGATCATGCTTTAGGAATTGGTGGATTTCCACGCGGTAGAATTGTTGAAATTTATGGACCTGAAAGTTCTGGTAAGACAACAGTTGCTTTGCAGACTGTCGCTGAAGTACAAAAAAACGGTGGCACAGCTGCTTATATTGATGCAGAAAATGCGATGGACCCCACTTATGCTAAGGCATTAGGTGTTGATATTGATAGCTTGTTATTGTCGCAACCGGATACAGGTGAACAAGGTTTAGAAATTGCTGATGCATTAATTTCTAGTGGCGCAATTGATATTTTGGTTATTGATTCTGTTGCAGCATTAGTACCTCGGTTAGAAATTGAGGGTGAAATGGGCGATTCTCACGTAGGTTTGCAAGCACGAATGATGTCCCAAGCATTACGTAAGTTGTCGGGGACAATTAATAAGACCAAGACAATAGCTTTATTTATTAACCAGATTAGAGAAAAAGTTGGTGTGATGTTTGGTAATCCCGAAACAACGCCTGGTGGGCGAGCTTTAAAATTTTATGCCACGGTTCGGTTAGAAGTGCGACGTTCAGAACAAATTAAAGATGGTTCAGACGTGATTGGTAATAAAGTTAAGATTAAAGTTGTCAAAAATAAAGTTGCACCACCCTTTAAAGTTGCTGTTGTAGATATGATGTACGGTCAAGGAATTTCACAAACTGGTGAAATTTTGGATATGGCTGTAGAAAAAGATATAGTCAATAAAAGCGGTTCTTGGTATTCATATCAAGATGAGCGAATTGGTCAAGGACGAGAAAATGCTAAAGCCTATTTGGATGAGCATTCTGATATGAAAGATGAAGTTAAGCAAAAAGTTCGTACTGCTTATCAGATGGATGAACAAAAGACTGATGAAGATCCAGAAACTTTAGATTTAGATGATAAAGAAAAAAAAGAATCCTAAAGATATGGGATTCTTTTTTATTTTTCTAATTAATGTTATTTTAACTGTTTATATTTGAATATACATCGTTGACAGTTTGCTAAATAAACAATAATATTGAAGAGTACCAAGTTTTTTGATAATCATTGGTACTTTAAATATTAAACTATAAACCAATTGTTAGTTCTGCTGTCTTTAATTTTAGATAGCACTGAATGGTTTTATTAGTGTGACTTGGAGGAATTTTTATGTCAGGTTTATTACTCCTCGCGGTCGCTGTGTTGATGCTAATTATTGGTGGGTTATCAGGTTTTTTGATACGGAAAAATGCTTATGAAAACAGCTTGAAGCAAGCAGGTCAATCGGCAGAAGAAATCATTAATTCTGCTCAAAAAACTGCTGCTAATGCAAAAAGAGAGGCATTACTAGAAGCGCGCGATGAAAGCCATAAATATCGCCAAAAGCAAGAAGATGAGCTGCGTGATCGCCGTAAAGAGTTGCAACGCCAAGAAAATAGAATGCTCCAGCGAGAAGAATCTTTGGATCGTAAAGACAATTCGCTGGATCAACGTGAGCATTCCTTGGAAAAGCGCGAACAAAAAATAGATGTCACCGAGCATAAATTAGATAGTCAACAAAAAGAAGTAGTCACTAATTTAAATTTGCAACACCAAAAGCTAGAAGAAATCGCGGGCATGACTCATGATCAGGCACGTAATTATCTTTTGGAACAACTGGACGCCAAATTAGTTCAAGAAAAAGCCCATTTAATTCGTATTAGTGAAGAGTCTGCACAACAAGATGCTGCTAAAAAGGCTAAAGATATTATAGTAACTGCTATCCAGCAAAGTGCTGCTGATACAGTATCGGAAACGACGGTTACGACTGTTTCTTTGCCTAATGAAGAGATGAAAGGTCGGATTATTGGTCGTGAAGGTCGTAATATTCGGACTATAGAGTCCTTGACGGGGATTGATGTCATTATTGATGATACCCCTCAAGCAGTGGCTTTGAGCGGTTTTGATCCGATTAGACGTGAAATAGCGCGGCTAACTTTAGAAAAATTAATTTCGGATGGCCGTATTCATCCGGCACGAATTGAAGAAACTGTTGATAAATCAAGAAAAGAAATGGATACAAGAATTCGTGAAATCGGTGAACAAACGATTTATGATTTAGGTATCCATAATATTAATCCTGATTTAATCAAAATAATTGGTCGCTTGAATTTTAGAAGTAGTTATGGGCAAAATGTTTTGAGTCATTCGGTTGAGGTTGCAAAATTAGCGGGTACAATGGCCGCTGAATTAGGTGAAGATGAAACTTTAGCGAAGCGAGCGGGATTGCTACACGATATTGGTAAGGCATTAGATCATGAAATTGAAGGTTCTCATGTGGAAATTGGTGTCGATATTACCACTAAATATAAGGAACCTAAATTAGTAATTAATACAATTGCTTCACATCATGGTGATGTGGAACCACAATCAACAATTGCTGTTTTAGTAGCAGCGGCTGATGCAATTTCAGCAGCGCGTCCTGGCGCTCGTTCAGAATCCATGGAGAATTATATTCATCGTCTTGAAAAATTGGAAGAAATTGCTAATAGTTATGATGGCGTTGATCATAGCTATGCAATCCAAGCTGGACGTGAAATCAGGATCATGGTGAAACCAGATAAAATTTCGGATAATCAATCGACTGTGTTATCACGTAAGATTAGAAATAGAATTGAAAAAGAACTTGAATATCCTGGCCATGTAAAAGTGACCGTAATTAGAGAAACTAGAAAAATAGCTTATGCTAAATAATCATGACTCATGCGATCAAGTGCTTGGCTAATAATGATTGTATGAGTCATTTTATCTATTATTCTAGTATTTTTGATGGACAACTATTGTAATCCAAAGAGTATGTGAGAAGAGGAGCTGCTACTGACGATGTTTAATATTATCGTAAAATTATTTTTAACCATGATTATTGCTGCAGCAATAACTCCTTTTGTACGTAAACTGGCGTTCGTTTTAGGTGCGGTGGATAATCCTAATGCACGTCGGGTCAATAAAAAGCCGATGCCCACTTTGGGTGGTCTAGCTATTTTTTTGGCTTTTAATTTTTCGACCTTTGTTTTATTGCGAACCCAGTTTCCTACGCATGAATTATTTAGTGTCTTTTTAGCAGAATGTATAATTGTTTTAACGGGTTTAATTGATGATATTCGTGAGCTAAAGCCAATGCAAAAGATGTTAGGTATTTTAGTCGCTGCTTTAGTTGTGTATTTTTTAGCAGGAATTAAGATGACCTATATTGTTTTGCCTGTTTTTGGGACTTTTCAATTAGGATGGTTGAGTTTGCCAATTACTATTTTTTGGATCTTAGCTATCACCAATGCAGTTAATTTAATTGATGGTCTGGATGGCCTGGCTACAGGCGTATCCATCATTGCCCTCTTTACGATGGGAATGATTAGTTATTTCTTTTTAACTTCAGGTGACACGTATGTTGCAATTTGGATCTTAGCCATGGTTGCTTCTTTATTGGGCTTTTTACCACATAATTTTCACCCAGCTAAAATTTTTCTAGGTGATACTGGTGCGTTGTTCATTGGTTTTATGATTGCGATTTTTTCACTGAAAGGTTTGAAGAATGTCACTTTTATTTCCCTAGTAATTCCAATTGTTATTTTAGGTGTACCAATTAGTGATACAGTTTATGCTATGCTGCGACGAATTTTAAATCATAAGCCGATTTCACAAGCTGATCGTCACCATTTACATCATCGTTTAATGCAATTAGGTCTGAGTCATCGACAGACAGTTTTGGTTATTTATGGTATATCACTAGTATTTTCGTTTATTGCTTTACTATATCCAGTTTCTTCTTTTTGGGGCAGTATTTTATTAACTGTAGCAGTTTTAATTGGTTTGGAGCTGTTTGTAGAGTCAATAGGCTTGGTAGGCGAGAATCGCCAACCTTTGTTGCATTTAATTCAGAAAGTAGTTAAAAAACTAGAAAAAGACGACTGATTAGTCGTCTTTTTTGTTGGGAAAATATTCAATTTCATTAAATACTATTTCACCAATTTTGATAGTCGTTTCTTGTTTTAATTGATTATTTAAATTGGTAATGAAAGAAGTAATCAAAGGCTGATCAATCAGTAAACTTACACTAATTTTGGCTTGGTATTTAACTTCGGTAATGTCCACAGGTTGCTGTTGCAACCAGTATTCCAGATTATTCCATTGCTTATAATCTACGTCAAAAAAGATTTGTTGTTGCATGACGCCTTGGACTAGACCACAGTAGTGAATGGCTTGAATGACACTTTGGCGATAGGCACGGATTAAACCACTGCTGCCCAATTTAATACCTCCAAAATAGCGGCTCGTGACTGCTAAAACATTTTGCACTTGCATTTGTTGGAGAGTTTCTAGCATAGGAACACCAGCAGTTTGACTAGGCTCTCCATCGTCTCCAGCATGTTGAATTTCATTATTTTCACCTAGAAGATACGCGACACAATTGTGATTGGCGCGAGAATTTTCTTTTTTAATACTTTGAATCAAGTCTTGAGCTTGCTCAAGTGCTTGAATACGCTTTAAAGTAGTGACAAAGCGAGATTTTTTGATGATAAGTTCGTGAGTGTCATTTTTTTTGATCGTAATGTAATTTTTGATAAAAAATTAACCTCCAAATTTCGTATTTTATGATGAGGTGATTTGATATTGCAAAATAAAGAACTATCGGGGCGATTATTAGTCCTTAGGCAGCCTTTAGTCAACAGGAGTGTACCTGCGTTAACTGAAATAGATGAAAATACTTTATTATGCCAGCGTTGTCAAATGTCGATTGCCAAAAAAATATATTATCTAGGGTCTAATACATTTTATTGTCCACATTGTCTATTCTTAGGACGCTTGACTAATAAAGACTATTTGTGGGCAGTGCCAGAAATTAACGCTTTCCCAAAGCAAAGCGCTCCACTAGTATGGCAAGGAAAATTGACAACCCAACAACAAATAGTAGCACAAAAGTTATGTCTGGCAGAGCAAAATAATCAAGATTATTTAGTTTGGGCTGTTACTGGCAGTGGAAAAACCGAGATGTTGTTTTTAGTTTTAGAACAAGCTATCAAAAAACAAAAGCGGATCGCACTAGTTGCACCACGAGTGGATGTTTGTACGGAGTTATATCCGCGTCTCCAGCAGGCTTTTGCTCAGGTAAGCATTCAATTGTTACATGGACAAGGCGCTCACGATTATCATTATACACAGTTATTAGTTTGCACTGTTCATCAATTGTTGAAATTTAGACAGGCTTTCGATGTCTTGATTTTAGATGAATGTGATTCTTATCCATATGCAAATAATGTTTTGCTGCATCGTGCTGTGGAACAAGCTGTAAAATCCACACATACAATCATTTATTTATCAGCGACTCCTAGTTCGGAGTACCAGCAATTAATTCACAAGAATAAGTTGGCTTATAGTATTTTAAATCGGCGTTTTCATGGCAAAGACTTACCGGTGCCACATTTTTATTTGTGTAGTAAAAAAAATAAGCACCAATTGCCCGTTAAGTTAGTTAGTCGTTTACAGAATTTAGTTACAACAAAGCAGCGCTTTTTACTATTTGTAGATCGTATTTTGCAAGCTGAACAAATCTCACAATTTTTACAAAAAAAATTGCCTCAATTAGAACAAACCTTTGTGCACTCTAAAGATCCAAAGCGTCAGCAAAAAGTTGCTGCTTTCCGCAAGGGGCAGCGCCAAGCTTTAGTTACAACAACCGTATTAGAACGAGGAGTTACATTTAAAAATATTGATGTTATTGTTTGGCAAGCCGATTCACAACGGTTTGATTCGCAATCTTTAATTCAAATTGCTGGCCGGGCTGGTCGAAGTAGCGAATTTAGTGATAATAAAGTTTCTTTCTATGCAACGACCTATAATAAAGCGATTGACCAAGCTATTAAAACTATTAAGAAGTTGAACCATGCGTAATTATTGTGTTTTGTGTCAGGAAGCAATTGTTCCACAGCTTACGATGTTACAAATATTAGGCATCTCTAAAGTTCAAAATAGTTCAATGTGTTGCCGATGTCGCCAAGAATTTTATTTTATTGGCGATAAGTGTTGTCAAGTTTGTGGCAAAATGGATATGCAACCAATTTGTTCAGACTGTGAAAAGTGGCAACAGCAAGGTTATAACGATTATAAACACCAGGCTTTATGCGTGTATAATGAATCAATGCATGATTATTTTAAGCGCTATAAGCGCTATGGTGATTTTTCATTACGTAAAGCTTTTCAAATGGATTTGCGGAAAATGTTAGTTGACTATCCTGAACCATTCATTTTTATTCCCAGTTCACAAGAACATTTACAGCAACGCCAATTTGATCCCACTGTTGGTTTGTTCGGTGATTTAATCAATTTAACTCCAGCGTTCATCAAAATGCCGACGAAAGTTGCTCAAGCGCAAAAAAATCGGCAGCAACGTCTAGCTACACCACAGTTTTTACAGTTTGATCATCAATATAATGCTTTGTTAACTGCTAAGCAGATTACAATTGTTGATGATATTTATACAACAGGTAGGACCATTTTACATGCTTATGATTGTTTGAGAGCAGCAGGCTTTACCGGCGTAATTCGATCTTGTTCACTAGCGCGCTAATTGTCTTTTATTTGTAGATAAATATAAAAATTATTATAATAATTCCAGTTAGCTGATATTTGAGGAGGCATGGTAGCATGTTAAAAATTAATGTCCGTGGTGAAAATATTGAAGTTACAGATGCGATTCGAGATTATGTTAACAAAAAATTAAATAATCTCAATAAATATTTTAAAGATACAGATAAGCCAATTGCGCATGTTAATTTAAAAGTATATAACGATAAAACTGCTAAAGTTGAGGTAACTATACCGATGGTTCACCTGATTTTACGTGCTGAAAAAAATGATCCTGACATGTATAAAGCAATCGATGATGTTTTTGAAAAATTAGAACGTCAAATCAGAAAATATAAAACAAGAATTTTAAAAAGCAATCGCGGTCCAGGAATTAAAAAAATAGATTTATCTGGACCAAACGATTCCAATTTAGATGAAACAATCAATGAAAGTGATGATGAGCAGATTGTGCGTACTAAACGTGTTTCCCTAAAACCGATGGCAGCACAAGAAGCAGTTTTACAAATGGATATGTTAGGACACAATTTTTTTGTGTTTGAAGATACAGAAACTAATGGCACTAGCATTGTTTATAAAAGACGTGATGGACGTTATGGACTAATTGAAACTGATGAATGAATTTTCAATAATTTTGTTTTGGCAAGATGGTCTGATACAATCATTGTTTCAGACTGTTTTTATTTGGAATTAATGAATGGTAGTTTAATTATCACGTTGTAAATGATAAGATGTTATAGATGAGTTAGACTCTTTGAAAGTACAGGAGAAATTTAAATAGATGGCTAATCCGATTAAAAAATTGGTAGAAAGTGACAAGCGTGAAGTTAAACGTATGGGGAAAATCGCTGATCGAGTCGAATCTCATGCTGATGAATACGCTGCCCTTTCTGACGAACAATTACAAGCAAAAACACCAGAATTAAAAAAACGCGTACAAAATGGTGAAACTTTAGACGATATTTTGCCAGAAGCTTTTGCTGTAGCTCGTGAAGCTTCCAAGCGAGTGCTGGGATTGTACCCTTTTAGAGTACAAATTATTGGTGGCATTACTTTACATGAAGGCAATATTGCCGAAATGAAAACAGGTGAAGGTAAAACTTTAACAGCTACATTACCAGTTTATTTGAATGCCTTAACCGAGAAAGGTGTCCACGTTGTTACAGTTAATGAATATTTATCGCAACGTGATGCTGAAGAAATGGGTCAGCTTTATAATTGGCTGGGTCTATCAGTTGGTTTGAATCTTAATTCAAAGAGTTCTGAAGAAAAGCGTGAAGCTTACAATTGCGATATTACTTATTCTACTAATAGTGAACTAGGTTTTGATTATTTGCGTGACAACATGGTTGTGTATAAAGATCAAATGGTTCAGCGTCCCTTGAATTATGCGATTGTTGACGAAGTGGATTCTATTTTAATTGATGAAGCACGGACACCCTTAATTATTTCTGGGCAAGCTGAGCAATCTACGGCATTGTATTTGCAAGCTGATCGTTTTGCCAAAACCTTGAATAAAGATGACTATAAGATCGATTGGCCAACTAAAACCATTGGTTTGACTGAAAGTGGTATCAAAAAGGGCGAGAAGAATTTTGCTTTAAAGAATTTATATGATATTGATAATACTTTGCTGAATCACCATATTGATCAAGCTTTGCGAGCTAATTATATTATGGAATTAGATAAGGATTATGTTGTTAGCGATAAAAAAGTGATGATTGTTGATTCTTTCACTGGACGTGTCATGGAAGGTCGACGTTTTTCTGATGGCTTGCACCAAGCGATTGAAGCTAAAGAAGGTGTGCCAATTCAAGATGAAACGAAAACGATGGCTAATATCACTTACCAAAACTTCTTTAGAATGTACAATAAACTTTCTGGAATGACAGGTACAGCTAAGACAGAAGCTGAAGAATTTCGGGAAATTTATAATATGGAAGTTATCTCCATTCCAACGAATAAGCCAATTGCGCGAATTGATAATTCAGATGCTTTGTATTTTGACTTGAACGCTAAATTTAATGCGGTTATTGCAGATATTAAGGAACGTCATGCTAAAGGGCAGCCCATTTTAGTCGGTACTGTCGCAGTTGAGACTTCTGAATATTTGTCCAAGCAATTGACAAAAGCTAATATTCCGCATGCAGTTTTAAATGCTAAAAATCATGCTAAAGAAGCAGAAATTATTTCTCATGCAGGTCAAAAGGGTGCAGTTACTATCGCTACTAATATGGCTGGACGAGGAACTGATATTAAATTGGGACCTGGTGTTCGAGAAGTGGGCGGACTTTGTGTTATTGGTACAGAACGGCACGAGTCGCGTAGAATTGATAATCAGTTGCGTGGGCGTTCTGGGCGTCAAGGTGATCCCGGTGAGACAATTTTTTACATGTCTTTAGAAGATGATTTGATGAAGCGTTTTGGTTCTGAGCGTGTGCAAAGAATATGGCAGCATAATGATGAAGAAGTGAAGAGTGCTCCCATCCAAAGTAAATTATTAAGTCGACAAGTGGAATCAGCTCAAAAACGGGTTGAAGGTAACAACTATGATACACGTAAAAATACTTTGCAATATGATGATGTGATGCGTGAACAACGGGAAGTTATTTATAACCAAAGGATGCAAGTTATTACAGCTAATGATAACTTGAAACCTGTTTTAATGAACATGATTAAGCGAACAATTAAGAGTCAAGTAGAGTCCAGAACTAATGGTGATATTAAGGAATGGGATTTAGATGGTATTTATGATTTTGCAATCACGGCACTAGTTAGTCCTAAGCAAATTCAACGTTCTGATCTTTCTGGTAAATCACGAGAAGAATTAATTCAACTGTTAGAAAATTTTGTTGAAGAAAACTACAATACTAAGCAGCAACAATTGCAAGATGATCAACAAATGTTAGAATTTCAAAAAGTGGTAATTCTGAGAGTTGTGGATGAGCATTGGACAGATCACATTGATGAGATGGATCAATTGCGCCAATCCATTGGCTTGCGGGGTTATGGACAGTTAAATCCGTTGGTTGAATACCAAGAAGAAGGCTTTCGGATGTTTGAACAAATGATTGCCGATATTGAATATGATGTTACGAAATTATTCATGAAAGCAGAAATTCGTGAAAATGCGCAACGCTAATTAAGTAAGTGTAGTTGGCAGGCTGGAACAAAACAATGTTTTGTTTGAGCCTGCTTTTATCTAAATAAAAACAATTTTTTGTGAGGTAAAATATGGAAATAGCAGATTTTAAAAGGAAATTAGGACAAACAGCGGCTAAAATTCAGCAATTTAGGGGGTCACTTTGACTTCGATGAATTGCAAGAAAGTATTGCTATTAACGAAAATAAGATGGCGCAACCTGAATTTTGGAATGATCAACAGGGTGCACAACAGTTAATTGAACAAAATAATACTTTAAAGACGAAATTAGAAACTTTTGAGCAATTGCAACAAATGCAAAATGATTTGCAAGTCGCCTTAGAATTATTACAGGAAGATCCAGCAGACCACAATTTACAACAGGAAATTGAAACTGATTTACAGCAATTGGAACAAAAAATGCAACAATATGAAATTGCGATGCTGCTAGATGGACCTTATGATACACACAATGCTATTTTAGAAATTCATCCTGGGGCTGGTGGAACTGAGTCGCAAGACTGGGGTTCGATGCTTTTGCGGATGTATGAGCGTTGGGCAGAGCAACATCATTTCCAAATTGAAGTTGAGGACTATCAATCTGGTGAAGAAGCGGGTCTGAAGAGTGTCACTTTAATGATTAAGGGTCATAATGCTTATGGTCTATTGCGGTCAGAGCATGGGGTTCATCGATTGGTGCGAATTTCACCGTTTGACTCAGCAGGACGTCGACACACTTCTTTTGCTTCAGTGGAAGTCATGCCTGAACTTGACGATTCCATCACAATTGAAGTTAATAATGATGACTTAAGGATTGATGTTTTTCGTTCTAGCGGAGCTGGTGGACAACATATTAATAAAACTTCATCGGCTGTGCGGATTACGCACTTGCCAACGGGAATCGTTACTAGTTCACAAGCACAACGTTCGCAATTGCAAAATCGTGAAACGGCTATGAATATGTTAAAAGCTAAATTATATCAGCGCCAGTTGGCTGCTCAGGCGCAAAAGCAAGCACAAATTAAAGGTGAACAATTAGAAATTGGTTGGGGTTCACAAATACGTTCCTATGTTTTTCACCCTTATTCAATGGTTAAAGATCATCGTACTAACTATGAAACCGGTAATGGTCAAGCAGTTATGGATGGTGAATTGGATCCTTTTATTTATTCTTATTTACAATGGAAACTCGGTCAAACTGATTAAAATATGTGAGGTCTGACTATGCAAAAAATATTGGTAGTTGATGATGAAACTACAATTGCTGAATTGTTGCGATACAATTTGGAACAAAATGGTTTTCAAGTTACGGTAGTTAACGATGGTCAAAAAGCCTTGGATTTATTGAATCAATCGCATTTTGACCTTGTATTATTAGATTTAATGTTGCCAAAAATTGATGGTTTACAAATTACGCGCCAATTACGCCAGCAAAATAATACAATTCCCATTATTATGTTGACAGCACGTGCTAATCAAATGGATAAAATTAGTGGCTTGGAAATGGGAGCCGATGATTATGTGACCAAGCCTTTTGACATTCAAGAATTGATGGCGCGTGTTAAAGCAATTTTGCGAAGGCATCGGCAATCCGCATCTGCTAAGTCCGGCTTAATGATTGATCATGCTAATTTTCAAGTTTTACTTGATGGACAGCCAATTGCATTAACTAAAACTCAATATAAACTTTTTGCTTACTTGTATAAGCATGCTAACCAGACTTTGACTCGCCAGCAAATTATGGATTATCTTTGGGGAACGACGCCGACAACGGCCTTGGATTCGCGTGCAGTTGATATTCAAATTAGTCATTTGCGCGATAAACTGGAAAAAGATCCGAAACATCCCCAATATTTACAAACAATGCGTGGATTTGGTTATCGGTTAGCTATTTGAAGGAGTATGTATGAAACGGCAACGACGTACTATTTTGTTAACAGCTTGTGTGGGGATTTTAGTTTATATATTTTGTTTGGTTATTTTGACGCAATTTAATAAGCAAGAACAAATTAAGCATTTGGTGGCTTTGCGTTCGGATTATCAAGTTTTTCAAGCTAACACTAATCAGGCTGACTTGAATAGTTGGGAGTCAGATCATCAGCTGAAAGTGGTTAAGCTCCAGCCCAATTCGCACAATTTATTACAAAAGCAAGTTCATGATTTATTGAGTCAAGATCAATTAAATAGTAAGCATCCTTATCAAATTGGTCATTATCAGGGGCGGAAGTATTTATTTTATTTGTTGACGACTAAAGACATTAACCAACAACAAGTTTTGGTAAAAAAATATCGCTCAATTTGGCAGGCTTCATCCTTAGTGACTTGTTTTTCAGTTATTTATTTGTGCTTGTGGGTATTGGGTTTTATGGTACAATATTTGACTTACCGACAACAGCGCAAGTATATTCATGCTCTAGTGCATAAGTTGCACAATATTAATGATAATCAGCATACGGACTCGTTAATAACTAAGGACAATACGCCTTATATAGAACTAATTCATACTGTGAATGCCTTGGATAAAAATTACTCGCAATTGGCAGAAAATAATGCTTTATTGCAGCGACGTTTTAGCAGCTTGTTGAAGCATCTGCCTGTTGGAGTAATGTTATTAGATGACGCTGGCAATGTTTTATTGCACAATCAAGCCATGGCAACTATTTTAGGGCGTGAATTAGAAGATCAGGTACATCCCTTTGTTGATGATGTACAGACCTATGCACTGAGTAAGTTAATTAAGCACACTTTGAAAGATAATCATAGTCGACATCAAGAAATACAACTATTCGGTGGTGCCAATCGGTTTGTTGATGCTAATGTGATTAGAATTGTTCCTGATGATGAGTCATTAGATCAGCAAGTGATTGTTATTTTATATGATTTAACAAATTTGCATCAAATTGAGCAACAACAACTTGATTTTGTTGGTAACGTGAGTCATGAATTAAAAACGCCATTAACAGCCATTATGGGTTTTACTGATACTTTATTACAAGGTGCTTTAAATGATCCGGTGAAAGCCAAAGAATTTTTACAAATTATTCAAAAAGAAACTGGGCGCTTAAGTAATTTGGTTGATGATTCATTAGCTTTAACAACCATGGATCAAGCTAAAACTTCAGCGCCACAAACTGTTGATATTGCTGAATTGATTAATACAGCTTTGCTTCAACGTCGAAAAAGAATTACTGCGCTCAATCTAACAGTCACTAAGCATTTTACTGGTATTTTGCAAGTTCAGATAGCTGTTGATGAAATTACGCAAATCGTAACTAATTTATTGAGTAATGCGATTAAATATAATCGCCAAAATGGTTCTATCAAGATTGTTGTTCAGCAAGACCAAGATTATTTGAATTTGATAGTTCAAGACAGTGGTCGTGGGATTGCATTAGAAGATCAAGACCATGTTTTTGAAAGATTTTATCGCTGTGATAAATCGCGTAATCAACAAATTAGTGGTACTGGCTTAGGACTAGCAATTGTCCAACAGGCTGTACGGAAATTAAATGGCACAATTAAATTAGCAAGTCAGTTAAATAAGGGTACTACGGTCAAAGTTCATTTACCACTGTAAATTCAAGTCAGCAATAGCTGACTTTTTTTGTTGCTTTTGGCTATAAGCAGATAAGCAGTTTTTCATTTGGGGCTGCTGTATACTGACACTGAAAAAAACAGTTAGCAATTGTTTATTGGCAACTGTTGGTTAGGGGAATTTGATGTCAGTAAAAAAAATAATAATTTCCACTGGCTTGACTACTTTATTATTTTTTATTTGGTTTACAATAGTGCAAGTCAGTGCCCAAGCCGCTAATTTTAAATTATCTGTTTTAAATCCTCCACGATTGGATACTACATTAACAACTGTACCTGCAACAGCTAATAACCTAAAAAAAGCTTCCACGCAAGATGATGATCAATGGTTCGCTTACGATTCTGCTAATCAAACATTGACCTTACAAGCTAATTCATCTGCTGCACCTACCTATGATAGTGCAGGTAATCCGCAATGGCCGTGGGCAGCTTATCAAAGCGAAATAACTCGGGTTGTGATTGCTGGCAACATCACGGTACAAAATGGTACGCAAATGTTTGCTAATTTGACGAATCTAAAAAGTATTTCGGGTTTAACTAATTTAGATGTTAGTCAAAATCAAAACTTCACGCAGATGTTCGCTAATTGTCCACAATTAAATGAATTGGATTTGAGCAATTGGGACATGCAACAAACGCAAGATACGACAGATATGTTTGCCAGCGACAATATGATGTGGAAAATCACTTTAGGACCTGCTGTGCGCTTTGATAATGATCCCCAACTGCCTGTTTCACCAGCTGATGGTAGTGAGATTCCTGATGGTCAAGCAGCTTCTGCAACTAAAATAGGCGAAACAGACTGGCAAGAAGTCGGTGATGGGAACCAAGATTTTTATCATCCTAGTGGTGAAGTGGTTAGCTATCAAGAAGACAGCACGGCGCAAAATTTACGGAGTACGCGACAAAATAAGTCAGGTTTATATCAACGTTACCAAAATGATCGCGATACCTATCCTAGCAGTGCTAAAACTTATGTTTGGCAACAAGATTGGTGGGGGATTAGTGATGATCCAGACAATCCCGGTTATAAATATTTAAAAATTTATCCGCATACAATTGATATCGCGATTACAGAAGTTATGAAAGGTGACGACGCTGCTGCTATGTGGCCGTGGCATCAGTATCGAGATGAAATTTCGCGCTTGCAGATTAAACCTGGTGTTAAATTTACGACAGGCAATAATGGTACTGCTAAAGCAATGTTTTCTAAGATGCCACATTTAAAAGTGGCTAGTGTACATTATCTGAATACTGCCAATTGTATAAGTTTTTCTTTGATGTTTGCCAAAGACACTGCTTTGACTAGTGTGACTGGTTTGCAACATTGGCAAACAGGTGATGAATCAGTTGGCAGTAATACTAATAGTTTGACGGATACTGCCAATATGTTTAATGGCTGCAGTAATTTACAAACTATTTCTGGTATCGGTCAATGGAATGTAGCTAAGATTACCAGCAGTGTTAATGGTATGTTGAGCATGTTTGCTAATTGCACTAAGTTACAGCAACTAGATTTGAGCGGTTGGCAAATGTCAAAAGATGATACGCCTAATACTTCAAATATGTTTCGTAGTGATCGTAACTTGTGGTTATTAAAACTTGGTGATTCTTTTTATTTTCGTGATAACAAACCACCTAAAATCCCCGCCCCCCCTGGTAATAATACTAATTTTCCTGATGGTAGCAACGCGCAAAGTATTGATAATTATTGGCGTTCTGTTGGTAGCGGAGATGTCCATAATCCAACGGGAGATCTACAAACTAGTTCAACATTATTTGCTTTATATAAAGCGAATAGTGAAAGTCACCCCACGGATACCAGAACCTATGTGTGGAATACAGCAGCTGATTATTTGTATCTTAATTTTGATCCAACAACAATTGATTTTGGTACCCATAAGTTACCTGTAAGTGATGTTAAGAGTACAAAATCTTTTGAACTATCAGTAAATGATTACCGTCCTGATAGAGCTGGTGCCAATTGGAGTGTAGCTGTTAAAGTATCGGCTATGCAACATGACGGTGACGAAAATAAACTAGCAGATACTACTTGGCATACAGATAGTTCTTATAATGATAGCGTACGATCAGAAGTTGTCCAATCTGGAACTAGCAATGCTTCCGAAACAAAATATCCACTTTTTACTGATGGCTTCCCATTTTATCTGCATTTTAATGCTAATGATCAACCGCAACTTGGTCAATATCATGCTCAGGTAACGTATAGTCTAACCAATGATGGTTTTTCTACAGCTATTGATCCAGATGATGCTGTAGGTAGTGATGATATTGATGCTATTTTTACAGGTAGCAACACTGAATAATTTACAAAAGATTTACAATACTGAAAATAAAGTTTTACATTCCTTTGTTATCCTAAAAAACGGAGGATTTTTATGAAAAAGTACAGATGTGGGTTGTTCATAGTTCTCGCAGTTTTATGTTTGACAGCCTGTTCTCACACCCAAGCTAAGGAGCAAACCATTACGGCCGTTGGCTCATCAGCTTTGCAACCTTTAGTAGAAGCAGCTGGTGAAAAATATAATCACGTTAATCCGGCGTCGTTTATCAATGTTCAAGGTGGGGGTAGTGGAACCGGCTTATCGCAGATTCAACAAGGAGCAGTCGCAATTGGCAATTCCGATGTTTTTGCAGAACAAAAAAAGGGTATTAAAACATCTAAATTAGTAGATCATCGTGTTTGTGTTGTACCAGTTGTGCCAGTTTTGAACAAGGATATTAAGGTTAAAAATTTGTCATTGCAGCAATTACAAAATATTTTTGTGGGCAAAATTACTAATTGGCGCCAAGTCGGTGGACCTGATTTGCCGATCGCGATTATTAATCGAGCTCAAGGTAGTGGTACACGAATGATTTTTGAACAGCAAGTGCTGCAAGGACACACAGGTATTAAATCACCGGAACAAGATTCTAGTGGTATGGTGCGGCAAATTGTCAAAAATACTCCCGGTGCAATTAGTTATGTGGCGCTGCCTTATTTGACAGATGATTTGGCAGCTTTGAAAATCAACGGTCATGCAGTAACTGCGCACAATGTCCAAACCAATAAGTGGCCTATTTGGTCTTACGAGCATATGTACACTACTAAAAATCCAGATCATTTAACTCGTGATTTTATGAAGTTTATTTTAAGCGATGAATTTCAGCAGCAAGATGTTAAAAAGATGCGTTATGTGCCGATTAGATCAATGCACTATCGACAAGATTATCAAGGAAATAAGACTAAAATTTAGGGAGCTTTTTATGGATCCGATCGCCAAAAGTTTAAAAAGTACGTCAGTATCTGCCAAAATTGAGCGACGTGGTAAATTAATTACACAATTGTGTACAATGGTGATTGTTTTATTAGTGATTGCCATTTTTGCTTTTATTGCTAGCAAGGGTGTGGCAATTTTTGGGCAAGATCATGGTAGCGTGTTAGATTTTTTTACTAAAACAACGTGGAATCCTGATAAACAAGATGCTTATCATCGTCCTTTGATTGGAGCTTTACCGATGATTGTGGGTTCTTTTGCAGTAACTTTATTATCAGTCATTGTTGCGACGCCTTTTGCTTTAGCAGCAGCTATTTTTATGGTGGAAATTTCCCCTAAATCTGGCAAAAAATTTTTGCAACCAGTTATTGAATTATTGGTAGGCATCCCTTCAGTTGTGTACGGATTTATTGGTTTGGTGGTCATTGTACCCTCTGTCCAAAAAATTGCTGGCGGTAGTGGATTTGGTATTTTAGCGGGTTCTTTAGTACTATTTGTGATGATCTTACCAACGATTACCTCAATGTCAGTTGATGCTTTGAAAGCTGTTCCTCGCTATTATCGAGAAGCTTCTTTGGCTTTAGGAGCAACGCGCTGGCAAACAACTTATAAAGTCGTTTTACGAGCTGGTGCTCCGGGGATTATGACGGCTGTTATTTTTGGAATGTCGCGGGCCTTTGGCGAAGCTTTGGCAGTCCAAATGGTTATTGGAAATGCAATTTTGATGCCTACTAATTTGGCTTCACCAGCAACAACATTAACCAGTATTTTGACGATGAATGTGGGCAATACTATTATGGGAACGACTGCTAACAATGCCTTGTGGACTTTAGCATTGCTATTATTATTGATGTCTTTAATTTTCAATATCATTATTAAATATTTGGCAAAACGGGGTGAACTCAAGTGAATCCTAAGCGCACTGATAAAATTGCAACCACGATTATTTATGTGATGGCGACGACAATTGTTGTCATTCTAATAGCTTTACTGTTATATATTTTCTTTGCTGGCATCAAAACTATCAATTGGCATTTTTTGACAGGCGCTGCTAAAAGTTTTCAGGCAGGTGGCGGAATTGGTGCGCAACTGTTTAATTCTTTATATTTGCTGGTTTTATCAATGCTGATTTCTTTGCCATTGGCTTTAGGAATCGCTATTTATTTATCTGAATATGCCAGTGCTCAAAAGGTTGCTGCTTTAATTCGCTCAATGATTGAAGTTTTGAGCTCGTTGCCTTCGATTGTGGTAGGTCTTTTCGGATTTTTAGTGTTTGTAATTAATTTTCATTTGCAGTTTTCTATTTTATCTGGTGCGTTGACATTAACAATTTTTAATCTACCTTTGTTAGTACGCGGAATTGAAGATGCTTTACAAACAGTTTCTAATAGTCAACGTGAAGCGGGATTAGCCTTAGGCTTATCAAAATGGGAAACCGTAACCCATGTGATTATTCCAGAATGTTTACCTGGGATCATTACAGGAGTGATTTTAGCAGCTGGAAGAGTTTTTGGTGAAGCGGCGGCTTTAATATATACAGCTGGGCAAAGTGCTCCGCCGTTAAATTTTAGTAACTGGAATATTTTGAGTTTAACGTCACCATTGAACCCTTTTCGTCCAGCAGAAACCTTGGCAGTGCATATTTGGAAAGTTAATTCAGAAGGACTAATTCCTGATGCGACGGCAGTTTCTGCTGGTTCATCGTTAGTTTTAGTAGTAGTAGTTTTAATTTTCAATATCTTGGCGCGTTATTTGGGTAATAAACTTTATAAACGCTTAACAGGAGAATAAGATGGCACAGGAATTAGCAACTTTTACCAGACCATTAGCAAAAGATGCTTCATCGGCGTTAAGCACGGAAGATTTACGGGTTCATTATGGTGCAAAAGAAGCTTTACATGGTGTCAGTCTCAATTTTGAACGCCATAAAATAACTTCTTTAATTGGCGCTTCGGGATCGGGCAAATCCACTTATCTACGCTCATTGAATCGGATGAATGATACAATTGCTACTGCGCAAATAACTGGTAAAATCATGTATCGCAACGTTAATATAAATTTGCCACAAGTGGATGTTTATGAGGTTCGTAAGCATATTGGCATGGTTTTTCAACGACCGAATCCTTTTTCTAAATCAATTCGCGATAATATTACTTTTGCATTGGAGCGACGTGGTTTAAAGGATCGCCAAAAATTAGCTGAAATTGTGGAACAAACTTTAAAGCAAGCTTCACTATGGGAACAAGTGAAAGATGATTTAGATAAGAGTGCACTAGCTTTATCAGGTGGACAACAGCAACGTTTGTGCATTGCACGAGCCTTGGCGATGAAACCTGATATTTTATTAATGGATGAACCAGCAAGTGCATTAGATCCAATTTCTACTGCTAATATTGAGACTACGATGCAAGAATTAAAAAAAGATTATACAATTATTATTGTGACGCATAATATGCAGCAAGCTTCACGTATCAGTGATTATACAGCCTTTTTTCATATGGGGCAGATGATTGAATTTGATCAAACGCGCCGCATTTTTACACGTCCGCAAGTACAATTAACGGAAAATTATGTCTCGGGACATTTTGGGTGAGGAATTTTGGATGACACAAGAAGTTATTACTGCACAAGATGTTCATTTGTTTTATGGTAAAAAAGAAGCTTTGAAAGGCATTTCCTTAGACGTTCGACAACATGAAATTATGGCAATGATTGGACCTTCAGGCTGTGGGAAATCCACGTTTTTACGCTGTTTAAATCGAATGAATGACTTAATTAATGATGTGACCATTACAGGTAATATTACGCTGGAAGGACAAAATATTTATGCTCCTGCTACTGACACCGTTAAACTACGTAAAAAAGTGGGAATGGTTTTTCAACAACCGAATCCTTTTCCATTTTCGATTTATGATAATGTGGTTTATGGCCTGAAAATTGCGGGTGTTAAAGATCGTCAAGTTTTAGATGAAGCTGTGGAAACTAGTTTGCGAGCGGCAGCGGTTTGGGATGATGTGAAAGATAAATTAGATCAAAGTGCTCTAGCCTTATCCGGTGGTCAGCAACAGCGCGTTTGCATTGCACGGGTGCTAGCAGTGAAGCCAGAAGTTATTTTGTTAGATGAGCCTACAAGCGCTTTAGATCCGATATCGGCAACACAAGTGGAAAATATGTTATTAGAGTTATGTTCACAATACACGATGGTAATTGTTACACACAGTATGCAACAAGCTTCACGCATTTCAGATCGGACTGCCTTTTTTTATCAAGGTGATTTAATTGAAATGGGTAAAACAAAAGATATTTTTTTGAATCCTAAAAATAAAAAAACTGAAGATTACATTAGTGGTCGTTTTGGTTAGAGAGAGTTAATTATGCGTAGTGAATTTGAAACGGAATTAAATGAATTGCATATTCGCTTTTCAGAAATGGCAATGATGATTAATGAAGCCATCAAAAAATCGATGCAGGCGTTCATTAATGATGATCCTAAATTAGCTCGCCAAGTGATTAAAGATGATCAAAAAATTAATAATCGCGAGGTGGATCTAGAGCAGAAATCTTTTGAAATGATCGCTTTACAGCAGCCAGTAACTTCTGATTTGCGAATGATTGTCACTATTTTAAAAGCTAGTTCTGATTTAGAGCGAATGGGTGATCATGCAGCTAAAATAGCGCAAACTAGTTTACAATTGCAAAATAAAGTGCCGATTGTGGATGCTAAAAATTTGTTAGCTCAGATGGCAACGGAGATTGAAACCATGTTTTCACAAACAATTGATGCTTATCTGAAAGAAGATGACAAAGCGGCTATTCAATTAGCGCAGCGTGATGATAATATTGATAAATTAGCTGAAAAAGTGGATCATGTTTGTATTGAACATATGAAAAATGATAGTCAAATGGTTGAAGATGGGACCTCTTATATGCTTATTTCGACTTATTTAGAGCGGATGGGTGATTATGTAACTAATTTATGTGAATGGATTGTGTATCTAAAAAGCGGTAAATTGTCTGAATTAAATGCCAAAAATCACAACTAGATGTATGTTATAATAAATATTACGTCAAAGCAGAAAGTGGGCTTGCTGTGAAAATTATTTATCAAACTTTGATTAATACATTACTTTTTATGGCAATTGCTCGCGTCTTACCAACAATGTTATGGTTAAATGACTGGGTAAGCGCTGTGATTGCTGGTTTTATTTTGTTTATTTTGAACATTACTATTAAACCTATTTTAAAAATTATTTCTTTACCGATTACTTTATTAACTTTTGGACTGTTTTCAATCGTAGTTAATGCACTGACATTGGAAATAGTTCGACTGATCATCCCGGGGTTTGGATTGAGTAGTTTTAGTGCAGCCATGCTTATTTCCGTGATTATGTCGATTGCCAATGCGTTTGTCGGTTATAATGCTTTTAAACGAACTTAGCTTATTAGCTAGGTTTTTTATTTACTTATAAGGGGACGTTATGGGAAAAGTAAGTGTTACAGTACAAGATTTAATTAATCATACTAATTTGACAGTTTATAGCGGTCAAGATTTTTTGAGCGAGCGATTTTTAACAGATACGGAAATTTCTCGACCAGGACTAGAATTAACTGGTTATTTTGATTATTACCCGGCTGATCGTGTGCAATTGTTTGGGCAAACGGAAACGTCGTATGCCCGCTCGATGACCTCAAAGAATCGCTATCATGTTTTACGTGAAATGTCGACTGATAAAACACCCGCCTTTGTCTTTTCCCGGGGAATAAAACCCTCAAAAGAAATGGCACAAGCTGCGAAAGCAGCACATATTCCTATTTTAGGCTCTAATTTAACTACAACTCGTGTTTCAAACATTATTACGCAATATTTGGAAAAAGTTTTAGCACCGCGTAAAAGTATTCACGGCGTTTTAGTAGATGTTTACGGTTTGGGAATTTTAATTAAGGGGGATTCGGGAATTGGCAAAAGTGAAACAGCTTTAGAACTGATTAAAAACGGGCATCGTTTGGTGGCTGATGATCGCGTTGACGTTTATCAACAAAATGAGCATACGATTGTCGGCGAAGCGCCAGAAATTTTAAAGAATTTGATGGAGATTCGGGGAATCGGCATTATTGATGTAATGACTTTGTTTGGTGCCAGTGCGGTTCGAACTTCTATGGAAATATCTTTGATTATCAATCTTAATAATTGGTCCAAAGATCAAAATTATGAACGTGTCGGTTTGGATAATAAGGTTGAGCGGATCTTTGATGTGGATGTCCCGTCGATGGTGATTCCTGTTAAAGTTGGTCGAAATATCTCTAATATTATTGAAGTGGCGGCCATGGATTATCGTGCTAAAAAATTGGGCTATGATGCCGCGGATCGCTTTGAAAATAATTTAACTGGTTTAATCAAAAAAAATTCAGAAAGTGATCGTAATAAATGACAAGAACTGCTTTAAATCCCATTTTTTTACAAATTGGTCCATTAACTATTCGTTGGTACGGCGTTTTAATTGCTATTGGAGCCATTATTGGCGTGTGGGTGGCTGTAAAAGAAGCTAATCGCCGTCAAATTATGTCAGAAGATATTATTGATTTGGTTTTATGGGGTGTGCCTTTTGCTTTGATTGGGGCCCGCCTCTACTATGTCATTTTTCAGTGGCCTTTTTATTCGCAGTATCCAAGTGAAATTATTAAAATTTGGCATGGGGGGATTGCTATTTATGGTGGCTTGATTGCGGCTTTCATCGTAACGGCAGTCTTTACTTATCATCGTCATTTACCTTTGTGGCTAGTTCTCGACATTGCAGCACCTAGTGTTTTAATTGGACAAATTGTTGGGCGCTGGGGAAACTTTATGAATCAAGAAGCTTATGGACGTATTACTTCTGCACATTTTTTGCATACTCTACATTTACCTAATTTTATTATTGAGCAAATGTTTATTAATGGACATTATCGCCAACCCACTTTTTTGTATGAGTCTTGCTGGAATTTATTGGGCTTGATTATTATCTTGAGTTTGCGACATAAACCGGGCTTATTTAAACGTGGCGAAGTTTTTTTGAGTTATGTTTTGTGGTATTCTTTCGGTCGTTTTTTTGTTGAAGGTATGCGCACTGACAGTTTGTATTTAGGTGCAGGCATTCGTGTTTCTCAGCTGTTGTCGCTTCTATTATTTGTTGCTGCATTAGTGATTTTTATTTATCGCCGTCGTCAAAAAAATATGCCGACTTATTTGGCTGGTAGTGGTTTACGTTATCCTTATAAACGTGAGGCAGATTAGTGGCATTTATGATGCCTAATAATTAAACTAGAATAATGATTAAATAGAGTTGAGGTGGGTATGTCTTGGCAAAAGAATATGATGTAGTAATTATTGGTGCAGGACCAGCTGGTTTGACAGCAGCTTTATATGCGTCACGGGCTAATTTGAAAGTTTTACTTTTAGATCGTGGAATTTACGGTGGGCAAATGAATAATACTGCTGCTATTGAGAATTATCCTGGATTTGATTCAATATTGGGTCCCGATTTGAGTGAAAAAATGTATCAATCGGCAATTCAATTTGGTGCACAGTATCAATATGGGACAGTAGAACAAATTGAGGATCATCAGACTTATAAAATTATTAAGACTAGCGACGAGGAATTTAAAGCTTTGGCAGTTGTTTTAGCAACTGGTTCCGAATATAAAAAAATTGGTGTTCCAGGTGAAGATGAATATTCTGGTAAAGGTGTATCTTATTGTGCGGTTTGTGATGGTGCTTTTTTCAAAAATGAAGATGTGGTCGTTATCGGTGGTGGTGACTCAGCCATAGAAGAAGGTGTTTATCTTACGCAACTAGCTAAGTCAGTGACGATTATTCATCGACGTGATAAATTACGTGCACAGCAAATTTTGCAAAAACGTGCTTTTGCCAATGATAAAATTAAATTTATTTGGAATGCAGCCGTAGAAGAAATTCAAGGCGACCAAAATAAAGTAACGGGTGTCAAATATCGCGACAAAAAAACGGATGAACAACGAGTAATCAAAACTAGTGGAGTCTTTATTTATGTAGGAATTCAACCTAATACCGAAAAATTACGGAATTTGGGTGTTACCAACGCTACTGGTTGGATTGAAACTAATGATTTAATGCAAACCAAAGTTCCTGGTATTTTTGCAGTTGGTGATGTGCGGCAAAAGAATTTGCGGCAAATTACGACAGCTGTCGGCGAAGGTGGCTTGGCTGGACAAGGTGTCTTTGATTATATTCAAACTTTAAAAGACTAGCTGAATAAAGCTAGTCTTTTTAATATAAATCTTGGCGACAGCGAATGTTTCTTATAATATTGATAGTGATAATTCATTGTTATGATAAAAAGGTATAATAAGGACAGCAAGATATTTGGAGGTTCAACTTATGAGTTGGCAGGATAATTATCAAGTTTGGCAAAATAATTCAGAAATAGATCCAGCATTAAAACAAGAACTAACGCAGATGGTAGCCAATCAAGCAGAATTGGAAGAAGCTTTTTATGCACCTTTAGAATTTGGCACTGCGGGAATGCGTGGCTTGATGGGGCCAGGCATTAATCGCATGAATATTTATACGGTACGCCAAGCTGCCGAAGGTCTAGCGTTATTTATGGACACATTACCATTGGAACAAAAGCAAAGAGGTGTGGTAATTAGTTTTGATTCACGCTATCACTCAGAAGATTTCGCTCAACAAGCAGCTCGTGTTCTAGGACAGCATCAAATTCCTGTCTTTTTGTTTGACAGTTTGCGTCCAACGCCAGAATTATCTTTTGCGGTGCGCCATTTGAATACTTATGCTGGAATTATGATCACGGCGAGTCATAATCCGGCACCTTATAATGGTTTTAAAATCTATGGACCTGATGGTGGTCAAATGCCGCCACAAGAATCCAATTTAATTACTAATTTTGTGCGCCAAGTTACCGATTTATTTGCTATTGAAGTAACTACTTTACATCAAATGCGCCAGCAACATTTATTACAATTGATTGGTGAAGATGTCGATCAAGCCTATTTGCGAGAAATTAAAGCTGTCTCGTTAGATGAAGAATTATTGCATGAATATTCGGATTTGAAATTTGTTTACACACCACTACACGGTACGGGTAAAATGCTAGCTAGTCGCGTCTTTGAACAAGCCGGGTTATCTAATATGCGTATAGTGGCTGAACAAGCAATTTTGGATCCAGAATTTGCCACTGTGGAATTTCCTAATCCGGAATTTCCAGAAACCTTTGATCTGGCGATTAAGCAAGGTAGTGCTATTTCTGCCGATGTTTTGATTGCAACAGATCCGGATGCTGATCGCTTAGGAGCTGCAGTTCGCCAACCTGATGGTCAATATCAGTTAATGTCTGGTAATCAAATTGCTTGTGTATTATTAAATTATATTTTAAGCACAAGGCAACGGCAAAATAAATTACCAGCTAATGGCGCTGTGGTTAAATCAATCGTTTCTACAGAACTAGCGTCTAAGATTGCACAATCTTATGGCGTAGAGATGATTAATGTGTTGACTGGTTTTAAATTTATTGCGGAGCAAATTCAGTCTTTTGAAGAGACTGGTGAACATGAATTTTTATTTGGTTTTGAGGAAAGTTATGGTTATTTGATCAAGCCTTTTGTGCGGGATAAAGATGCTTTGCAGGCTAGTTTATTGTTAGCCGAGGTGGCAGCTTATTATCGCAGTCGGGCCATGACTTTGTATGATGGTTTGCAAGAAATTTATGCAGAATATGGTTATTTTGAAGAGAAAACTATTTCTAAAACTTTTGTCGGCATAAATGGTACGCAACAAATGCAAAATTTGATGGATTCTTTTCGCAAGCAAGCTCCCAAAATGATCGGTGATACTGCAGTAGTTAGTGTGCAGGATTTTCAAAGTGGAGTGCAAACTGAGCAAGATGGCAGTCAAATAAATTTAGGTTTGCCTAAGGCAAATGTGTTAAAATTTATTTTAGCTGATGGTACTTGGATTGCTGTACGCCCTTCAGGTACTGAACCTAAAATTAAGAATTACATTGGGGTGGATGCTACTACTGCTAAAGAGGCAGCTGCTAAAATTGCTGATTATGAACAAGTTATCCAAAATTGGTATAAATAAATTGATTAAGCGTCCTTTGTTCAATGACAAAGTGGCGTTTTTTGTTATTGTGCGCTAAAATAGCGAAAGTATGTTCGGTATGCTATGATATTTGTTAGTATGCAAAATTGTGTATTGTCGACTTTTGTTTGGAGGAAAGTAATTAATGATTGAACGAGTTACTAATAATCAATTTCAATTAGTTTCTAATTATCAACCAGCTGGTGATCAACAGCAAGCAATTAATAAGATTGATGCTGGTTTCCAAAAGGGCGAAAAGGCGCAGATTTTGAAAGGTGCTACGGGCACGGGTAAGACCTTTACTATGGCAAATGTTATTCAAAATTTAAATAAGCCTACTTTGGTGATTTCACATAATAAGACCTTGGCAGGTCAATTGTACGGTGAATTTAAAGAATTTTTTCCGCATAATGCAGTGGAATATTTTGTTAGTTACTATGATTATTATCAGCCAGAAGCTTATGTTCCTTCTAGTGACACTTATATTGAGAAAGATTCTAGCATTAATGATGAAATTGACAAACTGCGTCATGCTGCTACTTCAGCTTTATTGGAACGCAATGATGTGATTGTGGTGGCTTCTGTTTCTAGTATTTTCGGTTTAGGTGATCCACGTGAATATCAAGATAGTGTCATTTCTTTACGGACAGGACAAGAAATTAGTCGTGATTGGTTGTTAAAAGAACTAGTGCGTAATCAATTTGATCGTAATGATATTGATTTTCAAAGGGGACGTTTTCGGGTCCGTGGTGACGTGGTCGATATTTTCCCTGCTTCCAAAGATGATAACTCATTGCGGGTGGAATTTTTTGGTGATGAGATTGATCGGATTTTGGAAATGGATCCGTTGACTGGTGAAATTTTAGGTGAACGATCACAAGTTTCGATTTTTCCGGCGACGCATTTTATGACTAATGATGAGCAAATGCAAAGGGCAATTCAAAGTATTGAAGTGGAATTAAAACAGCGTTTAGCTGAACTTAAGCAGGCGGGACAATTGTTGGAAGCACAACGTCTAGAACAACGTACCAACTATGATATTGAAATGATGCGAGAGATGGGCTACACTTCGGGAATTGAAAATTATTCGCGCCATATGGAAGGACGCTCAGCCGGTGAGCCGCCATTTACGCTGTTGGATTTTTTCCCAGATGATTTTAATATTATGATTGATGAATCGCATGTGACGATGCCACAAATAAGAGGGATGTACAACGGTGACCGAGCTCGTAAGCAAATGTTAATTGATTATGGTTTTCGTTTACCGAGTGCTTTGGATAATCGACCGTTAACTTTAAAGGAATTCGAAAGTCACGTGCACCAAATTTTGTATGTTTCTGCTACACCAGGTGATTACGAAATGAATCAGACCGATCATGTCGTGGAACAGGTTATTCGTCCAACTGGGTTATTGGATCCTCAAGTAGAGTTACGTCCAATTATGGGACAAATTGATGATCTGGTAGGCGAAATTAATCAACGCATTGAGAAAAATGAACGAACCTTAGTTACTACTTTAACTAAGAAAATGGCAGAAGATTTGACGGATTATTTAAAGGATTTAGGTATAAAAGTCGCTTACTTGCATAGTGATATTAAAACTTTGGAACGTACCGAAATCATTCGCGATCTACGTTTAGGTAAATATGATGTGCTAATTGGTATTAACTTATTGCGAGAAGGAATTGATGTACCTGAAGTGTCTCTGGTAGCGATTTTAGATGCCGATAAGGAAGGTTTCTTGCGTTCAGAGCGTCCACTTATTCAGACTATTGGTCGAGCAGCACGTAATGCTCATGGGCATGTCTTGATGTATGCGGATAAGATTACCGATTCTATGAAAGTGGCTATCAGTGAAACTAAGCGGCGCCGTCAATTACAAGAACAATTTAACAAAGAGCACCATATTACACCGCAGACAATACAAAAACCAATTCGTGATGCGATTTCGGCTATTAAATTAGTAGATAATAATGGTAATGAACAAGAAGAAATTGTAGCCGATCATTTTGATTTTGAGAATCTATCTAAGCATGATCAGCAAGATTTATTAGAACAATTGACAGCACAAATGCAGCAAGCTGCTAAAAAGCTAGATTTTGAACAAGCTGCTAATTTGCGAGATACAATTTTAGATTTGAAAGCAGAGATTAGCTAATGGCAAATGAAAATATCGTAATTAAGGGAGCGCGATCCCACAATTTAAAAGATGTTAACGTAACTATTCCGCGTAATAAAATGGTTGTCGTTACCGGACTATCTGGCTCGGGGAAGAGTTCTTTAGCATTTGACACACTCTATGCCGAAGGGCAAAGACGTTATGTGCAGAGTTTATCGTCTTATGCCCGCCAATTTTTAGGACAAATGGATAAGCCTGATGTTGACTCCATTGATGGTCTGAGTCCAGCGATTTCGATTGATCAAAAAACTACTTCTAAGAATCCGCGTTCAACTGTCGGCACAGTGACTGAAATCAATGATTATTTACGGTTACTGTGGGCACGCGTTGGTACGCCAATTTGTCCGAATGATGGTACGGAAATTACTAGTCAATCAGTTGAGCAGATGGTTGACCGCTTATTACAATTACCTCCCAAAACTAAATTACAAATTTTAGCGCCAGTTGTGCGTAGTAAAAAAGGGCAACACAAAAAAGTTTTGGCACAAATTGCTAAACAAGGTTATGTGCGTGTGCAAATTGATGGACAGCAATATAATATTACTGATGAAATTGAATTAAGTAAAAATCAAAAGCATAATATTGCTGTGATTGTTGATCGAATTGTCATCAAAGAAAATATTCGTTCACGTCTTTTTGATTCGGTAGAAGCAGCACTGAGAATGTCTGGTGGCTACATGAATGCTGATGTGATTGGTGATCAGACATTGATTTTTTCTGAACATTATGCGTGCCCTTTATGTGGCTTTACTGTTGGTGAATTGGAGCCTAGATTATTTTCTTTTAATGCGCCTTTTGGTTCTTGCCCTGATTGTGACGGATTAGGAATGAAATTGGAAGTAGATCCGGAATTAGTAGTGCCTGATTCAACGTTGTCCTTAGATCAAGGTGCCATTGTACCTTGGAACACAGATCACTCACAATATTATCCGCAAGTTTTAGAGCAAGTGGCTGATCAATTAGGGATTGATCGACGTAAACCGTTTGCTGATCTGAGCGAACAGCAGCAACATGAAATTTTGTATGGTACCAATCGTAAACAAATTCATTTGCATTTTGATAATGATTTTGGCAGTGTGCGTGATGTGGATACGGAATTTGAAGGAGTTATTCCTAATATTGAACATCGCTATCATAAGCCTTCTAGCGCTTTTATGCGTGAAATCATGCGTAAATATATGACAGAATTAGTTTGTCAAACTTGTCATGGTACGCGCCTGAATGAAAAAGCTTTAAGTGTGCAAATCGCTGGTCATAATATTGCAGAAATTTCTGACTTGGCTATTAAACAAGGCTTGCCGTTTTTTGAAAATATTCAACTTTCTCAGCAAAATCAAGTTATTGCACAGCCAATTCTAAAAGAAGTAATTGATCGTTTAACGTTTTTGAAAAATGTTGGTTTAGATTACTTGAATTTATCTCGTGCTGCCGGGACTTTATCTGGTGGTGAAGCTCAACGAATTCGTTTAGCTACGCAAATTGGTTCTAATTTGTCGGGTGTTTTATATATTTTAGATGAGCCATCAATCGGTCTGCATCAACGTGATAACGATCGTTTGATTGCGTCATTGAAGAAAATGCGCGATCTTGGTAATTCTTTAGTGATTGTGGAGCATGATGAAGATACGATGCGCCAAGCAGATTATTTAATTGATGTAGGTCCTGGGGCTGGATCAGCAGGTGGTAAGATTGTGGCTTCCGGTACGCCGAAAGAAGTGCAAGCTAATCCTCAATCATTGACCGGACAATATTTATCTGGTACTAAATTTATTCCATTGCCCGCTACGAGACGTTCAGGGTCCGGTGAATTTGTTGAAATTTTTGGCGCCAGTGAAAATAATCTGAAACAGATTGACGTTAAATTTCCGTTAGGCAAATTTATCGCAGTGACTGGGGTGTCGGGTTCTGGTAAATCGACATTGGTAAATACGATTTTGCAGCGCGCTTTAGCGCAAAAAATTAATCGTAATTCCACACGACCGGGTAAATATCGAAAAATAACTGGTTATGAAAATATAAAGTCACTAATTAATATTGATCAAAGTCCAATCGGACGAACTCCACGCAGTAATCCAGCAACATATACGGGGGTTTTTGATGATATTCGTGACTTATTTGCGCGGACTAATGAGGCTAAATTGCGCGGTTATACTAAGGGACGTTTCTCCTTTAATATTAAAGGCGGTCGTTGTGAAGCATGTAAAGGTGATGGAATCATCAAAATAGAGATGAACTTTTTACCGGATGTTTATGTACCGTGTGAAGTTTGTCATGGTACACGCTATAATTCAGAAACACTAGAAGTAACTTACAAGGACAAGAATATTGCCGATATCTTGCAGATGACCGTGACGCAAGCTTTGCAATTTTTTGATCATTTACCAAAAATTAAACGTAAATTGCAAACCATTGAAGATGTTGGCTTAGGATACGTGCAATTGGGACAGTCAGCAACAACTTTATCTGGCGGGGAAGCTCAACGGATGAAGTTAGCTTCTGAGTTGTATAAAAAGTCAGATGGTCATAATTTCTATATTTTAGATGAGCCCACTACTGGTTTACACGTTGCAGATATTGAGCGCTTACTTGTTGTTTTACAGCGTTTAGTAGATCAGGGCAATACAGTTTTGGTAATTGAGCATAACTTAGATGTAGTTAAATCTGCTGATTGGTTGATTGATTTAGGTCCAGAAGGTGGCGATTTAGGTGGTCAAATAGTTGCGCAGGGCACCCCTGAAGAAGTTGTAACAATACCTGAATCTTATACTGGTCAATATTTAAAACCTATTTTAGCTAAGACACCCAAGATGTCGACTACTGATTAAAGATCTATTTGATTGTAGAATAGATCTTTTTATAATTACGTATTTTTAGATTATTTTTTTTAATTGTGGTCATTAATTAGAAATATTATAATTAACGAGAAGATAATAATATTATGGCAAACCGATTATTGAGGTAATTAAATGAGTAAAAAAGCAAATTCGCCGACAGATATTGTCATCGTTTCGGGAATGAGTGGTGCTGGTAAAAGTGTGGCAATTCAAGCTTTTGAAGATATGGGTTATTTTTGCTTAGATAATATGCCACCGTCTTTATTGGATAAATTTTATCAATTGGTGCAAGAATCCGGTACCACCAACAAAATTGCGGTGGTCGTTGATATTCGATCGCGGATTTTTTATGATCAGTTGCTCCGCATTTTGGCTGACTTTGAAGATGTTGCAGAAATGAAAAGTCAGATTCTGTTTTTGGATGCTACAGATATGGAACTAGTGGCACGTTATAAAGAAACGCGGCGTGTGCACCCTTTGGCAACTAATGGTCGTCTAATTCAAGGCATTCAAGAAGAACGACAATTAGTTCAACCAGTTTATCAAAAAGCTTCTTTAATCATTGATACGACTGATTTAACTGCTAAACAATTACGTGAAAAAATATTTAATGATTTTGCGGACGAAAGAACAGATCCTTTTCATATTGTGGTGATGTCTTTTGGTTTCAAATATGGCGTACCGATTGATGCTGATGATATGATGGATGTTCGCTTTTTGCCTAATCCTTTTTATATTCCCAAGTTGAAATCTAAGACTGGTCTTCAACAAGCAGTTGCTGATTATGTATTTGATCAGCCGATGACCAAAGATTTTTATCAACAATATTTACAACTACTAACAACTATTATTCCCGGTTATTATCAGGAAGGAAAGGCTAGTTTGACGATCGCAATTGGTTGTACTGGCGGTCAACATCGTTCGGTGGCGATTGCGCAAAAGTTGGGCACGGATTTGCAGCAACTCCCTTATCCTGTCGAAATTATCCATCGTGATATTGATCGTCATCAACAATAGGTAAATAGTATGAATGTTAATACCACAAAGACAATTAAAGTTATTAAAGGGCGTCGACCCAAGATTACGGTAATCGGTGGAGGCACTGGTTTACCGGTTATTTTAAAAAGTTTACGTAATTTAAATGCAGATATTACTGCTGTGGTTACAGTAGCTGATAATGGCGGTTCATCAGGCGCTATTCGCGATTATATCAATGTTGTACCACCGGGAGATATTCGTAATGTCTTGGTTTCTCTATCAAATCAAGAAAATTTAGCTTTAGATATTTTTCAGCATCGTTTCAATAGTAATGATTCTTTTTTAGCGGGACACGCGATCGGTAATTTGATTATTGCGGCGCTTTCCGAAATGTATAATGGTGATATTTTTACTGCAGTACAAGAACTTGCGCGCATGATGAACGTGGAAGGTCATGTTTTTCCGGCTTCTAATGTACCATTGACGTTAAATGCTGAATTCACTGATGGCACAATTATTGCAGGAGAACACGAAATCACTTATGCTGGCAAAAATATTTCACGAGTTTGGGTAACGGATACCAATCACCCTACTAAAACGCCTCAAGCGGTTTTACCTGTTTTAGCGGCAATAATGCAAGCCGATGTGGTTTTATTAGGACCAGGCAGTCTATTTACTAGTATTTTGCCTAATTTGATGATCCATAATTTAGGTAAAGCTTTGCGCCAAACTTCCGCGGAGATTGTTTATGTTTGCAACATTATGACACAAATTGGCGAAACGGTTAATTTTAGTGATGCCGATCATGTGCAAGTCTTAAATAAGCATTTAGGTGGTAATTACATTGATACAGTGTTGGTCAATAGTACGCCTATTCCGCAGGATTATATGGATCATGACAAGTATTCTGAATATTTGTCACAAGTCAGTTGCGACTTTCCAAGATTACGCCAAATGGGTTGTCGCGTGATTACTAATGATTTTTTGTTGTTGCGTGATGGCGGAGCTTTTCATGATGGTGATAAAGTAGCACATGAAATCATTAATTTAGCTTTTCAATACGGAAATCGTAAAAATAAGGAGCAAATTTAGTGGCATCTTATGCAAGTGAAGTTAAAAAAGAATTAACTACTTTAGAAGTTCATCCTGAGCATGCGCGCGCTGAATTATCAGCTTTGATCCGGATGAATGGTAGTTTATCTTTAATTAATCACCATTTTGTTTTAAATATTCAAACAGAAAATCCGGCAATTGCTCGCCGCATTTATGCGCTGTTACACCAGTTATATACTGTGGAATCTGATCTAGTGGTACGTCGCAAAATGAAACTTAAGAAAAATAATCAATATATCGTTCGTTTGCGCCAACATGTGCAGGAAATTTTGGCTGATTTACGAATTATTGAAGCGGACAGTTTTCAAATCCGTACAGATATTCCAGAAGACGTGCTGAATTCTAAGCAACGGGCGCGTTCCTATTTACGTGGCGCTTTTTTAGCAGGTGGCAGTGTCAATAATCCGGAAACTTCTAGTTATCATTTAGAAATATATTCATTATATGAAGACCAAAATACAGGTATTTTGCAATTAATGAATAAATTCGATTTACATGCCCGTGCTACGAGTCGTCGTAATGGTTTCATCACTTATTTGAAAGAAGCAGAAAAAATTTCGGATTTTTTCCAAGTTACTGGCGCAACATCTGCAATGCTGAAATTCGAAGATGTTCGTATTGTGCGCGACATGCGTAATTCGGTGAATCGTCTAGTAAATTGTGAAAATGCAAATATCAATAAAACCATCAAGGCTGCAAGTCAGCAAATAGAAAATATTAAGTTTTGGCAGGATAATTATGGCTTAGAAACTTTACCACCTAAATTGCAGGAAATTGCGCAAGTTCGGTTGGCTAATCCAGAAGTTTCTTTAAGTGAGTTGGGCAATTTAATTCCGAGTGGTACGATTTCTAAATCAGGTATTAATCATCGCTTGCGTAAATTGAATGATTTGATTAATTCCAAAAGGAGTCCGCAACAAATTGGGGAGGAAGTATGATGAGGGTTTTAGTGATTGGGGCACATGGTAAAATTGGTTTTCAAGTAGTCAATGCTTTGCAAAAGCGTTCAGAATATCAAGTTGTTGCTGGCTTAAGAGCTTTAACACAAGTACAAGATTACCAAAATAAAAATTACCAAGCACGTTTTTTGGATTTAGAAGGATCTTTAGCTGATTTGACAAATACTATGGCAGATATTGAAGCAGTTGTTTTCAGTGCTGGATCTGGTGGTGAAACCGGTGCTGATAAGACAATGATGATTGATTTGGATGGCGCAGTGAAAGCGATAGAAGCAGCTAAATTAGCCGGTGTGAAGCGATTTATTATGGTTAGCGCGATCAAAGCTGATGAACGATCTTTTTGGTCTTATAAGCAAAACGATTTAGCAGTGGGTAATTATTATTACGCTGCCAAATATTATGCTGATCAGTGGTTGCAGAATAGTGGATTGGCTTATACGATTATTCGACCTGCAGTTTTAACTGATGCACAACCGACAGGAAAAATTGATTTGGCAACTCAGTTGACACTCAAAAAAAATGAGCATGTGCGGACTATTACGCGCTCTGATGTGGCTCAGCTAATTGTAGTGGCTTTAGATAATCCTGTTAGTATTGGACAAGCATTTGATGTTAGCAATGGTGACTTGCCTATGAATGAAGTTATGCTTAATTTTTAAGCACAAAAAAAGTAAGCTATTGAAAGCTTACTTTTTTAGAATCTACCATTGTGCACTTCGGCCACACTATCAGCTAAGACAAAAGCTTCCGTGTCAATCTCAAAAATATTGTCTAAAACGGTACCGTAGTTTTGTGTGTCGGTAACTAGCATTAGCATCTCTTTTTGATCATTAGAATGGCCACCACGAACATCAAAGACGGTACTGCTAGCTTGTAATTCCAGCTCCAACTTATTTTTGATAGTATCTAGATGTTGTTCACTCATCACATAAACAACTAATTTTTTGTCAATACCAGTTTGAATATAATTTAGAACAATGGTTGAAATACCGACAGACAAGATTGCTAGAAAAAAGTGCTCGAAGCCAGAAACAAAAATATTTCCTAGACAAACAATACCATCAATTACGAAAAGACTGTTAGCTTTGCGGATCCGAAAATATTTATTCAAAATCATTGGCGGAACGGTTGTGCCACCAGCCGACGATCCTAAACGATACAGAATTGAAAGTCCAAATCCAAAAATAATACTGCCAATAATATCTGACAATAAGGGATTTTTGATGATCATATAATTTGGAGTAATAGCTAAGAAAATTGGGAGTACAATACTACCAAACGTGATTTTAGCAGCTGCTATTTTGTCCAGAAAGATCATCGTTAAAATCCACATGAAAATATTAAAAACCAGCAAGGTCATCGATAGTGGAGTGTTCCACAGTTCTTTGACTAAGATAGCAATACCGGTGGCACCACCAGCCGCAATCTTATGCGGATCAAAAAACATCGAAACACTGATTGCAATTAATTCTAGACCTAGTAAGATTGAGAGGAAGCGGATAACTTTTTTCAGATATTTGTTTCTTCTTATATTTACCATAATAATATTATTACAGATTTTTTAAAAAAAGTCAGCAAAAATAAAAAATTAGGTGTATAATAATGTTTCATATCGCGGATGTAGTTTAATGGTAAAATTTCAGCTTCCCAAGCTGACGTCGCGAGTTCGATTCTCGTCATCCGCTTTTGTAGACGTGCAAATATATATTTATGTGTGTGGTATATATGTTTTTGTAACCTTAAGGATTTAGCAGTAGTAAAACGCCATATTAATTTATATAACGCTCAAATTTTATTCTTGACACGATCCCAATATGTGAGTAAAATGGCGCTTAATCATTAATTAAGGGGGTAGTGAACATGAATAATTTGCGTATACAATTAGACATGGCTTCACAAAAGTTCATTGCCTTGATTCCGGGTGCTAACGAACATGGGCAAGGTCAGACTATTCAAGAAGCAATTGCAGATTTAGATCACAGTATCAATTAGTTCTTAGTAAGGTTCTTGAAAATTTAAATAGATTACTTTAAAATAAAAGCGCAGAGAATTAAAGCACTTTGTTATTCTGTTGTAGTGAAGCTGGATTAGTGAAAACCAGCTCAGATTAGGTGCCGTCGCGACTTTGTAATAATCAAATATGATTTTTAAAGTGGATTACTGATCAATTAGAGTGGTACCGCGGGTCAAACTCGTCTCTTCCAAATATATTTTGGAGGAGATTTTTTATTTTGGAGGTCAATAATGGATATTAAGCAAGCAAAACAGGCAGTTAGAGATGCGTTAGTTCCAGTTTTGAAATCAACACAACTAACAGCGGATGAAATTTTCAATTTAATTGAAGTACCCAAAAATGCCCGAATGGGTGATTTTGCATTTCCTACCTTTCAATTAGCCAAACAATTGCACCAATCACCAGTTAATATTGCCCAGGAAATAGTAGGAAAATTAGATCAAGCAGCTTTCACGAAAGTTGAAGCTAAGGGACCTTACATTAACTTTTTTGTTTTGCGTGATCAAGTAACACAAACAACATTAAATGATATTTTAGTGGCTGGTGAAAATTATGGTTTTAGTCAGCAAGGTCAGCAAAAGACGATTGTGTTAGATATGTCTTCGCCTAATATTGCTAAACCTATGTCTATGGGACATTTGCGTTCGACGGTTATTGGTAATTCTTTATCCAACATTTTCAATAAATTGAATTATAAAACGGTCAAAATCAATCATCTGGGTGATTGGGGAACGCAATTTGGTAAATTGATGGTAGCCTACAAAAAATGGGGCTCAGAAGAAGAAGTGAAACGAGATCCGATTACCAATTTGCAACGTTATTATGTTAAATTCCATCAGTTAGACAAGGAACACCCTGAATTAGACGATGAAGCGCGTGAATGGTTCAAAAAGTTGGAAAATGGCGATCCAGAAGCAACTCATCTATGGGAGTGGTTCCGGTCTGAATCCTTGAAAGCTTTTGAGCAAGTTTATGAAGAGCTGGGTGTAGACTTTGATTCTTTCAAAGGGGAAGCTTTTTATAACGATAAAATGTCGGAAATTGTGCAACTGTTAGAAGATAAAAATTTACTACAGGCAAGTCAAGGGGCCGAAATCGTTGATTTAGGTGATGATTTGCCACCGGCTATGATTAAAAAATCCGATGGCGCAACATTATATATTACGCGTGACTTGGCAGCAGCTTTGTATCGTAAGCGTACGTACGATTTTGATAAGGCGCTTTATGTGGTTGGTAGCGAGCAAAGTATCCATTTTGAACAACTTAAGGCAACATTAGCTAAAATGGGGTACGACTGGGCAAAAGATATTGAGCACGTTAAGTTTGGTTTGATTACGTCTGGCGGTAAAAAGTTGTCAACGCGTTCTGGCAGAGTAATTTTATTAGAGCAAGTTTTGCGCGATTCTGTTAAATTAGCACGCCAACAAATTGAAGAAAAAAATCCAACCTTAGCTAATAAAGAGCAGGTGGCTCATGACGTTGGTGTTGGTGCAGTAGTATTTCATGATTTGAAAAATAATCGGACTGATAATTTTGATTTTCAACTTGAAGAAGTGGTACGCTTTGAAGGAGAAACGGGACCTTACGTTCAGTACAGCCATGCTCGGGCAATGAGTATTTTGCGTAAAGCTAATTACCAAGTTGAAGCAACAGGATTACCAGCTGCTTTAGATGATAACACTTGGGCAATTGTGACGGATTTGGCAAAGTTTCCACAAGTTGTGCAACAAGCTGGCATGCAGCGTGAACCATCGGTGATCGCTAAATATGCTTTGCATCTAGCCAAAACTTTCAATCATTATTATGCGCATACAAAGATTTTAGTAGAGGATGCTGATTTACAGTTGCGCTTAAACTTAGTGCAAGCTGTGGCAATTGTGCTTAAAGAAGCGCTCAACATTTTAGGTGTGGCTGCGCCAGATGAAATGTAGGATTCCACTGCGTTAGTTAGGAGTTTGAAATGACAAATAAAATCGTAGTATTGGGCAGCTTAAACATGGATACTATTTTGACAATTACTCAATTGCCAAAACCTGGAGAAACAATCAAGTTAATTAATAAAAATACTGCTTCTGGCGGTAAAGGTGCCAATCAAGCAGTGGCAGCAGCCAGAGCAGGTGGTGCGATTACTAGCTTTATTGGTAAAATCGGTGCGGATCCAGCTGGTCAGCAACTTAAGGAAGCTTTAATAGCTGACAAAATTGACATTACTAATTTGACAGTGGATCCACAAAGTGGTAGTGGGCAAGCTTATGTTTTATTACAAGAAAATGGGCAAAATAGTATTGTGATTTCTGGTGGAACTAACGATTTGGTCGCAACTGCAGATATTGACCAGGCTAAATCGCTGATTGCTAAAGCCGATTTTTTGATTGCTCAATTTGAAGTTCCTTTGGCAACCATTGATTATGCGTTTGCATATGCGCATTCTGTGGGCGTAAAAACCATTTTAAATCCGGCACCAGCTAAAGCGGCTATGCCGGCAGAATTACTGCGTAATACAGATTTGATTTGTCCTAATGAAACAGAAGCCCAAGCAATCACAGGAGTCACGATTACCGATGAAGAGTCTATGCGACGAGCAGACCAGATTTTTAATGACTTAGGTTGCGTGAGGACTATTATTACAGTTGGCGAAAAGGGCGCTTTTTATGCTGATGAAGTTGCACATACTAGCTCATTTGTTCCAGCTTTTAAAGTGGTAGCTAAAGATACAACGGCAGCGGGCGATACCTTTATTGGTGCTTTAGCCGCGCAATTAAACCCCGATTTTAGTAATTTAGCCTTGGCGGTATTATTTGCTAATCAAAGTTCAGCTTTAGCGGTGCAAAAATTAGGTGCGCAACCTTCAATTCCTACTTTGGCTGAAATAAATGCTTTATTAAATAAATAACAAATTAAAAAACGCATCTTCCAAATTAAGACAATTTGGGAGGTGCATTTTTTATGGTCAAATTATCTAAATAGGATAAAGGTGAGCTTTATCCTATTTAATTGACCGTCACGGAATTAAAGTCTTGGATCGTTCTATATAGTGTCAAAATCAAGAAAGTGGTCAACAAGGTACCATTAACTCCAATTTAATGTAATTTCAAGCTTATTTGCTCTTCTAAAAGAAGGGGGGTGAGAAGAGTTTTAATAATTTAGCATACTTAGAAATAAATGGCTATCGAAGAATGTTACAACCATGACAGGACGAAAAGTAAATTAAAATGATTGATTCCGATAGAATATCAATGATCAATCCTGAGCTAAGTTATCAATATGTCTCAAATTTGGGCGCATATCACAAGTACTTTTTTGTTAGAGCAGTTTTATAAATTTTCAAAGCGATGTGCTAATTTAGCATAGCTTTCGGTATTTTTTAAATAAAAGCTGAGAATCTTGATTAATTCAGTAATTTGCTCTGGATTTTTAATTTTTTGTTTAATACTTGCATTAAATTCCGCATTCTTTTGGCGCAAGATTGGTATCAATTGCTGACCAGCAGACGATAATTGAACTAAATTCACTCGCTTATCTTTTTGATAAGGAATAGTCCGGGCTAATCCCTTATTTATAACGGAGGAAACTAAACGACTTGGTGATTGACGTTCACAAATTAATAGCTGCCCCAAATTTTTAATGGACATTGGACCATAAGTATCTAGGACAGTCAATACTTCAGCCTGATTAGCAGTAATCTTTAGTTCTTTCAAAAGATTGTTGAAGTTAGCTAAGCCTTCACGTTCACAGCTTTTTAGTAGGAAACGCAAAAGCTCAATTTGTTCATCCATCAAGGTGACCTCACTTAATTTATTATGCATTATTTTAACCGATTCAAAATTTTGGTTCAATGAAAAACATTGACATTAATATGAAACTAATCTAATATTCAATATACATGACATATCATGTATATTGAGGAGGATTTTAAGATGATTGAATTTAAACAAATAGATAAAGACTATTCGGTTGGCGATCAGACAATCAGGGCTTTGCACGATATTAATTTTCAAATTGAAACACATAAGCTGACAATTATTTTAGGACCATCTGGTTCGGGCAAGAGTACTTTACTAAATATTCTGGGGGGCATGGATCGACCTACGCGAGGAACAGTTCAATTTAATGAACAAAATGTTGCATCATTAAATGATCATGAATTGACTAATTATCGACGCAATTTAGTTGGCTTTGTCTTCCAATTTTATAATTTAATCCCTAGTCTGACAGCTTTGGAAAATGTTGCAATTGCGGCCCAATTGACGAAAAACGATGCCAACTCATTAAAATATTTAAAACAAGTTGGTTTGGAGCAAAGATTAGATAACTTTCCTAATCAAATGTCTGGTGGTGAAATGCAACGCGTTTCTATCGCCCGAGCGTTAGCAAAACAACCACAGTTGTTGTTATGTGATGAACCTACGGGAGCGTTAGATTCCAGGACCAGTTTAAAAATTATGAAAATTCTACAAGATGTTGCTAAAACTACTGACACAGCGGTCGTTTTGGTTACACATAATCCTGATTTTGAGCAATATGGTGATCAAGTGATTCGACTTAGGGATGGTCAGGTGGAATCTATCTCGCAAAATGATAATCCGTTAGCTATCGAAGGAGTATAAGGAGATGAAATATTTAAATCAAAAGCTTATTCGCGAAGTCAAACAAAATTGGACGCAATTTTTTTCTGTTTTTTTGATGGCGTTGTTATCAATTATCGTGTTTGTCGGACTACAAGGCTCTTGGAAAGGTCTAGAATCAAGTTTAAATCATTATATTAGTGACACTCATTTAGCCAATTACTGGGTTCAAAGTAGCTCCATTAGTGATACGGATGTGTGCAGAGTTAAAAATTTATCTGGAATCACAAACGCACAAAGTGGAACACGGATACAAACCAAACAGGGTAAACATCATTTAATCATTGATTCCTACAAAAAACCGGTTACCAAGTTACATGTAGTAACAGGAAAAAAATATCAGTCGACTCAAAATGGTATTTGGATTAATCAAGAATACGCACAAGCACATCATTTGAAAGTTGGCAATGATCTGCAAATTTCTTATCTTTCACGACATTTTTCACTGAAAATTCGTGGGATTGTGCAAAGTTCTGAGCGGATTTATTTTACAGGTACACGTGAATTTATTGCACCAAATTATTCTAATTATGGTTATGCTTATATTTCGCCGCAAACATTGGCTCAACAAGTCAAGTATCACGGACCTCAAAATGTGATGACCATTAAGGGATATCATCCTCAAATGCGCCATCAAGTGGAAAAAATTTTGCAGCAACGTTTAATGTCATATGATAATCGTTCAACATTACCCGATGTTTCCAATGCAATGGATCGGGTGGATGAAATCAAAAATCTTTCATATCTATTTTCATTCATTTTTATATTGTTGGCGATCCTAGCGATGTATACAACAATCAAAAGATTGATTGAAAGTCAAGGTCAAGAAATTGCGACTTTAAAGGCGCTAGGTTTTTCTAATGCCAAAATTATGATTCATTATGCTAGTTTTGGTCTCTTAGTGGGTGGTTTGGGTTCGCTGGTTGGTTTGTTAGTAGCACCATTCATTTCTTGGTTTGTTTTACGTACGCAAAAACAAATGTTTTCGATTCCTCAATGGACACTAGCTTACGGTTGGAGTTCTTTATTCGTGGTGTTATTGGTGACTTTGATTTGTGTTTTGGCCGCTTTTTTAGCGGCAAGAAGTGCTACGAAAGGTTTGCCGGCTGTTTTCTTGCAAGGAACCAAAACAACCAAAGTTCACAAAATTATTTTAGAAAAGTGGACAGGTCTCTGGAACCATCTTTCTTATACAGGTCGTTGGGCGTTCAGAGACATTTTTATTAATCGGACACGAACCTTGATGGGGATTATTGGTGTTGCAGGAAGCATGATGTTGATGATTGCAGGGATTGGCATGCCACAATCTATGACGCATTTAGTTAACAAGGCGTATAATCAAGATTTTACCTATAATCAGCGTCTTTATGTCAATAATTATCAGCAATATCAGCAAGCTCATCCTCATGCACAACAATGGGTTCAAATTAGTCAAGCCCATTTTTCACCGGATGATGGTTTTAACCGCCTTTTGATTGTGGTGGGTAAGGGGCATGAAGTGCATATGAAAACCCAGAATAATCAAAGTATCAAAGATGGTGGCCTTTATGTAACGCATGGTTTTGCTCAATCTGCTCATATTAAGAAAGGCGATCAATTAAAAGTTCGGACTTTTGGCAGCAATCAACAGTATCAATTTAAGGTTAAGGGCATTCTTTTAAGTGAAACGAATCAAGGAGCCTATTTAACCAAACACACTTGGGAACAAGCGGGTGGTTTGTCTGCGCCAACAACGCTATTAGTTGATCCCAATTATCACTATCACAAGCGTGATGTTAGTTCCACAATTTCCATTAAAGAACAAAAAAAGAATGCTTATAATTTTGTGAATAACTTGATGAGTATCTTCCTATTAATTATTGTCTTTGGTGTGTTACTGATTGTGATCGTTTTGTATAATTTAGGTTCACTTAGTTTTGTGGAAAGATTACAAGATTATGCAACTTTGCGCGTTTTGGGAATCCATAAACCAGAATTGAGAAATCTAGTTTTTATTGAAAATGTGATAACTACTTTTGTTGGTTGGCTGCTTGGTATTCCGGCTGGAATCTGGTTCTTGGGTCAATATGTTAAAACATTTTCCACGATTAACTTGGAATATACGCCATATGTTAATGTTTGGACCATTGTTATTTCCTCTGCATTTGTTTGGCTGTGCTCGTTATCGACGACCTTTTTTGTTAGTCAACGCTTGAAAAAAGTTGATATGGTACAAGCTTTGAAGGGATCTGAATAAAGTTAATGGAACGCAACTCTCAATGGTATGGACAGTGATAATATTTAATTTGCCAACGTCTGGAATCACAAGCAACGAGTTTTGAATCAGCCAGTAAATAAGTTGGTAAAATAGCGCTGACTTTTTCTTGTTTAACTAATTGTAAAATGTTTTCCAGCGAATCGATTTCGATGACATTGGTTGTCTCAGGCAATAAATCTAAAGTTAGCTTGCGAAGGGGACATTGTGTATCATGATTAACAGCAATGGGTAGCGAAGCTGCCACATTAGTATTCGTGCCTGCCATCCAGCAAGTCTCAATGCTAGCTTCTGCCGTTAAGTCATAACCCTTGAATTTAATGGGATTAAATGTAGCGACGTGTTGGAAATGGTTTTAGTTAAAGATTGCTGAAATTCACGCGTTTCTTTAATCGTAATTTCGTAATGATTAACATCGAACTCTTTTTGAGCCATAATTGGGTAATTTAATAATAATTCGGATATTAAGAGGCGTGGTTTGGTTGTAATCATGGTAGACTTCAATTGTTGAAATTGATCTAAGATTTGCTTGGCAAATTGATACAGCAGTTGACCGTTTTCGGTTGGTGAAACACCATTGTTGGTTCTGATGAAAAGATTCGTGTCTAATTCTTGTTCTAGTTGTTGGAGCCGGGCGGTTAAATTCGATTGTGTGTATTGTAATTTGTTGGCGGATTGATTGATAGACTTGGTTTCAAAAATCGTTTGATAGATTTCTAAGTTTTTGCAGAATAATTTGTAGGGGGTTAATAACTTGATGGAGTATGATACGTAAATTGAGTAAAAAAGTTCTGTTTAGTAAAATGAGTATTGGAAAATAAATATACTATAATTTCAAAGTAATAAAAAACGCATCTTCCAAATTAAGATAATTTGGGAGGTGCATTTTTTAATATTCAAATTATCTAAACAGGATAAAATTGAGCATTATTATTTAAGGGCATTAATTGACCGTCACTGAATTAAAAAGCTTGGATCGTTCGTCTTTATACAGATTGTTCTATAGTGTCCTAAATTAGGAAAGTGGTCAACAAGGTGCCATTAACTCCAATTTAATGCAATTTTCAAGCTTATTTGCCATTTTAAAGGACTGATTTGGGAATACTTTTAATAATTTAGCAGACTTAGAAATGGCTATCGAGAATATTATAACCATGATTGGATTAAATTTAGGATGCATATAAGATTCTTTGAGCTTTTTATTTTACTAATTGTAAAAAATCTGACGGAATAGACAAATTTATTTGGCGATAACTGGAACTAAAAGGTATTTGATAACGTAATTTATAAGCGTGCAAATATAAACGCGAGGCTGTTTGATTATTGTATAAAGGATCACCAATAATTGGTGCTTGAATTGCTTGTAAGTGAACACGAATTTGATGGGTACGTCCCGTTTGCAATTGTAATTGAAGTAGTGCTAAGTTTTGATTATGCTGCAGAATGCGATAATCAGTCAAAGCAGTTTGACCTTTAGGATCAACACGGCGTTTGCGCGGATCGGTTAAGTCAGCCCCAATTTTGGCATTTATGTGTCCAGTTGTCGGTAAATCCGGCTTATATGGAGTAATTGCCACATAAGTACGTTGCAACTGCTTTTTGGCTAACTGACGCTCGATAATAGGAACGATTAGCGGATTTTTACCAATCATGATTAAACCACTAGTTAACATGTCCAGACGATGCAACATCAAGGGACTGGTTGGTAGATAGCTTGTTAATTGATTAAATAAAGTATTTTTTTCTTTCGGAGAATTGGGGTGCGTTTTAAGACCAGCAGGTTTGTTGACGATCAATAAATCGGCATCTTCATAAACAACCTTAAAATCATGTTTTGGATTAGCTAAATAGACTTGTGGTTTAATATTAGTTTGTAAGTGCAGCTGAATTTGATCACCAGCTAAAATAGTTTGATTAAAATAACGATATTGACCGTTTACTAAAATTCCGTGTTGAATTCGTAATTCATGCTGCCATTTTCGTGGGATGCACCAGGTATTTAATAATTGACGGACTGTCAAACCAGAAAAAGCAGGTTCTACATTCAATTGACGTTCTAAAAGCAATTAAGTCTCCTATCTAGCTATGGTAAAATAAGCGTTGAGGTAAATTTATGAAACATAATGAAAAATTTGATTGGAGCGCTTGGCTACATCAAAAAGCAACAGCCATGGGGCAAGCACTTTTTTATTGGATTAAAAGATTTCACCTATTCAGATGGCTCGTGCTTATTTTTCTAACTATTTTTTTGTTTTTTAGTGGATATCTGACTTTTAAGGCCAAAACGGCAAGCGTTGGCAATCTAAAAGCCACTTTGCAGACTAATACAGTGATTTTAGATAAGAACAATCAAAAAGCGGGTTCGCTCTATTCTCAAAAAGGTTCTTATGTAAATTTAGATCATATTTCGGTTAATATGCAAAATGCGGTCATTTCCACGGAAGATCGGACTTTTTGGACGAATCACGGCTTCAGTATTAAAGGGTATGCGCGTTCTTTAGTTGGTTTAATATTACACCATCAAATTACTGGTGGTGGTAGTACTTTGACGCAGCAGTTAGCCAAAAATGCTTTGCTATCGCAAAAACAGACCTTTACACGTAAAGCTGAAGAGTTTTTCTTAGCGGTGGAAATTAATCGCGTTTACAGCAAAAAAGATATCTTATCCATGTATTTGAATAACGCGTATTTTGGTAATGGTGTGTGGGGCGTGCAAGATGCTTCTAAAAAGTATTTTGATCAAAATGCAGCAGATTTGACACCGGCACAAGCAGCTACTTTGACTGCCATGTTGCGCAATCCTAGCTTTTACGATCCTTATCGCAATCCTGATAACTCTAAATCGCGACGCAATTTGATTTTGCAGATGATGCAATCAAATAATAAACTAACAGCTAGCCAAGCTAAAGGTGAAAAGCAAGAGTCCTTGCAACTGACTGATGGTTATCAGAGACAAAATGGCTATCGTTATCCGTCTTATTTTGATGCAGTAATTTCTGAGGCAGAAAGTCGCTATCATTTAAGTGAATCAGATATTTTAAATAAAGGCTACACTATTTATACAACCTTAGATACGCAAATGCAGCAAAAAATGCAAGACAGCTTTGATAATGATCAACTATTTCCTCAAGATGCTGTAGACACCACGCCTGTACAAGGAGCTTCCATTGCTATTGATCCTAACACTGGAGGGGTTAGTGCGGTGGTTGGTGGACGTGGCCGTCAGCATGTTTTTCGGGCTTTAAATCGCGCTACGCAGATGAAGCGCCAACCGGGATCGACTATTAAACCATTGGCAGTATATACGCCGGCAATTGAAAATGGCTACAAAATCGATTCACAATTGCCTGATCAAGTGACTAGTTTTGGTAAGGATCATTATACACCGACGAATGCCGATGGCTCTTATGCTAACGAAATACCATTATATCAAGCTTTAAGCAATAGTGAAAATGTTCCTGCGGTAGCTTTATTGGATAAAATCGGTGTCAATAAAGGTGTAGCTTCTGTGGAGAATTTTGGCATTCAAGTGCCAAAATCCGATCATAATTTAGCATTAGCATTGGGTGGTTTGCAAACTGGTGTGACTCCATATCAAATGGCACGTGCCTATACTGCCTTTGCTAATCAAGGTAAATTAGCTAATACGCACTTCATTACTAAAATTGTCGATGCGACTGGAGCAGTTATCGCTCAAAATAGTGACCAAACTTCCCGTCCAATTATTAGCAAATCAACAGCGCAAACGATGACTAGTTTGATGCTTGGTGTATTCAATGAAGGTACTGGGCAAAATGCTAAACCGTATGGTTATAAAGTGGCTGGTAAAACGGGAAGCACTGAAGTTCCGCAAAGTTACAGCGCCAAAGGTACCAAAGATCAATGGATTGTTGGTTATACACCAGATATAGTGGTGGCAACGTGGGTTGGTTTTGATAAAACGGATAAAAATCATTTTATGCAAGAAAATAGTGAGCAAGGGGTTGCTCCTTTGTTTAGATCTGAGATGAATGGTATTTTGCCACAAACCAAGCAAACAACTTTTGAAACTGACGATGCTTCGACGATTATTAATCGGCAAAAGCATAATACTTCTAAGGACTGGAAAGACGATTTAGAATCGGGCTTTAAAAATACGGTTGATAATACAATAAATAAGTTTGATGATGCCCGCCAAAATGTTGGTCAATGGTATAATCAAGTGAAGGGTTTTTTTAGTCATTAATTAAGGAGAGAACATTAAATGGTCAATGTATATGATACTGCTAATCAATTAGAGAAAGATTTGCGTCAATCTGAAGAGGTTTTGGGCTTACAAGGGGCTTTTGCCAAAATGAAGGCTGATCCAATGGCTTATAAATTATTTCAACAGATGCAGCAAATGCAAGAACAATTGCAGCAAAAACAAGCTAGTAATCAAGAAATTAGCGATGATGAAATTAAGCAATTACAAGAGTTATCTGGTAAATTAGCTAAGTTTGATTCTGTACAAAACTTAATGGAACAAGAACGAAAAATCAATGCCATGATGGAAGAATTGAATAAGATTATTTCTAAACCTATTGCTGATGTTTATAATAGCTAGAAATTGAATCGGTACTGTTTACAGTATCGATTTTTTAGTACCATAATAAAAATGGAGGTGTATGATGACGCAAAAAATAGCGGAATTAAAAGTTAATGATAGTTTTGAATTGCCAGTTTTAATTAAGCAAGCCGATGTTCGGCTAACTAAAAATGGTAAACAGTTTTTAGCTTTAGTTTTTACAGATGATACGGGAACCATCAATGGAAAATATTGGGATGCTTCCGCCACTGATGTAGAAATGTTTCAAACAGGTAAAATTGTCCTGCTAAGCGGCAAATGTGAATTGTACAATCAAGTTATGCAAGTTAAAATTACTAGTTTGAAGCTAGCAGAGAATGATCAATATTCAATTACGCAATTCATGCCACATGCTCCTATTAGCAAGCAACAATTACAAGAAAAAATTAATGATTTGGTTTTACGTATTACTAAACCACATTGGAATCGCGTAGTACGTTATTTATTACAAAAACATCAAATAACTTTTTTTGATTTTCCCGCTGCCAAGTCCAATCATCATGATTATGCTGGTGGATTGGCATTTCATACTATCAGCATTGCTCATTTGGCATTAGCTGTTTGCAAGCAATATCCTCAAATCAATGAAGCATTGTTAATTGCTGGAGTGCTATTGCATGATTTAGGCAAAACTAGTGAATTAAGTGGTTCTGTTGGTACCCAGTATACTTTGGCGGGAAATTTATTAGGTCATATCGTGATTATTGATGAAGAAATTGTTGCAGCTTGCACACAACTTAAAATTGATGCACAAGCTGAAGATATGTTGCTCTTGCGTCATTTGATTATTGCTCATCATGGTTTAAATGAATATGGTTCACCTAAGCGTCCACAACTATTGGAAGCAGATGTTTTACATCAATTAGATGAATTAGATGCTTCAATTAATATGATTAGCAAAGCGACTGCTAAAACGGCATCAGGTAATTTCAGTGAACCAGTTTTTGGTTTGGATAAACGCCGATTTTATGTTTCTAGTGATGATGATGTTATGTAATAAAAAAAGACTACTTAAACAGTAGTCTTTTTTGTTGTCTATTGACCAGAACCTTGTTGTTGAGTAGAAGCATTACTATTAGATTTATTGTTAGATAAGAATCCGGATAGCACATTCTTCAAATCATTGTCTTTAATAGAAATGTCTGAACGCTTCAAAATCTTAGAAATAACTTTTTGCATTGTTACAGAATCATTCATACGAGCATCGTAAATTTGATTCTTCAATTGTTGTTCATGTTGTTTCATTGTTCCCTTAGCAGGACGTTTGTCCATCTTAATGATATGGTAACCATAAGAAGACTTGACAGGTTCTTTAGTGTACTCGCCTTGTTTCAACTTAAGAGCAGCCTTTTTGAAGTTAGCATCTAAAGAAGTATCATCATTGTTAAATGCAGGCAATTTTCCACCCTTATTTTTGGTTCCGCTATCGGTAGAATACTTCTTAGCTAATTTGTCAAAGTTTGCACCGTTGTTTAATTGATCAATAACTTGGTTAGCAGTATCTTTGTCTTTAACTAAGATATGTTGAGCAGTTACTTTAGGTGTATACTTCTTCCACTGTTTCTTTAATTGAGCATTGGAAACGGAGGTTTCTTTGCGGATTGCAACCTTAGTTAACAATTGAGTCCGAATGGTGTCTTTGAAATCAGAAGCATCCATTCCGTTTTGTTGCAATAATGTATTGAATTGGGAACCGTATTGCTTCTTGTAGTTGTTGTATTCCTTGTTAACTTGCTTATCACTAACATCATCACCGTATTGGGATTTTAAAGCTTGGGCGATGACCATTTGTTGTAACTGTTGTTGACCAGCTTGGGACTTCTTCATCTTTTGATAAAGTTGTTCTTGCGTGATTTTGCCACCCTTCATAGTCACAACGGCTTTATTACCAGAACACCCAGCAACTAAACTGACTGATAATAAAGCGGTTAAAGTCAGGACAAACTTGCTAAATTTTTTTGACATAATTACTTACACATCCAATCTATTCTATCTTAAATCTAGATAACATTATCAACGATAACATACATATGTTATTTTTAACATGCTAATAAGTCAAATCTAGTAAAAATTTAATATTTATAAAGGTAATTTTTCTTTTAAATCACTGGCTTGAGTTTTAATATTTTGCACATCAGCCATAATGGGATCTTTTTGTTCATCAAGACTAGTCTTTAACTCAGTTAGTGTTGGAATTACATCTTCTTTAACTTCAGTTAATAAATCTGTAATTTGCCCCTTGAGTCTTGTTATTTTCTGAATTTTGGGAGCATTACGCTTTAATAAAAAAATCCCCCCGATAACGCTAGCGCTACCACTAATCAATCCTAATTTGAAACTGTGTTTCATTATTAATCTCCTAACTTGCTTTGAATTGCTTGCGCAATTTGCGTCAGCTTTTCATTATCATATTTATCAGTGTTGTCAGCCCATTTCATCAAAACCCCGTCTTGCTCGCTATACCGGGGAATCAGGTGAATGTGGGAATGTAACACCGTTTGATAAGCAATTTTACCATTATTAAGGCAAATATTCATCCCTTTAATTTGTGGATTGGAGTCGCGAATCGCGCGGGCAATTACTGGAACTCGGGCAAAAACTTGCCCCGCATATTCACTGTTATAGGCATAAATATCTGGCAAGTGTTTTTTTGGTATAACTAATACGTGTCCCGGATTAACTTGAGAAAGGTCTAAAAAAGCTTTGACAATTTCATCTTCAAAAATTGTATAACTTGGAATTTCATTAGCAATAATTTTACAAAAAATGCAATCATTTGCTGTATTGGACATAAAAATCCTCCTTTAATGTTAAAAAAAACTATACAAGACTGATTTAATGCTATCATAGTTACAAGTAAATTGGAGGAAGTAGGATAAATAATGACCTTAAAAGTAGATAATTTAACTGGTGGATATGGGCGTTTACCAGTAATTAAAAATGAAAGTTTTACCGTTAAGGCAGGAGAAACAGTTGGTTTAATCGGCTTAAACGGCGCTGGTAAATCAACCACTATTAAGAATATTATCGGTTTACTGCAACCCCAAAGTGGCAGTATTACTATTGATGGATTGCGATTGAAAGATGATATTACCAAGTATCGTCAACAAATTGCCTATGTGCCAGAACTACCCGTGTTATATCCAGAATTGACTTTACGTGAGCATATCGAAGTTACAATGATGGCTTATGATCTGCCCAAAGAAGCTACTTGGCAGCAAGCTAATGAATTATTGAAGACTTTTCGTTTAGCGGACAAGTTGGACTGGTTTCCGATTAATTTTTCTAAAGGAATGAAACAAAAAGTTATGATTGTATGTGCTTTCATGACGACCGCTAAACTTTATATTATTGATGAACCCTTTACAGGACTGGACCCGCTAGCAGTTCGTGATCTATTAGCTTTAATCAAAGAAAAAAAATCACATGGTGCGGCAATTTTGATGTCCACGCATATTTTGGCTAATGCAGAGCAAAATGCTGATCGCTTTGTTTTGTTGAATCATGGGAAAGTGCGAGCTGAAGGCAGTTTAGATCAATTGAAAACTAAATTTGGCACGCAGGATGCTAATTTAGATGATTTATATGTGCAAATGTCACAGGAGGATTAATTTTAATGAAAACATTGTGGCAAAAGCGACTCGGTCTCCATCTGAAACAACAAAGTAAATTTTTAAAACTAGTTTTTAATGAATATTTTATTATTGCGATTATTTTTATGTTAGGCGCTTTTGGATTTTGGTACTCCAAAGCACTAGATCACCTAGTTCCTAATACATGGTGGGTCAGACCAGTAGGCATTATCGTGTTGACCATTGTGGTAATTTGCTTTCAAGCAGCGACATTACTACAACAAGCCGATGCTACTTTCTTATTGCCCAAAGAAGTTCAATTACAGTCTTATCTAAAACGTTGTCGCAATTACAGCTTGATAATGCCCACAGCCACTGTGATTTTAATTGGTTTTTTTCTGACGCCATTGTGGGCGCGCGGTGCCAATTGGACACCATGGAACGTAGCAGGTGTTACACTTGTTGCTGTAATTGATGTAGTGGCAGTAATCAATAATGAAATCAGTGCGCTTTACAGCTGGAAAAACAATTTTAATTGGCGCTTGAGTGGTGCATTGCTAACATTAATATCCTTAATTATTGCGGTCTATTGGCAATTTTGCCTAGGACTATTAATAGCCGTTTTAGGTGTAGTTTTAAGTTTTTATTTGTTGCATAATGTTCAAGTTAAACAACCGCTCAATTGGTTGTATATGGTCAAAAAAGAAGAGCAGCGCAGTTATCGCTTGAAACGTTTTTATAATTTATTTACCGATGTGCCTGGCTTAATCAGCAAAGTTAAGCGCCGCCGCCTTTTGGACACTTTTTTGCGCTTTATTAAAACTAAACAAGCTAATACGTATTTATATTTATTTGCACGCACATTTATTCGTAATACAGACTACAGTGGTCTATTTTTGCGCTTGACGATTATTGCAATGTTGCTCGCTTACGCAATTAATAACGTGGTGGTCATAACTATTGTGAGTGCACTGTTTATTTATTTGGTCGAATTTCAGTTGATTCCGTTGTATAAAAATTATGACAATAATGTTTTGTTGCAAATTTATCCTGTGACTGTTGCGCAAAAAGATAATAGCTTAAAACAGCTGTTATGGCTAATCTTGCTAATCCAATGGTTGTTAATTACGATTGTTTTGGTAATAATAAGAGGTGTTACTTTAGCGGCAGTAATTCCTAGTGGAATTAGTTTAGTCTTTTTAATAGTATTATTAATGCTATATTTACCGCGTCAGTTGCAAAAATTAAATAATTAAGGAAATCGTTACTATGCGTTTGCGAAACAAGCCTTGGGCACAAGAATTAATCAAAAATAATGAACAATATATTTTAGTAGAACCGACAGCAATGGCGGGTAATTGGCAAAAGCGTTTTGCTAAGTCACAACCTTTAGAATTAGAACTAGGTTCCGGTAAAGGCAAATTTATTTTAGAACAAGCAAAAAAACATCCTGAGAAAAACTTTATTGCTATGGAGTTGCAAACCATGGCTGCTGCAATGATCTTAAAAAAGCAGTTAGCAGAAAAGTTGCCTAATTTACAGATTTTGGTAGCCAATGGACAAAACTTATTAGAATTATTTGCTGTGGACGAAATTAGTAAAATGTATTTGAATTTTTCCGATCCGTGGCCTAAGACACGTCATGAAAAACGGCGTTTAACAGCACCTAATTTTCTGAAATTGTATCAACAAGTCTTGCAAGATAATGGTCAATTGGAGTTCAAAACCGATAATCAAGGACTGTTTGAATATTCTTTGGTAAGTATGAGTAATTATGGCTTGCATTTTGAGCAGATTTCATTGAATCTGCATGCTAGCGTGTTGGCAGATGATAATGTGACAACAGAATATGAAGAAAAATTTGCACAAAAAGGACAGCCGATTTACTTTTTGACCTGTCGATTCTAAAATTAAAGTCAAAAAAACAGTTAGTTTAAACTAACTGTTTTTTAAATGTTAAACACGTTTAATATCTAATAATTGACCGCTGAGGGCAGAAGCGATGAAGTGATATTGAACTTCCTTATCGTCTTGAACTGCGGTAACGCCACCAACTAAAGCCCAAATGTCACGACCATCTACGTTAACTTTTTGAAACATTGGTTCTACCCAAGTAGTAACAATAGTTACGTCAGATCCGAGGTTATTTTTGATACGATCCGTTACGGCCTTGCTATCGATTTGATGGGTTAAGTATAATACACCTGCGCCTACAGCAGCGACAGCAGTTGTTGCCACAACGGTTGACTTGATTAAACCTTTTAAACTCATAATGTAACCTCCTATAATATAATTCTATTCTATCATTATCTGAATTGAAGTTAAGGTAATTGACAACTTTTTTTTAATTTGTAAGATTAAATGTGTAATAAACAAAGAAGGGATGCTAATTTATGAAAAAGCTAGAAGACTATCAAACAACTGATTTGCAAGAGATTACTCAAGAAGGTAAATATATTTTATTTTTTGAGGCTGATTGGTGTCCAGATTGTCATTTTATTGAGCCAGAACTCCCTAGCATTGAAAAAGATTATTCCCAATATCAATTTATTCAAGTGGATCGAGATAAATTTCTGGATCTCGCTAAGGAACTTGGAATCATGGGTATTCCCAGCTTTGTCGCTTTTGAAAACGGTAAAGAAATTGGTCGATTAGTAAATAAAGAACGTAAAACTAAAGAACAAGTAGAAAACTTTATTGCTTCTTTAGCTAAATAATAAAAATGGAAAGTTATGGTGAAAAATGTGCAGGTAACATCTTATAATCCCCAAGAGTTGGGCGATGTTTTGATTATGGTTTTAGGTGCGGATACACCGAAACAATCAGTAATTCAAAAGGGCAATGTTGTACAAATTAAAGACGAACAACAAAAAGTCATTGGTTATAACTTTTTTGATGTTGCACAACAATTGAATTTGCAATCAACTGATAACGGACAAGTTTTTTTAGACGAAGCACAAATTGCGACACTAAATAATATCTTGCAAAATAATGACTTTGAACCTGATTTGCAAGTGGAAAGTACACCAAAATTAGTTGTCGGTGACGTTAAAGAAATTAAAAGTCATCCTGATTCTGATCATCTGCACGTTTGTCAGATTGAATTAGATAACGGTCAAATGGCACAAATTGTCTGTGGAGCACCCAATATCGCAGTTGGTCAAAAAGTAGTAGTTGCCAAAGTTGGTGCTATGATGCCCAGTGGGCAAATTATTTTTGCAGGAGTATTGCGTGGTGTAGATAGTGCGGGCATGGTATGTTCAGCGCGTGAATTAGGCTTAGAAAATGCACCGCAAAAACGTGGTATTCTGGTACTAGATAACAATTATTCAACAGGATCGGCGATTGATTTGGTAAAATTAAACCAAGCTTATCAATAAATCTGGGAAGGAATAATTCATGGATAAAGTATTTTATCATTTTGTGGGTATTAAAGGGACAGGCATGAGTGCGCTGGCTTTAGTGCTCCATGATTTAGGATATCAAGTGCAAGGCTCAGATATTACTAAAAAAACTTTTACGCAAAAAGGTTTGCAGCAAGCTGGCATTGATGTTTTACCCTTTGATCAAGCCAATATTCGTTCAGGAATGACATTAATTTTAGGAAATGCTTTTGGAACAGATAATGTGGAAGTAAAACGTGCAGAACAATTGGGGTTGCCGATCATTAAGTATACTGAAATGGTGGGGAAATTAGTCGATAGTTATACGTCGATTGCAATTGCTGGTGCACATGGTAAGACTAGTACAACTGGTTTACTAGCGCATGTGATTGGTGGCATTGAGCCAACTAGTTATTTAATTGGTGACGGAACTGGTAAAGGTCAACGTGATAGTCAATTTTTTGTTTTTGAAGCTGATGAATATCGGCGTCATTTTCTGGATTACAAGCCTGATTATTTGATCGTGACTAACATTGATTTTGATCATCCGGATTATTTTAAAGATTTAGCAGATGTTTTTGCGGCTTTTCAGAGTGAAGTATCGCAAACTAAAAAGGCTGTTTTGGCTTGGGGTGACGATCCATTAGCTCGCAAATTAGAAACACGCCCAGGAGTGCCTTTATATTATTATGGCTTAAAAGCACAAGATGATTTTCAAGCAGTGAAAATTGAACGTACGACGACAGGTTCAAGTTTTGAAGTTTTGCATCAAGGCAATAATTTAGGTCGTTTTGAAATTCCAATGTTTGGCGAACACAATATTTTAAATAGTTTGGCCGTCATTGCAGTCAGCTATTTAGAAAAAATTTCGTTAACTGATTTACAAAATGAATTAAGCACTTTTAGTGGTGTCAAACGGCGTTACAATGAGAAAAAAGTGGGTGATATGATTTTAATTGATGATTATGCCCATCATCCTTCGGAAATTAAAGCGACGATTGATGCTGCGCGACAACAATATCCTGAAAAAGAAATTATTGCCGTGTTTCAGCCGCACACTTATAGTCGGACTAAAGCTTTGTTTAAGGGATTTGTTCAAAGTTTAGATCAAGCTGATCAAGTTTTCTTGACTGATATTTTTGGCTCTATTCGCGAACAACAAGGTGATATCAGCAGCGCAGATATTGGAGCTGATTTGCAGCATGGCGGGCAAGTAGTTACACTTGATAATTTGCAACCATTACTGCAATATCATAATGCTGTTATTATTTTTATGGGCGCCGGCGATATTCAAAAATATGAGCAAGCTTATGAGCAGCTTTTAGCTACACGATAAAAAATAGTCTAGTTGAATTTTTAAACTAGACTATTTTTGTTACATAGCTTGAAACTTCTCGTTTTAAAACATATTTAAATTGTTATTTGGTAAAATTAGGTTAGTAGAAAACGAGGTAGCTAAATGAATTCAAAAAAATTAGTTTTAGTTGATGGCAATAGTATCGCCTTTCGAGCCTTTTTTGCCATGCACAACGTTTTAGAGAAATTCAAAAATGCTGATGGTCTGCATACCAATGCTATTTATGCTTTTAACAATATGCTGGATTTGATTTTGTCTAAAAGTAAACCGACAGATATGTTAGTTGCTTTTGATGCTGGAAAGACGACTTTTAGAACTAAAATGTATGCCGATTATAAGGGCAATCGACCACATACACCGAGTGAATTTAGTGAACAGCTTCCTTGTATCAAGGAATTATTAACTGCTAGAGGCATTAAAAGTTATGAATTAGCTAATTATGAGGCAGACGATATTATTGGAACGATGGCACGTACTGCGCAAAAGCAAGGTTACCAAGTTGTAGTAGTAACTGGTGACCGTGATTTGACACAGTTGGTTACTGATCAAATTACTGTAGCAGTAACTATCAAAGGAGTGTCTGATCTAGAGTTTTACACACCGGAACATTTTCAAGAAAAATTAGGGATTACACCAGAACAATTAATTGATTTAAAGGCTTTAATGGGAGATAATTCGGACAATTATCCAGGTGTGACTAAAGTTGGCGAAAAGACAGGACTAAAGTTGCTTAAGCAGTATGGTTCGCTAGAAAATCTCTATGCTAACTTGGATATGATGAAGCCGAGTAAATTAAAAGAGCATCTGCAAAGTGATCAAGAACAGGCTTTCTTGTCTAAAAAATTAGCGACGATTGATACTGCTGCTCCGGTGCAGCTTGATTTAGCAGATTTGGCATATGCAGGTGATCAAGAAGAGCAACTGATTCCCCTTTATCGTAAATTAAATTTCCGGTCTTTTTTAGATAAAATGAAAGTGCCATTTGATCCTAATCACATGGAAAGCCAACAACAAATTAACTACCAAATACTAGACGCAACAACTTTGCCAGATTTAATTGAAACGACGACCCCAGTTAGTGTAGTAGTGGAAATGATTGAAGATAACTATCATACTGCGCCTATCATTGGTTTAGCATTTGCTAGTAGTGAACAAGTTTGGGTGAGCGATGATGCTGGTTTGCTAGCTGATGCGTCATTTAAACAGTGGCTACAAGATGCTGCTAAAGCCAAATATGTATTTGATTTTAAACGAGATTACGTCGCATTACATCGCTATGGTGCTATTTTGGATGGAGTGCTGTTTGATGTTTTACTTGGCTCATATTTGTTAGATGTTAATGATAACTCAAATGACTTGGGATCGTTAGCACAGACTTATGGGTACAGTGGCTTATTGCCAGATATTGAATTTTACGGTAAAGGTGCCAGAAAGGCTGTTCCTCAAAGTGCACAACTGTTGGAGCATCTAGCTAGCAAAGCTGCTGCAATCAGATATTTGCAAACTAAGTTGCCTGAGCAACTACGCCAACATGATCAAGATCAATTGTTTGAAGAAATTGAATTACCGTTGGCACAAGTCCTAGCTGATATGGAAATTGATGGTGTGCGTGTTGATCCGACTATTTTGTACAAAATGCAAAATCAATTAGGCGAACGTTTACAACAATTGCAAAATGATATTTATCAGCAAGCAGGTAAAGAGTTTAATATTAATTCTTCACAGCAATTGAGTAAAATTTTATTTGAAGATTTAGGATTGAAACCACTCAAAAAAACCAAAACTGGTTATTCAACGTCGGTTGAAGTTCTGGAGAAATTACGCGATCAAGCGCCTATTGTGGCAGATATTTTAAATTATCGTCAAGTTGCTAAAATTCAATCCACTTATGTTGGCGGTTTATTGAATTCAATTGCACCTGATGGACGCGTGCATACACGTTATTTACAAACATTAACGCAAACAGGGCGTTTGTCGTCAGTTGACCCCAACTTACAAAATATTCCTGCTCGTTTAGATGAAGGACGTAAAATTAGACAGGCTTTTGTGCCTAAGCAAGCTGATTGGGAAATCTTTTCGAGTGATTATTCGCAAATTGAACTGCGTGTTTTAGCACATTTATCGGGCGATCAAAATATGCAACAAGCTTTTAAAGAAAATTATGATATTCATGCACACACGGCAATGCGGATTTTTGGGTTGGACGATATAGCTGAAGTGACACCAAATATGCGCCGCAAAGCCAAAGCTACTAATTTTGGAATTGTATATGGCATTAGTGATTATGGTTTAGCCAAAAATATTGGAATTTCTCGCACTGAAGCTGCACAATTTATTCAATCTTATTTTGATCAATATCCGGATGTTAAAAAATATATGGATCAAATGGTGCAATTGGCGCGCGAAAATGGTTATGTGGAAACAATCATGCATCGACGCCGTTATTTGCCTGATATTCATGCTCGTAATTTTAATTTACGGTCTTTTGCGGAGCGAACGGCGATGAACACACCAATTCAAGGTAGTGCAGCAGACATTATTAAGATTGCAATGATTAATATGCAAAAGCAATTGCGCCAACGAGATTTGAAAGCGCGGATGCTCTTGCAAGTTCACGATGAATTGATTTTTGAAGCTCCAGAAGATGAAATTCCAATATTAGAAAAATTAGTACCGCAAATTATGGATTCAGCAGTGCAGCTGGACGTACCTTTAAAAGTATCGTCTGCGCATGGTAAAAGTTGGTATGATGCTAAAGGGTAGGCAGAGACCCTTTTTTTTGCCTGAATTATGGGCTACTATTAGTTAAAATAATATTTTAATAATATAAAGGAGAATGAGTCTATGCCTGAATTACCTGAAGTGGAAACAGTTCGGCGCGGTTTAAATAAAATGATTATCGGTCAAAAGATAACGGCTATTGATATTTTATACGACAAGATTATTGTTGGTGATGTGGACACTTTTAAAGAACAGTTAATAGATGCAACAATTGCCTATGTTGGTCGACGTGCTAAATACTTACTCTTCAATTTTGACAATGGCTTGACGATGATTAGTCATTTGCGCATGGAAGGCAAGTATCAAGTTCGTTCTAAGATTAGTGACTTTGACAAACATGTGCACATTATTTTTCATTTGAGTAATGGAGAGTATTTGGGTTATCGTGATGTCCGTAAATTTGGTCGTATGCAATTGGTAGACACCAATGATGTGACAAAAGTGAAGTCGATCGCTTTATTAGGGCCGGAACCATTGACACCAGAATTTACTTATCAATCTTTATTAGAGGGTCTAAAGAGTACGAGAAAAACTGTAAAAGCAACTTTATTAGATCAGCATGTAGTTTCTGGGTTGGGCAATATTTATGCGGACGAAGTTTTGTGGCTTGCTAAAGTTCATCCCGAACAACCAGCTAATGAATTGACCACACAGCAAGTGAAAGATTTGCATAATGGAATCAATGAAGATATTAAAAAAGCAATTGATGCCGGTGGCACAACAATTCGCAGTTATGTTGATGCCACAGGACATAGTGGTGAATTTCAGTTTCAATTGAATGTTTATGGACGACAAGGTAAGCCTTGCAAGCGCTGTGAGACGATTATTGAAAAAATTAAAGTAGCTGGTCGGGGAACGCATTTTTGTCCACACTGCCAGGTTTTGCAGTCATGAAGCAAGTCATTGGTTTAACTGGTGGAATTGCCACAGGTAAAACAGCAGTACAACAAATTTTATTAACAGCAGGTTACAAGTTGGTTGATGCTGATGAGGTGGCTAGGCAAATAGTAGCTGTAGGTAGTAGTGGTTGGCAGCAAATCATTGAATTGTTTGGTGAGGAAATTTTATTACCCGATCAAACGATCAATCGCAAGCTTTTAGGACAGCTAGTTTTTCAGGATGCCCATGCTTTACAACAGTTAAATAAAATTGAGCAACCGTTAATTCGGCAGCGAATTGAGCAATTGATTACCACTGCACGAGAAGCTGAAATGCCGGTGTTTTTTGAGATACCATTACTATATGAGCAACATTATGAAAAATTATTTGACTATATCGTAGTAGTCACGGCAACCCAGCGACAACAATTATCTCGACTCCAACAACGTAATAATTTAACCAAAACTCAAGCTCGTCAGCGAATTAATAGCCAGCTATCTTTACAGCAAAAAGTTAAATTAGCTGACTATGTGATCTATAATGAAGGATCAAAACAACAATTACAAAAGCAAGTGCAGCTATTATTACAGACGATAGCAAAGGAGAATTAATTATGATTTGTCCCCATTGTCAACAAAACTCTTCGCGAGTAGTCGATAGTCGTCCGAGTGATGAAGGCAAGGTTATCCGTCGTCGCCGAGAATGCGAAAATTGTGGTTATCGTTTTACGACGTTTGAACGAGTAGAACAACCTCCATTGCTGGTTATTAAGCGTAATGGCAATCGCGAAGAATTTAAGCGCGAAAAAATTTTACAAGGCTTGATCAAAGCGGCAGAAAAAAGGTCGATTTCATTAACGACAATGAACCAATTGGTCAATACAGTGGAAGCTAACATTCGTTCACTTGATGAAAATGAAATTGAATCGCGACAAATTGGCGAATATGTGATGCAGCAATTAGCTACTTTGGATGATGTTACTTATATTCGATTTGCCAGTGTTTATCGGCAATTCACGGATATTAATGGCTTCATGAAGGAAGTCAAAGAAATGATGGTCAGTCAAAATGATTTGCAAAATATAGAAAGTAAGCGAGCCAAAAAGTACAATGATGAAGCAGAAAATGATTGATCCAATGCAAGGTTACTGGGTGATAGCTGAGCAGACTTTGACGGATCTTGATCGGAAAGTGTTGATTGATTTGTATCAGCCGCTGGTTGGCAGTGATGCGCTGAGTTTATATCAGTTATTATGGGGACATCAAGTAGCATTATTGTCCGATCGCAAAGCTCATGCGCAGCTGTTAAATTTATTGGATATTGATGCTACTGCATTTTATGTTGCACGCATCAAATTAGAGGCCGTTGGTTTATTGCGCACATTTTCTAGTCAAGATAGCTGGGGGGATTATCTTATTTATCAGTTAACTCCACCCGCTACGCCCAAAGAATTTTTCCAGACTAATATTTTGAAGACTTTTTTATATGAAAAGATTGGTCAAAATGATTTTAAATTGTTACAGCAAAAATATTGTCCGACCCCACGTAAATTGACGGCAGCAACAGAAATTACGCAATCTTTCTTTGATGTGTTTCAATTATCGAATAAAAATTTACTCACTGCGGATGAAAAACAGTCAAAAAGTATTAATGCTAACGTTCCTCAGTACAATACTAAGCAAATGGCGACTTTTGATTGGGACTTTTTGCAACAATTAGTAGCGCAATACCAAATTACTACAGCTGATGTTATGCGGCATCAGAGTGAATTATTTAATTTACATGTCTTTTACGGTGTTTCAGAAATGGAATTGGCTAATTTATTGGGCCGAACTGTCAATCGCAATACTAACCAAATTGATATGACAAATTTGCAGCGTCAAACGCAAAAAGCTTATGAACAAAGGGTTAATTTGCGCCCAACTTTGAATCAAAAAGCAACTGTTGCTAATAATCAAGATTTGTCACAATTTACCACAACGCAACGTGAATTAATTAAGCAGGCTAATCAGTTGTCACCCGCGGAATTTTTGGCAATGCAAAAGCATAGTAAAAATGGCGATGTTGTATATAGCTCAGAAACACGTGTTTTACGCCAATTACAATCGCGTGAAGTGTTATCTGCTCCTGTTTTAAATATCTTGGTGGCTTACGTTTTGGAGAATTCGTCTACGCTGACACAAAGCTTTGTGGAAAAAGTTGCGAGTGACTGGGTTCAGCATAAAGTCCAGGATGCGCCCGGTGCTGTGAAAAGAATTCAAGACTTTGCTACTAAGAAGAATTCAGCAGCACCAAAATATCGCAAAACTAATAATCAAAAAGTAGAAACAGGTACAGACTGGGCCAAACACAAAGTCACTAATGTTGATCAAACAGAATTACAAAAATTGCAGCAACAGTTAAAAGATCATTCGTAACTGAGGTAAAATTATGAAAAATTTAGCACAAGAGATGGCTGATATTATTGCTCAACATCAATGGAATCAAAAATATCAAGAATTACTGCAAGAAGCAGTGCAAGATGAAGATGTGCAACAATTTTTAGCAAGTCATCCACAAATTAAGTCAGTAGCTTTGCAACAAGATGTTGATGCTATTTACGAATTTGTGCAGGCTAAAAGTAAGAGTTTGGCTGGTTATCAGCCTCGTTTAATTTGGCAAAATCAACATATTTTAGTTAGTTATGAACCCGATCAGCAGTTAATTGCGCACAAAAAAGCGCAAGCTTTTAAAAATAAGTTCCAGACAATTGATATGGCTAGTGATTTAGATCAAGCAGATTTGGATGATTTTGCTCAAGGAGATACCGGACGTCAAGCGGCATATTTGCAAGCTTTGCGCTTTTTAACTAGTTATAATCCTCAGCAAAATTTTGTGCCGGGACTTTATTTGGCTGGTGATTTTGGTGTTGGCAAAACTTATTTATTAGCAGCGATTGCAAAAAAGTTGGTTAGCCAAAATACTGCTGTGATGCTAGTTCATTTTCCAACTTTTGCAGTTCAAATGAAAAATTCAATTAATGATCATTCGGTGATGGATAAAATTGAGCAGATCAAAGATGTGCCAATTTTGATGCTGGATGATATTGGCGCGGATTCTTTGAGTTCATGGGTGCGTGATGAAATTTTAGGTGTTATTTTGCAATATCGCATGCAAGAAAAATTGGCAACATTCTTTTCTTCCAATTTTTCGATGGCTGATTTACAAAAGCATTTAGCTGTCAACCAACGTGGCGACCAAGAGCCAATTAAGGCTGCTCGGATCATGGAGCGAGTTCATTTTTTAGCACAAGAAGTGGTCGTGTTAGGTACTAATCGCAGACATCAGAACCATTAAATAATTGATAGTTGCAAAATATTAAAAACCGTGTTTATAATTAAGTAGTTCTACTGGAGTTTTTGTAATAGGGAAAGTGATCTTAGACTGCAAGTCACTTACTGAAGACTTCAACCATAACAGACAAATTAAATGACGGTGGTTAGTCGCGTTAAAGACTGTAGAGTAGAGTACTGTGCACTTTAAGTGGGTGGAACCACGTCAATCGGCGTCCCTTAGATTAATATCTAAGGGATTTTTTTATTATTTGGAGGATAGATATGACACAAATAACTTTATCATTTCCTGATGGCTCAAGAAGAGACTTTGATCATGGTGTTACTGCAGTGCAAGTAGCAGCTTCCATCAGTAACAGTCTTAAAAAGCAAGCTATTGCTGCTAAGGTCAATGGAATTTTAATTGATCTACAACGACCAATTACCCAAGATGCGCAAATTGAAATTGTGACCGATAAAGATACTGATGCTCAACAAGTTGCGCGTGATACAACAGCGTTTTTGTTAGGTGCTGCTTTAAAACAAATGTATCCAGAAATTAATTTTGGTGAAAAACAAGTTAATGATGACGGTTTTTTCTTGGATACGGACAAAAAACCAACGCAAGTTAGTGTAGCTGAACTGGCAGATATCACAAAAGCAATGGAGCAAATGATTAAAGACAATCATCCCATTGAACGTCAATTAATGGACAAAACGGAATTATTGGCAATGTTTAGCGCTGATCCTTATCAAAGTGCCATTATTAATTCTTACGATAGCGTTCAAATTCCGGTATTCAAAATGGACGACTTTATTGATTTTGGCGAGCATGCTTTATTCCCGAAAGCCAGTGATTTGAAGCACTTCAAATTGTTGTCTGTGGCGGGGGCTTATTGGCAAGGTAAATCCAGTAATCCTATGTTGCAACGTATTTATGGGACAGCTTTCTTAAATGACGCTGACTTACAAGCTGATTTGAAACGACGTGCTGAAATTAAAGATCGCGATCACCGTACGATTGGTCGCGATCTAGATTTATTCTTTGTAGATCCAGATGTGGGCGCTGGTTTGGCTTACTGGATGCCTAAAGGTGCTACTGTACGTCGAACAATTGAGCGTTATATCACTGATAAAGAAATTGCTGCTGGTTATGAGCATGTTTATACGCCGGTTTTGATGAATTTGAATGCCTACAAGACTTCAGGGCATTGGGCACATTATCGCGAAGATATGTTTCCGGCAATGGATATGGGTGACGGCGAATTTTTAGAGTTACGTCCGATGAATTGTCCTTCCCATATTCAGATTTATAAACACCATGTCCGTTCTTACCGCGAATTGCCGATTCGGATTGCCGAATTAGGGATGATGCACCGTTACGAAAAATCAGGTGCTTTATCTGGTTTACAACGCGTAAGAGAAATGACTTTAAATGATGGTCATACTTTTGTGTCCTTAGATCAAATTCAAGCTGAATTTAAGAAAGTTTTACAGTTAATGATGGATGTTTATAACGATTTCAATATCAAGGATTATACTTTCCGTTTAAGTTATCGTGATCCAGCTAATACGGAAAAATATTTTGATGATGATGAAATGTGGAATCGTTCCCAAGGCATGTTAAAAGCTGCCATGGATGATCTTGGTTTGGATTATTATGAAGCTGAAGGTGAAGCAGCCTTTTATGGTCCAAAATTAGATGTGCAAACTAAAACCGCGCTTGGTAATGAAGAAACATTGTCGACGATCCAATTAGATTTTATGCAACCTGAGAAATTTAATTTGAGTTATGTTGGTGAAGATGGGCAAGAACATCGCCCAATCATGATTCACCGGGGCGTTATTTCGACAATGGAACGGTTTATTGCTTACTTGATTGAAATGTATAAAGGCGCGTTTCCAACTTGGTTAGCGCCGGTCCAAGTAAAGATTATTCCTGTTAAAAATGAATTGCATTTAAAATATGCGGAAGAATTGCGACAAAATATGCGCCAAAAAGGTTTGCGCGTAGAAATCGATGATCGTAATGAAAAGATGAATTATAAGATTCGCGATGCTCAAACACAGAAAATTCCGTACACCATCGTTATTGGTGATCAAGAAGTGCAAAATGCGGCAGTCTCAGTACGTAAGTATGGGGAAGCTGCTAGTGCTAGTGAAGATATCAATATGTTTGTTGATAGTGTCGTGGCTGACGTCAATAACTATTCACGTACTAATGACTAAAATAATATAAAGACAAGTTTGCTGACAAGGTAACTTGTCTTTTTTATTTGCAAAAATTGGGCTATAGAAGTATACTTGCTATGGTTAGTAATTACTTACTAACCGAAATTAAATTAGTAAGGAGCAAGCTAATGGCTAAAAGAATTGTTCAATTACAGCACGTGCATAAGAAATTTGGCACGCATACTGTGTTAGAAGATGTATCTTTTAATCTTGATCAAGGAGAAATTGTTGGTTTAATCGGTCCTTCTGGTGCTGGTAAATCAACTATTATTAAAGTTACTTTAGGTATGGAGAAAGCCGATGGTGGTCAAATAACTGTTTTTGGTGAGCAGATGCCACAACGTCAGTTATTAAAAAAGATTGGCTATATGGCACAAAATGACGCTTTATATGATTCTTTAACAGCTTATGAAAATTTAGAATTTTTTGCACAAATGAAAGGCGTGTCAGCTAAAGAAATTCCTGCCCAGATTGACCATGCTGCCAAAATTGTTGATTTGAAAAATCAAATTAAACAACGTGTAGGTAGTTATTCTGGTGGAATGAGACGGCGTTTGTCTTTAGCTATTGCTTTGTTAGGCAATCCGCCACTAATAGTGTTGGATGAACCTACTGTGGGAATAGATCCAGCTTTACGACGCCAAATTTGGCACGAGTTAAGTCGCCTGCGAGATGATGGACACGCTATTTTGGTGACGACGCATGTGATGGATGAAGCAGAATTAACTGATCGAGTAGCATTACTTTTGGATGGCAAATTGATTGCTAACGATAAACCAAAAATTTTAGAAAAGCAGTATCAAGTAGCTAATATTGAAGAAGTCTTTTTGAAAGCTGAAGGTGATCTGGCATGAGAATATGGGCCATTACTAAAAGAGTATTAAAACAGTTATTACGTGATAAAAGAACGCTGGCTTTAATGTTTATCGCTCCCCTAGTTGTTTTAGCACTGATGAGCTATATTTTTAGTGTGAATATGACTTCTAATGTAACAATTGGTACAGTTGGTGTTTCGCAAACTTTGCAGAAGGACTTGAACAAAGTTCAACATGTTAAAGTTAAAGCGTATTCTTCTAAACAAAAAGCGCAAACAGCACTTAAAAATGAGCAAGTAGATTCCACTTTAGAGAAGCGGCATAATAATTTTTACGCAACTTATGCCAACACTGATTCCAGTAAAACTAAATTGGCTAAAACAGCTTTACAAACAGTCTTAAAGCAGGAAAAAATGAATGGCTTAATACAACAATTTAAGCAGGTCCAACAAAAGTTACCGGCTACAGCAGCACAACAACAGCCAAAAACAAAGCAGACGACTCCCAAAATCCACAATGATTATCGCTATGGAAATGGTAATTCAACCTTTTTTGCTAAATTAATGCCGATTTTAATGGGATTTTTCGTGTTCTTCTTTGTTTTTCTAATTTCGGGAATGGCTTTATTAAGTGAGCGTACGTCAGGAACGTTAGAACGACTACTAGTAACACCAGTTAGACGTTCTGATATCATTTATGGTTACATGTTAAGTTATGGGCTGATAGCTGTTATTCAAACCTTGTTGATTGTCATTTTTACTGTTACAGTATTGAACGTTCAAGTCTTAGGTTCTTTGTGGCTAGTTTTATTGATTACCATTTTGCTAGCTTTGGTGGCTTTATCTTTAGGTATCTTTACGTCAACTTTTGCCAAATCAGAATTTCAAATGATCCAATTTATTCCGATTATTGTTATTCCGCAAATTTTCTTCTCTGGGATTATCCCGTTGGAGTCCATGGCTAATTGGGCCCAATGGTTAGCTGATGTGTTGCCAATGAAATATGCTGCTGATGCATTAACCGCTGTGATTATGAAAGATGCTACATTTACTCAAATTGCCGGCGATTTATTAGCACTATTGATCTTTATAATTGTTTTAACTGCTGGTAATATATGGGGGTTAAGACGTTATAGGAAGGTCTAAAATGGCACACCAAAACAAATTTAATTTTTCTGAATGGTTGATGCAAACTCCAATGCCGGAAGGTAAGCGCAAAATCATTCAAGCCAGTGTGAAATTATTTGCACAAAGGGGTTATCAGGCAACAACTACGGCAGCAATCGCTCAAGAAGCGGGAATGAGCGATGCTACAATGTTCAAGTATTTCAAATCTAAACAAGCATTATTAGATGCAATTATCATGCCGTTAATTGAAGAAATGATTCCCACTTTAACTGCTAATTTTGCCGATACTTTGAGTGAGCAATCTACTTCAATCGATGACTTGATTGCTTACTTTATCGCTGATCGTTACGCTTTTGTAGAACAAAATTATCAATTGGTTTTAATACTCTTAAATCAGTTGCTGGTTGATAGCAAATTACGTTCTAAGGTAATAATGCAATTAGAGCCTAATTTACAAAAGATCTTGCAAGTTTTACAACGGTTACTGGCAACCGATCCGCAAGTCGCTGCAAATTGGCAAGCAAGTGATGTTTTGCAGTTGATTGCTAGTCAGCTATTGACCCAATTTATTTGTCACCGTACGCTCAATTTATCAACTAACGATCAACAAGTTAATAAATTGATTACTTTGGTGCAACATGCTTTGCGTCCGTAGTCAAATATGTAAAAAAACCTGACATTTAGTCAGGCTTTTTTTGTTAAAGTAATTTTAAAAAGACGGAAGCAATAATGACTGATGCGACAGAAACTGTGGCAAAACCGCCAACTAACATTTTGGGAACCATATTATTAACAAGCATATTTTCTTCTGCTTGTGACTGAGCAACGTTTTGGCAAATTTCAGTAGTTAAAATATAATCAGCTGGGAAACCAAATAGGGCTGTTAATGAGCAAGCAAAAGCCATTTCACCACTCATTTTGAAAGGTTTAGCTAAAATCCAAGAAGCTGTAAACATACCTAAAATACCTAAGAACATTAAAACAATAATTTGTACAACAACTTGACCGATGATTTGTGGTGTCGTGATATTCAATTGCGAAAAAATATAAGCTAATAAACCGTACATTAGCCATTGGAACACTCCAGCTTTGTTTAAAGCATTGTCTTCTAATAGACCTAATTGGTGAGCAATGACTCCAAAAATCAAGCATAATACATTTGCATTAATAGTATTTTTAGTTAAAAGTGCTAAACCATTAGCCAATAGTGCTACTATACCAATACGTAATAAAATAAAACTAGCAGTTTGTAAACCACTAGGAAATTTAGCGATTAGACTATTTTGTGTTATTGCATTTTGCTTTTGCTCGTTATTTATATCGTCTAATTCTCCTTTACGAAATTTGGTAACTAAACGGCGACCCTCTTTTTTGAGCATAATCGCAGTTAATGGATAACCAATTACTGAATGAAAAACAAACATTGCAATTGGTAAGGTAACTAAAGTCGTACTGCCAGCTGCTTTTAACCCTGAGGTCATTAATAGAGCTGCAACTAAACCACCTGTCAATGGTGGAATAGCGGCAATAACAGTTTTCCAATCAAAAATGAAAGTCCCAATGGTAAGTGTCAATAAAATTGTGCCGACAACGCCTAATAAAGCAATACAAACGGCGCGCCATTGCTGTAATAATTCTTTGAGATTCATTAAGGTTCCTAAATGGACTAGTAGCAATGATATACAAACGTTGGCAAATTCTGGACCAAAAGAAGCCTGTGCAACAATGTTTTTAGGCAAAAAAGTCCAATAACCAATTAAAAATAAGATTGCCGTCACAAAAATAGATGGTACGTAAGCTTTGGTTAAATGAGAGATCCATTCGCCAATCAGCAAAAACAACATGACCGTTCCAAAAGCGAGAATTGCATTCATTTCAATCTACCTCCCCAATCGCAGAAATAAAATATTATGAGTTGCAACTAATCCTAAAGTATTAAAATTAAAAATTCAATAGTATTTTCTAAAAAAGTGTGTTAATTTAATTGATATAGTTTTTCAATATATCGCTGGGGAAGGTGTGTCTTACCATGAAAACTTTATATTATAATTGTCAGCTATTAAGTAGTGATTGCCAAAATTGGTTGACCGATGCATGGTTTGAAGTTGATACCAAAGGTAGGATTAATAATTTTGGTCAAAGTAAAATTCCTACCGCAGATCAAAAAATTGACTTGCATGGGCAATATGTGATGCCTGGTCTAATTAATGCGCATACGCACATTATGATGGATTGTAACGACAGTAAAACGGCTTATTTGACGGAAACTGAAGCAACAGTTAATGCTTTGAACAATTTGCAAGATTTATTAAAGTCAGGGGTAACTTATATTCGTGATTGTGGGGCAGTTTTTGATGTTGATGTTAAATTGATGAAATTGCGTCAAATGGGTAAAATAGCAGGTCCACATATTGTCGCTTCTGGGCGTCCAATGACGATTTTAGGCGGTCATGGTGATTTTCCTGAAGGCGATGATGGTAAGCAAGTTTGGGGGCATATTGTTAATTCAGGCGCTGATATGCGTCAAGCAGTACGTGAAGAGTTTAAGCACGGTGCTCAAAATATAAAAGTGATGGCAACAGGGGGCGTGATGTCAGCAACTGATGAAGTTGATGACACGGAATTAAGCCTGACCGAACTCAAAGTAGCTGTGGAAGAAGCTCATTCTAAGCATATGACGGTAGCAGCACATGCCCAAGGCAATAATGGAATTCAATTGTCGTTGGCTGCTGGCGTTGATTCTATTGAACACGGGATTTATTTAGATGATAAACAAGCTGATTTTATGAAGCAGCACAATATTTATTTAGTGCCTACTTTGAATGCTTCACAGGCGATTGCTGATGCTCCTGAAGGCGTTTTGCCACCTTATATGCAACGTAAAAATGAAGCTGTAAAAAAAATCTTTTTTGCAAATATTGCCAAAGCTTTAAAAAAAGGTTTAAAAGTAGTTGTGGGAACGGATGCTGGGACGCCTTATAATCGATTTGATCAAGGAACTTTCAATGAATTAAAATTGCTGGCAGAAATTGGTGCTACCACACAGCAGGTATTGTTAGGAGCAACACAATACGCCGCAGAGCTATTGCAGATTGATCGAGATTACGGTTCTTTAGTTACTGGCAAATATGCAGATTTTTTGGTGTTGAATGACGATCCTTTAAAGAATCTTGCAGCGTTGGCACAAGTTGATAAAGAAGTTTACCAAGCTGGTATCAAAGTTAGATAAATTTAGTGGTTGACAGATGAGTGCATTAATGGTTACAATGATATCTGTATTGAAACAAGCAGAAGTTCCCGCTTCTCACCTAAGCCATAGGCCACTAGGTAGATAATAATAATCGATTAATTATTGCGGGTGCTTTGGCACCCGCATTTTTTTGTGAGTGATAAATTTTCGGAGGTGGATACTCATAGCTAATAATAGCAAAAACAACATGATCTTGAATGATAAAATTCGTTCACGTGAATTGCGTGTCATTTCGGTTGATGGTGAACAATTAGGTGTTAAATCTACACAAGATGCTTTACGTTTAGCTGAACAAGCTAATTTGGATCTCGTTTTAGTTTCACCTAATGCCAAACCACCGGTTGCTCGGATTATGGATTATGGTAAATATCGTTTTGAGCTTCAAAAGAAAGATCGTGAAGCTCGTAAGAAACAAAAAACTGTCAGTATCAAGGAAGTGCGTTTAAGTCCTACTATTGAACAAAATGATTTCGATACTAAGCTTAAAAATGCACGTAAATTCCTTGAAAAAGGTTCTAAGGTTAAAGTTTCGATCAGATTTCGTGGCCGGGCTATCACTCACAAAGAAATCGGTCGGGATGTTTTAGAGAAAATGGCTGACGCAACTAAAGACGTTGCCACAGTAATTACGCGTCCGAAAATGGACGGTCGTAGCATGTTCTTAATGCTTGCTCCAATTAATGATAAAAAGAAGAATTAACGCAGGAGGATCTCTGTAATGCCTAAGCAAAAAACACATCGTGCATCAGCTAAACGTTTTAAGAAGACGGCTAATGGTGGCTTAAAGCGGGACCATGGTTTTACAAGTCACCGTTTTCACGGTAAAACTAAAAAACAACGTCGTCAATTAGCTAAATCAACAATGGTTAGTGCTAGCGACATGAAACGTATCAAACAAATGTTAACTACCTACAAATAAGTTTTAGTTAAATTTACAATTTTTAGGAGGAATCTCTATGCCACGTGTTAAAGGTGGAACAGTAACTCGTAAACGTCGGAAGAAAGTTCTGAAGTTAGCCAAGGGTTACCGCGGTTCTAAACATATTCAATTTAAGGCTGCATCAACGCAATTATTCAATTCTTATAACTATGCTTTTCGTGATCGTCGTCAAGTGAAACGTGATTTCCGCAAGTTGTGGATTGCTCGAATTAATGCTGCTGCTCGGATGCATGATATTAGCTACAGCAAGTTAATGCATGGTTTGAAATTAGCTAACATTGACATGAATCGTAAGATGCTAGCTGATTTAGCAATTAATGACCAACGCGCATTTAAGAAGTTAGTCGATACTGCTAAAGACGCATTGAAGTAAACAAACACGTAACTAGTTTGACTAGTTACGTGTTTTTATTAAAGTAAATAATTTATTATAAAATCAACAGAGGTGGATATTCTGGGACTTTTTAAGCCGACAATGATGGTTGATCAAATTATGCAGATTGATGCGCAGGAGTTTGTGAATCAAGGAATTAAAGTTGTTTTGTCTGATTTAGATAATACTCTAGTTCCTTGGAACAAAGAAGATCGGCAAAGTGATCAATTAATAACTTGGATGCAGCAATTGCAAGATCATGGTATTGAATTAGTTATTGTTTCTAATAATAGTGCTGAACGGGTGCAGCGAGCATTAACAGGCATTGATATCAAAATTGTGGCACGAGCTTTGAAGCCTTTGCCTTTTGAATTACGTAACTATCTGAAAAATCAAAAAATTGATCCTGCCACAGCTGTAATGGTGGGCGATCAATTAATGACGGACATTATGGCGGGAAATTTAGCCGGTGTTAAGACGATTCTAGTGCATCCATTGGTTCCAACTGATTCTAAAAAAACTAGAGTGAATCGTTTTTTTGAGCGACCTATTTTAAAGATTAATAGTTGGCTACATCCTAATTTAAAATGGAGGCAGCATTTAAATGACTGAAGAACTATACTGCATTGGTTGTGGAGCGTTGCTGCAAAGTACGAATTCAACACAACCGGGCTACGTGCCAGCAAGTGCTTTGCAAAAATTTGCTACTGCTGATGATCATGAACTTTACTGCCAGCGCTGTTTTCGGTTACGGCACTATAATGAAATAACGCCAGTTTCTTTTGCTGATGATTTTTTTCAAAAGTTATTAAAAAATATTGGTCGAGAAGATGCACTAGTCGTTTACGTAGTGGATGTTTTTAATTTTGCTGGCAGTGTGATTCCTGATTTACAAAAATATATTCGGCACAATCCTTTGTTGGTAGTGGGTAATAAAACAGATTTGTTACCCAAATCCTATAAGAAAACTAAAGTTAAAACTTGGTTACAACAGCAAGTACAACAAATTGGTTTAAAGCCATTAGCAACTACTTTGGTCAGTGCCAAGAAATTGACGCAAGTTGATGAATTATTGCGTAAAATTGATTCCTTGCGTAAGGGACGCAATGTTTATATCATTGGGGCAACTAATGTTGGTAAATCGACTTTAATCAATGCAATTATCAAGGCACGTTCAGATTTTCCAGCGTTAATTACGACTTCTAATTTTCCGGGAACGACTTTAAATGAGATCCACATTGGTCTAGATGATGGTAGTGATTTGATTGATACTCCAGGTGTTATTCATGATGGGCAAATTGCTAATTTATTAGATCCTAAGGAATTAAAGTATATTGCACCCCAAGCTGAAATTCATCCGCGTATTTTTCAATTGAATCCTGGTCAGACATTGTTTTTAGCAGGGCTGGGACGTTTAGATTTTATTGCCGGGGAGCCAGGTTCTTTTATTGCCTATGTGGAAAATAATTTATATGTGCATCGCACTAAATTAGCTAATGCGGATCAATTTTATCGCCAACATGTGGGTGAATTGTTACAACCGCCACATTTGAATACAGATTTACCACCTTTAGTCGGACAAGAATTCAACTTGACTACTAAAAGTGATATCATTTTTTCTGGTTTAGGTTGGATTAGTGTGCCTGCTAACGTGCAAGTGAAAGCCTATTTACCTACCGGAATTACGCTAGAAACGCGACAGGCATTGATTAATTAAATTGAGGACAGTAATGATAACAAATAAGCAAAGAAAATATTTACGTTCTAAAGCACAACCATTGTCAGCAGCGTTCCAAATTGGTAAAAATGGAGTTAATCAAGCTGTTTTAGCACAACTTTTACAGCAGTTAGAAACTCATGAATTGTTGAAAGTAAACATTTTACAAAATTCAACGGTAACACCAGAAGATTTGGCGACTGCTTTAACGCAATTTAATGCACAAGTACAATGGGTTAATAGTATCGGACGAACAGTAATTTTTTATAAAAAAGCTTCCAAGGTGAAAAATCGTCAATTGAGTGTAGAAGTTGAGCAAATAAAGTAGGTGATTTAAGATGAGCCAAGCTGTTACACCAGTAACTATTCCACAAATTCAAACTGTAACTAGTGATTCCATGCAACATGTTGGTATTTTAGGTGGAACGTTTAATCCACCACATATTGGTCATTTGATGATGGCTGACCAAGTTATGAGTCAATTGGGTTTAGACAAAATTATTTTTTTGCCGGATGCCAATCCGCCACATGTAGATCACAAAGAAGCGGTGCCAGTTTTGCATCGCGTCGAAATGGTGCGCCGCGCTATTATCAATCATACGAATTTTGATTTAGGATTGATGGAAGTTGAGCGTGGCGGTATTAGCTACACGTATGACACTGTTCAGCAATTAGTAACTGAGCATCCGGAAAATAAGTATTATTTTATTATTGGTGGCGATATGGTTGCTTACTTGCCTAAGTGGCATCGCATTGATGAGTTGGTGCAATTGGTGCAATTTGTTGGTGTCAAGCGACCTAATATTTCGCAAACTTCGCCTTACCCAATTATTTGGGTAAATATGCCTGAAGTTGACATTAGTTCCACTTGGATTAGAAAAACACTGCAAAATAATGGTTCAGTACGTTATTATGTTCCGGATTTGGTTTTGCAATATATTGCCGAAAAGAGGCTTTATTTCAATGATCGTAAAAAATGATTATAATCTAGTACAATTGCAAGCTAAGGTGCAGTCGCAATTATCACAATATCGTTTTCAACATTGTTTGCGAACGGCTGATAAAGCAGTTGAATTAGCTGAATTAAATCAAGGAGATGTTCTCAAAGCACGTGTTGCCGGATTAGTACATGACTATGCCAAAGAGCGCAGCGATGCCGAGTTCATTTCTGTAATCAAACAAGAACATTTTGATCCTGATTTATTGAATTATGGTAATGCGATATGGCATGGTGTAATTGGTGCTTATTTCATTAAGCATGAATTGGGCATTTATGATGAGGAAATTTTGAATGCAGTGCGCAATCATACTACGGCTGCTCCACAAATGACTTTGTTAGATAAAATCGTCTTTATGGCTGATTATATTGAAGATGGACGCGATTTTATGAATGTGGATGAAGCTAGACAAGTGACCCTGGCTGATTTGGATGATGGTGTACGCTATCAATTAACCCATACTTTAGAACTTCTATTAAATAAAAAAACTAAAATTTATCCCAAAACTATTACCAGCTATAATGCTTGGGTGGCGGGACATTAAAAATGAGGTAAGCAATGAACAGTCAAAAAATGATGGAGATTGCTGTAAAAGCTGCAGATGCTAAGCGTGCTAATGATATTGTGGTTTTGAATATGAGCCAAGCTAGTTTGCTGGCTGATTATTTTGTGATTGCTTCTGCTGACAACCAACGCCAATTGGCAGCGATTGTGGACAATATTGTTGAACAAGAAGAAAATGCGCAAGTTAGTGTTAATCATTTAGAAGGCCAAAAGGACTCTAATTGGATTTTGGTGGACTTAAATGACGTTGTTGTGCATGTCTTTACTAACGAGGCACGCGATTTTTATAAATTAGAAAAATTGTGGTCGAATGCACCATTGATTGATGTTACAACGTTATTAAGTTAAGATGACGATTGTTGGACTAGTTGTAGAATATAATCCTTTCCACAATGGTCATTTGTGGCAAATTCAACAAGTTAAACAAAAGTTGCATCCCGAATGTTTAGTAGTTGTTATGTCAGGTAACTTTGTTCAGCGTGGTGAAGTAGCTTTAGTAGATAAATGGCAGCGTGCGCAAATGGCTTTGGCTGCCGGGGTGGATTTGGTGATTGAATTGCCCGTTTATGGTGCGCTTCAACCGGCAGATTTGTTTGCAGAAGAAGCAGTACGTTTGCTGCGGGAATTACAAGTCACTGATTTGGCATTTGGTACAGAAAAGCCAGCATTAGATTATTGGAAGTTAGGACAACAACTTAATGAATTAACAACTGAGCCCGCTTTATTTAAAGATTATCGTAATACCTATGCCACGCAATTTAATCAGTTGTTGCAAGAGCAATTAGGTTTTATGCTAACTAAACCCAACGAATTATTAGGCGTGGCTTATGCACAGGCAGCTGGTAAGTTAGATTATGCTGTCAATTTGTTGCCGTTACCTAGAATTGGTGGAGTTCAACATGATGATCCACGTTTATTGCCCTATTTTTCTAGTGCGAGCGCGATTCGTACAGCGGTGCTCAATAATCAAAATTATGCAACTGCAGTGCCACCATTTGTGCAGCAGCAGTTGTCTAACAATGCTTTGTTTAATGAGCAATTATTTCCTTATTTGAAGTATCGATTATTAACAGCAAATCTATCAGAATTAAGCCAAATTTATCAGATGAGTGAAGGTCTGCAATATAAATTGCAACAAGAAATAACTAATGCTACTGATTTTCAAGATTTCTTGTATAAAATTAAGAGCAAACGCTTTACTTTTGCCCGTTTGCGACGACTTTGTTTGTATACTTTATTAAATATTACTACTGAGCAAATGCAAGAGATGCGTGCAAAACGTTATTTACATGTTTTAGGCTTTAATGCTCGTGGCAGACAACAGTTGCATAATATTAGACAACAAGTTACGTTGCCTGTTGTAACTAAAGTTACTCAAAAAATGGGGCAAAAAAATGGTTTGATGGCTAAGGAAATTCAGGTTGATCAGATGTTACAACTTTTAGGAGTGCCAGAACAAAATTTTGGTCGTCAGCCAATTATGAGAAAGTAGGTGAAAATATGTTAGTATGGTCCACTGCTGAGTTGGAGAAATATCGGCACCACCCCTTGCAATTGGAGCAAAACTTGGATTTGACTGCTGAACTGAAACAACGTGATTCACAAATTATGGATATGAGTCTTGTGCATGTTAAAGGAATGATTAGTTTAGATGGACCGCTGATTTTTAGCGATTTAACTGTGCAAACAAAATTAGTTTATCCGTCCACAAGAAGTTTGAAACCGGTAGATTTAACTTTAGATTTTACGATTCATGAAGCTTATACAGTAGATGAAAAGGTATTAACGCCGGAACAAAAGGATGCACAAGAAATTATTATTGTTTTAGATGATCGCAAGTTAGATTTGAAACAAGCCATTGCTGATAATATTTTGTTGAGTATTCCGACCCAAGTCTTGACACCCACTGAGCAACAAAATGGTGTAATGCCTGCTGGTTCTGAGTGGCAGGTAATGTCTGAAGAAGAATACGATAAGACTGTTGCAGGCAATAAGACAGCCACTAATGAACAATTTGCAAAATTAAAAGAATTATTTCCAGATTCTAAGCCAGATTGAGTATGTTATACTGAAAGAAATTTGTTTTATTGGAGTTCAAGTTTAAGTTTTGATTATTTTTGAATAAATTGGGAGGCTGAATTGAATGAGTAAACCAGCAATTGGCGTTATCGGTATGGCGGTTATGGGAAAGAATTTGGCATTAAATATTGAAAGCCGTGGCTATGAAGTAGCGATTTTTAATCGTACAGGTGCTAAAACTGAAAAAGTAGTCGCTGATCATCCTGATAAAAAATTAGTTCCAAGTTATAATATTAGTGATTTTGTGAACTCCCTCGAAAAGCCTCGGCGCATCATTATGATGGTCAAAGCTGGTAAACCAACTGATGCAGTGATTGATGAATTACTGCCATTGCTAGATCGTGGCGATATTTTGATTGATGGAGGTAATACTTTCTTTCAAGATACAATGCAACGTAATGCTCGTTTAGATAAATCAGGTATTAACTTTATTGGTATGGGTGTTTCCGGAGGAGAACTGGGAGCTTTGCACGGGCCTTCTTTGATGCCCGGTGGTCAAAAAGCAGCTTATGATTTAGTGGCGCCTATTTTGCAGCAAATTGCTGCTAAAACTGATGATGGACAGCCTTGTGTGGCATATATTGGACCAAATGGTGCCGGTCATTATGTCAAAATGGTACACAACGGCATCGAATATGGCGATATGGAATTGATTGCTGAAAGTTATAATTTGATGCTTAACTTAGGTAAATTATCGACAACAGAGATGGCTGCGACTTTTAATGATTGGAATCAAGGCGAATTGTCCAGTTATTTAGTTGAAATCACTGCAGATATTTTAACTCGCAAAGATGATTTAGGTACTGGCGAGCCAATCGTCAAAAAGATTTTAGATGCCGCTGGTAATAAGGGTACTGGTAAATGGAGTTCGCAAAGTGCCTTAGAATTAGGTGTGCCCCAGTCTTTAATTACTGAAGCTGTTTATGCCCGATATATTTCAACTTTCAAAGAACAACGTGTACAAGCTAGTTCACAACTTCCGGGTTCTAAGTTAAGCGTGCAAATTAGTAATGATTTCACCGAAAAAATTCGGCAAGCACTTTATTTTAGTAAAATTATGAGTTATGCCCAAGGTTTCGCACAAATGAAAGCTGCTTCCAAGCAATATGATTGGGAGCTGAATTATGGTGAGATTGCTAATATTTGGCGTGAAGGATGCATTATTAGGGCACAGTTTTTACAAAAGATCACAGCTGCTTATCAAAAAGATTCGCAATTAGATAATTTGTTATTAGATGATTACTTCAAAGAGATCTGTGCTAATTATCAAGATGCAACGCGTGAAGTTGTTGCTTGGGCAGTGCAAACTGGAATTCCTGTTCCAGCAATGTCTGCAGCGATTGCTTATTATGATTCTTATCGGGCTGAAGTTTTACCAGCTAATTTGATTCAAGCACAACGTGATTATTTTGGCGCCCATACTTATCAACGTGTGGATCGACCGGGTACGTTCCACTATTCATGGTACCAAGAGCAGTAATTAGTTTAGAATAAAATAAATTGGGGAACTCGGTGAGATCATCACCGAGTTTTCTAGATATTAAGAAAATTTTATTGAAATTAGTAAGATAGTTTGTTAGGATATTTTATTGGTCTGTGCTAGAGTATTAATGTAATATTGATGTAAATGAAATTTTATTAAGAACTGGAGTATTGAAATGGCTAAAATTTTGATTATTGAAGATGAGAAAAATTTATCACGTTTTGTTGAACTAGAGTTACAACATGAGGGTTATAAAACACGTGTAGAATTAGATGGACGCAAGGGTTTAGATGCAGCTTTAGCTGATGATTGGGATGTAATTTTACTAGATTTAATGTTACCAACTTTGAATGGTTTGGAAGTTTGTCGTCGTATTCGCCAAGAAAAGAGTACACCAATTATTATGATGACAGCACGTGATTCTGTAATTGATCGAGTATCCGGTTTAGATCATGGTGCTGATGATTACATCATCAAACCTTTCGCAATTGAAGAATTGTTAGCTCGCTTACGTTCTTTATTGCGACGGATCGATATTGAAGATCAAAAAATGGCTCCGCATTCTACTAAAATTGAATATCGTGATTTAGTGATGGATAAAGAAGCCCATACTTTGAGTCGTGAAGGTAAAATTATTGAGTTAACACGACGTGAATATGACTTGTTCTTGACTTTATTGAATAATATGGGCAAAGTTTTGAGTCGTGAACAATTACTCAAGAGTGTTTGGAGTAGTGATGCTACTCAAAGTGAAACTAACATTGTAGACGTTTATGTGCGTTATTTACGTAATAAGATTGATCTACCAGATAAGGAAAGTTATATTCAAACTGTTCGTGGAACAGGTTATGTTGTTCGTCCATGAAGAAAAAAATAGTTAATTTCCACCCAAATATTCAATTGAAATGGACTTGTTTTTTGAGTTTAGCTTTTTTTGTGGTTTTTGGAATTTTTTCTACACTGATATATACATCAGTGACCCGTGGATTATTGACTAGTGAAACTAATAACGTCCGCGATACAATGTCGGCGGTTGACAGTCGCTTTAATGTGTATCACACGCCCTTAACTCAAGATCAAGTTCATCACCGCTTATCGCCGCATGTACCCCGTAAAAATTTAGGACGCGATCAAGAAGGACGCTTGTTTACTGAAAATCCGGAAGATTTTTATCGGGATAGTTTATCTAAGCAATTGACGCGCGGTGATTTGTCCTTGGTTTTGTACAACGATCAAGGACAAGTACTATTTCAATCTGGTGATATTAGTGCTGATTTTGCTAAAACCGATGTACAAAAAAAGATTGTTTTAGTTAATCCCAAGCATGGACCCAATTATTTGGCGGTTACCATGCCTATTCGATCTAGTAGTACGCATAAAATAATTGGCTATGCTAAGATTAACGATGGTTTGCGCAATTATCATCATACAATTGAAGAATTGCACCGTAATATTATTGCAACTGTTTTAGTGGTGTTAATTTTGAGTTTTGTTTTGGGTTATTTCTTAACGCAGCCTTTGGTTCGTCGTATTCATCAAATCAATCGCACTATTGATAAAATTGATGAAGATCCTGATTCTCAAGCGCGCATACCAGTACAACAAGCTACTGATGAAATTACGGATTTAGCGGAGCGTTTTAACCATATGTTGGATCGCATGCAGGAATACACTAATCAACAAAAAGAATTTGTGGAAGATGTTTCGCATGAATTACGTACACCGGTAGCCGTAATTGAAGGTCATCTTAAATTATTGCAACGCTGGGGTAAAGATGATCCGCAAGTTTTAGATGAATCAATTGATGCATCGGTTAATGAAATTTCGCGTATGAAAAAGTTAATCCAAGAAATGCTTGATTTGACACGTGCTGAACAAATAGAAACTAATTATACTAACGAAATTACACAGGCTAATGCCACGATTGAGCAAGCTTACAATGATTTCAGAATGCTACATCCTGATTTTAAGATTGATTTGGACAACACGGTTCCTGACAACACGCAAGTACAAATTTACCGCAATCATTTGATGCAAATTCTAGTTGTTTTGTTGGATAATGCTGTGAAATATTCTAAAGATCGTAAAGAAATTAATTTATCTACTTCTACTGAGAATGGCATGCTGTCTATTGCTGTACAAGATTTTGGTGTAGGCATTAACCAGCAAGATCTTCAGCGGATTTTTAATCGGTTTTATCGTGTCGATAAAGCACGTTCGCGAGAGAGTGGTGGGAATGGTTTAGGTTTACCAATTGCTAAAAAGATTGTAGAAATGTATAAGGGAACGATCACTGCTGAGAGTGCTGTCGGTTCGGGTACTGTTTTTCGTGTCAATATTCCATTAGTTAATAAAAATAAAATTAATATGTAATAGTAAAAAACACTTTGACAAATTTCAAAGTGTTTTTTTACTGCATTATTTATGATGTTGTTGCTTACCAGCATTACGTTTGCGATTGCGATCATGTAATTGGCTGGCAGGTTGTTCAGATGGATTATTTTCTTTTGAACTAGTAGCAACACTTTGCTTTAAAGTATCTTCTGTCACAACGGTGACGATTGGATTATTTTCAATTTCAGCATCAACTTGCTTACGAACCCTTGGTGTTATTAAGTAGTCACTAATTACTTGTTGAATAACAATAATGACACCGCCAATTAGAAAGTACAGTGCTAACGCAGTTGAGGAAGCAATACTAATAAAGAAAGTCATGGCAGGACTTAAAAACATCATCATTTTCATTTGCTGTTTTTGTTCAGCAGGAATATTTTTTAAAGACATCCAACTTTGCAGGACATAAAATAAAGTTGCAATGATCGTAATGATAATGCTTGGTTTAGCTAAAGGTGCACCCCAAAAAGTAGCTTTGGAAATTTCACTAGAATATTGGACAGCCTGGTAAATAGCGATAAAAACTGGAAATTGCAGTAACAATGGTAAACAGCCTAATCCACCAGTTAATTTGATATTATTTTTGGAATATACTTGCATCATTAATTGGCTGATTTTGGCTTGTTCTTCTTGCGTTTTAGCATTTTTTTGTTGTTCTTGAATTAATTTTAATTGTGGCTGAATCAATTTCATTTTTTCTTGTTGTAAAATTGATTTGCGTTGCTGCCATAAACTCAGTGGCAATAATAACAGCCTAACAATAAAAGAAATAATGATAATGCCCCAAGCATAACTATCTTGCCCACCGATAATATTAGACATCGCTAAAATTAAGTTTTGAAATGGAATTCCCAGATAATGATAAATAAAGCCATAAGGTCCACTGGTAGGTGCCTTAGCAGCCACATTAATACCGCTATGCGAACAAGCACTTACTGTGACCAATAATCCCAGTAGTCCAGCAGCAATTAAAATTTTTTTGAAATTTTTCTTCATTATTATTCTCCAAATTATGATATTGAAAAGTCTGAGTAATCAGCTAAAGGTTGTGATTTTATTTTAACATCATCGACACGAGCAAAACGATTTGGTCCGTGTTTAATGGCACTAATAAATTCATTTAAATCAGCATGTTGCCCTTGTGCCTCAATATGAACACTACCGTCGGACAGGTTTTGAACAGAGCCGACAATGCTAAATTGTTGGGCATACGTAAAAGTGGTATAGCGAAAGCCAACCCCTTGAACACGTCCATAAACATCAATACTTACGTGAATTAATTGCAAGTTGTTACCTCCCGATTATCATAACGCTACTATTATAACGAAAATAATGATTAAACAAAATGGCAAGTTCAGAAATCTTCATATTATAGCTTTGAAAAATGCTATCATACAATTAATATAGAAATTAAATAAAGGAAGTTTAACCGCGTGGAATATATAACATCTGTTAAAAATAATAAAATTAAAGAGTTAAAAAAATTACTAACAACGCGTGGCCGTCGCAAAGCTCAAAAATATTTGCTTGAAGGCGAACATCTAATTAAAGAAGCTTTACAAAATAATATTTCGTTAAATGAAGTATATGTTACCACAGAATATTTAAATCGTGATCGATTGCATTTGATACGTGATTATTTCCCACAAGCGATTCAGATTACAGAAGAAGTTGCCCAAGTTATTACGGATACTGTTCATCCCCAAGGGTTGGTATCAGTTGTTGATATGCCTGAACAGCCGGACTTAGATATGAGTCAAGGTAGGTGGTTACTTTTAGATGAAGTGCAAGATCCCGGAAATGTTGGAACAATGGTGCGAACAGCTGATGCTGCAGGTTTAAAGGGAGTTGTTTTGAGCCCTGATGCGGTAGATCTTTATGCGCCCAAAGTTCAACGTGCGATGCAAGGCAGTCAATTTCACTTGCCGATACTTGTTAATGATTTAGCAGAAACTATTACTGTAATGCAACAACATGATTTAATTGTTTATGGTAGCTTAGTTGACGAAAGGGCACAGGATTATCGGCAAGTCAAGCCACAAAAGGATTGGGCATTAATCATGGGCAATGAAGCACGAGGCATGAATTCGGCATTGTTGGAAAAAGTGAACGCTAATTTATATATTCCTATTTTTGGCAAAGCAGAATCTTTGAATGTTGCAGTAGCAGCAGGTATAATTATATATGGACTTTCTAGATAAGGAAGGTAAGATATGAACAGCTTGAATTGGCAAAATGATCCTGAATATCTTCAACAAGTTGCAGACTTATTAATTTTACCGGAGATTCAACAATTACAACTTATTACTCAACATCGTTATTCTAATCGCCTAGAACATTCTTTGAGTGTTTCTTATCATAGTTTTTTGATAGGAAAAAAATTACACCTCAATGTGCGTGCCCTAGCACGTGGCGGATTACTGCATGATTTGTTTTATTATGATTGGGATAATCAAGCTTTGGATTTTAGAACACATGCTTATGTTCATTCACAAATTGCATTGGAAAATGCGCAATCATTAACAGATTTAACACCGATGGAAGCAGATATTATTAGTAAGCACATGTTTGGTGCTACGTTAGCACCGCCAAAGTATTTGGAAAGTTTATTAGTTAATTTGGTAGATGACTATTGTGCGGTCAAAGAAGCGTTCACACCAATATGGGCTGCTGTGAAACAAAAGTTACAAACTGTAATATCTTATTGAATTTTTATTATGAAACTTATAAAATAACACTAACGACTATGACAGGAAGTAGTAATACAGTAAGTTGACTTAACAGGGACAATTGGTGAGTGAGAACAATTGAAGTTAATTTGTATGAATTCGTTCTGGAGTCAACAGTATGTCGGCGTTATTCGACAATTAAGTGTAAGTAACCAGGTTACTTAAACTAGGGTGGTACCGCGAAGCTTCGTCCCTTTGAGACGAGGCTTTTTTTGTTGGTTGATATTTAAATTATTTCCAACTTTTTGGAGGAAACTATGGAATTAAAAGACTTATTAAAAGATTTGCATGAAAAGGGATTGCAACAAATTAGCGCTGTTGATCAGATTAATAAATTGAATGAAATTCGTGTTCAATTACTGGGAAAAAAAGGTCCTCTGACGCAAGCTTTACGAGGAATGAAAGATTTAAAGCCGGATGAGCGTCCAGAAATTGGCGCGTTGGCTAATGTCATTCGAGATGACTTGCAAAATAAATTGGATCAAGCTAAGCAACATTTAGAACAAGAAGCAATTCAATTACAATTACAAAAAGAAAAAATCGATGTTACCCTACCAGGAAATAAGCGTAAAGTCGGTACCAAACACGTTATTAATCAAGTGATGGATGATATTGAGTCCTTATTTATTGGTTTAGGTTATCAAGTTGTTGCTGGACCTGAGGTAGAGGAAGATCATTATAATTTTGAAATGATGAATTTGCCTAAGGATCATCCAGCACGAGATATGCAAGATACTTTTTATATTACTAAAGAAACATTGATGCGTACGCATACCTCGCCAGTACAAGCGCGTACCATGGAGCAACATGATTTTAGTAAGGGACCATTGAAAATGATTAGTCCAGGACGAGTTTATCGGCGGGATACTGATGATGCAACACACTCGCATCAATTCAATCAAATTGAAGGTTTAGTGGTCGATGAGCATATCACAATGGCTGATTTGAAGGGTACTTTGGAATTATTAGCCCAACACGTTTTTGGTTCTGATCGTGAAATTCGTTTGCGCCCTAGTTATTTTCCATTTACTGAGCCATCGGTTGAAGTGGATGTTTCTTGCTTTAATTGTAATGGTCAAGGTTGTAGCGTCTGCAAAAAAACTGGTTGGATTGAAGTTTTAGGTGCAGGTTTAGTCCATCCAAATGTTTTAGAAAATGCAGGAATTGATTCTAAAATCTATGGCGGTTTTGCTTTTGGTGTGGGACCAGATCGCTTTGCAATGCTGAAATACGGTATTAATGACATTCGTGATTTTTATTTAAATGACGTGAGATTTTTAGAACAATTTAAGGGAGAATAATTAATGAAAATTTCAATGAAATGGCTTGCTAAGTATGTAGATTTGCCAGAGTCGCCACAAAAATTAGCAGAACGAGAGACAGTTACCGGAATTGAAGTCGATGAAATTATTTATCCGGCTGAAGGTCTAAAAAACATCGTGGTTGGACAAATTTTGACGTTGGAAGCACATCCAGATTCTGATCATCTGAATATTTGTCAAGTAGCTATAGGTGAACAACAGCCGTATCAAATTGTTTGTGGTGCCCCCAATGTTGCCGAAGGGCAAAAAGTTATTGTTGCTTTACCAGGTGCGCGAATTGTCAATAACCAAAAAATCAAAAAAAGCAAGATGCGTGGTGTTGAATCTAGAGGGATGCTCTGTTCACTTCAAGAAATTGGGTTCAATGAAAATGTAGTGCCAGATGAATTTAAAGATGGTATTTATGTTTTTCCAGAAAATGAGACAATTACAGTGGGAGAATCAGTTTTCCCTTATTTGGGCATGGATGATACGATTTTAAACTTTGACGCGACACCTAACCGTGCTGATGTCTTAGGAATGCGTGGTGCAGCTTGGGAAGTAGCTTCTATGTATGATCAAAAGCCGCATTTCACGGTACCTGATGTGCCAGAAGAAACCGAAATGGCTGATTCCAAGTTTACTAATGAAGTGTTTGATAATAATTTGGCGCCGACTTATCGTAATCGGATAGTCACAAATGTTAAAGTGCAACCAAGTCCTTTGTGGTTACAGATTTATTTATGGAACAATGGTATTAAACCTATTAATAATATTGTTGATATTACTAACTATGTTCTATTAGATTATGGTCAACCTTTGCATGCTTACGATTTTGACAAGTTAGGATCTAAAAAATTAACTGTTCGCAATGCAGAAAATGGCGAAACTTTCAAAGCTTTGAATGATAATGAGTATGAACTGACCGATCAAGATATAGTTATTGTCAATGATGAACAAGCTGTGAGTTTGGCTGGTGTAATGGGTGGGCAATCCACTAGTATTGATGCGCAAACTAAGACTGTTGTTTTAGAGTCAGCAGTGTTTGATTCTATTAGAGTCCGCAAAACCGCACAACGTCATAATTTGCGAACAGAAGCAGCAGCTCGCTTTGAAAAAGGGATTGATGTTGCTACAACACAAGAAGCTTTAGATCAAGCAGCTCAATTGGTACAAACGCTAGCTGATGGTAAAGTATTGGCTGGTCAAGTAGTTGGCAGTCAGACCAATTTAGAGCCTACAATTGTAAAAATTACGATTGAACAAATTAATCATGCCTTGGGAACAAACATTAAACAAGAAGAGATTATTGCGATTTTTGAGCGCTTAGGATTTACAGTCCAAGTGGAAGCTGATATTTTGGTCGTTACGGTACCGTTGCGTCGTTGGGATATTTCGATTCCTGCTGATTTAATTGAAGAAGTAGTCCGGATTTACGGCTTTGATAAGTTGCCTAGCACCTTACCAGTCAGCACACAAACTGTCGGTGGTTATACAACGCAACAACAATTTTTGCGCAACGGTAAGACCTTTTTGCGATCATTAGGATATGACGAAGCGATTAGTTATGCGTTAACGACTGAGGAAAAAGCGCAAGCCTTTACTGTAGAGCAGTCTACATTGACTAAGGTAGATTGGCCGATGACTCGCGATCATGAATATTTGCGTTTGAATCTGGTTAGTGGTTTATTAGATGATTTAGCTTATAATGTAGCTCGTAAACAAACTAATGTTGCTTTGTTTGAACAAGGTCGCGTGTTTGTTAAAAGCCAATCTAGTGCGGTGCGACCGACAGAAGTAGAAATGTTAGCAGGAGCTATCACGGGTACCGTGCAAGAGCAAACTTGGGAAACAAAAGCGCGCTTAGTTAATTTTTACGATGTTAAAGGTGATGTCGAACAATTAATTAACAGTTTCAATAAACAAGGTAGAATTTCTTACCAAGCAACTACTTCTATTACTCAGCTTCATCCAGGACAAAGCGCGTTAATTATGATGGATGATCAATGTATTGGTTTTATTGGCACGGTGCATCCTGTTTATGCCCAACAATTGAAATTACCTGTTACAATAGTGTTTCAGTTGAATTTAGATAAAATTATGGCATTAACTGATCAATCCCAAATTTATGTTCCTGCTTCTAAATTTCCATCTATTACGCGTGACGTTGCAATTTTAGTTCCAAAAAATGTTACTAATGAAGCAATTGATGATACTATTAGACAAGCAGCTGGCAAGTATTTAACTGATATTAAATTATTCGACATTTATGTTGGTACAGGGGTTCCTGCAAAGTATAAGTCTATGGCTTATAGTTTAACCTTCCAAAACAAACAAGAAACTTTAACTGATGCGGTTGTTAATCAACATTTTACGAAAGTGCAAACAGCTTTACAAAACATTTTAGGGGCAAAAATCAGATAAAGTTTATTCACAATGCTAAAATTTGTGTATAATTAACCATTGAAATTAACATTTGGAGGACCCATTTGTGGCTAATTCAGACAAGCAAAATGATTCCAGTTTGCAAAAGAAAAAAGAGCGTGACTCTGAGCGCCGGGTTGTCAATAGTATTGTATATTGGATTGTAGGAATTTTAGCAATTTTAATTTTAACGCTTGGTATTTTAGGTTATAATTACGTGCAAGAATCACTGCAACCTTACAATAGTAAAGATAATCAAGAAGTGGAAATTAAAATTCCGGTTGGTTCATCCAATAAAGAAATTGCTTCTAAATTACAGGATAAGAAGATTATTCATAGTGCAATGGTCTTTAATTATTATGTTAAATCGCATAATTATACTGATTTTCAAGCAGGCTATTACTCCTTTAAACCATCAATGACTTTAACTCAAATTGTCGCCAGGTTGCAAAAAGGTGGTAGTTCTGAACGAGTAGGTCAGCCAACACAAAATGTTATTGTGCGCGAAGGAGTTACTGTTGATCAGATTGGTACCGAAGTTGCTAAGAAAACGCCTTATTCCAAAAAGCAATTTTTAGCTTTGATGAAGAATAGAGATTTCTTGGAACATTTGCAGAAGAAATATCCACAGTTATTGGATTCTAGCATGGCTTCTAAAGATGTTCGTTATCATTTGGAAGGTTATTTATTCCCAGCGACGTATCCTTATTACAACGGGATGTCTTTGAAACAAATAGTCAGCGAAATGGTGTCTAAGGCTAACCAAGAATTATCACCATATTATGGACAAATCAAAAATGAAGATTTAACCGTTCAGCATATGTTGACTTTGGCTTCTTTGATTGAACGTGAAGGTGTTACAGACCAGGATCGTCGAAAGATTTCAGGGGTCTTCTTTAATCGAATTGCTGCTGATATGCCATTACAATCTGATATTTCAGTTATGTACGCTTTAAATACGCATAAACACAGTTTGACAAATAAAGATACGAGCGTAAAATCGCCGTATAACCTTTATAAAAATAAAGGTTACGGACCAGGACCATTTAATTCACCAAGTTTGAGCTCTATTCAAGCTGTCTTGAATCCAAGTGATCAAGATAAGGGTTATCTGTATTTTGTTGCTAACTTGAAGACCGGAAAAGTTTATTATTCCACCTCATACTCGCAGCATTTAACAACTAATTCGAAAATTGGTCAATAAAATCGTGGACTGACTCAGTTGTCAGTCCCTTTTGATAAGGAGAACAAATTTGCAAGCTTCAAATACTAATAAACCATTGATTATTGGTGTCAGTGGTGGTTCCGGTAGTGGTAAGACAACAATCGCCAATAAATTGATTATGGAATTACAAGATGAATCTATTGCTTTAATTCAAATGGATTCATATTACAAGAAATTAGATCTGCCTTATGAACAACGGAAAAAGCAAAATTTTGATCATCCGTTATCTTTTGATACAGATCTACTGGTAGAAGATTTAAATAAATTGAAGCATTTGCAAAGTATTGAAGTGCCTATTTATGATTTTGTGGATAGTAATCGAACTGAGCAAACTAAACATCAAGAACCAACTGATGTTATTTTGTTAGAGGGAATTTTAACTTTGTATGATAAGCGACTACGTGATTTAATGGATATTAAAGTGTTCGTGGATACGGATGATGATATTCGCTTGATTAGACGCATTAGTCGTGATGTAGAAGAACGTGGCTACACTTTAGAAACGGTTTTTTCACAGTATTTAGATCATGTGCGTCCTATGTATCAGCAGTTTATTGAACCAACGAAGCGCTTTGCTAATTTGATTGTTCCTGAAGGTGGATCGAATAAAGTAGCGATTGATTTATTGACTACCAAAATTAAATATTTAATACAAGAAAAAAGAAATACTAACTAATTTTACTAATGGGGTGAAAAAATGGCTGAACAAAGATATCCAATGACTGCAGAAGGTAAGCAAAAATTAGAACAAGAATTAGAAGATTTAAAATTGAAAAAGCGACCAGAAATTATTGAGCGGATTAAGATTGCACGTAGTTTTGGTGATTTATCCGAAAATTCGGAATATTCTTCGGCTAAAGATGAACAAAGTGTAGTAGAGTCACGTATTTCAGAAATTAAAACAATGCTCCAGTATGCTGATGTTGTGGACGTGAGCCAAGTTGATGCTAATGAAGTAGCAGTGGGTAAAACTGTCACTTTCCAAGAAGCTGACGAAGATCCTGAGACTTATCAGATTGTCGGTGCTGCTGAATCGGATCCTTTACATGGCAAAATAAGCAATGAATCTCCCATTGCTCAATCTTTGTTGGGGCAAAAAGTTGGTGCTGAAGTTGAAATTATGACTCCTGGTGGCTCTTTTATGGTAACTATTACAGCGGTAAATAATTAATTGTCTTTCAACATAGTAGTGGTGTATGCTTTAAAGTGGGGGTGCATAGCAATGAAATTTATGGTTAGTGATGCTGCACAAAAATGGTACCAAGATAATTTGGAGCTAGAAAAAGGTGATGGATTACATTTTTATGGCAAGGTTTATGGTAAAACTAATGTCCATGATGGTTTTTCGTTAGCTTTTATCAAAGAGAAACCGCACAATCCTTATTATGTTAAACAAATAGATGGTATTAATTATTTCTTTAGTGATAATGACATTTGGTTTTTTAGCGGATATGATTTGCAGATTGATTATGATCCTGCAATAGATAGTCCCAAATATACTTTTATTGAGGAAGATTAAGCAGTTTGCGATAATGTTTGTTTTGCAAGCTGCTTTTTTTGCTATAATAACTTAGTAAACTTTAACTAGGAGAATTTGCTCGTGAAATTTATGCACCGTTTTAATAAGGCTAAAACTACACAATCTATTTTGCCGTTTCGTTTAAATGTTTTATTGATTTTAGTCTTTGGCTTGTTTGCACTTTTGATAGGACAATTAGCATATTTGCAACTTTTAAATGGGAGTAAGTTTCAAGCGGAAGTGGATCGTTCTGATAAAACCGTGATTAGTGGTAATGTTCCACGTGGCTTGGTTTACGATTCCAAGGGACGTTTGATCGTGGGTAATGATCCTAGCAGTGCAATAACTTATACACGTAGTGGATCAGTAAAAACTAGTGATATGTATCAAATTGCTAATCGCTTACAAAAATTTGTTTATCTAGATGATGGTAATTTAACTAAACGTGATAAAGCTGATTATTATTTGGCTGACAGCAAGCATTATAAGAAGATTCAAGCTCTAATTACTAAGGGAATGTCAGATGACGAAGTACAGTCGATTGCGCAAAGTGATTTGTACAATCGAGCTGTAAAATATGTATCTAATCATATAAATTTAGATTTGACTCCTGCCCAAGAGCAAGCGGCGCTTATTTTCCAAAAAATGAGTTCTGCTTCGCAATATTCAACGGTTTATATTAAAAGTTATCATGCTACACCTAAAGAAGTTGCGGAGGTTAGTGAACATCAAATCGAATTGCCTGGCGTTCAAGCTGGTGTAGATTCTCAGCGCTCTTATCCAATGGGTGATTCCATGAGTAGTATTATTGGTAAAGTTTCTACTGAAAAACAAGGTTTGCCTGATGATCGCGTTAATCAATTATTAGCTGAAGGCTATTCGCGCGATGATCGTGTCGGGACTAGTTATTTAGAACAAGAATATGAGCCAATATTAAAGGGCAGCAAATCTCAAACTCAAATTTCTGTGGGACCTAATAATAAATTAACGGATTCAATTTTGAAGTATAAGGGCTCACAAGGTAGTAATCTTAATCTAACCATCGATTCACAATATCAAAAAGCAGTTGATAGTGCGGTGAAACAAACCTTTTCCTCGGCTCAAGCAGCAGGTGTTGCTCAATATTCTGATGGAGCCTATGCAGTCGCAATAAATCCTAAAACTGGTGCTATTTTAGCAATGTCTGGTGTTCATTATGATCCTACAACTGGAAAAACCACAGACGATGCACTTGGTGTCATTAACCGTACATTTGTTATGGGTTCGGCTGTTAAAGGTGCTACTGTATTGGGGGGGTTGATGTCGGGCGCAATTTCACCAGAAAATAATGTTTTATCTGACGAACCAATTTATTTACCGAGTACGCCAGTTAAAAAATCTGTTTATCCTAACGGTACTTTTGGTGCATTAGGTGCCACACAAGCCTTGGAAGTATCTTCGAATATTTATATGATGCGTTTAACAATGCGTGAAGGTAATGCTAAATATACTCCTAATAAGTATATTCATATTGATCAAGATATTTTCAAAAAAATGCGAGCTAATTTCAACCAATTTGGTTTAGGTGTTAAAACCGGTATTGACTTACCTGGAGAGTCCAGTGGTATTGAAGGTCCGACCATGAGTGATGGTATGGTAAAAGTGGGTTCAGCTCTGGATGAGTCCTACGGTAACTATGATGCTTATACGTTAATGCAAATGGGGCAATACGTTTCGACTATTGCTAATGGTGGATATCGCATGAAGCCATATATTGTCCAATCAATCCAAAAATCTAAAAATGATGGTACCTTGGGAGCTATCGTTAATATTACACAGCCCCAAGTTTTGAATCGGGTAGGATTTGACTCTAGTCAATTGAATGTTGTTAAAACTGGATTTTATAATGTGGTGCACGGCACTGGTGCTTGGACAACTGCTAAAGATTTGGCAGATGTTTCGCCATCAATGGCTGGTAAAACAGGTACCGCACAATCATTTTATTATGATCCTAAGCATCCAGACAATCCTAATCCTCCATCAACGATTACTTTAAGTATGGTTGGCTATGCTCCGGCTAATAATCCACAAATTGCCGTAGCCGTTGTATTGCCTAATTTGAGCACAGAAAAGGGTAATTATAATTTAAACTTAGTTAAAAATATGATGAATGCCTATTTTGGTAATTCACAATCAGATTCTGAATAAAATGCTGGAAAAATTAACTTGGAAATGTTAACATAAGGAAGTTGTCTAGCAAAATTTGTAAAGGAGTTTATAGATTATGCGCGTAAATATTACTTTAGAATGTACAGAGTGTCATGAACGTAACTATTTAACTAGCAAAAATAAACGTAATAATCCAGATCGCTTAGAGTTAAAGAAATATTGCCCTCGGGAAAGAAAAGCAACGTTACATCGTGAAACTAAATAAAAAACAACAGGATGATTCCTGTTGTTTTTTATTAAAATGAATTGGAAGCGATTGATTGTTAGCAAAATCATATATTAGAAAAGAACAGCCAAAGAAAATAGCCGCTTGGTTGAAACAAAATACTGAATCATTGTCAAAGTTATATGATAAATTATTTATGTGTACGGCATTTCAAATGGCAAATACAATTGCCACTACGATCAGCATGGAACACGAGTTATCTACTAAACCAATTATCCAGCGTGCTCGGCAAATGTCAAAGCAAGTTTATGTGCCTCAGACATTAGCCAACAACCAAATGCAGTTTCGTTTGTTCAATCAAGAGACAGTTTTAAAACCTACGCAATTTGGTGTTTTGGAACCTAACAATGGTGAAATATTGGCACAAGGAGCGGATTTAACTATTGTGCCAGCGTTGGCGGTGTCTTTGGATCATAATCAGCGAATTGGTTTTGGTGCTGGTTACTATGACCGTTATTTAGCCAAAGTCACAACAATGAGTATTTCTTTAGCAATGTCACCGATTTTATTTTCTGAGACTGTTTGGCAAGTAGATGACCATGATCAGCCCATCAATCAAATTATTTATTAATGTGAGGACAATATGAACTGGCAAAAAATAAAGAACTATCCTATTGCTACTTATGGTTTACTGATTATTCAAGTATTGGTATTTTTATGGGAGCAAACGCATGGTGGTAGTTATAATACGCAAACACTAATACAAGCTGGTGCTAAAGTTGATAGTTTCATCATTGCTGGTCAATGGTGGCGCTTGATCACGCCAATTTTCGTACATATTGGCTGGATGCATATATTGCTTAATTCCTTAACTTTATATTTTGTCGGTATCCATTTAGAATTAATGTATGGTAAAATGCGCTTTTTAATATTATATTTATTAAGTGGCATTGGCGGCAATCTAATGAGTTTTGCTTTGGGCAATCCAGAAACTATTTCAGCTGGTGCTAGCACTTCATTATTTGGCTTGTTTGGCGTTTACGTCGCTTTAGGTATTGTTTTCCGGGGTAACAGTGGTGTTAAACAATGGTCAAATCAGTTTTTAGTTTTGATTTTCTTAAATTTGGTCACTGATCTTTTTGCTGGCAATATTGATATTTGGGGACACGTTGGTGGTGCATTGAGCGGTGTTTTATTGGGAATTGTGATTAGTTTGCCACAAGTTAAAGAAAAATTTATCTGGCGTTTTATCAGTACTTTATTATTGCTATTAGGCTGGATTCTATTTTATTTTATGGGGGTCAATTAATTTATGCGTGAAACGAATATTAAGACCTTATATGATGTGCAGCAATTGTTAAAAAAGTTTGGTATTTATGTTCATTTAGGTAAACGACTTTGGGATATCGAATTAATGGCGCTAGAATTGGATCGCTTATATCAAGAAAAAGTGATTGATCAAGCTAATTTCATTACGTGTAAGTTGGTTTTAACTAGAGAACATAATTATGAAGAAAAACAAGCGGGGAATTATTGATGTCAAAAAAGTTATTAGGAATTGATTTGGGTGGTACAACTATTAAATTTGCTATTGTGACTACCAAAGGTCAAATAACTAAGCAGTGGAGTATCAAAACCAATATTTTAGATGCTGGTAATTGTATTATCCCTGACATGATTGAGTCGATAACTGAGCATCTCAAGTTGGAACGACTGACGACCACTGATTTTTTAGGTATTGGAATTGGTACTCCTGGAAGTGTCAATTATAAAGAAGGTACAGTTAATAATGCCTTTAACTTAAATTGGGATCATCAAGTCAATATCAAGACTGAATTAGAGGCACAATTAAAAATGCCCGTTTTGATAGAAAATGATGCTAATGTGGCAGCTTTAGGCGAACAATGGCAAGGGGCTGGTGAAAATAGCTCCAATATGGCATTCGTTACTTTAGGGACTGGTGTTGGCGGCGGCATCATTATTAATGACCAGATTGTTCATGGCATTGGTGGTGCTGCGGGAGAAATTGGACATATGATAATTGATCCACAGGGTTATCTATGTACTTGTGGTAAGAAAGGTTGTCTAGAAACAATTGCTTCTGCCAGAGGGATTGTACACTTGAGTTATGATTTAGCAGAACGTTATGCAGCTTCTTCAGCACTAAAAGACTTAATTGCCGAAGGTCAAGATATTTCAGCCAAAAATGTTTTGGATTTAGCTAAAGAAAATGACGAATTAGCTTTACAAATTTTACAGATAGTAAGTGACAATTTAGGACAAGCTTTGGCTAATATCTCAGTGACTATTAATCCAGAATATATTATCATTGGTGGTGGAGTATCCAATGCTGGAACTTTTTTGTTGGATAAAGTTCAACAGGCTTATGATAAATATGTATTTGCAGGTGTGCGTAATACGACACGTTTGCGCCTAGCAACTTTAGGCAATAGCGCAGGAGTTTTGGGTGCAGCTTCATTGGTAGTTATTAACCAATAATAATTTTGTGAGGTGTAACGAGTGTCATTTTTAAGTGCTTTAATTTTTGTTATTTTGATTGTTGTCATTTACTACGGTGGTTCTTGGCTTTATTATCGTTTGCGGGCTAAACAATTAGGCGGAGCCTTAGACAATGAAGTTTTTGAAGAGACGATGCGTAAAGCGCAGTTAATTGATTTGCGCGAGAAAAAATATTTTGATAGTGGTCATATTTTGGGTGCTCGAGATATGCCTTATACACAGTTTAAAATGTGGGTACCTGAATTACGCAAAGATTTACCAGTTTATTTATATGAACAAGGCAGTACTTTAAGTGTGCGGGCTGCTTTGAAAATGAAAAAACGTGGTTTTACTGATGTTAAATGGTTAAAAAAAGGATTTAACGAGTGGAATGGTAAAACTAAAAAGACAACTAAATTATAGTATAAGCAACTAATAATGACCTAAGAAGATTGACTTCTTAGGTCATTATTGCTTTAATCAATAATTGATGGATTGAGCTGAATGAGCTTTACGATTGGCTTTTTTACGATTTTCTGCAATGCGATTGTCTTGCTTTTTAATTGGTTTGATTGTTTTTTGGCGGTACATTAATGCTGAACCGACTGCTGCGCCGGCAGTTACAATAGCGCCAACTACAATACCAGAAATCATTCCAGATTTACTTGTCATAAGCTTTACCTCTCTTTCTACTTACCTTAATTATTCATAAATTAAGGTGTAATTTCAACTAAAATCACCTTGAAATCAGAAAGGAAATTATTTGAAAAAAGCAGTTGTCATTGTAGGACCTACCGCTGTAGGTAAAACCGACCTCAGTATTAGATTAGCTAAAAAATATCATGGCGAAATTATTTCCGGTGATTCGATGCAAGTCTATCGTAAATTGGATATTGGAACTGCCAAAATTTTACCCGATGAGATGCAAGGTATCAGACACCATTTGTTAGATACTTTGGATGTCACGCAAGCGCATACCGTCCATGATTTTCAACAAGAAGCTAATTCTTTGATTGAAGACATTTATCAACGGCAACATTTACCGTTAATTGTTGGTGGTACTGGTTTTTATATTAATGCGTTAATTAGTAATTTGAATTTAGGTGGTGATCAAATTGCTGAGCAATCACATGCAGTTAGAGAGCGTTATGAAAATTTAGCGAAAAAGCAGGGTAATCAAGTCTTATGGCATTTGTTGGCGCAAAAAGATCCGCAAGCTGCTAACAATATTCCCGTAGCTAACACACGCCGGTTGATTCGTGCTTTGGAAGTATTGGATTTAACTGGATCATCATTTAGCAAGCAAAAAAAGCTAACTTCACCATATGAATTTTTGGTAATTGGTTTGAATACGCAACGTAAATTGTTATATCAACGAATTAATCAACGTGTTGATTGGATGATGCAACAAGGCTTGGAACAAGAAGCAGCATGGTTGTACCAAAATGCGCCAAGTAGTCAAGCAAGCCAAGCAATTGGCTATAAAGAATTTTTTACTTATTTAGCCGGAGATGCTACCAAGGAGCAGGCTATTGAACTAGTCAAACGTAATTCACGGCGTTTTGCTAAGCGCCAATTGACCTATTTTCGTAATCAAATGACTGTTCAATGGTACGATATTTTACAAAATCCAGCGCAAATTAAATTGATTGAACAAGTTATTCAGAAATTTTGGGAGGAATAAAAATGAATTGGATGGCCGATTTACCAGAAAAAGTACAAAAAGCAATAGTGGAAGTTGACCAACAGATTCAACCACAAATTGCAGAAATTGATCGCAGAATGGATAATAACCAAGCTAAGGTGTTGCAAGCTTTTATGGATCAACAAGTTGCAGAAAGTCATTTGAATGGTTCGACTGGTTATGGTAATAACGATGAAGGACGTGAAGTTTTAGATAAAGTATATGCTCAAGTATTCGCTACGCAAGCAGCATTAGTTCGACCACAATTTGTCTCTGGAACGCATACTTTGGCTGTTGGTTTGTTTGGTTGTTTACATCCCGGACAAAAGTTGCTGTATATTACAGGAAAACCTTATGATACTATGCAAGAAGTTATTGGTATGACTGGTAGCGGTGTCGGAAGTTTGCAGGAATATGGAATAAAATTTGATTATCAAGAATTAAATCAGCAAGGCAAAGTCGATTATGAACATTTGGGCAATAAATTGACTGATTTTAAGCCGGATGTGATTGCTATTCAACGTTCACGTGGCTATGATCCGCGCCCTAGTTTTACGGTAGCAGAAATTGCCGAAATGATTACTTTTGTGCGGCAGTTTGTGCCACAGACCATTGTGTTTGTGGATAATTGTTACGGCGAATTCTCAGAAGAAACAGAGCCTTCACAAGTTGGAGCTGATTTGATAGCTGGATCCTTATTTAAAAATGCGGGAGCGGGTTTGGCTACGACAGGTGGTTATTTAGCCGGACGCCAAGATTTGATTGAGCGATGTGCAATTCGTTTAACAGCGCCGGGAATTGGCTTGCATGAAGGGGCAACTGGGAATAATTTACGTTGGATGATTGAAGGCTTTTTTTTAGCCCCCCAAGCGACGGGAAATGCTATTAAAGGGGCTATTTTTGCAGCAGCTTTATTAGAAAAATTTGATTTTGATGTCACACCCAAATACGATGAACCGCGCACTGACTTAATTCAAACAGTAATTTTAGGTACAGCGGATAAGATGGTGCAATTTGCCAAGGCCATTCAAAAATATTCGCCTATTGACTCCTTTGTAGCACCAGAACCAAGTTCTATGGTTGGTTATGAGGATCAGATTGTAATGGCTGCAGGAACTTTTGTACAAGGTTCGACGATTGAATTGTCGGCAGATGGACCTTTGCGATCACCTTACGCGATTTATTTGCAAGGTGGTTTAACTTATCAACATGTTCGTATTGCGGTTAGTCATGCCTGTGCGGATATTTTATAGTTTCATGTTATAAAAGCTAACATGAGCGCTTGACAGATTTTAGGTGCCTTGATAAAGTGACATTGTTCGAGGTGGAAATAATGAGTGAGAAGGAATTACGACGTAATTTAGCAGTGTTAACTGTGTCAACCACGATTAAGTTAACCGGACTTACGGCACGCCAATTGCGCTATTATGAAAGTTTCTCCTTAGTTCAACCACAAAGGAGTGCGGGTAATCAACGCTTATATTCTTTGAATGACATAGATTGTTTATTAGAAATAAAATCTTATTTGTCTTCGGGTATGACGATGGAAGAAGTGAAGCGTGTTTTGACATCTGGCAAGTCCACTAATTTAGTTAATGATTCCACAGTTAGTGATTCTCAGGCTCGCAAAATATTTCGGAAAGAAATGTTACGTATTGGTCAATGGGGCAATAACCATGACTCGAATAATTTGTTTTAATTGAGGAGAGAGATTGGTTTTATGACGACACAAAAGTACACTGAACAAGATATCAGGCAAATGGTTCAAGACAATCAAGTTGAATTCTTGCGGTTAATGTTCACGGATATTAATGGAATTATCAAAAATGTTGAGGTGCCAATTGATCAGCTTGATAAAGTATTGGCTAATAAGGTTACACTAGATGGTTCTTCCATTGATGGTTTTGTACGGATTGAAGAAAGTGACATGTTGCTATATCCGGACTTGAACACATGGCTCATTTTTCCTTGGGGTTCAGAGCATGGTAAAGTTGCTCGCTTGATTTGTGATATTCACATGGCTGATGGCACTGAGTTTGCTGGTGATCCCCGGAATAATTTGCGGCGGATTGTTCGTGAAATGCAGGATGCTGGTTTTACATCTTTTAATATCGGACCGGAGCCTGAATTTTTCTTGTTTAAGATGGATGATAAAGGACAGCCAACGTTAAATTTGAATGATAATGGCGGTTACTTTGACTTTGAGCCTGTTGATTTAGGTGAAAATTGTCGACGTGATATTGTTTTGGAATTAGAAAAAATGGGTTTTGAAGTTGAAGCCAGCCATCATGAAGTAGCTCCTGGACAACACGAAATTGATTTTAAATATGCTGATGCGATTGAAGCAGCAGATAATATTCAAACTTTTAAAGTGGTTGTAAAAACAGTGGCCCGTAAGCACGGTTTGCATGCCACATTCATGCCTAAACCTCTAGAGGGTATTAACGGGTCTGGTATGCATGTTAATATGTCTTTATTTAAAAATAAGGATAATGTTTTTTATGATCAAAATACTAAAAATGGATTGTCTCAAACTTCCATGTACTTCTTGGCGGGATTATTAGATCACGCAATCGGAATGACCGCAATCAATAATCCAACAGTAAACTCTTATAAGCGTTTGGTTCCAGGATTTGAAGCGCCTGTTTATGTAGCTTGGTCTGGTAAAAATAGGTCACCATTGATTCGTGTTCCTAGTGCACGTGGGGCGGGCACACGTTTAGAGATGCGAAGCGTTGACCCCACAGCCAACCCATATTTAACGATTGCAGCTATTTTGCACAGTGGCTTAGAGGGTATTAAGGCAGCACAATTACCTGTTGCTCCAGTTAACCGTAATATTTATACGATGGATGAAACTGAACGCCATCAAAATAAGATTTATGATTTGCCTGCTACATTGCATAATGCAATTCAAGCGTTAAAACAAGATGATGTAGTACGAAAATCCATGGGAGAACATTTATATAAGAGCTTTATTGATTCAAGAGAATTAGAATGGGCAGCTTATTGCCAAACAGTTTCACAATGGGAAAGAGATCAATATTTAAAACGATTTTAGAAAAATATTGACAAGTGATGTTATTATTCAATATAATATTACTTGTTTGTCGCAGTGGCTCAGCTGGATAGAGCAACGGTCTTCTAAACCGTAGGTCGTGGGTTCGAATCCCACCTGCGACATTCATATACTAATGGATACTCTTATACATAAAAAATCTTAAATACTTTATTTGAGGATTTTTTATTTTTATTCATTTACAAATATATTTTTTTGAATGAATCTTTTAAATTATAATTCATCTGACAGTTTAATAACTTTCAGTTTACATTTATAACCCAGTCTAATTTTTGATGGATTACAAAAATATGAATATTAAATTTTTTTACTAAATTTACTGTTTGAATTATTTTTAGATGATAGTTTATATCAGATCAGTATTGTTTTCATTTTTAACCAAATAAAATATCAGAGCTTGTTTGCTCTTTATACGAAATATTTTAACGTGCATCAATTAATTATTATATAAGATTATCTGAAACATGAATTGCTAACGATGAATTGTTTTATTTTAATGAAAATAAAATAATTTTTTTGTGTGTTCCAAATTTAAGTTACATGGTAAAAATTTAGTTCATAAAATAATCAACAAGTTTTACTACTGTTAAATCTTTAAGGGTACGAAAACCTCAAATCAAACAATAATTTTTATTTGATGGAATTATTAATCTTTGGTCAATAAATAAAATATTTATCATCACTATCCAGCTTTTTCCTAATATAACTGCCTAACATTACTTTTATAATAACAAAAATACTTGAAGTCTATGACAACTTCAAGCACTTTTATTATATTTAACTGCTAATATCATTCGACAACTGTTTCTTGTGGTTGTTTATTTTTATCAATAATTTTACCAAAACGTGTCAATAATAATAGACCGGCTAAGATTAAAGACATGACGGTTGCCATAATAAAAGAAGCGTTACCTGCAGAAACATGGAGTATGGCTAATAAAATAGGTGCAGCCATTCCAGCTAATGATGATGCTAACGTATTTAAAGATATAACTACTGGGAATTGTTTTTCGTTAGCAAGTACTGATAGTTGAAATTGGATCGTGGCATTTACCATGACTACGCCCATGCCAGAAAACATATTGCCCAAAATATGAAAGGCAGGATTATGGAAGTACATTACAAAGATATAAGATAGGGCAAATGCAATAAAACCATAAGCTAAAGTATCAGTTTTAGTTAATTTGCGAATATATTTTAGTCCAAAACCAGTTAAAATACCGCCAATATTGCCAATTGAAGTAATGATAGCTACATAAGCAGTTCCACGATGCTGAGATTGTAAAACAAGTGACTGATTGGACATGAAAATCATTAGAGCTAACGAAGTCAAGAAAGTTAATAAAATGATCACATACGTATAACCGTTGATGTTTTTGATGATTGTGCCAAAACTTTGTTTTTCTCTTTGATCATCAACGTTAACTTTGATGCCAGAATCTTGTGGCACTAGAATCCAAACAATTAATAAAACAATAAAAGCTAAACCATAAACCCAAAATAGATTACGCCAATTAGATCCACCCAAAATTCCACCTAAGGCTGTAAAAACCATCATTCCAATGTTATTGAATCCCACGGACCAACCCATAACACTAGCACGATCTTCATCGACAAAATGCTCTTGTAGCAATACAGGACTGACATTACTGATTAAACCGGTACCACAACCTAAAACAGCCATACAAGCTAGTATCAAGTTCAGGCTATTAGGATGGATCAATGGAATAATTCCACTGACACCAACTAGTAAAACAGCGATTAAACCAATATTTTTACGCGTTAAAATATAAGTTAGCCAAGTGAAAAATATTGTAGCCACCAATTGTCCCAATTGCGAAATGGAACTGACCATTTGCACTTTAGCAATTGTTTCGTGTGGAAATGATTTGGCAATTGCAGCAATAGCAGAGCCGATTACTGATCCGGTCATCAATAGTAAATTCATGCTTAGGATACCTAAAGCTAGAACTATTTTTTTACGTGACACTTTAAAAGTCCCCCTCAATATTTATAAATTAGTTAATCTCAGTTTATTTTTTTGAAAACGATTCCACAATATGCTAAATACACTATTTCTATGTCTATTTCGCAGATGTTAATGTTTTAGTTAAAAAAATATGATTAATACGAAAAAAGCATAAAGTCTTTCTGACTTTATGCTGGAATAATTATGTAACAATGATGAGTAGTTTGGTATTTTTACTAATTAGCGCGTTTTACGATAGGTGGCTGGCGATATACCGAAAATTTTTTTGAAAATTTTATATAAATAAGACGGATTTTCATAGCCAACCTCTGTGGCAATTGTTTCCACTGAAGCATCAGTATAAAGCAGTAGCTGGGCAGCAACGTTAATTCTTTGCAGATGAACAAGTTGGATAAAAGTATGTCCAGTTTCTTTTTTTAAATAAGTGGATAGATAATTGGGATTAAAACCAAAGTGCTGAGCTAAATTATCTAAGGTAATCGTCTTATAATGACTTTCAATGTATAACAAAAGCGCTAATAAATTAATTTGGGAATGATTGCTTTGAGGAGCATAGATTTTGGAATAGTAAGACTGACGCAATAAGCGTGAAAAGAGTGTCAAAATATCAAAATGCAGAATCTGTTGAGATTGAATATCGGAATGATAATATTCATCAATGATGTCATAAATATTGTTAACAATTTTTTGTTGATGATTGATTTTAAACCAAACGTAGCGTTCCTCGCTGTATTTTTCGCTTGCAAATAAAGAAAGCAACAGTTGAAAAATGCTGGCACCACCACTATTGTTTTGCAGAAAATTTAAATCACTCAATGAAAAGGCAGCCTGTTTAAGCATAATATTAATGACAATATCATTTTTACCGATCGGTTTCACTTTGTGAGCAGTCTTACTGCCAATTAATAAAATATCTTCACTTTTTAAATTTAAAGTTTGCTTCTCAAAATAAACACTGCATTCGCCAACTAATGGGATCATTACTTCAATATAATTATGCATGTGATACGGAATATAAGAGCAAACTGGTTGTGCTGAAATTGTGATCGGCTGCAAATTTAAAACTAGATTATCTGAGTAAGTTTCAAAAAAATTGTATACAGGTTCATCTATATTAGTGACAGTTTGGGCAAGTGGGTTGCCCTGTTGCGTAAATGCTCGGGCAATTTGTTGCCAATCTCTAGGATAATTATTCTTACGTAAAAGTTCTTGAAGTTCCTTTTTCATACCTTGAATTCACTCCTTGTTTTTTATGATATAGGATTTGGTTGTACGGAACATCTTTTTTTGAGATATTCTAAGAAATAAATACAATTATTATGTTTTTTAACCATAGTGCCAAGTACTTAACTTGATTAAAATAAATAGAAATCATAGCAAATTGATTGACAATGGAGGCTATAAGAATGGTTGACTTAACGAAGAAACCTTACTATTTAACAGCAGAACAAATCAATAGTATTCATCAAAAATTGGTAAAAATGAGCACAAAGGAAAAAATTGGACAATTGTTTTTTGTTATTGGACCAGATGCAAATACTACTGATATACCAGAATTTATCCATAAATATCAACCAGGTGGAATCATGTATCGCCCTGATCAAGCTGATAAAATCAAGTCTTCATTAATCGCTGCGCAAGCTGCTAGCGAAATTCCTTTGTTGACAGCAGCAAATTTGGAATCTGGTGGTAATGGAATTGTTAATGAAGGAACTTGGTTTGGGACACCTTTGCAAGTAGCTGCTAGCGATAATCCAGATAATGCTTATGAACTAGGTAATATTTCAGGCATAGAGGCCCAACAAGTAGGTACTAATATGGCATTTGCACCTATTGTGGATATTGACAAAAATTTTCGTAATCCAATTATGAATACTCGAACTTTCGGCAGTGATCAAGCTAGAGTTTTAGCCATGTCCCGAGCTCAAATTAAAGGACTGCATGCTAACAAAGTTATTCCAGTAATTAAACATTTTCCTGGTGATGGAGTTGATGAAAGAGATCAACACTTACTTAGTTCGGTGAATTCATTGTCTAAAGATGATTGGATGAATTCTTATGGGCAGATTTATCAAGCTTTGATTGATGAAGGAATTCCCGGTGTTATGATTGCACACATTTTTCTGCCAGCATGGGAAAAAGCACTAGCACCTAATACTACAAATACAGATTTACGCCCAGCTTCTAGTTCTAAATTATTGATCAACGGATTATTGCGCGATGTTTTGCAATTCAATGGCTTAACTATCACAGATGCCACACCAATGATAGGTTATAATGCTGCAATGCCAAGACGCGATCTTTTACCAGCAACTATTAATGCTGGAATTGACATGATTTTATTTAATAAGAATATTGATGAAGATTATGGTTTTATTACAGATGCGGTACAACAAGGTGTGATCACACAAGAACGCTTAAATGAAGCAGTTTTACGCATTTTAGGAACAAAAATGGCACAAAAAATTATGACTACTGACTACCAACTAATTGCTAACGATTTGCCGGTTGCAGATTTACATTCGGATCAAGCTCTAAAAGCAGTGGCTCAATTAGCTGATGAATCAATAACTTTAGTTAAAGATCGCGATAATTTATTGCCTTTAACACCGCAAAAGTATCCTAGAATTCGTCTAGTTATTTTGGGTGATCAAGATGATGGAGGTTTTAAAGAAGGAGGCAATATCAAAGATATTGTCTATCAGCAATTAAAAGAGCGAGGGTTTCAAGTAACGCTTTTTGATCAAAACAAACTGGATTTTCATGAAGTTTTTGAAGAAGGAGTAGCTGATCTGCAAGCTAAATTTGATTTAGCCTTGTATATTGCTAATGTAGAAACTGCCAGCAATCAAACAACTACACGTTTAGATTGGGTGCACTTGATGGCAGCAGATGCACCTTGGTTTATGAAGTCAATTCCAACTGTTTTCGCGTCTACTGCTAATCCATATCATCTTTTTGATATTCCTAATGTTTCTACATTCATTAATGCTTATACAGGTAATGCTACTACTATTAATGCTTTGTTGGATAAGTTAATGGGTAAAAGTACCTTTAAAGGGATTAATCCTGTCGATCCTTTTTGTGGTGATTTCACAACAAAACTTTAATTTGTATGAAATGAGGTTATGATATGAAGATTATGCATATTTTAGTTAACCATATGTCCGAGCCTTTGGGCTTTGAATTAAAAAATTTACGAATTGAATTTCAAGTACAGCAAGATCATGCCAACAATATAAAATTACAAAAAAAAATCCAAATTTATCTCGATTCACCAAATTCACTGGAGTATCAAACTGATTGGCAAGATTTTCCTAATAATTATTTTAATGTGGATTTGGATTTACAACCTCGAACTCGTTATCAAGTAGTGATAAGTATACGTAGTGTTAACCAAGAAATTCAAGCCCAGACTTGGTTTGAAACTGGTAAAATGTCCGAACCCTTTAGTGCACATTGGATTGGTAACGCTGATATAGATAGCGCTAATATTATTTTACAACGAGAATTAGCGATTAATAAACCTTTAAAAAAAGCTCGACTATATATTAGTGGCTTGGGCTTATATGAGACTTATATTGATGGTCAAAAGGTTGGTCAGGAATATTTAACACCAGGCGTTAGTGCTTATGATCAATTTGTACAAGTCCAAACTTATGATATAACAAGACAATTGGTAACAATGCGCACACACAAGTTGTGTATTGGTTGTGGTGATGGCTGGTACAAAGGCAATTTTGGTTTTGATGGTGGGCAAGATTGTATTTACGGCAATCGCCAACAAGCAATTGCAGAATATCATTTAGATTTTACTGATGGCAGTCATCAAGTAATAATTACTGATCAAAATTGGCAAACAACGACAGGTCCTATCAAAAAAGCTGCGATTTATTATGGTGAAGACTACGATGCTACTGATTTATTGAAAGATTGGCAGCCAGTCGAACTCATTGAGCAATCTAAAACTGTTTTAAGAGATCGGTTAAGTTTGCCAATCACTGTTAATCAACGTCTGGTCCCTAAGCTTATTCAGACACCTTCTGGGGAACAGATTTTAGATTTTGGACAAAATCAAGCGGGCTGGATAGAGTTTTATAATCGCGAGCCATCAGGAATTAAATTGAGTTTTGAAATGGGTGAAATTCTGCAAAATGGTGAATTTTATCGCGATAATTTACGTGAAGCGCGGGCTACATTTACTTATGTATCTAATGGTAAATCTGAATGGGTGCGTCCGCATTTTACTTATTTTGGGTATCGTTATGTCAAAGTTAGTGGCAATACCTTGCCTTTGAATGCTGAAGATTACCAAGCGGCAGTTTTATGTTCACAAATGGAGGATACGGGGAGTATTACAACTAATTCTTCTTTAGTTAATCGATTATTTAAAAACGTTATCTGGGGACAACGCAGTAATTTTTTAGATATTCCAACTGATTGTCCGCAACGTGATGAGCGATTAGGTTGGACTGGTGATGCTAATATTTTTTCACAAACAGCTGCTTATAATATGAATGTTTTCGCCTTTTTTAAAAAATATGCGCATGACATTGCTTTAGAACAGCAACAAAACGATGGTTTTGTGCCAATGTATGCGCCTGCGATGGGACAAAAAGATGGCGGCGCAGCGGTTTGGGCGGATGCAGCAACAATGATTCCCTGGAATATGTATCAAATCTATGGTGATCCAGCTATTTTAAGGCAAAATTATTCGCAAATGAAAGCTTGGGTAGATTGGATTAGTCAACATACCACAACGCCTAATTTGTGGACAGGGACTTTTCAATTCGGTGATTGGCTAGCCCTTGATGGTGAGAACCCTGGCAAACCAACAGGCAAGACTGATGAGGATTTTATCGCATCAATTTATTATTATTGTTCCACTAACATTGTGGCGCAAACGGCTCAATTGCTAAAGGATCCGGCTAATTATCGACGCTATTTAGCACAAGCCCGTAACATTAAAAAAGCTATTCAACAAGAATATATTACTGCTAATGGGCGCTTAGCTATTGATTCGCAAACTGCTTACTCTTTAGCACTGTGTTTTGATATTGTCACACAGGAGCAAAAAGAACATGTAGTAGCGGATTTAGTTCGGCGTATTAATTTAGATAAGCAGCATTTGACGACAGGTTTTGTTGGTACACCATATTTATGTCAGGCATTGTCTGATAACGGACAACATAAATTGGCTACAACAATCTTTTTGAATGAAGATTTTCCAAGTTGGCTGTATGCTGTTAAACTTGGTGCGACAACTGTTTGGGAACGCTGGGACTCTGTGCAAGCTGATGGAACTATTAATTCGCAAGGAATGAATTCGTTAAATCATTATAGCATTGGCGCTATCATGGCTTGGGCATACAAATATTTATTAGGTATTAAAGCCCAAACCCCGGGTTTTCAAAAAACTACTTTTTCACCGCAATTTGATTATCGCTTGCCTAGAGTAGAAGGCAGCTTTCAGACTTCTTATGGTAAAATAGCTGTCCAAAGTGCAATTGAAACTGATGAACAGCATACAATTTTGATCAAATTGGTAGTACCCATAGGAGTTGATCTACAAGTCTTTTTGCCACGCTCCCAACAGCAAATAATTAGTGTAAATCAACAAGAAAAAATTGGTGATGGTTTCTGGTTGTCATCTGGTGAATATCAGATTTCATATCAACCTACGTTAGATTATATTGAACGCTATACGCCTCAAACGCCAGTAAAGCAAATCTTGGTAGATCAAGATTTAGTGGCACAAATTATGGATATTGATCCAGTGCTTAATTTTTTTGTGCAAGATCCACAGGCTATTGATAATTTTGGTTCGATGAGTTTGACAGAAATGAATACTACATTTCCATTTATCAATATCTCTGAACAACATTTACAACAAATTAATGATTTATTAACGCAAACTGAAATTTTAAGTGAAAGAAAGTAGGTTAAATAATGATTAAGGGCGCTTTATTTGATTTAGATGGAGTAATTGCTGACACTTCACGATATCATTTTCAAGCTTGGCAACAATTGGTTCAATCGCAATGGCAAAAAAAATTACCAGCGACTTTTGAACAGCAGACCAAGGGCGTTAGTCGCACCGATTCCTTGCAAAAAATAATAACTTTTTTGCAAATCAACGTCACTGAAGAAGAATTCAATAACTTATTAGCTATTAAAAATAAGATGTATTTACGACTATTGGCAGATTTGACACCAGCTAATATATTGCCTGGAATTACTACATTATTGTCTAATTTACGTCATCAAAAAATCAAAATAGCTTTAGCTTCAGCTAGCCAAAATGCACCATTAATTTTAAAAAAATTAAATTTATTATCTAGTTTTGATTACTTAGCTGATCCCACAAAAGTTAAGGCTGGCAAACCGGCGCCAGATATCTTTTTAGAGGCAGCGGCGGGAATTAAAATTCATCCACAAGATTGCTTCGGATTGGAAGATTCTATTGCTGGCATCGATGCCATTAATGCTGCCGAAGTTTTTTCTGTGGGTGTGGGATCACAAACGGAGCTTCACGCAGCCAATTTATTATTCGCAACTACTAATGATATAAGTTTAGATACAATAGAACAAAAGTTTAAGTAATGAAACTATAAAACGTAATTTACTTATAATTATTTTTTTATTATAATGAGTGATAAGTTGAGATTTGATGACTAATTATATATTACACAATCTTTTTTATTAAGGTGTGTATATTGATTTTAATTGTCGTTAATCAAGTAAATATTGTCGTTTATCAATAAAACTATGAATATTTTTTGATTATTGTATAATGTTTGTTGTGTGGAAGGAGGTAATTATATTTTGCTTGAATTTTATTTATCATAGAAACTTAACTTTGGGGGAAGATATAGTTTTTTATTTTAAATGAAATATATACAAATATATTTTTTATTGAGTTACTTTTAATAATTTAAGCATTATTATTTTAAATGAAATGACTTTTGTTCTAATATATAAATGGTGAATCGGGGATTCGTGGTAATAGCAAATATATTCAAGATTGTTATAGATATTTGAATATTGGAATTTTAAACTGAATCACAAAATATGGTTAAATAGGAATTTGTTATTAGTTGGTTAATAGTGTTAGACTCAAAAGTGCTTTTATATGACAACCGTTTACAGATAGCAATTAATTATTTCGGAGGAGCTCACCTTGTATCCAGTTTATTTGCTGGAAGATGATTTTAAACAGCAAGAAGAATACAGTTCTATAATTAAAAATGCCATTAAGAAAAACAAATGTGATATGCAGTTGGTTTGTCGGACGATGTCACCACTAGAGCTGATATCAATGGCCCAAGCGCAAGAAGGCAATGATGGTTTGTTCTTTTTAGACATGGAAATTGGTGATAATCGGCAAGCTGGTTTGCAGACAGCAATTCAAATTCGAGAGTTGCTACCGTTTTCTCAGATTGTTTTTATCACTGTTCATGAAGAATTAGCTTTTTTGACTTTAGAAAATCGTGTAGCTCCAATGGATTATGTCATTAAGGATCAAGATTCGAACCAAGTTGCTAAGAAAATTAGTGAAAACATTGTTCGTGTTTCTGCTATGTTTCAGAAAAGTGACTATAATCATCCTAAAATGTTTACTTATCGTGTGGGGCAGCGTTACCATTCTTTGCCGTTAGATGATATTATGTTTTTTTCTACAAATAAAACTTTGCGTGGGCATGTGTTGTGGCATACTGCCGACCAAGAAGCTGAGTTTTTAGGAAGTTTGACTGAGCTGAATCATCGTTATCAGAATCAGAATTTTTTCAGGTGCGATAGGAGCTATTTAGTTAATTTAAATCAAAAATGTTCTTTTGATAATGAGACTAGAAAGATTAGTTTTGCTGATGGCAGCGAAGCTTACGTAGCTTCTCGCAAGGTGCACGAATTTTTACAAAGATTTCAATAAAATAAAAACACTTTCTTTGTTGCTGAAAGTGTTTTTTTATGGTTTTATTTAAATATAAGTTTATGTGAAGGATGTGTTATATTGTCTGAAATTTTACCTATTGGTTCTGTTGTGACACTCAAAGGAGAAAATGCAACACCGGTCATGGTTACAAGCCGGGCTGCTATATATCAAGAGATTAGTAATAAAACAGGTTATTTCGATTATTCAGCTGTTTTATACCCAGATGGTGTTGAAGATCCCCAAGATTTTATTTTTTTTAATCGTGAAGATATAGCTGAGCTATTATTTAAGGGTTTTGTTAATGCTGAAGAAAGTGAATTTGCACAACATTACGATCAATTAGTTAACGATAGCGGTTATCCTAAATTGCATATCAAGGATTGATTTTATTAAATAAAAAATGATATGTTCTACGAAATTAGTCCAAAATTTCGCTAGCATATCATTTTTTCATTTAATTATTTTGACTGTTGACCATAATATCGTCGATTAAACCATATTCTTTAGCTTCAGGAGCTGTTAAATAGTTATCGCGTTCAGTATCTTTTTTAATTGTTTCAATATCTTGACCGGAATTATCGGCTAGAATTTTATTTAAACGACTTCTGGTTTTGAGAATTTCTTCTGCAACAATTTCAATTTCAGTTTGCTGACCTTGGGCACCGCCGGACGGTTGGTGGATTAACACAGTAGAATTAGGTAGTGCAAAACGTTTGCCACGCGTTCCAGAAGATAATAGAACACTAGCCATTGAAGCGGCCATACCCATAGCAATTGTTTGTACATCAGCTTTAACAAAGTTCATAGTATCCATGATTGCTAATCCAGCAGTAACCGATCCACCTGGTGAATTAATATACATATAAATATCTTTCTCAGAATCTTGAGCATCTAAGAAAAGCAATTGTGCAATAATTGTATTAGCCATTTCGTCGTTAACTTCGCCGGAAAGCATAATGATTCGATCTTTTAAAAGGCGTGAATAAATATCGTAAGCGCGTTCACCACGCGAATTTTGTTCAATAACTGTAGGAACTAACATATAAAAACCTCCCAATGTTTTGGCACTCATAGTATCACTCTGCTAATTTATCACACATCTAGTAAATGTCAAATTGTTTTTACTATAATATATGAAAATAAAAAACCACCATAGGTGGTTTAATTATTAATACCGTTGGATTAAATCAACGAACGCATCTACAATTGATTTTAAGAAGTTTTTAGTATCTCGATTGGTGATTGTGCCATCTTCATTAATGAAGTTAGTAACATTGCCTAAATAGGCTTCTGGCTGTTGCAGTGTTGGCATGTTTAAGAATACCAATGATTGGCGTAAATGATGATTAGCGCCAAAAGCTCCAGGAGCCCCAGGAGATAAGCTGACAATAGCAGCTGGTTTACCATTCCAAACACTTTTACCGTATGGTCTAGAACCAACGTCAATTGCGTTTTTTAAAACGGCCGGAACACTGCGGTTGTATTCAGGGGTAACGAACAAAATTGCATCAACATTTTTAACTTCCTGACGAAAGCGCTGATAACTTTCAGGTTCTTGCAAATCACCATCTTCAAAATCTTGATTGAATAATGGCAAATCACCAATTTCAATGAATTTAGTTGTGAAATCAGCTGGAAACATAGTTGACATTTCCTTACCGACTACTTTAGAAAAAGACTTCTTTCTTAAACTACCTACTAGAATTCCAATAGTTTTAGTCATATTAAAATTCCTCCTCATTTATAATTACAAGGCAAATTATACATGATTTTCAAATAAAAGTGTTGTAGAAGGCCTTATCAAAAAGCAAATTTATTATTTTTAAATTTTGAATATCTAAATTAGATCAATAAATCGAAATATATTTACCATTTTATTTTATAGTAATTAGGTATTGTCAAATTGTATGTAAAAATGTAAAATATAAAAGTATTGCGCCGCTAGTGTAATGGATAGCACACAAGATTCCGGTTCTTGGGATCTGGGTTCGACTCCCAGGTGGCGCATTGAAGCAATATTTAACCACAACTCAACCATTGAGCTGTGGTTTTTATTTTTGTGTTTTCTACTTGTTAGAAATCATTTTAGATATTAGATTAAATAGTTACTTATTTTGTAGTTTACCGGGTAAAATCCAATAGCTTTTATTGCAAATAATAATTTTAGTTGTTATAATTTCCTTGTGAGTTGAAGGATTGACACTCACATATATTTTTTTGATTGGATGGGTCTTGTTATGCCACACAGGGACATAAACGGTCCCAGTGATGAATTCGTGAACCTGAGTAACAAGTTAGGGTGGATCGAAGCTGTGGCGCCGGATTTTTTAAATACTTTGCGCAATCGCTATCGTATTTTGCAAAATTTGCAGTGGTTGCAGCCAATCGGTCGCCGTGTATTAGCGACGGAACTAGACGTCTCAGAGCGAGTCTTGCGGCGTGAGACTGATTTGTTCAAGAAAAATGGGTTAATTGATTCATCTAAATCTGGAATGATGTTAACCTATAAGGGTACAGAATTGGTACGTATTTTGGATATGATTATGGGTGAGTTAAACGATAATTCAGTTACTGAACAGCGTTTAGCGACACTACTAAATATTCAAACTGTTATTGTTGTTCCAGGTGATAGTGCTCACTATCAACGTGTCATGGATAGTATGGGCAATCAGTTGAATCGGTTGTTGGATAAGATCTTGCCTGCAGGATTTTCGACGATTGCCGTGATGGGCGGAACTACGATGTCAGCCGTTGCTCAATATCTAACTCCTGATTTGTCTAACCAGCGCAATTTATTATTTGTTCCTGCGCGTGGCGGACTAGGTGAAACAGTTTCTATCCAGGCTAATAGTGTTTGTGCGGAAATGGCGCATCATAGTGATGGTCATTACCGAGCATTATATGTTCCAGAAGATGCTAGTGCCGAAAGTATTCAGCCTCTGCTCCATGAACCTGTAGTGAAATCAGTTTTGGATTTGATTCATAAAAGCAATACCGTGATTCATAGTATTGGTCGTGCCAAAACTATGGCTAATCGACGAGAGATGTCTTCTAAAACAATTGCATTATTAGAAGAAAAAAAAGCTGTTTCAGAGGCTTTTGGCACATTTTTGGATCAACAAGGTAACATTGTGTATAAGATACCGAAGATCGGTTTACAGGTCTCGGATCTTACTAATATTTCTCATGTAGTGGCAATTGCTGGTGGTGCTGGTAAAGCCGATGCAATTTGCTCTTATATGAAAATTGCCCCTCATCAGACGATTTTGATTACTGATGAGGCGGCCTCAGAAGCGATTTTAAGGGATAATAGCCTTTAAAATAAAAATAAATTTCCTGAAGGAGGAAATCTTATATGACTACAAAAGTAGGTATTAATGGTTTCGGACGTATTGGTCGTTTAGCATTACGTCGTATTTATGAAGTGGCAAATGGCGATTTGGAAGTTGTTGCTATCAATGACTTAACATCTCCAGATATGTTGGCACATTTATTAAAATATGATACAGCGCATGGTAACTTCAAACATGAAGTTTCTGCTACAGATAACGCTATTGTTATTGATGGCAAGAATATTCCTGTATATGCAGAATCAGACGCTCGTAATATTCCTTGGGTTAAAAATGACGGTGTTGAATTGGTACTTGAAAGTACAGGTTTCTACACATCAAAAGAAAAATCACAAGCTCATATTGATGCTGGTGCTAAGAAAGTTCTTATTTCCGCTCCAGCTGGTGATTTGAAAACAGTTGTTTACGGTGTAAACGACGACACAATCAATAAAGATGATCAAATTATCTCTGCAGCTTCATGTACAACTAACTGTTTAGCACCAGCTGCTAAAGCTCTTAATGATGCTTTTGGTATCCAAACAGGTACAATGACAACAATCCATGCTTATACAGCTACTCAAAAATTACAAGATGGTCCTGATCGCGGCGGTAACAAGCGTAATGCTCGTGCAGCTGCACAAAACATCATCCCTCATTCAACAGGTGCTGCTAAAGCTATTGGTTTAGTTATTCCTGAATTGAAAGGTAAACTCGATGGACATGCACAACGTGTTCCAGTTATCACTGGTTCTTTAACTGAATTAGTTGCTATCTTAGACAAGAAAGTTACAGCTGATGATGTTAATGCTGCTGTTAAGAAAGTTACTGAAGGCAACGAATCATTCGGTTACAACGATGATGAAATTGTTTCATCTGATATCATCGGTACAGAATTTGGTTCCGTATTTGATCCAACTCAAACACAAGTTGTTGAAGGTGCTAATGGCGCACAAGTTGTTAAAGTTGTTGCATGGTATGACAATGAATCTGGTTTCACAGCTCAAATGATCCGTACTTTGCAAAAATTTGCAAGCATGTTGTAATCCGTAGCTATCTAAAATAGTATATGAATTACTTTTAAGAAGGCGGAGGGAGGTTTCTCCTTCGGTCTTTTTTTATTGAAGTGAAAAATTGGGAGGCAAATTAATGAGTAAATTAATTGTTTCGGATGTCGATGTAAAAGATAAAAAAGTTTTGATGCGTGCAGATTTCAACGTTCCAGTTAAAGACGGCGCAATCACCAATGATAATCGGATTGTGGCTGCTTTACCAACTATCAAATATATTATTGATAATGGTGGCAAATTAATTTTATTGTCTCATTTAGGTAGAATTAAAAGTGATGCTGATAAAAAAGCTCTAACTTTAAAGCCCGTGGCTCAACGTCTATCGGAATTATTAAATAAAGATGTAAATTTTGTACCAACTAACGAAGGCACGCAATTAGAAGATGCTATTGCTAAGATGCAAGATGGCGATATTCTTTTAATGGAAAATACACGTTTTCAAGATATTGATAATGATTTTGGCAAGCGCGAAAGTAAAAATGATCCTAAATTAGGTCAGTACTGGGCTTCACTAGGTGATGTATTCGTTAATGATGCTTTTGGTACAGCACATCGTGCTCATGCTTCCAATGTTGGAATTGCTGATGCAATGAAGGCTGCTGATAAACCTGTTGCTGCTGGATTCTTAATGGAAAAAGAAATCAAATTTTTAGGTAATGCAGTGGAAAATCCGGTCCATCCATTTGTTACAATTTTGGGTGGGGCTAAGGTTTCTGACAAAATTGCCGTTATCGAAAATTTAATTCCTAAATCCGACCATATCCTGATTGGTGGCGGTATGGCTTATACTTTCTTAGCTGCTCAAGGATACAAGATTGGTAAATCATTATTCGAAGCTGATCGTGTTGAAATGGCTAAGGATTTATTGGCTAAAGCTGGCGATAAGATTGTTTTACCAATTGATCATGTCGTTGCTACAGAATTCTCTAATGATGCTCCACACGAAGTAACTGAAGGTGTGGATATTCCTGATGACATGATGGCTTTAGATATTGGCCCTAAAACAGTTGAATTATTCGAAGATAAGTTAAAGGGTGCCAAAACAGTTGTTTGGAACGGTCCAATGGGTGCCTTTGAAATGAGTAACTTTGCTAATGGTACTTTGCAAGTTGGTAAAGCACTTGGTGATTTACAAGATTCAACAACGATTGTTGGTGGTGGCGACTCAACAGCTGCAGCACAACAATTAGGAATTGCTGATAAGTTGAGCCATATTTCTACTGGTGGTGGCGCTTCCTTAGAATACTTGGAAGGTAAACAATTACCTGGTATTGCAGCTATTTCTGATAAATAATTAATTACGAGGAGAAAATTTATTATGCGGACACCAATTATTGCTGGTAACTGGAAAATGAATAATAATCCAGCGCAAACAACAGAATTTGTTAATGCTGTGAAAAATCAATTGCCTGATTCTGACAAAGTAGAAGCTGTCATTGCTGCTCCGGCAGTAGACTTACCAGCTCTTTTAGCAGCAGCTAAGGGATCAAACTTAAAAACAGCTGCCGAAAATTGTTATTTTGAAGATGCGGGTGCTTTTACTGGTGAAACTAGTCCTAAAGTTTTGCATGAAATGGGTGTTGATTACATTGTAATCGGTCATTCTGAACGTCGTGATTATTTTCATGAAACTGATAGTGATGTCAATAAAAAAGCTCACGCAATTTTTAAAAATGACATGTTACCAATTATTTGTTGTGGTGAATCATTAGAAACGCGCGAAGCTGGCAACGCTGAGACTTGGGTTCAAGAACAAGTTACAGCAGCTTTAAAAGATTTGAGTGCTGAACAGGTTTCTTCATTGGTTATTGCTTATGAACCAATCTGGGCAATTGGTACTGGTAAAACTGCTACTTCTGAACAAGCACAAGAAATTTGTCATATTGTGCGCGAAACTGTTAAGAATTTGTATGATGATGTAACTGCCCAAAAAGTACGTATTCAATATGGTGGTTCAGTAAAACCTGCTAATGTCAAAGAATTGATGGCAAAACCGGATATTGATGGTGGCTTAGTTGGTGGTGCTAGTTTAGATCCCCAGTCTTATTTACAATTAGTAAATTATCAAGATTAATATGTTTAATTGCTATCAGTTAAATGTTAAAATTAAAAGAGTTATTGGTCTAAATAAAGGAGAATACGAATGTCTTTAATTACTGATATTTTAGCTCGTGAAATTTTAGATTCACGTGGCAATCCAACTGTTGAAGTGGAAGTTTACACTGAATTGGGAGGCTTTGGTCGTGCAAGTGTTCCATCAGGTGCTTCTACAGGTGAACATGAAGCCGTTGAATTACGTGATGGCGATAAATCCCGTTTTATGGGACAAGGTGTTTTAAAAGCAGTCAAGAATGTTAACGATATTATTGCTAAAGAAATTGTTGGCATGGATGTTACTGATCAACGTGCGATTGATCAAAAAATGATCGAAGTTGACGGTACTCCTAATAAAGGTAAGCTTGGCGCAAACGCTATTTTAGGTGTTTCTTTAGCTGTTGCTCATGCTGCTGCTGATGAATTAGGTTTACCTTTATATGAATATTTAGGTGGACCAAATAGTCATGTTTTACCAACGCCAATGATGAATGTCATTAATGGTGGTAAGCATGCCAACAATAATGTTGATTTCCAAGAATTCATGATTATGCCTGTTGGTGCTAAGAGTATCCATCAAGCAATTCAAATGGGTTCAGAAACTTTCCACAATTTAGCTGCGATCTTAAAAGAACGTGGCGATTCGACTGCTGTTGGTGATGAAGGTGGTTTCGCACCAAACAACATGAAGAATAATGAAGAGCCTTTCCAAGTTTTAGTTGAAGCTATCGAACGTGCAGGTTATAAGCCTGGTGAAGAAATTGCAATTGCGTTTGACTGTGCATCTTCTGAATATTACAATACTGAAACTGGTAAATATGATATGAAAGGTGACGGTAAATCTTATACAGCTGAAGAAATTGCTGATTTATTAGCCGATTTAGTTGCTAAATACCCTATTGTATCCATTGAAGATCCTTTGGATGAAAACAACTGGGAAGATTGGCAAATGCTTACCGAAAGATTGGGCGATAAAGTTCAATTAGTCGGTGATGACTTGTTTGTAACTAACACTGATTACCTTGAAAAGGGAATTAAGATGGGTGTTGCTAATTCAATCTTAATTAAAGTTAACCAAATCGGTACTTTAACTGAAACTTTTGAAGCTATTGAGATGGCTAAAGAAGCTGGTTATACTGCCATTGTTTCTCACCGTTCTGGTGAAACAGAAGATACAACTATTTCTGACTTAGTTGTGGCTACTAATGCTGGCCAAATTAAGACTGGTTCTATGAGTCGGACAGACCGGATGGCTAAATACAACCAATTGATGCGCATTGAAGAACAATTAGGTTCAGCTGCTGACTACAAAGGACAAGCTAGTTTTTACAACGTTAACAAGTAAAAATATTTTTTAAACTAATAAAACTCCCAACATTAATTTTGGGGGTTTTATTTTTATTACATCAATTTTGTTATTGTAAATCTTTTTGTTAAACATTTAACAAATTTATGGTACTGAAATAAAAAAGTGTTAATATATTCACGAATACATTTTTATAATTACAAATTGGGGGTTGTCTATAATGAAGGCAGCAAGAATTTATGGTCAAAAAGATTTACGAATCGAAGATTTGGATATTGAAGATCCCAAAGCTGATGAAGTTCAAATCAAAGTGCATGATGTCGGCATTTGTGGTAGCGATATTCACATGTATCAAGAAGGAACAGGTATCCCGTATGAGAAGCATCCATTAACTGGCAAAACGGTGCCAATTACCGAAGGACATGAATTTTCTGGTGAAGTTGTACAAATTGGTTCTGCAGTAACTAATTTTGCAGTGGGTGACCATGTTTGTGTGGAACCCGTGCTTGCTTGTGGCAAATGTGAATTTTGTCGCAAAGGTTTATACAATTATTGTACTCAAGGTGTTGGTCCAGATGGTAGCTTACAATTTATTGGCTTTAGTGCTGATGGTGGCATGGCTGAATTGGTGAATGTTAATGAAATGTACACCTTTAAATTACCTGATGGCATGGATTATGAATTAGGCGCTTTGGTAGAACCTGGAGCAGTAACTTACGAAGCAGTGCGTGATAGTGGTTTGATCACTGGACAAACTGTGGCGGTTTTGGGTGCAGGACCGATCGGTTTATTGACTGCTTTAATGGCCAAATACGCTGGAGCTACTAAAGTTTATATTGCTGATTTAGTTCCTGAAAGATTGGCTAAGGCTAAAGAATTAGGCTTTAGTGATGTGATTAATTCAGCTGAAGTAGATATTGTAGAGCATGTTTATGATGAATTGCCCAATGGTGTAGATGTGGTTTTTGAATGTGCTGGCGTGCAGCCGACGCTCAATCAAGCTGTGCAATTAGTGGCTCCAGCTGGAGTTTTGGAAATCGTGGCTTTATTTAATGGCGATTATACTTTGGATATTACAACTTTGCAGAATAAGGGGGTTGATGTGCACACCATTATGGGTTATGCTAATTGTTTTCCACCAACAATCGGCATTATTAACGAACATCAAGCTACTTTTAAGAAGTTAGTAACAAAACGAATTAGTTTGGATCAAGCAGAAAAAGGTATAAAATCCTTAATGACTGATAAGAACCAAGTTAAAGTAATGATTGAGCCTCAAAAGTAATTTAGTAATGTGGGCTTATTGATAATTTATTTCAGTCAAAGAATATTTTGGGGTGTAATTATATGAAATTGAGTAAGAATTTAGTAAAAATGATTGCATTGTTGGAAATTGCTACGTTTGTTGTTGGTAATACTAGTGTAGTAAAAGCCAGTAGCAACAGTAGCCATAAACAAGAGCAAGTAAGTCGTCATCATCTTCATAGTAAGAAAAATAACAATGATAATCTCCGCAAAAATAGTTCTTCCCAAACCAGCAAGCATTCAACAGCATCGGTAACGGTAGTTGGCGAGCAAAATCCAGGAATAGATATTTCACCAGTACTTCATTTTCTGGGTTTCTGAATTAAATGATCAGCATGTAATGAATGTTTTTATAGTTTAAAAATCAATTTTTCCCTCATTGATTTAATGATCGATGAGGTTTTTATTTACGCTAACTCTTTTTTAGTAAACCCTCATCAATCAATGATAAATTAAAAAAGCGGATCTGCAATATTATTGTTCATTGCAGGGCTATTTTTTTGCTTTCCAAGAAATTATTTATTAACATAAATGATTAATTATCATTTTATAAATTTAACTTGAATGTGATAAATTTGTCACTTATAATGACCTTGATTGGAATTTAATTCAATCAAATAAATAATTTTTTTGGGGGCAAAATTGTATGAAATTGAATAAAAATCTAATGAAGTTGGTTGCATTATTTGAGGTTGCTGTTTTTGTCGGTGGTGGTGCTAGTGTTGCACAAGCTAGTCACCATAATCATAACAACAATAATCAAGAGCAAGTAGATCGTCATCACCACAATAACAACGATCATCATAACAACAATGATCATCATAACAACGATCATCATAACAATAATAATGATCACCACAATAACAACGATCATCATAACAATAATAATAATCACCACAATAATAACAATTCTTCAAGCAATAATAACCATTCAACGTCAACGGTTACTAGTGCTTATCAACAAGGTGATGCCTTTAATCAAGTTCAGTTGAAAAATGTAGCTTCAAGTAATGTACAATTTAAGGTAGGTTCTGCTTACAGCGTAGACATTCAAGATACAACAGTTAATCCTATCCAAACGCAAGAAAAGAATTCTAAATTAGTTATTAGTCAATCAGGACGTAATCAAAATGCTAATGCAGACGATTATTCAATCGTGGTTACAGTGCCAAGTTCTTCTTCATTAGATAGTATTGATGCCAGTGTTGGAAAAGGCCAAGTACAAATTTCAGATTTAGATTTGACAGCACAAAGTACAGTTAGCTCCAATTCTGGACAAGTAACAATTAGTGATTCCACTTTTAATGGTCTAAAATTTGATGCTAATTCCGGTAACTTAGAGTTGGACAATTCACAAGTTAATCGGTTAGTTGCAGTAGGTAACTATTCTGAAGTTAATGTTAACAATACTAACTTGACTGGTTACAATAAGATTAATGGTAACAATGTTCGAGTTTCTTTGAATAATGTTGCTGATGATCTTGGGTTAAGTGTCAAAGGTGCAATAGTTAATGCTGACTACTATGGCACACACTATGGTTATAGTTTCACCCAAAATAGAAATGCCAGTGATGAATTAGATATTACCGGTCGTTCATTGAATGTTAGCGTTCAATAATTTTAATTATTTTCAATAAAATCTCTCTATTTAACCACATAGGTCTGGTGATCTGTGTGGTTTTTTATTATGAAAGCAAACGACAATAACTAGTAAATAATTATGCTTTATGTTATCCTACTAATAGTGCCTTAACGGAGGTTTGAAACGTGTATAGTTTATTGACTGATATTTTAATTATTGATTCTATTTTGATTGTCATTGCCGTTATGATGCAGCCACAAAAGCAACAAGATGCTTTGAATGCTTTGTCAGGTGGTGCAGGTGATTTATTTAATAACCAGAAGAAACGGGGCTTTGAAGCATTCATGGAAAAAGTTACAGTCTTCTTAGCCGTTGTTTTCTTCGCTTGTGCCTTAGCTTTAGCTTTTATGTCGTCAAAATAATCTTTCAATCCTCCTGTTGTATAACAACAGGAGTTTTTTATATATAATGAGGTTATTATGAATATAGTAGCGCCACAGACATTATTTATGAAAGCAAAACCCAGTGAAAGAAATATTTTATTTTTACATTCTTATACTGGTAGTCCCAATGATTTTAGAATTATTGGGCATTCATTAGTACAAAATAATATGAGTGTCTATTTACCACTTTTTACGGGACACGGGACAAGTAATCCAATTGATATTTTACAAAAAGGCAGTGTAGATGCCTGGTGGAAAGATACTTGTCGCGCTATTGAACACCTAACTACGAAACATTTAATAGTGATTGGCTTGTCTTTGGGAAGTATTTTTGCCTTAAGAGCGCTAGTTGAGTATCCGCAAATTGAGGCAGGTGTGGTATTAGGTTGTCCAGTGGAAGCCACTGATTTTACAGCAGTTAATGCTGGATTTTATCAATATGTTCAAAAAATAGATACCTTACAGCAAGTAGATGTTGCTACGAAGGCACAGCATATGCGAATTGCGCAACAAAAGTTACCAAAAGCTCTACACGATATTCAAAAACAAGCTGTGCAAGTCAAACAACAATTAAAAGCCATCAAACAACCACTTTTCATTGGACATGGTCAAGAGGATCAAATTATTGACCCTAAAGTTGCCTTAAATTTGGTAGATAATTTTCCCGATCAGCAAGTTAACTTGCATATTTATCCAAAAGCGGGCCATGTAATTACTGTCAATCAGGCACGTCCTGCTTTGACTCATGATTTAATTAAATTTTTAACAGTAAATTAGGAGCAAATAATGACCTTAGAAAAAAATAAATTTATTGCGGATATTCTAGAAATTTTCCGTAATTATCCTGAACGTAAATATACGACGCAGCAAATTAATGATATTCTGCATCTTAGTGGTACGAATAAATATAATGATGTGTTAAAAGCCTTGGCTGTTTTAGAAGGCGAAAAAAAGATTATTGCTACTAGTAACAATAATCAGTTTAAATTAGCACCTATTAATCAAACTGTAATTGGTAATTTTCGTGCCAACGATCGTGGTTTTGGTTTTGTGCGCTATGACGATGAAGAACCTGATATTTTTATTGCGCGCCCAAATACGAACCATGCCATTAATGATGATGAAGTAGAAGTGAAAATTATTAAGCCGGTTAATCCATGGGGTGATAATGGTGCTGAAGGTAAAATTACTAACATTATTGAGCATGGTGTGAAGCAAATTGTTGGTGAATTCATGCCTTACAGTGATGTTCAAGTTAAAAAAACGGGGTTGCTAGGCTATGTAAAAAGTCATGAAAAGAAATTGGCTAATAATTTAGTTTTTATCAAAGATACGGGTATTTTGCCACAGATGGGCGATATGGTCCAAGTAGAAATTGTTGAGTATCCTAGTGAAAAAGCTCCTCGTAGCATGAAAGGGATTGCTCTAAAAACTTTGGGCAATAAAAACGCTCCCGGTGTCGATGAGCTATCAATTGTTTATCAAAATGATGTTAAAGATGAGTTTCCACAAGAGGTTTTACAGTCTGCGCAACAAGTGCCTGATCATTTAACAACTGCTGATTGGCAAGGACGTCGTGATAATACTGAACAAATCACCGTAACCATTGATGGCGATGATTCTAAGGATTTTGATGATGCCGTGACATTGTGGAAGTTGGAAGATGGTAATTATCATTTAGGAGTTCATATTGCTGATGTTACTCATTATGTAAAATCGGGGACACCATTAGATATGGAAGCTTATGAAAGAGGAACGAGTACGTATTTAGTGGATCGTGTAATTCCGATGTTGCCTTTTCGGTTGTCTAATGGAATTTGTTCATTAAATCCTGATGAGGAGCGTTGTGTTTTAACTTGTGATATGGAAATTACGCCTCAAGGAGAAATTGTGAGTCATGAAATTTATCCTAGTGTTATTCGTTCACACGCACGTTTAACTTATGATAATGTTAATAAAATTATTCATGGTGATGAAGAAGTTCGGTCACAATATGCCCAACTTGTACCAATGCTTGAAGATATGGCTCAATTGCATGATATTTTATTTAAAGTACGTCACGAACGCGGTGCAATTGACTTTGATGAAACAGAGGCTCAAATTATTGTCGACAATCAAGGTAAACCAATTGATATTAAACTGCGAAATCGTGATACGGCAGAAATGATGATTGAATCATTCATGCTTGCAGCCAACGAAACAGTAGCCAAGCATTTTAGTAGTTTACATGTGCCTTTCTTATATCGGGTGCATGAGCAGCCTGATCCAGAAAAAGTCAAAACATTCTTTGAGTTAGCTAATTCTCTTGGACTTTCAGTACCGGGTGATGCTAAAAATGTTACCCCAAAGATGTTTCAAACAGTTTTAGAAAAAGTAGCTGATCAACCTCAAGAAGCAGTTATTACAACAATGTTATTACGTAGTTTGCAACAAGCTAGATATTCACCGGAACCTTTAGGACATTTTGGTTTGGCAGCGACTGATTATACACATTTCACTTCACCGATCAGACGTTATCCTGATTTAATGGTTCACCGCATGATCCACAGTTATGCGCAAGAAGGATTAGGTGAAGATGTGCAAAATAAGTGGGATGAGCAATTAGACGAAGTAGCTGTGCACACTTCAGCTTGTGAACGTAAGTCTATTGATGTTGAACGTGCTGTAGATGATTTGAAAAAGGCCGAATTTATGGAGGATAAAGTTGGTCAAAAATTCGAAGGTGTTATCAGTGGTGTAACTAGTTTTGGGATGTTTGTTTCTTTGGATAATACGGTTGAAGGTTTGATTCATATTTCTAATATGTTAGATGATTATTATGAATACAATGAAAAAATGTTATCCATGGTTGGAAAAACTACTCATAAAATCTACACAATGGGTGATCCCATCGAAGTTAAGTTAATTAGAGCTGATGCTGAACAACGTCAAGTGGATTTTGAGCCAGTATTAACACTAGAAGAACAAAAAGTAGCTGATAAAGAAAAAGCACGTCGCGAGCAGCAAAATAATCGCCGGCACACTACCAAAACGCAGCATGGTAAATCGCAACGCAATTTTAAACATCGTTCTAATAAATATGAAAACAATAAGCAAAAAACGCAGCACTAAGGAGGGAGTTCCTTGAAAAAACATCCCAAAGCAAGCAATGAAGTTGCTAATAATAGAAAAGCTCGTCATGACTATAATATTTCAACAACATATGAAGCAGGACTTTCATTGACTGGAACAGAGATCAAATCAATTCGAGCTGGTCGAATTAATATTCGTGATGGTTTTGTGCAACAGCGTAAAGGAGAATTGTGGTTAGCTAATGTCCATATTAGTCCTTATGATCAGGGCAATCAGTTTAATCATGATCCATTGCGTGATCGTAAGTTATTATTGCATAAGAAGGAAATCGCTAAAATTAGTGGACAACTACAAACCAAGGGCATCACGGTGATCCCGTTAAAAGTTTATTTAAAGCATGGCTTTGCAAAGGTTTTGCTAGGGGTAGCGGAAGGGAAAAAGCAATACGATAAACGCGAGACAATTAAACGACGGGATCAAGACCGTGAGATGCGGCGTAATCTAAAAAATGTTTTGAGATAAGACTCTTTGCAAACCTGCTTTGTGAGGAGCTTTTTTTATGGTATTGAACATTACAGCAGAATATTTACTCTATCGTTTAGACAATTTATTATTTCAGCAAAATATTAAAATAAATTCTTTAACGCAATTTTTAAAATATGTACCAGTCAGCCGTAGTACAATTTATCGCCATTTTGCTGGCGGCTTAGATGAATTATATAAGCAGGTCGCGCTTCGCAAATTCACACCGCTTTTGCAACACAATTTTACTAGTTGGCAGCAAGTGACTAGTTTTTCAGTGGCTTATGTCCAAAAACATCATTTTGGTGTGCAATCTTTATATCATTATTTGACTAAAATTGATCAGCAATTGGTCTTTACTAAGTTAATCAAGAACATGTTATTGCAGCAATTAGTCTCTTTAGAAAGCGATGTTTTTATTTTGGAATTTTTAACTGGTGCAATTTGGCAGCAATGGCAAATTTGGCTAGATAGTAGTTTACAAGTAGACCAAGAAATTATCATAAAACGATTATCAACTGTTGATTTATTAATAAAAAATAACTTATTAAATGAAATAATTTCAAAAAACGACTCAAAATGAAATGATTGGCTAATATTATCACTTTTGTTAAAGGACTTTTTTGATATATTTAAGAAGTCATGACGACAATTTTAAATAATGAGGAGGAAACTAGCTGATCGAAAAAGGTGGTGATTGCAAGCACCGCCTTTTTTCGTGTCAACTTTTTATTAATTGTTGCACACTTTTTTGAATGTCTGAACTGTTAGTAATCATTGATATTACAGCACTGCCTGCTACTTTAATTTGTGAAATAGCGCTGATGTTATCGGCTGTAATTCCGCCAATTGCTACTATAGGTCGAGTAGCTATTGTTTTAAGTTGCGCTAAACCACACGGTCCAATAGATGGCGCGGCATCTTCTTTAGAATTAGTCACAAATATTGGACCACAACCATAATAATCAATTCCTGTAATTTGGTTAGCAATTTCAATTTCTTGTTTATTAGAGCAAGATAATCCTACGATCATTTTTGATCCTACTTTTGTGACGACTTGTTGAATTTTGGCGTCGCTTTGACCAACATGAACACCATCAGCATTTATTTGTTGCGCTAGTGTAACATCATCATCAACAATAAATGGAACTTGATATTGATGGCATAATTGTTTCAATTTGAAAGCTTCTTCTAAGCGTTGCTGATGACTTAACATAGCATGCGGTCCTTTATCGCGGAATTGATAAGCAGTAATTCCTGCTTTTAAGGCTTGCTGAACAATAACTATTAATGATTGTTGCGGTGTTAAATCTTGGGTGCCACAAACAAAATAGGCTTTGAGTACATCTGGATTAAAGCTCTGCGTTTTTATTTACCTCCTGATAGGCCCAGTGATTTAAGGGACCATGTCCATGGCCAACTTGAATTGTTTTTTTAATAGCTAGATTGATAAAATCTTTTGCTATATGAACTGCTGTTTTTAGCGGGATACCTCTAGCTATTTGGGAGCATATACAAGCTGATAAAGTGTCGCCAGTTCCATGGGTGCGTGGTGTAATAATACGCGGGGCGTTCAACCATAAATCTGTATGATCCAAAAATAAGCAATAATCGCTAACTTGCTGACCTTTTGCATGTCCGCCTTTAATGATGACATTTTTAGCACCTAAGTCTTGTAATTTTTTAGCAGCTAACTTGATGTCATTTGCATCTTTAATTTCTTGATCAACTAAACGTTGTGCTTCTATGATGTTGGGAGTGATCACTGTTGCTAGGGGAAATAGTTGTTGTTTAACTAATGAAATAGCTTCATCGGTCAATAAAATGGCTCCACCTTTGGCAACCATAACAGGATCGACAATTAATGGTCCAAAATCATATTTTTTTAAATTATTGACAACGTATTGAACATGTTGTACATCACCCAACATACCGGTTTTACAAGCTCTAATCTGGAAATCAGCGGCGATAGAAGCAAATTGAGCATCAATAATTTCTTTTGGCAACATGAAAGATTGTTGGACGCCTAGGGTGTTTTGTGCAGTAACGGCAATTATAACACCAGTGCTAAATGTATGACATTCTTGCATGGTTTTTAAGTCAGCCATCATTCCTGCACCCCCACCTGAGTCAGTACCGGCAATGGTTAATACTTGTGGAAAAGAATTAATTTCAGAATTCATCTTTATAACTCCTCATAATCGGCGATAGCAGAAATTTGTTGAGATTCTGCTAAAAATAATTGATCCAGTAAATTTACAGTGAAACTGCCTGGACCGATGCATTTATCTTTAGCTGCCAGTTCACCAATTGCAGCAAATACTAAGGCCGCCGTTTGGGCAGCTTCAAAATAATCTCCCTTACTGACAGCTGCAAAAGCACCAACAATGCTCGTTAACATATCGCCTGAGCCAACGTGGATTGCGAATAATTTGGTACCATTGTGAACAGCAGTAACACGATTGCCATCGGTAATATAATCCGTTTTGCCACTCATTAAAATAATACAATGAAATTTCTTAGCAACTACTTTAGCCATTTCAACTACATTACTGTCACCAAAACCAGCATCAATCCCCTTAGCTTGCCAACTAAAGTTCGCTAAAGCAGCAATTTCTCCCGCATTGCCGCGAATTACAGCCACTGAGAAATCTTGTAATAACTGCAGTGCGGTTTGTTTGCGGTAACTAATTGCGCCGACAGCCACTGGATCCAAGACAATCGGGTTATGTGCGAAATTAGCTTCTTGACCCATTTTTTTAATATGTGCAATTTGAGTTTGCGTAAAAGAACCCAAATTTAAAGCTATAGCATCACTAATCGCGACCATTTCTTTAGTTTCGGCAATTTCTTCAGACATGATAGGCGATGCGCCTAATGCATTTAGACCATTAGCTACATCTTGTACGGTGACAAAGTTGGAAATATTCAATACTACTGGATTTTGTTCACGCAACTTATCTAACCATGCTAGTTTCACTGGCTCTTCCCCCTAATGAGCACAGAACTTTTAAATTAGTCATTCGCGAAAAGACTATTAAAATAGACGTCTTCTTGCTCGACGTCTATTACTTGAATTATTAATAGCACATCCCTACGCAAGTTCTAACTTACAGGTTCAAAGGGTTTAGATCAAAGATCTATCTCAGCCACAGGCACCCCTTGCTTCAATATTATTTTAAAGCAATCATAATCAAAATAACAAATTTGTGCAAGCGCTTAATTGATAAATTTAGGCAAAGCCGAACTAAACTTTATTGCTTAAATTTTAATTAAAATATAAAATAATCAGTAGAATTTACGTAATATAAGTTAGAATAACGGAGGGGAAAATGAATAGGAAAAAAGCAACTCCATTGGTAGTGGGATTTTTGTTATTTATAAGTGGATTTAACAATGTGTCTATGATACAAGCTAAAGATATTATTGTTAAGCATGCTCTAACACCCATTGTTGAGGTAGCTAATAAAATTGATGATCAGCCGACAGAAATCGCTTCTGCACCTGCTACAAAAGAAAGTGTTACTATCTCTAATATACAACCAACTAGTTATAATTTTGATGCTACAATGGCTGAATCAAATAGTAATCTAGTACAAACTGCTTATTCTTACTTGGGCGTCCCATATGTATTTGGCGGCAGTAATACTAGTGGTTTTGATTGTTCTGGCTTAGTGCAATATGTAGCACGTTTGAATCACATTTTATTACCGCGAACTTCGCAATTGCAAAGTTTACAAGGAAAATATGTCTCTTTAGATAATCTGAAATCAGGCGATCTAGTGTTTTGGGGTAGTGTTGGTAATGCTTATCATGTTGGTATTTATATTGGTAATGATCAATATATTCACGCACCACAACCAGGTGAAGTGGTTAGTGTTGGTAATATGCAATGGTTTAAACCAGATTTTGGACGAAGGATAGCTTAATGCTTGATGATTATGAATTTAATAATTAGTATTATAATTATTATGTTAGGGATTTGGCAACTTGTACAAATATTTAGAGGTACTCGTCAACAAGTTGATACAAAGTATCGTAATATAATGTTTTCGGCGCGATTGGGTAATTTGGTTATTGCTATTTTACTGTTTGTATTAGCAATTATGATTTTGTCTAAAAAATAAAACCTTCTTGCCCGTATATAAGGCTAAGAAGGTCGGATTTTAATAAGCTGTTAGCGGTCGTATATTGTATTCTAATTGATTAAAGTCAAAAGTGGCTAATTCGCTTATTGTAATATAACTTGTCACGCTGGGAATGAGCATTAAATTTATTTCAGCTTTAGAGTTGTCAGGAATTACTGAAACTATGGGTTTATGTGTTGCATAGGCATAACCATACTCAAAGGACATTCCTGGATCAGCTCGGTGCGGTAGGAACAAGCCGCAAATAATATCTGATTTATCAATTCCAGTAATGTCATTTTGAAAAGTACCAATTTGCCATAAAGGATCAGATAAAGCTTCAGGATGCTTAACTACATCAATATTTTTGAATTGATGATCTAAGGGACGGTAGCTGTCAGGCCAATTTACTGTAGGATTAGCAGATATTGCTTTTTGACCTTGTTCCATGTATTTTTGTTCTTCTTCTGAAAACCAGGAACAAGCAAAATAGACAGTATTTTGTTTTGTCATTATTATTCTCCTTACATTTGATAACTCATTATAACTTATTTTGAATGTTTTTATGAGATTCTAAAAACAAATTTTTGAGAACAATGTTTGTTTATTTTGCCAGAAAAATATCTCGTAATGTTTTTCTTATATTTTTTAGTGTAAAAGTGAGGTTATTAGATGTTAACTGAAGCTGTTGGTTTTGATAATTTTTATCCTATAAATGATCAGCGTAGTTTTCAAGATGTCACTGTTCAAATAACTGAACCTACTGGCTTTGATTTGTTGGTTAAAGTAACAGCCAGTGCAGTTAATCCAGTAGATGTTGTTGCACGAAAGTCGTTGCAAAAATCGGAACAGCCGACTATTTTGGGCTTTGATGCTTGTGCAATAGTGGTTGCTATTGGCGATGAAGTAAGTGATTTTAGTATTGGAGAGCGGGTATTTTATGCGGGAGATTATCAGCGTAACGGCAGTAATGCCCGGTTGCAATTGGTAGATAGTCGATTAGTGGGACACGCTCCTAAAACTTTGAACAATGTTCAAAGTGCAGCTTTACCGCTTACTTCATTGACAGCTTATGAATTATTGTTTGAAAAAATGTCTTTGCACATAGATCCACAGTTAAATAAACAAAAAACCATTTTGATTATTAATGGTGCAGGTGGTGTGGGTTCTATTGCTATCCAGTTAGCGAAATTGTGTGGATTAACGGTTTTGGCAACTGCATCGCGGCCTAAAACTCGCCAATGGGTTAAACAAATGGGAGCAGATGAGATTTTAAATCACCGTCAAGATCTGGTAAAGCAAGTTAAAAAATTAGGTTATCAATATGTAGACTATATTGTTGCTTTAAGTGATGTGAATCCACATTGGTCGGAAATTGTCGCTCTCATTCAACCGGTTAGCGGTCTTGTAGGTACTATTACGAATATGTCTTTACCACAGATGAATGATTTGAAACATAAAAGTGTGATGTTTGCTTGGGAGTGGATGTTTTCCAAAAGTTACTATCAAACTGCTAATATGGCGACCCAAGGACAATATTTGGATAAAATAGCTTCTCTGGTTGATGAGCAAAAATTGCAATCAACACTTTATACCACAATTCCGCATTTTAATGCAGCTGGTTTTAGAAAAGCTACGCAAATTATTGAAGCAGGTCAAGCGATTGGTAAAATTGTAGTCCAAAATTCTCAAAATGAAGCATAAAATGGTAAGATAAAGCGGGGATTGAAAGCTCTGCTTTTTTTATATAATTAGGAGAAAATTTATGAAATTATTAATGGTGGAAGATAATAAATCTGTTTCTGAAATGATGTCAATGTTTTTCCAAAAAGAAGAATGGGATGTATTTTTTGCATATGATGGAGAACAAGCTTTAGAAGTATTTAAAAAACAGCCGACAGATTGGGATATCATTACATTAGATCTGAATTTGCCAGCTAAAGATGGAATGGAGGTAGCCAAAGAAATTCGGCAAATTTCTTCAGTACCAATTATTATGTTAACTGCGCGTGATTCAGAAAGTGATCAAGTGTTGGGCTTGGAATATGCTGATGAATACGTAACTAAGCCTTTTAGTCCCATTACGTTAATTGCGCGTGTTAAAGCTTTGTACCGTCGAAAAAAATTAAATAATGACACAGAGCACCAAGGTGTAGCGGATAATGAATTTGATATCCAAACGGATCATTTTCGCTTAAATAGTCGGACACGCGAAGCGTATTTAAATAACAAAGAAATTCCTGATTTAACTCCAAAGGAATTTGATTTGTTGAAGAGTTTGGCAAGTAAACCGCGACAAGTCTTTTCAAGAGAGCAGTTACTTCAACAAGTCTGGGGTTATGATTATTTTGGCGATGAACGAACAGTTGATGCGCACATCAAAAAATTACGTCAAAAAGTTGAGCAAGTGGGACCTAAAGTTATTCAAACAGTTTGGGGCGTAGGCTATAAATTTGATGATTCCGGCGTTAAAGACTAATGAAACTAATTTATCAGTATATGCTAGGCTTTTTAATTGTTGTGATTACTTGTTTGAGTATTGTGATTTTGACTGTTTTTAATTACAGTGAAAATATGGCATATAAGCAAACTTGGGGTCAATTGGAAGGTTATTCAGATAATTTGCAGAAAATGTCGCTTAAATTTGACGCCAACAAGCAAACTATTGAAAATATTACACCGGATACTTTGGACATGTTTCAAGACATTTTAGCTGATCAAAAAGTTAAATTAGCAATGTTTGATAATAATGGTCGGGAAATTTATCCACAAGCAACCCAAAATTCTGTTTTTAGCGCTAAAACTTGGAAATTATTAGAGTCAGGGCATGTTTTACGTGAGCGTAATAGTCACGAAAATCAAAATATGAATGTGCATCGCCGTCGTCCAATGACTTATATTATTAAGCCATGGTTTGACCAAAATAATAACTTGGTTGCCGTTTTGTGGGTAGGCGCAGAAGTTTCTTCAATTCAAACCAATATTAACGAAATTAAGCAAAATTTGCTCTTGGCTTTCTTAGGTTCTATTTTGATTGCGATAGTGATGAGTTGGTTTTTGGCTAATTGGCAAGTTAAGCGAATCGATCGCCTGCGTAATGCTACTAAAAGAGTGGCTGCAGGAAATTTTGAAGTACAAATTAGTGAAGATGGGCAAGATGAAATTGATGATTTAGCTTCTGATTTTAATGAAATGACGCATTCTTTGCGAAAATCTAATCAAGAAATTAAGCGTCAAGAAGAGCGACGCAAGGAATTTATGGCAGATGCGGCTCATGAAATGCGCACACCTTTAACTACAATTAATGGACTGCTTGAAGGAATCGCATATGATGCTATTCCTAAAGAATCACGAAAAAAAAGCCTAGAATTGATGCGCAATGAAACCAAGCGTTTAATACGCTTGGTCAATGAAAATCTGGATTATGAAAAAATCAGAACTAACCAATTGCCTTTAAAACAGCGTAATTTTGATGTCTCCGATTGCTTGCAAAATATTATTTCACAATTGACTAATAAGGCTGAGCAAGCCAATGATCAATTATTATTGGAGGTTTCGCCTGAATTAGTCGTTTATGCCGATTATGATCGCTTTATTCAAATTGTGTTTAATATAACGCAAAATGCGATTCAGTTTACCAATAATGGCTGGATCAAAATTAAAGCACAACATGATGATATTCAAAAGGCAGTAGTAATTAAGATCGCTGATAACGGTATGGGGATGAGCGAAGAGCAAGTTAAAAATATTTGGGAACGTTATTATAAAGCAGATCCATCGCGTAAAAGCACCAAATACGGCGAGTCTGGTTTAGGATTAGCCATTGTGCACCAACTGATGCAGCAACATCAAGGCAAGATCCAAGTTACTAGTCATTTAGATCAAGGTACTGAATTCACGTTAACTTTTTATGATGAGCAAGTTATTCAAAAAAAAATAAAATAGTTGAGCAATAAAAAACCTAATACTTAAATGTATTAGGTTTTTTATTTTTACTTAGGAATTTCGTAAATCGGAGTAAAGTCATTTTGTAATTCTGGAGCATTAGTTTTATATAAATTAGTAGTGGAACGATTGTTATTACGTGAGTATAAACTAGTTGATTGGCTGCCTAATTCATCGCGTATCTTGAGAAGTTGTTGAAATTGATTTTGATAATTATAATGCTTGGGATCAACTGGCGTGAAATTAGGTGGGGTATAAAAGCGTAAGAGATTAGTTTTATTCACCGTATCAGAAATATTCAACTCGTTATTTTTAGTTTTCGCTACTTTTCGCATCTTTTGTTCCAATTTTTTAGAGGGGTGCTCAATCAAATGTCCCGTACTATTTTGATAAATAGTAAGACTATTATTATTGTTGTTAGTCATTACGGTATACTGTGGTGTAACAAAATTGTGATTACGGAAAATAACATTTTGGTCATGTTGTTTGGATAACAAATCATTTCCCATAAAAATATACGGTTTGGTATTGACGCCTAATAAATGTAAAAGTGTTGGCAATGCGTCAATTTCGCCACCATATTGTTTTTGAATGCCACCTTTTAAACCTGGCATATGAATCATAAACGGTACTCGTTGTAATTGCGTGTGGTCAAAATTAGTCCAGTGATTAGGATCTTTATTCAATAAGGGCGCTAAATCTTTCTCATCGCCAGCATTCAAGCCAAAATGATCACCATATAAAATTACGATAGAATTATCATATAGACCGCTAGACTTTAAATAATCAAAGAATTCGCGTACAGAATCGTCTAAATAATGCGCCGTGGCAAAATAATTATTTACCATTGTATTGGGTGTATCTGGCTTGTCAAAGCCCTCAGTATCATTTTCAGCTAACTCGAAAGGATTGTGATTAGTAACTGTTAAAAATTTAGTATAAAAGGGTTGTTGTAATTGTTCTAAATATTTAGCGCTTTCAGCAAATAATAATTTATCTTTGCTACCCCAGTAAGTGTTGCTATCGGCAGTTTGCTGATAATACTTTTGATCAAAAAAGTAATTGTAGCCCATGTTTTTATAAACAGTGTCACGACTCCAAAAAGATCCTGTATTGCCATGGAAAGCGGCACTTGTATAACCTTGTTGCTGATTTAAAATCGCCGGTGCTGCTTGAAAAGTATTATTAGATCCTAAGCTAGTAAAAAACGAACCTTCAGGCAAACCAAATAAACTGGTTTCCATCATTGTTTCTGCGTCACTAGTTTTACCTTGCCCCACTTCATGGAAAAAGTTAGCAAAAGATAGTGTGTTGTCAGAATGATAAAGACTATTCAAAAATGGTGTTACTTCTTGATCTTTGACCTTGCTATCAATCAAAAATTGTTGAAAACTTTCTAAATGAATGATAATAACATTTTTTCCTTTAGCCACGCCATAGTAATTGGGATTAGGCTTAGCATAATGTTGTTGCACATAGTCTAAAACAGGATCCATATTAGTACCTTGAGCACTGGATCGTAAGGTATTGCTTTGAGCTGTCTTAAAGCTATCGTATGCCAAGAAGGAATTTAGACCTAAATATTTGACTATATAAGTGCGATCGAAAGTTCGCACCAGTAATTGTGGACGATTAGCTTCAGCTAATAAAATATTTAAGGATAGACCAGTAACCGCTAAACTAGTAACCATGAAAGCCTTAAGGTGGCTATAATAGGTGGTGTCTAATTTAATTGTTTTGGTAAGCCAAAGAATTAATAAAATCAAAAAATCTAATGCATATAAAAAGTCGTGAGGCTGAGCCATAGCAATTGCACTGCTACCCAGACCTTTGGAAACTTTTCCCACACTTAAAATAGTACTAATACTGATAAAATCGCTGAATTCACGATAATAAAGAATATTGCTGTACAGTAAAAGTGTTTCCAAAAGATAAATGACAGTGGCTAGCGAATAGGCTAGTTTAGGATTTTTAATGTAGAGTGGTAAACTTAGCAATAACAAGGTTGAAGCTAGAGGATTTAAGATTAATAATAAGTGTTGTAGTGGGTCACTGGCCCCCATGCTAAAATCTAAATAATAAGCTAGGATTGTTTTGATCCAGATACAAAATACTAATAATAGTGTCCAACCGATACGTTTGGACAGCAGTTGCTTTAATTTTGCCATATTTTGGGGTCACTCCAAAGTTAATTGTCACGTTTAATTTTACCATTGTATCACTATCGTTAGCTAGGGAGGTTTTGTTAATGTTCTTTTTAAATCCAATTTATCAACTAATTTATACATATTATGCTGGTCGACTCAACCATTTTCCTTTGATTCACTTAGTTTTTATCAGTTTGGATAAAACTATTTTTTATTTTTTGATATTTGTTATTTTACGGATTGCTTTTTTAGTGTGGCGCTCGCAAAAAATTGTTTGGTGGCATGAATTTTATTTGGTATTGTTAGTAATTTATCTTTTATTGTTGCTATGTCTGACTGTATTTAGACAACATTATTTTCCTTGGGAATTTCACCCGTTATGGCATCGATCTTTCAAAGAAATTAATTGGTTGCCTCTAGTCGAAACTTGGAAATTGACTAATGGAAAATCATTAATTGATTTTTTTTATAATTCTTGTGGCAATGTCGTCTGGTTTTTGCCATTGGGATTGCTATTACCAGTATTAAGTTCTCGGCTGCATTCTTTTGTTAGGGTAGTAGGGATTGGTCTATGTTTATCAGTATTGATTGAAAGTTTGCAATTTATTTTGAATACTGGCGTTAGTGATATTGATGATGTGATTTTTAATACTTTGGGAACGATCTTAGGTTATGCAATTTGGTCGATAGTGCAACGAATTAGTCGGAAGGTTTAACTGCGGCTATGCTATAATCTAAGTGAGATAAGTAATTAAATTTTCAGGGGGTAACTATGGCACATATTACATTTGATTCTTCTAAATTGGGTAAATTCGTTCATGATAATGAATTGTCCGAAATGCAGGCATTAGTTGATGCTGCTAGTCAAGAACTATTTAAAGGCACTGGTGCAGGAAATGATTTCCGCGGTTTTTTAGATTTACCAGTTGATTATGATAAGGCTGAATTTGCGCGTATTAAAACAGCTGCTAAGCAAATTCAAAGTGATTCAGAAATTTTCATTGGTATCGGAATTGGTGGTTCCTACTTAGGTGCCAGAGCAGCAATTGATTTTTTGAGCAGTAGTTTTTACAATATCAACAATGAACGTTCAGTGCCGGAAGTTTATTTCTGCGGTAATTCGATTAGTCCTAATTATTTAGCTGATTTGTTAGCAGTGATTGGCGATCGTGATTTCAGTATTAATGTGATTTCTAAATCTGGAACAACAACTGAGCCATCAATTGCCTTTCGAGTTTTAAAAGCTAAGTTAGTTGAAAAATATGGTGAGGATGAAGCTAAAAAACGCATTTATGCCACGACAGATCGGGCCAAGGGTGCTTTAAAACAGGAAGCAGATGCACAAGGATATGCCGAATTTGTAGTACCTGATGATATTGGTGGTCGTTTTTCTGTTTTGTCAGCTGTGGGATTATTGCCAATTGCAGTAGCGGGTATTGATATTGATCAGTTAATGGCGGGGGCAAGAGCCGCTCGTAGTGAGTATCAATCCAGTGATCTAGAACATAATGATGCTTACAAATACGCTGTTTTGCGGAATATTTTATATCGTAAGGGCTACACGACAGAGTTATTGGAGAATTATGAACCAAACTTGCAATATTTTGGTGAGTGGTGGAAACAATTGATGGGAGAATCGGAAGGCAAAGACCAAAAAGGTATTTTTCCAGCTTCCGCCAATTTTTCAACAGATTTGCATTCCTTAGGACAATATATTCAAGAAGGTCGGCGCAATCTTATGGAAACTGTTATTATGATTGATCAGCCACGTCAGGACATTCAAATTCCTAAAGAAGCTGATAATCTGGATGGCTTGCAGTATTTAGAAGGTAAGTCGATGGATTATGTAAATAAAAAAGCTTATGAAGGTGTCGTTTTGGCACATACAGACGGTGGTGTGCCCGTGATGAGTATTACTATTCCAAAACAAGATGAATTTACTTTAGGCTATTTGATTTATTTCTTTGAATTAGCGGTCGCTATTTCTGGCTATCTAAATGGTATTAATCCTTTTAATCAACCAGGTGTGGAAGCTTATAAAAAGAACATGTTTGCTTTATTAGGACGTCCCGGTTATGAAGAACTCGGTCAAGAGTTAAATGAACGACTTTAAATAAAGCTTATGTAAAATAAAAATGCCTTCGAGGCATTTTTATTTTTTTTCTTTAATAATATAAAGTGGACGCTGTTTAACTTCTAAAAATATTTTACCAATATAATTACCGATAATTCCAAGGAAAAATAGTTGCATGCCGCCTAAAAATAAAATAATGGAGATTGTTGATGACCATCCGCGAGTTGGATTGCCAGAAATTAAAGCACTAAGTACGATGTACATCAAAGCTAAAAAGGCGATAACCATCACTAATAATCCGAGCCACACTGCTACAATTAGGGGTACCGTCGAAAAGTCAGTGATTCCTTCAATTGAATATTTGAATAATCCCCAAAAATTCCAACTACTAGTGCCGGCCACACGTTCCACATTTTTGTAAGGTAAATATTTCGTTTTGAAACCTACCCAAGAAAAAATCCCTTTAGAGAAACGATTATATTCGGTCAATTCTAAAATTGCATCTACCATATTGCGGCGCATTAAACGAAAATCTCGTGCTCCTGGAACAATTTGGGTATCCGAAATTTTGTTGATTAATTTGTAAAACATGTTCGAAAAAAAAGAACGTATTGGTGGTTCACCCTTTCGATTTTCCCTTGCCGTACCGATGCAATCATAATCAGTAGTTTCCAATAAGTGGACCATTTCAATAAGCATTTCTGGTGGATCCTGCAAGTCGGCATCCATAATCGTTACGAGCTCACCAGTGGCATTTTTCAGTCCTGCATAGATTCCTGCCTCTTTTCCAAATTGGCGCGAAAAAGATAAGTAATGACTTTCAATTTCTGGTTGTTGAACTAATTTACGCAACTTAGGTAAAGTTTGATCAATTGAACCATCATTCACAAAAATAATTGTGGGTTGGTAATTAGGTATTTTTTTAAAAGTTTCGCAAATAGCTTTATAAAAAATATCGACAGTTTTTTCCTCGTTGTAGCACGGTACAATAATGCTTATTTTTTTAGTCATCGAAGCAAAATCCCCCTCATCTTTGATAAAATAATCATAACTTGAAATATAATATTTAGCTAGAGTAAAGAGGGAAGAATCATTGAAAGATTCACAACTAAAATTGCTACCAATGACTGAAGTGGAATTTTCAGCTTTTTGGCAATCACAAATTAAAGAATATGCCAAACAAAAAGTAGCTAATAAGTTATGGTCTGAAAAAGAGTCTTTACAAAGAGCGACAGATGAATTTACATTGCTATTGCCACAAGGCTTGGAAACTTATAACAATTTTTTATATACTATTAAATTGGTAGCAGGTAGTTTATGTGGCTATTTGTGGTTGACAGAAGTTGTTGATGGTGATAATCCTGCACGACCATATTTATTCATCAATGATTTTACTATTTTGCCAGCATATCAAGGACAAGGCTTATCAGAAGTGGCACTAAAATTAGCAATGATACAAGTTAAAAAGCTTGGATATCAACAAGTTGGCTTACATGTTTTTGGTAAAAATACTCAAGCTATGCATATCTACCAAAAAGCTGGTTTTAAAATGACAGACATTACGATGATTAGGAGAATTTGACTTGTAAAAACTATTGACTTTGTGAATTCTATGTTAGAAAATACCAATTAAAATTAAATTGACAATAGAAATGAATGTGATGAGACTATGGAAAATATCAAAACAAAAATGTTGCGTAAAGAAGACCCTAGTATTTATGCAACTAAGGACGCTCATTTAAAAAGAACCTTAACAACTAAAGATTTTTTAGCACTAGGAGTAGGAACAATTGTTTCAGCGACGATTTTTACTTTACCGGGAGATGTGGCGGCTAAACATGCTGGACCAGCAGTGATTTTATCTTTTATTGGTGCGGCAATTGTTGCTGGTTTAGTAGCTTTTGCTTATGCAGAAATGGCTTCAGCGATGCCCTTTGCTGGGTCGGCATATTCATGGATTAATATCATCTTTGGTGAATTTTTTGGTTGGATTGCCGGCTGGGCATTATTAGCTGAGTATTTTATTGCGGTAGCTTTCGTTGGGGCGGGATTTTCTGCTAATTTCAGAGGGTTGATTTCACCTTTAGGATTGCAACTGCCAAAATCTTTAGCCAACGCTTTTGGTACTGATGGCGGAATTATTGATATTACTGCGGCAGTAGTTATTTTATTAGCAGCTGCGTTATTATCAATGGGTGTTTCCAAAGCCTCACGAGTTGAAAATATTTTGGTAGTTGCCAAAGTTTTGGCTATTTTAGTATTTATCGCTGTTGGTGCCACAGCTATTCATGTACGGAATTACTTTCCTTTTATTCCCAAGTATCATGCTAATCCCGATGGCAGTGCCTTTGGCGGTTGGCAAGGTGTTTATACCGGAGTGTCAATGATTTTTCTGTCCTATGTAGGGTTTGACTCGATTGCTGCTAATTCTGCTGAAGCTAAGGATCCACAAAAGACGATGCCTCGTGGTATTTTAGGTTCTTTGATTATTGCGGTAACTTTATTTGTGGCTGTGGCGTTAGTTTTGGTGGGTATGTTTAAATATACAGCTTATGCCAACAACGCTGAACCAGTAGGCTGGGCTTTGCGACAAAGTAATCATGAAACAGTTGCAGTGGTAGTTCAAGCAGTAGCAGTGTTAGGAATGTTTACCGCTTTGATCGGTATGATGCTGGCGGGCTCACGCTTAATTTATTCTTTTGGGCGTGATGGTCTGTTACCACGCTGGCTGGGCAAATTGGATCATGCTCAAAGACCAAATCGTGCTTTGCTCATTTTGACATTGGGTGCAGTTGTGATTGGGGCTATTTTTCCATTCGGAACTTTAGCACAATTGATTTCGGCTGGAACGCTAATCGCTTTTATGTTTGTGACTTTGGGTATTTATGGTTTACGTAAGCGTGAAGGAAAAGATATCGCTGAACCGGGTTTTAAAATGCCATTTTATCCTGTGTTACCTTTGCTAGGATTTTTGGGTTCCTTATTGGTATTTTTAGGCTTAAGTCGTAATGCTAAAATTTATTCTTTAGTTTGGTTTGTCATCGGTTTATTAATTTATTTTGGTTATGGTATCAGCCATTCATTTTTAAATAAAAAATAATTATAAAACTCATCATTTCATGATGGGTTTTTATTTTGGATTAGTGAACATAGATTAAAAAATATCATTAATTTTATCGTGATATTAGTTGCTATATGAGATCTAAATTTGGTATTTTAATTGTAGTATATTTTTTTATAAAATTTAATTTTTGGGGGTTGTATTATGATTAAACTAGTGAGGGTCGATCATCGCTTATTACATGGGCAAGTTGCGGTGTCATGGTTCAATACCTTGGGTGCCAATACTATTCTAATCGTTAATGATGCGGTGGCTGGCGATGAATTACGTAAGTCTGCTATTCGCTTGGCTAAGCCGGAGCATGCCAAATTAGTTATGAAATCGGTTGCAGATAGTATTGCTTCCATTAATTCAGGAATTACTGATAAATATGACATGCTAGTGGTTGTAGAAAATGTGGCAGATGCCAAACGATTGATTCAAGGAACAGAGGGTCTTATTACAGATTTGAATTTAGGAGGGACGAAACCGCGCGCTAATACTAAAAGTTATGCTAAAACAATTAATCTTAGTGAACAAGAAGTTCAACAGCTGACAGATTTACAAAATTTAGGAGTGCAAGTTTATATACAGCAAGTTCCTAGTGAGACAAGGCAGGTTTTCAAAGCATAGCTTAAGGGGGGATTTGAATGGGTTCTTTGATTTTTACGTCTATTATATTGGCGTTAATTGCAATGTTAGGTAATGGAGAATATTTTTTAGGATCTTCTATGTTATCGCGTCCTTTAGTTATGTGTACTTTGACAGGTTTAGCTTTAGGCAATGTTCGCCAAGGAATTATCATTGGGGCAAGCTTAGAATTAGCATTTGTAGGTTCGTTTTCCATTGGAGCTTCTATTCCCCCGGAAATAATTTCCGGTAGTGTTTTAGGCACTGCTTTTGCTATTGGACAGCATAATAGTACTGCGGTAGCACTTACTTTAGGCATTCCCATTGCTTCATTAGTCCTAATAGTTAAGAATTTGTGTTTTATTTTTATCTTGCCTTATTTTGTTCACAAGGCTGATGCATATGCAGCACAAGGTGATGGCAAAAAAATGGGGCGTATGAATCTTTTAGGCGGTTTTTTGGCAGTTAATTTACCTATCGGATTAGTTGTAGGTTTATCATATTTATTCGGTAGTAGTGCGGTGAAAGCTTTGCTAGCCGTTATTCCTGCCTTTATTATCAAGGGATTGCAAGTAGCTACCGGTTTATTACCAGCCTTTGGTTTCGCCATGTTAATGAAAATAATGATTAATAAAAACAACGCTACGTTTTTTATTTTGGGCTTTGCAATAGCGGTCTACATGAAAGTACCCGTAACAGGTGTGGCAATTTTAGGTGCTTGCCTGGCTTTAATTTTGACGGGATATTCGTCTTTTCACGGTAAAAAAGTTGTAACACAAACATCAAATGACGACAATGCTGCCGCTAAGGAGGATATTGATTATGAAGATGAGGAATTCTAAGTTATTGACCCGTAAAGATTTATTAGCAACTTTTTGGCGTTCTTTTACTGCTGAGTGGGCTTGGAACTATGAACGACAAATGAATCTTGGCTATGCCTATTCTATGGTACCAGCGTTACAAAAAATTTATCACCATCAAAAAGATCAACTGATTAAAGCGTATCAGCGCCATCTAGAATTTTTCAATGTGACACCGTGGTTAGTTACTTTCCCCCTAGGAATTTCCATTGCTATGGAAGAACAAAATGCTTTGAATGATGATTTTGATGTTGCTACAATTAACGATATTAAAGTTGCTTTAATGGGACCGTTGAGCGGTATTGGTGATTCTTTTTTCTGGGGAACATTGCGAGTCATTGCTACGGGAATTGGCACATCACTGGCGCTGCAGGGTAATATTCTAGGACCACTACTGTTTTTATTAATTTTCAATGTACCAGCGATTTTAGCGCGTTATTATGGACTGTGGATTGGTTATAATATTGGCTCTTCTTTTGTTGAAAAAATTCAAAAAACGGGCTTGATGGATAAGTTATCTTACGGTGCATCAGTTTTAGGACTGGCTGTAGTAGGAGCAATGGTTGCTACCATGGTAACTGTTAAAATGCCATTCAAAATTGGTAGTGGCAGTGATGCAACATCATTGCAAGGTATTTTTGATGGGATCGTTCCCAAAATATTGCCATTACTATTCACCTTATTTATTTATTGGCTAGATAAAAAGGGCTGGAAAGCACAGTGGATTTTGCTATTAATTGCTGGTATTGGCATTGCCGGTGCAGGATTAGGAATTTTGGGTTGAGGAGGAAATAAATGAAGAGCATTACTGATTACGTCAATTTAGAACCTGATTTTTATGAAAAAGCTTTAAAACAACAATCAACAGCTTTACAACCTTTATTGGCAGCTCTTAAAGAGCGACCAGTTGATGAAGTGGTTTTGTTTGCCACTGGCTCTAGTGCGAACGCTTCTTATGCGGCAGTTCCATTTATGAGTCAAGTGTTAAATTGTCCGATTCATGTTGAGGAGCCATCTTTAGCAGCTAATTATTTGGTGCATAATCGGCCACAAACTTTGTATATTGCTATTTCACAAGGCGGTCACAGCTATTCAGTTATTCATCTAGTGCAAAAATTACAGCAGCTAGGTCAAATGGTTTGGGTTTTGACAAGTGATTTAACTAGTCCTTTAAGTAAAGTTAGCAATCATGTTTGGTCGATGTGTATGGAACATGAGCAGATGCCTTATGTTAGTGCTGGCTACAGTGTGACAATTTTAGATTTGGTTTTGCTAGCAATGCAACTTGGTTTACAGCAACAAACTATAGGGTCGTCCAAATATGATCAGTATTATCAAGCGATTCAACAAATTATTGAGCAAATGCCACAAGTTATAAAACGCTCCACTAGTTGGGTTGAAAATTGTATATCAGAATTTCAACGGGCACAACGTTTTATTTTTATTGGCTATGGTGCTACTTATGGAATTGCGCGTGAAGGTGAAACGAAGATAACTGAAACTGTGCGCGTTACTGCTAGTGGCAAAGAATTAGAAGAATATATGCATGGTCCTTATATCGGGTTAGCCAAGACAGATTGTATTATTTTTATTGATCCGCAAGGTAAATTACAAGCACGACAACAAAAATTACAACAATTTTTACAGCCTTATGTGTCTCAAGTTAGCATCATTTATGCTAATCAAAGTGCTTTAGCAGAAGCTATGGATTTGCAATTACAAGTTTCTTGCGATGAACTTTTAGCAGCATTATTTATGACTATTCCGATCCATTTGCTGGCTGCCCAACTTTCGCAAGCAGCGGGAATTGATTTAACAGTTTCTGCATATCCGGATTTTGACCAAATTACAGCTTCTAAAATATGATGGGGGATATTTATAATGAGAAAATTTAACGAAGAAAAAGAATTGTCTAGTATGAACGGTGCTTTGCACTTGCGTTCACAAATTAATGAAATTATTGATAAAATTCATGCTAATAATTATCAAAATATTTGTTGGTTAGGAATCGGTGGCACTTACGCTTCTGCTATGCAAGCTGTGGCGCATATGAAAGAAAAGTCTGCTTTGGAAACTTTTGTGCAAAATGCTGCTGAATATGTTGTGACTGGCAATAAACGCATCACCAAACAAACGCTGATTATTATTTCTTCTGTGACAGGTTCTACACAAGAAATGGTAGAAGCAGTCAAAAGAGCTGCTACTACGGGCGCAACTATTTTAGCTTTCTTGGATATTGCTGACTCACCATTAAGTAAGTTAGCTAATTATGTCGTATCATACCCGGAAAATGAGCAGTTGAAATTTTTCATGGTGGCTGATCGTTTGATGTATTTAGCGGGTGAATTTGCGGATTATGATAACTTTTACCAAGAAATGGATCAAAATTTTGCCCAAGCTATTGTGGAGGTCGCTAAAAAAGCGGACAGTTTTGCTAAAGAATTTGCGGCTAAGCATCACGAAGATTCTATGCACTATTTTGTCGGTGCCGGTAATCAGTGGGGGGCAACTTATTCTTATGCGATGTGTTACTGGGAAGAACAACATTGGTTGCGTAGTAAATCAATTGAAGCGGCAGAATTTTTCCATGGCACTTTAGAAGTTATTGATCGTGATACACCGGTGACAGTTTATGTTGGCGAAGATATGCAACGTTCTTTGAGTGAACGAGTAGCTAAGTTTTTGCCACAAATTTGTGGTAATTATACGATTATTGATACGAAAGATTATGATTTGTTGGGCATTTCACTCCAATATCGTGGTCTAATATCGCCATTTGTATTTCATGAGATTAATAATCGTATTGATGCTTATGTTGAGCATATTAATCGTCATCCGATGGATATTCGTCGCTATTATCGACAGCTCAAATATTAGGAGGTAAAAATAATGACTCCTGTATTAATTTGTAGCCATGGATCTTTGGCAACTGGTTTATTAGATACAGCACAAATGATTTGTGGCGTTCAATCAAAGTGTGTAGCGTTGACTTTTAAAACGGGAGCATCTGTTGAACAATTTAAACAACAGGTTGTGACTGAATTACAGAAGTTTAGCGAGCAAAAAGTACTAGCAGTTGTTGATATCAAAGGAGGTACGCCTTTCAATGTGTTGACTAGTTTGCTGACCCAATTTCCTAATTTGAAAATTATTACTGGTGCAAATATTCCAATGCTGTTGCAAATTTTTCTGCAACGAGAACATATGGAAGAAGAAGACTTGTCAGCAACAGCCGTGGATCAAGGTATTGCAGGGATACAATCTTTTGATCAAAAAATATTAGTCAATGATGAGATTTCCGAAGACGAAGAATTTTAAATAAAAAAGCTTATCTAATAGACAAGCTTTTTTATTGTGTTAATAAAGCGAATAAATCAAAGATAGAAACTAATAAAATAAAGCTAAGGCAAATAACATGGAATTTTTTATGATTGGCTAATAAAGCCACATATTCGCGCAAAAAAGCGTTTGGAATAAAGAATTTACTAGTTTGTGCACCAATACCGTTGATAAATAGACCGACAGAACGCGCATAGCTGGCAGCACGGAAAGTATGGTAATCACTAGTAGCAAAAATGCCTTGCTGCAAATTCAGGTGTAATTTTTCTAAAATAGCTTTTGAGAATTTAAAATTTTCATAAGTGTTTTTGGAGCGCGTTTCACTATAAACTTGTTGTGGTAAAGAACTATGTTCCAATAAATAAGCACGCATTGCTTGCCCTTCCGGCAAAGATTCGTCAGACCCTTGTCCGCCAGAACAGATAATGATTGGCGAATATCCATTTTTTTGTATTTGCTTATTTGCAAATTCTAAAGCTATGTCCAGACGAGAAGCCAACAAGGGTGAAATTTCAGTACCATTTAACAACCCTGCACCTAAGACGATAATATATTCTTGATTATATTTAGGTTTATATAGCCGAGTAATTAAAAAAGAAGTTATAAAAGCCAATAGCCAAAAAAGAACATAAAAAATAATTGGTAAAAGTAGATGGGTGTATAAATTAAGTCCCAAATCGGGAAATAATTTTTTAGAAATTAAACGAAGCATTGGTAACAGTAAAACACCCAAGCCTAATAGTAAAGTTAATTCATTAGTTAGTGAATGGCTTTCTCTGCGCCACACGATGCTAGCGTTCCAAAGTAATAATAAGCCTAGTGAGGAATATAACACTAAAATTGGCACGGATATTATTACTAGTATCCAATAAACTAATTGATACAGCCACTGAATTTTACTAGCTTCCACTGTTAAAATACCAGCGACTGCGGTGATGGCTAATAATAAATTGACTAAAGCACCATTGATGAGTCGAAATTTATTCTGGTGAAAGCTAATGGCTAAAATTATAAAGATTACTAGCACACTAATCCATAACCAAATAATATAAGATATATTCAAAAAAGCCATCCCCTCGTTATTTCTGCGTTTATTATAAATGGGGAATGGTCAAAGAACAATTACTTAACGTTAGCGAGTACAAAATGTTTTGATTGGCGCGGATTGTCATTTCCATATCTGTCGCATAGACAATCAATCCTAGTTGGTGTCCAGTTTTGATTTGATAGTGTGTCGGTTGCAGGGGTATTTTAACATCATAAAATTGCTCAGGTGTGATTGTCTGAACTTTGGTCAATTTTTCTCGATTTTGCAAATTAAGATGGGCAAAAGAAATTAGTTGTGAATTCGTTGGTTCAGTAGCTAATTGATAATCTTTTAAAGTTTCTTTTTGATAATGGAATCCGAGATCAAAAGCCTGGGTTTCCAAGATTGTAGGTAATTGTTGTAACCGAAAATCTCGCCCATAATCAATTAAGCGAATACTGATTAAACCAACATTTTGGCTACTAGCCACACGCAATTTGACTATGGGGCGACCGTCGATGATGAGCGGTTCTGATAAAGGATTACTTTGAAAAATTAATCGATTGTTGTCCAAATTGTTACTTTGAGTTGCTACTAGATCTTCTCGCCACTGTTTGAAATTCTTAGTATAGTTTTTAAATATTTTTGGCGATAGTTGATCTGAAAAAGTTACTGTTTTAGTAGAAGTCGACGTAGGAGTCAGTTTATTTGGTGCTAAGAAGAAAGTGGATTTTTTATTGGCATTATTTCCCCAATCAGTATATTTAAGCCATGTTTCAGGCTTGGTGTTGTCTTGAATTAAGACGTCTGGCAAAATTTGTTCAGCCTGATTAGCTATACCGTACAATTTGTTTGACAGCCATAAATTCATCATATCAGTAAAATCTAAAGAACGAAAATTATTGATATAAATATGTGGCCCTTGATGCAAAATCAACTTTTTGGAAATGTTATTTGAATCTAATGCTTGCCATAATTTGAAAGCATTTTTTGGTTTAACATTCCAATCATTTAAACCGTGTACTAAGATTAAATCAGCTTTAATTTCAGCGACATTGTGGCGATAATTACGTTCATCCCAAAAATTGTTATAGTCACCGCTAGTGCGATCTTGTTGCTTTTGAATCCTTTGCAATTGCTGTTGCCAAGTTTTTTTGACAGTCAGATAATTGCCTGCTTGCTGTTGTCTGGAAAAAGTTTCTGCTGCTAAAACATCCGCATCTTCACCAGGAAAACCACCCGGTGCTACGACTAATCCATGTTCGCGGTAGTAATCATACCAACTAGAAATACCAGCTTCAGCAATAATCGTTTTAAGTCCCGTTACGCCGGTGGTTGCCGCTGCTATTGCCAAAGTACCCAAATAAGATTTGCCGGTCATTGCAATATTTTGGTTGCACCACCAAGCTTTGATAGCGATATTATCTGTTCGATTGGTGAAAGCTGTTCGCGTACCATTAAGCCACTCAATGATAGCAATAGTCGACATAGTTTCCTGATCGTCGCCACAAGTACGCAAACCATCGGAGTCCTTCGTGCCAATTCCAGCAGCATAGACAACGGCAAAACCGCGTGCCAAGAAATAATCATTTAAGCTGTAAGTGAAGTTGGAACCAAAAGTTTCTTCTGCAACAGTAGTTTCTGATTGTATGGTTCTTGTTTGAATGTCAGAAACTAAATTAGCCTTTGCAGATTGGGTGACAGTATTATCGCAAGGTGTTTTTGGTGCTAATAGTTGGTTAACATTATGTGTTAATTTTTGTCCAATTTCATCATTGGTGCCTTGATTGTACGGTGAAGCAGTATATAACACCGGTACTTTGAGCCCGGTATTTGTTTCTACTGGGCGGATTACTTCAGCCTTTAATAAATCAAGTTGACCATCGTGATCGCTATCTAAGTTGGATTCTACATAAACAACTTCATGAATTAATTTAGTTGTGTCAAAAACGGCTTGGGCTTTTCCGTTGAAAAATAAGGGTTGGGAAATTTGCTTGTTGGCAATTAATTTTTGGAAATAACCGCGTGAAGCCAATTCGTCCAAAAAGGTTTGCCCATGGACAGTATGGGTGATTAATAATTGATACCAGCCGTGCAAAATATCTGCAGTTTGCAAAATGTTATTAGGAAAAACGGGATAATTGATTGAGCTTTTTAAAGCTAGCGGGTGTTCAGGATCGAAATCAATTCCTACTTTCAGACCTAGCAATTGAAAATATATATTATAAAAAGCATTGACCGTAATTTGTTTTGTTTGCAAGTAGTCATAAGCGTTTTGCGCAGGAGTCGCTAAAAGTGCAGCGATTTTCGTATTTTTCGCAGTAGTTGTGTGGCATTCTGGAAAGCTTTGTTGCAATAAAGTGTAAAAAGCTTGTGTTGGTGTTTGTTGCAATATTTCAGTATTAATGAATTTGATCGCTTTCAATTCGGCAATCTCTTGTTCATAGGAAAGCTTTTGTTTGGCAAATTGATTTATTTTCATAATATAAGGCTCCCTTTAATATTTGGATGAGGGTACATATAATGTTGATGAGATTAATCTTTGTCAACATTGTAGCAAATGTTGGTTAGACATGTTGAGCAAAATATTATAATTGACGGGAAAAATTTCGTATAGTAAAAATTATAAGGGAGTGGTATTTATGCATTGGCTATGGGTATTGATTGTGGGCGCTATTATCGGTTTGATTGCTGGTGCCTTGACTAAAAAGAGTGCATCAATGGGCTGGGTTAGCAATATTATTGCAGGACTAGTTGGTTCAGCATTAGGTGAAGCTATTTTAGGTAGTTGGGGACCGCAAATTGCAGGAATGGCCTTGATTCCATCAATTATCGGTGCAATTATTTTGGTCTTAATTGTGTCGTTTATTATTAATAAGTTAAACTAAATAGTAATCTATAGGAACAACTTAAACTAAGAAGTTGTTCTTTTTTATTGGTGTCCAGTTATAATAAAAGCAAGATTAATGTATTTGGAGCGTGGTTATGCAATTAAGGTGGAAAAAATTTTCTAAAATAACTATTCTTATTTTTATTTTAGATTTTCTATTATTTGGTTCGCTGGGTTATTTAATGCCTTTGGTCGGCGATGATCTGAACTGGTGGAGTTCTTGGGGAGTCCATTATTTTTTTAATGGCACTTTTTTGCATTATGATGGACGTTATTTAGGCGATTTATTGATTATTTTGTTGAGTCATTCTCCGTATTTTAGTTTTGTTATGTATGGTGCTTGTGCTGTTGTGCTTGTTTATTTGCTGAGTAAAATTGTATTGACCATTTTCCCAAAAATTAGCTGGCAATTAGTCTTATTAGTCAATTCGTGTTTTCTATTATTCTTGCCACGCAGTATTTTTCAACAAATATGGGGTTGGCATGCTGGTTTTGCGAACTATTTACCGTCGCTAATTTTTCCCTTGTTTTACTTATTATTAACTTTGCAGGCGCAAAATAGTTCTAAAGTTTGGTCGCATCGTTATTGGTGGTTATTGTTAATAATCGCAACTTTGAGTCAGCTATTAGCAGAACACATCACTTTATTGAATTGTTTTGCCGTAATAATGGTTTTCTTTTTCCGGAAACATTATGTACCAACATTTGTCAAAAATTGCTGGCGTCCTATAGCAATTGGTAATTTTTTAGGTGCTATATTGATGTTTATGAATGAGGCATATTGGAAAATACTTTTGGGCAAAGATAGTTATCGTAGTTTAAATCAGCAACAAAATGAAACTTTGATTAGTTATTTAAAAAATATGTCTGTATTACACCAGCAGCGCTTTTTATTAAGTTGTTTGTTAATATTTTTCCTATTGGCTTTCGTAATTTGGAATAATTGGCATTTTAATAATCCTACCTTACAAATAACGACATTTGTTTTGCTGAGTATGGCCATAATTAGTCAATTACCATTTATAATCGTGGCACCTTATGGACCGCGCTGTGCTTTGATTTTTGTTTTATTGTTTGAATTAGTTTTGGGTTTGAATTTAGCGCCTTGGATAACAAAAGTCCAATTGTTCTTGAGTCCTTTGTTATTAGTGATACTAACATTTGGCGGATTGTTACTAGTAAATGTTGCCCGCGATTATCATCAAACATTTACACTAGCTAGAGACCTTAGTGTTTATCAGTGGCACCAGCATCAACCTAAAACTTATGTTTTGAATTATCACAATACCGATTTGTTATGGACTAACAATAATAGTATCGATCATAATTTCACGACTTTATTTGTGAATCCTAAGAGTAAAGTGGTGCCAGTGGATTATCAAACATGGCGTAAATTTAGTAAAGATTTAAAGTTGGAGCAACCAACTGATCGAAAAATATTGTTGCACCGTTTGCAGGAAAAAGTGCACTAAATTGTTTTTATGGGACTTTTCTATTATCGTTGATTTTTTCAATCACAATATTGGCTACTAAATTTATATAGAACTATTGATCCCTAGAGACGTGGACTTGTCCTTTAAGGCTAAGAAGGTGGAACTATTTTGTTGCAATCTTAAAATCATTGTACCTGATAATAATCGGCTAATTCATTTTTAGTAGTGTCTTTTCCTTTATCTTTTGCTTCGATTATCTTATTATCACGTTATAAATACGAGGAGGTCTGATTATGAGTGCTGATGGAAGTAAAGATAAATTAACTGGGAAGATTCATGAAGGATTAGGTAAGATCAAAAATGATGATTCCGAAAAGTTAAAGGGTAAAGCCAAGCAATCTTGGGGTGACGTTAAAGATAAGGTTAAGGATGCTAAAGATGATGTTGCTGGTAAAATTAACAAAGAAGTGGATAAACATAAAAAGAATTAAACATTAACAAATAAGTACGTTAAACTTATTGAGCTAAGACAAATAAATATTGTCTTAGCTCTTATTATTTGAAAAAGAGGTGTGATATGAATGCATTAGTAATCGTTGCTCATCCTAACTTGGCTGATTCGCCGACTCAACAATTTTTAAAGCAAGGTGCAAAACTTACGACTGCTAAATGGCATTACTTAGATCCGTTACAAGAATTTTCGCCAGCAACTGAGAGGCAATTATTAGTTGAAGCTGAGCGGATTATTTTGCAGTTTCCTTTGTATTGGTATGGCGCTCCGGCAATTTTAAAAAAATGGCAAGAGCAGATTTTATCCACTAATTTTGTGCAACAAAAGCTAAAAAACAAACAGCTGGGAATAGTTGTTAATACTGGTTTGCCAGAAAAAGATTTTCACAGTGGCAGTAAAGTAGGTTTTAGTGTTGAGCAATTATTAGCACCTTATCAAGCTTTAGCCCACCAGGCACATATGCATTGGCTCAATCCTTTGACAATTTACCAATTTCAATATTTGACTGATACTCAGCAAATGCAGTTATTAATGGACTATCAGCGCTATCTAGTGCAACCTTATCCAGATACTTTGAAGACGCGCAGTCGATGGTATTTAAAAAAAATGCAAGACTTGTCCTTTAGAGATGAACAGAGTAGTTTGATTCAAAACACTCTGAAACAGACCACAGCTGAACTGGAAAATAATTTATCAATATTAGCAATGATTAAAGCAGGAGAAGATGAAGTTAATGGATGATACGCAATGGCTTTTGGATCAAATTAGAGCGCAACAGAAAAAAGCGCCACAATATGAAATAAGAGCTTTTTGGCAAGGCTTAGCCACACTTGTTGAACAACAAGCCAAGCGTAATGAACAATTAGAAGCAGAAATTGATGGTCGGCTGTGGAATCATGATCAGTGGTAGTAATAACTTAATTATGCTAAAATTAATAAATATTATATTTATTTTTAATTGACTGGTAGGTATTCATGAAGAAAAAAACATTCAAGTCTATCTTGAAACAAAATAAAGCTCCACAAAAGCTAATCTACGCCCAGGTTTCTTTTTCTGATGGTAGTACTTTGCGGATTAATGTTGCTAGCGATGATCAAACGGCAATTGCCCGATTAAAACGCCAATTACGGGATAAAGATGGTATTTTTACTGATAACAATGGGCGCCAATTTGATTTAAAAAAATTAGTCTCCTATCGTTTCGTGGACTAACGTAATGAGTTGACGAGACTGTTTTTTTTGTGTATGATGAAACAGTTGTAATTGTGATCCACAGCTGCAACCGCACATGGCTAGGTTTAAGCATAAGCGCCTAGCGTGGCGAGTCTAAGAATGGAGGTGTACACATGTACGCAATTATTGAAACTGGTGGCAAACAATATAAAGTTGAAGAAAATAAGCCGGTGTTTGTAGAAAAGTTGGATATTGAAGAAGGTCAAGAAGTTACTTTCGACAAAGTCTTATTAGTTGGTAGCCGTTCTATTACTGTCGGCACACCAACAATTTCTGGTGCAAAAGTTACTGGTACGGTGGAAAAACAAGGTCGTGAAAAGAAAGTTGTTACTTTCAAGTACAAGCCTAAAAAACATTCCCATACTAAAAAGGGTCATCGTCAACCTTATACTAAAGTAGTAATTAAGAAGATTGAAGTTTAATAATGATTAAGGCAACTTTCCATTGTAACGGTGCAGGGCATGTTACCAGCTATCAAATTAGTGGTCATGCACAATCTGGTCCTTATGGACAAGATATTGTCTGTGCGGCTGTTTCTGTTGTAAGTATTGGCACGATCAATTCGTTACAAGAAGTGGCTGGTGTCAACCCTCATTTTACAAGTAATGATCTTGATGGTGGTTTTTTGCAATGTGCTGTTGATTATCCCAAGATTACTGATGTAATGCAGCAGAATTCAGCGATAACTTTGATGGATAGTTGTTATCAAATTATGAAATCAATTGTTGCTAATTATAGTGATTTTATCCAAATAGAATTATTAACGTGATTGGAGGTCAAAAATATGTTAAAAATGAATTTACAATTCTTTGCTCACCATAAGGGGGGCGGATCCACTGCTAATGGTCGTGATTCAGCAGGTCGTCGTTTAGGTGCTAAACGTGCTGATGGTCAACAAATCAAGGCTGGTACGATTATTTATCGTCAACGTGGAACTAAGGTTCATCCAGGTGCCAATGTTGGTCGTGGTAGTGATGATACTTTGTTTGCTTTAAAGGCCGGCGTTGTTAAATTTGAGCGTTTGGGTCGTAGTAAGAAACAAGTATCTGTTATCACAGAAGATTAATATTTTAAAAGCCGCCGCAAGCGGCTTTTTTTATAGACTCAAAATAATGTGTTATCTTGCTTTTCAGTAGTATAAATTGATATAGTATAACTATTAGAATTAGGGAGTTTATTATGATTTCAGTTAATGAATTTAAAAATGGTTTAACCATCGAAGTTAATAATGATTTGTGGCGTATTGTTGAATTTCAACATGTCAAACCTGGTAAGGGTGGCGCTTTTGTACGTTCTAAATTAAAGAATTTACGTACTGGTGCAGTTCAAGACAAGACTTTCCGCTCCACAGAAAAAGTTGAACAAGCTCAGATTGATAATAATAAGATGCAATATTTATATGCTGAAGGTGACAGCTATGTTTTTATGGACACGACAACTTATGAGCAATTGTCTTTACCTAGTGAAAATATGGGTGATGCTTTGAATTATTTAACCGAAAATATGGAAGTTAATATCATCATGCATGGTGGGGAAACTCTAGGGATTGAAGTACCTAAAGTGGTTGATTTAAAAGTTGCTGCCACAGAACCAGGTATTAAAGGTGATACTTCTTCTGGAGGTAGTAAGCCAGCAACCATGGAAACGGGTCTAGTAGTACAAGTGCCGTTTTTTGTCAACGAAGGCGACTTATTAACTATTAATACCGCTGATGGCAGTTATAGTTCACGCGCTAGCAAATAAATTTAGCAAGGAGCTTTAGGATGACTACTAATAATAAGTATGTAGCGATTGATGCAAACCAAGATAATGGTGCTTTAGGGGAAATTAGTGTCTCCACCAATGTATTAGAAGTTTTACTAGGAACAGCAGCTTCTAAAGTGGCGGGTGTTTATGGCATGCGCGGAACTCTAGCAAACAATATTAACTCATTATTAGGTCGCCAAAATCGTGGTAAGGGCGTCGTTGTTTCTTATGGTGAAGATCGAATTTCAGCTGATGTTTATGTTTATCTAGAATATGGTGTTTCAGTACCTAAAGTAGCTTTAGCTTTGCAAAAAGAATTAAATCAACAATTAGAATATATGACCGATATGAAGTTGGCAGATGTTAATATTCATGTTGTGGGATTGGTAGCTCAAAAAATCAGTTCCCAGCAAATGTCAACGAAGATTAATTAGGAAAAGTGGAATTCAAGTGACTTTAAACAGACATAATGTGCGTGAAGTTGCATTTCAAGCGTTATTCATATTAAGTTCAATGCCCGAAATGAGTTCAGAAGAAGCTTTACGACAAGTTCTAGATTTATATGACGAAGAACAAATTCCCGAGTATTTACAATTTTTGATAACTGGTGTCAAAGAACAACAAGCTAATTTAGATGCTCAGATCACCCCTTATTTAAAAAAGGGGTGGACTTTGCAGCGAATTGGTCGAGCTGAAAGTGTTATTTTGCGGTTAGGATTGTTCGAAATCCAAAATAGTTCAGCTGTTCCTAATAAAGTAGCTATTAATGAGGCATTACAATTGGTTGATCAATACAGTGACCCATCCTCTAAAAAATTTGTGAATGCTATTTTGTCTCATTTTGTGAATGAAGTAATTGAATAAGATGTTATTAAGGTGCTGAAACATAATGTTACAGCACCTTTTTATCAGAGGTGATTAGATAGTGGATTTATTAGATGGAAAAAAGGCGGCACAATTAGCTGATCAAGAATTTAGCCAGCGTATAAATGATCTCAAGTTGATGGGAATTACACCAGGATTGGCAGTTATTTTGATTGGTAATGATTCTGCTAGCCAAGTATATGTACGTAATAAAAAACGTCGTGCACAAAAAGTGGGGATTAATTATCAACTTTTTCATTTGGCGGAAAATATTACTCAGACAGCTGTTTTGCAACTCATTAATAAATTGAATCATGATCCAGAAATTGATGGAATTATGGTGCAAATGCCAGTACCACCGCAAATTGATGCAGCAAAAGTTATGAATGCGATTGCTGTAGATAAAGATGTCGATGGTTTTAGTTTTGATAATATCGGACGCTTATGGTCCAATAATAGTGGTAATTTTCCAGCCACACCACGCGGTATTATACGTTTATTGCAACAATACGAAATTAGTGTTGCGCAAAAACATGTGGTCGTGGTGGGGCGAAGTAATATTGTTGGTCGCCCCATGGCTGGTTTATTATTGAATGCTGACGCCACAGTGACCATGGCTCATTCTAAAACTCCTAATTTAGCTGCGCTTACTAAACAAGCGGACATTTTAATTGTTGCTATTGGCCAGGCTGAATTTATTACTGCTGACTATGTTAAACCGCAATCCGTGGTGATTGACGTGGGAATGAATCATGATGTCACTGGTAAATTAGTCGGTGATGTTGATTTTAGTAGTGTCAGCCAAGTGGCTTCTATGTTGACACCGGTTCCTGGCGGGGTTGGTCCAATGACTATTACTGGTCTTTTGGAACAAGTAATTATTTTAGCAGAAAAAAGAGCGTAATTATGGGTGTAAATGATTATTTAACTGTTAGTGCTTTGACGCAATATTTGAAACGTAAATTTACTGCTGATCCGTATTTAAAACGGGTTTATTTAACAGGCGAAATTTCCAATTTTCGTCTTCGACCACGACATCAATATTTTTCTTTAAAAGATCAACATGCCAAAATTTCTGCTATTATGTTTCAAAATGCTTTTCAAAAAATTAAATTTCGTCCTGAAGAAGGGATGAAGGTTCTAGTGGTTGGTTATGTATCGCTATATGAAGCCAACGGACAATATCAAATTTATGTTGAACAAATGCAACCTGATGGTGTTGGTGCATTGTATCAAGCTTTTGAACAATTAAAAACTAAGTTAAAAGCTGAAGGTGTTTTTGCGCTACCTAAAAAAGCTATTCCGTCATTTCCACGACGCATTGCAGTAATTACAAGTGCTTCGGGTGCCGTAATTCGTGATATTATAACAACTGTGCAAAGACGTTTTCCCATTGCACAAATTGTTTTATTTCCTGCGCAAGTTCAAGGGGAAAGTGCTGCTAATAGCTTAGTAGAACGCTTACAGCAAGTTAATCAACAAGGTGACTTTGACACGATTATCATTGGTCGTGGTGGTGGTTCGATAGAAGATTTATGGCCATTTAATGAAGAGCGTGTTGCACGAGCAATTTTAAATTCATCGATTCCTGTGATCTCATCTGTTGGTCATGAAACAGATACGACAATTGCTGACTATGTGGCTGATTTGCGGGCACCAACACCTACAGCGGCAGCAGAATTAGCCACACCGGTTTTACAAGATCTAATTTTACAAATCCGCAACCTACGTCTGCAATTGTTTCAAATTTTAAAAAATTATTTAGCACGCCAACGCCAACATTTGCGTTTTTATCAAGATAATTATCTATTGCAAAATCCGCGCCGTTTATATCAAGATTATTTACAACGTGTAGATCAATTGACGGTCAAGTTAGGCAATCAATTTGCGCAAATCGTGCAAAAAAATAATCAAAAGTTTCAATTGCTGCAGCAAAGTTTACGACATTATCAGCCTGATCTTAGTTATCGTCAACAATTGGTAATGAATAATAATAAAAATTTATTAGATTATTATCGTAATTATTTAAAGCATTGCCGTCAAAACAGTCAATTATTAGTCAGTGGTTTAGATGATTTGAGCCCTTTAAAGACTTTAAAACGTGGTTATGCTGTTGTTCAACAAGAAGAACGAATTTTAACCAAAGTAGCTGATGTTAAGACAGAACAACAACTGCAAATCCGATTAAGTGATGGAATAATTAAGGCACAAGTAGTACAAGTTGAGGAAGAAAAAAATGACTGAAAAAAAGCAGAGTTTTGAAGATAATTTAAATGAGTTACAACAAATTGTTGAGCAATTGCAACAAGGTGATATTCCGTTGGAAAAAGCGATGGATCAATTTCAAAAAGGTGTTAAATTAAGCAAAAAATTAGAACAAACTTTGACAGAAGCTGAAAACAAGCTTACACAAGTTGTGGATGAAGATGGCGGAACTTCTACTTTTAATTTACCTGCTGATGATAAACGAGATGAAACAGATGAATGAAAATTTTCAAAAATTACAAGATCAATATTTGTCAGATTTCAATGCTTATTTGCAGCAGCAATTAAGCAAGGAAGTTGTCAATCCGGAATTACAAGAAGGTATGCTCTATTCATTAAATGCTGGTGGCAAAAGACTGAGACCGTTACTATTTTTAGCTACTTTGAGTTCCCTTTGTCCACGGCGGGATTTAACTTCATATTTTCGCATTGCTGGTGCGCTGGAATTAGTTCATACGTATTCTTTAATTCATGATGATTTGCCAGAGATGGACAATGATGACTATCGTCGAGGAAAATTAACTAATCATCGCCAATTTACAGTCGGTCGGGCGGTTTTGGCCGGAGATGCTTTGTTGACGCAAGCTTTTTTATGGTTGACAGATAATAATTTAACGTCAGCAATTCAAACGAGCTTGGTTAAGATATTGGCTGAAAAAGCTGGTGCTCAGGGAATGGTTGCTGGTCAGATGACTGATATTGTGCATACTGGCGAACAGTTATCACTAGTACAAATCCAACAATTAGATCGTCAAAAAACTGGCGCTTTAATCACAGCAGCTGTACAGATGGGTGCTGTTTGTGCTCAGGCTGATGTTAATATACAACGGCATTTGATCAATTTCGCACAAAAATTTGGACTTGCTTTTCAAATTTTTGATGATTTATTGGATTTAACTAGTGATAGTCAAACAATGGGTAAAGCGGTAGGAAAAGACATTGCTGCTGGTAAAAATACTTATCCAAAACTATTGGGCTTAACGCAAGCACGCGATCAATTGCGAAGTTTAGTTCAGGCTGCTCATGCTGAATTGACAGCAATTGATTTGCAAAATAGTGTTTTGGATTCAACTTTAACGTACTTTGAATTAAAGGAGTCGAATGGATGAATACTAAAAAGCAGCGGGTTGATGTTTTAGTGGTCGAACAAGGTTTGACTGCATCGCGCGAACAAGCTAAGCGTGCCATTATGGCTGGTGAAGTTTATAATGACGTCAATTTACGATTAGATAAACCCGGTGAAAAAATTGCTGGTGATAGTCACTTGCATTTAAAGGTTAGTAAGCATCCTAATTTTGTCGGTCGTGGTGCTTTTAAGTTAGTCAAGGCTTTAGAAGTGTTCGATATTAACTTACAAGATAAGTTGTGTTTAGATATTGGAGCTTCCACGGGTGGTTTTACGGATGTTGCTCTGCAAAATAAAGCTCGTGGGGTTTATGCTTTAGATGTTGGCTATAATCAATTAGCATGGAAATTACGTACTGATAATCGTGTTCAAGTCATGGAACGTGTTAATTTTAGGTATAGTAAGCCAACTGACTTTGATTTAGGCTTACCTGAATTTGCAATGACAGATGTGTCTTTTATATCTTTGAAATTGATTTTGCCACCATTACAAGCAATTTTATTGCCCGAACATGATGCTGTTTGTTTAATTAAGCCACAATTTGAAGCTGGTAAAGAGAAAGTTGGAAAAAATGGGATTGTCCGTGACCCTAAAGTCCATCAAGCAGTGTTAAATGAGATTGTGGAATTTGCCATTGACCATAATTATGATGTTTTAGGTTTGGATTTTTCACCGATTACTGGTAGTGAAGGCAATATTGAATTTTTAATTCATTTGAAATTGGCGCAACAACAGGGCAAAATTGATGAGCATATTGATATTGATCAAGTTATTCAAAATGCTCATCAGCAATTAAAATCCAAATAATGGGGGTAAATCGTGCTACAAGAATTGATTATTCAAGATTTTGCAATCATTGAAAAAATTGATGTCAACTTTGAAAATGGTTTAACTGCTTTAACTGGTGAAACTGGTGCCGGTAAATCAATTATTATTGATGCTCTAGGATTATTAGTTGGAACCCGTGGTTTGAGCGAGTATGTTCGTACGCAGTCACAAAAAGCTGTTGTTCAAGGAATGTTTACAATTGATACGGTTAATCAAGCGACAATTAGTGGGCTGTGTCAAGATCTCGGGCTAGATTTTAGTGATAATACTTTGATTGTGAAGCGTGAACTGCATAAAAATGGTCGCAATGTTTGTCGGATTAATGACCAATTAGTTTCTGTAGCAACTTTAAGACGTTTAGGACGCTATTTAATTGATTTAAGTGGGCAAAATCAAAGTCAGCGGTTATTAGATCCTGCCACCCATTTAGAATTATTAGATCAATTTGGTCATCAGCAAATTAATCCTTTGTTAAAAACATATCAGACTACGTACGCCACTTATTGCTCATTAAAAAAGCAATTAACACAAGTACAAACTAATGCCCGCCAGCGGGCACAAGAAATTGATATGTTGCAATTTCAAGTTCAAGAAATTACCGCTGCTCATTTGCAACCAGATGAAGAAGAGCGTTTACAAGCGCAGCAATTACAGTTAGCTAACTTTGAAAAAATCAACCAAGTTTTACAAACAATTTATAATGAATTGGGTGGTAATGATGGTAATTTAGTCGAACGATTAGGGCAGTTAGTGAAGCAAATGCAGTCTATTAGTGAGTTTGCTTCAGTTTACGCTAGTCTGGCGTCGCAATTGTCAGGCGCTTATTATGACTTACAAGATAGCCAAGATCAGATTTTACAACAATTGGATGAGCAAGATTTTGATAGTCAGCAGTTAGAGGAAGTTGAACAACGCTTACAATTAATTAATAATTTAGAAAAAAAATATGGTGCTACATTGCCAGAGGTACTTGCTTTTGGACAAGCTGCCCAGCAACGTCTGCAAACTTTGCAACAGCAGATTCAAGATCCGAAAGTTTTGCAACAGCAATTAGAAAGTGTTCAAAAAGATTTGGCCCAGCAGGCTGTAGCTTTGACTGAACAACGTCAAAAAGTAGCGCACCAATTAACGGCATTGATTTTGCAACAATTAAAGTCAATGTACATGGATAAAACATTATTTGAAGTGCATTTTACGCCGCAAGATTATACTAATATGGGTAATCAAGCTGTGGAATTTTATCTACAAACTAATCCTGGAGAGGATTTTAAGCCTTTAGCGAAAATTGCTTCTGGTGGTGAATTAGCGCGTATTATGTTAGCTTTAAAAACTATATTGGCACAATACCAACATGTTGAAACGCTAGTTTTTGATGAGATTGATACCGGAGTTAGCGGACGTGTGGCTCAAGCTATTGGTGATCAAATGCGTCAACTTGCTGATCAAATGCAGGTTCTATGTATTACACATTTGCCGCAAGTGGCAGCTGACAGTCAACAACAATATTTAGTACAAAAAAAGGTCGTTGGGCAAAAAACGCAAACACAAGTTATTCCCCTAGATCAAAAACAACGTGTTGAGGTTATTGCGCAAATGCTTGAAGGAACTAAAGTTACTGCATTGACGCGCCAACATGCGCAAGAATTATTACGGTTAGCGCAACATTAGAAGATTGCTTATTTAATGAAGATTACTACTCTTGAAAAAAGATGCTAATTGTTGCACTATAGTAGGTAAATATTTTATCTAAAAGGGTGTCAGTATGTCTTTGGAAAAAGGTATGTTAATTGTGTTATCCGGTCCTTCAGGTGTTGGTAAAGGAACGGTTCGTAAAGCGATGTTGCAAGATTCCAATATCAAGTTTGAATATTCAGTTTCGATGACAACACGCAACATTCGACCTGGGGAAAAAGATGGCGTAGACTATTTTTTTAGTAGTAAAGAGTCATTTGAAGCAGAAATTGCAAATGGCGGTATGTTAGAATATGCTAAATACGTGGACAATTATTATGGCACGCCATTGCGACGAGTGCAAGAAACCTTGGCTAATGGGACAGATGTTTTTTTAGAAATTGAGGTTAATGGTGCCATGCAAGTGCGTGAAAAAATGCCAGATGGGGTATTTATTTTTTTAACACCACCTGACTTAGCTAGTCTAAGGAGTCGGATAACTGGACGCGGTTCTGAAGATCAAACTACAATTGATAAGCGCATGGAAAAAGCTAGACAAGAAATAAAAATGATGTCAAACTATGACTATGCTGTAGTTAATGATGAAGTTTCTTTAGCTGTGAAGCGTATTGAACAGATTATTAAAAGTGAGCATTTGCGAGTGCCCCGCGTTATTGGGAGTTATTATAAAATGATTGGAGACAAATAATAATGATTTCTTATCCTTCGATTGATAAATTATTAGATAGTGTGAATTCACGTTATTCTTTAGCTGTTTTATCAGCTAAAAGAGCTCATGAAATTGAAGATGGCGATTCTAAAATGTTAGCTAGTTATGAGTCACCACGTTATGTAGGCAAAGCTTTAGAAGAGATTGCTGATGGTAAAGTTAAAGTTGATCCAAAATCGATTTTGTCGGAAAGAGTCGCTGAGGAAGTTGACTTAATTGAAGAAACAAAACGTGAGCGTTCTGAAGATTTAACAGATGACGAATAGTTTTTCTCCATTAAGATGATTAATCTAATGGAGCTTTTTTTTTAGAGAGGTGGCAAATTTGTACGCGCAAGTAATTGTTGATGTGCCTACTCAACAAACGGACCACACTTTTGACTACATTGTCCCAGATGCTTTGGTACAAGCTGTTGTCCCGGGGATACGGGTAGCTGTTCCTTTTGGTCGCGGTCAAAGGCTAGTGCAAGGTTTTGTAATTACAACTAGTAATACTAGTTCTTTTGCTAAGCAAGCTAAGGCTATTGATCATGTTTTAGATTTCGCACCGGTATTGAATACTGAATTATTAGATCTATCACGTTGGTTAGCATACCAGTCATTTGCTTTTCGGATTTCTTGTTTGCAAACAATGTTACCTAATGTCATGCGAGCTAAATATCATAAAATAGCTGTTGCCCAAGATCCAACACTACAAAAATCAACTTTTTTTAACGGGCAAAACCAGTTAATCCTTGACGATAAATTGTCTTTAGCTACGCAACGCCAAATTGTCATTTGGCAAAAAGAAAATAAGATCACCCTAAAATATCAGGTACAGGATCAAGCTAAACACGTTCAACAATGGTTTTTGATGCGAGCAGATTTAGATTATGCCGAACTTTTAACGACGATCAATACAAGAGCCAAAAGACAACGTCAGCTGATTGAATTGTTTTGCAACCCTACACTAAAAAAAATTAGTTTTACTAAGTTGCAACAACAATATCACATTGATCGTTCTGTAATTAATAAGGCGGTAAATAATCATTGGTTTACTAAAAAACAAGAAATAGTTTTACGTAATCCTAATAGTGAGCCAATTTCAAAGACAACTGCCAAAAAATTAACCGCAGAGCAAGATAATGCTTTACAACAAATTATTAATGCTAAAAAACCGGTTTTGCTAGAAGGAGTCACAGGTAGTGGTAAAACGGAAGTTTACCTCCAAACTATTGAACATTATTTAAAGCAGGGTAAAACTGCTTTGATGTTGGTACCGGAAATTTCTTTGACACCACAGATGGTTGAACAAGTCCGCGGTCGTTTTGGGAGCGCTGTAGCAGTTTTACACAGCGGTTTGTCTAAAGGTGAGCGTTATGATGAATGGTCGAAAATTGAAGCTAAACAAGTACAAGTAGTGGTGGGAGCACGTTCAGCGGTGTTTGCACCCTTAACTAATTTAGGTGTCATCATTATTGATGAGGAACATGAAACTAGTTATAAGCAAAATGATAATCCTCGATATCATGCGCGTTCGGTTGCTTTGTGGCGCGGTCGTTACCATAATTGTACAGTTATTTTAGGCAGTGCCACACCTAGTTTGGAATCGCGTGCTCGGGGGCAAAAAGGAGTCTATCAACTTGTACAATTGCCCCATCGTGTGGCTAATCAAGAACTCCCTCCAGTTGAAATAGTTGATATGCGTCAAAGTGAAAATTTAACAGAGCAGCTAGAATTGTCTAAGCCTTTGGTTAAAGCTATTGCTTTGAATTTAGAAAACAAGGAACAGACAATTTTACTTTTAAATCGGCGCGGTTTTGCCTCATTTGTTCTGTGTCGTCAGTGCGGTTTTGTGCCACAATGTCCTAACTGTGATGTGTCATTAACCGTGCATCTTCAACAACATAATTTAGTTTGTCATTATTGTGGTTTTAAGCGTGCTATTGAGCACCAATGTCGTCAATGTAAAAGTACTAAGTTGCGTTATAGCGGTACTGGTACGCAAAAAATTGAGCAACAATTGCAACAAATGTTTACTGATGCCAAAATTATTCGTATGGATAATGATACGACCACTAAAAAAGGTTCCCATCAACGATTATTGCGACAATTTGCGACGCAAGGTGACATTTTATTAGGAACGCAGATGATTGCCAAGGGGTTAGATTTTCCTAATGTGACTTTAGTAGGAGTCATAAATGCCGATACGGGCTTAAATGTGAATGATTTTCGTTCTAGTGAGCAGACATTTCAGCTATTAACCCAAGTTAGTGGTCGTGCTGGTCGGTCGCAAAAAGCAGGCCGGGTATTTATTCAAACTTATAATCCAGATAATGCAGCGATCATATTGGCAGCTCAGCAAAATTATGAGCTTTTTTATCAGCGTGAAATGCAATTTCGACATCAAGCAGCTTATCCGCCTTATTTTTATTTGATTAAAGTTACTGTGTCGCATCGTTATCAAGCACAAGCCTTGAAGATGGCTTATAATATAATTAAACAAATTAAGCCGGTTTTAAAGACACGTGAGCAATTATTGGGGCCCACGCAACCGCCAATTGGACGTATCAAACAGCGTTATTATTATCAAATTATAATTAAATATCGACAAAATGAGCAGTTATTTACCGCATTGCACCAATTATTGAATGAGGTTCAGAGTTATCAAAAAAGAGGCTTCTTAGTGGCAATTGACAACGAAGCTCAACAATTGGAGTAAAAAATGACAAAAATAATTTTTATGGGTACACCGGATTTTTCTAAAACAGTTTTGGCAGGTTTAGTTGACGCTGGCTATGAAATTGCTGCAGTTGTTACGCAACCTGATCATCTTGTTGGCCGACAAAAAAAGTTGCATAGTTCGCCAGTTAAACAATATGCTCAAGAGCATGATTTTTTGGTTTTGCAACCGGAAAAAATTAGTGGTAGTCCAGAAATGGAACAACTAATATCTTTAAAAGCTGATTTGATTATTACGGCAGCTTTTGGACAATTTTTACCAACTAAATTATTGAATTCTGCTCAAATCGCAGCAATTAATGTGCATGGATCTTTGTTACCACGTAATCGAGGCGGTGCACCGATTCAAAGAGCTATCATGAATGGCGATCAGCAAACAGGTATCACTATTATGTATATGGCAGCTAAAATGGATGCTGGTGACATGATTGCTCAAGAAGCTATTGATATTTTGCCAACGGATACGACAGGTGATTTATTCGCCAAATTAAGTGTAATCGGTCGGGATTTGTTGTTGCAAGTCTTACCAGATATTATTGCTGGCACTAATGACCGGCAAGTGCAGGATGAATCTTTAGTTACAGTAACACCCAATATTTCTGCTGCAGAAGAAAAAATTGATATTACTAAATCAGCATTAATAATTAATCGTCAAGTTAGAGGATTAAATCCGAATCCTGGTGCTTACTTGAATTTAAACGGTGTCCGTACCAAGATTTATCAAACTGTAATTGGCACCGCTAAAACGACTGCTACACCTGGTACTGTGGTTGAACGTACTAAAAAGCAATTAGGTATCGCTACAGGTGATCAAACTGTATTATTTTTAACGGAAATTCAACTAGCTGGCAAATCAAATATGCCGATAGCTGCTTTTTTGAATGGCAAAGGAAAGGATATTCAAATTGGCGATCACATCATCGACTAACAATAATCCGCGTTACTGGGCAACTAAGATTTTAACGCAAGTAACAAAAGGTGCAGGTTACTCCAATTTACTAATTAATCAAACTGTCCACGAACAGCAATTTAGTGACAAAGATCAGCGACTAATGGTGCAGTTAGTGTATGGCGTTTTGCAACATAAATTGACCTTGGATTATTATTTGGAACCTTATTTAAAAGGCAAACAAATAGCCGAGTGGGTGCAAAATTTATTGCGAGTTGCAGTATATCAAATGGTCTACTTGGACAAAATTCCCGCACACGCTATTTTTTATGAGGCAACTCAAATTGCTAAAGAATTAGGTAACATTGGTCTTAGTAAATTAGTCACTGCTGTGCTACGCAATTTGCAACGTCATAAGTGGCGTAGTTTTTCTACTTTGGCACCAAAAACACGTTTGAGTATCGAATATAGTATTCCATATTGGATTGTAGAGCAACTGGAACAACAAGTTGGTTTAGTTAAAACCGAGTCAATTTTGAAGAGCTTAAATCAACCGCCAAAAACTTCTATTCGTGTTAATACTGCTAAAATAGCTGTTGATGAATTGCAACAAGAGTTAGATAAAGATGATTTGTCGACTACTCAAAGTCAGTTAACACCTGAAGGATTAGTAGGTGAGCATGGTTTTGCTGCAGGAACGCAATGGTTTCAAGCTGGTTTTTGTACGGTTCAGGATGAAAGTTCTATGTTAGTAGCTCCAGCTTTACAGCTGCAATCTGATAGTCGAGTTTTGGATGCTTGTGCGGCTCCTGGTGGCAAGACTACTCAAATTGCTAGTTATCTTGGTTCTGAAGGTCAAGTTATTGCCTTAGATTTACATGCTAAGAAGGTCAAGTTGATTGAACAAAATGCCAAACGTTTAGGCTTGCTGGAGAAAATACAAGCAAAAGCTTTAGATGCGCGGCAAGTTGGTAATGAGTTTGAAGCAGCGAGTTTTGATCGTATTTTAGTTGATGCACCTTGTTCGGGTTTTGGCTTAATGCGACGAAAGCCTGAAATACGTTATGAGCGTGATTTGTTTGATTGTCAAAATCTATCCAAAATTCAAAGTGATATTTTAGAAGCCGTAGCTCCGTTATTGAAAGTCAATGGATTGTTGGTTTATAGTACTTGTACAATTTTTGATGTTGAAAATCAGCAGGTTATTACCAAATTTTTAGCTAAACATCCTGATTTTCAGTTAGTTCCGGTGAAAACGATGAACGATTTGCCTTCAATTAAACGTGATGGTTTTATTAAAATATATCCGGATGATTATCAAACAGATGGCTTTTTCATTGCTTGTTTGAAAAAAGTGAGGTAAATAATGCAAATTGCTTTTAGCACTGATGTAGGCCGTAGGCGGCAAAGTAATCAGGATTATGTTCAAGTGTATCGTAATCAAGCTGGAGTTATTTTTGCTGCTGTAGCTGACGGTATGGGGGGGCATCGTGGTGGTGACGTAGCTTCTGATATGGTTATCAATCATTTTGGCACAGTTTTTGAGCAAACTGATTTGGTAGATGTACACCAAATTGCCCGCTGGGCCAACGATTTTTTAACAACGGAAAATGAACGGATCATACAAACTGCACAAGAAAAAACAGAACTTTCAGGTATGGGAACTACTATTGTAGGTGTTTTTATTGTGGATCAGCAAATGCTGGTTTTTAATGTGGGCGATAGTCGTTGTTACCTATTGACTGCTACTCATTTGCAACAGCTGAGTTTTGATCATTCATTAGTTAATGAATTGTTAGTTGCTGGCGAAATTACGCCACAAGAAGCGAAAGATTTTCCTAATAAAAACGTAATTACTCAAAGTTTGGGTGTTTCCTCAGGTGTTCAGCCAACTTTTGGCTTTTTTGATGTACCTAAAAATGCGCAGATTTTATTATGCAGTGATGGCTTAACCAACATGATAAATGACCAGCAAATTAAAACTATTTTACAAAAATCGATAACTGTCAAGCAAAAATGTAGTGCTTTGGTTAATGCTGCCAATCAAGCCGGCGGTTTGGATAATATTACAGCGCTAGTCATTGCAATAAATGATGACGATGAGGTGCAAGGTAATGATTAACAAAGGTGATCTAATTGCGGGGCGCTATAGAATTTTAGATACCTTAGGTGAAGGTGGCATGGCTAATGTTTATTTAGCTGAGGATACTTTCTTGCATCGCAAAGTAGCTTTAAAAAGTTTAAGACTTGATTTGACTGACAATAAGCAATTTCAAGAGCGCTTTAAGCGTGAATCGCAAGCTATGAGTAAATTATCCAGTCCTTACATTGTTAATATTTTAGATGTAGGTGATGATGATTTCTCTTATATTGTGATGGAGTATGTAGACGGTCCAAGCTTGAAAAAATATTTGCGGCAACATTATCCATTGGATTTGCCTGAAGTTGTCAGTCTAATGGAAGAAATTTTACAAGGTGTTATTGTAGCACACAATCATGGCATTATTCATCGTGATTTAAAATCACAAAATGTACTTTTAACACCGCAAAAACATGCTAAAGTGGCAGATTTTGGCATTGCTTTGGCGCTGGGAGATCAGTCGATTACGCAGTCAGATACGACGATAGGCTCAATTCATTATATGGCACCAGAAAGAGTGCGTGGAGCACAAGCTAATCAGCGTTCAGATATTTATGCACTAGGAATTATTTTGTTTGAGATGTTAATGGGGAAGTTGCCATTTGATGGTGATAACGCAATGGCGGTCGCTTTACAGCATTTCAATGATCAATTACCTAATATGCGTGCAATAAATCCCGATATTCCACAGGCTTTGGAGAACGTGGTACGTAAGGCAACAGCTAAAGATCTGACACAACGCTATAAATCGGTGCAAGAAATGGCACAGGATTTAAAAACATCATTAGATCCTGCTCGTAGTAAGGAGTCACCGTTACCGTTATCAGCGCTTAATAAGCCAGTTGACAATCGACAAACAAAAGTTTTGCCCAATTTGACTGCAGAGCAAACTGTTCCCCAAAGTAATAATTCTAAAATTAAAAAACCCTTTAAGAAATGGCGATTATGGTTATTGCTTGTTTTACTAGTTGTTTTATTGGTTGGTTTATTTTGGTATCCACGTAGAGAAGTGACTGTTCCAGACGTGGCTAATTTAACACAAGCGCAAGCACAAACCGTCTTAGGAAATTCAGGGTTAAAAGTACAACAAGTCGTTGGTATACATGATGTTAAAGTCGCTAAAGGTAGAATTATTCGTTCAGCACCTGCCGAAGGGTTACACTTAAAAAAGGGCACTAAGATTAAACTGGTTAAAAGCCTAGGACCTACCTTAAAAAAACTTCCCAATGTGCAAGGATTAAACTATTATGATGCCAAGAAAAAATTGCAACATGCCGGTTTTCGAGTGCAAAAAAAGCATCAATATTCTAATCAAGTAGCAGCTGGGTTAGTTGTAAAACAATCACCTTCTACCAGCAAACACCAAAAGGTTGCTCAAAATAAGATTATTAAGTTAACAGTTTCTTTAGGACAAAAGAATTATGGTTTTGTCATTAAGGACCTAGTTGGTTATAATTTGCGCGAAGTGCAAGATTATGCTAATGAAGAGGGATTGCAGTTAATTGTTAAAAATGCACCTTCCGCGACTGTTGATAAGGGATTAGTTATTGAGCAAAATCCTAGTCCAGGTACTACAGTCTTAAGAGGTTCACAACTGGAAGTAACAATTTCTTTAGGCAATAAAAGTACTCCAGTTCCTAATGATCATTCCAATGACACTGATAATAATGATAATTTACAAAATGTAGCACAGACTGTTAATATTCCTTATAACAATGCTAATTCTAGTGGCAATAATCAGGTGAAAATTTATTTAAAAGATGCGAACCATAGTTTAAGCAATGTTTACCAAAATTTGACTATTACAGCGGATACGCCAGTTACTCTTAATTTTCAATTAAATCATGGACAAGTGGGACAATATATAATTGAACGTGATGGGCAAACAATCGTATCGCAGACAGTGACGGCTAATTAATATGCAAACAGGAAGAATTATTAATTCAAATAGTGGTTTTTATTATATTCAAACTGCCGACAAAAAAATTGTCACCACAAAAGCACGTGGTAATTTTCGACAACGCAAAATTAAGCCTTTAGTTGGTGACTGGGTGGATTTTGACAATGCCTATTTGTTGAATATTCATCCACGACGTAACGAAATTGCACGTCCGTTAATTGCTAACGTTGATCAAGCTTTAGTTGTTGTGTCAGCCACGGAACCGGAATTTTCGACTAATTTATTAGATCGTTTCATCGTCATTTTACAGTCGAAAAATATTAAACCAATTATTTATTTGAGTAAAACGGATTTATTATCTAGTGAACAATTAGTGGATATTAAACAGCAACTTGATTACTATCATCTATGTGGCTATGAAGTTTTTACTAGTCACCAATCAGAAATAGAAGAAAAACATTTTATGGCTGTTTTAGGTGACCAAGAAACAGTCGTTACCGGACAGACTGGTGTTGGCAAGTCGACATTATTGAATAAATTGTTACCAGAACTTAAATTAAAAACTGCCAGTATTTCGACCAGCTTAAATCGAGGTAAGCATACTACACGCTTAGTAACGCTATATCCCTTTCAAAATGGTCTAATTGCTGATACGCCTGGTTTTTCTTCGTTACAATTTCAAGATATAACTGTAGAACAATTGCCTAATTTGTTTCGGGATCTGCAATATTATGCTAGTGATTGCAAATATCGTAGTTGCTTACATTTGAATGAACCCGATTGTGCTGTTAAAAAAGCTGTTACATCCGGTGATATTTTGCCCAGTCGTTACCAAAATTATCAGCAATTCCATGAAGAAATTGCAAAAGTTCGTCCAACTTATCAAAAGAAGTCGAAAAAACGGAGGTAAAAATAATGAATTTTGATGTCATTGCACCATCAATTCTGAGTGCGGATCGTTTGAATTTACATCGTGATTTGCAAACTGCAATTCAAGGCGGTGCACAGATGTTTCATATTGATATTATGGATGGGGTATTTGTACCAAATTTATCTTTTGGACCGAGTTTTGTACAAGCTATTCGCAAAATTACATCATTGCCGCTTGATGTTCACTTAATGACAATTAATCCTGAAAATTATCTAGATGAATTAATTGCTGACCAGGCTGATTTAATCAACTTACACGTAGAAAGTACTAATCACATTTATCGTGCTATCCAAAAAGTACAGGCTGCGGAAATTAAAGCCGGAATTGTGCTTAATCCAGGAACGTCAATCAGCAGTGTCGCGCCCTTATTGCCTTTAGTGGATAATGTTTTAGTGATGAGTGTCAATCCTGGTTTTGGTGGACAGCAGTTTATCTATGCGATGACGCAAAAAATTCAAAAGTTGGCACAATTACGCAAGCAAAATGCTGATTATACTTATACTATTGAAGTTGATGGAGGTATTAATGAGCAAACAGCTAAACTTTGTAAAGTGGCAGGTGCACAAATTTTTGTTGCTGGATCTTATGTATTTGACCATGATATTGCCCAACAAATTGCGCGCCTAAAAGAGGTTTTGGTCATTGAAAACAGTTAGATTGATGCTGGGAGGCAATACCACCAACATTCCTGATTTAACTATGTTGCATGGCAAGACTTGGATAGGAGCAGATCATGGTAATTTAGTGTTATTGGAACAAAATATTGTGCCTCAAATTAGTGTTGGTGATTTTGATTCGCTGACACCATTAGAAAAAAATCTAATGGAATTGCAAGTTAATGATATTCGTTACGCCAATGCTATTAAAGATTATACAGATTCGCAGTTAGCACTAGACATAGCTTTAACTGACTTGAAAGCACAACAAATACTAATTTATGGTGCTACCGGCGGGCGTTTAGATCATGAGCTGGTGAATTTATTGTTGCCGCTGGATCTAAGCTCTGAGAGCGATATTGGACGCTTGAAAATTATTGATCGGCAAAATGTGATCTCATATTTTACACCAGGTAGATACACTTTAACCAAAATAGCTGATATGGATTATTTAGCTTTTGTGAACCTAGTACCAGTGAATAATTTTACTATTCAAGGAGCCAAATATCCTTTGAAATCGACTAATTTAGCACGTCCGATATCGTTCGCTAGCAATGAATTCGTGGGTTATGCACCAGTTGATTTTGCATTCACTGATGGTGTCATGGCGGTGATTCAAAGTCGAGGGTAAAATAAAAAAGTCGCCTTTAAGCGACTTTTTTATTTAGACGCGAGTAACTTTGCCAGACTTTAAAGCCCGTGTAGAAACCCAAACGCGTTTTGGCTTACCATCAACTAGGATACGCACTTTTTGTAAATTAGCTTTCCAAGAACGCTTAGAAGAGTTCAAAGCGTGCGAACGTTTATTACCAAAAGTAGTTTTGCGTCCTGTAATAATATCTTTTGCCATGGGACAAACCTCCTTGCCCTGTAATACTTTTACATGTACAATACGCTAGATATGTTACCATTTACTATCAGAGAACGCAAGTTATAATTCAAGTAATTTTGCTTGACACTTTTAGTTGTTCTTTTACAAATGAATAGGCTATGATAAAATTTATTAATGATACGATTACAGATCGGGGTGTTGTTCTTTGGCAGTATCTATTAAAACAAAATACGGAAATATTGCTGTTTCTAACGAAGTGATTGCTTCAATTGTTGGAGTGGCAGCAACTGATATTTATGGCATTGTCGGGATGGCTAGTAAAAGTCAGATTCGTGACGGAATGAATATGATTTTAAATCGAGATAATTATACTCGCGGTGTTGTGGTGCGCCAAGAAGGTGATGATACTGTGGTTGATGTCTACATTATCGTCGGCTATGGCGTTAAAATTTCAGAGGTTTGTCGTAATGTGCAAAATCGGGTGAAATATAATTTAGAAACCATGTTGGGAGCGCCAACGGCTAAAGTGAATGTAATAGTTCAAGGTGTTAAAATTTTAGAAGCGGATTAATTGGAGGAATAGCTGGTGTCAGTGAAGAAAATTACGGCAAATGAGTTTAAGGATATGATTCGCATAGGTTCGCATCGTTTGGACCAAAATGCGAAATTTGTCGATTCTTTAAATGTTTTTCCTGTTCCTGATGGCGATACCGGAACAAATATGAATTTAACCTTTCAATCAGGCTATAAAGCTGTTAATGAAGCTGATTATGAACATGTTGGTGAGTTGGCAAAAGCCTTATCTAAAGGCTTATTGATGGGTGCTCGTGGTAATTCAGGAGTGATTACATCGCAAATTTTTCGTGGTTTTGGCAAAAGTCTAGAACAAAAATCTCAGTTAACAGCTACGGATTTATCAGAGGCATTAGTTGGCGGGGTACAGACAGCCTACCAAGCAGTGATGAAACCAGTTGAAGGTACTATTTTAACAGTTGCGCGTGGCGCTAGTGAAGCTGCTCAGGTTGTGGCACAACAAGATGCTGATGTATTAAGTGTGATGCAAGCAGCTGTTGCAGGTGCTAAGAAGGCTTTAGCTAAAACGCCGGATTTGTTACCGGTTTTAAAAGAAGTTGGCGTGGTTGATTCTGGTGGTCAAGGCTTATTATTTGTCTATGAAGGATTTTTACAAGCTTTAGGTGGGCAAGTAAGTGATGCTGAAGTATACCAACCTAATGAATCCGAAATGGATGACATGTTAAACGCGGCACATCATCAATCAGCGCAGGCGCAGTTTGAAGTTAGTGATATTCATAATGGATTTTGTACAGAAATGATGGTGCAACTGGGTGTAGATCCAACTACTAGTGACACTTTCCAATATGAAGAATTTCGCAACTATTTAGCAAATATTGGCGATTCTTTGCTTGTAGTGGCTGATGACGAAGTAGTTAAGGTTCATGTTCATACACAGCATCCACAGCAAGTTTTTGCATATGGAAAGCGTTTTGGTAATCTATCCAAAATTAAAATTGATAATATGCGTATTCAACATGAGACCATTGTGGAAAATGATGATGATTCTGTACCAACAAGACAGCCAGTTAAAGAATTGGACTACGCAATTATTGCTGTAGTTTCAGGAGCAGGTTTAGAAAAATTATTTACTAGTTTAGGTGTGACGACGATTATTAGTGGTGGACAGACAATGAATCCTTCAACACAAGATATTGTTGATGCGATTAATAATAGCCATGCGCAGCGTGTTTTAGTGCTACCCAATAATGGCAATATAGTGATGGCTGCCCAACAAGCACAAGAGGTTGTTGATATTCCCACGCAAATCGTCCCTAGTAAATCGATTGCGCAAGGTATGACGGCGTTACTTTCATTTGATCAAACTGCTGATTTGATGACTAATCAAGAAAATATGACTGAAGCGTTACCTGATGTTAAAAGTGGTCAGATCACGCAAGCTGTTCGTGATAGTGTGATTAGTGATTTGCATGTTAAAGAAAATGACGTTATCGGTATTGTCGATGGAGAGATCGTCGTTAATGGTTCTGATGCAGTACAAGTTAGCATTGCGATGGTGCAAAAAATGGTTGATGGTGATAGTGAAGTAGTTACTATTATCATTGGACAAACTGGTGAACAAGCAATTGCAGAACAAATTGCTGCGGATATTGAAACAGCTTTTGACGATTTAGAAGTGGAAATTCATCAAGGCGATCAACCAGTTTATCCTTATTTGATAGCTGTAGAATAATCATCAATTTAGTATTGACGACATTAGTCGTCTTTTTTTGGAGTTGGGTATGCAAGCAATTGGACAATCGGTTATTCATTTAAATGGTGTCGGTCCGAAACTGCAATCAGCGTTAGCAGAACTAGGAATTATAACCGTCAGAGATTTGCTGTATTATTTTCCAAGGCGGTATGAAGATTTAGTTATTAAATCTACCAAAGAAGCTAACGACCAAGAAAAAATTGTTTTACAAGGGGTAATTGCTAGTCCCGCTATTTTGAAACGTTTAGGTAATAAGCGGACGTTGACAATTATGCGTTTGTTAGTTGATAATCAGAGTATACCGGTGACTTTTTTTAATCAGCCGTGGCTCAAGCAGAAAGTTACTGCTGGTCAGGAAATTTTAATCTATGGTCAATGGAATCTAGCTAAGCAATCTTTGACTGGTATCAAAATTTTAGCTAATGATAATCTTACTGGTGCTAGTGTTGATGCAATTTATCCGACTAATAAAAAAGTGCCCCAAAAGACACTAATTAAACTTATTAAACAAGCAATAGATTTAAGCTTGACAGAGGTGGTAGATCCTTTACCGGTGGTATTGCAACAAAAATATCAACTTTTAAAAGAACAAAATATAATTAAATGGATGCATTTTCCTGAGAATTTGGAGCAAGCCCGTTTAGCACGTAGAAGTGCTAAGTTTAGGGAATTTTTTTTGTACAGTGCACGTTTGTGCCAGTTGAAAAACGCTAAAACTTCAGATCTAGGAGTTAGTGAACAATATAATGAAGAATATGTTCAGCAGTTGATGTCTTCTTTAGATTTTTCTTTAACAGCAGCTCAACAACGTGCTTTGACAGAAATTTTACGCGATATGGCGCAATCTAAACCGATGAATCGGCTTTTGCAAGGTGATGTTGGCAGCGGTAAAACTATTGTAGCAGCGATTGCAATGTTTGCAGCCGTGACAGCTGGATTTCAGGCGGTATTGATGGTTCCAACGGAAATTTTAGCACAGCAACATTTTAAAAAATTAGCGCCTTTGCTGGCAAAATTTCAAGTAACTACTACTCTACTAACCAGCTCGCTGACGGCCAAACAACGTAAACAGCGTCTAGCTGCTATTCAAGCTGGACGCTATAATTGTATTATTGGTACGCAAGCACTTTTTCAAAAAGATGTCCAGTATGCTCAGTTAGGTTTGGTGGTTATTGATGAGCAACATCGCTTTGGTGTTCAGCAGCGGAAAGCATTGCGTCAAAAGGGTATTAATCCAGATTTATTATTGATGACTGCAACACCGATTCCGCGAACTTTAGCGATTACTTATTATGGCGAGATGGATTTGTCACTGATTGATGAATTACCTCAGGGACGGCAGCAAATCACCACTTTTTGGCTACGTTTCAATAAGTTAGGTCAAGTGAAACATTTTTTGCGCGAACAGTTAGTGCAAAAGGCGCAAGTATTTGTAGTTGCACCGTTGATTGCTGATTCTTCAAAGATTGATTTAGCTAATGCACAGGATATTTATCAAAAATTAGTTGATTTATTTCCGAATCAAAAAGTTGGTTTATTGCATGGACAAATGACGACTATAGAAAAAGAACAAATTATGACTGCCTTTCAAAAGCAAGAAATTGCAATTTTAGTTGCAACGACAGTCATTGAAGTAGGTATTGATGTGCCCAACGCCTCTATTATGGTAGTTTTAAATGCTGAGCGTTTTGGTTTGTCACAATTGCATCAATTACGTGGACGTGTTGGACGTGGTCAACGAGCTTCTTACTGTATTTTAGTTAGTGACCCCACCAATAAAATTGCTCTACAGCGCATGAAAATCATGACACAAACGACAGACGGTTTTAGGTTAGCTCAAAAAGATTTAGAATTACGGGGTTCCGGTGATTTCTTTGGTGATAATCAATCTGGTTTACCGGCTTTTAAGATTGGTGATCCTGTAGCTGACGCTAAAATGTTGGACATCGCCTATCAAGAAGCACGACACTTGTTTCAAAGTGATCAAAAATTAATGGATTATCCAATTTTGAAATCATATATAAGTAATACACAGACAAACAATATAGATTAGTGAGGAAAGCAAATGAAAGTAGCTGTTGATGCTATGGGTGGCGATAATGCCCCACAAGTAGTAGTGGAAGGAGTTAAACGAGCTCGCGATGAATTTAGCGATTTGGAATTTATTTTATTCGGTGATCAAGAACAAATTAAGCAATATTTGGATAATGATGAGCGAATTACAATTATGCATACGACAACCCAAATTTTAGGGACTGACGAACCGATGAAAGCAATTCGCCAAAAGAAAGATTCTTCAATGGTTTTGGCAGCTCAAGCAGTCAAGGATGGACAAGCTGACGCGATGACTTCTTTAGGTAATTCTGGAGCTTTATTAGCTGCTGGTATTTTTATTATTGGACGTTTGAAAAATATTTCACGTCCAGCTTTAATGCCAACGATGCCCATTATTGCTGGTGATCATGGCTTTGTCTTGCTAGATGCTGGCGCTAATGCAGAAGTTAAAGTGGATTATTTGAAACAGTGGGCAATCATGGCTTCTTTTTATGCTAGTGAAGTGGAAGAAATAACTAATCCGCGCGTTGCTTTGCTAAATAATGGTAGCGAATTCGATAAAGGGGATCGTTTGCATCAAGAAGCTTATCAACAGTTATCCCAGTTGGAAGGTATTAACTTTGTGGGGAATGTGGAAGCAGATAATGTGTTGCAAGGGTCAGCTGATGTCATTGTGACGGATGGTTTTACCGGCAATGCAGTTTTGAAATCTATCGAAGGTACTGCTAAGCTAGTGGTTTCTGAATTGAAGAATGCTTTGTTGAATAATGGCTTAAAAGCTAAATTAGGTGCTGCTTTGGCAAAACCTGCTTTAATTAACATTAAAGATACTTTTGATGTCTCTAAATACGGCGGAGCAGTCTTGATGGGTGTTAAAGCACCGGTTGTTAAATCACACGGATCTTCTGACGCCCGAACTGTCTATTATGCTTTGGTGCAATTGAGAATGATGTATAATAAGAGAATGCTTGATAAAGTTATTCAATACTTTGATCAAGAACATAAATAAATATTTTAGAGGTTAATAATAATGGATAAAGAACAGGTATTTGCTAAAATTACACAAATGTTGAGTGAACGCTTTAATGTTGATCAAGCACAAATTACAGCGGAAACCAATTTTCAAAATGATTTAAACGCTGATTCCATTGATATGGTGGAATTTGAATTAGAGTTGGAAGACGATTTTGGTGCTGAAATTCCTGATGAACAGGCGGCACAAATCCAGACTGTTGGACAAGCTGTCGATTATATTGTCGCGCAACAAAAATAAAGATAATTTTATTAAGGAGTTAATATTGAACGATCGAAAACTAGCTGATCTATTAAAAGATCGCTATAATATCGTCTTTAAAGATATTAGTTTATTACATTCAGCTTTGACTCATTCTTCTTATGCCAATGAACATCGTGAATTGCATGTGAAAGATTACGAACGCCTAGAATTTTTAGGTGATGCCGTATTGGAATTAAATGTTTCTGAATACATTTTTAAAAAGTTTCCGCAATTGCCTGAAGGTCGCCTGACTAAATTGCGTGCAGATATTGTTTGTACTGCTAGTTTCTCGCAATTTTGTCGTGAAGTTGGTTTGCCAGAGTTTATTCGTTTAGGTAATGGTGAACAAAAAGCTGGTGCTCGCAATCGTGATACTTTATTAGAAGATGTTTTTGAAGCTTTTATGGGCGCTTTGTATTTAGATCAAGGCAATGCTCAAGTAGTAGCTTTCTTGCAACAGACGGTCTATCGACATATTGATGCGGGACAATTTAGTTCGGGAAATGATTTCAAGACTGAATTACAAGAAGAACTGCAGCAAAATGGTGATGTAGATATCAATTACCAAGTGGTAGCTGAGAACGAAACTGATTTTACCGTTCAGCTTTTAGTTGATGGCAAGGCATTAACTAAAGGTACTGGTCACAGCAAAAAAGATGCCGAGCAACAAGCTGCTCAGCGTCAATTAGATGTTTTACACAATAATTAGGAGGATCTTTGGTTGGTATTAAAGTCACTGCAGATTAATGGTTTTAAATCTTTTGCTGACAAAACGACGATTGATTTTGGCACTGGTATCACAGGTGTGATTGGGCCTAATGGTAGTGGTAAAAGTAATTTAACTGAAGCCGTGCGCTGGGTAATGGGCGAACAGTCTGTCAAGAGTTTGCGTGGCGAAAGAATGCAAGATATTATTTTTGCAGGTAGTGATACCAGACCACCTTTGAGTCGTGCGGAAGTAACGTTAACTTTTGACAATAAAAAACGTGATCTAAATTGGGATCATGACGAGGTAACTGTGCAAAGACGGTTGTTTCGTGATGGTGAAAGTGAATTTCTGATCAATGGTCGTAAATTACGTTTGAAAGATGTTGCTAATTTGTTTTTAGATGCTGGATTAGGGCGGCATTCGTTAACCATTATTTCGCAAGGCAATGTGGAAGCTATTTTTGGCAATAAACCTGAGGCACGCCGTTTTTTGATTGAAGAACCTGCTGGTGTGGCAGGGTTTAAATTAAAAAAGCAGCAAGCTCAGCAACAATTAGCACAAACTGATGATAATTTACAACGAGTTTGCGATATTGTGCAGGAGTTAGCTAATCGTGTAGAACCATTGAAGGAACAAGCTAGTATTGCGCGTGATTATCAGGAACAAAAAAGTCTTTTTGATCAGCTGGAACAAAAAATTTTAGCTACGGAAATCACACAATTGGCTGATCAACAACAAACTTTGCAAGAGCAAAAACAAAGTATTCAACGTCAATTGGTAACTGTGGCACAGCAAGTAACAGATTCCAACCAACAAGTTACTCAAAATAGAGAGCAAATTGCTGCTTTGACTGCTGAATTAGATGATAAGCAACAACAATCTGCTCAATTGAGCCAGCAATTAGAAGTTTTAAGAAGGCAAAAAGCAGTTAATGCTGAACGCTTTGATTTTACAGATAATAGTAAAGAGCAACTGCAAAAAGATATTGCAACTTTGCAACAAGCACAAACAACTTTGCAGGCTAATAATCAAAAGCATACTGCGAAATCAGCTCAATTAAAAAAGCAGATCAAGGATTTAAAGCAGCAAGTAACTCTTTTGCAGGGTAAATTAACCGCTGATCCGCAAACAATTGCCCAAACTATTGAGCAATTACGGCAACAAAACATTACAACTATCAAACAGCAATCAGTAGCGACTAATCAGGCGCAGTATCAAGCTCAACAATTAAAAGATTTAACTGCTCAATTAGACCAATTACGACAGCAACTGGCAACTTTCAAGCAAGATCAAGTTGAATTAACACAGCAAGAAAATGCTTGGCGGCAAAAATATCAAGATCAAAAAGAGAAACTTACAAAAGCACAGACAACTTTGACTACTAATAACCAGCAATTAATTCAGTTGCAACAACAATTAGAGCAAACGCAAACAACTTATTACGAAAAACTGCGACGATACCAAAATAAGCAAGCTGAATTGCAATCTTTAAAGCGAGTGATTAAACAACATCAAGGCTTTTATCAAGGGGTGCGTTCAGTCTTGAATGCTCAACCGCAACTAACTGGTGTGGTAGGTGTTTTGGCAGAGTTAATTGATGTTCCAAAGATTTATCAAACCGCTATTCAAAGTGCCGCTAGTGCACAATTACAGGCGATTGTTACGCAAAATCAAGCTGCCGCTCGTGATGCGATTGCTTTTTTGCGGCAGCAAAAGGCTGGGCGAGCTACTTTTTTGCCACGCGATATTATTAAATCTAGACAACTAAGTAAGCAGCAGTATGCAGCAATTGCTAATCAAGATTATTTTGTTGGTTTAGCTAGTGATTTAATTAGTTCTAAACTGGATATCAGGAATATTATTGAGAATATTTTTGGTTCGTTAATTGTGGTTAAAGATATTGATGCTGCCATTGCTGCTAGTAATGTTTTACATCAGCGTTTTAAAATTGTTACTTTGCAAGGTGATTTGATCAATCCTGGTGGTTCATTGACGGGTGGTCAAAATAAAAATCAAACAGAGTTATTAGGTCAAAAAACACGTTATAAAACTTTGCAAGAACAGTTAAAGCAATTTCAGCAATTACTTGTTCAAACAGAATCTAGAATTAAAGATTATCAAGAACAAGTGCAAAACTTAACGCAAGTTGTTGAGCAAAAACAAGTTAATATTCAATCTTTGTTGCAAAAAGCACAAGAAATTAAAAGTGCTCGAGAAGTTGAGCAACAAAGGCAATTGGTCAAGCAACAACAAGTGCAAGAATTAAAAGATAAACTATTAACTGTTCAGAAAGAACAAACTAATTGCAACCAGCAATTACAGGTTACACGGCAAAATATTACAAAATTGACACTAAGAATAGATCAGCAAAAGCAACAATTGTCACAGAAACAAGATTCTTTGCAGGATTTTGATCAGCAAAAAGCTCAAATAACAGAACAACTGCAAGCGCAAAAAACGCAACTGGCCTTGGCTGAAAATAATTTGCAAAATCAAGTAATTGTATTGCAACAAAGTGAAACACAGTTGCAAGATAATCATAAGCAATCGGCAGAAAAGCAAGCGGTGTTGACAGAGTTAGTTAAAAATCAAGGTACTTTACATGATTCAGTTGCAGCAACCACAACAAAAATTAAGCAAATTGAACAGCAGCTTTCAACTTTGAAAGAGCAACTACCCAGTCTAAGGCAATCTCGTCAGCAAAAACAAGAGCAAGCCCAAGAAATTGAACCAGTTGCGCAACGTTTGTTTTCTTTGCAAAAAAAATGGTCTGATGAGCAAGAACAAAATGCCGTACAATTGGCACAAATATCTACGAAAATTAAGCAACGTCTACAAACTTTAGAGCAAGATTATCATTTAAGCATTGAAGTAGCTGTGCAACAGTTGCCTGATAATTGGGATTTAGCAGCTGCTCAACGCAAAGCGCAAATGTTGCAACAAGGTTTACAAGAATTGGGTTCGGTTAATTTGGCTGCTATCGAAGAATATGATGAAGTTAAAGAGCGTTATGAGTTTTTGACGGATCAGCGTGCTGATTTGTTAACGGCTCGAAAGCAATTGTCTGCAACTATGAAAGAAATGGATCAAGAAGTCATTCAGCGATTTAAGGCGATGTTTGATCAGGTGGCAGTGGCATTTGGTGATGTTTTTCCACAGATGTTTGGTGGCGGGCATGCTAAGTTAGCATTAACTGATCCTGCTGATTTATTAAATACAGGAATTGAAATTATTGCACAGCCACCCGGAAAACGATTGCAGCGCTTGAGTTTATTATCTGGTGGTGAAAAAGCTTTGACGGCAATTACTTTGTTATTTGCCTTATTGAAAGTAAAACCAGTACCATTTTGCATTTTAGATGAGGTAGAAGCCTCTTTAGATGACGCTAATGTGGAACGTTTTGCCACTTTTTTAAATCAATATGATGCTCAAACGCAGTTTATTGTTATTACGCATCGTAAGGGTACCATGATGCAGGTTAATCAGTTATACGGCATTTCAATGCAAGAATCAGGTGTATCTACAGTATTAGCCTTGGATTTGAAAGCGAAAGAAGTGAGTTAGTTAATGGGACTATTTAATTTTTTAAAGAAAAAAGATCATAAGCAGACTGAGGAAAAAAAGCCTGAAACACCAGTATCTGAACCAATTGCTGAAACCAAGTCTGAGACACCAACAGTTTCAGAAGATTCGACAGTTGAAGTGGCTGAAACACCAGTAATTTCGGAAGATACAGCAAATAGTGAAGGCAACACTCCTGACCAAAAAGCTGAAATAAACAGTGAAATTGTGGTTTCAGACAAACCAGCACAGTCAGTAGATGCTACACAAGAATCAGAATTAAAGACTGATGCTGTTGAATACGAGCAAGGTCTTAAAAAGACGCGGCATAGTTTTCGTGATAAGTTCAATTCATTTATGGCTAATTTTCGTTCAGTCGATGAAGATTTTTTTGATGACTTAGAAGATTTGTTAATTCAAGCTGATGTTGGTTATAACATGGCTATGAGAATTTCGGATGCTTTACGTACGGAAGTGAAACTACAAAACGCCAAGTCTAAAGCTGATGTATCCAAAGTAATTATTGACAAGATGGTGGAACTTTATCATGAAGACAATCAAAATGAAGATTATGAATTAAATATTGATAACGAGCGGTCTTTAAATGTTATTTTATTTGTAGGTGTTAATGGTGCTGGTAAAACAACTACTATCGGTAAATTAGCAGCACGTCTAAAAAACGAAAATCATAAAGTTTTATTGGCAGCGGCCGACACTTTTCGTGCTGGTGCTATTGAACAATTACAGGCTTGGGGCGAACGAATTGATGTACAAACAATCGCTAAACCTGCAGGCAGTGATCCGGCTGCTGTGGTTTATGATGCTTTACAAGTTGCTAAAAATGATGACTTTGACGTCTTATTAGTAGATACTGCGGGTCGCTTGCAAAATAATACCAATTTGATGAAAGAACTAGAGAAAATCAAGCGTATTATTACCCGGGAAATCCCCACTGCTCCACACGAAGTTTTGCTTGTAGTGGATGCAACAACCGGACAAAATGCTTTAAGTCAAGCTAAACAATTTCAAGAAGTTACTCAAGTTACAGGAATCGTCTTATCTAAGTTAGATGGTTCATCACAAGGTGGAATTGTTTTGGCGGTTAATAATGAGTTGCATATTCCTGTTAAGCTAGTTGGATTAGGTGAACAAATTCAAGATTTGCGTACCTTTGATCCAGAAAAATATACAACTGGTCTGTTCAGCACTTTGTTAGCAGCTGGTGGAAGTGATGAATGATAGTTTATCGCGCAAAACAAAAGTTAATATGTTGTATGATTTTTACCAACCGCTTTTGACTAATAAGCAAGACTTATACATGCGGCTATATTATGGTGATGATTATTCTTTAGGAGAAATTGCTGCCAACTATCAAGTGAGTCGGCAAGCCGTTTATGATAATTTGAAGCGCACGGTTAATTTGTTGAATGACTATGAAAATAAATTACACTTATACCGTAATTTTTTAAAAAGAGAGCAATTGCTGAGTAAGTTGCAGGATTTAGTGGCGCAATCTGATGATCCAGAATTGCAACACTTAACTACCGAATTGACAGAACTAGAATAGGAGATAGATAAGATGGCTTTTGAAGGATTGAGTGAACGACTCCAGAAGACTTTTTCTAAGTTACGCGGCAAAGGTAAGGTTACTGAAGCTGACGTAAAAGAAATGATGCGTGAAGTCCGGCTAGCGTTATTGGAAGCGGACGTTAACTTCGATGTTACAAAAACCTTCATCAAAAAAATTCGTGAGCGGGCGGTTGGCAGTGAGGTTTTAGATAGCTTAACACCAGCGCAACAAATTATTAAAATTGTCAATGAAGAACTCACCCAAATCATGGGTACTAGTGCAGTTAGTTTAAATAAGGCACCTAAAATTCCGACAATTATCATGTTGGTTGGTTTACAAGGTGCTGGTAAAACGACTTCAGCTGGTAAATTAGCGCGTTATTTAAAGGATGAGAAACGTGCTCGGCCACTTTTTATTGCGGCAGATGTTTATCGTCCAGCTGCTGTTGAACAATTAAAAACAATTGGGCAACAAATAGATGTGCCGGTCTATGAAGAAGGGACAACTGCTAGTCCAGTAGATATTGTGCAACGTGGCTTACAGCAAGCACAAGAAAATAAGAACGATTATGTTTTGATTGATACGGCAGGTCGATTAGAAATTGATGACCAGTTAATGGATGAATTAAGCCAAATTAAGGCTTTAGCGCAGCCTAATGAAATTTTATTGGTTGTGGATTCTATGACTGGTCAAGCAGCTACGCATGTAGCGGAAGGTTTTAATCAACGTTTGGATTTAACTGGTGTAATCTTAACCAAATTAGACGGTGATACTCGTGGTGGGGCTGCGTTATCTATTCGAGCTGTTACTGGAAAACCAATTAAATTTATTGGTTCTGGTGAAAAATTAGCTGCTTTGGAAGTTTTTCATCCCGAACGAATGGCTAATCGCATTTTGGGTATGGGCGATATGATGACTTTGATCGAAAAAGCCCAAAAAGATTATGATGAACAACAAGCTGAAGAATTAGCACGTAAAATGCAAGAGAACAGCTTTGATTTTAATGATTTTGTAGCGCAATTAGAACAAGTGCAAAAGATGGGTCCCATGGAAGATATTATGAAAATGATTCCCGGCATGGGAAATAACCCAGCTTTGCAAAATGCAAAGATGGATCCTAAAGATTTAGAACATCTGAAAGCAATTGTTTATTCGATGACACAAAAAGAAAGACAAAATCCTGATTTACTGAATCCATCGCGCCGTAGAAGGCTAGCAGCTGGTGCTGGGCGACCTATTGCTGAAGTTAATCGGATGATTAAGCAATTTAAGCAAATGCAGCAGATGATGCAAAAAATGTCTAATGGTAATATGGCTGGTCTAGAGCAGATGCTAGGTGGTGGTTTTCAAGGAAAAATGGGCAAGATGGCAGTTGGCTCCATGATGCGCAAAACCAAGAAGAATAAAAAGAAGCGTTTGAAAAAAGTTAAGCGATTTAAATCATAATTTTAACTTTAACTATGTAAAGAAAAAAGACTTTACACATGAACTAGTGTAAAGTATACTTATTAAAGTTAAGAATAATAGTTTAGTTTTATGGAGGATTTAATTATGGCAGTTAAGATTCGTATGCACCGAATGGGAAGTAAAAGACGTCCTTTTTATCGGATAGTTGTTGCTGATTCTCGTGCTCCTCGTGATGGTCGTTTTATTGAACAAGTTGGTCACTATAATCCATTACGTAAAGAAGATATCAAAATTGATGAGGCAATGGTGTTAGACTGGTTACAAAAGGGTGCTCAACCTTCAGATACAGTACGTAACTTGTTGCAAAAACAAGGCATTATGCAAAAATTTCATGAATTAAAATTAGCTAACAAATCCAAATAGTTGTGATAAACGAAATGGATTCTAGTATTGTTAAGTTAATTAAGGCAATTGTTGTTCCATTGGCTGATAATAAAGAACAGATCGAAATTACCACAGAAATGAATGATGATTGTTTAGTCTATAACCTGCACGTGAGTGCAGCTGATGCTGGTAGAATTATTGGAAAACATGGACGCGTGGCTCAGGCCATTCGCACAGTGGTCTATTCGCAAAATCATAATAATGATCAGCGAATTAAGTTAAATATTATTCCTGAATGATATCTATCTAGTATGAATTTGAGCAATTTTTATGATAAAAGGCTGGTGCAAAACTTAGTTTTGTTCTGGTCTTTTTTAAAAGGATAAACATTTATGATTAATGAAGATTATTTACGTGTCGGGACAATCATCAATACTCACGGTTTAAAAGGTGAGTTAAAAATCAGGACCACCACTGATCAACCAGAACAGCGTTTTATTAAAGGTCAACAGTTATTTATACAAAGTCAACAGTACTTGCGACCGGTAACCTTGCAGAGTGTTCGCGTACACAAAGGCAATTGGTTATTACAGATTAAAGAAATTGCTGATTTGACAGCTGCCGAACAATATCGTAATTGTGATTTATATATTGCCACAGCAGATTTGCCTGAATTACCACTGGGGCAATATTATTATAAGGATATTTTAGGTATTACAGTAATTGACCAAACGCATGGTTTGCTCGGAAAAGTAGTTGATATTTGGGATTTGGGACCGAACGATGTTTGGACAGTGCGCAATCAACAAGGTGCGGAAGTTTTGATTCCCATTTTGAAATCAGTATTATTAAATGTCGATTTGCAACAAAAAAAAGCACAAGTGGATCTACCAGCGGGGTTAATTGATGAAGATTGATATTTTAACTTTATTTCCAAAGATGTTTGCAGCTTTAGATGAATCACTTTTAGGCAAGGCGCAGGAAAAGGGTTTGATCGACTTAAATATTTGTGATTTTCGTAAATATTCCACTGATAAACATCATCATGTTGACGACACTCCGTATGGTGGAGGCGCTGGTATGTTGTTACAACCGCAACCTTTTTATCGTGCGATGGATGAAATTAATGAACAAGATGCTGGCCGCAAGCGTGTGATCTTACTAGATCCTGCTGGTCAACGTTTTGATCAAAACATTGCCCAAGATTTGGCGCAAGAGCAACATTTAGTATTTTTATGTGGGCACTATGAAGGTTTTGATCAACGTATCGAAAATTTAGCCACAGATCATTTATCAATTGGCGATTTTGTGATTACCGGTGGGGAAATGGCAGCGATGATGATGGTTGATGCCACAGCACGCTTTATTCCTGGTGTATTGGGCAATCAAGCATCCGCATATTCCGATTCTTTTTCAGACAATTTGTTGGAGTACCCGCAATATACGCGTCCGGTTGAATATCGAGGGATGAAAGTGCCCGATGTTTTGTTAAGCGGTAATCACCAAAAAATTGCCCAATGGCGTCATGAACAAGCTCTATATAAAACTTATTGTCAACGCCCTGATTTATTGACTGAATTATCTTCTGCTGATCAAAAGTTAATTCAGCAGTGGCAAAATAACAAATAATAGTTTGCTAAGTTCATATGATATGTTACAATTACATTTGTATGTTTATAGAGATGATATTCCGCTGTGATGTTAGATTTGCATGAGTATCAGAATAAAGGAGATAATTTTATGGGTATCAAAAGTCCATTAATTGAAACAGTTACTAAAACACAGTTGCGTGATGACATTCCTGAATTTCGTCCTGGTGACACAGTCCGCGTGCATGCCAAGGTTGTTGAAGGTAGTCGCGAACGTATTCAGATTTTTGAAGGCGTAGTTATTAAGCGTCGCGGAATTGGTATTAGTGCAACTTATACGGTACGTAAAATTAGTAGTGGTGTTGGTGTTGAACGTACTTTCCCATTACATTCACCACGTGTTGCTAAGATTGAAGTTGTCCGTTACGGTCGTGTTCGTCGTTCCAAGTTGTATTACTTGCGTGCATTGCGTGGTAAGGCAGCACGGATTCCAGAAAAACGTCGTTAATATTTTAAATATAAAATTAAGAGTGTTGCTAAGATTGGCAGCACTCTTTTTATATATATTTTTTTAAATTTTTGCACCTGTAATTGCCATTCGCGATAAACATTAATTTCTTTAGTAAATTGTAAAGTGCCTAACTGATATTTAATTTTTAAGTTGTGTAATTTATTTTAAGAAATAAGAAACGCTTTCATTGTGGTAGCGCTATCAATTAATCCTAACCAAAAATCATGCATTTTTTAGTGGATGCGTACTGGAACTTGTTGTAAACAGTTATTGGTTCAACTGTGTTTACTAAGTGCAGGTAGTTAGGTGTAAGGGCTAAACTAGTAGCAGGCATGCTGGTACCGCAAGCGTTTAATCTTTTACCGCAAATAAATGTTTTTTAAGCAAATGGCTGTACTCATGAGTAATGTAAGATAAACCATAAAACCAAAAAATGATAAAATATTGTACAATTAAAAATTATTGCTACTTGTGTGCGTGTACTAGCAATTATTGGTCATGGTGGAGCAATCTATTTTTTGGTTCATGATAAAAAGACCAGTTGTATTTAAATTAAAGCTGTACTAAAGAAAGCACCAGGTGTTATTGTGCAAGATATCCAGATCCACAAACTCTATCCTCACCATTAACTGAAATCAATCAGTGTGCTATTTTTGTGGGATTATCGCGAGCTAATTTGGAAAATCCTAGTGCTTTTCATTTATGGTTTGTTTCCAATAACTTATTAAAGGCTACTGCATGTTGAGTGGCTGATGAGTCACTTTAATTTATGTTTTGCCGGTATAAACCAACTACTTTGCCTAAAATGGTAACTTGTTCCAAATAAATAGGTTCAAAATCATCATTTTCAGGCTGCAGGCGAAATTGATTCTGATCTTTAAAAAAACGCTTGCAGGTAGCTTCATTATCAGCATTCATAGCAATAACAATTTCTCCGTTTTGAGCGGTACTTTGTTGGCGAACAATAACTTGATCACCGTCTAAAATGCCAGTATTGATCATGCTTGAACCATTGATTGTTAACATAAATAATGGCTGGGTTTCAGTTTTTAAATTGGGTGGCATTGGAAAATTAGTTTCGGATTGCTGTTGGATAGCTAACAACGGTTGACCAGCTGTTACCGTGCCAACAACTGGAATTTGATCTACAGGAATGGATAAAACAGCTAATCCATCAGTCGTTAATTCGAGTGCGCGAGGTTTTGCAGGGTTACGACGCAAAAACCCCTTTTTTTCCAGACGTTCTAAATGTCCGTGAACAGTTGAAGTCGAAGATAAATTTACTTGATAACCAATCTCGCGTACAGTTGGTGGATATTGGTGTTCCTTTAAATAATCATAAATATATTGCAAAATTTCAAACTGTTTTGCACTAATTGGTTGACTCATTGTGACACTCCTAGTATGTTTAAAATTAGATTAGCATATGTGACTTATTGTTGCAAACGAATGTTCGCTGAAAGGAAATGATTATGACTAAACAAGAAAAGAATTCGCAACCACCAGAATTAGTTAAAAGAATTAATGAATTAGCACAGAAGCAAAAAATGGGTACATTAACAGATGCTGAGGCTAAAGAACAAGGAAAGTTGCGACAAGAATATTTGGCTAATTTTAGGCAAGGCTTAAAAGACCGTATTGAACACACTAAATTATATGACAAAAACGGTAATGAAATAACATCGCGCAAAGTGCGTAATCTACAGCAAAAAAATGGCTGGCGTAAAGATTAAATGCAATTTTGTGACTGGAATATGATATAATCAAATTAACTAATCAAGTCATGGATCTTATTTTGATCTGTGAATAAGGATGGATGAGAAATGGGAATTACAATCCTAGTCGGAATTATTATGTTAATTCTAGGTCTGGTTGGTGGTTTTTTTGGTGCACGAGCTTATATGAAGAAATATTTGCAAGATAATCCGCCAATTTCACCGGATATGATGCGACAAATGATGGCACAAATGGGACAAAAACCTTCACAAAAGAAATTAAATCAAATGATGCAAATGATGAAGAATCAAAACAAAAAGTAATTTGATTAAAAAAGACAGTTTAACTGTCTTTTTTTTGTATTTCATTAAGTAATTTAAAATTTTAGCACGGGACACTTGCAATGTTAAAATAAATTGTTAAAGTTAGAAATAACTAATCAATTGTGAGGCGCAAAAAGTGACAATTTTTAGGAAGTTGAATTGGTTTTTTAAAGAACAAAAAAAGCATTATTTGATTGGTGTCTTATTCCTTATTTTAACTGCAGTGGCTAATTTAGCGATCCCCCAAATCATTGGTAAATTTGCTGATTGGATTAATCAGCATCAGCTTAATGTACAACGCTTATTATTTTTACTAACAATTTTGGCTATTGCTGGAATTGCACAGTATTTATTTAGATATGGTTGGCGGCGTGAAATTTGGGGTGGAGCAGCACAACTGGAAAAGCAATTACGCAGTCGCTTATTTTGGCATTATTTGAATATGGATGATACTTTTTTTAGGCGCCATAGAATTGGTGATTTAATGGCGCATGCGACTAATGATATTTCTGCTGTACAAAATGTAGCGGGATCAGGTATCTTAACGTTAGCTGATTCCATTATTACCGGAGGGCTAACGATTATTGCAATGGTAGTTTTTGTAGATTGGCATTTAACAATTATTGCTATTTTGCCACTGCCTTTGCTTGCAGTTATGGCACGCTTATTGGGAAATCGTTTGCATCATTATTTTTCTAAATCACAAGCAGCGTTTTCACAATTAAGTAATAAAACCCAAGAAAGTATGACCGGTATTAAAGTCATTAAAACTTTTGGTCAAGAACAAGAAGACATCGCAGATTTTAATCGGCAAGTTGATCAAACAATTAACATTAATCGAAAAGTTAACCTAGTGGATGCTTTTTTTGATCCCATAACTGGTTTAATTATTGGGTTGACTTACGTTATTACGATCATTTATGGTTCACAACTGATTTTGCAACACGTGATTACTATCGGACAATTGATTGCTTTTGTAGGTTATATTAATGCGTTAGTCTGGCCAATGTTTGCAATTGGTCGCTTATTTAATATTTTAGAGCGCGGCAATGCTAGTTTTGATCGAATTCAAGATATTTTAGGTGAAAAAGCGCTATTGACGCAATCAGATCAGCAACAATTACCAGTTAACAATGCAACTTTGAAGGTTGATATTCAGAGTTTTACTTATCCTGATGGGCAAAATACAGCGTTACAAAATATTACTTTTGAATTAGCGCCTGGACGCACATTAGGTATTGTCGGACGAGTTGGTTCCGGAAAAAGCACGCTAATTAAGCTGATTTTGCGAAGATTTGATCAATATACAGGTCAAATTACTTTAGGTGGCAATGATATTCGGAATTATTCTTTAGATACTTTGCTAACTAATATTGGCTATGTTCCCCAAATTAATTTTTTATTTTCAGCTTCTGTGAAGAATAATATTCGCTTTGCTAATTATCAAAGTTCTGATCAACTGGTAAAAAATGCTGCTTTAGCGGGTGCCGTTGATGGTGACATTCAGGACTTGAGTGCGGGCTACCAAACAATGATTGGTGAGCGTGGTGTTTCTTTGTCTGGCGGACAACAGCAACGCTTAGCTATTGCTCGTGCTGTTTTAAGTGGACCCAAAATTTTAATTTTAGATGATGCTACATCAGCTGTTGATGCTAAAACAGAGGTAGCAATTAATCAAAATTTACGCCAATATCGTCCAGCTGGTCAGTCTACAATTGTTATTGCCCAACGTTTGCGTAGTGTTATGGATGCAGATGAAATTATTGTTTTAGAGTATGGAACAATTGTTGAAAGAGGAACGCATCAACAATTATTGGCGCACAGTGGTTGGTATGCTAAAATGTGGCAGCGCCAGCAGATGAATTATTAGGAGAAAAATATGACGACACATAAGCAACACATTTCACCTAAAGAACAACATCAGATCGTTTGGCGTTTATTGGGCTTTGCTGCTAAACATTGGAAGACTTTTTTTATAGCGGCTGTAGCTGTTATTGTCCAATCGCTGATGAACATTGTTTTGCCCCGTTTTTTGCAATATTACATGGATCATTATTTGGTGAAAGCTGCACTTTCCTTACAAGTTATTATTGGCAGTGCTTTACTATATCTTTTGGGTGTAGTAATTCGTTCAATCAGTCAATTTAGTACCACTTTTGCTTTTAACATGGGCAGTGAATATATGTTGGAAGATCTGAGACGTGCGCTTTTTGCTAAATTGCATCAATTAGGAATGAGTTATTTTGATCGAGTGGCTGCCGGTTCGATTGTTTCGCGCGTTAATAACGATACAATGTCAATTTCAGATTTTATGCAGGTGTTTTTGTCAGGCATGATCGGCTTATTTTCAGTGATTGCGGCTTTTATTGCAATGCTTATGACTGATAGAATGGCCGCTTTAGTTGTGTTGTTATTTTTGCCTTTGTTGCTGGTGGCGATTGCCTTATATAATAAGTATAGCTTAGTGGCTTATCGCTATATGCGACAAAAATTAAGTGAAATTAATACCCAAATTAGTGAAACGATTCAAGGAATTCAGATTATTCAAAATTTTCGACAACAAAAGCGTATTAATAAAGAATTTGCGAAAACTAATCAAGAATACTTTCAATCACGTAAATCAATGATTCGCATTAACTCATTATTACTATCGCCAATTGTTAATTTGCTGTACACTTTAGCTTTAGTTTGTGTGTTAGGCTTTTTAGGTTTTAGAAGTCAACATATCTTTTTACAAGCAGGGATGATTTATGCTTTTACAACTTATGTGAGTCAATTTTTCAACCCAATTACTAACTTAATGGATACTTTGTCTTTTTTCCAAGACGGGGTAGTGGCTGGACATCGCGCTTTTAAAATTTTGGATAGCCAAGAATATGGTCCTAAGCAATTAACACCAGTTGCTGGGAAAATAACTCAAGGTGCCGTGGAATTTCGTCATGTTAGTTTTGCTTATCCGGATGGACCGGAAATTTTACATGATGTTTCTTTTAAATTAAATCCAGGTGATCATCTAGGGATTGTGGGACACACAGGTAGTGGCAAAAGTACGATTATTAATATTATGTTGCGCTTTTATGAATATGGCACTGGTGAGATTTTGATTGATGGTTATGACCTGCGACATTTGCCAGTAACGCAAATTCGCCAGAAAATTGGTTTAGTACTGCAAAATTCCTATTTGTTTTATGGTGATATTAATTCTAATATTCGTTTATTTAATCAAAATATCAGTGATGAACAAATCAAAACAGCAGCACAATTAGTGAATGCGGATGAGTTTATTGAAAAATTACCGCAAAAATATCATACTTCCATCACACCCGGCGAAAGTGGTCTATCAGCCGGGCAGCGACAATTGATTTCTTTTGCTCGCACAATAGTTACTGACCCAACTATCTTGGTATTGGATGAAGCTACAGCAAATATTGATACGGAAACAGAAGATCAAATTCAGCAAGGTTTGAATAATTTGCGTTCTGGCAGAACGACTATCGCGATTGCTCATCGTTTATCAACAATCAAAAATTCTACCCAGATTTTAGTTTTGGATCAGGGGTGTGTTGTGGAATTAGGAACACATGAACAGTTAATACAACGCAAAGGTAAATATTATGAATTGTATAAATTGCAACAAAGTCAGATGTTATAGATTTTGAATATAAAAAAAGTAGCTGTAAGCTACTTTTTGATGATTATTATTTTTTAGTTGGCAAAACATATTTAAAATTAGGATCAATGGACTGATCGATTTTTTGCCAAGCCTGTTCAATTTGTTGATTAACCAATTCTGTATTAGTTTCATCAACTTTCATGCACCGTGAAATGCTGATTGGTTTACCAAATTTTACTGTGCAACGTTGCCGTTTTAGAAAATTTTTGAAACTCAAAGGACCTTGATAAACGACGGGAACAAGTTGCTTTTGAGATAATTTAGCAATCAAAACAGCGCCGCCTTTTAATTGACTAGAATAACGCGTTCCAGAAGGAAACATAATTAAACTTAGATTACGTTTGTTCAAATCTTTCACGGGTGTTTTAATGGTAGATGGTCCTGGGTGTTTGCGATCAACGGGGAATGCATTAGAATGTTTTAAAATAAAACGTAAAATTGGATTTTGAAATAATTCTTTTTTCGCCATAAAAGCACAAGGTGTTGGGCTAACAGCTAAGGCGAATAACAATGGTTCCCACCAGGTTCGGTGTGGTGCCACCATAATATAAGATTGATCCGTTGGTAAATTTTCTTTGCCTTCATAGTGGGTATTGCTATTTAGTAAGAAGACAATAAAGCGTACAATCGGAACAATTATTTTATAAAACATAAACTTTTACCTCAAATTTAAATTTTCGTATATTATTATAACAAAAAAGGAAAATAATAATGACTACAACTGTAGAATACGTGCCGGGATTTAATGTTGAATTACTGCAAGATACTGATTTATATCGTAGTTCAATTGATTCCGTTTTATTAGCACATTGGATTCAAGCACGTCCACATCAAATAGTAGTAGATTTGTGTAGTGGCAGTGGTATTATCGGTCTATGTGTTACACAAAAATTTCAAGTGACGACTTATTTATTTGAGTTGCAAGAGCAGTTAGCAACTTTAGCGCAACAATCCATTAACCGAAATCATTTGCAACAACAAGTCCAAATGATCAATAGCGATGTTAAAGATGTCTTACAATATTTGCCACATGATAGTACCGATATTATTAGTTGCAATCCGCCGTATTTTGCGCCTAAAGACACGCCAACATTAGGTAAATCATTGTCACACAATATTGCACGGCATGAAATATATTTTTCGCAAGAATTATTAGCTCAAACTGCTAGTAGCTTATTAAAAGATAATGGTGTGCTTTACTTAGTGTATCGCTTGGATCGCTTGTTTGAATTGTCTGAAATATTGAAACAACACCATTTGCCTATTAAGGAGTTGTTGTACATTCATCCACACGTTGGCGATGATGCTAATTTGGTACTTGTTAAGTGTCGAAAAACGATGCGCAGCAATGGCTTGAAAGTATGGCCTTCTTTAGTTTTATATAATAATGATGACACTTATACTAAGCAGTTACAGGATTTTATTAATGACTGAAAACATTTATAGTGTTTATATTGTGCTTTGTTGTGATGGCACTTTATATACTGGAATTTCTAATGACGTAAAAAAACGCTTAAAACAGCACAATAGTGGTCATGGAGCTAAATATACTAAGACACGGCGGCCGGTTAGCTTGCAATATCAAGAAATTGTAGGAGATCGCTCACAGGCCTCTAAAAGAGAATATGCCATCAAGCAATTATCGCGGCAACAAAAATGGGCTTTAATTAACCAACATTAAATTAAATAGTTGCATAAGTATGGTTATTTAAGTATAATGCTAGCTGTATTAAATACTCACGTTGGTTTTTGATTTGTTGGTGCACAATGTGTAGCAGATCAGTTAAGATCAGCGGTGGAAAAACCATGGAGGTCAAGTTAATGTCCGTATTATCAATGAAACAGTTACTAGAAGCAGGGGTGCATTTTGGTCACCAGACACGGCGCTGGAATCCCAAAATGAAGCCTTATATTTTCACACAAAGAAATGGTATTTATATCATTGACTTACAAAAAACAGTTCATATGATTGATGATGCTTATAATTTTGTGAAAGATGTTGCTGCTGATGATGGTGTCTTCTTGTTTGTTGGTACTAAAAAACAAGCACAAGATTCTATTGCTGAAGAAGCAACTCGTGCTGGTCAATACTTTGTTAATCATCGTTGGTTAGGTGGTACTTTGACTAACTGGGATACTATTCAAAGTCGGATCAAGCGTTTGAAGCAAATTAAACACATGGCTGAAGACGGTACTTTTGAACGTTTGCCTAAGAAAGAAACTGCTTTATTAGTTAAACAACAACAAAAATTGGAGAAATTCTTGGGTGGTATTGAAGATATGCCTAGAATTCCTGATGTAATGTTTATTGTGGATCCTCATAAAGAAAGTATCGCCGTTAAAGAAGCTCAAAAACTAAATATTCCAATCGTTGCAATGGTGGATACTAATACTGATCCTGATGATATTGATGTTATTATCCCTTCTAATGATGATGCTATTCGTGCTGTTCGTTTGATTACAGCTAAAATGGCTGATGCAATTATTGAAGGTCACCAAGGTGAAGAAAACATGGAAATGCCTGAACAACAAGAAGCAACTACTGATGATGGAGCTTCCATTGAAGAAGTTGTAGAAAATTCAGACAACCAATAAGATTTAATTATTTTAGACAAAAACTGTCTTGCATTACACAAGATAGTTTTTGTTGTGTAAACAAGATGTTTTAGGAGGACTTTAAATGACTAAAATTACTGCTGCACAAGTAAAAGAACTACGTGATAAGACTAGCGTTGGTATGATGGACGCTAAAAAAGCTTTAGTTGCTGCGGATGGTGACATGCAAAAGGCAATTGATGAATTACGTGAAAAAGGTGTTGCTAAAGCCGCTAAGAAAAATGATCGAATTGCTGCCGAAGGTGTTGCTGCAATCAAAATTGTTGGTAATGTTGCTGCATTAGTAGAAATCAATTCTGAGACTGATTTTGTGGCTTCTAATGATAAATTCACAAGTTTAGTCGCTGATATTGCTAATGCAATTGCTGCTAATAAACCGACTGATTTAAAAGCTGCTTTGCAATTGGAAGTAACTCCTGGAACTAGTGTACAAGATGCAATTACTAATTTAACAGCTGTGATTGGTGAAAAAATCACATTACGGCGTTTTGAAATTGTTGAAAAAAGTGATTCTGATAACTTTGGTTCTTACTTGCACAATGGCGGTCAAGTAGCTACTTTGGTTGTGCTTGACGGTGCTGATAGTGAGGCTGCACATGATGTGGCAATGCACGTGGCTGCCATTAATCCGGATTATTTAAATCGTGACGAAGTTCCTAGCAATGTAATTGATCACGAGCGTGAAGTATTTACTGAAGAAACAATTAATGAAGGCAAACCTGAAAAAATTGTTCCTAAGATTGTAGAAGGTCGTTTGAATAAGTATTTATCTGAAATTAGTTTAGCTGATCAAGATTTTGTTAAGGATCCAGATCAAACTGTTGCACAATTTGTAGCTTCTAAAAATGGCAAATTAGTTTCTTTTGATCGTTATGAAGTCGGCGAAGGTATTGAGAAAAAAGAAGAAAACTTTGTTGACGAAGTCATGGGTCAAATTAAATAAAAAAGCGCTTAGCGCTTTTTTTTTTTGGATTAAATCATGGTATCTGGTTTGATTATGTTAAAATATATAGAAGAAAATTGAAGGAGTTTGCAAATGTCCGTTAAATATCAACGAGTTGTTTTAAAATTAAGTGGAGAAGCCTTGGCTGGCGATGAAGGATTCGGTATCAATCCACCGATTATTAATACAATTGCGCAACAAATCAAAAAAGTTCATGATTTAGGTGTTCAAGTAGCGATTGTTTGCGGTGGTGGCAATATTTGGCGAGGCGAAACTGGTTTTGAAATGGGAATGGAACGTGCCCAAGCTGATTACATGGGAATGTTAGCTACAGTAATGAATGGCTTGGCGTTACAAGATGGTTTAGAAAGTATTGGTGTTCCTACGCGGGTGCAAACCTCAATTGAAATGCGGCAAATTGCAGAACCTTATATTAGGCGTAAAGCAATCAGACATTTAGAAAAAGGACGGGTAGTCATTTTTTCTGCGGGCACTGGCAGTCCTTACTTTTCAACAGATACAACTTCGGTACTACGAGCAGCTGAAGTTGGTGCTGATGTTATTTTGATGGCTAAAAATGGTGTGGATGGCGTTTATACAGCTGATCCACAAAAAGACGCGACAGCTGTTAAGTATGAAGAATTAACTCAATTAGATGTGATTAACAATAATCTGGGGGTTATGGATTCTACTGCTAGTTCGTTGTCGATGGATAACGATATTCCGCTGGTTGTTTTCAATTTGAACGAATCAGATAATATTTTACGAGTTGTGCAAGGTGAAAATATTGGCACGACTATTAAAGGAGCAAAAACTAATGACTAATGAGCTAATTGAACAAGCAAAACAACATATGCAAAAAAGTGAGGCATCTTTACAGCGTGAATTAGGACAAATACGTGCTGGTCGAGCTAATGCAAGTATTTTAAACGGTGTGACAGTGGAATATTACGGTGCACAAGTGCCACTTAATCAAGTAGCATCAATTAGTATTCCAGAAGCGCGAGTTATTTTGGTGACTCCATTTGATAAAAGCGCATTAAAAGATATCGAAAGAGCATTATTAGCTTCTGATGTCGGTATAAATCCAGCTAATGATGGCAGTGTAATTCGCCTAGTAATTCCGCAATTAACCGGTGAAAGACGGCAAGAGCTGGTTAAAGAAGTTGGCAAAATATCTGAAAATTGTAAGGTAGCGGTGCGTAATATTCGTCGTGATGCCATGGATAGTTTAAAGAAGCAACAAAAAAATAACGAAATTACGGATGATGAATTGCATGATTTAGAAAAGCAAGTGCAAAAAGTGACTGATGCTAGCATCCAAAATGTCGATCAAATTACGGCTGATAAATCTAAAGAATTAGTTGAAATTTAATTTAGTTTTGCTTTATTTAGGTGCGAAATTTTAGGGACTAGATGGCAGATCAAGTCCCTTTATTAAACTATTTGGTAGAGGTTTTGGATTATGTTAGATCAAACGCTGCCGCAACATGTAGCAATCATTATGGATGGTAATGGTCGATGGGCGGCAAAGCAAGGATTGCCACGAATCGCGGGGCATCGTAAGGGAATGAACAATCTTAAAACCATTGCTAGTTCTGCTAGTGATTTAGGGATTAAAGCTTTGACAGTTTATGCTTTTTCCACGGAGAATTGGGCACGACCATCATCTGAAGTTAAGTTCATAATGAATTTGCCAATTGATTTTTTCAGTAAGTTTATGCCTGATTTAATAGCGAATGATGTACGGGTTTTGGTTACCGGCATGACAGAAGAATTACCTGAGAAAACGCGGGAGGTTTGCCAAAAAGCGGTGCGCCAAACAGCGGATAATCAAGGAATGATCTTGAATTTTGCTTTTAATTATGGTGCCAGAAGCGATATTTTGAATGCCGTAAAATCATTCAGTCGCCAAGCAATAGATAATCCACAAGCTATTGATGAATTATCTGAACGTGATTTTGGCACATATTTAAGAACAGCGCAGTTGGGTTCTTTGCAAAATCCTGATCTGTTAATTCGAACTGGCGGTGAAAAAAGATTATCTAACTTTTATTTATGGGAGTTAGCTTACTCTGAATTAGTATTTGTTGATGAATACTGGCCTGATTATTCGCCAGATAATTTGCAACGTGATTTAGCTATTTTTCGTCAGCGTGAACGTCGCTATGGCAAGATAATTGATGAACAATAAGTGAGGATTATTTTTTGAAAACAAGAGTTATTACGGCTATTGTCGCTTTATTGATTTTTATTCCAATTTTAATCGTTGGTGGCTTTTGGATTGATTTAGCTGCTTCTGTATTGGCAGTTATTGGCTTATCAGAAATCTACATTATGCGTAAAAGGATCATTGTATCTTTAGATTTTTTTATTGGTGCAATTGGGGTTTTATTACTTTCGTTGCCTGAAAAGGCTTTAACTTGGTTACCGGCAGATTTTTCACGTTTTGATTTAGCCTATGTTTTTGTAGTATTACTATTGATCTTGATGGTCTTTACAAAGAATAATTATAATTTTGAGGATGCTGGAACCACTATATTATCAATGTTTTACATTGGTAATGGTTTTCATTATTTAGCTGCAATCCGTAATGCTGATAACGGAGGGCTATCTTTGTTACTATTTGGCATGATCATTGTTTGGGTAACAGATAGTGGCGCATATTTAGTCGGTCGTCAATTTGGTAAGCATAAGCTATATCCAGCAATTAGTCCGAATAAGACTTGGGAAGGTTCTATTGGTGGTATTGTTTGTGCAATGATTTTTGCCTGGCTTTACGTTATTGTATTCCAACAAGCCAGCAATTTATCAACGTTACCGCATAATATTTGGTTGGTTATCGGAATAGCTTTTTTATTATCCGTTGTCGGACAAATTGGAGATCTAGTTGAGTCAGCATACAAGCGTTTTTACAATGTGAAAGATTCGGGGAAAATTTTACCTGGACATGGCGGCATTTTAGATCGCTTTGACAGTATGTTGTTTGTGTTGCCATTAATTCATGCATTAGGGTTTATTTAGCCTAGAGGGGGAATTATTTGTTAGCAATTATTACATTTATTATTGTTTTTGGGCTAATCGTTTTAGTTCATGAATTTGGGCATTATTTTGTTGCAAAACGTTCGGGAATTTTAGTGCGGCAATTTTCAATTGGCATGGGTCCTAAATTGGTTTCTTACACACGCAATCATACTTTATATGTAATTCGTTTATTGCCTTTAGGTGGTTATGTGATGATGGCAGGTGCTGAAGATGATGATGACGAATTAAAACCTGGTACAGTAGTTGGGTTAAAAATAAATGATCAAAATGAAGTGGTCGAAATTGATAATTCTCAAAATACTAATAATGATTTGGTGCCACTACAAGTAATTCAAAGTGATCTGCAAAAAGATTTGTTCATTGAAGGCTATGAAGCTGGCGATGATCAAACTGTGAAACGCTTTGCTGTTAACCATGATGCGATCATAATTGACGAAACTGGTGCGCCAATGCAAATTGCACCGATTGATGTGCAGTTTAATTCGGCCAGTTTGAAAAATCGTTTGGTAACTAATTTAGCGGGACCTTTTAATAATATTGTTTTTGGGATCTTGGTTTATATATTTAGTGCCTTTTTATTGGGTGGTGCGCCAGTTAGCACTAGCCAACTTGGCACTATTCAAGCTAATTCGCCTGCTGAACATGCACATTTGCAATCTGGTGATCAAATTGTTCAAGTAGGTCATCATAAAATTGACAATTGGGATCAATTAGTTACAGAAATTCAAAAACGACCTAATCAAAAGACAAATTTGGTTGTTAAAAATACCAAAGGGCAGTCGCGATCAGTGGTGATTACGCCAAAATCGGTGGCAGAAAATAAACAAAAAATTGGTCAAATCGGTATTACTCAAGCGCGTAATCATGATTTTGGCGCGACTTTGCAGTATGGTTTTCAGTCAGCTTTTGCAGCAGTTGCGACAATAGTTAATGCTTTGAAAAATATGGTAACTGGTGGCTTTAATATTAATCAACTTGGTGGTCCAGTGGCTATCTATTCAGAAACTAGTCAAGTAGCAGCAATGGGTTGGAAACAAGTTGTACTGTTTGTTGCTTGGTTATCTATTAATTTGGGTATTATGAATATGTTGCCAATTCCTGCTTTAGATGGCGGTAAAGTTTTGTTAAACATCATTGAGGGAATAAGACGTAAACCGGTTTCACAAAAAACTGAAATAGTAGTTAATTTAATTGGTGTTGGTTTGTTAGTTATTTTGATGGTGGCGGTAACATGGAACGATATTACGCGCTTTTTCATTAAATAACGTTATTTGGAGGGTGAGAGTATGCGACAATCACGGGTTTTAATACCAACTTTAAAGGAGACACCTAATGGTGCTGAAGCAATTAGTCATCAGTTAATGTTACGTGCGGGATACATTAGCCAGATTTCTGCTGGTAATTACGCTTACTTGCCGTTAGCTTATCGAGTTTTACAAAATATTGAAAAGATTATTCGTGAAGAAATGGCCAAAATTGATGCTGCAGAAATTTTGTTACCGGGTTTGTTGCCAGCCGAATTGTGGCAGGAGAGTGGCCGTTATGATACTTATGGCGCTAATCTATTTAAATTACAGGATCGGCATGAACGGGACTTTATTTTGGGTCCAACTCATGAAGAAACAATGACTTTTTTGGTCAGGAATGTATTGAATTCTTACAAAAAAATGCCTAAAGTGTTGTACCAAATTCAAACTAAATATCGTGATGAGGATCGACCACGCTATGGTTTGTTACGTGGACGTGAATTCATTATGAAAGATGCTTATTCTTTTACGGCCAATAAAGAAGATTTAGATGTTATTTTTGATCAAATGGAACAAGCTTATCGCAATATTTATGATCGGTGTCATTTAGAATATCGTACTATTTTAGGTGATAACGGTGATATGGGGGGAAGTGGTTCCAAAGAATTTTCTGCAATTGCGCCGGTGGGTGAAGATACGATTGTATACTCTGATGTTAGTGATTATGCAGCTAATTTAGAAATGGCAACTAGTATTATTGCGCCTAATCCTGACCAAGCACCAAAACCATTAGAAGAAGTTTCTACTGATCATGGTCAAACGATGACGGATTTAGCTGCTTTGTTAGATATTAATTTACAGCAAACTATTAAAAGTGTCGCTTATATAGCTGATGGTCAACCTGTTCTAGTTATTATTCGGGGTGATTTTGAAGTTAATGATGTTAAATTAAAAAACCATTTACATGCTGTAGATTTACGCTTGGCGACTGATGATGAAGTTATTCAAAACTTTCAAAGTGTTATTGGTTTTGTTGGTCCGGTTAATTTGCCCAGTGATGTTCGTTTGATAGCAGATTTGTCAATTGATAATTTAGCTAATGCTGCTTGCGGTTCCAATGTTGAAAATATGCAACTTAAAAATGTTAATGCTTCCCGTGATTATCAACCTGAGGAATATACGGATATTCGCCTAGTTAAAGAGGGCGAATTGTCACCAGATAACAAAGGTGTGTTACAATTTACGCGAGGAATTGAGATTGGGCATATTTTTAAGTTGGGTACAAAATATTCTGAAAGTATGCATGCTAATTTCTTGGATGAAAATGGTAAACAAAAACCGATTATTATGGGAAGTTATGGCATTGGAGTTAGCCGTTTATTGTCAGCTATTGTGGAGCAAAATCATGACGAAGCAGGGATGATTTGGTCATGGGATTTAGCCCCATATCAAGTTCACGTTGTGGCAGTTAATACTAAAGATGAAGCTCAAGTTGCTTTAGCTGAACAATTAGAAACGACTTTGAATGATGAGGGTTTATCAGTTTTATATGATGATCGCAAAGAGCGACCAGGTGTAAAATTTGCAGAATCAGATTTGTTAGGTATCCCAGTCCGTATTACAGTTGGTAAAAAGGCTAGCGACAATATCGTTGAAATTAAATTGCGCCAGCAAGCTGAATCAATTGAAGTAGCTGTGGATGATGTGGAAGATACAATTAAAATCTTATTACAAAATAACGATTAGAATTATTTGAGGTGATTTTTTGGCAAATTCTGATCCACGTGAATTATTTCAAACTTTACTAGAGCAAATTGAATTGCCAATGGATTTGCGTCAGCAAGTGTTGTTTCAAACAGCACGTATACGAAAAGTAGAAGTCCATACTGAATCTCAGCGATGGACTTTTATTTTCGAATTTGCACAAATTCTCCCATTGACAACTTTTAAATTGTTTAAAAAATATCTTGAGGCTGGTTTTCAGGGCGTTAAGAAAATTGATTTATTGATCAAGACTTCTGACCAACAATTTGACCAACAATTATTAACTTCTTATTGGGAATACGTGGTCCAACAAATTTCACCCAATTCTTCTATTATGAAAGAACTAGCTTTACAAAAAGGTCCAGTATTACAAAACGGGCGTGTTTTATTAGCCGTAGATAATGATGTTTTAAAACAATATTTGTCACAACAATATTTAGCGTTAATTGAGCAAGTTTATGCTGATGTGGGTTTTCCCAAATTCAAAATCAAGTTATTAATTGATAATTCACAAACGCAAGCTCAGATTGAAGATTTACGTAAGCAACAAGTCAAACAACAACAAGCCATTAGTGTAGCTGCTTCCAGTAAAAAAGCTAAGCAAAATACTTTTAATGAAATAGCGCACCACGTTTTAGGTAAGAAAATAGCTAATGATGCGCCGCTGGTCTCCATGGCGGAAATTTCAGAAGAGCAACAATCTGTAGTTGTAGAGGGTTATATTTTTAGTAGTGAAGTGCGTAATTTACGTTCAGGGCGGCAATTACTAATTTTGGAGATGACAGATTATACTTCATCTTTTGTTGTAAAGAAATTTTCTAAAAATGGTGAATCAGATGATGTTTTTGCAGCTTTTACCCGAGGTCATTGGGCAAAAGTGCGTGGTTCTGTACAAGAGGATAACTATTCGCGTGAATTGACGATTAATGCTTACGACATTATGTTGATTCAGAAATTAGGTCGCCAGGATCAAGCAACAGATAAAAGAATTGAGCTACATGTTCATACTAATATGAGTCAAATGGATGCAGTTAGTTCAACGACTGATCTGGTCAAACGAGCTGCTGATTGGGGACACGAAGCTATTGCGATTACTGATCATTCGACCGCACAATCTTTTCCTGATGCTTATAGCGCTGGGCAAAAATATGGCGTGAAAATAATTTACGGGATTGAAGCTAATTTGGTTGATGAAGGTGAATCGATTGCCTATAACTTGCGCGATGAAGTTTTAGAAACTGCAGAATATGTTATTTTTGATGTAGAAACAACAGGTTTATCGGCGGTTTATGATTCGATTATTGAATTAGCAGCGGTTAAGATGTGTAACGGTAAAGTGCTGGCAGAATTTGATGAATTTATTGATCCTGGCAAACCACTGTCTGCGACAACGATTAATTTAACTTCTATTACCGATGAAATGGTGCATAACAGTAACACAGAACAAGAAGCCATGGATAAATTTGCTCAATTTATGGGCGACGCAATTCTAGTCGGACATAATGTAACTTTTGATATTGGTTTTTTGAATGCTGCGCGACGACGAAGTGGTTATGATCCTGTCGCAGTTCCTGTAATCGATACGTTAGAAATGTCTCGTACGTTGCATTCTGAATATCGTAATCATAAATTAGATAGTTTAGCTAAGCGTTACAATATCAAATTGGAACATCACCATCGAGCTAATTCGGATGCGCTGACGACAGGCTGTTTGATGTATACTCTGTTGAAAGAAATGCAAGATCAATTTCAAACTTTGAATGTTTTACAGCTAAATGATCATTTGGGTGGCAAGGAAGCTTATAAGCAGGCTCGTCCGTATCATGCTATTTTGTTAGCACAAACCCAGGATGGCTTAAAAAATTTGTTCAAGATAATTTCTAGTTCTATGACAGAATATTATTTTCGAACTCCAAGAGTGCCCCGCCGACTATTGAATGAATATCGTACGGGTATTTTAGTAGGTTCAGCTTGTAGTTCAGGTGAAGTATTTACGACGATGATGCAAAAAGGTTATGATGATGCCTACCAGAAAGCTCAATTTTATGATTATTTAGAAGTTATGCCACATGCTATTTATCAACCATTGTTAGATTCTGGCTTAATCAATGATCAAAAAGCACTAGAAGATATTTTGGCTAATATTGTTAAACTAGGGGGGGAATTAGATAAGCCAGTGGTGGCTAGTGGTGATGTACATTACTTGGATCCTAAAGATGCTATTTATCGCGAGATTATTGTGAAAGCTGTTAAAAGTAATCCTTTGGCACGTCAGCAATTACCTTTGGCTGATTTTAAGACTACCGATGAGATGCTACAAGATTTTGCATGGCTAGGTGCTGAAAAAGCGCATGAAGTGGTGGTCGATAATCCCCGTAAAGTGGCAGAGATGATTGATGAGATTGTACCGGTTAAGGATAAATTGTATACACCCAAAATGCCGGGAGCAGAACAAGAAATTCAAGATTTAACTTATACTCAAGCGAAAACTTTATATGGCGATCCGTTACCGGAGATTGTGGCACAACGTTTAGACAAAGAATTGAAAAGTATTATTGGTAATGGATTTTCAGTGATTTATTTAATTTCACAACGTTTGGTGCATAAAAGTAACAAAGATGGTTATTTAGTTGGCTCGCGGGGATCAGTTGGTTCAAGTCTGGTGGCGACAATGACTGGGATTACTGAGGTTAACCCGTTGCCACCACATTATCGTTGTTCAAAATGTCATTATTCCCAGTTTTTTACTAATGGTGAAGTGGGTTCTGGTTTTGATTTGCCAGATAAGCAATGCCCGCAATGTGGCAGTGATTTAAGCAAAGATGGTCATGATATTCCTTTTGAAACTTTTTTAGGCTTTAAAGGAGATAAGGTGCCAGATATTGATTTAAACTTTTCTGGCGATTATCAACCAATTGCGCACAATTATACAAAAGTATTGTTTGGGGAAGATCATGTATTTCGTGCAGGTACGATTGGTACAGTGGCTGATCGTACCGCATATGGTTACGTAAGTAACTTTGAAGAACTAACAGATCAAAAATTTCGTGGTGCAGAAAAAGATCGCTTAGCAAGTGGTGCAACTGGTGTTAAGCGCACTACTGGACAGCATCCGGCGGGTATTATTGTAGTGCCTGATTATATGGATATTTATGATTTTACACCGATCCAATATCCGGCTGATGATCAAAGTGCAGCTTGGAAAACGACTCATTTTGATTTTCATTCTATCCATGATAATATTTTAAAACTTGATATTTTAGGACATGATGATCCGACTATGATTCGGATGTTGCAAGATTTATCTGGCATTGATCCACAAACTATTCCAACTGATGATCCAGGAGTTATGGCACTATTTTCGGGCACAGAATCTTTAGGTGTTACACCTGAGCAAATTGACTCTAAAATGGGTACTTTAGGTGTACCAGAATTTGGGACGCGTTTTGTACGAGGAATGTTGGAAGAAACCCACCCAACAACTTTTTCAGAATTATTGCAAATTTCTGGCCTTTCTCATGGTACTGATGTTTGGTTAGGTAATGCGGAAGAATATATTCAGCAAGGTATTGTAACTTTAAAAGATGTGATTGGGTGTCGGGATAATATTATGATGGACTTAATTCATTGGGGGATGGAGCCGCAATTAGCGTTTCAGATTATGGAACATGTCCGTAAGGGGAAAGGAATTCCTGATGATTGGCAAGAGCAAATGCGGGCGCATAAAGATATTCCTGATTGGTATATTGAATCATGTTTAAAAATTAAGTATATGTTCCCTAAAGCTCATGCAACAGCTTACATCATGATGGCTTTGCGAATTGCCTATTTTAAAGTTCATTTTCCAATTATTTATTATTGTGCTTATTTATCCGTGCGTGCTGACACTTATGATCTAAAAGCGATGGCTAGTGGTAAAACGGCGGTTAAAGAGGCAATGAAAGCAATTAATAGTCAAGGCAATGATGCTAGTCAAAAAGATAAAAGTACTCTGACTGTTTTAGAAATTGCTAATGAATGTTTAGAGCGGGGAATAGCAATTCAAATGGTGGATATTGAAAAATCAGACTCGTTGAATTTTAAAATTATTGATGAACATACTTTGTTAGCGCCATTTGTTGCGGTGCCAAGTTTAGGTACTAATGTGGCTAAACAAATTGTAGCTGCTCGCGAAGAACAACCTTTTTTATCAAAGGAGGATCTTTCCAAGCGTGGAAAAGTGTCGCAGTCAATTATTGAATATTTAACGACTAACCATGTTTTAGATGATTTACCTGACGAAAACCAGTTATCCTTATTTTAATTGTGTATTTAACAGTATTTTGTGCTTTTTGCAGTTAATTTCTTGAATTGTTGTTAGATTAGCTATATACTGTATCTAAGTTGATTTCACATGACGAGTGAGCAGGAATGCTCACTCTTTTTATTGCAGATTAACAATGTGGTATGAGTAGATAAGTTATTTTAATCAAAGGGGTGTTGGCTTGGCTTCAGTTACGGAAAGTATTGAACAGATGGTTAATCCTATTTTAAGTAAGTATGGTTTTTATTTAGTAGAGATTGAATACGTCAAAGAAGGCAATAGTTGGTATTTGCGACTTTATATTGATAAGCCAGCGGGGATTGACATTGAAGAATGTTCTTTAGTCAATCAAGAATTAAGTGACGTTTTAGATGAGCAAGATCCGGACTTGATTCCGCATGCTTATTTCTTGGAGGTTTCCTCACCAGGTGCGGAACGCCCTATTAAAACGGAACGTGATTTACAATTAGCTAAAGAACAATTTATTCATGTTAGCCTTTATCAAAAGTTAAATGGACAAAAAGTTTTTGAAGGAACACTTGTTGATTACAATGCACAGGAATTAATTTTAGAAATTAAAGTTAAAACACATAAGCAGCAAATAACAATTGCTCGAAAAAGTATTGCTTCAATGCGCTTGGCAATTGAATTTTAAAGTGAGGGGATATTACGATGAGTAAAGAATTAATTGGCGCGTTAGATGCTTTGGAAGAAGAAAAAGGTATTTCTAAGGATTTAATTATTGAAGCGATGGAATCAGCTTTAGAATCAGCTTATAAACGCAATTATAATCAAGCCCCTAATGTGGAAGTTGATTTTGATGCTAAAAAGGGTGCTTTTCATGTATACATGGTGCGTAAAGTTGTTGAAGAAGTTGCTGATGAACGTTTAGAAATATCTTTAGATGACGCCTTAGCTATTAATAAGGGTTATGAACTAGGTGATCATGTTAATAAAGAAGTGACGCCTAGCAATTTTGGGCGTATTGCAGCCCAAACTGCTAAACAAGTAGTGATGCAACGAGTTCGTGAAGCAGAACGGACAAGTATCTATAATGAATATAATCAATATCAAGGCGAAATTATCCAAGGAGTAGTGCAACAACGTGATAATCGTTTTGTATATGTTGATTTGGGGCGTGTTGAAGCAGTTATGGGACGTTCTGATCAGATTTCTAGTGAATCTTATCAACCACAAGATCGAATAAAAGTTTATGTTTCCAAAGTGGAAAATACTACTAAAGGTCCGCAAATTTATGTTTCGCGTACTGATACCGGCATCATTCGGCGTTTATTTGAACAAGAAGTTCCAGAGATTTATGATGGCACTGTAGAAATTGTTTCAATCGCTCGTGAAGCTGGTGACCGTACAAAAATTGCGGTACGTTCTGATGATGCTAATATCGATCCAGTTGGGACGACTGTAGGAACGCGTGGTCAACGTGTCCAAGCGGTTGTTGATGAATTAAATGGTGAAAATGTTGACGTCGTTAAGTGGGAAGAAAATCCTTCAGATTATATTGCTAACGCGCTAAATCCGGCAGACGTGATTGCGGTACAATTTGATCAAGAAGATAATCCTAAATCTTGTATTGTGATTGTGCCAGATTATCATTTGTCTTTGGCAATTGGTAAGCGCGGGCAAAATGCCAAGTTAGCAGCTCATTTAACTGGATTTAAAATTGATATTAAGCCGGAATCTGAAGTAGAATTTGTTGATGAAACTGGTGCAGAAGTTGATGAAGAAGATCTTTAAACGATAACTTTTTAGGGTGGTGATTTGGTGAAACCAAGAAAAGTACCAATGCGCAAAGATGTTTTGACTAATGAAATGGCACCAAAAAGGTTACTGGTTAGAATCGTTCGCAACAAAGAAGGTGAAGTTTCATTAGATGAAACTGGCAAAAAGCCTGGTCGCGGCGCTTATGTAGGCTTGGATCCAAAAGCTGTGCAGGTGGCAGCAAAAAAACATACTTTAGATAAAATATTTCAATGTGAACTATCCGATGAGTTTTATGAAGAACTTTATAAGTATGTTGAGCATCAAAAAGCCCGTTTGGATTTATTTGGTGAATTAGGTAAGAAACATTGAATGAGCAAAAAATATTAAATTTCTTAGGTATTGCACAACGAGCAAATCAAATTATTTCTGGGCAAGAATTGGTTTTGAAGGCAATTAAAAAGCAGCATGCCAAATTCGTTTTTATAGCTAGCGATACTGGCAATGTGGCACAAAAAGATTTTTTATTGGCTTTGGAGCGTCAGCAAATAGCATATACGGACTATTTTTCACAAATACAATTAAGTTCTGCGATTGGTCGCTCAACTAAATCAATTGCCATTATGGATATTGGATTTGCGCAGAGATTTCGGGAGTTAATAAATGATTAATTAAATAATAGGAGCGTGAATTTATGGGCAAGAAACGAGTTTATGAATTAGCAAAAGAATTGTCTGTTTCAAGTAAAGATCTAGTAGATTTGGCTCGTAAGCACAAAATAGACGTTTCATCACATATGGCTGTTTTAACCGAGCAACAAATTAGTGATGTAACAAAATTAGTGCAACAAGCTAATAAGTCTAATAATACTCAAGTAGCAACACATCAAACTGATGAATCTAATAGCAATAAAGGAAAAACAAAAATCAAAGTGACAGCTATCCGTCATTCCATTAAACCAAGTAGTACTGCCAATGCACAGTCTGCTGATAAAACGAATAATACAAAATCTGCTAATAATAAATCCCAAAACAATCGGACTTCGACGCAGAACAATAATACTAAGCCAAATGAGCAACGTCGGAATAATAATAACAATCGACGTAACGATCGCAATTCCAATAATCGTAATCGTAATTTGAACAGTGATCACCGTTCTACGATGATGAATCGCGCTAGTGCTGGTCGTAAGCATTTAGCACAATATAAACAAAGTGTGCAAGCTTCTGCTGAGCAGATTGATAACAATCGTACTCAAAAGCGCACGAATAATAACAAAAATGCCCGTCCACAAAACTCGCAACGCAATAATAATCATAATGTGCGTCCCAATAGTTCACGCCCACAAAATAATAATGCTACGCATAATACTGCTAAAACTACTAATCATCCAGTTAATAGAACTGCTAAACCTGTGGCAACTGTGAAGCCAACAGCTATGGTTCAACCAACTGAGAAAAAGGCAGATGATAAGCAACGTCCGCAATTTACTAATAATCGACGTAAAAATGAGCATATTGATTATCGTAATCGTCCTAAGCATAAAAATAAGCGTAAATTGCGTAAACAACAAGCTAACCAACCGAAAAAAGAAATGCCTAAGCGTAAAGAACGTCCATTGCCAGAAGTTTTGGAATATGCAGTAGGTATGAATGCACAAGATTTGGGTAAAATTTTGCACCGTGAACCGGCAGAAATTGTTAAAAAATTATTTATGCTGGGAATAATGGTTAACCAAAATCAATCGTTAGACCAGGATACTATTGAGTTATTAGCAGCCGATTTCGGTTTAGAAACACGGCAAAAAGTTGAAGAAGATATTGCTGATATTGATACTTTCTTTGAAGATGAAGTTAATAATACCGATAATTTGACAGGGCGCCCACCTGTTGTCACGATCATGGGTCATGTTGACCATGGTAAGACGACGTTATTGGATAATTTGCGTCATAGCCATGTAACTGCTGGTGAAGCTGGTGGTATTACACAGCATATTGGTGCTTACCAAGTAGAATTAAATGATCGGCTAATCACCTTTTTAGATACTCCTGGACACGCAGCCTTTTCCAATATGCGTGCCCGCGGTGCAGATATCACGGATATTGTTATTTTGGTTGTTGCGGCTGATGATGGTGTTATGCCACAGACTATTGAGGCGATTAACCATGCTAAAGCTGCTGGTGATCCGATTATTGTAGCAATTAACAAAATGGATAAACCAGATGCTAATCCACAGCATGTTACTGAAGAATTAATGAATTATGGATTAATTCCTGAAGAATATGGTGGTGAAACCATTTTTGCGAACATCTCCGCTAAAGAAGGTACAGGGATTGATGATTTATTACAAATGATCTTGTTAGAGGCTGATGTTTTGGAATTACAAGCTAATCCTAAGCAGAAAGCTATTGGAACTGTCATTGAGGCACGTTTGGATAAAGGTCGTGGACCAGTTGCTAGTTTATTAATTCAACAAGGTACTTTGCACAAAGGTGATCCAATTGTGGTTGGTAATACTTTTGGGCGCGTGCGGGTGATGACTAATGATCGTGGTCAGCAAATTGATGTCGCTTATCCTTCCCAACCAGTGATGATTACTGGTTTGAATGAAGTTCCCCAATCAGCTGATCGTTTTGTAGTGTTTGCTGATGAGAAAACAGCACGTGCTGCCGGTGAAGAGCGTGCTAAACGAGCACAAATTGAAGAACGTAAACGTACTAATGCCGTTACTTTGGATAATCTGTTTGATACGATGAAACAAAATGATATGAAAAAAGTTGATGTCGTTATTAAAGGTGATGTACAAGGTTCTGTTGAAGCTTTACGGAATAGTTTAGAGAAGATTGATGTAGAAGGCGTTCGTGTGAATATTATTCATGCTGCTGTTGGTGCCATTAATGAAAGTGACGTTACTTTAGCTTCAGCAAGTAATGCGATTATTATTGGCTTTAATGTTCGTCCAACTAACCAAGCTAAAATTCAAGCTGATGAAGAGCATGTTGATATTCGTTTGCATAATGTGATTTACAATGCTATTGATGAAATTGAATCAGCTATGAAGGGTATGTTAGAGCCAGTTTACGAAGAAAAAATTATTGGTAATTTGACAGTTAGAGAAACTTATAAGGTTTCTAAATTAGGTACAATTGCTGGATGTATTGTTGACAGTGGCTTTGTACAACGTGATAGTAGCGTCCGTTTAGTTCGTGATGGCATTGTAATTTATGAAGGTCAATTGGCATCTTTGAAGCGCTTTAAAGATGATGTTAAAGAAGTTAAACAGGGCTTTGAATGTGGTATTATGATTACTGATTACAATGATATTAAAGTTGATGATCAAATCGAAGTTTATGTAATGCAAGAGGTACCAGTTAAGTAAGGAGGTGCCCGATGAAATATCGTATCGGTCGAGTAGAGCAAGAAATTCAACGTGAAGTAAATGATATTTTGTTAAAACGTGTGCGGGATCCACGCGTTAGTGGGGTAACGATTACTGGTGTAGATGTGACTGGTGATTTGCAACAAGCGACCATCTATTTTAGCATTTTATCAGATACTGCTAGTTCTGCCAGTAAGGCATTGGCAGGTTTAAATAAAGCTAAAGGATTGATTCGCCGTGAGTTGGGTCAACGTTTAACTATTTATAAAACACCTGAGCTATTCTTTAAGCAAGATGATTCCATCCGCTATGGCGAGCATATCGATCAATTGATCCGCCAATTGCATGAAAAAGAAAATGATTAAAAAAAGCTTGTTGTTGATATTTTTATCGACAACAAGCTTTTTTATTTTGCTAATTGATCTTTCCAAAATTGCCAAGCTAATTCTTCATAAAATTGACAACCTAATAGATAATTTTTGATACTAACCCATTCATTATCCTGATGATCGCTAATGCCTTCACCCGGCCCACAGACTAGAATAGGCATGTTAGGTACTTTAACATATTCACAAGCTTCCGTTGCACCAGTGCCAGCAATTATTTCTCCAGGTAAGTGTAATTTATTTTGTAAGACGCCTTGTGCCACAAGTACTAATTTATTATGTGATTGATCAGGTAATGGTGGCTCTGGATAGCGATATTCGATTGTTAACTGTGCATCATCAGCTTGATTAATTTGCTCAATAGCATTATCCAGAAATTGATAAATTTGCTTATGTGAATAAGCTGGTATGGTACGAATATTGCCTGTTAATTGGGCTTTGGCAGGAACTGAATTAATTTGTTCACCACCATTAATCTGACTTAAAACATGCGTCATTTGACCTAATTTTGGATCTGAAATAGTGGCTTGTTCAAAATAATCATGTACTTTTTGTGCAAATAAAATTAATGGCCAAATAGCATTTTGCCCAGCCTCAGGTTTTGAAGCATGCGATGCTAGACCGACTGAAGTCACACAATAATCAATAACGCCCTTGTGAGTGACTTCCAATTGCAAATTGGAAGGTTCTCCAATTACAATGCCGGCTAAATCATCGACTAAACCTTGTTGTACCACCTGATTGGCACCATATTCGCCAGTTTCTTCGCCAATAGTTGCTAATAGGCGAATACGCCCTGGTAGTGGCTGGTTGCTTGCCAATAAATCTAACATGGCAACTACCATTGCTGCTAAACCAGATTTCATATCACTAGCGCCACGACCATAAATTCTATCATCGCGCATCGTACCTACAAAAGGATCTGTTTGCCATTGATCTTTATCAGCTGCTACTACATCTTCGTGTCCGCTAAATCCTAGAATAGGTCCTTGTGTGCCCACAGTTATCAATAAATTGTCACGTCCAGGAGCAAAAGAAATACGCTTTAGCTGAGCTCGATCGGCAAAGGGGACAAATAAATGTGTCAGATAATCAGCTACTTGGCTTTCATTTTGATCCACTGTCTCAATGCTAATTAAATCTGTCAAAATCTTTAAAGCTTGCTTTGGTTCCATTATTCACCTCTATGATGCTAAAATTTTGGTCAAAAATTCTTGGGCGCGAACAGTTTGAGGTTGCTGGAAAAATTGCTCTGGCGGTGTCATTTCTTGAATTTTGCCCTTTGCCATGAACCAAATTTGGTCCGCTACATTGCGTGCAAATCCCATCTCGTGCGTCACAACAATCATAGTCATGCCTTTTTGAGCTAAATCTTGCATAACTTTTAAAACCTCACCTACCATTTCTGGATCTAAAGCCGAAGTAGGTTCGTCGAATAAAAGAACTTGGGGATCCATCATTAGGGCTCTGGCAATAGCCACTCTTTGTTGTTGCCCACCAGATAGATTAGCAGGAAAAGCTTCTTTTTTAGCACTTAAACCCACCTGATGCAAAAGAGATTGTGCTTTAGCAATCATTTGTGGCTCAGATAATTGTTTAACCTTGAGGGGGGCTAATGTTAAGTTGTCTAAAACAGTCATATTAGGAAATAGATTAAATTGTTGAAATACCATGCCCATTTTTTGGCGTAAATCATCTAATTGCTTATCGGATAACGTGGTCAAATCTTGCTCTTTAAAAAAAACTGATCCAGAAGTGGGTTTATCTAATAAATTTAAACATCTTAAAAAAGTACTCTTACCTGCACCGGAAGGACCGATTAAACAAATAACTTGTCCTTGATAAATTTGGGCATCAATCTGGTTTAAAATGATATTTTGTCCAAAAGTTTTAGTTAATTTTTCTGTACTTAATAATGGAGTTTGTTGATTAATCATTGCTATGACCCATTTTCCTTTCAAAATATTTCATTGAACGTGATAAGCTAAAAGTAATAATGAAATATAGAATCATTGTGATTACTAAAGGCATAACACCACGATAAGTGTCCGCTTGTACAAGTCGTGATTGATAAATTAAATCTTTAACACCAATAACAGAAACGATGGAACTTTCCTTAATGAGAGAAATAAATTCATTGCCTAAAGCTGGCCAGATATTTTGTATGGCTTGTGGGAAAATAACATATCGCATTGTCAATTGGCGTGACATTCCCAGTGAGCGTGCAGCTTCTTTTTGCCCCACATTAATAGAATTAATGCCTGAGCGAATAACTTCTGCCACATAAGCTGCTGAGTTTAAGGAAACAGCGATGATACCTGATAACAAAGCGGGAATGTTGACTACAATGCCTAAACCAAAATAAATAAATAATAATTGCACCATTAAAGGTGTTCCCCGCACAAATTCGATATATGCGCCGGCTATTTTTTTTGCCCAGCTATTTTTACTTAAGCGCATTAAGCTTAGAAAAATGCCTAGTAATAAACCCAAGCAAACTGAAAGGGCAGAAATCATTAGCGTATAGCCAATGCCAGCTAAAAAGAAGTCTTTATAAGCCCACATTGAATTAGCTTTTTGCCGGTCTTTTTTTGATTTATGATTAGTCATATATTTACTAACTTTAGGCAGATAAACTTTGTTGATTAAATCATTTTTGCGAATTTTGGTGATGGATTGATTGGCAACTTGTACTAGCGAGTTAGCACCTTTGGGGAAAGCCACTGCTGAACCTGCACTAGATGTTTTAAAGCCAGAAGGAATTCTGATTAAGCCATTGGTGTTTTGAATAAAGGCCTTTGCTGTGGCAGTGTCAACAGCCAAAGCATCAATTTTGTGTGTTTGTAATGCCAATATCAGGTCATTGTCTTTATCCATACCTTTGAGTTTAGCTTTTTTAGCTTGTTGTTTAACTAGTGAATATTGAATGGAGCCAGTTTGTGCGCCGATTGTCCTATTTGAAAGTGATCGGTAATTGTGATACCTATGTATATCTGCTTGCCGAATTAATAAATCCTGCCCACTTTGATAATAATTCTTACTAAAGGACACACTTTTAGCCCGTTGTGGCGTATTATTCATACCAGAAATGACCATATCAACTTTGCCGGTTTCCAGTGCCACTAATAAAGAATCAAAATCCATCCGTTCAACTACTAATTTAACGCCTAAATCAGACGCAATTTCTTGCCCCACTTCTACATCTAAACCAACTACGGTTGACTTGCCATGAATATTTTTCACAAATTCATATGGGGGAAAGTCTGGACTAGTTCCCATGACTAGTTCTTTTTTTGCTTTAATTTTTTGCACATAATTTTCGTGTATAGTATCTGCAGCTTTTATAGGTGTGTTGATTGTAATACATCCTATAAGTGCCACAAAGATACCTAAAACTGGCAACCAGTATTTTTGTTTATTCATTAATAGATCCTCCTTATTTATAACTGCATTATAAAATAAGGAGTAAAAATTGCAATGCTTTAATGGATTAACTTTACATAACAACAAATATATATTATTGACTGCGGTTACTTAAAGTATTGATTTTACCATTCTCAGATACGCGATAACTGCCCAGATAACCAGATGCACCTTGTTCACTTTCAGATGTTGAAACTAGTTTGAAAGTGTAATATTGTGGATGAAAGCTAGTTTTGTTTTGCTTTTCAAAACGCACATCAGCATCGTCAACTAACCCTAAGTATCTGCGTAAATAACTTTCGGCTACAGTAGAATTAGTTAAGTGAATTGTCGAAGTATGCTGTTGACTTGATTTTTTATTAGAATTTGCAAAGTGAACGTGTTCAGTTTTAGATGGATTTTTCTTTAGATGAGTATTTCGATGGTGACCACAAGCGCTTAAAAGCATTGCTAAATTTAGCATCAATAATAATTTCCATAATTTATTCATTATCAACCTCTAAGCAATTAAGTTTATTATTAATGATTGCAGAAAAATAATTAAATAGCAATGTAATATTGAGATTTTACTATTACTATTTAACTAAATATCACCAACAATATGTTACTTAATTCGTTTAGGGGGAGTTATAGGATATCTTTCTTTATTAGTACCGCTTTTTGTTGGCATAGCTTTATTCATTAGCTTATTGGCAAAATAAATATGCTATAATTTTAAGCAATGACTTATTGATTGAAGGTAAATTCATGAATGGAATTATTCCCCTGTATAAACCACGCGGTGTGACCAGCGCAGATTGTGTTTATCAGTTGCGTAAAATTTTGCACGAGAAAAAAATAGGGCATACTGGCACATTGGACCCGGAAGTAGATGGTGTATTAGTAATTTGTGTTGGACAAGCAACCAAGTTAGTGAATCGTTTAATGATTTCCCACAAAGTTTATCAAGGTCAGATTTTGTTGGGACAAGAAACGACTACCGAAGACGCAACTGGTGAGGTCGTGAAGCAAAAACCAGTGGATAAACCATATTCAGATCAACAAATTTCAACAGCTATGCTGGAATTAACTGGTAATATTAAGCAACAGCCGCCCATGTTTTCAGCTGTGAAGATCAATGGTAAAAAGTTATATGAATATGCGCGTGCAGGCCAAAGTGTGGAGCGTCCTATTCGCGATGTAGAAATTTATCAATTTAAGCAGACGGAATCAACTATTTTTGACGAGCAGCTACATCAACAAACTATAGCTTTTGAAGTGGAGTGTTCCAAAGGTACTTATATTCGGACTTTAGCAGTGCAATTAGGTCAACTACTGCAAGTACCAGCACATATGAAGCAACTTACACGCACGAAAGGCAGTCATTTTGCACTGGCGCAGACCTTTACATTGGAGCAAATTCAAGCACAGTTTGCGCATGGTCAAACAGATTTTTTGATTTCATTAACCAATTTGTTAAAACCATTAGTTTCAGTAGATTTGACTGTTAATCAGTGGCAAGTTGTACAAAATGGCGGTCGATTAAAATTGGCACAAAATGCATCGGAAATAATTTTAAGATATCAAGGAATTGTCAAAGCCATTTATCGCCACCAGCAAGACTTTTATGAACCAGAATTAATGCTTTTAAAAAATGATTTATGAGGTTGTGAAATGCAAGTAGAATTTTTATGCTATCCTAACTTGGATGCGGCTGATCTAACAACGCCCAAAGTTCTGGCAGCCGGTTTTTTTGATGGTGTTCATTTAGGACACAAGAACGTAATTCAAACAGCGATTCGCTTGGCACGCTCTAAGAACCAAGTGGCAGCCGTTTTGACGTTTGATCGGCATCCAGCAACTGTTTTTGGGCAATATCCACCAGATAAGATTTTTCAGTATTTAACGCCTTTGGCACGTAAATTAGAAATTTTTGAGCAACTAGGGGTGGATATTGTTTATATTGCGGAATTTAATGATCAGTTTATGAAACTACCTCCGAAAAAATTTATTAATGATTTTTTGATTAAATTAGGTTTGACCACTTTAGTGGCTGGCTATGACTGGACATTTGGTCCTAAAGCGGTGGCTACGATGGATTATTTGCGCCAACTTGCACAAGGTCGTTTTCAAATTTGCCAAGTGCCAGAATTAATTTACGAGAAAAATAAAGTATCTTCTACTAACATTCGCAATTATCTTAAAGAAGGCGAAATTACAGCGGCCAACTTGATGCTTAGTTACAATTATCGCAATCAAGGTGTAGTAGTTCATGGAGCTAAAATGGGACGTCAATTGGGCTATCCGACAGCTAATTTAGCCGTTGGCGCTGATCAATTGCTACCGCGGATTGGTGTTTATGTAACGCGGGTTTTAGTAGCAGGTAAGTGGTATCCAGCGATGACTTCGATTGGGCGTAATATCACTTTTAAGCGTGGTGATAATCCGTTGACTGTGGAAGCTAATTTGTTAAATTTTGAACGAGATTTGTATGGGCAAGAATTGACAATTGAATGGTTATATTACTTACGTGATGAAATTAAATTTGCGGATGCCACAGGATTGATGGATCAGTTAGCAGTTGATCAACAAAGCACTGAAAAATATTTTGGTAAAAAGTAGCAATCGACTTGACATAGTGCTGATTGATTGCTATATTCTATGTGTTAGCACTAAGAAGTACTGAGTGCTAAAATGAGGTGATTTGTTTTGATAACTGAGAGACAGGCAACAATTTTAAAAGCAATTGTGCAACAGTATATTGAAACTGGTCAACCAATTGGTTCCAAGGCTTTGATGGATTTGTTGCCAACGCATGTTAGTTCGGCGACCATTCGTAATGATATGGCTAGTTTAGAGCAGGCCGGCTTGATTGAAAAGATTCACTTGTCTTCAGGTCGTGTCCCTTCTATTCAAGGTTATCGCTATTATTTGGATAACTTGTTAGAACCGATTAGTGTCTCTGAACAAATGTCTGAATTGATTCAGTCAGATTTTTCTGAGCACCAGTTCAATAAAATTGATGAAATTGTAGCACAATCAGTTAAAATTTTATCCAATTTGACTAGCTATACAGCCATTGCTTTGAGTCCAGAAAGTAAAAGTGTTAGATTAACTGATCTTAGAGCCTTACCGCTTGGAGCTAATCAAGTGCTTGCTATTGTTATGACTAGTAATGCTGAAGTGTATAGTCAAGTATATCGCTTGCCAAATGGTTTTTCTGGTGATCAAGTAGAAAAAATAGTACGACTTGTGTGTGATCATTTAATAAATAAGACTTTGTGTGAAGCACAGCGGTGGATTAAAAATGAATTTCCACAGGTAATTAAGAATTATATTGAAGATCCAGCAAGTTTGGTTTCGTTGCTAAGCGACGCTTTAGAACAAGTGTCTGGTGATCATTTCTTTGTTGATGGGCAATCTAATTTATTAAATTACGTTGACGCACCGAATAGCACTAACTTAAAGTTTTTTTATTCGCTGTTTGAAAATGACAACAATTTATCACAATTGTTGGGATTACATGAATTGACAGCTGATCCAGGTGATACTATTCAAGAAGGAATTAATGTTCGCTTGGGTTATGATTTAAATCCACAAGTTTTGAAAAACTACAGTTTAATTACTGCCAAGTATGATTTGGCTGATTATGGTGCTGGAATTTTAGCTTTATTAGGACCGACTAACATGCCTTATTCGGAATTGATCGGTTTGATTTCGTCTTTGCGGCAGGAGTTGGCTAAGAACTTAATTAATTATTTTGGTGAATTAAATGGAAATTCCGGTTAGGAGGAATTGTAATTATGAAGCAAAATGAGATTAATCCGGAAGAATTTCCGTCAGAAGAAGATGAACAGATTGAATCCGTAGATTCTGATCAGGAACAACCCAAAACGGATGATGCACTTGTTGATAAGCTATTAGATGCTAATCAAGAACTAGAAAAAAAATTAAAAGATAGTCAAGATCAACTTTTACGATCACAAGCTGAGATTCAAAATATTAAAAAGCATAATCAGCAGGATCAAGCTAATTTAATCAAATACGATGGTCAAAAATTAGCGACAGCTATTTTGCCGTCAATTGATAACTTGCAAAGAGCATTGCAAGCTCAAGCAGAAGAACATGAATCTGCCATTGTTACGGGTGTAGAAATGGTTTTAAAACAGTTGCAGCAAGCTTTGAGTGAAAACAACATTACTGAAATTGTGGCAACTGATGTAAAGTTTGATCCAACCTTGCATCAGGCTGTACAAATGGTACCAGCTGATGATGAACATGAACCAGAGACAGTAGTACAGGTTTTACAAACTGGCTATAAATTAAAAGATCGTGTCTTACGGCCTAGTATGGTTGTCGTAGCACAATAAAATGAGGAAGGTTAAGATATTATGTCAAAAATTATTGGTATTGATTTAGGAACAACTAACTCAGCTGTTGCTGTTTTAGAGGGTGGCGAACCTAAGATTATTGCTAATCCTGAAGGAGGACGAACAACACCTTCTGTAGTTGCCTTTAAGGATGGCGAAACACAGGTTGGTGAAGTGGCTAAACGTCAAGCAATTACTAATCCAAATACGATTTCATCTATTAAGAGCCACATGGGGGAAGCAGGTTATAAAGTTAGTGTTGATGGCAAAGATTACACACCTCAAGAAGTTTCGGCAATGATTTTGCAATATATTAAGGGCTTTTCCGAAAAATATTTAGGTGAAGAAGTTACTGAAGCAGTTATCACTGTGCCAGCTTATTTCAATGATGCACAACGTCAGGCAACTAAAGATGCTGGTAAAATTGCTGGCTTAGATGTTAAGCGGATTATTAATGAACCAACAGCTTCAGCTTTAGCTTATGGCTTAGATAAGAGTGATGCTGACGAAAAAGTTTTAGTTTATGATCTTGGTGGTGGTACGTTTGATGTTTCCATTCTTGAATTAGGTGACGGCGTCTTCCAAGTTCTTTCCACTAATGGTGATACTCATTTGGGTGGTGACAATTTTGACCAAGCAATCATTGATTGGTTAGTTGCTGACTTCAAAGCTCAAAATAGTATTGATCTAGCACAAGACAAGATGGCTTTACAGCGTTTGAAAGATGCTGCTGAAAAAGCTAAAAAAGATTTATCTGGTATGAGTGAAACTGAAATTAGTTTGCCGTTTATTTCTGCTGGTGCTGCTGGTCCTTTGCATTTGCAAACAACCTTATCACGTGCAAAATTTAATGAATTGACAGCTGATTTAGTAGATCGTACTAAGATCCCTGTAGAAAATGCTTTAAAAGATGCTGGTTTAAGCAATTCTGACATTGATAAAGTTATTTTAAATGGTGGTTCAACGCGGATTCCTGCCGTTCAAGAAGCTGTTAAAAATTGGACGGGTAAAGAACCTGATCATTCCATTAATCCTGATGAAGCAGTTGCTTTAGGAGCTGCTATTCAAGGTGGTGTGATTACCGGTGATGTTAAAGATGTTGTCTTGTTAGACGTTACGCCACTATCTTTAGGTATTGAAACAATGGGTGGTGTTTCCACGAAGTTAATTGATCGTAATACAACTATTCCAACCAGCAAATCGCAAGTATTTTCCACGGCTGCTGATAATCAACCGGCTGTTGATATTCACGTGTTGCAAGGTGAGCGTTCAATGGCAGCAGATAACAAAACTTTGGGTCGTTTCCAATTGACGGATATCCCTGCTGCTCCTCGTGGCGTACCACAAATTGAAGTTACTTTTGATATCGACAAAAATGGTATTGTGAATGTTTCTGCTAAAGATTTAGGTACTGGTAAATCACAAAAGATTACTATCAAGAGTTCATCTGGTCTATCTGATGACGAAATCGAACGGATGAAACAAGAGGCTCAAGAAAATGAAGAGTCTGATAAGAAACGTAAAGAAGAAGCTGATTTACGTAATGAAGTTGATCAATTAATTTTCACGACCGATAAGACTTTGAAAGATCTTGAAGGCAAAGTTTCAGAAGAAGAAATTAAGCAAGCGCAAGATGCGAAAGAAGCATTGCAAAAAGCTCAAACTGATAATGATTTAGAAGCTATGAAAGCTAAAAAAGATGATTTGAATAAAATTGTGCAAGATCTATCAGTTAAGTTGTACCAACAAGCACAAGAACAAAGTGCTGATGCAGCAACTGATGATCAAGCAGGCACAGATGACAAAACAGTTGATGGTGACTTTACAGAAGTTGACCCCGATAAGAAATAGTAATTACCTGAATTGGGACAATTGGCATTTGCCTGTTGTCTCAATTTGTTGTATTTAAATAAATTGATAAAAAAAGAAAGGTCATGTCAAGATGGATCCTTATGAAACCTTAGGCTTGGATCGGAATGCCTCTGATGATGAAATTAAAAAGGCTTACCGAAAATTATCCAAGAAATATCATCCTGATATTAATCAAGAGTCAGGTGCCGAAGAAAAGTTTAAAGAAGTCAATGATGCTTATGATATTTTAAAAGATCCGCAAAAAAAAGCTCGTTTTGATCAATATGGTGCTACTGATGATCAAGCTGGTTTTGGTGGCGGTAGTCAGGGATTTGGTGGTTTTGATGGTGGCGGTTTTGGCGATTTTAGTGATATTTTTGAATCGTTTTTTGGCGGTGGTTCAACCAGGCAGCAAAATCCTAATGCGCCACGAACTGGTCGTGATTTAGAATATCGTTTAAAAATAAAGTTTGATGAAGCTGTTTTTGGTGGGCAACAAACGGTTCGTTATAATCGTAGTGAAATATGTGCTACTTGTGATGGTTCAGGTGCTAAACCAGGAACGACGGCTAAGACTTGTCATAAATGCCATGGTAGTGGTCATATTCAAGTCAACCAGCGTACACCTTTAGGTGTTATGCAAAGTCAACAAGTATGTGATGTTTGTGGTGGTACCGGAAAAGAAATTAGTGATAAATGTCCAGATTGTCACGGTCGTGGTAAAGTTACTAAAAGTCATGCTGTGGAAGTAACGATTCCTGCTGGAATTGATAACGGGCAGCGTTTGCGTTTAGATGGGCAAGGTGAAGCTGGTGATAACCAAGGTGGTTATGGTGATCTATACGTAACTTTTGAAATTGAACCCAGCAAAGATTTTGAACGTGATGGAACGACTTTATATTCACATGAAACGATTTCTTTCCCGCAAGCAGCTTTGGGTGATACGATTCAAGTGAAAACTATTCGCGGTAAAGTAGAACTGAAAATCCCTGCTGGAACACAATCGGGGACCGTCTTTCGTTTGAAAGAACAAGGTGTTCCTAGATTACAAGGTAACGGTATTGGTGATCAGCGTACAACAATTGAAATTGTGACACCAAAACATTTAAATGAAAAGCAAAAGCAAGCTCTACAAAATTATGCTGAATTAGGTGGGGGTAAAGTTAAAGAACAAGATCGCAATCTTTTTGAACGTATGCGTGATAACATGAAAGATAAATTTAAATAATTTCAAAAAGATTCATAGGTGACTATGGATCTTTTTGTTATAGTATTAATTAGGAAATGATAAAGAGGTTAGTTCATGACGGATCCAAAATTAACAGATAAACAAAAATATATCCGCAATTTTTCTATTGTGGCACATATTGATCATGGTAAATCAACGATTGCCGATCGTATTTTGGAAATGACTGATACTATCGCTGAACGCGATATGGAAAATCAAATTTTAGATGATATGGATATTGAGCGTGAGCGGGGAATTACTATTAAGCTTAATGCGGTAGAACTAAAATATCAGTCTAAAGATGGGCACACTTATACTTTTCATTTGATTGATACTCCCGGACATGTAGATTTTTCATATGAAGTATCGCGCAGTTTAGCTGCTTGTGAAGGAGCGTTACTGGTTGTAGATGCAGCTCAAGGTGTGCAAGCTCAAACAATGGCAAATGCTTATTTAGCTGTAGATAACGATCTAGAAATTTTGCCAGTTATCAATAAAATTGATTTGCCCGCTGCTGATAGTGCTCGCGTACAAGATGAGATTGAAGACATGATTGGAGTCCCGGCTGAGGACGCTGTTTTAACTAGCGCTAAAAGTGGCTTGGGGATTGCTGAATTATTAGAGCGCATTGTTAGTGATGTACCTGCACCTGCTGGCGATCTTAATGCGCCTTTAAAAGCTTTGATCTTCGATTCAGTTTATGATAGTTATCGTGGCGTTGTCTTGAGTGTGCGAATTTTTGATGGAAAAGTTAAAATTGGTGATAAAATAAAGCTTATGAGTAATGGTAAAACCTTTGAAGTTACTGAAGTGGGTGTAATGTCGCCTAAAGCTGTTCCACAAGACAATCTCAGCGTTGGTGATGTTGGGTATATTACAGCTAGCATTAAGACTGTGCAGGATACGCGTGTTGGAGATACAATTACTTTAGCGGATAATCCAACAAAACAGCCTTTACAAGGCTATCGCAAAATAACACCAATGGTTTATTCAGGTATGTATTCTGTGGACAATTCTAAATATGAAGATTTACGGGAATCTTTAGAAAAATTACAATTAAATGATGCTTCTTTGGAATTTGAACCAGAAACTTCTCAAGCATTAGGATTTGGTTTTCGTGTAGGCTTTTTAGGATTACTACACATGGACGTGATTCAAGAACGTTTAGAACGTGAATTTGGCTTAGATTTGATTATGACAGCGCCCTCAGTAAATTATGAAATCAATTTGACTAATGGCGAGCAATTAATTATTGATAATCCATCCAAAATGCCGGATATTTCTGAAATTAAAGAAATTAAAGAACCAATGGTACGTGCAGAAATCATGGTTCCAAAAGATTATGTGGGGGCGGTCATGGAATTAGCCCAAAGTAGGCGCGGCCATTTTGACACCATGGATTATTTAGATGATTATCATGTGAATATTATTTATAAATTGCCTTTGGCGGAGATCATTTATGACTTTTTTGACGATTTAAAATCCAATACGCGTGGATTTGCTTCTTTTGATTATCAAATTACCGGTTATGAGCCAACTGATATGGTTAAAATGGATATTTTACTGAATTCGGAACCAGTCGATGCGTTGAGTTTTATTGTACACCGAGATTTTGCGTATGATCGTGGGCGTAAAATTGTTCAAAAATTAAAGGGAATTATTCCGCGACAGCAGTTTGAAGTTGCGATTCAAGCAGCGATTGGTAATAAAATTGTAGCGCGTTCCACAGTTAAAGCTTATCGAAAAGATGTGACCGGGCCACTTTATGGTGGTGATCAGACGCGTAAAAATAAACTTTTAGACAAGCAAAAACGCGGCAAGAAGCGCATGAAAGATGTTGGTAGTGTTACAGTTCCTCAAGAAGCTTTTATGGCGGTTTTACAAAGTGATGATAATGATACAAAATAGTCTTGAAGAGGGTAGGTTGAAAGCTAACTTATGAAAAGATTTTGGAAATGGTTTGGGACAATTCTCGTTGTGTTAGTGGCTTTGATATTAATCTTCAATGCGCAAATTAAGGGATTAATGGTTAAAGAGTTGGCACAAGAGCAGTTGACTAGTGTCACGCGTAAGCAAATTAAGCAAAACGAGTTGCGCGATGGATCATTCAATTATTCCAAAGTGAAACCTATTACTGCTAAACAAGTAGTTCGTGCCAATTTGAAACATAACGCTGCTGTTTTAGGCAAGATTGCCATCCCTGCGGTTAATTTAAAGTTGCCTATTGTTAAAGGCATGGATGATACAGCATTGTCTACGGGCGCCGGTACGATGAAACCTGATGAAAAAATGGGACATGGAAATTATGCTTTAGCTGGTCATTACATGACACAAAAAGGAGCTTTGTTTTCGCCTTTAGAAGATACTAAAATTGGTGATTTAGTGTATATCACAGATTTGAAAAATGTGTATATTTACAAAATCACCTTGAAACAAATTATTTCACCGCATGCTACTTGGATGATTAATGATCAAAAAGGATCTAAATTATTGAGTTTAGTAACGTGTGCTGATGGTGGCGCTAATCGCTGGATTGTACAAGGCGATCTAGTGCAAACCCAAGTCGCTAATCGCGCCACTTTATCCACTTTTAGTTAGGAGTATTAATAATTGAGCTTACGTTATCAGTGGCATTTATTACCTAAGACAGATAAACAAAAAGAAGCCCAGTTAGTAAAAGATACTGGACTTCCTTTATTTTTGGTTAAACTGTTATTAAATCGAGGAATCAATAACTCCGCTGCGATCCAAAGTTTTTTACAACCATCTACGCAACAGATTTCTGATCCGTTTTTAATGCATGATATGAATTTAGCAGTGGAAAGAATTAGTAATGCAATCATGAATAGTGAAAAAATGGTTATTTATGGTGACTATGATGCTGATGGTATTACTAGTACAGCGATTTTAAAAGAAGCTATTGAGACTTTGGGTGGTCAGGTTGACATTTTTATTCCCGATCGATTTAAAGATGGTTACGGTCCTAACCTAAAACGTTATCAAAAATTTGTGGCACAAGGTTATCATTTAATTATTACGGTGGATAACGGAATCACTGGGTTATCAGAAGTTACGTATGCCCAAGAGCATGGTGTAGACGTGATTGTAAGTGATCATCATACGATTCCGGACCAGTTGCCACCAGCATATGCGATTGTTCATCCACAATTTAAGCAAGAAATTCCTTATCCTTGTCCTTATTTATCAGGGGCAGGAGTAGCTTTTAAAATTGCTAGCGCTTTGTTGGAAGAAATTCCTTATGACTTGCTGGATTTAGCAGCGATTGGTACAGTAAGCGATGTCATGGAATTAGTCGGTGAAAATCGTGCTTTAGTGGCTTTAGGTTTACAGCAAATTAAACAACAAGAACGTCTTGGCTTGGTTGAGTTATGTAAAGTAGCGCATGTGCAAATGCAAGATTTCAACGAAGAAGATATCGGGTTTCAAATTGCTCCACGACTAAATGCGTTAGGGCGTTTAGCCAATGCCACCACTGGTGTAGAGTTGTTAACGACCTTAGATAGCGATCGTGCTCATCAATTGGCACAAGAAATCAATCAATTGAATGAAAAGCGCAAGCATTTAGGGCAAGAAGTGTTTGAATTAGCTTGGCAACAAGCGCAAGAACAAATTGCAGCAGGTGATAAAATTTTAGTGGTGGCTGGCGATAATTGGCATCAAGGAATTTTGGGCATTGTAGCTGGTAAAATTTTGCAACGTAGCGGTTGTCCATGTCTGGTTTTAAGTATTAATAATTCTGGGCAAGCGGTTGGATCTGGTCGTAGTAGTGCTAATTTTGACTTATATCAAGCATTAATGCAATTTAGAGCGATGTACCAAAAATTTGGTGGACATGCGCAGGCTTGTGGCATGACTTTAGCAGCACTAGACGTTGATAACTTGCGTCAGCAATTAAATCAATTACCACAAGTGCGTGATTTAGATACACAGTTACAAGCTAGTGAGCAATACGAATTAGAATTAAGATTATCAGGTCTAACTTTAAAGTTATATAAACAAATTCAGCGTCTGGCCCCTTTTGGTAATGGAAATCCAGTGCCGGTGATTAAAGTGACAGATTTTGATCAGTGCATGGTGGATTATTTAGGTAAAAAAAATCAAGATCATCTCAAAATAAGTTTGCAACAGCAGAGTAAAAAAATTGATTGTATGGGCTTTGGAATGGGGGAATATCAGCCTACTATACAACAAAATGGCTTACAAGCAGTTTATGGTACTTTGATGACCAATAATTGGCGTAATCAGTCATATTTGCAGTTAAAGGTTGATGACTTACAGCTACAAGCCGAAGTTCAACTGGCACGTGCCAAAAATATTCAGTTTGTGGATTTGCGGCAGAAACCCAAGTTTTCTGTCCCCAAGGATTTACCAAGTTTTGTTTTCTTCCAAGCTGCTAATCAGCAAAAATTTATGGCACAGCACGGACAATGTGCTACTTATTTATCTGATGAAGTACCTAATTTATCCAAATTAGTCGTGACGGATATGCCGACACACATGGCGCAATTTGATGATTTAATAATAAAGTTGACAAACGTTGAGCAACTAAGTTTTATTTTTCATGATCCAAATCAAACTTGGATTTCGATTTCTAAAGATAATTGGCACCAAACTTTGAAATATTTGTTTTCGCATAAAAACTTGCAAGTTACTGATTTGCCTGTTGTGGCACGTTATTTACAATTATCGACTGTACAAATAAAAGTCATAATTAGAGTGTTTTCTGAATTAAATTTTGTTACAATAGTAGATGGTTTTTTGAAATGGCCGCAGCAATTACCCGCGCATCAATTAGACGAATCAGTTACTTACTGCCGTCTGCAAGAACGTCAAAAGATCCAATCGTTATTAGTGGAATCTGATTTTTCACAACTGATTGATTATGTATTGCAATTAAGACATTAATTTTAGGAGATAATATGGATTTTAAAGATTATGTGGCAAATGTTCCTAATTTTCCTGAGCCGGGAATTTTGTTTCGTGACATCTCACCACTCATGTACAATGGCAAAGTTTATGCTGCTGCTACTAACAAGATTGCTGAATACGCGCAACAACGTGGAACTGAGATGATTGTTGGACCAGAGGCTCGCGGATTTATCGTTGGTTGTCCGGTAGCTTATAAGTTGGGGGTAGGTTTTGCTCCTGCTCGCAAAAAGGGTAAATTACCGCGTGAAACAGTTTCAGTGACTTATGATTTGGAATACGGTCAAGGCGAATTATTTATGCAAAAAGATGCTGTACGTCCCGGGCAAAAAGTTTTGGTTGTGGATGATTTAATGGCAACTGGCGGTACTTTGGCAGCGACAATTCAATTAGTAGAACAACTTGGTGGAATTGTTGTGGGTACAGCATTTTTGATTGAGTTAACTGAATTGCATGGTCGCGATAAAATAAGTGATTATGACATGTTTACTTTAATGCAGTATTAGGATAGAATATAGATGCTGCTTTTTTATGGAGAGTTGGCAGAGTGGTAATGCACCGGACTCGAAATCCGGCGAACCGATTCGATATCGGCGCGCAGGTTCAAATCCTGTACTCTCCTTTGGCAAGTTTTCAATCTATTCCAGTTAGTTCCATTATTTTCCAGAAGCCCTTTGAGTTCAACACTCATAGGGCTTCTTTTTTAATTCTTTTTTTGTTAGTCTTTCCATTTTGTTACAATCTGTTACGAATTTTTGTTACCAGAAATGTTACCAAACCTACTAAAATTTGTTACCACGGTCAAAAAAACGCTAGATATAGAATTAAATTTGTTACCAATCCAATTATTCGGCGTTTTGTTGGTCAAAGGAATTAATTGCTTCAATAATTTTTTTATCTGAATTGTCAGTTGCATGTTCGTAAATATTCATAGTCACACTAACATCTGAATGCCCTAGGCGCTTTTGGACGTCTTTAGCTGTAATATATGGGTTCTTGTCGTAGAGTAATGTAGCATGCGTGTGCCGGAAGCCGTGGACGGTTATTATTGGTAACTTTGCTAGTTTAGCAATTTTGATTAACCATTTTCTTGGTTGTTTCATCAAGAATAATGCTTCTAACAGATGCTACACTTTTAGGGCTAGTAATTTGTTCTACATAGTTTAAACCAGAAGATATAGTTTTATTGATCCTAAGGTTTGAGTCATGAAAATTGATATCTCCCCAAGTCAGTGCCAAAATTTCGCCTTTACGCAACCCCGAGTAGGCTAGCAATCTAAAAAATGTATAAATTTGAAACGGCATAAATATACGTGCAGTTTTTAAAAACTGTTCTAATTGTTTTTTGTTATAAAAATTATGGTTATTTTTTTGATCGCGTAACTCTTTAATGTGTTTGGTGGTTTTTGGAACATCTACATTATCCATAGGGCTATTTTTGATGTAGTTAAGTCGCACAGCGTCTTTAAAAACATGGTTTGCATAATTGTATATAAACTTGTATTTAACCATTTTCTCAGCCCAAAAATCGACTGCAGTTTGGCATTCCTGAACCGTGATGTCATTGACGTATTTATCACCAAAGCGGGGTAAAATGTGCAACTTAAAAATTGTCATTGTTTTATTTAGCGTACTCTCTTTTACTGTATTAGCATAACGTTTCAGCCATTTGTTATACAATTCTTCATATTTAATTTTTTTTATATCAGCATCAACGTCTCCGTTAATAATTTGCTGTTTTAAATTATAAAAAGCTATTTCGGCATCTTCATAGCTCGAAAATCCACGCTTATGCAGAACTTTATTTTTATTAGCGCGTATCGAGAACTCGTATTTTTCTCCACCAGATGCTAATTTATATTTTTTGATCGCTTTGATTTTTTTGGCATGCTATTTCCTTTTTAGAACATACGTTCTTTTTTATTTAAAAATAAAACCCAAATTTAATTGGGTGATTTAATTGGGTGATTTAATTGGGTGAATGATGCGATATTTAATTTGTCAATTGTATTTTATCAACTTCTATCAATGTGATTGGTTTATTAAAATAATTTTCACTAATTCCACTATTAATTTGTGAATCATTCACTTTACTTTTTCCGTTCAATGGTCCTTGAATTGATACAATATCGCCTAATTTTACTCTTTGACTCAATTTATCTGTGACAGCTAAAAAATATTGATCACTATTTTGTGTGGGTGTCAATAGCAAATGATATTGTTTCATTTTATCCGCACCTATATCTTTAACATAAAAATTTGTAAGAGTTACAGCTTGTCCTAAAAGATCTTCACTAGAATATTGAGACATATTATTCACATCAAAACTATTAGTTATGTCAGGATATTCAGAATTTGAATTTATCGTGTTTTGATTTTTTTGGGTATCTGTATTATTTGAATTGTAATCACCTAGAGATGCATAATATTTTGCTTGTTTAGCATTTACCGTTAGCGTTACTGGCTTATTATTATTTTTAGCCCACTTAACCATTTTGGTAGAAAAATCATCATTTTCCCAAGATTTGTTGTAATTGCTTACTGCGATAACTAATACTTTAGCTTTAGAACCTAATGTTTGATCTTCTGTTGAATCTAGTGTATCTACTTGTACTTCAAACTTATGATGCTTAACTTTAGCCCAAGATGCCCCTTTTATTGACTCGCCTACATTAGCGGTTGAATTTGCATCGTTAGTGGTCGAAGTTGCATCATTATAATTTGATAAAACTAAAATTTTGGAATTGTCAGGAGCATTTGTTGTGCCTTTTAGATTCCAATTATTATCAACCACTGAACTGCTTGTTATTTTTGCTTTATAAGATTTAACTGGTTTTGAATTTGTGTTACTGCATCCAATCAGCAAACCTAAAGAAAGAAATCCAATTGCGACTATACCTAGTTTTGTATTCAAAATAACTTCCTCCAAAAAATTCAGTTTTTATAGTCATCAGGTTTTGGACTAATTATTAATCAAGCTTTCTTTTTATCTGTAATAAGTCGCGTCTCTCGAATCATCCATTGATGAATCAACAGATTGTCCAAAGTTATCTATTTTTTTGGAAAAATTGTTATAACTGCCAGATGGATTAACTACTGTATTGCGAAAATTTCTCACCTTTGTTCTTTTTTATTTAAAAATAAAACCCAAATTTAATTGGGTGGATGATACTAGTTATTATTCAAATTAAAATCCAAAGGTACTTTGAGAGTACCTAAATCAGTATTACTTTGTCTATCGCTAGCTTGAAATAATAAAGGCTTATCTACATTTGATAATTTATAGCATTCAACAGCTTGCATTGATTTTTGGGGCTTTATTTGAGTTAAACTGCTATCTTCGGATAAAGTTTTGTATTCTTGACTGTTTTCATAATCGGTACCGGGACTTCCAAGATCAAGGTGACTGTAAGAATCTCCATTATCTTGCACTAATTTTGCTGCATCTAAAAACAATTCATAAGGAGCTTGTGGTTCATCTGATAAATTTGTTGCAGTGTAGTAAATTAATATATTTTTGTTTCCTTCGTCATCGTTTACAATTTTAGTTTTTGTAAAGTCGATTTTTTCTGTACTAGTTAAAATTTCCATATTCTTTTTATCAATATGTGGTTGCTTTTCTCTGGCTTCTTTCATTGTTGCATCAAGATTTTTAACAGAATTGTCAAATTTATCATATCTATGCGACTTTTTGCTTATTTTTAATGATTCTCTCGCTTTAAATTCCTTGTTTATCCAGCTTGATTCCTCATTAACAAAATTGTTAAAATGGTCACTTTCAATATCTTTTGCAAATTTGTTAGATGCTTGAGCCATAGCAACTAATTTTTGGGACTGGTTTTTATTAATTGAATTGTCTTTAACGTGTTTGATCATTTTGTCGTTAAACTTAATAATTTTGGAAGCCTGTGGCTTCATCAAATTTTGATCAGCTTGAATACTATCAGAATATTTGTCAAACAAAACAGCAGTCATATCCATTTCTTTGAACAGATAGTTGGTTAATTCTGGCTTGCTAACTTGGGTATCTTGGCTACTATTGCTACAACCAAACAGTAGCAATGTACTAAAAAATCCGATTGACGTGATTTTTAATTTTGTATTCACAATAACTTCCCCCAAAAAATTCAGCTTTTATAGTCATCAGGTTTTGGACTAATTATTAATCAAGCTTTCTTTTTATCTGTAATAAGTCGCGTCTCTCAAATCATCCATTGATGAATCAACAGATTGTCCAAAGTTATCTATTTTTTTGGAAAAACTGTTATAACTGCCAGATGGATTAACTACTGTATTGCGAAAATTTCTCACCTTTTTAAATGAGGAATTATAAATTTCAAAATTATACTTTCCGGTATTATTTTTTTGAAGTTTTGTTCGTTCGGCAGATAGTTGCTCAAATTGCTTATCTATTTTTTTGAAATCTGAAGAATAGGTAGATTCAATATCGTCTATGCTATCTGCAGGATCATAATCATCACCAGATGATAAGTAAATATCATCGTTCCATGAGTTTGTTTCCTCATCACTGATTGATTTAAGTTTGTCGGACAATTGATAATATTTTAAATTGTATTGAATCCTTTTCTCAACAAACACATTATTTTTATGATTGTAATCCACATAAATACCAACGAAAATAACTAGCAAAATGGCTGTGACTATAGCAGAAATGCTACTGCCTATTTTTCCAACACTGCTACTTGTTTTTTTGCTTCTTTTAAAACCAACTAACCATACAATCGCGAAGCCTATTAAAACGATAAATGCTAGTGCTGCAAGGATTCCCGATATTACCATTGCTATTCTCATCTTAATTCCCCCAAAAAATTCAGCTTTTATAGTCGTCGGATTTTGGACTGATTATTAATTGAATTTTCTTTTTATTTCCACCAGCTTTCCGGCTATTTCTATGTTAATATCAGAACTTTGCGAAAAAATGCGCGGTGGATATTCCGGGTTGGACGCTGTAAGTACGATTGAATCGTTATTTTTTGTAACGTGTTTTAACGTTCCCTCCTCACCATCGACGATAACAGCACATATATCACCGTTGTTAAAAAAACTTGTTTGCTTTATTAGAGCTAAATCACCCTCATAAATACCATCACCAATCATTGATTTTCCACTAACTTTTAGCCAATAATAGTTAAAAGTTCTGTCAATATCAGACGGTGTTACAGAGGCATATCCATCAAAATCCAATTGAGCTATACCATTTGGCCCGGCTTTAATACTTCCAACAATCGGTATTGCCACAAGACTGTCAAAATCTAAATACGTCTTTTCATCTGGAATATATCCAGCAATTTTAAGTATTTCATTTTCAGATATTCTTAGCCCTTTTGCGAACCTTGTTAGGGTTTCTCGTTTTGGTATGTTTCTTTCGCCGTTTTCCACTAGAGACCAGTAGGACGGGGAGATAGCCCCCAAACCGTTAAAGGCTGATTGTTGGGAAGCTTGTCTTAAAGAGAACCCTTTGTCCTTACGTATTTGTTTTAATTTTATTCCAAATTCTTTTGCGCTTATATTTTTATCCATTTTGACCAGCCTTTACGCCCAGTATATCAGCAACCGGTAATTTATTTAACTTTTTGTTTAACTTTTTTGTAAAAAATGTTTACAAAAGTTAAACATGATGCTATAGTATATTTATCAGCTAGAAAGGAGGATATAAATTGGGAATGGTTGTAAAAAGTACTGCTGACATAAAAAAAAGATTAGCAGAAAATGGATTTGTTCAGAAAGATTTAGCAAAAAGAGTTGATATAACTAGTCCATATCTATCTTCTATCGTTAACAAAAAAAGGGGAGTAGGTATAGGAACGGCTGTTAGAATATCCTATGCTTTAAATGCTGATTTACTTGATATTTTTTTACCACTTATTTTTATAGAAATTTGCTGCTTGAATAATAGGCGATCAATTTCCAAGTTTATACGTCACAATAGTGCCAGTTACGTAAAGTTTAATCTTCTTGTCTCGGAGTATTCATGGCCACTTGTAATTTAAGCAACGACTTTAGCATGTAGACCAAAAATAACAGCAATCATAATTGCTAATTCGTAATCGGTACATAATGTGCCTTGTCTGAATGACCAAAGTTTGTCATCCACTGGCGGCCAAGCTCGACCGGTTCGTTTAATGAAAAATTTTTTAGTAATCGCTAGTTGTTTTGGATCCGGCCAAATATACATTAGCCACTCAAAAGGTGTTATTTTTTGTTTATCCAGCACAGTGAAAGTTTGAATGCGCTGTTGTACCATATCCGGCAATTGACTGTTGGGACACAATAATTGATGGTCGCTAGTCATTTGCCAATTAGTAACTGATTGCCATAAGCGTTGCTGTTCGGCGGATTGCGGTTTAAAATCAGGTCCTCTTTGTTGTAGAAAGTAATCAATGACTGCCACCATGACCATTTGTTCATAAAGTTGTTGCTCAGAACTACTTTTGAACTGCCGAATAACTGGATCAATTGGCAACCAAGGGTGTTGACACTTCTTTTCAAAACTCTTTTGGATATCATTAATTTGTTCTTGTTCAGGAAAGATATATGTCATCAATGTGAACGGTTGTAAGTTAAATTTAGTGAAATATTGCTTTCTCGCTTGTAAGACATCAGGAAATCCTTGAGTAGGTGTCTGAATATGCCCTGCTTCATCTAAGAACCAGCCGTAGATTGCCTTGTGTAGTTGTGTTGAATTCATTAAAAAATCTCCCTACTTTTAATAGTCTTTAACTACTGAAGATTTTATAATTTTTGAACATATTTGCCAAATTTTTTCTGGTAATTTGACTTAATTTTAATGTAGAAACAACACTTCCAACTTAGTGTTAGAATAAAAAGGTATCTAATTACTGAAGTGAGGTTTTATCAATGCAACAAAGAGTTCCTTGGTCAACGAAACTGGCGATTCTATCAGCTGGTTTGTTATCTTTCGTGGGTATTTTAGTCGAAACTTCAATGAATGTCACTTTCCCGAATTTGATGAGAGAATTTCATGTTAATTTAGCAACCATCCAATGGGTAACGACAGGATATTTACTATTAGTAACGTTAGTTATGAGTACAACTTCTTATTTGATTAAACGTTTTACTGCGCGAAAATTATTTATTACAGCAACATTGATGTGCTTGATTGGCACCTTGGTTTGTGCCAGTGCACATAATTTTGTGTTACTAATGATCGGTCGCTTACTAGAAGCAGTGGCTACTGGTTTATCAACACCGACTTTATTTCATATTATTATGTCCAAAGTTCCGACAAATAAAATGGGAACTTACACGGGCTTTGCAACAATGGTGACCTCTTTTGCACCTGCTTTAGGACCAACTTATGGCGGGATTGTGAATAACTACGTTTCTTGGCGGTGGATTTTTATCGGAGTATTGCCGTTGATCGTGCTGATTATGATTACGGGTGGTTTAACAATTAATGTTAAAGTACAATCTATGCAACAAAAATTTGATTGGCTTGGTTTGCTGAGTTTAGCACCAACGCTGATTATTTTAGTTATGAGCTTTGATCAGGCAGGAGCACACGGTTTTTGGAGCTGGGAGTTTGGTTTGTTTTTAGTGATCACCTTGATTTGTGCAGGGTTGTTTAGTTGGCATTTAAAAGTTGGCAAAAATCAATTGCTTAATTTTAAAATTTTACAAAATCCTATTATTGCTAATCGGGCGGTTAACTTTTTTATTTTGCAATTTATGAATATTGGGATTTCGTTTGTGATTCCAATTTTATCTGAACAGGTTTTAGGCACTAATTCAATGGTTGCCGGCTTAATTTTGTTGCCTGGTTCTTTGTTAGGGGCACTGGTTGCACCAATTGCTGGTAATTTATATGATCATTATGACGCTTTTGTACCATTGTCAATTTCAAATTGTTCTTTGATTATTGGTAGTTTATTGTTTGCAATTTGGACGCATCAGTTAAATCTAATTTTAATTGTTTTCTTTTATTGTTTCATGCGTGGTGGCTTTAACTTAGGTTACGGCAATACAATGTCAGATGCTAGCAAATATGTAGACGTGATGACCAAGCCGGATGTTAATTCACTATTTAATACTTTGCAACAATATGCTGGATCTTTAGGGACCGGCATTTTGTCAGCAATTATTTCGACAAAACAATTAGTAGCGCCAACAGGACAGTTTAAACTCTTTACAACAAAAGGCTGTCAGTTAGATTTTTGGCTCTTAGTTTTGTTGTCGCTGATTGCGTTAATGACAACATTAATTAGTCAACATTACCGCAAAAAACAAGCATTTAATTAAAAAATAATCTAATTTTTAAAGTTAATTGGACTTTATAAATTAGATCATTTTTATTTGGTTTTATTGGGACAAACTTTGATATTAGGCCAAGTATCAGGATTAAGAACGTCGGCTGAATCACTATTTAACTCAGCTTCGTATAATTGCTTTTTACGTTCTAAAAATCGAATTCGATTTTGAGCATCTTTTAACTGTTGTTGAGCGTGTTGATATTGCACTTCTATTAATTGATAACGTTCAGGAATGGTCTTTTTGCCTTGCAAGCATAAATCTACATAGTGTTTAACATTTTCAATGCTCATACCAGTTAAGCGCAAGTTATGGCAACCTTGCAACCAATTCAGAGCACTTTGATCAAAAATTCGATGATTGTTTTTGTCACGTTGCACGCTTGGAACTAAGCCTTGATCAGTATAATAACGAATCGTGTGTTCGCTCATATTTAATTGTGTGGCAGCTTCTTTCACAGTCAACAAAATAAGAATCTCCCCTAAAAAATTAGTTTTAAAGCTCGACTTCGAGTAACCCGAAGGAACTAGACTAAGTATACATTGAGGATATATGGAGGTAAAGATAATGTCAGAAATAGCAACTATGACGTTAAATAACGGCGTCAAGATGCCCCAGGAGGGTTTTGGAGTTTTTCAAATTGATGATTTAGCAACTTGTAAACTAGCAGTTCAAGATGCTTTAGATGTTGGTTATCGTTTAATAGATACCGCACAAGGTTATTTTAATGAAGAAGCGGTGGGCGCAGGGATTGCAGCTAGTGCAGTTGATCGTCAAGATATCTTTTTAACAACGAAAGTGTGGATATCTAATTACGGTTATGAAAAAACTACAAAATCTATTGAAGAATCGTTGAAAAAATTACAGACGGATTACTTAGACTTGGTTTTAATCCACCAACCATTTAGTGATTATTATGGTGCTTATCAAGTTTTAGAAGATTTATATGATGAGGGTAAAATCCGAGCAATTGGCGTTTCAAACTTTTTACCGGATCGCTTTGTGGATTTAGCTGAATTTACGCGCATTACTCCAGCAGTTAATCAGTTAGAAACGCATGTTTTTTTCCAGCAGCAAGAAGATCGCAAATATCTGGATCAATATCAGACCCAAATAGAGTCTTGGGGACCCTTGGCGCAAGGAAAAAATGGTTTATTTACACAACCGGTACTAACACAGATCGGTGCTAAGCACGCTAAAACGGCATCCCAAGTGGCTTTACGTTATTTGACCCAACAAGGCGTGATAATTATTCCAAAATCTGTTCATAAAAAAAGAATGCAAGAAAATTTTGATATTTGGGATTTTACTCTAACAAATGATGAATTAGTACAAATTAAGCAGTTGGATACACATAAATCCGAAGTAATTGACTATCGTGATCCAGAAAGCGTCCGTTTGTTTGCAAATTACGTAAAATAGGATAAGAAAGTTTGGCTATTGCCAGACTTTTTTTATTTTGTACATAATGAATGTGACTAACTAATAGAATAGAGTAATTGGCGTGAGCGTAATTATGTTTTGCGGTTCAGTCTTACCTATAATCTAGGAAGTAGGGTTATTTCTTGTATTTTTATCAATGCATTAAGTTAGTGGTATACTTGTCGTCAAAACTTTGTGTGCATTTTCAGTTTCGAATAAAGTTAATTTTTTATGCTTAAAAATGCCACCCTTTAATTCTGGACAAAAATTGATCTAAATTACAGGTTTTTTTATAAATAAATCTATCAATTAAATATTTTAAAAAAGCTGATGAGCGAAGTATAATAATATTATCTGTTGAAAAGAGGTTATTTTATGGCAAAAGTAGAAAGCTTTACTTTAGATCATACTAAAGTAAAAGCACCATATGTGCGTTTGATTAGTGAGGAACAAGGTAAGAATGGTGATGTAATCAGCAATTATGATCTTAGATTAGTTCAGCCAAACGAAAATGCAATACCTACAGCGGGATTACACACAATTGAGCATTTATTAGCGGGATTATTGCGTGACCGCTTGGATGGCGTCATTGACTGTTCACCATTTGGTTGTAGAACCGGTTTCCATTTAATTACTTGGGGTCAACATTCCACAACCGAAATCGGCCAAGCTTTGAAGTCATCATTAAAGGCAATTGCTGATGACATAACTTGGGATGATGTTCAAGGAACTGATATTTATAGTTGTGGTAATTATCGTGATCACTCACTGTTTTCTGCTAAAGAATGGTGTCGCAACATTTTAGATGCTGGAATTAGTGACCATCCTTTTGAACGACACGTTATTTGAAATTTAAGGCAATAAAAATTCTATATAAAACAGATGTGAATGGTTAATAAATTTCGACTCACATATGCTTTAATAGAATTTTTACATACTAGTGATGTTAACAACCACTTTACCGATTATTCGCAGATTATTAACTTCGTTATAGTGATAGCTTAACGGCAAAAACTGGGCATCACTGGAATCTGGACTAAAGGTTACAGTCTGTTGTTTAACATTATTCATAAATCGTTTCACAGCCAAGTCGTTTTCATCTTGAAAGACCACAATATCACCATTATGCAAATCTGAAAAGTTATTAACTCGCAAAATAGCTATTAATGAACCATTTTCCAATACATTATTCATGGATTCACCGTTAACTCGTGTGAAAAAAATATTGGGGTTATCAGAATATTTACCTAAAATTTCTTTAGGCAATTGTAACCGCTTGGTGTCTTCTGTGGTAAAGGGATCGACCGACTCAGGGAAACCTGCAGAGATGCCAGTGGCAAAGTAATTGTATGACATCGTGGGCGTAATAGTTTTGACATCGGTATTGTATTGACAGATGTCAAATAAATCTTGCGGAGTAACTCCTAAAGCGCGGGCGTAGATTCGAATATCCATTTCTGTCAGTGAACGATTTTGATTTTCGTGATTAGAGATAGTATTCTGGTTGAACCCAGTTAATTTACTGAGATTGACCTGCTTGAGTCCCTTTTGAATTCGCAACTTACGAATCACGGGTCCGAGAATGTTTCTATTCATTTCATCACCTTCTGAGATGAATATATCACGTAAATAAATAAATTTCAACCTTTGTTAAAATCATATTGACAAAATACATCTCTACATGAGATATTATATATGAATAGGGGGCAATTTGAATTGGAAAACGTTGATAAAAGTATTTTGAAAAAAGAAATGCTACGTCCCAAAACTAATTTACGGCAAGAACGGCTAATTCGCGAATACAGTACCAGTTATATGGCTAAACTAATTGGTTTAAGCAATCGCCGTCAATATGAGCAAAAAGAACGAGGTCGAGCGCCATTTCACGATTATGAGATGATGATCATCTCGCAAAAATTTCTGATGTCAATCAACTATTTATTTTTTGACGATATGGAACCCTTAGATTCATAATAAACAAAAAAGTCTCACCTGACTAGTAAGATTTGTTAGCATGATTAATTGTATGGATTTTTCATCAAAAGTAATAAGACAAAATAAGCAAGTATAAAGATAACATGGAAACAGATGGTAGCTAAAACCCAAATTATCCTTAAGACATTAGCATTCCAATCGAAGTAATCAGCTAAACCGCCTAGAACACCACCAAAAACGCGATTAGTTGCTGAACGATAAATATTAATATGCATCTAACCACTCCTATTTTTTTACTAGTTTATCATTTTTATAACAAAAGAACATTTATTTTACTTAATTGTTGTATAATTAATATCCTTGGCAGGGGCACAATTGACGTCTAACTTTTAAATTAAAGTTAGGCGTTTTTATTCGGGATTATTGATGGCAAAACTACCAAATTGTCCATCAACCAATTGCGCCACAGTAATAGCATCAATTTCCACGGAATGACCTATTTTACCAGCAGAGACAATGATGTTTTGGTCAATAAGTGCTTGCTTATCAAAATAAATGGGATAATTGTGTTGCTCGCGAATACCAATTGGGCTATTAGCACCATGTTCAAATCCGGATGTAGCTTGCAAATTTTTAAGAGGTACCATAGCCACTTTTTTATTGCCAGAAATTTTGGCTAACATTTTATAACTTAAGTGTTTGCTTAGTGGCAAAACGCCAACTAATGGACCAGTATTATTACCTGTTAAAACCAATGTTTTGTAAACACGTTCTTTATCAATTTTGTTTTTTGTAAAGGGTGTGAAAGATTGATATGAGATGTTTTGCTTGTCCAGGATTTTTTCCACAAGTGTTTTAGCTAATTTTTTCTTTTTTGACATAATATAATGATATTCTCCTCTGCTACTCTTTATCTATAATATAATAGATTACATAATAATTTTTAATTGAGGTTATTGATGTTTAAAATCAACAGGAAAAAGAAAATTGATTTACATGAACAAGATTTTGCTAAAATAGCTGCGCGGGTCCGGCAAGATGATCAACAAATGCAATTAGTGCAAAAACGTTTTGCACCGTTAAGTAAGAACGGTAGCCAGAATAAAAATAAAAAGGAAAGATAATATTATGACAGAAAAACGTTGGAGTCAGCTACAAATTATTACGGCGCCCCAAAATTTTGAGATTATTACCAATGCTTTGATTATTCAAGAAATCAATGGCATTGAAAATCTACCACAAGATACTGGATTGGCTATTTATTTGCCGGAAAAAAGTTTAACAGCAGCTTGGTTTGACCAACTAACCCAACTTTTAACAGAGTGGGGATTATCTTCCAATCAATATAATTTTAAAGTTACCACTGATGTTGATATGCATTGGGGTTCTAGTTGGCAGCCTTACTATCAAGTAGTTCCTATAACACATTTTATGGCTATTGTTCCTTCTTGGCAACGCGACCAAGTTAAATCAAACTACGATATTTTGATTAATCCTGAGGAGTCGTTTGGCACAGGTGAACATCCGACTACTAAGTTGTGTTTGCAGGCGCTGGAACAAATTGTTGATCGGCAACAAAAAATGATTGATGTAGGTACAGGAACCGGTGTTTTGGCGATTGCGGGCTATAAATTAGGCATTCCTAAAATTTATGGTTACGACTTAGAAGAATCTGCAGTTCAAGTGGCTCGAGCTAATTTTGCTTTAAATAGTTCTAATACAACAGCTTTTGTCGTTCAGCAGAATTCCTTGTTAGATGGGATTGATCAAAAAGCTGATTTAATCGTCGCTAATATGTTAATTAAACCGATCAAGGCTTTAATTCCCCAATTGGCAACTCACTTAATAGCTAAAGGGCAAGTGATTATTTCTGGTATTTTGCCAACGCAAGTAGCACAAGTTAGTGCTTTACTTTTAAAACAACAAATTAAAGTGCAACAAACTACTTGTACTGCTGACTGGGCTTGTTTAATTGCCCAAAAAGAGGTGTAAATCAATGCAACAGCTTTTTGTTAAACAGTCTTTAGCTGATCAGCAGCAATTGACTTTACAAGATGAAACTTATCAGCATTTGATTAAGGTTTTGCACATGCGAGTTAATGATCACTTTCAGATAGTGGATGCTAATCAAATGACTTTTATAGCACAAATTATGCAAATTAATTCAACTAGTTTTACAGCCCAATTAACTGAGCAAGTCAGTTTAAGTACGGAATTACCAGTAAAAGTCAGCATTGCTTGTGCCTTATCCAAAAAGGATAAAATTGAAATGATTGCTCAAAAGGCGACAGAATTGGGTGTTAGTGAATTAATCTTTTTTGAATCGCGCTACTCTATTATGAAATGGAAAAAAGAGCAACAAGTCAAAAAAGTGGCGCGTTTACAGCAAATTGTAACCGCTGCTGCACAACAATCTAAGCGGTTATATGTTCCAAAAGTAAAATACTATAATAATTTTGCAGATTTATTAAATTATGAAGCCGATTATCGGCTGGTCGCTTATGAAGAATCAGCTAAAAACGGCGAAAGTGCCCAATTAAAGCAAGTTTTTCGTAAAATTCAACATCAACAATCAATTTTATGTTTATTCGGTCCAGAAGGTGGTTTTCATGTTGAAGAAATTGCCCAATTAGTGCAGAATAGCTATATTAAGTGTGCCCTAGGTCCACGAATTTTAAGAGCTGAAACAGCACCTTTGTACTTTTTGAGTGCGCTCTCTTACCAAATCGAATTAAATTAAGGAATATTAACTTTGAAAAATATTATTAAAACATGTTGGAATTCAAACTATTGTAAAATTATTTTAGCTACCTTATTTTCCACTCTGACTTTACCATTAATTTTCAATGCATTGTCAATCGCCACTATTTGGCGTGTGGGAATCTTATTTTTATTAGTCAATTTGATCGTATCAGCTATTTTTGGAACGTGGATTAAGCATACCAAACAACCTAAATGGACTTTCCTAATTTTACCATTATCCTTTTTGTTGTTAATTTTAGTGCGCTATCCGAAACATATCTACGTTTACTTATTTCTGCTTTTATATCTGTTAGTGGAATATTTAGCTTTCTTGTTAGCAGATAGCAAGAAATAACTAGCTAAACTTTTTAGGGAAGAGGGTGCGCATTATTTCTAAGGAGAAAGTTTATACAGCACAAGAAGTTTTTGATTTATGTGCAACTTATATGAACCAACGACACGTTGATTACATCAAAAAAGCGTATGAAATGGCAGCTTATGTTCAGCATGATCAAAAACGAGCTTCTGGAGAAGCTTATATTGTTCATCCGACACAAGTAGCAGCTATTTTAGCGCAACTAAAGATGGATCCAGATACTGTATCGGCGGGCTTTTTACATGACGTGGTGGAAGATACCAAGGTTACTTCGGCTGATGTACGAGAACTATTTGGTGATGATGTCGCTAATATTGTGGAAGGTGTTACTAAAATTTCCAAATACAAATACGACTCACATCAACAATTACTAGCTGCTAATCATCGTAAAATGTTATTAGCTACAGCTAAAGATATGCGCGTAATCATGGTTAAATTAGCTGATCGCTTGCATAATATGCGTACGTTGAATTTTTTGCGTCCAGAAAAACAGCGGCGAATTGCTAATGAAACTTTAGAAATTTATGCCCCATTAGCTGATCGTTTGGGGATTAGTACTATTAAGTGGGAGCTGGAAGACTTATCTTTACGTTATTTAAATCCTCAACAATATTATCGTATTGTACATTTAATGAATTCTAAACGCACTCAGCGTGAGACGTATGTCAAAAATGCGATTGCACAAGTACGTGAAAATATTGCTCAACTAAATTTGGATTATGACATTAGTGGACGTGCTAAGCATATTTATTCCATCTATAAGAAAATGCAAGATAAGCATAAAAAATTTGCTGAGCTTTATGATTTGATCGCTATTCGAATTATGGTGCGTTCAGTTCGGGATTGTTACAGCGTTTTGGGCAATATTCATGCCAAATGGAAGCCAATGCCCGGACGATTTAAAGATTATATTGCAGTGCCTAAAGTCAATGGATACCAATCTTTGCATACGACGGTCATTGGACCTCAGGGGCGCCCTCTAGAAGTGCAAATCCGTACTTATGAAATGCATGAAATTGCTGAATATGGGGTAGCAGCGCACTGGGCTTATAAAGAAGGACACCAAAGCAAAGTTAGTTTAGACAACAATGATCATCAAATTGATGTTTTCCGTGAAATTATGGAAATTCAGGAAGACTCAGTTAATGATGCTGATTTTATGCAAAGTGTTAAAGGCGATATTTTCAGTGATCGTGTCTATGTTTTCACTCCACGAGGCGAAGTATTTGAATTGCCAAAAGGTTCAGTACCATTAGATTTTGCTTATCAAATCCATACGGAAGTTGGCAACCACACTACGGGTGTGAAAGTCAATGGCAAAATGGTGCCACTGGATTATAAATTGCGTAATGGCGACATTGTTGAACTATTAACGCAATCTAATGCTACTCCAAGTCGTGATTGGGATAGTTTAGTTTATACTTCCCGGGCACGTAATAAGATTCGGCGCTATTTCAAAAGTGTCGATCGTAAGCATAACATTGAGACAGGACGAGCAAAATTAGAACGTGAATTATTAGATCGCAATTTGGCACCAAAACATTATTTGAATAAAAAAGTTCTGCAAATAGCTTTAGATCGCTATAATTTTACCACTGAAGATGAATTGATGGCAGCAGTCGGTTATGGAGAACTTTCACCCATTGGAATAGTCAATCGCTTGACCGATGCTGAGCGAAAAAAAACTGAGCAGCGGCAACAAATGGAACTGGAGCAACAAATAATGACGGAAAATACTTCGCCAACTGATAGTTCTGTAGAATTAGAGCAATCTAAAGAAACTGATGATCGTGAAATTCGGATTCAAGGTATCGATAATTTGCTTATTCATATGGGCAAATGTTGTACACCCATTCCGGGGGATCCAATTGTTGGATATATAACTAAAGGGCGTGGTGTTACCATTCATCGTAAAAATTGCCCTAACATTGATAATGAGGAAATTAGTCGCTTAATTGAAGCTAATTGGGGTAATGTGCACAATCATCAGTATATCGTGAAGTTAGAAATTTTTGGTTATAATCGCAATGGTCTTTTAACAGATGTTTTGCAACTGGTCAATAAGCATACTGACTTATTGTCAGGGGTCAATGGGCGTATTGATCAAGATCGGATGGCACATATTTCTTTGTCGGTGCGGGTACGTAATTTAAACCATTTGAAAGATATTATGACGAAAATAAATAATATTCCAGATGTTTATGATATCCAGCGTGTAATTAATTGAGGTTCTTATGAAAGTTTTATTGCAACGAGTTCAACAAGCACAAGTCATGATTGACGACAGCATATATTCGCAAATTGGTGTTGGTCTTTTGTTGTTTGTAGGTTTTGGTCAAAATGATGGTATTTCACAAATTGATTATTTAGTGCATAAAATAGTCAATAGTCGTATTTTTACTGATGATACAGGCAAGTTGAATAAATCTGTTCAAGACATTAACGGTGAGATTTTATCAGTTTCCCAATTTACACTATATGCTGATACGAAAAAGGGCAACCGTCCTAGTTTTACGAAAGCTCTAGCACCTGGTCGAGCAACTATTTTGTATGATGACTTTAATCAAAAATTAAAAAACACAGGCTTAAGGGTTCAAACCGGTATTTTTGGTGCCGATATGCAAATTGGGTTAGTCAATGATGGACCATTAACTTTAATGTTGGAGAGGTAGTTATCGCGTGGTTTTGAAAAATGCAATTTGGGATTATGATGGAACTTTAGCGGACACTTATGCTGGTATTTTAAAAAGCTTAATATCTACTTTAAATCACTTTGGACAAGTTAATCTGCAAGAAGAAGCTTTATATCGAGAAATTAAATTGTTTTCAGTGACGCAAGTTTTGCAACATTGTGCTAAAAAGCAACAGATTGATTTTTTACAGGTGCAAGATTTTTATCGTCGATTGGATCATCAGGCGCAAGAAAATGTGGTTCTATATCCGCAAGCAATCCAAGTTTTGCAAGCTGTTGTGTCAAGTGGGGGCAGTAATTATTTATTAACACATCGCGATGAGCAAGCCAAACAATTATTACAAAAACAAGGTATTGCGCCACTGTTTAAACGAGTAATTACTGCAGCTGATGAATTTGCTCGCAAACCAGATCCTGCGGCAATTAATTATTTAGTGTTGAAAGATAATTTGAATTTAGCACAAACGGCGATGATTGGTGATCGTTCCTTAGATATTTTGGCGGGGAAAAATGCCCAAGTCCAAACAATTTATTTTGATGTTGATCATTTGCATGACAGTGCACAAGCAGACTTTGTGGTCGAACAGTTAAAGCAAATTGAGTTGTTATTCAACAAATAAAAAACTTCGCTTCGAGCGAAGTTTTTTATTTGAAGTATTCTACTAGACCTTTAAAAATACTATCAGCTAGCTGCTCTTGATATTGTGAGCTACTGATTTTTTTGAAGTCATGTTTGCTACTCAAATAGCCACCTTCAATCAAAATAGCTGGTTGTTCATTTTCACGTGTCACTTCATAATTACCAAAATGTGTTCCGCGGTTAGGTAAGCTAATTTGAGTGAGCTTTTGATTGATACAATCAGCTAGCCGTTTATCTTTATCAGGATAATAATAATAAGTGGTGGTTCCTGAAGCTTGTTTATTATTGCTAGAATCAAAGTGCAAGCTAATGAAAGCATCGGCGTTGAGTTTATTGGCTGTTCGCGCGCGAGTGGCTAAACGGGTATCACTATCGCTGTCACGTGTCATTACTACATTAGCCCCAGCTTGTTGTAATTTTTGCTGTAATAATTGTGCTGTTTTGAGAGTATAAGTTTTTTCATATTTTTTATTGGCACTTATTGCCCCTGTATCACGCCCACCGTGCCCTGGATCAATTACAATAGTGGCTTCAGAAAGTTGCGTAGCGGCTGTCTTGATAGCATGCTCAGTATCAGAAATAGAAACCATGCCACTGTCAATGTAACCTTCTAGACCAGAATTTAGCCGAATTTTGTAAAATTTACCGCTCTTACCTAAATAAGGCAGTGTTGTTTGATCGGTAACATGTGCGATAACTTTACCGGAATCATTAGGTAAGCGGAGAATTTTTGTGTTATTTTGCAAAGTTGTGACCGATTTAATGTCTACTTCAGTTTGTTTAGCGTTATCTTTTTGATTCTTAATATTACCAGGGACTTTATCCGTAATAATCATTTCAGAGTTAGGAATCCAACCAACCGTATTATTGTATAAAATTTGACTCCAGTCATTTTGTGAATAGACAATATTGACTTTTTGTGATTGAGATAATGTACCTAAGACTTCTGAATCTTGTTCGGGATATTTTTGAACGTTTGTATTCGGGGCTTTGATTACACCGACTGAATTACTGTTAGTATTGGCATCATCGTTATCAATTAGCCAACTTGCCACCCAACCAATTTTATCTTGTGCTAGCCGGACTTGGTACCACTGATCTTTTTCACTGAGAATAGTCAGTGTTTCCCCGCGCTTGATTTGAGTCATGGTATCGTATGATAATCCTGGACCCATGCGCACATTCAAAAAATTAGCTTGCACAGTTACTTTATTAGCTTGTGCTGCTGTGTAAGTGGCACCTGCTGAAATCAACAAGAGGATTGAAATAGCCAATACCTTCCAATAACTATGATTAGTGTGGTGCAAAAAAATGTTAAGCCATTTATTCATTTTGAACATCCTACGTCTAATGTTATTTATATATTATAATAATGCTGCTAAAATAGCTATTATATTTTGTTTTTGGACTTGACATTTAGCTTGATGATGGTAGCTTAATACTCAGCATCAAGTTAGCTATTTGAATTAATCCGATTCACAGAGAGAATAAGTAGCTGAAATTATTCATCGGATGAAGTGACGGTAATTTTGTTGGGATACAACCCCGTTTGACAGGCGATAACTGGAGCAATATTTCAAGGTGGTACCGTGTCAAAAGCATCCTTACAATAAGTGAGGATGCTTTTTAGTTGTGATATTATAATAAATTGATTAGTCGATTGATAAATTAGGGAGGTATTTAAGGTGCGCTATCAAAAACCTAAGGGTACATTGGATATTTTGCCGGGTGAATCACAAAAATGGCAATATGTAGAAAATGTAGCTCAGCAAATTTTTAGTAAATATCAATATCAAGAAATCAGAACACCAATTTTTGAACAGTATGAGGTGTTTGCACGTTCGTCTGGAGATACATCTGATATTGTTTCCAAAGAAATGTATGACTTTGAGGATAAAGGTGGGCGACGCTTAGCTTTGCGTCCAGAAGGTACGGCTGGTGTAGTTCGTTCTTATGTGGAAAATAAATTGTTTGGTCCTGAGCATAATAATCCATATAAAGTCTGGTACCATGGTCCCATGTTTCGCTACGAACGCCCTCAATCTGGCCGACAACGTCAGTTTCATCAAATTGGTGTGGAAGCTTTAGGCAGTGATGCGCCCGAAATGGATGTGGAAACGATCAGTATGGCACTGAATTTTTTGAATGAACTGGGCTTAAAAGATTATAAAGTTGTATTAAACACTTTAGGCGACGTTCAAACAAGAAAAAATTATCATCAAGCTTTACTAGATTATCTGACACCATTGAAAGAACAATTAAGTGCTGATTCCCAAATTCGCTTAATGAAAAATCCTTTGCGGATCTTGGATAGTAAAGAAGCACAAGATCAAAAATTAGTCGCTGATGCCCCGTCAATCTTGGATTACTTAACTGACGCAGCAAAAAAGCATTTTCAAGTGGTGACTAACTTATTGGATCAAATTGGTGTTGCCTATGAGATTGATGCTAATATGGTACGTGGTTTGGATTATTACAATCATACAATTTTTGAAATTATGGTTACTAGTCCAGCTTTTGATAATCGCGAAATGACTGTTATTGCTGGGGGACGTTACAACGGTTTAGTGGCTCAGCTAGGTGGACCAGATATTTCTGGGGTTGGTTTTGGTCTAGGATTGGAACGTTTGATGTTATTGCTAGAACAAGCTAACAACAATTTACCCGAATTTTTGGGACCTGATATTTATTTGGTTGATGTCAACGATGCTGATTCTGCTGCAGTGTCCAAGTTATTGACACAATTGCGGCAAGCAGGCATTTCAGCAGAGCGAGATTACTTGCATAAGAAAGTTAAAGGGCAGTTTAAACAAGCTAACCGCCTGCATGCTAAATTTACCCTCACGATTGGCGACGAAGAGTTAGCTACTAAAAAAGCGCAATTAAAACGCATGGCTGATGGTAGTGAATTTACGGTGGATTTAACAGATTTAAGTGGCATTTTGCAGCAAATTAAGAAAGGATGAATCATTTTATGCAGCGAACAAATTATTGTGGTTTAATCAACGAAAAATATCTGGGTCAAACAGTTACTTTAGCTGGCTGGGTGCAAAAAAAACGTAATTTAGGTAATTTGATTTTTGTGGATTTACGCGATCGTGCAGGTATTGTGCAATTAGTCTTTAACAAAGATAAGAGTGAGCCAGTTTTTGCAGTGGCCGAAAAACTGCATTCTGAATATGTTATTAGTGTAGTAGGTCAAGTGGTGGCACGCGATCAACAAGCTATCAATGATAAAATGAAAACTGGGCGCATCGAGGTTGAAGTTAATCAAATTAATTTATTAAATCAAGCCAAAACTTTGCCATTTAGTATTGTTGATGATGTGGATACGTCTGAAGAAACTAAATTAAAATATCGATATTTAGATTTACGTCGTCCTGAAATGCAACAAGCATTAAAAATTCGTTCCAAAATAACAATGGCTGCACATAACTATTTTGATGAACATGATTTTATTAATATCGAAACGCCTGACTTAGGTAAATCTACACCTGAAGGTGCGCGTGATTATTTAGTGCCTTCACGTGTCTATCCAGGCAGTTTCTACGCTTTACCGCAATCACCGCAACTGTTTAAGCAGTTATTAATGGGTGCTGGATTTGATCGTTATTATCAAATTGCGCGTTGCTTTAGAGACGAAGACTTACGTGGTGATCGGCAACCAGAATTTACACAAATTGATATGGAAACTAGTTTTTTAAGTGCAGAACAAATTCAAGAATTAACTGAAGGCTTGATTGCTAAGGTTATGCACGATGTTAAAGGTATTGATGTAAAATTACCATTCCCACGTTTGACTTGGAATGAAGCCATGGAACGCTTTGGCTCAGATAAACCTGATACTCGTTTTGGCATGGAGTTACAGGATTTAAGCGATCTTTTTAAAGATTCTAGTTTTAAAGTATTTCAAAATGTTTTAGCTACTGGCGGACAGGTCAAAGCTATTGTCGTCAAGAATGTGGCCGATCAGTATTCCCGCAAAAAAATTGAAGAACAACAAGAATATATCAAGCGTTTTGGTGCCAAAGGATTAGCTTGGCTCAAAGTAAATGGCAGTGAATTAACAGGGCCTGTGGCTAAATTTGTTGCTGAGCAAACTGAGAAATTATTCGAAAACTTACAACTAGCTGATAATGATTTAGTCTTATTTGTAGCAGATAGTAAAAAAGTTTGTGCCAGTGCATTAGGTTATTTACGCAAACATTTTGCACAAGAATTAAAATTATACGACGAAGACCAATTTAACTTCTTGTGGGTTGTTGATTGGCCCTTATTTGAATATGATGAAGGTGATAAACGTTGGACAGCAGCGCATCATCCCTTTACGATGCCTAATGAAGCAGACATTGATTTGTTGGATACTAATCCGCATCAAGCGCATGCGCAAAGTTATGATATTGTTTTGAATGGTTATGAATTAGGTGGCGGTTCGATTCGTATTCATAAGCGAGAAATTCAAGAAAAAATGTTGGAAGTTTTAGGCTTTAGTCCCCAAAAAGCGCAAGAACAATTTGGTTTCTTATTAACAGCGCTGGACTCAGGCTTTCCACCACACGGTGGTTTGGCGATTGGTTTAGATCGTTTTGCAATGCTATTAGCCCACCGTGACAATATTCGTGATGTTATTGCATTTCCTAAGAATGCTAAAGCTTCTGAGCCAATGATGCAAGCTCCTGCTTCGGTAGCAACTGCCCAATTAGATGAACTGGACATCCAATTAAAAAAATAGCATATTAGATGCTAAACGCCCCTAGCTTAATTTATACTAACGCCAGGAGGCGTTTTTTTATGTATGAAAAACAAAAAGCTGATTTAGATCGATTGCAGTATGCTGTAACACAGGAAAATCAAACCGAAAGACCTTTTGATAATAAGTATGACAACTTTTTTGAACCCGGTATTTATGTTGATGTGGTTAGCGGTGAACCATTATTTTCTTCAGCCAATAAATATAATTCTGGTTGTGGCTGGCCAGCTTTCACTAAGCCTATTGTTCCTGTCCAGCAAAAACGTGATTCCAGTCATGGTATGGAGCGCGTGGAAGTGCGCAGTAAAAAAGCTGATTCGCATTTAGGACATGTTTTTAATGATGGTCCTAAAGATCAAGGTGGTTTACGCTATTGTATTAATTCAGCTGCTTTGCGGTTTGTTCCTTTAGAAAAAATGAAGCAAGAAGGATATGGTGATTATTTGAATCAAGTAGAAAAGCCCTAGAATAGGGCTTTTATTAATTTTTTATTATGTTAAAGTATTGGTGACATCATAAAAAAGGTAGTAATTATAATTGTGGAAGAATTAGAAAAAGTTATACAACGTCATCAAAACTTTACCAAGTTATCTGTAGCTTTGATTTATGCAGTTTGTGTTTCTATAGCCGTTAATATTTTTTGGACGCCGGGGCATATTTATGGCTCAGGAATTACTGGTTTGGCGCAATTATTGGCTACTTTATGTAATCGGTGGTTACCCTTAACCATTACGATACCGCTTTTTTATGCATTATTTAATTTACCATTGCTGGTTTTAGCTTGGAAGAAAATTGGTCGCAATTTCACTATTTTTACAGTAGCTGCGGTAATCTTATCGACAGTTCTCATGCGAATTTTACCGAATGTGCAAGTTAAGTTTGATCCTATTATTTGTGCCATTTTTGGTGGGGTTTTCAATGGTGTAGGTACCGGCTTAGCTTTGCGCAATGAATTATCGACAGGTGGACTGGATATTTTAGGTATCGTTTTACGCAAAAAGACGGGTAAAAGTGTTGGTACGATTAATATCGCTTTTAATTTAATTATCGTGATTGGTGCGGGATTCTTGTTTGGTTGGGTACATGCTCTCTATACTGTTTTGGGAATTTTTGTTAATGGGCGCATTATTGATGCTTTATATACGCGCAATCAAAAATTACAGGTGATTATCGTGACTTCACATCCAGATCGCGTTATTAAAGTTTTGCAAAATGAGATGCGGCGTGGAATCACGATCGTGCATGATGTGGAGGGTGCTTATCGGCATACACCGCGTACAATGCTTTTTACAGTGATTTCACAATATGAATTGCCTGATTTTAGAACGTCAATGAGTAACTCTGACCCTTATGCTTTTGTTAGTATCACTGAAGCTAAAATGATAGTAGGACGTTTTTATCAAGAACATATTTATTAATTTTGAGGTGAGAGAATGTTATTAGGTGCGCATGTCAGTATGAGTGGTAAAAAAATGTTGCTAGGAGCGGCGCAAGAAGCTTACAGTTACGGAGCTAATACGATGATGATCTTTACAGGAGCTCCCCAAAATACGCGACGTAAAGATCCGACACAGATGAATATTCCTGCGGGCCAAGAGTACATGAAAGAACATCATATTGCACCACTAATTGGTCATGCTCCTTACATCATCAATTTAGGTAATGTAGCTAAAAAAGAAAAATATGAATTTGCTATTGAATTTATGCAAGCAGAAGTTAAGCGTTGCGATGCTTTAGGTATTGAAGCTTTAAGTTTTCATCCGGGTTCACATGTTGGATTGGGTGTGGATGCCGCTTTGCGTTCCATTGCACATGGTTTGGAAGAAATTTTAAAGATTAATCCGAAAGTTTCCATCGCCTTAGAAACAATGGCTGGTAAGGGTACTGAAGTCGGTACTACTTTTGAGCAATTGGCGAAAATCATTGAATTGACACCACATAACGCAGGATTATCTATAACTTTTGACACCTGCCATACCAGTGATGCTGGCTATGATATTAAAAATGATTTTGATGGTGTTTTGGCGGAATTTGATCACATTATTGGATTGGATCGCTTAAGTGTCATACATTTGAATGATTCTAAAAATCCGCAAGGATCTCATAAAGATCGGCATGCGGATATCGGTTTTGGTACGATTGGTTTTAATACACTCAACTATATTTGTCATCACCCACAATTAACGCAGATTCCTAAAATTATGGAAACACCGTACGTGACAGTTCAAGAAGATCCTAAGAAGACTGTGCCGGTCTTTAAAGAAGAAATTACAATGCTCAAGCAGCAGGAGTTTGATCCTCAGCTGATTGCTAAAGTGCAAGAAGCTAATCAATGATTAATTAGCAGGTAAATGTAGTTTATTTTCGATTACTGCTGCTATTTCTTCAATCGACTTGTTGGCAACGTTTAATACTAAGCACCCCAATTTATCGTATAGATCACTGGCGGCTTGTAATTCTTGCCTGATTTTATCAATGTTGGAATAATTATTTTCGGTAGTTAAACCGTATGCGCGCATTCGTTCTTCACGAATTTTGCGGAGTACTTCTTCATCATTAGTGAGACCCACGATATGTTGCGCATCAATTTGCCAAATTTCAGGCGGCAATTGGACACCGGGAACTAACGGCCAATTCATTGCTTTGATGCCTTCATTGGCTAAGAAAAAGGATAATGGTGTTTTAGATGTACGAGAGATGCCTAGTAAAATGACGTCGGCTTCTAAAATGCCATGAGGATTCTTACCATCATCATTGGCAGCGGCAAAATCAATTGCTTCAATGCGCTTGAAATAACGTGCAGTTAACTGTCTTGAAGAGCCAATTACATGGGTAGCTTTTTTTTTGGTGAATGTTTCAATATCTTTAACGTATGGATTAAGTACATCAAATAATAAAATACTTGTATCACTGGCATAATCTTGCATAGCATCGTCTAGCGTTTTATTATTTAAGGTATAAAAGATAATGGCACTTTCACTTTGGGCGCTTTGCATAATTTTGTGAATTTCATTAGTATCTTGCACAAACGAAAATCTTTTTTGAATAGTTTGAATATCCGAAAATTGGGCTAACATAGACCGTGCAAAATTATTAGCTGTTTCACCAGAAGAATCGGAAATTGCATAAATAATCTGCTTCATAAGTACTAATCACAACCTTTTTTCTTTTAAATTATCATTTTTAAATAAAAAAAGCTATTTAAACTGACGAATATTGTTTCAACTTGGAAAATGTTTTGTTATACTAATTAAGAACTGTTTCAACGAGCAGTTACGTAAGTAAGCGGAAGGAGGGATATCAATGGCTAAGACGGTTGTTCGTGAGAACGAGTCTCTTGATGATGCTCTTCGTCGGTTTAAACGTTCTGTCTCTAAGAGTGGTACTCTTCAAGAATATCGCAAGCGTGAATTCTATGAAAAACCAAGTGTTAAGCGGAAGTTAAAATCTGAAGCTGCGCGTAAACGTAACAAGAAGAGAAGAAGACGTTAGGATTTGAGGTAATTATTATGTCCCTCACTGATCAATTAATGACCGATATGAAGGTTGCAATGAAAAGTCATGACAAGACTTCCTTGTCAGTTATCAGATTGTTAAAGTCGGCTTTGATGAACAAAAAAATTGAAGTTGGTCATGATTTGACTACTGATGAAGAGAATCAAGTTGTTGTTTCTCAAATGAAACAACAAAAAGATTCCTTGGCTGATTTTGAAAAAGGTGGTCGTGCTGATTTGGTAGCTGCTACTAAAGAGCAAATGACTGTGTTAGAGCAGTACATGCCCCAGCAATTATCAGAGTCAGAACTACAACAAATTGTTCAGAAGATCGCAACGGATATCGGAGCAGAATCAAAAACTGATTTTGGAAAGCTGATGAAAGCAGTAATGGCTGAAGTACATGGTCAGGCTGATGGTTCATTAGTTAGTAAAGTTGTCAAAGATTCATTGCAAGAAGGTTAAAGTAATCATTACTTTAACCTTTTTCTTTATCCAGTTTTTGTACTAAAATGACAGTTATAAAATAATAATCGGGGTAGAATTATTTGAGTGAACAACTAACTAAATCTTTTCAATTAGAAAACAATGATGATGCTGTTATTTTTGGCATTAATGATGCTAATTTAGATTTATTAGCCGAAAAATTTCAAATTTTGATTCATCCTTTTGGTAATCAAATTGATTTAAAAGGAGCGCCTGATAAAATCAATTTGGTGAATAATATTTTGCGTATTTTGCTAAAATTGCATCACTCTGGTATTCAAATTGGTCAAGCTGATGTGATTAGCGCAATTCAGATGGCTCAAGCTGGCAAATTGGACTATTTTAGTGATTTATATAATGAAATTTTAGTGCGTGATGCTAATGGTAAGCCGATTAGAGTACGTAATTTAGGTCAGCGCAATTACGCGAAGGCCATTTTAAAAAATGATATTACTTTTGGGATTGGTCCTGCAGGAACGGGCAAAACATATTTAGCTGTAGTGATGGCCGTGGCAGCGCTAAAAAAGGGCCAAGTTAAAAAATTGATTTTGACTCGTCCTGCAGTGGAAGCAGGGGAAAACTTAGGTTTTTTGCCAGGAGACCTGAAAGAAAAAGTTGATCCTTATTTGCGTCCTATTTATGATGCTTTATATGCTATTTTAGGCACGGAACACACGAATCGATTACTGGAGCGTGGAGTTATTGAAATTGCGCCTCTAGCTTATATGCGTGGTCGTACCTTGGATGAAGCATTTGTATTGCTGGATGAGGCTCAAAATACAACTCAAGAACAAATGAAAATGTTTTTGACTCGTTTAGGTTTTGGTTCCAAAATGGTAGTTAATGGTGATCCTACTCAAATAGATTTACCACGTCATTCTCATAGTGGGTTGTTACAAGTTAATGGGTTGCTACGTAATTTACCACATATTGGATTTATTGATTTTGATGCTAGTGATGTTGTAAGGCATCCAGTGGTAGCTGAAATTATCGCTGCCTATGATAAAAATAGGAGTAAAGAATGAATTTAGAAATCTATGATGATAATCAATTAGTTGACGATAAGCACCAGCAATTAGCACGTGAATTATTTGATTATGGTGCAAAACAAATTGATTTACCAGCCGATACCGAGGCTTCAATTACTTTTAGTACTTTGGATGAAATTCACAAGATTAACTTGAAGTATCGTCAAATGGATCGTCCAACAGACGTTATTAGTTTTGCAATTGAAGATGCCGATGATACTTCAGTTTTAGAGATGGAACTTGGAATTCCCCGCAACATTGGTGATTTATTTATCTGTCCCGAAATTGTGCAAAAACAAGCAGTAGAATATGGACATAGTTTGGAGCGCGAATTTGGTTATACTGTTATCCATGGATTATTACATTTGTCAGGTTACGATCATATTCAAGATGATGAAGCTGAAGTTATGTTTAGTTTGCAAGAGAAAATATTAGATAATTTTGGTTTACAACGATAAGAGGTTATGATGAAAAATACTGATGAATTGCTAGCTATTGCTACTAAAGTACTGGATAATGCCTATGCACCTTATTCACATTTCTCGGTTGGTGCCGCATTACTTACTACAAAAGGAGAAGTTTTTACAGGTTGCAATATAGAAAATTCTTCCTACGGGTTAACTAATTGTGCCGAAAGAACAGCTCTTTTTAAAGCTATTTCGGATGGTGAACGTGACTTTTCAACGTTACTGGTTACTGGCAACACTGATGGTCCCATTTCACCTTGCGGTGCTTGTCGACAAGTGATTAGTGAATTGTGTGATCCTAAAATGCCCGTGTTTTTGAGCAATCAAAAGGGACAAATAGCAGAGGCAACAGTTGAGCAGTTATTACCAGGAGCTTTTGTTGGAGAGGATTTGAATCATGACGGAAACTTTTAAATCGGGTTTTGTAGCAATTATTGGTGAACCTAATGTGGGCAAATCAACATTTATGAATCGAGTTTTGGGTAGCGAAGTATCTATTATGTCACCTAAAGCACAGACAACACGTAATAAAATTCAAGGGATTTATACAACTGATCAAGAACAAATTATTTTCTTGGATACCCCTGGAGTGCATGATCCCAAAAATAATTTAGATAAATATATGGATAAAGCTGCGTACTCAGCTTTAAATGAGGTTGATCTAGTTTTATTTATGATTAGTGCAGTTGCTAAAACTAGTACTGTAACACAAGATTTGATAGCGCAATTAAAAGAATTAAAAGTACCTGTTTTTTTAGTGATTAATAAGATTGATGTGATCCATCCGGACCGTTTGCTACCTTTAATTGAGCAATATAATCAACTGGCAGATTTTGCTGAGATCTTTCCCATTTCGGCTACTCAAGGCAATAATGTTTCAGAATTAATGACAGCTATTGCTCATAATTTACCTGCGGGTCCTCAATATTATCCGGAAGATCAATTAAGTGATCATCCAGAATATTTTGTAGTAGCCGAGATTATTCGTGAAAAATTACTCGAATTAACACATCAAGAAATTCCCCACACAATTGCAGTAATCGTGGAACAAATGAATCAACGTGTTAATGGGAAATTGCAAGTTGAAGCTAATATTTATGTGGAACGTGACAGTCAAAAAGCGATTGTAATTGGCAGTAAGGGTTCCATGCTCAAACAAGTGGGAATTCGCTCACGTAAAAAAATTGAAGACTTATTAGGTGAGAAAATCAATCTGCATTTATGGGTTAAAGTGCAAAAAAATTGGCGTTCTGATCCGTTATTTTTGTCTCGTGCGGGTTATTCAATTAAGGATTTAAAATAAATGTCACTGCAGCGTAATCAACAATTTGAAGGACTTGTATTGCGTTCACAAAGTTACCGGGATAATGATCAAATGGTTTGGTTAATGACAGCTGATTTTGGGATTAAGACTTTTTTGATCAGAGGTGTAAAAAAGCAAACGTCTAAAAAACGCTATTTAGGTTTACCCTTTTCATATGGCACTTATCAAGGAACGATTAATTCTCAAGGCTTTTCTTATTTGATTGACGGTACGACGCAACAATTAGAGCAAGTTAGCCAAGATATTCAGTTGAATGCTTATATTACCTATATCAATGATTTGATTTTGCGAGCTTTTGGTTCGCAAATCATTACGACACAATGGTTTCAACAAATTGTGCAGGCAGAAAAATTGATTGATCAAGGCTTAGATCCTGAAATCATTACCAATATTATGGAAATTCAGTTTCTGCAGCCCTTTGGCGTTACCCCTAACTTGCAAAATTGTGTAATTTGTGGTGAAAAGACCGGTTTATTTGATTATTCATTAGTTTTGAGCGGTATTTTATGCCAAAAGCATTGGTCACAAGATGAACATCGCTTGCATTTACAGCCTAAAGTTATTTCTTATTTACGTTGGTTTAAGCAAGTAGATTTATTTCAAGTGGGTGGTATCAAAGTACCATCTAAAACTAAATTGCAATTACGTAAAACTATAGATCTAATTTATAATGATAGTGTTAGTGTCTATCCAAAAAGTAAGAAATTTATTGATCAAATGTATCAATGGCAAGTCTAGTGGTTGACACTGCAAGCTGAGGTGCTACTATATAAATATAGCGAATGTGGATAGTGTAAGCACATTGAAGATGGCGATTAAATATTTTGATAGTAATTTAAAGAGCAGGCTAGTCCTGAAGTAGGGTGGAACCGCGATTAATTTCGTCCCTATGCAATTTTTATGTTGCATAGGGGTTTTTTCGTGCTTAGAAAGAACTATTAAAGTGAGGTAATTAGTTTGAAGCAAAAATTGAATGTTCAAAACATGATTTTGACTTTACAGCAATTTTGGAGTGAAAAGGGTTGTATGTTAATGCAGGCTTATGATACCGAAAAAGGTGCTGGTACGATGAGTCCGTATACTTTTTTGCGGGCAATTGGTCCTGAACCTTGGAATGCGGCATACGTTGAGCCGTCACGGCGACCAGCTGACGGACGTTACGGTGATAATCCTAATCGTTTATATCAGCATCACCAATTTCAAGTTGTTATGAAACCAGCTCCACTAGATATTCAACAATATTATTTAGACAGTTTAAAGGCCTTAGGTATTGAACCTTTGGAACATGATATTCGTTTTGTTGAAGATAACTGGGAAAACCCCTCAATGGGTTGTGCTGGTGTTGGTTGGGAAGTTTGGCTAGATGGTATGGAAGTTTCACAATTTACTTATTTTCAACAAGTTGGTGGGTTGAGTGTTGATCCAGTGACTAGTGAAATTACGTATGGTGTTGAGCGACTGGCTTCTTACATTCAAGATGTTGATTCAGTTTTTGACTTGGAGTGGGGTAACGGAGTTCATTATGGTGATATTTTTAAGGAACCAGAATATGAACATTCTAAGTATGCTTTTGAAGAAAGTGACCAAGCTATGTTATTAGCATCTTTTGACAAGTATGAAGCTGAAGCACAAAGGTTGATTTCATTGGGTTTAGTTCATCCAGCATATGATTATATTTTGAAATGTAGTCATACTTTTAATTTGCTAGATGCTAGAGGAGCGGTTTCTGTGACTGAAAGAGCAGGTTATATGCATCGAATTCGTTCTATGGCTCACCAAATCGCGCAAGCTTTTGTGCAAGAAAGACAAAAGCTAGGTTTTCCGTTGTTGGATGAAGCAAGTCGCACAAAAATATTGAAGGAGCGGAAAGATAATGACTAAGGATTTTCTATTAGAATTAGGATTAGAAGAAATGCCTGCTCATGTGGTCACAGATTCGCAAAATCAGCTGACTCAAAGGGTCACTGACTATTTAGCTGAAAATAAATTAACTCATGGTCAAGTAGAATGTTTCTCCACCCCTCGTCGTTTAGCATTATTAATCCATGATGTTGCTGATAAACAAATAGATGAAGATGTGGAAGTCAAAGGTCCTGCCCAAAAAATCGCTCAAGATGAAGCCGGTGAATGGACAAAAGCGGCTCGGGGTTTTGTGCGCGGGCAAGGTTTAACAACACAAGATATTTTTTTCAAAGAAATCAATGGCGTTGCTTATGTCCATGTAAAAAAACATATTGCTGGTAAAAGTGCCACTGATATTTTAGCTGGATTGAAAAAACCAATTACAGCGATGACTTTTCCGACACGGATGAAGTGGAATAAATTTAGTTTTGAATATATCAGACCATTGCATTGGATTGTGGCTCTACTAGACAATAAAGTGATTGATCTGCAGATATTGAATGTTAAGTCCAGTAACCAAACTTTTGGTCATCGTTTTTTGGGTACGGAGATTACTTTAGGGCAAGCTGGTGATTATGAGGCAGCGTTAAATAATGATTTTGTGATTGCCTCATGTAGCAAAAGAAAACAAGTCATTCGCCAACAAATTGCCGGTTTAGCTACACAAAATAACTGGGTCGTTGATGTTGATGAAGACTTGTTAGAAGAAGTGACAAATTTAGTTGAGTATCCGACAGCTTTTGCGGGTCAATTTGCGGATAAATATTTACAAATTCCAGAAGAAGTTTTAATCACATCCATGAAAGATAATCAGCGTTATTTTTATGTACGTGATCAGACCGGCAAATTATTACCTTATTTCATTGGCGTGCGTAATGGCAATCATGAACATTTACAAAATGTAATTGCCGGTAATGAAAAAGTTTTGGTAGCTCGTTTAGAAGATGCAGCATTCTTTTTTGCTGAAGATCAAAAACATGATATTGATTATTATGTGGCGAAATTAAAAAATGTAGCTTTTCACGATAAAATTGGTTCGATGGCTGAAAAAATGCAACGTACACAAGTAATTGCACAAATTTTAGCTGCTAAATTCACTAATGATACGACTACGCAACAAGCAATTTCTCGTGCGGCAGGTATTTATAAGTTTGATTTAGTTACAGAAATGGTTGGCGAGTTTGCAGAATTACAAGGTGTGATGGGTGCTAAATATGCCAGCATTTTTGGTGAAAAAGATGTCGTGGCAACAGGAATTGGTGAACAATATTTGCCGACTTCAGCAGAAGGTCAGTTACCGCAATCACTTGTTGGTAAAATTTTATCATTGGCTGACAAGCTGGAAAGCATCATGAGCTTTTTTGCAGTAGGTCTTATTCCTAATGGCTCCAATGATCCATATGGTCTTCGGCGTCAGGCAACGGGAATTGTCAGAATTTTGCAGGACAATCAGTGGCATGTTGATTTGCAGTTATTACAAGATGAAATTTGCACTGCTTATGACAATAGTTTCGAAAATGTCACATTAGACTATCACAAGCATCAAATTGATGTAAATGAATTTATCGTGGATCGAGTGCGGCAAATTTTGAGTCAACAGCAAGTTAATCATGATATTATTGCTGCCGTAACAGCAACAACGGTGTTAGATCCATTGCGTATGTTCCAGATGGCTGCCGTGCTACAGCAAAAACAAACAACAGATGAGTATAAAGCTGATTTAGAAGCTTTGACGCGTGTTTTGCGAATTACAACTAAACAAGCTCCCGTTGTTAGCGTCAATGTAGATAATTCATTGTTTCAAGATCCTTCTGAGGAACAACTAGCTCAAGCTGTTCAACAAGTGGCTAGTGATTTTTATGATCAAGATGTTGCACAACAGTATGAAGCGATTACTAGTTTGAGAGTACCGATTACTGAATATTTTGCGAAAAATATGATTTTGGATAAGCAAGAAGACATTAGAAATAATCGCCTAGCGCAGTTACAACAAATTACAGATTTAGTTCAACAGTTAGGTGATTTTAATCAACTATTAGTTAAATAATAGCTGATTGATTAGTTATTTTGCATTTTGCGCAGAATGCCAGTAAAATTGACTAGCAAGGTTAGACTGGTTCAGATGATGAATTTAATGAGGTGCAATTATTGGCAAAAGCGATTCCAGAGGCTTTTATTGAACAAGTACGACAAAAAACTAATATTGTTGATATTATCGAGCCTTACGTGCAGCTGAAAAAAGCGGGGCGCAATCTCTTTGGTCTTTGTCCCTTTCATGAAGAGCGAACTCCCAGTTTTTCAGTTTCAGAAGAAAAGCAGATTTTTCATTGCTTTAGTTGCGGTCGTGGTGGCAATGTTTATAAATTTATTATGGAAATCGAAAGTTTAACTTTTCCAGAAGCTGTAATTAAAGTTGCGAGTTCAATTGGGATGGATTTTCCTGTTGAATATCAAGCAGTCAATTCTAATAAAAATAATTCTCAAGCAACACAACTGAAAAATGATTATCAAACAGTGACTGAATTATACAATCATATTTTGTTGAAAACGGTCGTTGGTGAAAAAGCTTTAAAATATTTGCAAAAACGTCACGTTAGTGCTGAAACCATCGCTCATTTTCAAATTGGATATGCTCCAGCGGCCAATGATACAGTAGTACAATTTCTGCAGACTTCTAATAGATCAGGACAAGAGATTATTTCTTCGGGTTTATTCGCTGAAAATGATCAAGGTGAAATCTTTGATCGTTTTCGTGATCGTTTAATGTTTCCGGTTACTGACCAAAGTGGTAATGTGGTGGCTTTTTCTGGACGGGTTTTACAAACTGATGATCAAGTAGCGATGGCTAAGTATTTGAATAGTCCAGAAACGCCAATTTTTAATAAAAGTAAAACTTTGTTTAATTTGGCGGCTGCCAAAAAAGATATTCGCCAACAAGGTGAAGTAATTTTGTTCGAAGGATTCATGGATGTGATTAGTGCTTATCAAGCTGGTGTTTTGAATGGAGTAGCTTCCATGGGCACTAGTTTGACAGATGAGCAGTTGTATTTGTTGAATCGGATTACACAGCGTATTGTGATTTGTTATGATGGTGATCAACCAGGCATTAAAGCAGCTCAGCGTGCTTTGAAATTATTAAAGAATAAAAATTTTGAAGTAGCTATCGTAGTAATTCCTGATGGGCAAGATCCAGATGAATTTATTAAAGCTCAAGGTAGTGCTGCTTTTGTAAAATTAGTACGGCAAAAAACCTTATCGCCGACAGCATTTATGATTGAATATTTAAGCCGTCAATTTGATTTAACTAATGATGCTGCTAAAGTGGACTTTTTAAATTCCGCTTTAGAATATATTGGCGCCAATGATTCTCCAGTAGAACAGGAATTATATGTTAAGCAATTAGCGCAGCGTCTAAATATTTCGGTAACAGCTATTCAACAAGAGTTGCAAGATAAGGTGCGTTCGCAAAAAATTTTACAGCCAGCAGCTGATTTTGGTAGCGCTAAATCCCAACAATCAGTGGCGCTTGATCATGAGATAACTTATTCGCAATTGAGCAGTACGGAAAAGTCTGAGCGTAATTTGTTAAATATTGTCTTTCATTTTCCGGAAGTCATTAGTATTTTGGATGAGCATGCGGGGTTTAATTTTGCACATAGACCCTATCAGGAGATTTTTGATCATTGGGTACGTTATACTTTAATTGAGTCGCACCCGCTAATAGCGCAATTTTTGGATTTAATTCCGGATGATTTACGTAATTTGGTGATTTCCATTGAAATGTTGCCGCGTCCAGCAACATATACGTCAGAAGAAATTAATGATTATATTGCTAATATTATGTTGGATCAAAAATACCAGAAATTGAAGCAATATCAATCTCAAATTAAGCAGGCTGCGCAAATTGGCGATGATCAAAAAGAATTACAATTAACAATGGAATTGATTAAGTTACGACGTGAATTGGATCAATCAAAGACTGGTTAAGTGATTAGTTTTGAATAAATGGAGGCTTTTTAATGGCTGAAGACAAAAAGAAAAAAAGTGTTATTAAGTCTAGTAAAGAATTAGAACGCGCAACGCAAGATTTAATTAAAGAGCATAAGAAAGATAAAAAAGTTGTAGAAACGGAATTAGAAAGTAATATTTTGAAGCCTTTTGCTTTAAAAGGTGAATCTATTGATGAATTAATTGACCATCTGCAAGACAAGGGGATCAGTGTTGTTGACACTAAAGGTGATCCTAGTAAATTGGCTTTGCGCAGTCAAAAAGAAGTCAATCATAAAGAATTAAATGATATGTCTGCACCTACAGGTGTCAAAATGAACGATCCTGTACGAATGTATTTGAAAGAAATTGGTCGTGTTCCGTTATTAAATGCCCAAGAAGAAGTTGATTTGGCACAACGAATTGAAAAAAATGACGAAGAAGCTAAACAGCAATTAGCTGAAGCAAACTTACGTTTAGTAGTATCAATTGCTAAGCGCTATGTTGGTCGGGGCATGCACTTTTTGGATTTAATCCAAGAAGGTAACATGGGTCTGATGAAGGCTGTTGAAAAATTTGATTATCGCAAGGGATTTAAATTCTCCACTTATGCCACTTGGTGGATCAGACAAGCGATTACCCGTGCGATTGCCGATCAAGCAAGGACTATTAGAATTCCCGTCCACATGGTCGAAACAATCAATAAATTAATTCGGATCCAACGACAATTATTGCAAGACTTAGGGCGAGAACCAACACCGGAAGAAATTGGTGCGGAAATGGATGTCTTAACTCCTAAAGTTCGCGATATTTTAAAAATTGCACAAGAACCGGTTTCTCTAGAAACACCCATTGGTGAGGAAGATGATTCACATTTAGGTGATTTCATTGAAGATGATGAAGCTACTAGCCCAGAAGATCATGCTTCGTATGAATTATTGAAAGAACAACTAGAAAGTGTCTTGGATACTTTAACTGATCGTGAAGAAAACGTATTACGCTTACGATTTGGTTTAGATGATGGTCGAACACGAACTTTGGAAGAAGTGGGTCGGGTATTTGGCGTCACTCGTGAGCGAATTCGGCAAATTGAGGCTAAAGCGTTGCGCAAATTACGCCATCCGTCTAGGTCTAAGCAACTAAGAGATTTTTTGGACTAAAACCGCCAGTGCGGTTTTTTTCTTACATAAATAAAATATGAGGACAGTTTATAGTGATTAAATTATCAAGACGATTACAAGCAATTGCTGATCTGGTTACTGGAGTTGATTCTATGATTGATGTGGGATCAGATCATGCCTTTGTGCCAATTTATTTAGTGCAACAACAAAAAGTTCAAACTGCAATTGCTAGTGAAGTTAGCAGCGGTCCTTTGAATATTTCTAAAAAAGATATTCATCAAGAACATTTAGATTCGCAAATCAAAACTCGCTTGGGTGATGGTCTAACTGCTTTAAAAACAGATGATCAAGTTGACTTAGCGGTGGTTGCTGGAATGGGAGGGCAATTGATTACTGATATCTTAAAAAAAGGTCAAGTGCAGCTACAAACTATTGATCAGCTGGTTTTGGAACCTAATAATGATGAAGCTTGTGTGCGAAAGTGGTTAACTACGCATCAATATCAAATTACGCAAGAAAAGATTATTTTGGAAGGTAAACATATTTATGAAATTATTGCTGCTAAACGTGGGAGAAATGAACAGTTAACAAATGAACAATTGATTTTTGGGCCAAAATTAATGCTGGAAAAAAATGCTGTCTTTATGCAAAAATGGCAGTGGCAACTAACTAGAAATCAGCAGATGTTACAGCAATTACAACAAGCCAAAATATTAGATCAAACAAAAATTGCAGCTGTTAATGAGCGGATTAAATTAATTGAGGGGATTTTATAATGCAAATTATTGGTCAGCAGTTGGTAGACAAAATTGAGCACTGGGCACCATTGGCACATAAAATGCCACATGATCCTACCGGAATGCAGTTGGGGGATTTGAGGCGACCGGTTAAGCATGTGTTAACGACTCTAGATGTTCGACCAGAAGTAGTGCAAGAAGCTATCAATCAACAAGTTGATTTTATTTTTGCCCACCATCCGTTAGTCTTTAGACCAGCACGTAATTTGGATTTAGCCAATCCACAAAATAAAATGTATGCAGATTTATTAAAACATAATATCACTGTTTATGCGGCGCATACTAATATAGACAAGGCTAATCCGGGTATGAATGACTGGTTAGCGCAAGCTTTAAATTTGCGTGATATTAAGTCTTTTGCATATGACCAAAACGGAGTTGCTTTGGGGCGTTTAGGTACTTTAACTAAGCCTATTTCCGTGCTAAAATTAGCCCAAAGTATAAAGCGTCAGTTTGCATTGACTGGTTTACGCTTGATTAGTAATCAACAACAAGCCATTGTAGAAAAAATAGGTATTATTGGCGGTGATGCTGGCAAATTTTATCCAGCTGCTTTAAAAGCCCAAGTTGATGTATTTATCACTGGTGACGTTTATTACCATACTGCCCATGATATGTTGGCGGCAGGTTTATCTGTTATTGATCCAGGACATCATATTGAAGCAATTTTTAAGCAGCAAGCGCAAGCCATAATTGAGCACTGGGCGAAGGCTAATGGTTGGGAATTGACCGTAATTAGTTCACAATGCAACACTGATCCGTTCACTTACATCTAGGAGGAAATTCATGCAATACGCAACTTTAGTACCCCGTTTTTTAAAATATGTGCGCCAGAATACTCGTTCGGATGAGGAGTCGGATGCGATCCCAACTACGGAACGTCAAATAGCTTTTTTGCGTAATTTAGAAACAGAGCTACGAGAACTTGGATTAAGTGATGTGCATTATAATCAACATAATAGTTATTTAACTGCGACTTTGCCGACGAATATGCAACAAGATGTTCCAGTGGTCGGCTTTTTGGCACATGTAGATACGGCTGATTTTAACTCAGAGAATATTAATCCACAAATCGTAGAAAATTATGATGGTCAAAGTAATATTGCGTTGGATGCAGACAAAAAATATGTCTTAGATCCAAGTGTTTTTCCTAATTTATGCAATTATCAAGGACACACTTTAATTACTACTGATGGCACGACTTTATTAGGTGGTGACGATAAAGCCGGGGTTAGTGAGATTATTACAGCGATGCAATATTTGTTGGAACATCCTGAAATCAAGCACGGTACAATTAGAATTGGTTTCAGTCCTGATGAGGAAACTGGTAAAGGCGCACGTAATTTTGATGTACCAGCTTTTGCTGCAGACTTTGCATACACGGTTGATGGTGGGGCACAAGGTCAGTTGGAATATGAGACTTTTAATGCTGCTGCGGCTAAAATTACGATAACCGGTAAAAATGTCCATCCCAGCACAGCTAAAGATATTATGATTAATGCTAATTTGGTAGCTGTTGAGTTGCAAAATAAATTGCCTAGTGAACAAGTTCCTGAAAAAACAACAGGACGCGATGGCTTCTTTTTATTGACCGATTTTAATGGAACGATTGATAAGGCACAATTAGCTTATATCATACGTGATTTTGAACGATCTGGTTTGGAAAGTAGAAAACAGTTATTGCAAACAATTGTTGATCAGTTGAATGCTAAATATGGTGCACAAACTGTCCAACTAGAGATGTACGATCAGTATTATAATATGTTTGAAGTGATTAAAGATCATATGGAGGTTGTCAAACTAGCTCGAAAAGCAATGCAAAATTTGGGTATTACAATTGATGAGACGCCAATTCGTGGTGGCACAGATGGTTCTACCATTTCCTTTATGGGTTTACCCACGCCTAATTTGTTTGCCGGTCCTGAGAATATGCACGGACGTTTTGAATATGTTTCCGTGCAAGTAATGGAAAAAGCTGTCGATGTAATTTTAGAAATTGTTAAATTAAATAGTCAAGGAGCATAAGTATGCCATTAGTTCATATTGAGTTATTGGAAGGACGTTCACCAGAGCAATTAAAGTAAATGGTACTAGATGTCACAGAAGCCATTTGTCAAAATACTGACGCTTCTAAAGAGCATGTGCACGTGGTGCTAGATGAGATGAAAGCCAATCATTATGCTGTTGGTGGTGTTTTAAAAAGTGATACGGAATAAAAATTTTCCAGGCACTCGATGGGGTGCTTTTTTATTTAATTTTAGTTTATGTAAAATAAAAAATACACGATACCGCTGACTACGGGATCATGTATTTTTTTAACGGTGTTCACTAATATAGCGAATAATTCTTTTTTCTTCGTCTGGTGTGTAGCTTATTTTGCCAGTCTTGATAGCATGTATTTTTTCTACAGGAAAATGACTTTCAAAAGCAAATTGAGCATCATTTTTGTTAGTCTTTTTTTGATATTGAATAATCAATTCGGATAAACTGTAATTCATAGCGCCTCACTCCTATTAGTTAAAAATTTGTAGATGATTTAATGGCCAATAGCGTAATTTGACAACACCAACAACTTTGTCTCGCTTTATAAAACCAATATAGCGACTGTCTTTAGAAACACTACGATGATCACCCATCACAAAATAGGAATCCTTAGGTACAGCATTAGTTTTCTGGAGATTTTGCAGTTGTTTTTTGGAGTAAATGTCCTTGTAGTAACTGGTTTTAGCCAAAGAACTAATAGAAAAATCGCCAGTATCAGCATAACGAGTGCCATATACGCCGTTACTGCCATTATCAACTAACTTAAAACCAGCTTTTAAATAGGGTTGATTTAATTTCTTGTTGTTAACATAAATTTTGTTATTCTGTGCTTTAACAGTTTGCCCTGGTGTGGCAATAATACGTTTAATATAATATTGCCCTGGCTCATCCGGTGCATCTACAATAACAACATCACCAGTATTCAATTTAGCGTTGCGCACACCAATGACTCGATCACCATCTTCAAAAGTTGGTTGCATAGAAGTTCCTGAAACTCGTGCGTTATCTAAAACAAAATGATTTACTAAAGACAAAATACCAAATAACACCGCTGCTAAAATCAATGTTTGGACAATCCAAATTAGCCATCCCTTTAGACTATTGTCATCTTGATTGTTCTTACTCATCAGTTGCCACACTCCAATAAAAATCTTTTATATCTACTAGTATGATACACTTTTCTGCTAATCTTAGCTGAAAAAAATCAATTTTTACAATATAAGATTAAAAATGCTTCTATTTTAGCAGGTAATTTATGATAAACTTTTTAAAGTATATTGATCAGATAGGACTAAACAATGCAAATAATTACCTATTTAGGGCAATTGGATTATTATGAGCGCATATTGCCTCAAAATGATCCATTGCAGCAAACCTTACGGCAATTAAAAAAAGTAATTGAAGCATATACACAAAATAAGTTGCCTGCTTTTTGTTTACCGTCACTTTTAATTGATGAAAATGATCTACAACGCTTATTGTTAAATCCACTGTTTGCTAGTCATGACTCATGGCTTCAGCGTACCAAAATCGTCGATCAATTAGCACATTTTCTGTTAGATTTTCGCCAACTGATTCAACAGCAACTGGGAATTTGGTCATTATTAAATCAGCCGATGATGGATCAATGGGTGCAGCAATTTCCTCAACAAGCTTATTTAGAAATTATGGCAGGTAATGGTATGTTGAGTCAATCTTTAGTAGCACAAGGTCAAAAAGTAATTGCTACTGATGATTTTACTTGGTCTACGACTAGTTTGACTGGGCAAAAGACCTGGTTGCCCGTTAAACGCTATGATGCTTTAGCGGCAGTCCGACGTTTTTTTGCTGAGGTAGATGTTATTTTGCTTTCATGGAGTCCAGACCATGAACAGATTGATTGGCAAGTATTGCAGTACTTGCGTTCACTAGCTAATCCACCAGAATTATGGGTTTTGGGTGAATATCGCGGTATTACTAATAGTTCACAATTTTGGCAGCAAGCGCATTTATGTTTTGATTCGCGAATTGCACGAATTAATAAATATTATCCAACAATTGATTTAGTGAAAGATCATTTATTTGTAGTTAGGTGAAATATGAAAAAAACAATTATAATTAATATCTTGATTGCCTGTTTATTGGTAGTTGCTGGTAGTGTGGTAGCTAAAAATGATACTCGCAATTATCATACTCAAATGGATCGCGGCAATATCCAAGATGGTGCTTTGATCTTTCCTTCGCGATCAAAACAATCTATTCCACAAGCTTTACGTTCTTTAGAAAAAAAACACTTAAAAAATTATCAAATTTATTTTATTCAAAAGCGTAATCCGAATTTGAGTTATGTTTATATGTCACAGACGATTTCGCGATTGCCTATGGATTCAGGACGTTACTTCACTGAAAGTGACTTTCGATCAGCAATCCCATTTGCTATTTTGGGGCAATCTATTTATAAAAAGGCTTATAAACCGCAATCACAAGCTTACTACAAAGTTAATAATGATTATTATTCGGTTTTGGGTTCCACTGGCTTGAAAAGTACTAATAATTTAAATAAACATGTCTTTATTTCGGCCTCGCCACAGCAAAAAAATAAAACAAAACTAAAAAATTATCAAATAGTGGTGGATGGCGCTATTCTAAAGCATCCCCAAAAGTTACAAAAATTGCAAAAGGTTATTAAAGCTAAGCATTCTTATCGTTCTGCCAATCATATTAATAATATTCAACAAAACTGGTGGACACGCTGGGGAATAATGATTTTCTTTTTGTTGGCATTAGCCATAATAATAATCATATTAAATTTAGTTATGCAAGCTACTTTATTTAAAGAACAACCATTACTTCATGGACAATGGCGCAACTGGTTTAAGTCAATCACCTTACAAGCAGTTACTTTTGGGTTAGCGTTAATATTAATATCCAGTCAAATTCAAATTATTAGCTGGAAGTATTTTACGTTTTATTTATTGAGCGTCTATTTAGTCGTGCTCTTGGCTACTGCACTGCAGCTGCTTTTTAAAATAAGTCAATCAATTAAGGAGTAAATATGCAACTACCTACGGAATTTGTTGAGAAATATCAGACTTTAATGGGCGATAAAGCACCAGATTTTTTAGCTAGTTTTGATTTGCCAGCCACGCATGGTTTTCGCTTAAACCCACAAAAAGTGCAAGCTACTTTGATACAAGAATCTTTAGAGCGAGAAGTTCCTGGAGTTTCTCATGGTTATTATGGACAAATTGATGGTAAAGGTATTGATCATGTAGCAGGCTGGTTATACTCACAAGATCCTAGTGCGATGAATGTAGCGCAATTTGCTAACCCACAAGTTGGTGAGCGCGTTTTAGATTTGTGTGCAGCACCGGGAGGTAAAAGTACTCAGTTATTAGCCCTCATGCAAGATAAGGGTTTGTTAGTGGCTAATGAGATTGACACCAAAAGAGCACGTGTTTTATCCTCTAATTTAGAGCGTTGGGGTGCGAAAAATGCTGTCGTAACCAATAATTCACCTGAAGAATTAGCGCAATTTTTCGCTGGCTTTTTTGATCGAATTATAGTTGATGCACCATGTTCGGGCGAAGGTTTGTTTCGTAAAGATCCAAAGGCGATGACTTATTGGTCATCAGCCTATGTTCAAAAGTGCGCTCAACGTCAACGGGATATCTTACAAGAAGCAGTGAAAATGTTGCGACCAGGTGGTTATTTAATTTACTCTACTTGTACTTTTGCTCCCGAAGAAGATGAACAAAATATTGCGTGGCTTTTGCAAAATTATGATTTAAAAGTACAGTCAGTACCTAAAGATCCACAAATGGATTCTGGACAACCAAATTGGGGTGACGGTAATCTGGAGTTAGCTAAAGCAGTTCGTTTGTTTCCACAACATTATTATGGAGAGGGGCATTTTATTTGTGTGTTACAAAACCAAGCCACAAAGCAAATGAAATCGCCAAAATTAACCATTAATAGCAAGTTGTCACCTAGTTATTTTGCAAGCTGGCAAGAATTTCAAAAAAACACTTTTAATCAGTCAGTACAAATTGATACACATCTTTATGTTAACAAGCAGACTCTTTATCAAACAGCTTGGGATTTTGATACGCAAATGCATCCTAAAATTTTGCGTAATGGTTTGAAATTAGGTGAATTTAAAAAGCAGCGTTTTGAGCCAAATCATGCTCTAGTTATGGCTTTACACGCAGCCGATTTTAAACAAGTTATTGACTTAAGTGCCGAACAATATCAGCGTTTTATTCACGGGGAGGCGCTTTTGTTGCCGCAGCAAATTAATTTTAAGGGATTTGTGGCAGTTAGCTATCAGCATAAAATTTTCTCTTGGGGTAAATTAGTTCAACAGCAATTGAAAAATTTTTATCCTAAAGGTTTGAGACAGTAAAAAACGGCATTGATTTATTATTCAATGTCGTTTTTTTGTCGAATAAAATTATTTAATTTCATTGATAAACGGTAGTCAACTTGTGTTAAATCGGTTACTTTTTGGCAGCCTAGCAAGGTCATAATTTCTTTAATTTGGTGTTGCCAAGTTTTGAACGTAGTAATTGTATGTTCTAAACCAAAATGTTGTAATTCATGCAAAACGGGTGCTGCTAGGCCGACACTATGGGCCCCTAAAACAAGGCATTTAATAACATCTAAAGGTGAACGAACTCCACCAGAAGCAAAAATTAATGTGTCGGTTAAATTTGTTGGAACTATATCCAGTAAAGATTCTAGAGTTGTTAAACCCCAATCTTGCATAAAACTGTAATCAATATGATGATTACGTTCATTTTCAATTGCTTGAAAATTAGTACCACCTTTGCCAGAGATATCAAAAGCGGCTACAGGACCTAACTGTAAGATTTGTCGTACTGATGCCGCATTCATTCCAACACCGACTTCTTTAATAATTACTGGAACCTCAATGTTTTGTAGCAACTGAGCTAAGTTATCACACCAGCAAAAATCATCTTCACCTTCAGCCATTACTATCTCTTGAGCAGCATTAATGTGTACTTGGAGAGCGTTTGCTTGCACTAAATCAATACATTTTTGTGCTTGTTTAAAAGGAATCTTAGCAGATACATTAGCAATAACTAATCCTTGAGGATTATATTCGCGAACTACTTGGTATGATTCGCTGATTTCTTTATTATATGGATATTTTAGATAGTTGCTCATTGAACCTAATGCTATCGGGATATTAAGCTCTTGTGCCACAATGGCTAACTGTTGATTCAGCTTAGTTACCTGGGCATTACCACCGGTCATAGCATTGATGTAAAGAGGTGCGTCCATGTTTTGATGAAAGTTGAACCACTTAACGTCAGTCTTGACGTCTTTGAGCCGCATTTCAGGAATACTTGGCGCTAATAAGCGCATTTCAGCAAAATTGGTGCTAGCAGGATTATAAAATTTTTCGGCTAAAAAGAGATGTTCATTTTTGCGTTGTAAGTCTAAGGGCTGTTTAGGCATGGTTTACCTCAATTAAGATTTAGAAAAATAAACATTAAAGTTTAAAGGAATTATGTCATTTTGTTGCCAATCGGCTAGTAAATCATTTTGCTGGCTAGTGTTATTATCAGCTAGAGCAATACCGCAATCACCACCACCAGCACCAGAACTTTTGGCAGCAACATTATGCTTTTGCGCAATTTCACAAAGTTGTGCTAGTTTAGGTGTTTCAATAAGCACACCGCTAAATTGTGCTAATTTTTGTAAAAGTGCACGATTTTTTTTAATTTGTTGCGTAATTAATTGTGTAGAGCCAATTTTAAAGCCATGAACCATTTTTTGTAAACATTGTTTGGATGCAGTCAAAAAATCTTGGTAACTTTGTTGCTTATTGACATGAGCATGAGATATTTCGTCAACCAGTAAGGGGGTGGAAGCAGGGTTACCACTCCAGCCGATCAATAATTTTAAATTGGCTGGACAATTTAAGGATTCAATTTTTAGTTTGGGCCAAGTCATCTTAAGTACTTGCGTTAAGTTTTTTTCTTGAAGCATTTTCAAGAGCCACTCACGATCCGGTGATTGGTAAGCAATCCAACCGCCGTAAACACTGGCGGCAATGTCACCGAACGAACCATTATTTTGAACCATAAAATGAGAAATAGCAGCTAATTTAAAAATTTCTTCTTTTGATAAATTTAATTGATAAAATTTAGCTAAAGCAGTAACGGTTGCTACAGTTACCGCCGCTGAGGAACCCAAACCGAATTTTTTACCATCTGGGGAATCTAATTGACTATTGACTCGCAGATCAAACAAACATAAAGCTCGCTTTTTTTCCAGAGCTAATTGTTCAGTATATTTAATTGAGGATAAAATATATTCAAAGGGATTGTCACGATTATCAATCACTAATTGATGTCCTTGACGTTGCCAAACAATCGGTACTTCTTCATATTGTTTAGAATTGATTGTACCGTGCTTTTGCGCACGATTAATCGAAACGGTGACAAATTGATCCACAGCCACGACAATGGCTGGATATCCGGGTTCCACTACAGCATATTCTCCTGCAATGTATAATTTTCCCGGCGCTTTCGCAGTTATCAAAACACCCAACCCTTTCACTATTTAAGTTTTAACAAACAAACATTATAGCACAACTTTAATGAATTGCCGTACCGGGCTTAAGAATTGTTGTCTGAGCACTTGGATAATGCTGGCTAATCTGCTGTTGCACGACGGAAATATCATCAGTTGAAGAAATTATTTTGACGTTTGGACCAGCGTCAATAGTAGCATACGCCAATAATCCTTGCTGACGTAACCGGCGAATAAAGGCGAGTAAATCGGTGGTATCAGCCGAAAAATAAGAGAATGCAGGTCTAGCCGTCCAATTGAGCGCATGCATTGCTAAAGCGTTATTTTCAGCAATTTGACCGACCAATTTTAAATCTTTTTGATCTAATGCGTGAAGCATTTGTTGTAAATCTTGCTGTACAATTTGAGGCCAAGTAACAAAATAAGGTGAAGTTTGTACAGCATGTTCCATACCAGTTGTCGAAGTGGTTTTCTTAGTGTTAGTATCAAAAACAACACTTAGTAATCTGATCGGAATATCATTAGCATTATTGATAGGAGCGGCATAGGAGGTTTCATCATCATTTCCATGGTACCAACGAACAAACCCTCCAAAAATGGAACGTGCCGCAGATCCTGATCCTAGACGGGCTAAACGTGATAACTGGGTATTATCTAAATCTAAGTTTAACAATTTGTTTAAAGAACCGGCTAAAGCAGCAAATCCGGAAGCTGAAGATGCCAGTCCGGCTGCCGTGGGCACAAAATTATCAGTTTGCACGATGAAATGTTGCTCAACTTGATATTTTTGCCGAACTAAATCTAGATAATTTTTAGTACGCTGGGCAAATTTTGTTGAAGCAAGTTGTTTGTTTAAATAAATTTGATCGTGCGTGGCATCAGAAAAAGCAGTCGTAGTTGTTGTATAATAGCCATCTAATGTTAATGAAAGACTATCTGTATAAGGAAGTCGTAATTGTGCATCTTTTTTGCCCCAATATTTTATTAAAGCAATATTGGTGTGGGCAGTTGTGGTTGTATTTGTCATGATTATGTCCTAATTTTGATGTAAAGTTTGAATCCAAGTACGTACAGCGCCATTTTTCTTTGTTTGTTGCGCAATATTTTGGGCAGTGGCTAGATTATCACTTAATGAAATTAAACAACCGCCACGCCCGCTGCCGGTAATTTTGGTTCCTAAAGCTCCAGCCTGATTGGCGATTTTAATTAGTTGATCTAGCTGAGGCGTGCTAACTTGTAACATTTTTAAAATGTTTTGTGCACGCGTTAAAATATTTCCTAGAGTGGTTAATTGTTGATTACTGATACTCTTTTGTGCTTGAAAAGTTAGTTGACCTAGTTCTTCAAGCATCGGGTCAATGACTGCTGGCTGACTATTTTTTAAGATACGCAAGTCATGTACAGCTTCACCAGTATTACCGGTTACACCAGAATCAATAATTGTTAAATATCCGTGGATATTCATGTTGAAATTTTCCGTCAATTTATCTTTAATATAATAAATGGGCGATTTAGAATTGACAGTCACTGCGTCTACGCCACTAGGAGTTCCGTGGGTAATTTGTTCTGCGAAATTGGTGTACTGAATCAATTGTTGCGGAGTTAAAGTACTGTGAGCATAAGCAAACATGGCTTTGGTAATGGCAGCTGCAGTGGCAGCTGAAGAGCCCATTCCTCGTTCTAGTGGTAAATCGCTTTGGATATCTAATTGGACCGGCTTGCTGATCGGCAGATCTTTGCTTAGCAAAGCAATTAATAAAACAATTCCTTTGAATTTGTTAGGAGCGTTTTCTAAATCTCCTTGATAATAAGTAGAATTGATATAAGATTTTTGTTGTGAAGTTGCTTTTACTTGCACCTTTGTAGGTATATCCAATAAGGGAATAGTAATAGCTGGTTGACCATAGACTACTGCATGTTCACCAATTAAAATTATTTTTCCGTGAGCTTTTCCAGTTGCTATCATATAAAATCACCTTTCTAACAATGTTCTATTTTACACAAATAATATTTTTTGCGCATCTTTTGTAGTTAATGAGGTTAACAATGAATCTAAAATTAATTTTGGGTGCTTCTAAAACAGATAAAAAAGCATTATTAATGGATAATTTAAGAGCAAAAATGCAACAATATCCGCAAGATCATTTTATTTGGCTGGTACCTAACCATATCAAGTTTGAAAGTGAAGTAGAAATTTTAGCAAACTTAGATGACCAGGAAACTGTTTTTGCGACTAATCAAGTGCAGGTTTTTTCTTTTTCGCGGTTGGCGTGGTTTTTTTTGCGCAATGATCCGCTATATCAAAAGCCACAATTAACGCCAACTACTCAAGTTATGTTATTGTCCCATATCTTACAGCAGCTGGAACCTCAACTGCAGTTATATAAAGGCGAGGTACAGCGCATAGGATTTGTTAAAATGTTACAAACGCAAATTGATGTTTTGAATAAAAGTCAAATTTTACCAGAACGTTTGCGAGCAATGAATGAAGAATTAAAAGCAGTAAATGGGGATTTGCGCGCCAAGTTGCATGATCTAACCTTGATTTATGAACAATATGAGAGTTTTGTTAGTGCTAATTATAGTGATGATCTGCAATTATTTGCCTTATTGAATAATTTTTTACAGCATGATTCCAGGCAACAACATTTTCATTACTTTATTAGTGATTTTTCGCAATTTAATATGCAAGAAAGACAGTTGCTACAAACTATTTTGACTACTTCTGCAGATGTGGAGATTAGTGTGACTATTGATCGTGCTTATTCTGCCGGTCAAGAAAATAGTTTTTTTCATCGTTCACAAAGTTTAATAACTGATCTAACGACTTTTGCCAAGCAGCATGATATTCCAGTTGTGACGCAATTAGCGCAAAATTTACGTGTTACATCAGATCTAGCGGCCCTAGATGACTTTTGGATTGCTCAAAATACTCAACTTAAAGATAAAAAAACGCATCATTTAAATGATGCGAGTGCTATTCAAGTTTGGAATGCGCGAACGTCCCAGCAAGAAGTGATAGCTGTGACTACGTATATTCGACAATTAGTAGCTACGCAAGGATATCGTTATCGTGATTTTTTAGTACTAGTACCTAATTTGGCAGATTATCAGCAATTTTTAGATCCTTATTTTCAGATACAAGAAATTAGTTATTTTGTGGATCAACATTATTCTATGAAAGATCATCCTTTTAAAGATTTAGTAGACAATTTGTTTGCGATTGTACAAAATGACTTGGCTTATAATAATGTATTCCGGTTATTGCGTACAGAATTATTAGTTTTTGCTGATTGGACTGTGGAGCAATATCGCCAAGCTGTGGATTTGACCGAAAATTATGTCTTAGCTCATGGTATTTCTGCTAAGCAGTGGTTGCAAACAGCGGATTTTGCCGTAAATGAACAACATACTAAAGATGCAGTTTATGTACAGCAAATGGCACAAATTAATAGGATTAAAAAATTAGTAATGCAGCTTTATCAAGCTATGCATAAAATCCTGCAAACAGCATCGACTGTTAAGATGGCTTGTAGTTTGCTTTATGAATTATTAGATGAATTTTTGGTTTTTAGCAATTTAAAGCAATGGGAGCAACAAGCCATTGCAGCAGGCAATCTTGTATTAGGACAGCAACCTGAACAAGTGGTCAATATGTTTTCACAAATTTTAGATGAATATGTTGACTTATTTGGTGAACAACAATTTGGGGCAGAGACGTTTTTGACCGTATTAGATAGTGGCTTTGAAAATGCTTACTATTTAAATATTCCTTCAGTTTTGGATGCAGTACATGTTTCGCAATTGGATCAAGAGCAGACTAATAATCGCTTAGTAACTATTATTATGGGATCTGATGACCAAAATATGCCAAGGTTAAGCGACGTGCAAAATTTATTGTCGGATGATGATGTTAAAGCATTGAAGCCTTTGTTAAATGCAGATGAATCTTTACCAGAAACGCAACAGCAATTAAATAATAGTGCTCCTTTTTTACATGACTTGGCTTTTTTGTCAGGGACAAAAAGATTGATTTTTACGTATGCCAAAACGCGCGATTCCAAGGTAATGAATCTTTCACCATATGTGTCACTAATTAAGCAACATTTTGCTTTGCGTGAACAGATGTTAGACTTTACTGCTCCTGTTGAATTTGATGAAGTTTTGAAATTAGTAGGTAGCCCGTTATTAACAGCAGATCATTTATTGGCTGTTTATCGTGCATATAAAGATCAAAAACAAGCTGTACCTAAGGCATGGCAGGCTTTATCTGATATTTTGTTTGAGAATCAACAAGCAGAAAATATTTATTTATCGCGGATTTGGCAAGGTTTGTCTTATCAAAATATTGCTAAACCTTTATTGAAAGATATTGCTGCAGAACTTTATGGTTCCAAATTAACAGTTTCCATTTCACAGTTAGAAACTTTTTACCGAAATCCTTATGAATATTTTTTGCGATATGGTTTAGGACTACGCCCACGAGCAGAATTTAAAATCACTCCCGCTAGTCAAGGGACTTTATTTCATGATATTTTCGATCGCACCGTGAAGCAATTACAATTAGAACATTTATCTTGGCAAACGATTAGTGCCCAGCAGTTGGCAACTATTTCTGATAAGCTTATGCAACAGTTATTATCAGAGAAAATTTATCGTGTGTTTGCTGAAGGTGATCCTTTCCAGCGTTGGCAAATTCGCCAAATGGCACAACGGTCATTAGAAGTATTACGCTTGCAGGCTCAAAAAGCAGCTTTTTATCCTTTTCAAACAGAAGTTGTTTTTGGTCAAGTTGGCGCATTACACAATATTGCGCCACTTAATTATAAATTAGATGCTAAGCATGAAATTGTAGTACGGGGCCGGATTGATCGGATTGATTTATTGCAAAATGATCCTAATTATTATTTTGTGGTGGACTATAAGTCTAGCAAGCATGATTTTAAGTTTACTGATTTTTATTACGGTTTAAATATGCAAATGATCACTTATTTAGCTAGTTTGGAGAATGATCCATCATTATTTGATCAGTTGGTTAGTCCGGTAGGAGGATTTTATTTTCAGCTGCAAAATCCAATCATAAATTTGGAAGATTTAAAAGGTCAAACTGATACTGCTTTTGATTTGTTATTTAAAAAATATCAGTATAAGGGTTTGTTGATTGATGATGGTAACAGTACGCAAGCACTGGAACCAGACATTGACAAGCAAGCGTCTGTTATTTTTCAAATTAATAAGAATCATAAAATTAATTCGCAAAAACTTGTTACTATGGGGCAATTTGCACAGTTATTACAATTTAATGAGCATCTAATTAAGCAAGCTGCTAAAGCTATTTTTGCTGGTGAAAATCAGATCAAACCATTACGGCTCAGCAATCAGCAAACTACTTTGCAATATAGTGACTTTTTGCCAATTATGCAATTTGATGCGATGTTACCCGAAAATAATTATCTTTTACCTGAAAAGTTAAAGAAAAAAGATTTTTTCACTAAAATAACAGGAGATGCTGAAGATGAGTAAATTTAAGCCAACGCTGAGTCAACAACAAGCTTTGACAGCTGAGGGTAACGATATTTTGGTGTCGGCTTCTGCTGGTGCAGGTAAAACGACTATTTTAGTAGATCGTATTTTGCGCAAATTATTAGCTGGACAAGAAATTGATCAACTGTTAGTAGTGACTTTCACTGAAGCTGCTGCCCGTGAAATGAAACAACGTTTACAACAAAGAATTCAAGAGCAGTCTTTAGCTAGTGAAGACAATAATTTAAAGCAACATTTGAATAAGCAATTAGCGAAAATTCCTACAGCTTATATCAGTACACTGCATGCTTTTTGTTTACGCGTGATTCGTAAATTCTATTATTTAATTGATTTAGATCCGATGTTTCGTTTATTGAGTGATGATAATGAACGTTATTTATTGCAAGAACGTGCTTGGGATAAAGTTAAACAGCATTATTACAAAGCAAAGGATGAGCAATTTTTAGTTTTAGAGAATAATTTCACTAATAGTAAAGTTACAGCAGACACTCCTTTAGCTGAGTTAGTCTATCGGTTAGCTGATTTTGCTTTGACTAATCCTCAGCCGGAAGTTTGGTTAAGTCAATTACCTGATATGTATAAAGTTACTACCGAAGTTAGTCAAGCAAAGTTTTATCAAGATTCATTTTTGCCAATGTTGGAGCAGCAATTGCGTTATGTTAAATTGCAACTGAATGAGATGCAACAACAAATTGCAACTTTTGAAGAGCTGGTAAATTATCAGACAAGTGTCGATCAATTAGAGCAGCAAATTCAAGATTTATTGGTGCAATACAAGCATTGTTCCTGGGATGAATTACGTGCATTATTTAAGCAACTAACCAAAATTTCTGGTCGTGTTAAACCTAAAACAGCTGCTGAAATTGTGCAACCTTTAAAAGATTGCAAGGAAAATATCAGCAAAGTGATTCAAGATTGGCAATATAAATTTTTTGTGCTGGATAATAAGCAATGGGTGGCAATTTTACAGGATTCTGCGGCTTTAGTTACTAAATTGGTTGCGGTGGAACAACGTTTTTTGCATGTTTTTCGTCAAGAAAAGCAGCATCAACATTGTCTAGATTTTAATGATTTGGAACAATATACTTTACAAATTTTTCGTACCAAAAAAGATAACCAATTTTTAGCGCGTTCGTATTATCAACAACAATTTACAGAAATTTTAGTAGATGAATATCAAGATACTAATCCTCTACAAGAAGCTATTATTCAGCAATTTAAAAGCACACAACCAGGAAATTTATTTATGGTTGGTGATGTTAAGCAATCAATTTATGGGTTTCGGCAAGCGGCGCCTTTTTTATTTACTAACAAGTATCAAGCAATGCAAAAAGACCCTAATGCTGGACAACTGATTAATTTATCAGACAATTTTCGTTCTAGTACTAATGTTATCCAGACAGTCAATGAGATTTTTACACGAGTAATGGATCAAAGAATTGGCGATATTGACTACACTGGAGCCACTAAGTTAATAGCTAGCGTCGCTTTTAGTGAACAACTGGATACGCAAACTGAAATTTTGTTTTATCAAAATGACGACTCTGCTAAATCACAAATCAGTAATGAGCAAGCCCAAATTAGGCTAATTATTTTGCGTATTCAGCAATTAATAGCTAGTGATTATCAAGTTTACGATGCACATTTTAAGCAAATGCGTACTCTAAAGTATAGTGACATAGCTATTTTAACGCGTGTTAAAAACCTTAATAATGACTTAGTGGAGCAATTTAATAAAGCGCAAATACCTATTATAGTGCACGATACTGCTAATTATTTTCAAACAACGGAAATTCAAATTATGTTGTCAATGCTTAAAATCATCGATAATCCGCGTCAAGATATTCCTTTAGTAGCTGTTTTGCGGTCGTCAATGGTTGGATTAGATGAGAATGAACTAGCTTATTTACGGATTAATCATCGAACAGGTGATTATTACGATGCTTTAACAAGTTATTTAGCTAATAGTGAATATAACCAAAAAAATGAATTTGCACAACGCTTGACACACAAGGTAACTGATTTTGTTGCACAATTACAGGAATTTCGAAGTGCTGCTACAAAAATTTCAATTGCTGAGTTGATTTGGCAGATTTTTTTAAAAACGGGATTTTTATCTTATGTGCAAGGAATGCCTAATGGTAAGCAACGGGTGGCTAATTTGCATGCTTTATATCAGCGTGCTGAACAATTTGAACAAATGGAGTTTAAGGGTTTATTCCAATTTATTCGTTTTATTGATCATATTCAGGAAAACAATAAAGATCTAGCACAGCCTATTGTATATAATCCTCAGAGTAATGAAGTTAATGTGATGACGATTCATGGCAGTAAGGGATTGGAATTTCCATTGGTTTTTTTGCTTAATATTGATCATAATTTTAATAATGAAGATTTAAAAAAACCGTACTTGTTGGATACGCGTTCAGGTATTGGGATTAAATATTTAGATGATTATCGACGTATTTCTTATGAAACCTTGCCTTTGGCTGCTTTGAAAGCTACTAAAAAAAATCAAGTGTTGTCAGAAGAATTACGTTTATTATATGTAGCATTGACACGTGCCCAGCAAAAATTAATTTTAGTTGGTTCTTTAAAGCAGCCCTTACCAGAATCTTTTGATCAATGGCAATTAGCAACTGCTCAACAAGAAAAAACGGTTTTAGATATTGGTTTGCGAGCACATTTTCGCAGTTTTCAAGACGTTATGCAACCTATCATAAGTTTGAACGGACGATTACAAGAAACTAAAATCATTGCTACAAAGAATAGCCCGTTTGACTTTCTCGTACAGTCATTTAAAGGCGAAGAAATTCAATTAACGCCCCCAAATATTGTTGAAAGTTTTGCTAATTCCTCAATTGATTCACCGCTTTTCGTAAAGACTGCAAAGCAGATCTTAAATTTAGATTATCCATATCAAGAAGCTACTAAAACAACGGCTTATCAATCAGTTTCGGAAATTAAGCATTTGTTTTCGGATCCTGATGATCGTAATTTGCCACAGTTGCACTCTGATAATGAAAAAGGGCAACGTTATATTTTGCCTAATTTTAAACGGCCCAAATTTTTAACACAAGATAAAAAACAAGTTAGCGCAACGGATATAGGAAGCGCAACACATTTATTGTTACAAAAAATCACTTTAAAACATTGTCCAACAGTAACTGATTTTCAGCAATTGGCACAGGAATTAGTTAAAAGTGATATTTTGAGTCCAGTTGTGGCAGAGCAGATTAATTATGCTGATTTAGCGACTTTTTTCACGACTAATTTAGGACAAAATATTTTGCAACATCAAGATACTTTGCAACGTGAATGGACTTTTTCAATGCTATTACCAGCACAAAAAATCTTTCAAGCTAGCAATTATCATACTCAGGATCGAATTTTAGTACATGGTATTATTGATGGTCTGTTTATTGATCAGCAACAGCACATTACAATATTTGATTACAAAACCGATTATATTGACTTAAAAAAAGAGCAGGGTAAGCATTCCTTAGCGCAAGCTGTGCACAATTATTCTGGTCAATTAAAATTATATCAACAGGCAGCAGAACAAATTTTGCAGCATCCAGTACAGCAACAATTTTTGTGCATGCTTTCCGTTAACGAGGTAGTTAAGGTAAACTGATAACATGATGAAAGATAAAAAATATGTAGTTGTGGATCTAGAAACTACGGGTACTCAAAGAAATAAAAATGACCGAATTATACAATTTGCAGCAGTTGTAATAGTAGATCACAAAATCACGGAACAAATTTCTTTTTTGATCAATCCACGATGTGAGATTAATAACCATGTGAGCATGCTGACTGGGATTACAAACGATCAGCTGGTTGAACAACCGACCTTTGATTATTTTGCTGATGAAATTTGGCAACTATTGCAAGACAGTGTTTTTGTGGCACATAACGTTAATTTTGATCTACCATTTTTACAGTCGGAACTGATTGCGGCCGGTTATCCTATGTTAGATATTTCAGCTATTGATACTGTCGAATTGGCGCAAATATTATTGCCGTGTGAACCAAGTTTTAAATTAGCTGAACTCAGTTTGTCTCTTGGAATAATTCATGAAAAACCACATCAAGCCGACAGTGATGCTCTAGCAACAGCTAAATTATTCTTGTATTTACGCCAATGTATTTTACAATTACCGGCACCGACACTAAAAATGTTGCGACGTTTTAGCTCCCATTTATTGCGCCAAACAGGAGATTTTTTTGATTTGATAAGTCAACAAATTGATGAAACTGCATCATTGGCTAATGATTTGCTAACTTGTCATGGCATAGTTTTACACCAAACTGCACCAATACGAACCACAATTTTAACGACAAATAGTAAGTATCCCGCTACTAAAAAAGCTAAGCAACGTTTATTCGCTGACACTTTACAAATTCGGGAAGATCAAAGTCGCTTGATGAATTTTGTGCAACGAAAAATTACTCAAGCAACTTCTTTAGCTATGGTGGATGCGCCTACAGGCTCGGGCAAAACACTCGGCTATTTGTTACCATTATCTTATTTGCTGGATAATGGCAAGAAGGCAGTTGTTGCTACCTCTACTAAATTATTACAACAGCAAATTATGCAAAAAGAAATCCCACTCATTGAAAAATTACGGCATAAAAAATATAATGTCACGCTTTTATCAAGTCCGCATGACTATATTGATTTAAATAAATTTTACCAACTACTGTGGGTTCCCGAGCATAATCGACAAAATTATCTATTAAAAATGCGATTATTGGTTTGGTTAACACAGACGAAAACTGGTGATTTACGTGAATTGAATTTAACAAAATATGAAAATGATTTGTTTAATTTATTACGCAGTACCCAGTACACGCAAGGAGGATTATTTGCTACAGTTAATTTTTGGCCACGTCAGCTGAAAGCTGCTCGTAATGCGGATTTAATTATTACGAATCATGCTTTTTTATTGCATAATTTGACTAATGGTTTATGGTCTAATAACGCCAGTCTGATTTTGGATGAGGCTAGCTCGCTATTACAACAGACTTTAAAGTCACATGTCACTTTTGATGTGAGTCATTTAAAGAATGCTCTGAAGAAAATTAGTGATTTACTATACCAAAATCGAATTGTTTTACGATCTTTTTTTAAGGGAAATCAAATTGGTTCTTGGACGCATCAAAACTTAGCTGATTTTCAAGCAAATTTTGAACAATTACAGAGTAATTTAACTTATCTAACAACTGATTTAGTTAGTAATTATATTAAGCAGTTGGCACCTTTGGATCAGCGCAACAGTACAATTAATCTGACGTTAATGCCACCACAAATTAAGAAAAAAACTAGATTAACTTTAAAAAAAACGCTACAAGAAATTCGTAATTTATTAGCACAGCTAGCACCCTTATTCACGTGGTATCAACAAATACAAGATAATTCGTTGCTAGAAATTGATAGCTTATTGCTACAAATAAGAAACGAATATATATTGATCTTACGACAAGAGCAAAATTTGATGCAATTACTTTGGGATCTGGATAACGAGCAGCATAATTTGTGCTGGTTATTAACAATGAATAATTATCATAATTGGGATAGCTTGCAGTTGAGTAGCCAGTTGTTAGATCAAAAGAATATTTTAGATCTCTTAACAGGACAATTTACTACTTGTATCTTAATTGGTGCTGCGTTGCAGTATCAGCATAGTTTGCACAATTTTTGTTTGCAACTAGGAATTACTCAACCTTTGCCACGGACAGATCGTTTGGTTTTGCCGGCACCAGAAAATTTAGAGCAAAAATTGCAAATATATTTGCCACAAAATGCTTTGGATCCACAAAAAGATTACGACTACAGTCAACATTTAGCACAACAAATATATCAATTGACTAAAGATCATGATTATCAGACTTTAGTTTTATTCAATTCTTTGCAAACGCTGCAAGCAGTTTATGAACAGTTACAATTGACCGATTTAGCTGCGCAACGCGAAATTTTGGCACAAAATATTTCCGGATCTAATGCACGTCTAAAAAAGCGTTTTGCGGTTAATGACCATTCTATGCTATTAGCGGTCAATGGTTTTGGAGAAGGTGTAAATTTGGCACCTCAAAAATTGAAATTGGTAATCATTACTCGTTTACCATTTGAAGCACCTGAAAATCCCTTTGTTCGTGCTAAAAATCAGTATTGGAAACGTTTGGGTAAAGATCCGTTTAAAGTGGAAAGTTTGCCTACTGTAGTTCGACGTCTTAAACAACAAGTTGGTCGTCTAATTCGTGGACCAAAAGATCAGGGAGCGATTGTTTTTTTAGATCCAAGGATTGTTCATTCTAACTATGGTCCACAAATTTATCAAGAATTGAATTTACCACCGTTGCGCCAGCCAGCTACATTGTCTGAAATTATCCAAGAATTAAAGGTATTATTGAAATGAAATTTTTGCTAAAATGTTAACCGGTAACCTTTTAATATAAGCGTGGTGATAAGATGAAACGACAGCATCGGTGGCAAAAATCAGTTATTTTGGCAGTGTTTTTGGCAGTTATAGTTGTAATGAGTGGTATTTATTATTTTTCAACTAATGTGCATAGTTCTGCACGAGCACAAGCTTTGAAAATGGCTCAGACTAAGGGTGGCATTCAAAATGCTGATTTTTACTCGGAATTTGATCGTAGTAAGCGGTACTTTGCTGTTGGTGGCCAAGATCAAAAGCATCCCAGCGAGTATAAATATGTGATTATTGATGGTCAAAGTGGGCATTTAAAAAAAATCAATGGTCAAAAAAATCAGCCTGATAAAGCTGAAAAAATTGTTTTACATCACCAAAAGCCTCAAAAAATAACACGTGTGGCGCTAGGTTATTATCACACTAAACCTGTTTGGGAAGTTACTTATAAGAAGCATAATAAGACTTTGGGTTATTGTATGCTCAACTTTAAGAATACTAAAATTATTCAAGTTATTGATAATTTATAAAATTTAAACAGAATTTATAGGAGGAAGATCTGTGCAAACAATTACTATTGCAGATGCCAAAAACCATATTGATGAAGAAGTCAAAATAGGTGTTTGGCTTACTGATAAACGTTCATCTGGTAAAATCGCCTTTTTACAATTACGTGACGGAACGGCTTTTTTTCAAGGAGTGGTTGTAAAAAATGTTGTTAGTCCGGAAACTTTTGAATTAGCTAAGAAATTACGACAAGAAGCTAGTTTTTATGTGACAGGTACTATCCATCAAGACGATCGTTCTCATTTTGGTTACGAAATTGAGATTTCTGACATTGAGTTAATCGGTGATAGTGAAGATTTCCCCATTACACCTAAAGAGCATGGAATTGAATTTTTATTGGATCATCGACATTTATGGCTACGGTCACGGCGTCCATTTGCTATTATGAAAATTAGAAATGAAATTATTGATGCCACTTATCGCTTTTTTAGACAAGAAGGTTTCATCAAAATGGATCCGCCTATCTTAACTGGTACAGCACCAGAAGGGACTACTGAACTGTTTGAAACAGACTATTTCGATAATCCTGCTTATTTATCGCAAAGTGGTCAGCTGTATATGGAAGCTGGTGCTTTGGCATATGGCAAAGTATTTTCTTTTGGTCCAACTTTTCGGGCTGAAAAGTCTAAGACGCGGCGTCATTTAACGGAATTTTGGATGATTGAACCTGAAATGGCTTTTATGCATCAAGAAGAAAGTTTGCAAATTCAAGAACGTTATGTAGCTTATTTAGTGCAAGCAGTTTTAGATAATTGTCGTTATGAATTACAATTGTTGGATCGTGATCCTGCTATTTTAGAGCGCTATACTAAATTGCCATATCCGCGTATTTCTTATGATGAAGCTATTAAAATGTGTCAAGCTGGTGGTTTTGATATTCAATGGGGGGATGATTTTGGTTCACCAGAAGAGACTTATATTTCAGATCAATTTGAACAACCAGTTTTTGTCTTAAATTATCCAAAAACTATCAAGCCATTTTATATGAAAGAAGCGCAAGATCGTGATGATGTCTATATTTGTGCTGATTTATTAGCTCCAGAAGGTTATGGAGAAATTATTGGTGGTTCTGAGCGAGCTATTGATTATGAGCAAATGAAAGCCAAGATGCAATCTCAGGGAATGAATTTAGAAGATTATGATTGGTATTTAGATTTGCGTAAATATGGTTCAGTGCCACATGCTGGTTTTGGCATGGGCTTAGAGCGTGCTATTACGTGGATTTGTCATTTAGATCATTTGCGAGAAGCTATTCCATTTCCACGGATGATTAATCGTTTGCGTCCTTAAAATGTTTTGACTGTTGTTAATGACTGTTAGTCTTAGCGACGGTTTTTTTGTTTTAAAAAAAAAGAAAGAAGAAATAAGATGTCTGCCATACAAGAATTAATCAATGCTGGCAATACAACAATCAATAATTTGCTTCTAGTAAATATTGGACGTTTGAAAATGACTGGTGACGAATTTTTATTGTGGACCAATATTAGGATGTACCAAGAAAAAGGCATACAATTTCCAGCAACCAAAGATCTTGCTGATAATACTGGTTTAACTGCTGATCAAATTTATCAAGTGTTGCAAAGCCTTTTAAATAAGCAATTTATAAAAATAAATTCAGCCGCGGATCAAAAGCAAGTTTACCAAGATTGTTATGACTTAACGCCTTTATATCAGCAATTATTAGGTCAACCCATAGCTAGTCAGGAAACTTTGGCATCTACAAATTCTACCAACCAATTACAAATATTGTTCCAAAAAATTGAAGTAGAATTTGGTCGACCACTTTCGCCAATTGAACGGCAAACTATTCAAGAGTGGCTTACGCAAGATCATTACGATCCAGAATTGATTACTTTGGCTTTGCGGGAAGCAGTTTTGAACCAGGTTTATTCTTTGAAATACATGGATCGTATTTTGTTAAACTGGGAAAAGCATAATATTAAAACAGTAGCACAATTGCAGCAGCAAAAAGATCGCTTTGGTGATTACTAATGTTATTAAATGATGCACAAATTATGCAAGCAATGTTGATGATTATTGATATGTTTCCCGAAGCTCAACCTAGTTTGTTTGCTGATTCTGATTTTCAATATTTAATCGCTGTGATGTTAAGTGCGCAAACAACTGATCGAGCTGTTAATCAAGTGACACCAAAATTATTTGCAGTCTATCCAACACCACAAAAATTAGCACAAGCCACAATAGAACAAGTTGAGCATTTAATTAAATCTTTGGGTCTTTATCATAATAAAGCACGTAATTTAATCAAATGTTCTAATCAGTTATTGACTAATTTTGCAGGACAAGTGCCAGCTACAAAACAGCAATTAGTTACGTTGGCAGGCGTGGGAACTAAAACTGCCAATGTGGTTTTGGGTGATCGCTTTGGTGTGCCATCTTTCGCGGTAGATACACACGTTAGTAAAATTAGTAAACGATTGCATTTTGTGGATGAAAAAGCGACCGTTGAACAAATTGAAAAAAGTGTGACCAAAGCGTTGGATCCTAAATATTGGGTTATTGGACACCATGCGTTGATTGATTTAGGGCGTAAATATAATTTTAAAAATGCCACACAAATTGCGAATTTACCAGTTGTGCGACAATGTGATCAATGGAGTGGTCTAAATGAAAAAAAATGATAATTATGAGCTGTTACTACAGCAAGCACAAAGTTTGTTTTCCGGTGAATATGATTTGATTGCTAATTGTAGCAATTTAGTGGCATTATTATTTTCAGGAATTGAGAAAGTCAGCTATGCTGGCTTTTATCGTTATTCGCAACAGGAATTAGTGCTAGGACCATTTCAAGGTCCGGTGGCATGTATGCATATTTCCTTAGGGACAGGTGTTTGTGGTGTGGCGGCTCAAACACAACAAACGCAAATTGTGCCTAATGTTCATGAATTTGCGGGACATATTGCTTGTGACGCGCAAACTAATTCAGAAATTGTCTTGCCTATTGTGTTTAAAGAAAAATTATGGGGAGTTTTAGACTTAGACAGTCCTGAACTAAACAATTTTGACGAAATTGACGCGAGGTATTTAAAGAAATTTTTGGCAATAACTTTTCATTAGTCGTTAATTTCTATATATCAAAAAAACACAGCTTTGATTAAATCTGTGTTTTTTTTTGAACAAAATAGTCATTTTTTCGCTAATTACTTGTGTTACGTTTAAGTATCTACAGGTACTAAAATGATACGTTTTACTACTGCTAAATCCTTAAGGGTACAAAAACCTCAAATCATAAAATAATCGTCATTATTTTTATTGAAAAGTGATTTTTGTACGTATAGAATCATAAAATATAATGCATAATTAGCTTTCTATAAGAATTATGAATCCATTATCAAGGTCATGATAGCAAAAATCATGTTATAAACCAACTGATTTTGCACAATAAAAAGTCCAACAGAGTACAATTCTCTATTGGACTTTTAATATAAACAAAACTCACTTAATTGCCATTTGCTTGGTTAGGATTGCTACTGGAATTATTTCCATTATTGTTAGCGGGTGGGTTAACAGGCTGTTGGTTAATGTTACCACTGTTATTGTTGTCAGCAGGTTGATTAGTGGCTTGTTGATTATTATTGTTATTTGGTTGTTGACTAGGGGCATTGTTGCCATCCGTAGTTGTAGTATTGTCACTAGTTTCGTTATCACGATCATTAGTATTACTGTGATTACGATTAGTGTTAATTTCTGCATTATCTCGATTAGTAGTAGTACCGCGCTGAATGGTATTATTTTTTGGTAAATTGGCTGGTTGAGTTCCACGAACATATAAAATATTTGTACCAGGGGCTTGCACGACACTATGCGGTCTTTTCCAGTCTGGATTAGACTTGTTAGTCGCTAGATAGCGCATCATATGCTGGTATATTTGACCAGCTATTTCTTGTTGCTTAGCGTTAATGCCTGCTTCAGTAGGATTATCATAACCTGTCCAAATGCCAATTGAATAGTGCTTGGTGAATCCTGCAAATAAAGCATCCTTGGCAGTGCCAGCTAGTCCAGGATTTTTGGCTAATTCAGCATTGCTATAATTAGTTGTTCCTGTTTTGCCGGCTTGATGTAAGCCACTGATATAAGCTTGCGAGCCCATACCATTAGGTTTAACAACATCTTTTAAAATATCGGTGATCATATAAGCAGTGGAAGTTTTCATAACACGATGCGATTTAGTATCATAATTGTGAACCAGACCATCTGTCGTTTGGATTTTAGAGACATATTGTGGCTTATAATAAGTGCCACCGTTGGCAAAACTACTATATGCAGCCGCCATTTGCAACGAAGACACATCACTACCAATACCAGCAGACAAACCTTGTTTTTGAGGCACGTTAATATCTAACTTTTGTGCAAATTTACGTGCTCTATTAAAACCAACGGTTTGCAAGGTTTTAACAGCAGGAATATTACGGGATTGGGCAAGCGCTGAACGCATTGAAATAGCACCTTGATACGTATGATCCCAATTTTGTAACGTTAAATCAGTCCCTGGGTAGGTATATGGGCTATCTTCTAAAGTATGGTTAGTATTCCATTTTAAATACTCTATTGCTGGCGCATAATCTAAAATTGGTTTCATCGTCGATCCGTTACTGCGAGTATTTTGCACGGCGCGATTCAAACCTAGCTGGACATTATCTAACTGACGTCCGCCAATCATAGCGACAACGGCACCATTATTTGGATCCACTACTGAAACGCCAGTTTGTAATTTATTATTAGGAAAGACAACGCTGTTATTATTGTTTACTAAGTTATATAAATATTTTTGGGCATCTAAATCCATATTAACGGTGATTTTTAAATTATCGCGATATGGATCATAGCCTTTCTTTTTAACATCTTGAATTACTTCTTTGATGTAAGGATCAACAATTATTTTGTTTTCACCCACTCCTGAGTTAGGCTTATATGGCTTTAAACCGTCATTAATAGGTGTTGCAATAGCTTGTTGTGCTTGTATTTGGGAAATTTTATGATTGTTTAGCATTGCCTTGATTACCAAATCTCTTCTTGATTTAGCAGCAGTGGGGTTTGCGTAGGGATTATAAGTGTTTGGTGCTTGAGGCATACCTGCCAATAGAGCCATTTGCGATAAATCTAGTTGTTTTAAATTTTTGCCAAAATAGTAATGTGCAGCAGTTTGAAAACCGTAAACACCATTAGCCATGTAAACTTTGTTCATGTAGAATTCTAGAATTTGATCTTTGGAAAAATCGCGTTCTACTTTGGCAGCAAGCCAGACCTCTTGCATTTTTCGTTTCATGGTTTGATCCGATTTTTTAGTAGAAAACACTGATAATTTAATTAATTGCTGGGTCAATGTACTGCCACCTTGCAGGTCACCCCCCCGCAAATTGTTCACAGCCGCCATTAAAATGCGTAATGGATTAACGCCAAAATGTTCTTTATAAAAATGACGATCTTCTGTTGAGACAACCGCGTTGCGCATTTGTTTAGGTACTTTATCAATCGTTACATAGGTACGATTTTGGTTACCTAAGGTAGTTATTTCGTGTCCTTTTTGATCATAAATACTAGAAGAACCGCCACTTTGTAAAACTTCCGAGCTGATATGTGGTGCGCTCATACCAAAGTACAAAAAGATACCGGAAAATCCTAAAATGACTAGTAAAAGGATACTTAATAACCATTTCCAAAAGCGATGTTTAGATTTTTTTTTGCGATTTTTTTCTTGTAGTGCGCGTTGGACACGTGAATCAGACATTATTTATCTCCTTGAATGAGTTGCTCACAAGCTGTTAAATATGGCAAAATAGGGTTGTAACCAGCATGTATTTCGATTGCTTTATTAGTAATAAATTGGAGTGACATAGATTTTTTACCACCTTGTTTAGCACGCTGCCAAAAATTAATTAGGTCGCTAGCAGGCAAGACAAAATATCTTTGTAAAGTTACAAATTTAATAATTACAAAGCAGATGCCCTTTTGGTCTAGACATTGTTGTAAATGTGTAATTTGATGCTCATGAAAATTGCTTAAAGGAATAGAAGTTTTATGTCTGGTTTCCTTAGCTTCAAAATCAATATAATAACCGCGGTAAACGCCGTTATAATCTGTAGTTGAAGCTTGCCTAAAATAAGCTTCTTTGATGACAGCACGACTTCTTTTAGGATAATCTACTTTTACGATTTGAATCGGCGTAGGCTTTTTATAGATAACGCCTAATTGATGATTACGATAGTAATTATTGCTTTCGTTAATTTCTTGTTCTAAAGTCATTCCGCGATCACCAAAAATAATCGGTTCTTTGTTAGTTTTAGCAGTTGTGGAATAACGGGATTGTCCCTTAGGGAAGTTAATGGTCAAAATATGCTCCTCCTGACTTTTAAACATTATATCATGGTAAGCTAAAAAGCGTGGTTTGGAGAAATAGCAAATGGAAACTATTAAGAATCTGTGGGTTACCGGTTATCGTTCCTATGAGTTGAATATTTTTCAAAAAGATGATCTTAAAGAAAAAGTTATTGCAGATTATTTGGAACAAACTCTGATAGAGTACTGTGAGCGTGGCTTACAGTGGGTTTTGACTGGTGGACAACTGGGAATTGATCAATGGGTTGTTCAAGTCGTTAAACGTCCAACTTTACAAGTTTATCAACTGCAGGTAGCCGTAATTTTGCCGTTTTTGAATATGGCACAAAAATGGAATGAAAAAAATCAACAAGTTTTTGAAAAAACTTTACAATTGGCGGATTTTACGACTAATTTGAGTACAACTAATTATACTAGTCCACAACAATTTAAGCAGTGGCAAATGTTTATGTTGACACATACTGCGGGGAGCTTATTAGTCTATGATCCTGAATTTCCTGGAAAATGTCAGCATGAGTATCAAGCGATGCTTAATTATCAACAAAATCATGCTTATCACTTGCAACTATTGACTTTTTATGATTTGCAAGATTTTGCTGATAATCAAACTAAATTTTAATGACTGGTGTTTTAATCGTTTAAGCTAAGCAATATTTTGCTATAATTATAGTAGTTGAATAGGAGTGCTATTAAAATGAAAGAAATTAATTTGGATCCAAAACAAATAGTTGAAAAACAATTTAAGCCTACTATGCGCGGTTATAATGGCAAGGAAGTTGATACTTTCTTAGACCAAATTATTAAGGATTATGAATCATTTGCTGATAATATTTCGGAGTTGAAAGCAGAAAATGAACGTTTAACAGCTGAAATTAAATCGCTAAAAAGTGCACCACGGCAAGTTGAACCAACTCCAGTAGAACAAGTTACGCCTGCACAGTCTGTTAGTACGCCTGATACCAATGAAAGTTCTCTGCCTGGAACCACTAATTATGACATTTTGAAGCGTCTTTCCAATCTAGAAAGACATGTTTTTGGTCAAAGTGTAGATAATAATTATACAACTACGCAAAAATCGGTTCCTAATTCTAATGATTAACTTTAAATACTAATAGTGGTGTTTTGTTATTTAACGGAGTATAATACAAAAGGCAGGTTTTGAGTAATCGCGGTTTGCTGTTGCAAATTGAGGAAAGTCCACGCCGGCATAAGCTGCAATGCTTATAGTGATCGTGTTCAGCCCAATAAGCTGGAGCATCTTTTCAGATGACGGCGACTAAAGCGCTAAGGTTCTTTATGGGACTAAGTGTGAGTAGTCATAAAGTGCCACAGAGACGCATACTTTTGGAAACAAAAGTTTGGAACGGGTAAACCCCGCGAGCAGGAAACCCAAACTTTGGTAGGGGAGTTTCGATAACGAGGAATTAAACTCAAATCGAAGACACTTTTGTGTAGATAGATGATTACTGAAGGTTGAACATAGGCCATTCAACTGGAACAAAACGTGGCTTATAGAAATCTGTTGGGCTAAAAAGACGGACATTGGTCCGTCTTTTTTTAAATTAAGGAGAGTTTTAATGAAATTATTAGCAACAATGGCTAGTGGCTTTGAAGCCGTCACTAAACAAGAATTGCATGACTTAAATTATCAGTCATTGAATGTGGAAAATGGGAAGGTTTATTTTGAAGGTGACTTTAATGATGTTGTGAAAACTAATTTATGGTTGCGTAGTGCTGATCGTATTAAGATTGTTTTAGCTGAATTTAGCGCGGTCACATTTGAGGAATTATTTGAACAGGTCAAGGCAATTGCTTGGGATCAATGGTTGCCTTTGGATGCTAGTTTTCCAGTAAAAGGTCGTAGTGTACGTTCACAGTTACATTCTGAACCAGATGTTCAAGCAATTACTAAAAAGGCCATTGTAGATAAAATGGCAAGTATCTATCATCGACGCGGTCGTTTGCCAGAAACTGGGAATTTATTTCAATTAGAAGTGCGAATTGTCAAAGATCAAGTTGAGATTACTTTAGATACTACTGGAGATTCATTGTTTAAGCGTGGTTATCGCGTAGAACATGGTGGGGCACCCTTAAAAGAAAATTTTGCAGCGGCTTTAGTTTTATTAACCCCTTGGCGCGCTACAGATCCTTTTCATGATCCAACCACCGGATCTGGCACAATTGCGATTGAAGCAGCTTTAATTGGTCGGCATATTGCACCAGGTTTGCAGCGCCATTTTGCTTTTGAAAATTTTGATTGGTTTGATCCAACAAGTTTATCGATTGCTCAAGAAGAAGCCCGAGCTAAAATTTTACCAGCTGGTCAAATGAATATTACGGCTTGTGATATTGATGGCACTATGATAGACGTGGCTAAGATAAACGCCAATAATGCTGGTGTTTTGCACGATATAATTTTTAAGCAATTAGCAGTCAAAGACAATCATCTTAGTGATCAAAATGGTATTTTAGTTGCCAACCCACCGTACGGTAAACGGATGCAGGATGCACAAAAAGTCCATCAGCTGTATCGCCAAATGGGGCAATCCTTTGGTAAATTAACAACCTGGAGTAAGTACTATCTTTCCAGTGATTTGGATTTTGCAAAATATTACGGTCAAAAGCCGACAAAGCGCCGCAAATTATATAATGGTGCCTTGCAAACTGATCTTTTTCAATATTGGGGACACCCAACTTACAAGAAATGACGGCGAATCATGTCTAAAATCAAGATGATGCACAAAATTGCAGTAATTCCAATTGAAAAAATCCATGACCATCCTGAATTGGCTAGTGGCAATTTCATGTTCATACCATAAAAGCCGACAACAATAGTCGGGATAGTTAATATTAAGGAATACACTGTTAAATAACGCATTACATCATTAGTTTCGTTATTTAATATGTTGTTATAAGTTACAGATAATTGTTGGGCAATGTCATTAATTAATTGAAAATTTTTCAAGGCTTGATTGGATTCAATTCGAGCGTTTTCTAGGTGACGTCGTGTACGGTTATCCAAGTTTAGATCATTATCATCACTATCAAAAAAATTGTAAATTTCGTCAACTAAATCGTCATTACCAGAAGTAGAGGTAACTCCAAAAGTAATGTTAGTTTGCAATTGTGCCAGCCGCCCAATAGTTTGTGTACGGTGGCTGCGATGCTGAAATCTCATTTCAATTTTTTCTTGTTCGTTGTAATGTTTCTTAACTTCGTCCAAAAAATTATCTGAAATTGTAGCAATTAAGTCAGCGAAAATTCGAAAAATTAAATTAGTTTTATCCTTGTAAAGAGTTAGAAAATGGTCGATATAGGCCATCACGTCTTCACTATAGCTATTGGTAAAGCAAATCAAATCCTGTTCATTAGCCAGTAAAGTTACTGATTGAATACTATTGGCTAATCCTTGAGCAGCACTAGGTAAGGATAAAACCATCAAATAGCTATGTGTCAAACTGTTATAAGTAACGCGTGGACGCTCAAATTTATCTAAAGCATAATTGATGATTTCGCGGGTAACGCCATATTCGCTCATTAATTGATCTTGTTCGGTAGGAGTAATATTATTCGCATTAATAATCCGCGTATGAAAGCGAGTTTGATAACTTCTAATCATTATTTTTCTCCATTATCGTCTAATTATTTAAGTTTTAATAAACATGATAAAGGCTGTGACAAAGTTTGTCACTTATCCTGAATTGGGATTATTTATGTAATATGGTAAAATAACAGCGTCTAATTTTAGCAAAATGAGGTCAGAATTATCAAAAAAATTCATTATCAATTAGCCAATGCCACCGGCGTAATTATTTGGTGTTGGGTTTTGTTCTGTTTTTTCATTGCCGGTATTATGCAACTAGAAAGTGAAACAATCAATTATTGGGCAATAGCATTATTTGTGATAGCTATTATCCTAGCCAGTTATATTTTGTTGAAGTCGACTTTGACAATTGATGCTGAACAAAAAGTCATAGTCCTTCAAGGAATCCTTCCTTTTAGTGAGCAAAAGATAGACTTGCAGCAAGTGCAAACAATTGATGTTAAGCATTTTTGTTGCAGTATTACATTTAAACATGATAATTATTTAGCTTTACATTTGTTAATTAGTTCAAAAGCAGCACGTTTTTTAGCTGATTTAAAATAGGAGCTGAGGATATGGGAACAGATATTGCTATTGCACAGTCTAATAAAATGTTGCCTATTACACAAATAGGGCAAAAGCTAGGTTTATCCGCGGATGATTTAGAACTTTATGGTAACTATAAGGCCAAATTAAGTACTAATGCCTTAGCTAAAAATGCTTCTAAGCCATTAGGTAAATTAGTTTTAATTACCGCGATGAATCCAACTCCTGCAGGCGAAGGTAAGTCGACAATTATGATTGGATTAGCAGATGCGCTCCAAAAAATTGGTCAAAAATCTATGGTTGCCATGCGTGAACCATCTTTAGGACCAGTGATGGGAATTAAAGGTGGCGCTGCTGGCGGTGGTTATGCGCAAGTAGTACCAATGGAAGATATTAATCTACATTTTACAGGTGATATGCATGCCTTGACGGCTGCTATTAACACTTTGGCAGCTTTGATTGATAGTCATTTGCAACATGGAAATCAACTACAAATAGATCCACGTACAATAACTTGGCAGAGGGCTTTGGACGTTAATGATCGAGCGTTACGCAATACGGTGATTGGCATGGGCGGAGCTACTTCTGGAGTAGTGCGGGAAGAACATTTTCAAATTACCGTAGCTTCAGAAATGATGGCAGTTTTATGTTTAGCAAAAGATCGGTCTGATTTAAAACAACGGATTAGTAACGTTTTGATTGGATATACTTTTAATAAACAGCCTGTTTTTGTGCGTGATTTAAGAGCTCAAGGAGCTTTGACGCTACTATTGAAGGATGCCATTAAACCTAATTTAGTGCAAACACTAGAACATACCCCGGTCTTAATTCACGGGGGACCGTTTGCCAATATTGCTCACGGTTGTAATAGTATTATTGCGACTGATGCGGCATTACATTTGAGCGATTATGTTTTGACTGAAGCCGGTTTTGGGGCTGATTTAGGAGCAGAGAAGTTTTTAGATATTGTGACACCTAAGCTGGCTAAAAAACCAGATGCTAGCGTTTTAGTGGCTACTATTCGTTCCTTAAAATACAATGGTGGACAAACTTTAGATCATACCCAAGAAGAAGATTTAACAGCGTTACGGGCTGGTTTTGCTAACTTGCAACGCCATATCTTGAATTTACAAAAATTTGGTTTGCCAGTTTTAGTAGCTATTAACCAATTTGCCGGCGATACACCTGCGGAAATTGACTTGCTACAAAAATTATGTAGTCAATTAGATGTTAAAGCCTATCCAGTCACCGTTTATCAAGATGGCAGTTTGGGTGCTACTGAACTAGCACAGGCGCTAGTTGATTTGCCTGACACTGCTCAATATCACCGTATGTACAGTGATCAAGAAGATATTTCGACTAAGATTAACAAAGTGGCCCGTGAAATTTATGGTGCAAAAAGTGTAGCTTTCAGCAAAAAAGCTTTGCGACAAATTAAACAAATTGAGCAACAACAGTGGTCTGATTTGCCCATTTGTATTGCTAAGACACAATATTCGTTTAGTGATGATCCAAAATTGTTGGGTGCACCAACTGATTTTGTTTTAAATGTACAAGAGGTTAATGCTAATTTGGGAGCTGGATTTTTAGTTATTTTGACCAATAACGTATTAACTATGCCTGGTTTACCAAGTCAGCCAGCGGCTTTAAAAATGGATATTGCTGCTGATGATACGATCACGGGATTGTTTTAGGTGGTAAATAAATGTCATTATATATAGTTTTATTAGTAGCGGGTATTATTATTGATCAGCTTGTTAAATGGTGGACTGTAGCTCAAGTGATGTTAGGACAAAATATTAGTATAATTCCTAACGTATTAGCAATTGATCATGTTAATAATTATGGTGCAGCTTATAATATTTTGAATAATAAGCGGTGGTTGTTTTATATTATTACGATAATTGCAGTAATTATTTTTAGTTATTTGCTGTTAAAAGGCAAGGAACGACGTCCATTGTTTTTAACTAGTATAACTTTGCTGTTGGCAGGTACGATTGGGAATGCAATTGATCGAGTATTTCGTGGGCATGTTGTGGACATGATTGCGATTAATTTGTTTAATTTACCTTTTTTGAATTTTGTCTGTAATATTGCAGATATTTTAATTACAAGTGGCGTAATTTTATTAATTGTTTATCTACTAAAGGATGAACAAAAAAAGTAGGTGTTTTTTATCGAGTCTTTTTCCTTTGTTAATCAACAGCCGGGCTTGCGATTGGATAAAGCAATCGTAAAACATGAATCTAATTATCCGCGGGCCCAAATCCAAAAATGGATTAAGAATGGTCAAGTAAAAGTGGCAGATGCAATAGTTACTAAAACTGGTTTTAATGTAAAAGTTAATGATCTAGTGATCGTTCAACCAACGGCACCACCTGCTTTAAAGGCTTATCCACAGGATATTCCTTTGGATGTCGTATATGAAGATCATGATGTTTTAGTAGTTAATAAACCGCAAGGTATGGTTGTGCATCCGGCTGCTGGACATCCGGATCAAACACTAGTTAATGCTATTTTGTATCATACTCAAATCCAAAGTAACAATGAATATCGACCGGGTATTGTACATCGCATTGATCAGGATACTTCGGGATTATTAATGATTGCTAAAACTGCTTTAGCACAAGAGTCACTTGGTCGACAATTAAAAGATAAAACGAATTTACGGCGTTATGTGGCTATTGTACATCAGCCTTTTACGGAAAAATCTGGTACAATTGAGGCGCCTATTGGTCGCAATCCACAAAATCGTAAGCAACAAGCTGTTATTGAAAATGGCAGAGCTGCTGTAACTCATTTTAAAGTTTTGCATAATTTTGCCGATTATGCTTTAATTGAGTGCCAATTAGAGACTGGACGGACGCATCAAATTCGCGTCCATCTAAAATATATTGGTCATCCAGTGGCCGGCGATCCACTTTATGGACCACGTAAGACTTTAGCTGGTAAAGGACAGTTTTTGCACGCGCAGACCTTAGGATTTTATCATCCACGGACTAATAAATGGATGGAATTTAGCATTGATCCACCTGCTATTTTTCAACAAAGATTGCAAGAGTTGCAAAGTTAAGTAGATTGACAATTGGGTAATAAATATCTAATCTTAGACTATAAACCTTTAAACTGGTTCTGTGAAACTGACAAGGTCGATTGTCGTACATTGTTGCATTCACTGAAGACTAGTGAATGCTTTTTTATTTAACTGGAGGAGTACAGGATGTGTAAGGAAATTGTTGACGGTAAAACCATGAAACGAACTCTGACACGGATTACTTATGAAATAATTGAAAAAAATAAGGGTAAGCAAGATTTGATTTTAGTTGGTATAAGAACGCGTGGCGCTTATTTGGCTCAGAGAATCCAAACTCGCTTGCGTCAATTAGAAGATTACGAGGTACCAGCTTTTTCACTAGATGTAACTAACTTTCGGGATGATGTGCAAGAAAAAAATGGGCAGCAATTAGAATTTACTGCGGATGATATTAATAATAAAAACGTTGTCTTAGTGGATGATGTTTTATATACAGGCAGAACTATTCGTGCTGCTTTAGATGCAATTATGAGTATTGGTCGTCCAGAAAAAATTTCGCTGGCTGTTTTAGTCGATCGTGGACATCGTGAATTGCCAATTCGTGCCGATTATGTGGGAAAAAATATTCCAACATCACATCAAGAGGTCATTAAGGTAGCAGTAGCAGAAGTAGATGATGGGGATAGCATCAGCATAGTTAATAGTGAGGTCTAATGACAAGATATTTAATTTTAGAAGATGGCACAGTCTTTAAGGGCGATGCTGTCGGAGCAGCAACTACTTCAACTGGGGAGTTAGTAATTACCAACAATATAGGTGGCTTTGAGCATGTCATTACGGATCAAACCTATAATGATCAAATTATTGTGTTTATGAGTCCTATGATCAGTAATCAAAGTTTAAATCGTGACGATTATGAGTCCATCACACCAAGTTGTAAGGGGGCTATTTTTAATAGCGTACCTTATCAACAAATAACATCCACTGCTAGTAACTCAATTGACACTTTTTTGAGAAAACGTCGAATACCTGGGATTACTAATGTTAATGTGCAACGTTTAGCCAGACATATTAAAGAATATGGCGCAATGAAAGCTAGTATTATGGATACGGATGACGAACATGCTATTGATCAAATTCGTGCCTTAGTTATTCCACGTGATCGCGTTAAAACTGTATCCACCAAACAACCTTATCCTAATCCAAATGTTGGTTTCAAAATTGTGGTCATTGATTTAGGATTGAAATTTTCGATTTTACGTCAGTTATCCATTCGTAAATGTGACTCTATCATTTTGCCATATAACACTACAGCTGAAGATATTTTAGAATTAGCTCCTGATGCTGTACTTTATACTAGCGGTCCGGGAAGTCCTTTGGAAATTAGTGATACCATCGAAACTTGTCGACAGATTGAAGGTAAGGTTCCAATTATGGGGATCGGTTTGGGGCATTTGGTAGTTTCTTTAGCTAATGGGGCGCAAGTTAGTCAATTAAGCGTGGGACATCATGGTTCTAACATACCAACTTTAGAAATTGCCACTGAAAATATTGAATTTTCCAATCATAATCATAATTATACGGTAGAACTGACAAAACAAGCGCGGACTAATTTTTTTATTACCTACCGTTGCGTAGTTGATAATTCGATTGAAGGCCTGCGTCATCGTTTTGATCCAACAATGACTGTACAGTTTCAACCAGAATCAGCACCTGGTACACATGATGCATTGTATATTTTTGATGAATTTATTGAAATGATCAATTCATTTTGGCAAGGTAAACAACTATGACAAAAACAATTTTAATAACTGGCACGATTACAGGCTTAATTACTAATGAAAAATTAGAACAAGAGAAAGCTTTATCAGTAGCAGTAGATTCTTTTATTAATGAGGGCTATGAAGTCTTATTATTAACAGAAAATCGTGAATCGTTATTTGATTTGCATAAAGAACATTTTCAAGTTATTTTTGCGGAATTTTCAGTATCTACTTTGCTGGCATTGGATAAGACTTATGATATTGATTTGATTTTTCCTGCTTTCAGTAGCCTTAATACTTTGAATGTTTTTCGAAACTTGCTGAGAAATGAAGAGTTTTTGGCAAGTAAGACGCATTTATTGAATTTCAATATGCAAAATTTGGATCTAAGCCTAAGCAAACGTTCCTTAAATCATTATTTGGCAAATTTTGGTTTCCGCTTAATTGAACATCAAAATGTGCATAATTTAGAAGAAGCACAACTTTTTGCAAAAGATCACAATTTTCCGATTGTTATTCGTGCTAATGATGTCGAACAAAGGATGTATTGGAATACAATTGATAATTTAGCACAGTTGCAAGACTTTTTTGTTGCGGCAGTCGAAATGAAAGAAGATAGTTTTGAGGTGGAGCGCGGAATTAAATCTTTTAAAGAAATCACTTTGGCTACTGTGCGCGATAAATTTGATAATAAGGCCTTAATTTATTCATCAGAAGATATGGATCCAATTGGCATTCACTCCAATGATTCTACTAGTATTTCGCCAATATTTTCGCTAAGTAATCATTTATTGCAGCGTTTGCGCGATGCTGTTTTGAAGTTAACTTCATTGTTGCAAACCGTTGGTATATGTACTTTTCATTTAGCAGTAGATGAAGTGACTAATGCTTTTTATGTTTTGGAAATATCGCCAATTTTCCAAAGTAAAATTTTACCGATTATTGAAAATAGTGGTTATCCATTATTAGAAGTAATTTGCCAGGTTAGTATTGGTAAACAGTTGCAAAATATTACTACTTTGTCAGGTGATCAAATTAATGCCGCTTTAGAATTGACGCCCAATCATTTAACGGCGCGTGTACCGGTTTGGCAAACACACAATAAAAAAGATTTAAATATTAATTTAGGTCCGCATCAATCTTCAACTGGTGCCATTGTTGTAAATGGCAATAATTTAGAAACTGTTGCAATGAAAGGATTTAAAGCGTTAGATTTAGTAAAAGACATCTTTTTGGAACATCCACTACACGCTTTGAGTGATGAACAATTAGAAGCAGAACTTTTTAGTAACAAAATTTCACGTATTTTGGTGATCTGTGAATCGTTGGATCGCGGTTTTGATTTAAGTGCCATTCGCAGTTTTACGCATTATAATTTGACTTATTTAGAGGCGATAGCGCATTTGTTAACTTTGGCTCGGGAATTGGCAATAAATAAAGGTGATTTACAGTTATTTACACAAAGTAAAATTTATGGCTTTACCAATTATTTGATTGCAAAGTTATGGAAGATTACGGTTCCACAAACAGAACAAATTACAGCCCAGTTAGAGAATAATACTGTACAATTAACTACACCAGCTTCTTTTGGTCTTACGGAGTCTGGACAAGTTAAAAGCTATTATACAGCTTTTTTGAATGATCAATTGACGACAAAAAAATATCAAATATTAGTCGATAATTACCAAAATGCTGATGTTATTTCGAACTATGAAATGGTGATGTTGGCACATAATTTATTGCATTCTTTTCGCAAATATGGTTATAGTGTGGCTGCTCGTGGTAATTTATTGAGCAAAATTGATTCGAAAACTACAATTGATTTTTATACTGATTCTCCCGCACTGCACTCTCACTTATATCAAAAGCATAATATAACTAATGTAAGTATTAATACTGCCGAGAATAATAAGAATTATCCAATCAGTATTTTGAATATTGGCAGTTATTTGCGTGAATTGCCTGCTAACGAAGTGTATGAAATAGTTTTTATTCAAGATACTGATCAGAAAATTTGGCTATCAGTGCCTATTCAAACTACTTTTAAAGCTTTAGGTTCTAAAAAGATAGAAATTAATTCGCTTCCTGTTTTGGCGACTGCTACTCTTAATAAAGTGGTGAACAATTATTTAAAAGAGCAACTACTTAAACTTCAGTATGGAACCATTGTGACTGATGGAAAAAAAGTTCTACATTTATTACCCGGTTTTTCAACTAATGTCGGTTTAGTTAGTCAAATTAATACGGATTTTATTACGACATTATGCCATGTCATGATTGGTGTTGATGCGCAAAATCCTAGGCAAGAAAGTAATTATTTTGGTCGAAAAGTAACAATTTTGCATCAAAATAATGGTATTTACAATAATCGCGTTAATTATTTTTCGCTAGATTAGATTTATGATTCCAACGATCTTTTTACAAGGTTGTTGGTATTTTTTTGTCTAAAAATTTAAGATAACAGTCTTTTGATGTAGCATACACAATCGACAACTAATATTTTTGTGTGTTTTTATAAGCAAATTATTTTTATTTTTTTTGTAAGCGCTATATTATGGCTTTGGATTTGGTAAATGTGTCACTTATAAATGGAGGGATAGTATGACAAAGTATCAACAAGAACAAAAAGTTCACTATAAAATGTATAAAGCAAAAAAGCACTGGGTTTTCGCGGCAATTACAACATCAACTATTTTCTTCTTTGGTGCTAATTTAAATAACATTACGACACGGGCAGCGACCTTAACTGATGGGGCGTCGGAGGATAGCAATCAAGCGACTTTGAATAATGATGATATATCGCCGACTAATACCGTAACTACCAAACAGGCGCCTGTTGCTAATGTTAACAATTCGCAAATGACTACTAGTCAATCAGCAGCAACGGCAGATTTCACAGCCGCAAATACGCCACAAAATAATGTTGCTGTCGATCCTGCTACATCTAAAACGACTAATTATTCTGCTAGTACTAGTTCTATCAACCAAACTGATACGACGTCTACCAATAATCAAACTAATTCGAGCCCAGCCTCGACAAATTTCACAAAGAATAGTTTAGGGCGTGATAACAGATATACTCCGTCAATCAAGCAAGTTTCATACAAAGATGTATTGCGTGAATCTGGTCTTGATGAAAATGGCATGGCTAATGTAACCAAAGATAATTTTTTAGATTATTTTGATTACAATGGTAGTGGCACTTACGATCCCAACACTGGCTTATTTACGTTTACACCAGACGATCGTTCACACGTTGGTAGTTTTAGTTTAAAAAATAAAATTGATTTAAGTCATGACTTTTCGTTGAATGGTCAAGTTCGTTTAGGTAGTAAACCTAGTTACTATGGTGGCGCTGATGGTGTTAGTTTTGCCTTGCATACAGGCAATACGAATGATATCGGAGCTTTTGGTGGTAACTTAGGAATTGGTGGTTTACAAAATGCACAAGGTTTCAAACTTGATACCTTCCCGAATGATGCCCAAAAACCAGATCCCACCAATAGTGATAATGAATTTGGTTGGGATGCTGATCCAGTGCCTCAAGGTTATTATGCATATGGTGGTTTTGTGACAACCGATTTTCGACCAGCTGTGGAAGGAACTGACGGGAATACTTATCCACGTTGGTGGGCTACAGTTGATAAAGATTCAGTGCAAGGCTTAGATTATACGGACATGGATAATCAGTTGCACGATTTTACAGTGACTTATACGGCAAGTACGCGCGAATTAAAAGTGACTTTTAAGCAATATAGTGGCCAGACTTTGACTTGGACTAAAACAATTCCAGATACTGATATGTATAAATCAGTTTCACTGATGATGGCAGCTTCGACTGGTTGGAATACGAATTTACAAGAGTTCAAGATTAATCAATTCCAATTCACGCCAGCACCCTTTGTGAATTTACAATATGTGGATTTAAATGGCAATCCGATTGGTGATGGAACTGTAGAACAAAAGGTGACTATCAGTAACGACGGAACAACATATAGTGCACAAAACCCACCCGAAATTTCTGGTTATGAATTTGTGAAAGTAGATGAGTCACAGGGCATCCCTGCAAGTGGTGACTTGGATGATGATACCAATGGTAAAACGGTTACCTATGTTTATAAACCAGTAGCTAAAAGTGGGACCCACATTATCACGTATGATGATAATTTAGTAGCGGGAGCCACGATTCCAGATACTGATGTCACAGTTCCAGATGAAGCAGCATCAGATCAGTTGCGTGTTACTGTGAAACGGACGATTCACTATGTCGATGGATCAACAGGTAAAAAAATTGCTGATGATAAACCGCAAACGGTTGATTATTATTTAGTTGCTGTAGTCAATGATGACGGCACATTTTTAGGTTATGATACCGATGGTGATGGAAAAGTTGATCAAACAGATCGTGATGCAGCGTTAACAGACATTGGGGCACAAGGTGATACAACCAATACTAATATTAAGAATTTTGCAGAAGTAACATCACCTAGTATTGATGGTTACAATGCGCCAGATAAGGCAACAGTTGATGCGGCTCCTGCGCAGATAAAAGATGATGATTCCAGTGATGTGACGGTTTATTATAGCAAAGCTAATCAAACAGAGTCAGGCTATGGAGTTGTAACAGGCGGTGATAATAATAATGCTTTGCCTGATGGAGTGAACGAAGATGATTTGGTAGATACAGTAACGCGGACCATTCATTATCAAGATCAAGCTCAACCAGGGATTGCAATCAGTCCAGATGTTGTTCAAAGGGTTGATTACAATTTGACGGGAATTATCGATAAAACAGATGGTAATAAATTAATCGGTTATGATACTGACAATGATGGTATCCCAGATGTTTTGATTAGTGATTATTCTAGTGTCCAAGATGCTAAAGATGCTGCGGTGACAAAAGTTGCTCAAAATTTCCAACAGCAAGAGTCGCCCAGTGTTTATGGTTATTCGACGCCTGATCATCCGTATGTTAACAGTTCCAGTGCTGTTCCAGGTGCTAGTGATGTGACAGTTTATTATGCTAAGTTACCAGTTTTGAGCAATGATGTAGTACAAATTGGTGCTGATGCAGGAATTAAAGAAGGTTATACAATTGATCCACGGGACCCTGATGGTGTCACTTGGCCAGAAGAGGCTTATGCCACTAATTTAAAGAGTGAAACGACCCGGACTATTAATTATGTGGATGCTGATAATACTGATCAAGTAGTTGCCAAACCTATCGTTCAGACCATTGATTATCAAGTGCAAGCGCAATTTACTTTGCAAGAAACTGATGGGAAAGTAACGGGCATTACTTTTGACGGTTATGTCAAACCTGATGGTTCCACAACTAAAGACAAAGATGAAGCTATTCAAGCTAATTATCCGCAAGATTTAACAGCTTCTGAAGTTATTTCACCTAATTTAAGTGCGCAAGATTATGGTGATCCAGATATTTCGACGGTGGAAGCTACTGATATTCCTTATGGTAGCCAAAATCAAACGGTTACTGTCAAATATACTAAAAATAAGATGATCTCAGTTACGGATAATCCTGATGCTGATCCAATTACTGGTAAGACACCTGTATCAGAGAACAGTGAAGTAACGATGCCTGAAGAGGCTTGGCAGATTAATTCTACAGGTAATGTTCAGCGGACGATTAATTATGTAACATCGGATGGCTCTACTCTCCCTAATGATGAAAATGGTAATAAAGTTGAGTCGGTCATTCAAACAGTGCCATATAGTTTGACGGCCATTGTCAATGAAAAGACTGGCGATTTTGTTGGTTACGATACTGATGGTGATGGTTGGGCTGATACTAAAGATAAAAAAGCGGCAGTGGAAGCTTATTTAAAGGATAATAATAGAACATTTTATGTTCAAGACTCTCCTGTGGTTCCGGGATATACGGCTGATTTGACAACGGTGCCAGTAGTAGATGCTGAACTAAATACTCCGGATGTGAAAGTTAAGTATACACCTAATAAGACCGTAACGGTTTCGGGTGAGGGTCATCAAACAGGCGATCCGATTGATGGTAGTGAGGCTACTTTACCTGCCGAAGCTGCCAGTGATGCATTGGATGGCTCAGTTGATCGGACCATTAGTTATCAATTTTCGGATGGTACACAAGCAGTGAATAATGGAGTTGCGGTTTCATCAGTACCGCAAAGTGTTGAGTATCATTTGAAGGGCATTGTTGATCAAACGACGGGTGATTTCTTAGGTTATGATACGAACGGTGATGACAAAGTAGATACAACTGATAAAACTACGGCGATTCAGGCGGCTTTGAAAAATACGCAATTTCCTAGTCAAGATTCACCGACCATTGCTGGCTATACTGCTAGTCAGGATAAGGTACCGGCTAGTCAAGAAGACAAAGATGTAATCGTTTATTATACGCATGATGATGTAGTAGCAGTAGATGGAAACGATTTAAATACTGACCAAACGACTATCGATGATGGGAATGGCGGAACAATTGATTTATCTGCTGATGCTCAATTTGATGCATTAAACGGTAAAGTTCAACAAACCATTAGTTATGTAGCTGATGATGGCTCACTGCCTGATGCCAATGCTGCTAAGTCTGATGTTCAAACACATCCGTATCATTTGGTCGCCATTGTTGATGCTAATGGTACTTTCTTGGGCTATGATACCGACGGTGATAAAACCGTGGATACTAAAGACAAGAATGAAGCCATCGATGCTTATTTCAAGCAAAATTCAGAATCATATTCCTCAATCAAGTCGCCAAAGCAATTAGGTTATACACCAAATCAAAAAGCAGTTGAAGGTAATCAAGTCGATCATGAGTCGCCGACAGTGACTGTAACTTATACTAAAGATGGTACGATACCGATTTCTGGTGGGGCTGCTCATACAGCAGATGATCCGATTGAACCTGGTAGTGACATTAAGACACCTGAAAAAGCAACGAAAGATGCTTTGACGGGTAATGCAACGCGAACCATCACTTATATAATCAGTGATGGTAAGACAAGCGCTCCTCAAAAGGTTGTTCAAACGGTGCCATATAGTTTGACCGCAATTGTGGATGAAACCAATGGTGATTTCTTAGGTTATGATACTGATGGCGATGGCGCTGTTGATACGCAAGATAAAGACACTGCTATTAACGCAGTGATTAGTAAGAAAAAATTTGTAGCAGTGAAATCACCGACAGTGCCAAATTATAGTCCAGATCAAGTATCGGTTGCTGAAACAGGAGCAACTTTTAATGCTGATCCTGTAACTGTCACTTATACACCACAGGCCACCAAGCCCTTTACTGCTAGCGATGGCAAGCAACAAAATAGTTTGATTGACGATAATAATGATGGTAGTCCTAAAGTGCCAGCACCAGCTTGGTCGACTAATTTAAAGGGTGAAGTGAAAGAAGTTGTTAATTATGTTACGCCTAATGGTGTGCAAACTCCCGATCCTGCTAACCAAACAATTGAGTATAATTTGACAGCCATTGTGAATACTGAAACAGGTGAATTCTTAGGTTATGATACAAATAGTGATGGGACAGTTGACACTGATAATCGACAAGAGGCGATTAGAGCATCTTTGGGTAATAATCAATTTTCAAGTGTTACATCACCGACAATAGATGGTTATGCTCCTGATAAGAATACAGTTGAGGATATGGATCCAACAATTAATGGCAGTGATAATACGTTAACAATTACTGTCACTTATACACCAAACAGCACTGACGGAGGGAGCGGTGACACGACGCCACCAACGCCAACACCAAATCCTACTCCTAATCCAACACCAGATTTATCATTAGTTCCTGTTCACAGTCAAGATGGAAAAACAATCACAGCACCTGATGGAACAACGATTACTTTGCCTGAAGATGCACAACCACAAGCTTTAAAACAAACTTATACTAGAACCATCAAATATCAATATGGCGATGGTACTCAAGTTAAACCTGATGAAGTGCAAACTGTGACTTATGATTTGATTGCAATGGTTAATCCAAATACGGGTGAGTTAGTTGGTTATAATACTGATGGTACTGGTCAAAATGTTAATATTCGTATTGGTAATTTCAGTAGTCCGTTTGCTGCTAAAATGGCTGCTATTCAAGATTATTTCGCTAAGAATAATTTGCAGTGGGATAAAGCTTCAGCGCCAGTTGTGGCAGGTTTTATACCCGATCAAGAGGTATCTGCCAATACTAATCCAACCGGTGATGACGCGGTAACGGTCACCTATACACGTGGTGATAACGGAATTGTAGAAGTTCAACCAAGTGATAACGTGAAGCCCGGCCAATCTATTGACAGCAGTAACCCAAGTGTTGTTTGGCCAATGGGTGTTTCGCAAGCAGATTTACAAAAAACAGTTATAAGAATTATTAAGTATCAAGATCAAGCTGGTAACACCTTGAGTGCGCCAACCGTGCAACAAGTTGTTTATCAAATTCAGGCAATTGTGAATAAAACAACAGGTGCATTGTTGGGTTATGATACAAATGGTGATGGTCAAGTTGATGCTACTGATTTGGCAAGTGCATTTGCCAAAATCAATCAAACTCAAAGCTTTGCCGCACAAAGAATACCTGATTTAAGCGCACAAGGTTATTATCCGGTCGATACCAAAGAGGTTGCTAGTGCGGTGGCAGATGCCAATGATCCAGATGTGATTACGATTGTTAACTATGCAAGAACGCAATCGAGTGATAGTTCTAATGCCGGCTTGATGCCTAGTGCTTCAAATAATAGTGGTGCCAATGGCGATGGTTCCGAAATAACAGGATCTGGTTCGATGGGATCAACGAATCAACTAAAATTTGATCCAAATGCTAAAGTTGCTGATCCAGCATTGAATAGTTCGAATCAGAAATTACCGCAAATGTCAGATAATCAACAACAAGATCGTGCAACTGCTTTGATCGGTGTTGGTTTGTTGAGTAGTTTGCTCGGTATGATCGGTTTGGATCGCAAAAAGAGAAAAGATGAAAGAGGGGAATAATTAAGCAATTATCTTGGATTTTAACGGCACTCGACCAATATTATTATTGGTTGAGTGCTTTTTTTGAGCAGTTTTATAGATTGTCCAAGCAACTAATGTTGAATCAGCTGGTAAATTAGTTGGTAAGAGAGCATTAACTTTTTTGTATCTATAAGCAATAATTAAAGAATCTATGTTGATATTAAATTAATTTAGAGAAATATTATTCGAATCAAAAAACACCTGAACAATCAATTTCGAGTATTTTTTGATTTTGTAGGTAATAGTTTAGCATCAACTAGTAATGTTTTTTGATCTGTATAGATGACAAATCCTGGTTTAGCACTATTTGGTTTATGAACGTGTTTGACCAAAGTGTAATCAATTGGAACCTTAGTTCCTTGCGCACCGACTTTGGAAAAATAAGCTGCTAGTTGAGCTGCTTGTAGTAGTGTTTCGTGACTAGGATTTAAACTTTCGATAATAACGTGTGAACCAGGTAAATTTTTGATGTGCAGCCAAGTATAGCGTTTGTCAGCCAACTTATTAGTGATGTAATCATTTTGTAAATTATTTTTACCTACGCGAATATTAGTACCATCACTCGCTACAAATAACTCGCCGGGGCGAGTTTTAACTTTTTTCTTTTTAGTATTTTTATTTTTCAAATACCCCTGCTGTTGCAGCTCCAAGATAATCTCTGCTAAATCATCCAGTCGGACATAATCCAGCTGGGCTAACAAACCTTGAAAATAGTTTAACTCCGTAGTTGCCAATTGTAATTGTTCTTGTAAATGTTTAGTGGAGTTTTTCAATTTTTGATAAGTTTTAAAATATTTTTGTGCATTTTTACTAGGTGAAAGATCGGGATGTAATTTGATTTCCAATAAATTATTGTTATCATAGTAATTCGGTAATTTAATACTGTTAAGACCACGATCTACTCTACTTAAATAAGCAGTTAATAATTCGCCCTCAATCCGATATTTTTCAGCATCTTTGGTTTTATCTAAATCTTTATTTAAACGCTTAATTTTAGTCTGGGAACGCTTAATATAACGTTTAGCAATTTGAATAATTGTACTAGCTTTTTGGCGCAAACGTTCTTGATGTGCACTTTGTTGATAAAAATTGTCCAACATGGAAGCGAAATTTGAAAAAGATTGCTCTTTATATCCGGCGCTTACTAAAGAATGGTAAGCAATTGCTGTGAAAATTTGCTGGTTTTGGCGCGTGTAAATCATGGGTTGCGGGGTATTAAAGGCAGTAAAGAAAGTATTCACTATATATAAAATGGCATTATAATCGGTTGCGCCATTTAACCTAAAGCTAAGTTCTTGGGCACTTTCTTTACTTAAGCCCATAAAATATTGTCTGATGAAAATGGCGCGTTCTGCAGTAGACATGATGTTAATTTGATTAACATGAAATTTGACGAATCTTTCACGTTCAAAGCTGTCAAAAGGATTTACTTTATCAGGTTGCGGTGGTAAACAATACTTAACTTTCGACAGCAATTCGCGATAACGATTTTGGGATTCATCAATGTGTTTAATAGCATCAACAATAATATTCTGATCTTTTTTAACTAAAATTATATTACTGTGCCGACTCATGATTTCCACGTAAAGCAAAAAAGTTTGTAAATCCCCCAGCTCATTGCGACTAACTAATTCTAATACCAAAATGCGATCGTTTTCAATTTGATAAATTTGCTTAATTACGGCACTATCTAAGTTCTTACGTAGCGCAATTAGGAAATTGGCTGGGGTCGGCGGGTTAATTGTTTTAATCTGCGTTATTTGAATGCGTGGATAAGTAGAGTTAGCAGACAGTAACAAATTATACTTTTCATGATGATTACGAATTGTTAGTAGTACTTCTTGCGCAAAAGGTTGTTGAATTTTACTAATGCGACCACCAACTAGGGTTTGTTGTAATTCATGTTGTAAAGCATGGATAAAAACACCGTCAAACGACATAAATGTAGAACTCCAATAACTAGATTTATTTTCTAAGTATCAATTTTACACTATTAGTAGTAATATGGTACAATATTTTCTATTAAAATTTGAATTATGGTTTGGTAAAAAAATGTTTGATGAAAATAATATGCGAATTGCTGTTGTTACTGACAGTTCTTCATATCTATCAAAGCAAGAAGCGCAAGAATATGGTGTTCATATTGTTTCATTACCAGTAATAATGGAGGGGCATACTTATCATGAAGGCGTAGATATTAGCACTGCCGATTTTTATGAAAAGATGCGCAATATGGATGAATTGCCGAAGACCTCACAACCTAGCTTAGGTGAAATGGACAAATTGTATGACCAGTTGGCTGATGAAGGTTATGATATTGTTATTTCAATTCATCTCGCAGCAACGATTTCTGGCTTTATTAACAGCTTACATACTTTGGCTGCTTCTAAAACCAATATTAAACTTGTTCCCTATGATTCACAAATAACGATTAGATTAATGGGTTATTTAGCTTTGCAGGCTGGTAAAATGGCACAAGAAGGTCTTAATTTAGATACGATTTTGTCGCGTTTAGATATGCTACGCGCAACAATTGATGAGAATTTCATTGTTAAGGATTTGACTAACTTGGTGAAGGGAGGACGATTATCAAATGCTTCTGCAGTAATCGGTAATATGCTCAATATCAAACCTTTATTAACTTTTGATGATGAAACAGATGAAATTGTTGCTTATGGTAAAGTTCGTTCAGAGAAGAAAGCTTACTTGAAAAGTGAAGAACGTTTTCGAAGAGCACAAGCTGAAGCTAAGTTTCCTTATCGTTTAGTAGTCTTAGATGCTAATGATCCAAAAGAAAATGATCGCTGGACGGCGCATTTACGTGAAGAATTTCCCGACATTACAATTGAGCAGAGCTATTTTGGTCCAGTTATTGGAACTCATTTAGGTGAAAAAGCAATGGCGATTGCTTGGATGAAAGATTTTGATCGAGTGTAAGCAACTAGTTAGCTAGTTGCTTTTTTGCTACCCATAGTTATTGACAAATTATTTGTACTTGTTAAGATGAGATTATATTAATTTTGGAGGTTTCTGTAATGTATAAGCCCCGTAAATTGGCGGCACTTCAGCTGTCACCTACTGCTTTGAAAGTGTTGACAGCTTGGTTAATCGAAGCTGCCAACCGTAAACAAATTGTTGAACAGACTGACTTGACTAAGAGTTCATTATTTCGTTATATCAAGCAAATTAAATCCGGCGAAAAACAAATTAGCGAATTGTTTACATTTCAGCAAATGCAGCAATTAATTGCTTTGCAAAATTCTGAGTGGAATAATTACAAAAAAGTTAAAGAAGATCCAGCTAATACTGATTTAAGCAAACAAGAAAAGCAAGTTGCTCATACACTTAAGAAACGAGGATGGTCCCTTTCGCAAAATAATCTTGATTTCGCAAAAGTCTTGCGTTTACAGGCTGGTAATCAAACAGAACAAACTAAAGGTAATGAGTTATTAGCAAGTTGGACATCAGCTAAGCGGGCACATTATCAAGAATATAAAAAGCAGGTTACTGGAAATGAGTGAATGGCAAGCAATTATTCCGCTAGCACCGTTAGCAACGCCACGACCGCAGTTTCGTCATGTTACTAGTGGTTCAAAGAGCAAGACAATCACATATTATCCTGCAAAATATACAGAATATATGAATGATGTCCAAACTTTTTTGACTGATCATCATTTGTACAATGATACTTTTGAGCAAGTTATCCATGCTCCTTTTGGTATTCTAGCGGAGATAGCCTTTTATTTACCTGTACCTAAGAATCAAAAAGACGTGAAGCAACTCATGCGCAAAACAGCACCAGATATTGACAATTTGCAAAAAGCAATTTTTGATAGTATTTTCAAAGATTTAAAGGTCCGTGATAGTCGTATAGTTGGTGTTAGTGCTATTAAAATGAATGAAAAGAATTATCCCCGTACCGAAATAAAATTAATAGGGATTGAAGATCATGAACGATAATAATACTAAAATTAAGTATCTTTTACAATGCGAGCCTGAATTACAGTTGTTGGTTAATAAGTATTTGCAATCTTTGAAGCAGTATCAAATTTTAGTGAAAATAGATCGTAAACATTATCAGCAGTTAAAAAATGATTTACAACCATTTATTGAAAAGCCTGTGGTTAAGGAGTTGTTATCGACCAGTTTAGTTGATTATAAGCATTTCCAAAAGACACCCCGTAAACCATTGACTACTAAAATTCAACATTTAGCTACGGATGATCTGGATTTTTTGGCGCAGGTTCATGTGGATCAGATTATGCCATTGCCGATTTTTCCAGAAGGAACTGAGATTATTAATTATTTACATCAAATTCGTAAACGGACCATGTATATTAAGCGCGGTTATACTATTTTGCAGTATGTGCAACCGGTTTACAAAGCACTCACTCGTCTACGACGTGGGGTTGTTAAACAGTCTGGTTATAAGGCGATGAGCAATGCTTGGCAAGCTTATCTTAAGGCATTTGATGATTTGCAGACTTACTATGAACAACATTATTTGCAAGCTGGCGGTACACCACGCAATTATCACGGACATAGCGCACATGAAAAGTAATGATTTTCTAAGATGATGCTTATCTGTAATTATAAGTTATGTGAAGTAGGCAATAGTGGATGTGATTATGTTATTTTTTGTATAAAAAGCATGTTTTAATAAAAATAATGATGATTACTTTTTGATTTGAGGTTTTTGTACCCTTAAAGATTTATCAGTAGTAAAACCGGTAAGCGATCAGATCGCAATATGCCTACGTTTTTGTATCCTTAAGGATTTATCAGTAGTAAAACATTAGCAATTATAAGACAATGTTTTGGATTATTTAATTATCTGAAATATTGTCTTTTTTATTTTTAGATTTAGATGCTAATTAATTTACTCATTTTGTATTTACAAAATGCACTTATTGGATTAAAATTCATCCTATTGGGTTAAATATAATGAATATATTTTTACTAAATAATACATAATTAACTGATAAAACAAATTATAAATCTTAATTATGAGTTGTATTAACAATTTATTGGAGGAGGGCAATATTGAGGGATAAATTGCAGAAATGGACCTGCTTTAAAAAAGCATCGTCCATTATTTTAATTTTGGATTTTTTATTATTTGGCTTACTTGGCTATTGGATGCCATTAGTAGGTGACGACCTGAATTGGTGGAGTACATGGGGACAGAATTATTTTTTTAATGGCACTTTTTTGAACTATGATGGACGCTATTTAGGCGATTTATTAATTATTTTGATGAGTCATTTACCAATTATTAGTTTTTTAATTTACGGTTTTTGTGGGAGTTTATTAGCATATCTAATAGCCAGAATTTTACGAATTATTTTCCCGCATAGCAATTATTATTTAAGATTGGTACTCAGTTCACTTGCTTTGTTGTTACTACCAAGAAGTATTTTTCGACAAATTTGGGGTTGGCATGCTGGTTTTGCTAATTATGGTCCGTCACTAATTTTTCCACTTTTTTTTATTGCTTTGACTTTAAAATATTGGAATAATAAACAACATCCGCAATTTAATCATTCTTGGCTTTTGTTCATAAGTGCTATTGCCGCACAATTTTTAGCTGAACATATTACGTTACTTAATTGTTTGAATATTGTATTGGTACTTATTTTAGGCCGGCAGCATTTGACCTCCTCATTTAAAAAGCAATATTTAAAGCCATTGGCATTGGGAAATTTTCTTGGAGCCATTTTAATGTTTTGCAATGGTGCTTATGTGCGTGTTTTAATGGGAAAAGATACTTATCGCAGTGTTGGTCAAGTACAACAAGATACACTAATTAATTACCTAAAAAATTTATTTGTGGGACGCCCACACCTTATGTTAGCTATGTTAATTTTTGTATTTGTTTTAGTAGTCTTGTGCTGGCTGAATTGGCAAAGATTCCACAATAGACTTTTGCTGGTGACAAATTGTTGGTTACTTTTATCAGCGACTGTTTCTCAAGCACCATTTATCGTAATTTCACCTTATGGACCACGTTGTCAATTTGTCTTTGTAATTTTTTTATGGCTGATAATATTGTTAAATATCTTGCCATGGTTAAATTTGGCACCACGTATTTTTTCTGTGTTAGTAACATTATTCTTCTTATTTACAGGAATTAAGTTTGATCATATTGCTTATGATTATCATCAAACTTTCGTAGTTGCAACAGCTTTAAGTATAGAGCAAGGTCGACAACATGTTAAACACACTTATGTACTGAATTATCGTGATGTTAATTTTATTTGGGCAACTAACAGTAGTTGGGATGCTAATTTCAAGGCCTATTTTGTCAATCCAGAGAGTAAAGTTGTGCCGGTTGACTATCAGACTTGGCAAGATTTAAGTCAAGGATTGAATTTAAAACAAAAGCACGATCGTTCTATATTATTGCAACGATTGAATAAATAAAATAGCTAATCCTTTGGATTGGCTATTTTTGTGAAATTAATTATACTTGTTGATTACTTTCCAGTTTTAACAAGGCTTTTTTACGGGTGAGACCGCCAGCATAGCCAGTTAATGAACCATCTTTGCCTAAAACGCGATGGCCAAGGGATGATTAAACTAATTGGATTGTGCCCTGTGGCATTGCCAACTGCGCGTGCTTTATTAATTTTAATTGCTAGTTCAGATTGTAAGCAATCAGACAACTGCTAATAAGTTGTTGCTTGCCCGTAAGGTATTTTGCTGTCTAAAAAATGTTACTTCCGGTTTAATAGGAACTGAATGTATATCAGGTTTTTGTCCTTGAAAATACCTTTATAGCCAGTTGATAGCTAGCCTAATAGGGCGGCTTTTAGATTTTTTGGCTGCAGCAAGATCATAATGGGCACCATAATTTTTTTGGTTATTAAACCATAAGCCTAACAAAGCTTTTTCATCACTTAGTAAAACGATTTTACCTAATGGGGATTGATAAATTGCTGAGTACAACATATTAGTTTTTTCCTTTACATTAAATTTGGACAAAATTAATTGACCTGAAGTGAACTTTAAGTAATATAATTTAGGCGTTGAAACGTTATGTTTTAAAATTGATCTATGTAAGGAGTGCAAAGTATGACTATTCTTGATGAAACTTATACGTTAGCTAATGGTGTTAAAATCCCTAAGTTAGGTTTTGGAACTTGGTTAATTGATAATGATAAGGTTCAAGAGCCGGTAAAGCAAGCTCTAACAGCTGGGTATTGTCATATTGATACTGCGGAGGCCTACGGCAATGAAAAAGGAATTGGTGTGGCTTTACGCGAAAGTGATATCTCTCGCGATAAGCTCTTTATAACGACTAAATTAGCGGCTGATATTAAATCTTATCCTGAAGCAGTTGAAGCTATTGATCAGTCATTGACCGATTTGGGTTTAGATTATGTTGATTTGATGATCATTCATTCACCACAACCTTGGGATAAATTTCGCAATGGTGAGCATTACTTTGCGGGAAATTTAGCTGCTTGGCAAGCTTTGGAAGATGCTTATAAGGTCGGGAAAATTAGAGCGATTGGTGTTTCCAATTTTGAAAAAACTGATTTAGACAATATTTTGACTAATGGAACAGTTAAACCGGTGGTGAATCAAGTGTTAGCACATGTTTCCAATACTCCATTTGATTTATTAGATTATTGCCAACAACATGATATATTAGTTGAAGCTTATTCACCAGTTGCACACGGAGCCATTCTCCAGAATCCAATTTTACAGCAAATGGCAGCTAAGTATGATGTCAGTGTGGCGCAGTTATGTTTGCGCTATTGTCTAGACTTAGGTATGTTGCCCTTACCTAAGTCAACAACTTCGAGTCATATTATTGCTAACACTCAGTTGAATTTTATGATTAAACAAGAAGGTCTTAAACAACTGAAGCAAATTGATCATATTCAAGATTACGGTGAGTTCAATGGCTTTCCCGTATATGAAAAGACTGACAAGTAACTGGGAGGATTATAATGGCTAAAAAACAAACTGCTGGCAGAGAACAGCTTGGTGATTTTGCACCACAATTTGCGCAACTCAATGATGATGTGTTATTTGGCGAAGTGTGGGATAAAGAAGATGAACTTAGTGCGCATGATCGTTCTTTAATTACGATTGCGGCACTAATTACGATGGGTAATACTGAGCAAATAGCAACTCATTTACAAATTGGTAAAAATAATGGTATCACTAGGCAAGAAATTGTCGCTGAAATTACGCACTTAGCTTTTTATGTTGGTTGGCCTAAAGCTTGGTCGACTTTCAATCGTGCTAAAGAAATCTGGCAATAATTAGGAGGATTCATTATGGCAGAAGATAACATTGAACAACCTGGAGTGTTCGCGACCGGATCAATGAATGATGCTTATGCGCAATATTTTATTGGACAAAGTTATAATAATTCTTTGGTGACACCTTCGGATGATGTCAGTGTTCCTGTTGCTAATGTGACTTTTGAACCGGGATGTCGCAATAATTGGCATATTCATCATCATGGCAGTCAGATTTTATTAGTAACTGGTGGTCAAGGCTGGTATCAAGAAGAAGGTAAGCCTGCTCAGTTATTAAATCCTGGTGATGTAGTGATCGCCCATGATGGTGTCAAGCATTGGCATGGGGCAACTAAAGATTCTTGGTTTAGCCATCTAGCAATTACGACTGGGGATGCTGAGTGGTTGGAACAAGTGACGGATGAATTTTATGACACTTTAGATTCGACTGTTCCAAAGGAAGGTTAATTAATTAAATGGACTATTAAGCTTTTCAAAATAGTATTTGTTTAAAGATGATAAGTGAGCTATAAATTTAAATAGCTCACTTACTACATATTTATTAAAATGTTTGACGGCAACCGGTTTACTCACAAGAGGCGATAGCGTATAAGAAAATTACGGCTTATTTTTGATATACTAATGATGGTTCTTTCATGTATGAAATATTACTTACTTAGTGTGTTGGCAGAAATTTAAAATGTATTACTTTTTTACTTACGGATAAATTCATCATTTTTAGCGGGGTGTATCGTCTTGGTAACGTTCTACATGCATGTGTAAATCATATTTTTCTCGTAATTTAGCTAAGTCTTGCATCATTTGAGAAGCATGATGCTTATCCAACGCTGCTTGATTAGACCAACTATCAATTAAGAGAATTGTTTCTGGATCGGTTAACGAGACAAAATAACCGTATTTCATATTACCAATTTCTTGTTTAATTCGCGCTACGATGCCGCTAGCAATCATTTCTTGAGCAAATTTTTGCGCTGAACCATTTTCCCAGTGTAGTATAAATTAACTGTTAAACTCATTGTTATTTACTTTACCTCCCTAATTAAATTACACTAATTATACTTTCTTAGAGTTACTTTAAGTCAACAATAATTCACAAAAAAATCAGAGATCCTAAGATAAGATATTCATAGGGGCACTTTTAATGAATCAACCACAATTTACTACAAAAATGACAGTCAGTACATTTCAAAAATATTGTTGGTATAAAAATGAGTTGGTCGCAATTTGTCAAAAATATCATTTGCCAACTTACGGTACTAAGTATGAATTAGTACAATATATAATTAGTTTTCTTGAAGGAAAATCAGCTATACAAATTAAACCATTACGTAAAAAACAACTGTGAAGCGTCTCCACTAATGTAATTACGCCTACAACTAAAATATTGGAGTCAGGTTTTAGTTTGAATCAATTGGAAAGATCTTGAAGTTTTGCTAGAAAAAAATCAGAAAGACATTATATTTTTACCAGAGTGGATCGACTACTAATGAGCTATGCACCAGGATCAGGAGTACGTCGTTGTATGAATTGAACAAATTCTATTGCATATGATGTTCATGTAAATTGGTAACAGTTTTTCTTTGTGATTATCTTCAATTTTGGCAGAAGTATTGCCATAAGGGGTATCAATAAATGGAACTAACGGACTATCAGCACCAATACTTTGCAGTTAGAAGTTACGTTCCATTTTGGAGTCAAAACCTAATAATCGTAAAGTTAATTTATCTTGAAAGTCTGGATTAACTTGGCGAACTTTTAAAACTTTACTTTCCCATAAAATAAACCCTAGATCTTGACGATCATGATATTTACCTTTGCTCATACTAGAATTTTCAATCCAAGTTGGTTCGGATAAGCTAGTGATACTTTGTGTTCACTCCATTTTTAAAGAATAGAATGACCATTATATTTGCAAAAATCAAAATGTTAAAATATTTATTTTGATAATGATGAAAAATTTTGAGCTTATAAAAATAAAAATACAGAGCTAAGTAATAAAAAAAGAGTGCAGCAGGGTATGATTCAGCAAAATTGAATTTTGTGATTTTTTAAAAATTATGCTAAAAAGTAATCTTATTTTTAATTGTTCTTCTCATTAATAAAGCTTAAATCTAAAATATTTTATTATTTTTGGTAAATATTGATAGTTTATTTATAATAATTTGATTATTTTATGCTTTAATTATTGCTAAAATTCTTCTTGATGATAAATTTTGCGTTTTATTAAAGTACAATTATTTAAAAAAAATAATTGCTGTAAAAAGAGTTTATGCAGTAACTAATCTTCAAATAATAGTGATAGTTTCAAAAAGAAATAAACGATAGTCTAACTTAAGTTCACATTTCCCCCGATGAGTCAGCTTCCTGCAGAAATTATTTCTTAATTGTGATACGTATATATTAAATTCAGTGTCACTCTTAAATTTTGCTATTCATGGCAATTAATAGTGGTAGTTAACTTTTTTATTTCAACAAGTTTTACCGAGTTTAGCCAGTATTATTATTGATGGAATAAATAATAATCCACTGAAAATTAGCACAACTAACCAGCTGCCACCGCTACTGTTGCCCGTAATATTAGGGGTGAAGTCGATCAGAGCGTGAATAATAATGGGGAGCGTTAGTCCGTTGGCGAGCACTCTAATCAAAGAAAAAAGAGTTCCAATAGCAGTAGCATAAACAATTTGTTGTAAAGTTACTTGCAAGTTTTGGTGATGAAAGAAATAATTGCTGAAGTGCAAGAGAGCAAAGATACCACTATTGTAAATTGCTGCTAATACTAGATTATTTTGCCGTTTGCTGATTAATTGAAGAAAAATATTGAATAACAATCCACGACAATAAACTTCTTCAAAAATTCCCGCAGCTAGCGCGATCAATAAAAAGTTGATTTGTTGTGGTAGCGAATACTGAAAAGTGAGCACAATATCTTCCGGAATATTTTGTACGAAAGAAATTAATACAATGAGAATTAAGACGACTAAATAACTACCCCAATGTCTGTGTTGGGGCGATGTAAGTACTAATTTAGTTGTTTTAATAATGTATAAAGCAATTAAAGCCAAAAAAACTTCAAATAAAAATCTGCTGATCCCGTAGCGTAGTGAATTTTCGGCAACGTGATGAATCAAAACATGTCCAACCATAAAATAAACCAGAATCAAGATAATTGCAGCAGTAATTTTCTTTTTTAAACTCATTATGTTTTCGCTCCAGTGTAATATTTATTACTAATTTAAAAAAATCAGCCTGCAAAATATTGCGAGCTAATTTCGCATTATTTTACTTCCGTTCAGTTATTAATATTGAGTATTCTAATAAATATAAAAAAAGAAGTGCAAGCTGATTATTTAAGACTTGTATAAAATCTAGCAATATTCATTATTTATCGTGTCTTAAAAACACAGCTTGACCTTGTTACGTAAATTGAACTACCATTCAAAGTGGAGAAAAGGAGGATTTACATCATAATGAAAAAAAGTGATCAATTTAAAATTTTGAGTGATAAAGAAAAAGAATTAATTAATGTTGAAGGAGGACATCAGTCTTATTTCCATAGATTTCTAAACGGTTTTAGTCGTTACCACTAAGTTTTCGATTGATTGTAGGATGTAACATCAGTACTGCAATTAAAGACAGTGTATTCATGATGATTGTCAGTAAGAGACTTATAGTTTCCCCTAGATTGACAACGGGATCATTAGAAAATGATTGTAGGACATATGGATCCGGTAAAACTATTACAATATTAAATATTAGAGACCCTGCAAGGAAAATTAGTAGCCAAACTAATTTCTTTTTTGTTTTAAATCTTTGCCATTCAGTAAAAAATAGTAAGTATACTATTAGTACGATTAACATTGTTGAGGAAACAAACTTAATTTGTTGAATAAGACCAAATAATTTTAAGTAGCTAAAAATTAGTAAAAAAATAAGTAAAAAATATAAAATATATTCTATATAAGTATTACGATGAGTTGCTTTCTCTTGCTTTTCATAATGTTCCGTAATAGCTGTGTCATCTTCAGTTAACTTATCTAAAGATATATTGAAAATTTTGCTTAATTCGAGCAAGGTTTTAATATCAGGTAGGCTACGATTATTTTCCCAACCGGAAATAGTTTTACGTGAAACCATCATTTTTTGTCCCAATTGTTCTTGAGTTAAATGCTTTTTTTGGCGATTATTTTTTATTTTTTCTCCAAGATCCATATTATTTTTCCATTACTATTATTTTTTTGTAAAAATTTTTAACATATCAACATATTTTTATAATATATTTTGATGATACATATATCAATAGCAATGAATAATTTTCTAATTTTCCATAATAATAATATTACACAAATAATAAAACCCAAGAGGCAGATTTTTTGAATTAGCTTCCCAGGTTTTATTATTTGTTTAATGCTGTTATTAGTAAAGATATAGATTTAATTAATTACTTTAATTACCAAAATTTGTGCCCCTTACTATTAAAGCCGTGTACAAAATCTATAGCGAATTGATACCACTTTTCACCTGCAATGTTTAAAAGATCTTTATCATCTATGGTGTTAAATTTTATGAGTTGATTCATCACTTAATTATCTCCTAACTAATTTAGTTAACCGTCATCCTCAAAATAGGAGGGGAAGAAATGCAATGCCCACTTTTGCTATATGTCCGATAGTATGTGCGGCTCTATTATAGCCTCCATTTACAGATTGTAGATTTGTATCATCAATTGCTTTGAAATTGTTTAATTGATTGGTTTTCATTTTTAACCTCTCCATGACTTTATTTGTCATAAAATACCAGAAACAAAAAAATAGATCAAAATAATCATTACTTGCTGCCATTTGGGGCGTGCTCTGAAATTTTTAAATAATTTATGAAATTTTTCTTTCATATAATATGACATGCTCTTTTCCAAGTTTGGTTCAAAATATTTAATTAATTAATCCAGATAAAAAACTACCTACAGCATCACCACATGTCCACCAAAAGCCATGTTTTTTTCCATCAATGACTAGAGATAAACTTTGAGAATTAATACTTTGAAACTTTTGTAAACTAGAATTACTTTTAAGCATATCATTACCCCCTTTCTTTTTATTTATTTCAAACTTAGTTAATATAAATATAAATTTCAAGCTGGTAATTTTAGACAATACTAGTTCATAATATAAGACTAAGACCAATGATGTTTTTTTTTATAACAGTTTTTTTGTTTATATTTTTTGTAAATATTACTTGTAAAAATTGATTAGATATATGTTTTTATAATAGCTTGATTTGTATTTCATAAGACAATTTATTTCCTGGGAAATGTGTCTTTGATAAATAGCTTGTGATTATTAAGATATCAACTACTATATTTTATGAATATTATTATGTATGAAGTAGGATTATCGTTAGTTTTGTTATTAGTGCAGTTTGTAGTCTATTTATTGGTTCTGTGTTTAGATACGATTTGTGATTCTTAACTTTTGTCATTTACTTTATTTTGGCTATTTTAAGTTATGCCAGCAAGATGGATGTTTTAGATGTTTTTTTTAAAAATTAAGCACCAAAAAATTTATTATTATGATATGAGTACTTTGACGAAACGTATTTTATTGATGGTATTTCCGTTTAGGCGACCACAAAATATTGATCTAAGTTCTATTGCATCTTATCAATTACAAGGTGACTATAATAAGTTTGAGGACATCAAATTACCTCTGCCTATGACGACCGCTTATGGTATTTTTTTCCAGCCATGTTATCAAGTAAAAATCCGATAGTTTTAAATTTGTATCTTAATGATTCAAAAGTTATCGTTATCAATTTATCGATGAACTATGTTTACCATCCTTATGAATTTAGACAGAAGATAGATTCATTAAAATCTTATTTGTCAAGCAGATAGAACAGTATAGATTAAAGAGTAAGTGTTAATGAAAATAGTGATGATTGATAGTATTTTCATTTTATAATTAAGGAGAATGTGTAATAGTGAATGAAAAAATTATTTTGATATTTAAAGGTATAATAGTTTTGTTATTGGGATATATTTTAGGTTTTATGCTCGGAGGACTATTAGGTGATCTTTTTAACTTTTCTTTGAATGACAGAATGACGATGCAAAGAGTTACTATTTCTACAATTAGAATTATTTTGGCTATTGGTATATTAAAAATAGATCTGTTTCAAAAGACTAATTTTTTAAAGTGTAGTTTGAAGATAATGGCAATAACTATTTTTATTTCTTTTATTATTAATAATAATTTCTCTTTTCATTTATTTAAGTATAATATGATTTTTGGTAATTTTTCTTATGCATTATCTGAAGAAATATTTTATCGCGCTATATTGTTTACTATTCTTTATAAAATTTTTGTAAAAAGTAAAAAATCTTTTTTGATAGCTTCTATTATTGGATCATTATTTTTTGCATTTGCACATTTTTTTAATATCATTAATAACTCTCAAAGCTTTAAATATACAATCGTACAAGTTTTTTTTGCCTTTGTTATAGGAATGTTTTTGTGTCTGTTATATAAAGTGTCTAATAATATTATTTTTCCGATACTAACTCATTTTGTTATTGACTTGGTTGCATCGTGTAGCCCCTCTGTAAATATTGACTTAAATATAATTATATCTGTCATTGTATTTTTATTAGTATCATATTTAATATATTCATTAATTTATAAAAAACTTGAAATTTAATCAATAAAAGCATATATTTTGTTGGTATTCATTTAAATAATAATCATTTATGTATTGCGCTATGACGGTGCTATCCGAATAGCATTTTTTATTTTAAAACAATACATCACGTTGCCCATCTAATAGGTGTTCATTAAATTGTTCATCAAAAAATAGTGGCAGGTCATGATCAAAGTTAGGTGCCAAAGGAGATTGTAGTAATTCTTCTTTCGTCAGCCATTTCAGATTGCCTTCACGTGATGATTTTAGCTCACCACTAAATTGGTTGGCACGATAAAAAAAGACTAGGTAGCGATGATGTTCAGCATCGTAAAATTGCTTGACACCCACTAATTTTGGCTGGGTAATCGTCAGATTAGTTTCTTCTTGCACTTCGCGGATAACGGACTCCGTAATAGATTCATGTGCTTCAATATGGCCGCCGGGGAAAGTTAAGCCTGGCCAATTAGGATCAACACGATTTAAGACTAGAATTTTGTCAGCATTGGTAATCATGCACATGTTGGTAAGGGTAACTGATTCAGTTCGATCCATTTAACTACCTCCTTTTTTATTTTTATTATAACAAAGTACAAATTTTAATTGAATTGCACAACAAAAAGGATTTGTTTTTCTCACGAAACGACAAATATTTAATGGTTAATTCTTGTTTTTTAATTTTTATTTGATACAATGAATTTGTGGCTGAGACCCCCCTCAGCCACAGCCAAACTTATTTTGCATATTTAAGTTTCCCATATTAATATTTTCCTTTTTTTGTTTCCTGTTTTTTTGTCCTTCCAATTTTGACTATATCAGTCAAATAATAACATAGGCCGTCATTAGACGGCTTTTTTATTTTCTGAAATTAAATAGTGGAGGACACAATGTTGGATCATTTCTAGTTTGTTTAGATAATGGCTTAATAGTTCCAGTTAACTCGGGGAGCTGTCTTTTTATTTTTAATTAAAAATATACTTGCTCTGGTGTCAACTCCAGAGTTTAAGATACCCTTTTATGCATGAATTGTGGAGGTAAGTTTATGGAATATAAAACATTAAATAATGGTGTTCAAATACCATCACTCGGTTTTGGTGTTTATCAGATTCCAGCAGAGCAGACTAAAACAGCCGTACTCCAGCTATTAGGACTGGTTATCGATTAGTCGATACGGCAGGAGCTTATCAAAATGAAGCTGGTGCTGCCATCAGTGTAACTAACACTGCCCATCAGATTGGTTCATCAGTAGGATTAGCTTTAATTACCTTGTTGATAGAGCCATTTCAATCTACGGCAGTAATGTATCAACATGCGATGCAAATTTCTTTAATTTTAGTTGTTTTAACTTTTATTGTTGTGTGTTTTACAATTCATTCTAAAAATAAAAAGAAGCCTAATTAATTTACGAAAATAAAAGAAGCCATTGTGCAAACTGGTTTGCCACTGGATACTACTCGTTATTATGAAAAGAGCGGTTTAATTATTCCGGTAGACCGTTATCAAGATGGGTCACACAATTTTACTGGTAAGAATATTCGCCAGTTGCTATTTGCCAAAAAGATGCGTCGCGCTGGAGTATCTGTCGTTGCTTTAAAACAATATGTTAGCTTAGTTATTGCGGGTAATGATGCCACAATTGCTTTACTTAAAGAGGTATTAAGTACACAAGCGCAGCGCATTGAACAAGAAATTAATGAATTGTCAGCTACTTTGATTTTATTGCAACATAAACTGGCTGTTTATGATACAAAAGCGCGCCAAAGTGAACAACAGTTTATTTTAGATGATGATTAAAGCTTTTGCGAGCAAAGTGTCATTTAAAAAGCCACCTAGTTAAGCTTTAAAGCTAATTAAGTGGCTCTTTATTTTTGTTTAAAAGTGAAAACTGTTGTCAATTGAGTGACTTTAAGTCAAGGACAAGTGTCGAAAAATGAAGAGATGATGATGTCATATATTCAGATAAATAAAGTTGCGCACTTTTTGACGATTTCTGCAATAGATGAAAAATGGATATTAAATTGAAACTAATTGTCCAATAACATACTGATATTTTTCAATGCAAGCATTCCTATGGAAGTGTGATATTATTGGCTTTTTTAAAGTAAATGCTCACACGCAAAGCATGAAATATGTACGCTGTTGAGCATTGGAATTAAACGGGAAGTTATTATGAAAACTAAAAAATTATTTTTAGTGGTGGACCAGTATTAGCACAGTTTTTAGGTATTTTAAAAATAAGCAACGGGTCTTAGATCAATTAGTTACCAATTATTTGTATTTGCATGATGTGAAACAGGTGATCAGTAAATTTCGACCCCAATGCCAGGTTAGTATTTTTTTAGTAAATTTGGAATGATTTTTACTTGAACAATAAATTGGAGTAAAGTTGCCTTTTGGGTGCTGTCTTTGCTGCCCAGACAGCTTAATCCTATTAATTTTTGAAGGTCCAAAGTAGTTGCTAATATGATAAACTGATTAACATAAGGAATTTATATTAAAAATAAATTGTAAAATAGATTGTTTTTTTAATTTTAATGATGTATGCTAAATTGCAGAAAGTTTCTGCTTATGCTCCTAATATAAAATTCCTGGTAGCTGGTAAATTAGATGAAAAGACAATTAAACTATGGCATCAATTTATAAATGGTTAAACAATAAAAAAAGATTATCTATTTATTTAACAACATTTTCCAATTTTAGTAAGGCAGTAGTGCTTTATTTCGCAACTATCTTCTTATATAAAATAGATAATTCTGGTGCTTCTTCAGGCTTTTTAGTACTGTTAGGTCTGCTGGCTGTTTCACTTAGCGGGATGATTGCACCTTTTTTAATTATCCATTTTAAGGGATTTAAGTTAGGTATATTACTATCGATGGTTAGTTTAGTTGCGGAGTTTTTGTTTTTTATATTTTATCAACAAAAGATTCCCCTATATTGCTGTATTGTTGTGATCAATCTGATTCAAGGAATTGAATCTGCTAATTATAATTATGAGTTGGTAGATATTTTTGAGAATGATGTTGAAGATCAGATCCAATCTAACAATGGTTATCATATTTTATTACAAACATTCACGTTGATTGCACCTATACTAGGCTATTTGCTAGTTAATTACTGCATTGTTTTAGCTAGTTGTGTAGTAGTGTTGTTTCTTCAATTGGTAGCTTTAATTGCATGGTTCATTCTTAAGAAATATGAACCACTAAATAAGAGTAATGTAGATATTCCAAAATATCCTTTCAAAAATTATCTTTTAGCCATAAAAAATAAAAATGTTGTTTTTTTAAATTTAGTTCGTAGCGCGAATGGTTTTGTTTTTAACACCTGGGAGATTGCTGCCCCCATGGTGATTATGGCAATTGCAGAAAATCAAGCGCAATTGTCATCTAAAATTCAAACTACGTATGAAACAACATTAAGTATTGCTTTCATCTTGTCAGGAGCTTTTTTGGGGTAAGATTATGACTAATGTAAAATTGTTACCTCGTTTTTACAAGTTAGTTCCTTTTGGTGGACTGTTAGCTACTATTATTGCATTAAGTTTACAAACAATGTCCTCTCTACTATTAGCTACTCTTATATTTGGTGTCAGTATTTATTTTTTTCGCGTAGGAACTGCAACGATTGGTCAAATTATTACGGACAAAGATTTAATTGCTGAATCAATTATTTTGGGAGACGTTTTTACGCGGTTTGTTAACTTTGTGGTTGGAATTGGTTTCTTTTTCATAATTAAATTTCTTGATTACAAGATTGTTGTTATATTGATATCAATTTTGGGAACAATTGGTAATGTGTTGTTTGTAGATCAGCCTATCAAAGCTTATTCAGATCTTATAAAAAGTAGAGGATCACTGTGAATGGTTTTTAAAATACTTAAGTAGTGGCAAAACAGGCTACTTGGTTGATAATTATTTGCCTGATGTGGGATAAATTATTGGTAGTGATGTTATTAACTTTATTTATTTGTTTGTCCCTATTCAGGACTGTATTTTATCGTACTGATTTTTGGAATCAGAAGTAAACCTAAAATAAAAATAGATCATAATTAATTTATAAAAATCTTGATATTAACTATAGCTTGAATTTTACAGTGTCCGGTATAATAAATTAAACAGGAGGAATATTAATGATTGGATTACACATTTTTTTCGGAGTGATGATCGTTGTGGGTGCGATTGCCACGGCAATTTCTTTCCAAGGGGACACCGCTAAACTGACTAAAGCGCAAAAGTTTTCTTTGATTCTGACAACATCTGCGATTGGGCTAACTATCGTTACGGTTATTTCAGTGTATGCATCGATTTACATTGGTTTATTACTATTATTGGCGCTAGTGGCTTCTGAGTATTTTGCCTTTGTACGGGTAGTTCATAACAAGTAGTATTGATGAAGAGCGTGCTTTTATAAAAGCGCGCTTTTTTTTACTGCTCTCAATTATGTTTTAATTTGCTATATATTACAAAATTGGAATTGACAGTAAAAATAAAGATTCTCAAGTTTAAGCTAATTTCTAAAATATAGTTAATTATTAATTAATGGGAAAATTGGGTATGGACAATGTAACCCTATTAGTAATTGATGTCCAAAAAACTTTTCGCGACGGCATTGGGGAGTGAGTAATAAAGAATTTGCTTGAAATAACGTGCATTAACTGTTACAGGCTTTTCGCCAGCGCAACGGGTTAGTTATTAATGTACATCATATTAGTGATGATCCTAAATCACGATTTTATTTTCAGAATACTGGTTTTTAGTTTTAAAAGCAGTCTGAACCTTTACCTTCAGAAATTGTTTTGGATAAAACTGTAAACAGTGCCTTTATTGGAACTAAACTAAAAAGTATTTTACTAGAATGTCAGATTGAAAAAGTATTTATCTGTGGTTTGACAACGCCACATTGTGTTTCCACTACTACGCGAATGTCTGGTAATTTGGGATTTGATACTTACTTAGTTGAAGATGCAACAGTCTCTTTTGCAATTATGGATTACCAGGGATTTCATTTGTTCGCTAAATGGCCATATCTTAAACGATAAGACATACAGTGATGCTTTGATTGTAAGCTTGATTTTAAATCAACAATGAATATATTCTTAGATATACCTAATTCATATATACGCGTTGGGTAAATATAAAAGTGTGGGAGGAATAGTAATGAATACTTCTTTTGAAACAAATTGGATCAAAGAAAATATCGAAGCTTTAGATTGTGAAAGCTTACAGTTAATTCAAGGAGCTCTAGAAAAGATTATAAGGCTGGTTATGCATGGGGGCAAGGCTGTAAGGCATCGCTGTAGATATATGGACAATTTTTAAATAATTTTGGAGGAGAAGGTTTTGTTATGGAAAATAATTATTTAGAATTATCAGATAACTCTTTGGGCGAAATTTTGGGAGTCGGACATGCTTATACCGCAGCCGCAATCCGTAGAAATAATAGGTCCATGCAATCGGCTGCAGACTTTGCTTGTGGATTTTATCATGGCTTTTTTGGCTAAATAGTTTGAATGAATTTTTATTATTGGATACTAATCTTTTTATATATATTATTATGGGATTTTATCATATTTAGGAGAATAGCTATATGAGTCATAAAAGATTAACAAACAGACTTATAGTATTACTGGTTTTAGAAGTTTTATTTGAATTTGGTATGGTGAATTTTTCGAGATATCTTCATGAAAACAGCAGTGTGCTTTTTTTATGTTTAGATAAGTTTTTATTCTTGGGTTTACTGATTCTGTTGAATAACTGGCTAACACAACGAAAAATCCCTTTTTCTTTGAAACTCAATAAAGATCAACAAAAAGGCATTTTGGTTGTTGCTGGAATTTTAATTATTATGGGTTTGATGAATGTAAAGAATTTTTTGAATGCCATCGCTGTGGGCTTTATAGCTGGTACGACTGAAGAGTATCTTTTTCGAGGAGTCGTATTGCTAACACTATTGGAATTATTTGATCATTTCCAGTATCTTGTTTGGTTCGGAGCATTTTCTGAATCTATACTCGCAAAGTTTTTCGGCAACAATAATCCAAGTTTTGCAGACGACGGCTATGGGATTTGTGTTTGCTAGTATTTTTGTTAGAACCAATAATTTACTATTTCCTATGTTATGTCATTTTAGCTTAGACTATGTGGTCACTATTCTTTGGGGAATGCAGAATAGTAGCAATATTTCGTTTGGTAGTGCTATTGGTGTGTCAGTATTTTATTTAATAGTTGGTTTGTTTATTTTGATGCCAATATTGACCGATAATAAGTTAAAAGTTGAAAAATAATGTTTTTGGGAGTGCCTGAAGGAAAAGAATGGATTGAACAACGCTTTGAAACAGCTATTTTGGTGAATCAGTGGCCGGTAAAGACTCATAGTTATTACACTACTATTGTGATTTTTAGAAAGTGGTTGAATTAAACCTGCAATTTCCTTCCTAAAATTAAAATTGTAACTTCGAAAATTGTTGACTTTTAATTTTTGGGGTCTTAATCTTAAGTTAGATATGAGTGTAATAGATAGTTATTTTTCTTAAATAATTTAAAAAATAATCCTACTCCAAAAATTTCATCAACATCTTCTGTAATTACATATTCATCTGGATCATTATCTGCTTTTAAATTACCTAATGTAAAAATAGCAGGGCTAGGTCCAGTGATTTATCTAAATTGATTACTGTAATTATTGATTTCTTTTCCTCAGATGGATAGAGGTGGACAAATGAAATTCACTGTAAATGGATTATCAAAGCGCTATAAAACATCACATATATTGACTAACGTTAATTTTGATTTTGATATGAGTGTGTGCAACATAATTGCACTAATTGGACCGAATGGCATTGGTAAAACTACACTTATGAGATTAATGGCAGGTATTACTATTCCCAATGCTGGTGATATCTCCATAGATAATTCCACTAACTTAACGTACGAAGCTTGGGCGCGAGTAAATACCATCTTTGTTCCGGCTGGTGAAAGAGGATTAAGAAACAAACTGACTATTTACCAAAATTTAGAATATTTTTCGGCTCTAAGTAATCAAAATTATCAAGAAAATGCTGATCATCTAACAAGTTTAGCCAAATTATTTAACATTACTAACTTTGTAAAAAATGATTTTGAAAAACCTCAACTGGTCAAAAGAAAAAGGCATCTTTACTAGTTGCTGCTGCCATGAATTCCAAAATGTTGTTATTAGATGAGCCCTCTAATGGCCTTGATATTGATGCTCAAAAAGAATTAATGACATTGATGTCTAAACTATCGGAACTAGAGAAAATAATTATAGTTTCGTCTCATGATCCGGAATTAATTAGTACAGTGGCGCAAAGCTATGTTTTCTTAGGAAACGGGCGCGTGCTCAAACAGACATTTGGTCAGGTTTCAAAAGAAAAATTAGTTAATAGATATCACCAATTATACGGATTGGGGGTGATAAACGATGATTAGGCAAGGCATTATAAGATTATTCCTGGTTGAATTAAAAATGGAATGGATCACCAGAATGAAATATATTATGGCGTCTATTGGTGATTTTGTGGTCTTTACAGTTACATTTCTAGCAGTGACATTTGTGGCGCCAGTTTCTGCGGTAAACAGCACCTATCATACTAATCAAGGCCTGTTACTTATTATGATTGGTTATATGTTTTGGAATTTAGGTGTTGTAGCGATGGATATTGGCACACAAGTGATTGAAAGTGCTGCCAAGAGTGGGATATTAGAAATAGAGATGTAATCTAAGTATCCACTTTGGCTACTAATATTTATCAGAAACATTGTCACAAATGCCTTTGTGGTTATGTATCTAATATTTCTTGGTGTTGCAACGTCGCTATTTACTAATTTGAAGTTTTCGACAATCTTACTTGCTATTATTTATGTCACAATATTGTCTATGCTTACCAATTTAGGTATGTTAGGTATTGGATTTATATTTGCTTCAGGATCATTGTCGTTTAAAAGAATAGGACAATGGTCTACACTACTCCAAGCAGCGATTATATTATTTTCCAATGTTGGAATACCGTTAACAACTCCACTACAATTAATTGTTCCTTTTTCAGGCGGAATAGAAATTGTGCGAAGCTTAATACTTAATAAGCCTATATCAGTTAACGAATTAATCATCACGTTAATAGTAAACATCTTATGGTTTATTGCTGGGATTGTTGTTTTGAACGTTAGTGTAAAGAATGAACGAAAAAATGGCTCATTTACGGCCTTTTGATTGTAGTAAAAACATATTGTCTAGTACAAGGAAGCAGGTAAATATTTACATGAAAAAAATTCTTTTATTTAATTCGTCAACGCATGATCCTTCTAATTCGGCCATTTTAGCCAAATTAGTCTTAAAGGGATTGGATTATCAGGATATAAATCTAAATAATGTCCAAATAGGTGATGTGCAAGATTTTCGGTTTGCGTCTAGTTGGCCTCGCCAAGATGATGATTATTATCGTATCAGTGAACAGCTCCAAGCAGCTGATGTAATTGTTTTGGCAACACCGGTCTATTGGTATGGTGTCGCTGCCACACTGAAAAGGTTCATCGATCGATGGTCCGAAAGTCTCAAAGTGGATGATAATTTTCGAGCAGCAATGCAAGGCAAACAAATTGTCTTGGTTATTGTTGGTGGCGATAATCCTATAGTTAAAGGTCAACCGATTGTTGAGCAGTTTAATTATATTTGCGAGTTTTTGGGTATGGAATTGTTGACTAGTGTAATTGGAGAAGCTAATCGACCGAATACAATTCAAAATGATTCACACGCGCTGTCTCAAGCTGAGGCGGCTAACACAATGCTTAAAAAATTGTGTCAGTAGGAAATGGAATACAATTGATTCAAAAAGCTTGTTGCTAGCAACAAGCTTTTTTATGTTCAATAATCTTTTCTTTGTGAGGGCACACCTTTTTTGTCAGTAACAATTCAGCAAAAGTCTGATATACCAACGCTGCACCTCTTAGTTGCGTTAAAGCTCGTAAGATGTTCGTGCTTTTTTTAAGTGGCAATTTCATAATCACCTTGTATTGAGAGGTGTGGTCTTTGGGAAAGGATGGAAATGATGTCCATGTTAATATGATTATTTTTTTGATTATTATGCCAGCTTTGTTAAACTTGCCGTTGTTTTTTAAAAGTCGTAATCAAATGACGACAACAGTCCAATTATTGATGATGTGCATTTATTTAATAATATTTTTATTAGCTACTACCACAATGCTTATGAATAATAATTATGATAATGACATTTGTTGTTGGCATGGTTTCTAATATTGGTGATTTGATGATGTAAAGTTATAACAAAAAGTGATTCTAGGGCAATGAATTAGAGAAGAACGAGAAAAAAGAAATTGGACACAAACTCAATGTTAGCCGCCAGTCTGTGTCTAAATAACTTATCCAGATATTGAGCGTCCAATTCAAATTAGTGATCTATTTGCGGTTAGTTTAAACAGTCTGATACGTGATGATGAAAAATTTCAGCAACAGATTAAATTTCAAAAACTACGAAATGGCATGACCTTTTGGGATTTCTTGAGTTATCGTTGGTGGATTATTTTTGTCATTGCTTGGTGTTTAGCGTGGTTACTGCCAATAGTTATTCATGCTCTGAAGTAGTAATCAATAAAAATGATTGAAAATGTATCTTAAAGCATAAAGGATATTCATGACAAAATTAATGAATTATCCTAACCAATATCAATTTACTCTCGCAGAAAATTGCCGTTTTGCACGTGCTAATTGTACATGTAAAATGCGGCTGTTTTTGACAGTACCTAAAGAATATCAGCCTAAGAATGTTACTAAAGACTAAATTTTAAAAGTGACGATTAATTTGTTAAAGGGATATGAAACGCAATTTAGATCAGGATATGTTCAAAATCGTGGAACCAACAAATTTATTGGCTACCCTATTAGAGAGTGCTTGATTAATTACAATAAGCGGGTTCCATATTATGGCACGTATCCAGAAATTAAAAGAAAAATATCAGCAGGTCGTTTATTTGTTTCGCATGGATGAAATTATGCATCGTGAATCGAAAAATTAAAACTTCATCAATATGGATCGCTAATTAACCGATCTGGTGAGCAAGTTGATGTGCATTTATAGAGATTTTAACCAGACTTCATTCTGTTTCTGGAAAATAATGAAGTCTATAGGGTATGAGTAGTGATAAGTTTGTTAGTGAATTATGGAAACAAGATTTGTTACTTTACATGTTCGATCACCAAGCTGAGATGGAATTTGAATAGGAATATGATGATGATGTGTACGTTAACGGTGCGAAATTCCACATTAAAGGTGATAGACAAAATACTATGAACAAGCTTGATCGATTAACTAGTGCTGATGATTAGTTCTAATTCTAGGATTTACATTTTTATTTTTTAATATACCATCTATCCCTTAAAGTTGAGACCGATGAGCAATTAAAAGATTCTTTTGAGTACTACGGCGGATATTAATAAATTATTTTAAAAATATTTATCTCATGTAACTATATTTATGAGCCTGATAAATAATAGTAAATTTGGATCTATTCTATTTATTTATGATTTGTTTATGGATATAACAAATGAATATAGTAAATTTAACAATTAATCAAAATATATTGAATTTGTTGATTGAAAATTGACTGGATCAAATAAATAATCATAAGTTGATATTTTTTAAATGTGTAAATTAATTAAAAATAAAGTATCTATTAAATATATATGATCTTTTGAACGATTAAGATATTTAAAAAATATTAAATGTGTTGAGTTAAATTATATCCTTCGTTTATAGTTTAACTTTTTTGTCTAAAATTTCGTTGTGTACGAAATTGCAAAATGATGTGCTGATGAAATTTAAAAATATTAGTATTAGTAGTAAAATGGTACATCTTTTTATTGAGAATCAATATGAAAACTATATATAAATATTTATAAAAAGTTCCAAAATGATACGGTATATATATATCCTATGAGCTATAGCTCATAGGATATATATATACCGTATCATTTTGGAACTTTTTATAAATATTTATATATAGTTTTCATATTGATTCTCAATAAAAAGATGTACCATTTTACTACTAATACTAATATTTTTAAATTTCATCAGCACATCATTTTGCAATTTCGTACACAACGAAATTTTAGACAAAAAAGTTAAACTATAAACGAAGGATATAATTTAACTCAACACATTTAATATTTTTTAAATATCTTAATCGTTCAAAAGATCATATATATTTAATAGATACTTTATTTTTAATTAATTTACACATTTAAAAAATATCAACTTATGATTATTTATTTGATCCAGTCAATTTTCAATCAACAAATTCAATATATTTTGATTAATTGTTAAATTTACTATATTCATTTGTTATATCCATAAACAAATCATAAATAAATAGAATAGATCCAAATTTACTATTATTTATCAGGCTCATAAATATAGTTACATGAGATAAATATTTTTAAAATAATTTATTAATATCCGCCGTAGTACTCAAAAGAATCTTTTAATTGCTCATCGGTCTCAACTTTAAGGGATAGATGGTATATTAAAAAATAAAAATGTAAATCCTAGAATTAGAACTAATCATCAGCACTAGTTAATCGATCAAGCTTGTTCATAGTATTTTGTCTATCACCTTTAATGTGGAATTTCGCACCGTTAACGTACACATCATCATCATATTCCTATTCAAATTCCATCTCAGCTTGGTGATCGAACATGTAAAGTAACAAATCTTGTTTCCATAATTCACTAACAAACTTATCACTACTCATACCCTATAGACTTCATTATTTTCCAGAAACAGAATGAAGTCTGGTTAAAATCTCTATAAATGCACATCAACTTGCTCACCAGATCGGTTAATTAGCGATCCATATTGATGAAGTTTTAATTTTTCGATTCACGATGCATAATTTCATCCATGCGAAACAAATAAACGACCTGCTGATATTTTTCTTTTAATTTCTGGATACGTGCCATAATATGGAACCCGCTTATTGTAATTAATCAAGCACTCTCTAATAGGGTAGCCAATAAATTTGTTGGTTCCACGATTTTGAACATATCCTGATCTAAATTGCGTTTCATATCCCTTTAACAAATTAATCGTCACTTTTAAAATTTAGTCTTTAGTAACATTCTTAGGCTGATATTCTTTAGGTACTGTCAAAAACAGCCGCATTTTACATGTACAATTAGCACGTGCAAAACGGCAATTTTCTGCGAGAGTAAATTGATATTGGTTAGGATAATTCATTAATTTTGTCATGAATATCCTTTATGCTTTAAGATACATTTTCAATCATTTTTATTGATTACTACTTCAGAGCATGAATAACTATTGGCAGTAACCACGCTAAACACCAAGCAATGACAAAAATAATCCACCAACGATAACTCAAGAAATCCCAAAAGGTCATGCCATTTCGTAGTTTTTGAAATTTAATCTGTTGCTGAAATTTTTCATCATCACGTATCAGACTGTTTAAACTAACCGCAAATAGATCACTAATTTGAATTGGACGCTCAATATCTGGATAAGTTATTTAGACACAGACTGGCGGCTAACATTGAGTTTGTGTCCAATTTCTTTTTTCTCGTTCTTCTCTAATTCATTGCCCTAGAATCACTTTTTGTTATAACTTTACATCATCAAATCACCAATATTAGAAACCATGCCAACAACAAATGTCATTATCATAATTATTATTCATAAGCATTGTGGTAGTAGCTAATAAAAATATTATTAAATAAATGCACATCATCAATAATTGGACTGTTGTCGTCATTTGATTACGACTTTTAAAAAACAACGGCAAGTTTAACAAAGCTGGCATAATAATCAAAAAAAAATCATATTAACATGGACATCATTTCCATCCTTTCCCAAAGACCACACCTCTCAATACAAGGTGATTATGAAATTGCCACTTAAAAAAAGCACGAACATCTTACGAGCTTTAACGCAACTAAGAGGTGCAGCGTTGGTATATCAGACTTTTGCTGAATTGTTACTGACAAAAAAGGTGTGCCCTCACAAAGAAAAGATTATTGAACATAAAAAAGCTTGTTGCTAGCAACAAGCTTTTTGAATCAATTGTATTCCATTTCCTACTGACACAATTTTTTAAGCATTGTGTTAGCCGCCTCAGCTTGAGACAGCGCGTGTGAATCATTTTGAATTGTATTCGGTCGATTAGCTTCTCCAATTACACTAGTCAACAATTCCATACCCAAAAACTCGCAAATATAATTAAACTGCTCAACAATCGGTTGACCTTTAACTATAGGATTATCGCCACCAACAATAACCAAGACAATTTGTTTGCCTTGCATTGCTGCTCGAAAATTATCATCCACTTTGAGACTTTCGGACCATCGATCGATGAACCTTTTCAGTGTGGCAGCGACACCATACCAATAGACCGGTGTTGCCAAAACAATTACATCAGCTGCTTGGAGCTGTTCACTGATACGATAATAATCATCATCTTGGCGAGGCCAACTAGACGCAAACCGAAAATCTTGCACATCACCTATTTGGACATTATTTAGATTTATATCCTGATAATCCAATCCCTTTAAGACTAATTTGGCTAAAATGGCCGAATTAGAAGGATCATGCGTTGACGAATTAAATAAAAGAATTTTTTTCATGTAAATATTTACCTGCTTCCTTGTACTAGACAATATGTTTTTACTACAATCAAAAGGCCGTAAATGAGCCATTTTTTCGTTCATTCTTTACACTAACGTTCAAAACAACAATCCCAGCAATAAACCATAAGATGTTTACTATTAACGTGATGATTAATTCGTTAACTGATATAGGCTTATTAAGTATTAAGCTTCGCACAATTTCTATTCCGCCTGAAAAAGGAACAATTAATTGTAGTGGAGTTGTTAACGGTATTCCAACATTGGAAAATAATATAATCGCTGCTTGGAGTAGTGTAGACCATTGTCCTATTCTTTTAAACGACAATGATCCTGAAGCAAATATAAATCCAATACCTAACATACCTAAATTGGTAAGCATAGACAATATTGTGACATAAATAATAGCAAGTAAGATTGTCGAAAACTTCAAATTAGTAAATAGCGACGTTGCAACACCAAGAAATATTAGATACATAACCACAAAGGCATTTGTGACAATGTTTCTGATAAATATTAGTAGCCAAAGTGGATACTTAGATTACATCTCTATTTCTAATATCCCACTCTTGGCAGCACTTTCAATCACTTGTGTGCCAATATCCATCGCTACAACACCTAAATTCCAAAACATATAACCAATCATAATAAGTAACAGGCCTTGATTAGTATGATAGGTGCTGTTTACCGCAGAAACTGGCGCCACAAATGTCACTGCTAGAAATGTAACTGTAAAGACCACAAAATCACCAATAGACGCCATAATATATTTCATTCTGGTGATCCATTCCATTTTTAATTCAACCAGGAATAATCTTATAATGCCTTGCCTAATCATCGTTTATCACCCCCAATCCGTATAATTGGTGATATCTATTAACTAATTTTTCTTTTGAAACCTGACCAAATGTCTGTTTGAGCACGCGCCCGTTTCCTAAGAAAACATAGCTTTGCGCCACTGTACTAATTAATTCCGGATCATGAGACGAAACTATAATTATTTTCTCTAGTTCCGATAGTTTAGACATCAATGTCATTAATTCTTTTTGAGCATCAATATCAAGGCCATTAGAGGGCTCATCTAATAACAACATTTTGGAATTCATGGCAGCAGCAACTAGTAAAGATGCCTTTTTCTTTTGACCAGTTGAGGTTTTTCAAAATCATTTTTTACAAAGTTAGTAATGTTAAATAATTTGGCTAAACTTGTTAGATGATCAGCATTTTCTTGATAATTTTGATTACTTAGAGCCGAAAAATATTCTAAATTTTGGTAAATAGTCAGTTTGTTTCTTAATCCTCTTTCACCAGCCGGAACAAAGATGGTATTTACTCGCGCCCAAGCTTCGTACGTTAAGTTAGTGGAATTATCTATGGAGATATCACCAGCATTGGGAATAGTAATACCTGCCATTAATCTCATAAGTGTAGTTTTACCAATGCCATTCGGTCCAATTAGTGCAATTATGTTGCACACACTCATATCAAAATCAAAATTAACGTTAGTCAATATATGTGATGTTTTATAGCGCTTTGATAATCCATTTACAGTGAATTTCATTTGTCCACCTCTATCCATCTGAGGAAAAGAAATCAATAATTACAGTAATCAATTTAGATAAATCACTGGACCTAGCCCTGCTATTTTTACATTAGGTAATTTAAAAGCAGATAATGATCCAGATGAATATGTAATTACAGAAGATGTTGATGAAATTTTTGGAGTAGGATTATTTTTTAAATTATTTAAGAAAAATAACTATCTATTACACTCATATCTAACTTAAGATTAAGACCCCAAAAATTAAAAGTCAACAATTTTCGAAGTTACAATTTTAATTTTAGGAAGGAAATTGCAGGTTTAATTCAACCACTTTCTAAAAATCACAATAGTAGTGTAATAACTATGAGTCTTTACCGGCCACTGATTCACCAAAATAGCTGTTTCAAAGCGTTGTTCAATCCATTCTTTTCCTTCAGGCACTCCCAAAAACATTATTTTTCAACTTTTAACTTATTATCGGTCAATATTGGCATCAAAATAAACAAACCAACTATTAAATAAAATACTGACACACCAATAGCACTACCAACCAAACGAAATATTGCTACTATTCTGCATTCCCCAAAGAATAGTGACCACATAGTCTAAGCTAAAATGACATAACATAGGAAATAGTAAATTATTGGTTCTAACAAAAATACTAGCAAACACAAATCCCATAGCCGTCGTCTGCAAAACTTGGATTATTGTTGCCGAAAAACTTTGCGAGTATAGATTCAGAAAATGCTCCGAACCAAACAAGATACTGGAAATGATCAAATAATTCCAATAGTGTTAGCAATACGACTCCTCGAAAAAGATACTCTTCAGTCGTACCAGCTATAAAGCCCACAGCGATGGCATTCAAAAAATTCTTTACATTCATCAAACCCATAATAATTAAAATTCCAGCAACAACCAAAATGCCTTTTTGTTGATCTTTATTGAGTTTCAAAGAAAAAGGGATTTTTCGTTGTGTTAGCCAGTTATTCAACAGAATCAGTAAACCCAAGAATAAAAACTTATCTAAACATAAAAAAAGCACACTGCTGTTTTCATGAAGATATCTCGAAAAATTCACCATACCAAATTCAAATAAAACTTCTAAAACCAGTAATACTATAAGTCTGTTTGTTAATCTTTTATGACTCATATAGCTATTCTCCTAAATATGATAAAATCCCATAATAATATATATAAAAAGATTAGTATCCAATAATAAAAATTCAATCAAACTATTTAGCCAAAAAAGCCATGATAAAATCCACAAGCAAAGTCTGCAGCCGATTGCATGGACCTATTATTTCTACGGATTGCGGCTGCGGTATAAGCATGTCCGACTCCCAAAATTTCGCCCAAAGAGTTATCTGATAATTCTAAATAATTATTTTCCATAACAAAACCTTCTCCTCCAAAATTATTTAAAAATTGTCCATATATCTACAGCATGCCTTACAGCCTTGCCCCCATGCATAACCAGCCTTATAATCTTTTCTAGAGCCTCCTTGAATTAACTGTAAGCTTTCACAATCTAAAGCTTCGATATTTTCTTTGATCCAATTTGTTTCAAAAGAAGTATTCATTACTATTCCTCCCACACTTTTATATTTACCCAACGCGTATATATGAATTAGGTATATCTAAGAATATATTCATTGTTGATTTAAAATCAAGCTTACAATCAAAGCATACGTATGTCTTATCGTTTAAGATATGGCCATTTAGCGAACAAATGAAATCCCTGGTAATCCATAATTGCAAAAGAGACTGTTGCATCTTCAACTAAGTAAGTATCAAATCCCAAATTACCAGACATTCGCGTAGTAGTGGAAACACAATGTGGCGTTGTCAAACCACAGATAAATACTTTTTCAATCTGACATTCTAGTAAAATACTTTTTAGTTTAGTTCCAATAAAGGCACTTTATCCAAAATAAGGAAAAAAGAAAAAAAAAAAAA